>CAWJOP010000003.1:0-220121 GCA_963844535.1 uncultured Gammaproteobacteria bacterium | reverse complement strand
CCCTAGATCAACTTCTCGGTGGTCCTGGTACAAATAACGTATATTTTGATAATGGTACTTTGGTAGCCAATTCAGACCAAAGCAACTTCTTCTTTCAGTTTATAAATATTATCGACATCCAGAGTGGTGGGTTAACCATTGATAATAACAACCACCTTATCGGTATCGGCAATAACCTTGCTGGCGTAGGTGGTTTAACCTCGACAGGTAGTGGTGGTACTTTAACACTCACTAATGCCACGAACACCTATCAAGGCGGTACGACGGTTGCAGACGGGGCTTTAGCCATTAGCGGCGGTACATTAGGCACATCGAGCAGTAATATCCAATTAATCACTTTAGGAACCTTAAACATCAATAATGGTGCTATGGTAACTGCTAATACTGTAAATTTGGGTGGTAGTGGGGTTCTCAATCTTGGTGATGGCTCACCAGGTACTTTGAGTACCAATCAGTTGATTGCAGGCAGTAATTCAAGTGTTGCTACCTTTGATGATGGCATGCTGGTTGCACTTTCCAGTCATCCTACTGACTTCATTACCGGCTTTGTTCCAGGTAGTAGTAACCTCAGTATCGGAACGGGTGGATTAACGATTGATGATAATGGTAACAACATTGGAACGAGTGATGGGTTTGTGGGTGTGGGTGGCTTGACGAAGGCTGGCAACGGTACATTCACGTTCAACAATGCAACGAATAGCTATGCGGGTGATACGAATGTTGATGCCGGTATATTCAATATTAATGGAGGTACCTTAGGAACGAATTCGGGTAATATTAACCTGGCTTTAACCGGTGATACTGTCTTAAACATCAACGGTGGTGCGGTCGTGACTGCTAATGATGTGGTGTTAAGCACTTCAGGAAATATGGGTACGCTGAACCTCGGAGATGGTTCGAGCAGTACAGGTACTTTGATTCTCAATCAATTGCAAGCGGGTGGTGGTACAGCGCAAGCCAACTTCGATGCTGGAACGTTGCAAGCGGGTGGTACTCCTGCGTCTAACTTGATCACAGGTGGATTTACTGCTGGTCAATTGAATATTGAAACGGGCGGACTCACCATTGATGACCAAGGCAATAACATTACTGAAAACCCTTCAGATATGGCTGGATTTAGTGGTCAAGGTAGTTTCACTAAAGTCGGTACGGGTACGATGACCTTCAACGGTCTCACCAATACTTATCAAGGTGATACGAATCTTACCGAAGGAACCTTAACCATCAGCGGCGGTACCTTAGGCACCGTGAATGGCAATATCCTATTAGGTGCTTTAGGAAATGCCACTTTAAATATTAATAATGGTGCAGTGGTTACTGGGAATATCGTAACGATAGGTGATGCACCTGGAATCCTCAATCTAGGCAATGGTTTGGGTTCACCAGGTACTTTGAATCTCAATCAGCTGGTCTCAGGCAATCCAAATAGCACTGCTAACTTTAATGATGGCATACTGGTTGCGCTTTCCAGTAATCCTACTAACTTCATTACCGGCTTTACTGCAGGCGATCTCAATATTGAAACGGGTGGATTAACGATTGATGATAATGGTAACAACATTGGAACGAGTGATGGATTTGTGGGTGTGGGTGGCTTGACGAAGGCTGGCACGGGTACATTCACGTTCAACAATGCAACGAACACCTATGCGGGTGATACGAATGTTGATGCCGGTACCTTCAATATTATTGGCGGTACCTTAGGAACGAATTCGGGTGATATTAACCTGGCTTTAACCGGTGATACTTTCATGAACATCAACGGTGGTGCGGTAGTGACTGCTAATGATGTGGTGTTAAGCACTTCAGGAAATACGGGTACACTGAACCTCGGAGATGGTTCGAGCAGTACAGGTACTTTGATTCTCAATCAATTGCAAGCGGGTAGTGGCACAGCGCAAGCCAACTTCGATGCTGGAACGTTGCAAGCGGGTGGTACTCCTGCCTCTAACTTGATCACGGGTGGATTTACTTCCGGTCAATTGAATATTGAAACGGGCGGACTCACCATTGATGACCAAGGCAATAACATCACTGAAAACCCTTCAGATATGGCTGGATTTAGTGGTCAAGGTAGTTTCACTAAAGTCGGCACGGGTACGATGACCTTCAACGGCCTCACCAATAATTATCAAGGTGATACAAATCTTAAAGAAGGAACCTTAACCATCAGCGGCGGTACCTTAGGAACCGTGAATGGCAATATCCTATTAGGTGCATTAGGAAATGCCACTTTAAATATTAATAATGGTGCAGTGGTTACCGGAAATATCGTAACGATAGGTGATGCACCTGGAATCCTCAATTTGGGTGGAGGTCTTGGCTCACCAGGTACTTTGAATCTCAATCAGCTGGTCTCAGGCAATCCAAATAGCACTGCTAACTTTAATGATGGCATACTGGTTGCGCTTTCCAGTCATCCTACGGACTTCATTACCGGCTTTGCTCCAGGCAAGCTCAATATTGAAACGGGTGGATTAACCATTGATAATAATGGTAACAACATTGGAACGAGTGATGGGTTCAGTGGCGTGGGTAGCTTAACGAAGACTGGCAACGGTACATTCACCTTCAACAATGCAACGAATACCTATGCAGGTGATACGAATATTGATGCCGGTACATTCAATATTATTGGCGGTACCTTAGGAACGAATTCGGGTAATATTAACCTGGCTTTAACCGGTGATACTGTCTTAAACATCAACGGTGGTGCGGTCGTGACTGCTAATGATGTGGTGTTAAGCACTTCAGGAAATATGGGTACGCTGAACCTCGGAGATGGTTCGAGCAGTACAGGTACTTTGATTCTCAATCAATTGCAAGCGGGTGGTGGTACAGCGCAAGCCAACTTCGATGCTGGAACGTTGCAAGCGGGTGGTACTCCTGCGTCTAACTTGATCACAGGTGGATTTACTGCTGGTCAATTGAATATTGAAACGGGCGGACTCACCATTGATGACCAAGGCAATAACATTACTGAAAACCCTTCAGATATGGCTGGATTTAGTGGTCAAGGTAGTTTCACTAAAGTCGGTACGGGTACGATGACCTTCAACGGTCTCACCAATACTTATCAAGGTGATACGAATCTTACCGAAGGAACCTTAACCATCAGCGGCGGTACCTTAGGCACCGTGAATGGCAATATCCTATTAGGTGCTTTAGGAAATGCCACTTTAAATATTAATAATGGTGCAGTGGTTACTGGGAATATCGTAACGATAGGTGATGCACCTGGAATCCTCAATCTAGGCAATGGTTTGGGTTCACCAGGTACTTTGAATCTCAATCAGCTGGTCTCAGGCAATCCAAATAGCACTGCTAACTTTAATGATGGCATACTGGTTGCGCTTTCCAGTAATCCTACTAACTTCATTACCGGCTTTACTGCAGGCGATCTCAATATTGAAACGGGTGGATTAACGATTGATGATAATGGTAACAACATTGGAACGAGTGATGGATTTGTGGGTGTGGGTGGCTTGACGAAGGCTGGCACGGGTACATTCACGTTCAACAATGCAACGAACACCTATGCGGGTGATACGAATGTTGATGCCGGTACCTTCAATATTATTGGCGGTACCTTAGGAACGAATTCGGGTGATATTAACCTGGCTTTAACCGGTGATACTTTCATGAACATCAACGGTGGTGCGGTAGTGACTGCTAATGATGTGGTGTTAAGCACTTCAGGAAATACGGGTACACTGAACCTCGGAGATGGTTCGAGCAGTACAGGTACTTTGATTCTCAATCAATTGCAAGCGGGTAGTGGCACAGCGCAAGCCAACTTCGATGCTGGAACGTTGCAAGCGGGTGGTACTCCTGCCTCTAACTTGATCACGGGTGGATTTACTTCCGGTCAATTGAATATTGAAACGGGCGGACTCACCATTGATGACCAAGGCAATAACATCACTGAAAACCCTTCAGATATGGCTGGATTTAGTGGCCAAGGTAGTTTCACTAAAGTCGGTACGGGTACTATGACCTTCAACGACCTCACCAATACTTATCAAGGTGATACGAACCTTACCGAAGGTACGTTAGCCATCAGTGGCGGTACATTAGGAACGGTTGATGGCAATATCCTATTAGGTGCATTAGGAAGTGCCACCTTAAACATTAATAATGATGCAGTGGTAACTGCTGATACCGTAAATCTGGGTGATCCAAATAGTGGAATTCTCAATCTGGGTGATGGTTTTGGCTCAGCTGGTACTTTGAGTACTAATCAGTTAATCGCGGGTAATAGCGGAAGTGTTGCTAACTTTAATGATGGCATACTGGCTGCTCTTTCCAGTAATCCTACTAACTTCATTACCGGCTTTACTGCAGGCAACCTCAATATTGAAACGGGTGGATTAACAATTAATGACAACGGTAACAACATTGGAACGAGTGATGGGTTTGTGGGTGTGGGTGGCTTGACGAAGGCTGGCACGGGTACATTCACGTTCAACAATGCAACGAACACCTATGCGGGTGATACGAATGTTGATGCAGGCACATTCAATATTAATGGAGGTACATTGGGAACGAGCTCGGGTAATATTAACCTGGCTTTAACCGGTAGTGCTTTCTTAAACATCTACAGTGGTGCGGTAGTGACTGCTAATGATGTGGTGTTAAGCACTTCAGGAAATATGGGTACACTGAACCTCGGAGATGGTCCGAGCAGTACAGGTACTTTGATTCTCAATCAATTGCAAGCGGGTGGTGGTACAGCGCAAGCTAACTTCGATGCTGGAACATTGCAAGCGGGTGGTACTCCTGCCTCTAACTTGATCACGGGTGGGTTTGCTTCTGGTAACCTAAATATTCAAAGTGGTGGCTTAACCATTAATGACGAAGGCAATAACATCACTGAAAACCCTTCAGATATGTTTGGATTTAGTGGTCAAGGTAGCTTTACTAAAACGGGCACCGGTGTTGTGACCTTCAACGACCTCACCAATAATTATCAAGGTGATACGACGGTTGCCGAAGGTACGTTAACCATCAGCGGCGGTACCTTAGGCACCGTGAATGGCAATATCCAATTAGCGACCCTAAGTAATGCCACCTTAAATATTAATAACGGTGCTGCAGTCACTGCGAATACCGTCACTTTAGGTGACCCAGCTGGAACCCTTAATCTCGGTGGTGGCCCTGGCTCTCCAGGTACTTTGAGTACCAATCAGTTGATTGCAGGCAATAGCGGAAGTGTGGCTAACTTTAATAATGGCACATTAATCGCACTTTCCAGCAATGCTAACTTCATCACTGGGTTTAGCAGCGGTAATTTGGTCACCAATAGTCCAGATGGTGTGATTATCGATAGCAATGGCTTTAATATTGGGGTTGCGGATAGTGGATTTACGGGTAATGGAGGTCTTACAAAAACCGGCGCGGGTACGCTGACATTAAGTGGTACGAATACCTACTCAGGTACTACGACGATTGATGAAGGCATCATACAGGCAGGGGCTGCTAATACCCTTAGCCCATTTTCCAATCATGTGGTTGATGCTAATACTGAGCTTAATCTTGCTGGTTTCCCACAAACGATTGCTGGGTTAACGAATAACGGGTTAGTCTCCTTAGCAGGTACTACGGCTGGAAATCAACTCACGGTGACTGGGAATTTAGGTTCTGGTAACGGCACTTTTGCATTCTTAACCAATTTAGGTGCATTAGTGGGTGATCATATGAGCGTCGGAGGAACCAGCGCAGGCAGTTACCTAGTTCAAGTCACCAACCAAGGTAACAATCCAACGACTCCAGGTCAGTCCTTAGAACTTATTTCTACTACGGACGGTGTGGCTCAATTTGCGTTACAAGGTGGACAAGTTGATGCAGGTATTTTGGTATATACCTTACAAGAAGGCTTAGGCGTACCGGGTACTGAAGACAACTGGTATCTTGTGAATAGTGGCTTAACGCCTACGGGTAAGAACATCGTTGCAACCGCGTTGACTCCATCGATTTGGGCGACCCAGTTTGATGATGTGTACAAACGTATGGGTGAGTTACGTCAAGGAATCTGCCGATGCTGTGATGGTTGTGCACGCTATGGACAAATCAAAAATAATGTATGGGTCCGTAATTACGATGAGCGTATCAACGTTAATAGCGATGTTGCTGGCGATCCGTTCCATGTTTACTTATACGGTGCTGACGTGGGTATAGACAAAGGCTTTACCACAGCCTGTGGCAATCAAGTGTTTGCTGGTGCGTTCTTAGGATACGGAAGAAGTAGTCCTATCTTCTCATCATCATCAGGCAGTATAGATACCAATGCACCTTATGCGGGTGTTTACGGTACTTGGTTGAATCAATGTGGTTGGTATGTAGATGGCGTTGCTAAAGCACAACGTTTTTACAATAAATTTAGCACTGCATCTAATAACGGCTCAACTATCCTGAGCGAGAATGATAATTATGAGCAATGGGGTGTAGGTGCTTCTGCTCAGGTAGGTAAACGTTTCTGCTCAAGATGCGGATTCTTTGCTGAGCCACAAGCACAAGTCACTTATACGCACTTTAATGGGGCAAATTATGTAGCGGACAGTCTGTTCCCAGTGAACATTGGCACTACAGATATTACCCAGGTTAGAGGTATGTTGATGGTCGGTCGTACATTCAACCAATGTGGAAAATTCTTCGAGCCTTACTTAAAACTCGGGGAAGCTTCACAAAACAGCCATGGTGGTAGCTTTGATGTTGTTGGTACGCACTTCCGTCCTAACTTAGACGGCGCACGAACTGAAGTAGGTGCAGGGTTTGCTTATGGATGCAACCACGTACAGTTCCATGCTGATTATGAAGCTATTACTGGCCCGAACTACAATATTCCATGGGCGATTAATGTAGGTCTTCGATATATGATGTAAAAGAAGGTAAAATTTGGTGCGGCTACTTAGGTTATAGCCGCACCAAATCCTTCTCCTTCCCTAGCGTGCAGTCTGCGCTTTCTTAGAGGTTTCCTTGCGATTAGTTCTTTATTTGTCTATAAGTTTATATTGTCTTATTTACCCATTAGGGCTAAATGCCATGACTGAAACTTATAGCAATGGTCTTTATTTAGACTGGATAAATCAAAGTATCAAAAAAGAGCAAAATTTTTTTGGTTACGCTAATGGTAACTGGCAAAAAAAACATCCTATTCCAGCAGCCTATCCCCACTGGAGCATTTTTGATATTTTGGAAAAACAAAATGAACAAATCGTTCGTGAGATACTCGAAGCTGCCACAAAAAATCCAGAAAAAAAACCTAATAGTACTACGCAAAAACTTAGTGATTTTTATCTAAGTGGAATGGACGACAAAAACATCGAACGATTAGGAATAACTCCACTCAACACTGAATTTGAGCGCATTAATAACATTAAAAATAAAACTGAATTGCAACAAGTCATTGCTCATTTGCAAACGATTGGCGTCAATGCATTGTTTCATTTTGGGCAAGAACAAGATTTTAAAAATAGTCGTAAGGTAATTGGTGTAGCTACACAGGATGGCTTAGGATTGCCTGACCGAGATTATTACTTAAAAGACGATGCAAAATTTAAACAGCTTCGCAAAATTTATGTGAATCACATCGCTAGTATGTTTAAATTATTAGGAGATAATGCACGTACAGCAGTTGTTGATGCCAAAAAAATTATGGAAATAGAAACCGCATTAGCTAGTGCATCAATGCCACTTTGTGATCAACGTAATCCCTGTGAAATTTATCATATTTTAAACTTAGCGCAACTTAAAAAACTTACCCCGCATTTTAATTGGCAACAATATTTTGTTGATTTGAATCATCCTGAAATTAAAAGTATCAATCTAGCAATGCCAAATTTTTTTAAAGTGATGGATGAAAAACTAGCAACCATTTCTTTAGATGATTGGAAAAAGTATTTACGTTGGCATCTCATTAATACAGCTGCACCCTACTTATCAAAAGCTTTCGTCGAGGAAGACTTCAACTTAAAAGCTGCAATCACAGGTTGCAAAGAATTATTGCCGCGTTGGCAACGTGTGGTTGCTGCAGAAAATGAGGCGCTAGGATTTGCAATTGGCAAAGTATATGTGGAGAAACACTTTCCACCCTCGGCAAAAAAAGCAGTAGTAGAAATTATTAATCGTATTCGTGATGCTTTAAAAAATGATCTTAAAACATTAGCTTGGATGACACCGCAAACTCGTCGTGCCGCGCTTAAAAAATTGGCCTTAATGAAAGCTCGCGTAGGTTACCCTAGTCAATGGTGGGATTATTCAACCTTGAGGATTGACCGTGGTCCTTATGTGCTTAATGTCCTGCGTGCTAACGCTTTTTTAAAACAACATGAACTTAACAAAATTGGCAAACCAGTCGATCCCAATGAGTGGGAAATGACGCCGCAAACAGTTAATGCTTATTATGATTCTTCTATGAATATGCTTAATATTCCAGCAGGATTTTTGCAACCACCATTTTTCGATCCTAAAGCGCCAGATGCAGTTAATTATGGCTCAATAGGTTTTGTCGTTGGACATGAAATGACCCATGGTTTTGATGATGAAGGAGCGCAATTTGATGGCTATGGCAATTTAAAAAATTGGTGGAAGCCAGAAGATTTGCAAAAATTTCGTCATGTTACCCAATGTATTGTTGAGCAATTTTCACAATACAAGGTCAATAGTAATATTTCACTGCAAGGAAAACTAGTCGCTGGAGAAGCGATTGCTGACCTGGGTGGTGTCACTTTAGCATACCATGCTTTTTGTGCGTCGCCAGCTTACCCGCGCGCTAAAACTATTGCTGGTTATACCCCTGCTCAACAATTTTTCCTGGGTGCTGCACATTCCTTTGCTTGCAATATACGGCCCGAAGAACTGTATAGAGCGGCAACTACTGATCCTCATCCTCCTGCAATGTATCGCATCAATGGCAGTCTAGCTAATATGCCAGAGTTTCAAAAAGCTTATAACATAGCTGCAAATAGTCCGATGGTAAATGCAAAGCGCTGTGTTATTTGGTAAAAATCCATTTCGGCACATAACTACTCGCCCGCTTAGCCTGATAAGCATGTTCTCTTGCATTATCATCTAGTTTTGCTAACAACTTCCAAAAACGTACCCCATGATGAAGGTGACGCGTATGCACCAATTCATGCAAAAGAATATGTCTCACTAATGGCAAAGGTAAAAATAATAATTGGTAATTTAGCGAAATTTCACGCTCTGAAGAACAACTACCCCACCTGGTTTGCTGTGCGCGAATTTGAACCGAGTGAAACGGTAATTCTATTTCACGACTTAATTGCTGCAATAAGGTACCGAGATGTAATCTTGCTTTGCATTTTAACCATTCAATAAGTGATTGGCGGCAACGTGCTACATTATTGATATTGCCTAACAAAGTTAATTGTTTAAATGAATTTTCGATCAATTCAAAATTGCGACTAGCAATGTAAGCAACAGACCAATTTTCTTCAATACCTCTTAATGGGAGATAATTAGGTAACGCATCTTCAATTACATCATGGGCAGTTGATTGCTGCGATAAATGTTTTTCAATCCAACGATGTTTTTCATGCAAAAAAGAAAGAACATTAAACTGATTAACCAATCTTTTAGGAACGATTACTTCTAAACCACGCTGCAAAGTAATGCGTAATTGAATTTGTTTCGCCTTATTGCTTTCACGAATCGTATAGGGAAATGGGAATGGTTCAGCTAACATTAGATCTCTTGCATAGCCTGCGTCTTTTGTTTTTCCACTAAATTATTAATAATCCTGCCACTACTGCTCGATTTTCCGTCATTAACACGTTGTAAGTCCGGCAGGCAGCAGCCGTGTCCATTACTTCATAGCCAATATTTTTTTCAATCAAACTACGCCACAATGCTACAGGTGGAAATTCTAAGATTTTTCCTGTGCCTAGTAAAACTATTTTGGGATTAAATTCCAGTAATTGAAGCAAATCTGCTTCAGTTACTTCATTTAAAGTTGCTGGTCGCCAAGGGATTACTTGTTTGCCAGTAATAATAATGCTACTTGCATAGGTCGCTTCATCAGTCTCAATACAACCTGGCTGATAAGAGCGAATATGTATACCGTCACCTTTGTCGAGATTAAGTTCCATAGTATTTTGCTAACTAAAATTAAAAGTAGATGAATTTTACTCCCATATTCTATGGTAGAATAGAGCATATTTTTTAAAACGTTATAAGCCAGTAGGTTAAATTTATGGCTCATGAAAAGCAAATCCTTCCAAACAAAACCTATCAATATATAGGGATAGTTACCCTCAGTAATGATGAGGCGTTTAAGGAATTTCGCGAACGGCTTAAAAAACGTTCACATGAAATTTTTGCCCATCGAGAAAATACTTTATTTTTCTTAGAAGTAAAAATACCTGAAACAGACACGGTAGATTATTATTCTTTTGATTATTTCCAAAATGTCGAGTCGTTTGATCAGCTTCGAAAACTAAATGCCAAAGATATAGAAAAAATATCAGCCCAGCAAAAAAATACCCAAATAACATTAACTGAACAAGAAAGGGAGCTATCCAATTTAGCTAATATTTACGGCTACCCGCATAATTATCGTTCCAAGATGTATTTAGGAAGAAATTATGGGTGGACTACAGGAGCTGTCGTTGGTATTGCACTTGGTATTGTCATTCTTATTCTGGTACTTCCTATCATATTCGTGCCGGTAATGGACGTATTAGTAAACTTACTGATTTTAGGGGTACTAATATTTATTGGGCTATGCCTTTTGGAAATAGTTGTAGCTCAAGTAATTAGCGCAGGATTAGGAGCCGTCATTGGAGCAAGTATTGGAGCGTTTGTTCATTACTGCGAAAAAACGTTTGCTCAACATAAAATGCAAAATCAGCAAGAAGATCAAACTACAAAAATTAATATAATGGATGCCGCGGACGAGCCGCGGCACGTAGGCGACATGGATGCAGTGAACAAGTCGCGGCAGCGGCAGGTAGGCAGCACCGAAAACTTTGAACCCCAAAATTTGGCTAGCAGCTCAATTTCTTCCTCGTTGCCTACGTGCCGCGGCTCGTCCGCGGCATCCATTCCAGGTGGGAATTTTTCACCTACCTTATTCCCTCCAGCTCTTGATGATCAGCTTTCCTGTACAACCTTTTGTGAGGTGCTTTTTGAAGATACTCCATTTGCATCCACACCCAAATGAAAATCTAAGATTTTTTTCAAGATAGCTTCCATACCTATTTTGGGTTGCCAACCTAAATAAGTGCTGGCGCGTTTAATTGAAGGAACCCGCGCATTAACATCTTGATATCCTTTGCCATAATAATGATCTGCGGAGACTTCTATTAGCTGAGTATTTTCTGCATGCTGTGCATAGTCAGGGTAAGTTTTAATTTGTTTGATTAACAATTCTGCCAAAGTGCGAATAGAAATATTATTGTTAGGATTACCAATATTAAAAATACCTTTATCAGCACACCCATTGCGATTTTCAATCATTAATAACAGTGCGCCAATGGCATCATCAATGTCAGTAAAGGTGCGTTGCTGTTTTCCACCATCTACTAATTGAATAGCATCGCCGCGTAAAATGTTGCCAACAAATTGGGTTACTACTCGAGAACCGCCGGGTTTAGGATTTAAAATGTCATCCTGTTTTGCGCCAATCCAATTAAAAGGCCTAAATAATGTATAAGACAACTTACCTTGTTCCCCATAGGCATAAATCACCCGATCTAATAGCTGTTTACTGCAAGAATAAATCCAACGTTGTTTTTGGGTTGGGCCTAATACAAAAGCCGTTTCTTCTTCATCAAATTCTGCATCCTGGCTCATGCCATAAACTTCAGAAGTTGACGGGAAAATCACGCGTTTGCCGTGTTTCACACACAGCCGAATCACGGCAAGATTAGCTTCAAAATCAAGCTCAAATACTTTAAGAGGATTTTGTACGTAGGTTGCAGGCGTTGCAATTGCCACTAAAGGAAGCACAACATCGCATTTCTTAATATGATCTTCAATCCATTTTTCATCCACCGTAATATCGCCTTTGGTAACATGTAAGTGTGGATGATCTAAAAATTCTGCGATTTTATGGGTGTCGAGATCCATCCCATAAATATGCCAATCGGTTTTTGATAAAATATGATCAACTAAACCGCTGCCAATAAATCCATTGACGCCTAAAATTAAAACGTTGTGTGTCATTTGTAAACAGACCCTAGTCAACTAAATCAGTTATTTTCTTCTTACTTCGCTTTGTCGAGCTTCCTTGATCCACGGTATCTTTACCATCTAACGATTCAAGAATTTCACGAATGACGAAGCGAGGTCTGCGGCGAACTTCTTGATAAATCCGGCCAATATATTCACCTACAATACCTAGTCCCATTAACAATAAACCACCCAGAAGGTAAGTGATTGCAAATAAAACCATCTGATTATCAAATTCAGTGCCAAAAAAAGCAGCTTTTATTCCAGTATAACTAAAAAATACTGTACTCAAAACGGAAACCAACATACCAACTAGAGTGAGCATTTGTAGTGGTACTAGAGAAAAACCAGTAACCAGATCAAAATTATAACGAATCAATCCATAAAAATTATAATTTGATTGGCCCGCAGTACGTGGCGCATGCGCTACTGGAACTTCAGTTGGATTTGCTGCATAACTTAAGGCTAGTGCCGGAATAAAGGTAGAAGCTTCGCCACTCATCACCATTAAATCCACAATATGGCGACGATACGCGCGTAGCATACATCCTTCATCTGTCATTTTAATACGTGGTGTAATCCAAGCACGCATGATGTTATGAAGTCTCGAAACCCATAACCGCCATTGGCTATCTTGACGTTTTTGTCGACAACCTCCCACTACGTCATGCCCTTTTTCCATAGCCTGAATTAACTTAGGAATCTCTTCTGGAGGATTTTGCAAATCTGCATCTAATGTAATGATAATTTCGCCGCGAACCCGCTCAAGCCCTGCCATAATTGCCATATGTTGGCCATAATTGCCATTGAAATGAATGACGCGGATTTCTTTTGGACGACGACGATGAAGTTCATTAAGCATTGCTGTTGAATTATCACGACTGCCATCATTTGTTAGCAAAATTTCATAGGGTTTTCCTACGCCATCTAGTACATTGGTCAATCGTTGACAAAGATTTTCTAAATTAGCTTCTTCGTTATACACTGGAATTACTACACTTAAATAAGGTTTCATATTATTTCCTCTTAAAAACTACAGCCATTTTATTAATGACTCGATCTTGATCTTCCAAAGTCATATCTGGGAAAAGCGGTAAACTTACAATTCTTGACCCTACTGATTCAGCCTGTGGAAAGTCACCTGATCGATAACCAAATTGCTGCTGATAGTATGTATAAAGGTGTGCCGGCTCATAATGCAACCCAATACCAATATTTTGTTCCTTCATGGCTAAAATAAAATCATCCCGATCCATTCCAGCAGCTTCTGGATTAATTAATGGCGCAAAAATATACCACACATGCCGATGACTAAAAGCTGGCAATGTTGGTAAAGTTAATTCTGGCCACCCACTTAATTTTTCGTAATATCGTTTTGCTAATAAAGTTCTTTTTTCAATAATGCTTTCTAGTGCAGCAAGCTGGTGAATACCTAATGCTGCCTGTAAGTCCATCATATTATACTTAAAGCCAGGGGCAATAACGTCATAATGCTGACTGCCATTTTTGCTAAAGCGATTCCAAGCCTCGCGATCAATACCATGAAAACGCTGTACGCTGATTTGCTTTGCCAAATTTTCATCGCGAGTACTCACACACCCGCCTTCACCAGTCGTGATTACTTTATTAGGATGAAAACTAAATACTTGTATATCACCAAAACTACCAATTAGGCGGTCTTTATATTTAGCGCCGATTGCCTGAGCAGCATCTTCAATGACGCGCAATTGGTATTTTTCTGCCAAGGCATATAATGGATCAAGATCGACGGGCAATCCAGCAAAATGAACTGGTATTATTGCACGCGTACGCTCGGTTATTGCTGCTTCAATTCGCTCAACATTAATGTTGTATGTGGCTGGGTCAATATCTACCAGCACTGGCTTAGCCCCATTAATTGCAATGGTATTCAGTGTGGCTACAAAGGTTAGTGGTGTTGTAATGACCTCATCGCCTGATTTTAAGCCAATTGCCAATAATGACAATTGCAGACCGGCTGTTGCGGAAGTTAATGCAAGTGCATGTGGAACGTTTAAGTAATGTGCCAGCATTTCCTCAAATTGTTTAACTCGTGGGCCCGTGGCAAGCCATCCAGACTTTAAACAATCAATAACTTCATCAAATGCTGCTTGATCTAAAGATGGCTTAGCAAAAGGCAAAAAGGCTTCAGTCATAAATTACATACTCCTCATTGACGCGATAGCAAGTATACTCCGCTAATTATAACCAAAATTCCAGCAATTTTGCTTAAACTAATTTCTTCTTGGAACCAATAGTGTGCTGCTACCACATTGATAATATAACCCATACTCAACATAGGGTAAGCATAGCTTACGGGCACTCTCGACAGTACCAATAACCAAACAACAGCACTAACTGCGTAACATAAAAGCCCCATGAACACAAATAGGTTCGTTGCCACCTGAATGGATATGGGCATTAAATTGGCGAATGAAAACGCAAAATAACCAATTCGACTCATTCCTTCCTTGAGTAGCAGTTGGGCTAAAGCATTAAGAAACACTCCCAAGAAGATTAAAGGAAACATTTGCATACCAATTTTTCTCTAGTTTGAACAGACTCTAACCGCTTTCTGCTCGTAGTAACTCGCTTAATTCATCAATCACAATAGCCCAATCTGCATCTTCTATGATTTCTTCCCGTAGAAACTCTGCTTGTGCCGGAAGCCACCATGGCGCATCAGCAAGTGCCACATTAGGTGGCAATGGCTTATGCTCTTCAATAAATCGGTATATACTTTCATCATCATTTGGCAATCCAAGTTGGGCAAATAAACTATTTAAATTATGATAAGGGTTAATGTCCATAGGAGCTTCCAATATGCCTCGAAAAACTATACTTATTAAATTTCTTGGGTCGATGCTTTTTTCACTTGCCTCTACCGTATCAGCGATGGATTTAATAGTAAAGTCCAATAACACTGCTGTTTTCAATAGAAAAGTTTACCATTGCGCGATTGGTAAAAATGGTATGACGGAAAACAAAGTTGAGGGTGATTTAAAAACACCGATGGGTAAATTTCCGCTGCGTTATGTTTATTATCGTCCTGACAAGTTTCCAAAAGGAATTCATACAGGATTACTGCAAAAACCCTTATCTCAAAACTTGGGTTGGTGTGATGATCCAAATTCTATCTATTATAATCAGCTTATTAGCTTGCCATTTCCTGAGAGTCATGAAGATTTATGGAGAAATGATAACATTTACGACTTAATCATTGTAGTTGGTTACAACGATGACCCTATTCGTAAGGGACGAGGAAGCGCTATTTTTATTCACATTGCGCGCCCTGGTTATGCTCCTACTGCTGGTTGCATCGCTTTTTCTAGAAACGACCTGTTAGAAATTTTAAAAAACTTTGATAAACAATCTCATGTGTTTGTAGGGCTCAATGTCAACAGGCTCTAGGATAAATTTTATGATTTCCCTGATTCAATATCTGTCATTACTTGGCGCCTTTCTTATTCTGCTAGCCTATTGGGGACATCAAAGAGGTTGGATGAATACTAGAGGCGCTACCTACAACATGCTCAATGCTGTTGGCGCAGCTATTCTTGCTTATGTTGCATTACATCCTTTTCAAGCTGGATTTTTTATTCTAGAGTGTGTATGGGCTGGTCTTAGCCTAATTACGCTGTGGAAGGTGTCACGTGCCGCAGAATAATTAATAAACGGGTCCCCGCTCATCAAAGGGACGGCAGGTTCATGAAACATCGAACAGCCCTGGAAAAATAGGGGCTACTACAAAAGGGTACATACACTACTATTATTATCCCTATTTCGATTTTGTGTCCTAGGATTATTAGAAGGAGTATCCATAGAGTTATTGGCGACAGGAAACACTGGGTTAAAGGATTCCTTGTCGCCAAGTCTAGTTTTTATATCTTTTATCTCATTTTTATGCTGCTGCTGGTTACTGTATACTTCCCGCTGCAATTGTTCCATTTTTGCGTTTAAGGATTGGATGCCACCAGATTCTGATCGCAACCTCTGGTTTTCTTTTTCCAATCTACCATTTTGCTCTTTCAAGAGAGTTACAGCTTCAGTTAATTCGCTATTGTGTTGGCTCATTACCTGATCTTGCGCTCTAAGGGTTGCTAGTTCAGCTAATAAAGAAGTATTAACATCAAGATTTGGGCCAAAAAGCGCCGTTAATCTTCCTTGATAATAATTAGTAAGCAATTGGTCGAGATCATCAATCAACTCGTTATATTCAGCGCCAAACAAAAAAAATCTTGTTGTAAAGGCTTTCATACGGTTAATGAAAAGTATCAACCGGGCATCGTCTTGTGGTCCAATACAAAGACACTGTAAAATAGCCACTTCTTCCGCCCTTTGTCGCCAAACTTCTTTAATCTGATCAGCATTGAATATGTAATCTTTAGGTGCTGCATTATCCAAACGAGTTAAAAAAAATTTCCCAACTGCTTTTGCCACTGCAAAGCGAAATGGACTAAAGTTCGGATTCGAAAAATAATTTATGTCAGTGTTAATAAAGTTTGCTACTCCACCTGTTACTTCGTCTTTACTTAATCTCACCTCAGCTACAAACCTTTGGATATACGGCACTCCTGCAGGGTAAAGAGATTGATTTGTTTTTTTAGCTTTAACTGGCATTAATGGTGGTGGCGGCAGGGGTAGTACTGACGCCCCCGTTTCAGTTTCCGGAACTTTACTAGGATAAATCTCTAATTCAATATCAGCACTAGAAGGACTATATGGATGAACAGGAATTTTACTTTTCACTGTAACTCTCGAGGCAGGTTGCTTATTAGTGTTCGTTCCAATAGTTGTGTTAACCCTAGATGAGTTAGGGTCTCCCTGAAGCTTAGTTTGTATTCTGGCAAAGCTTGTTGATGAATTTTGTTGGTTTTCTGGTGGTTCATAACCATTAAAAGGATGGTTTGAATATTGCAGCCCTGGAGTTTCGAAAGCTAGTGAGGGATCACCGAGGGCAAGTTCTGCAAACATGGGATCACCAAAAGAATTTATGCCCGGATTGCTAGAATAAAGCGTTGGTGTGGCAGCGGCTGAACTTGCTTTTGGCTGACCACGATCCGCGGCTGACTGTCTTGGTCGAGGTGGTGGAGTTACTGCTTTTCTTGGAGAGACTATGTTTGTCGGCTGCCTACCAGAAAATTTTTTAGAGTCATGAGAATGATTAAGGGCATTAAAATTTTTCATAGACCTCGTGTCTTGCCTATCACTAGATGCAACTTTTTCCATCCCGCGGGTATTAATAGTACTAGTTAATGGCAATTGGTGAGAATTATTCGCAGATTCTCCTCTTTGATCTATTTGTAGAAATCCTGGGGGAGACAATTGCGCTGTAGAAGAAGATGGACACGTAACTGGACAATATAATACAGCACCTAATTTCTGTAGACTTTCAATGTTAGACATTATGCTTTTATACACTGTTTTCAATAATTCTGGATGTTGTAATGTACTTAAACTAGCTAAATTTTCTCTTCCTTGATGAAAATGGGTTGCTCTACCAAATTCTTTTCCAAATGGTGTGGTTAAATCTTTTGGTTGGAAATTTTTAAAAGTGTATTGGCAAGAAGCATCTAACTCATTAAGTTTGTCATCTAACACGCGTAAGTTGACCATGCCCGTCAAAAACGGTAGCCAGCCTGTGCTATCGGCCAAATCAGATACTAAACTTACAAATTGACGAAATAGTTTTGCTTCATTCAATAAACCATATAATTCGCCAATCTTTGAGTCTTTGCCACAAGCTTGGACTAGAGTAATTTGCCGATAGATATCATCTTCTCCTTCTCCTGCTTCCATTAATGCATTAACTTTTTCTTCCTGCAAGTGCATATCACGATTTGCTATAGTTAATAAATTTTGTGGTTGTTTTTTATTAGCCTCTAACATCTCAATAGCTTTTCTTTCCTTTAAGCGACTATCTTCCTGTTCTTTCAGTGTGTAACCTATTTGCTTAGCTGACAATTTATCTTCCCAACCGCTTCCACTCACCGTACTCTTATCAAGTAGAGCTAATACCAAACGACACTTAATGTTATTTATGAGGGAGTCTAGATACGCCAAATTCTCTTTTAACACCGGTTTTTTACTATTTACACGATCTAGATGTTTTGCTACTACACTCATATCAGATAACCAAACTTGATGATCAGAAAATAAAGCTTGGTGAAAAGTGTTGGTTAATAGTTTTTCTTTAGATAACTTTACAGTGAGTTTGGCTAAGATCTGAATGAAAATCTCGCGCGGTTGATTTGATCGCAGCTGGCTATCTGAACGTAATGCCTGCATAGCCAATCTTTCATATAATTCTCTGATTAAAACAGAGGGATCGCTAATATCATCTGCCTCTATCTCTCTGGCTTGGATCTTTTGCTGACCCCGTGTCAAATTATTCCAATATTCTTGATAAGCAACAAACAAGGTTTCACTTGCTGAGGTCATATCTGCTTTACACCCGGGCAATTCCTGTTGGTGACCACCTAATGCTGTACCAGTTCTTTGTTCAACAAAGCGGACGAGATCATTTAAAAAAGTATCTCCTGAAGGCAATGCAGCAGACACTTGTATATCAACTAAAGCAGATTTATCTTGATCTGCAGACAATCCTAACTCAGTAAAAACTGTTTGAAGTGTTGTAAGAACACGCTTACATTCTGTATTTAGAATCACATTCCTTTTTTTAAGTGCTGGCATAGAAATTCCCTCGCTTTTCATTAAACATCCTAAATCCATTGCGCAAATAGTAAAGTTAAACACTACTGGAAAGCAATACAATATTAGGGAACAATAAGCTTTATGGAAATTCTAAGTAAAGCTTTACTTGAAAACAGAAGTTAATTAGCATGCCGGCATTTTTGCCATTTGCTGATATATTTCATTAGTAAACTACCAACCTTAGAGGAAAAAAATTTATACAAGGACGTAATTTAAGGAATATCACATGACAGTTTATCTTATAGATTTTGATGGCACTATTGCTGAAGAAAGAGATGGTGAAAATACGCATAATAAAATCAATAACCTATTAGCTAATGATCCCCTGCTTGAAGATGATCAAGAACGGTTGGAGAAAATCTGTAAGAAAATTTTCAAAAAGGCAAAACCTTTAGGAGGCCAAAAAGCCTGGCAAAAATTCTTAACCAAGGCTTTAGAACGAAAGGATACTGTCATCATTATTTCATTTAACCAATATGGTGTGGAGTATTTTCCTTACTATTTAGAAAAGGTCATTAAATTATCTAAGCAATCTGCGGGGCAAATGCTTGTAGTATCGTGGACGCCTGATGATCCAGCAACTGCAAACAAAAATGCGCATATTAAAGCTGCATTGACCAAAATTAAATATTCTTTAAATCGTCATGGACAAATTGTTTTTGTAGATGATAGAACAAGAAATATTAATGGAATAAAAGGTATACCTATTAAGGATGTAGAAGGAAATCAGACTATGGTACACACTATCTTAGCCGACAATAAAGGTACGCATGTTAATACACTGCAACAATGGGTTGATAAAAATATCCCGGAAATGTCTTACGATCAACCAGTGGTAAGATCGTCATCTTGCCAATCATCGTCTTACTCAACAAAAATGGATAAGCCTTTATATACCCAAGATCTAACTTATCACTCGGGCTATATTCATCCAAATGCAACAGCTACTATACCTTCTTATCCGTTGACTTCGGTAGCATCCTTACCGGCTTCTTCTACCAATTTTAAAGCCCTACCTATGGGTGCTTATTCGCCAGCTCAATCTACTCAAGGCTCTCATAGTCAGCATGTTACTCAAGCTCGTCCAGTGCAATCGACTTTATCGCCTCTTTACCAACAAAATGAATTTCCAGTAACATCGCATGTTAATAATTCTATACATTATGCCCAACTACAACCTAGTTCTATGCCTCCGCGCGTTCAACAAAATACACCACCAGTAATGCACCATATGAGCTCCATACATTCCTACTCTCCATCTGCAACAACCTCTTACTCGCATTCTGCTGGATCATATGAAGCAGTGAATCCATATCAGTCTCACACTTATTCTTCATCACAGACTATTGCTCCTTCATTACCCGCGCAACAAGATAATTTCTCTAACAATTCTTATGGCGAATTTCCTACGACATCGTATGTTGGTACTACGCATCCTCTATCTACAACTTCTTATTCACACGCTATCAGGCATCATGAAACAGCTTACCAACCTCGACATAATCCCTATGCACCGGTTTTTGCTACACCAAATGGAAGATCAACATATTCAGCTTCGCAATTACCCTCAATAAATAACTTATTAAACACAAGGGAAGAAGAGGAACGTATTATGAGGAGTCAATTTCCAGCGCCAGGATATTAAAAATATAGCTAACATAAATCAGATAAGGCATTAAGAAAAATTAAAAATAAATAACCAACAAAATCACTATTTGTTTTTATGAGGAGAAGATAGCTGTTTTAGTATTTCTTCGATATGTCCAGCTACTTTAACATTTCGCCATATGGCTTGAATGGTGCCTTGAGTATCAATTAGAAAGGTGGATCGTTCAATACCTAAATATTTTTTTCCGTAACGACTTTTTTCCACCATAACTTGATAAGTTTGACAAACTTCTTTGTTGATATCGGCAAGTAACGTAAAAGGAAGTTGATATTTTTCTTTAAATTTCTGATGGCTTTTAATGGAGTCTTTTGAGATGCCGATAACTACAACGTTATACGCGCTCAATTTTTTTAATGCATCTCTAAAATCACAAGCCTCTTGGGTGCAACCTGGAGTATCATCTTTTGGATAAAAATATAGGATGACAAATTTTCCTAAAAAATCTTTTAGAGAAATGAATTTGTTTTCATCATTTTGCGCGGTAAAATCAGGTGCTTTTTTACCAATTTGCAGATCAGCTGTTGTCATATTTTCCCTTGAAAATTCCATTGATGAATAGCAATTCGAATAAATACCTTTGTATTTTGTAATTCAATTAATGCCGGTAGTTCGGAGTTTTTTAGTGTGTTATAAGATAAATATTCAATGTGCCAGCCTTGTTGTTCAATGCTGATTAATTGTCCATGAGCATTGTGCATGATGTGGTTAACAATACCTGGCGCAGGGAGTCCTCGAATCCAATAGCGAATACTGCTTACTGGCATATACCACCCAAGTTGTTGTGCTAGGAGTGTTTCTGCATTAACTGCTTCATAAGTTTTTTCACCGCTAGTCAAGATGGCATGTTGATTATTTCCTGCTAATGAAATTCTGTTGCTACCGAGTGGCCCAAAAATATTTAAGTAGTAATGGTCGTATTTTTGCGACCAATTAAATGATGCATTCCAACCTTTTTGTTCGGTTTTAACTGCTATTGCACCTTGTATGTTCCATGATTCAAAGTCATTTGGGTTTTTAAGATTTGTTTTATTTGAATGTGTAGGTATTTCCATGGGAGGCACAGATACTGTAGTGCATCCCACAAGATATACAAATGACATAATCCAAAAATATCGTATGATATGAATTTTAAAACAATCTAACTTACTCAACAGTTGAATCATGTGTTTTGTGTGGAGTTGAAGAAGTGCGTGGTTTTGTGTAGCGACGCCTTTTATGCCGATAATGTTTTCGATAAGGTGCTTTATGTGGCGTATCTTCGGTCGAAGAAACATTGGTAGCTGCCTCAACATTTTCTGGCTCATGTATTTTGTGTGAAGCTACGTTAGTTATTTGGCGCTGTTGAGGGCGTTGATGTTGATGATGATGTCGATGTGGTCTTTGATGATAACGTCTATTTTTAGGTTTGGCGCTAGGCGGATTTTTCTTCGATTTCTTTAATTTTTTAATCAACCAAGCGAACAGTTTTGTTAATGGGTTTGATTCTTGGATAGGTTGTGATGGAGCTTCTATATCAAGCTCTTTTACTGCAGGTTGTGAACTCTCCAGAGTTGTTGAAGCTTTTGTAGGAATTGCCAATTCTGGTTTAAAAGTTAATTCATAGCTTGAGTGAGCACCAGATATTACTGCTTCATCTAAACGGATGCGTTCTACCTTGTACTGCGGTGTTTCAAGGTATTGATTAGGTATCACTAATATATTTACCTTATGTTGCTGTTCGATTTGCGCTATAGCTGTGCGTTTTTCATTTAATAAATAAGTAGCAACTTCTATCGGCAGTTGAGCTTGAATTTGTGCTGTTTTGGGTTTAATGGCATCTTCTTCAATAAGTCGAATGACTGATAACGCAAGAGATTCAATACTGCGTACTGTACCGTGTCCATTACAACGAGGACAACGTGCGTGTGTTGATTCCTCAAGTGAGGATCTTAATCGTTGCCTTGACATTTCAAGTAATCCAAATCGAGAAATTCTTCCTACTTGAACACGTGCTCGATCCATTTGTAATTCTTCACGTAATTTATTTTCAATTGTACGCTTATTACGAATAGATTCCATGTCGATAAAATCAATGACAATCAAGCCGCTCAAATCTCTTAATCTTAGTTGGCGGCCAATTTCCACGGCGGCTTCAAGATTAGTATTTAATGCGGTTTCTTCAATATCACTGCCTTTAGTAGCTTTCGCAGAGTTGATATCAATTGATACTAAAGCTTCGGTATGATCAATAACAATTGAGCCGCCTGAGGGTAAACGAATTAATCGTTCATGAGCGGTTTCAATTTGATTTTCAATTTGAAAGCGATTAAACAGAGGAACTTTATCGTTATATAATTTTACTCGATCCAACATGTCTGGCTTGACGCGTTGAATGTAATTTTTAGCTTTCTGATAAACTTCTTCATTATCAATAAGAATTTCTCCGACTTCCTGTCTGAGATAATCGCGAATGGTGCGAACAACCACATCGCCTTCTTGGTGAATTAAGAAGGGCGCAGATCGTGCTTTTGATGCTAATTTAATCGCTTCCCAAAGTTTAATGAGGACATTTAAGTCCCATTGTAGTTCTTCTGCTGTTCGACCTACGCCAGCGGTTCGGATAATAACTCCCATACCTTCAGGTAATTGTAAGGAATTAATAACTTCTCGCATAGAGCTACGGTCTTCTCCTTCAATGCGCCTTGAAATTCCTCCCGCACTGGGGTTATTTGGCATCAGTACAAGGTAACAGCCTGCCAAACTAATAAATGTGGTTAGTGCAGCTCCCTTATTGCCGCGTTCTTCTTTTTCAATTTGCACCATGATCTGCTGGCCTTCATGAACTAACTCTTTGATATTTGGAGTTGTGCCAGGTGCTATGGTTGGAGTTGCGAAATATTCAGATGAAATTTCTTTTAGTGGTAAAAAACCATGTCGTTCTGCGCCATAGTTAACAAATACGGCTTCTAGAGCAGGTGCGACATGTGTAATAACGCCCCAGTAGATATTAGATTTTGTTTGTCCTCTTAAGGATCGGTCGATATCGAGATCGTAAAGAGTTTGACCATCGACTAAGGCGACTCGTAACTCCTCTTGATGAGTTGCATTGATAAGTATTCTGTTCATATTGGTTTATTCGTTGATTAAGTTGATTATGGGCATGGAGCGCAAACAAAATAGGCTCTTGAGCCAGGCGAGCAAAAAATAGTCGCCCGTGGGTAGAGTTTCTATAAAAGTTTAAAATGTTAGCGAACAATATAGTTTTCATGCCGGTTATTTTATATATAATTAATTTATGTGCTATGTTCTTTGAGGTTTCAATTTTTATTTTAACTGCCATGCCAGTGCAAGCTGGGGGTTTCTATCAATCTAATATTTTTTAATGGTGGTTCCCTCTCCCGTGAGGCCGTCACCTTTATTAAATTGATGTCATAATGAAATCTCAATAAAACCTAATACATTATACTACAGACCAAGCGGTTATTTTTCAAACACTTCTTCAATTTCCTTAATTTGCTGGTTAAGTTTTTTCATGGCTGTTTTTAGAGCGTCAACCTTAAATTCTTCCTTACTAACCACTTCTTTTGGTGCTTTATTGCGATAATCAGCATTGCTTAATTTTGCCTCTGAAATGGATAGCTCCTTTAAAATTTTAGCCCGCTCTTTATTTAGCCGCTCTAGCTCGGTCTTTTTATCAAAATTTTCCCTAAGAACATGGATTTCTAAATTATCTAATAGACCAGACGTGGAAGGAGGAACGCTGGCTTGGAGATCACACCATTCAATTTGATTAAGTTTTGCTAGGGATTTTATTAAAAACTCATTGGCTTCCAGCCATGCCCATTCTGTAAGATTGCCACGAAAAACCACATTTAATAATTTATTAGGTAAAATATTAGATTCAGAACGAATATTGCGAATAGTGATAATGATGTTTTTAACTTTATCCATCTCTAAGATAATAAGATCCCTATTATTGATTTCTTCTAATTCAGCTTTTTTTGGGTAGGGTTCTAGCATGATGGTTTTCCCGGTTTTCCCCAGTACTTTTGATACCCTTTGCCAAATTTCTTCAGTAATAAAAGGCATAAGAGGATGAGACAAACGTAATATGCCTTCCAGTACCGATAACAATGTCGCTCGAGTACCATTTTTAATGGCTTCCGGGGTATTGGGATCATTTAAAATGACTTTTGATAGCTCTAAATACCAGTCACAAAATTCATTCCAGACAAATTCATAAATTGAGTGCGCTAGAAGATCAAATCGATAGTTTTTAAATTGGTCCGTGACTGTTTGTATGGTTTGTTGAAAAATACTTTTAATCCATTTATCAACAATACTAAGTTCAGAAGCTTCAAAATTAATTTCTTGGCTTTCAGTCGTGATGAGTACATAGCGTGCCGCATTCCAGAGTTTGTTACAGAAATTTCGGTAACCTTCAACACGTTTAAGATCAAAACGAATATCTCGCCCAGTTGATGCTAGAGCACAGTAAGTAAACCGTAAAGCATCTGTACCAAATGCAGGAATGCCTAGTGGAAATTCTTTACGCGTGGTTTCGGCAATTTTTTTTGCCATGGCAGGTTGAAGCAAGCCTGCTGTTCTTTTTTGAATCAAATTTTCCAGCGTAATCCCATCAATCAAATCGATCGGATCTAGTACATTTCCTTTTGACTTTGACATTTTGTGACCTTCGCTGTCTCTTACTAAGCCGGTCACGTAGACTTCTTCAAAAGGTATTTTCCCAGTGAATTTAAGTCCCATCATAATCATTCTAGCTACCCAAAAGAAAATGATGTCAAAACCAGTGACAAGTACCTGCGTAGGGTAAAATGCCTTAAATTCAAGAGTATTTTCTGGCCAACCAAGTGTTGAAAATGGCCATAGAGCAGCAGAAAACCAGGTATCTAATACATCATTATCCTGTTTAAGAGCTATCTCATCAGACAAGTTGAGTTTTTTACGAATATCCTGTTCATTGATGCCAACATAAGTATTGCCTTCTTCATCATACCAGGCAGGAATTCGATGCCCCCACCATAATTGGCGGCTAATGCACCAGTCTTGAATTTGATCCATCCATTGGAAATAAGTTTTGCTCCAATTTTCAGGGACAAAACGAATCTTTCCAGCTTTAACAGCTTCAATTGCATTACGAGCTAGAGAATTGGAAGGATCATCAACCCGTACAAACCATTGATCAGTTAAATAGGGTTCTATGATAGCGTTTGAACGGTCGCCGCGTGGAATACTTACTTGATAGGGTTCGCTTTTAGCTAGTAATCCCGCTGCGGTAAGGTCTTCTATGACTTTTTGACGCGCTTTTTCACGTGTTAAACCTTGATAGTTTTGGGGAACATGCTCATTGAGCTGAATATTAGGAGTAAAAATATTTATAGGTGTTAGATTATGCTGTTTGCCAACTTCCGCATCATTAAAATCATGGGCTGGAGTAATTTTGACACAACCCGTACCAAATGCACTAATTACAAATGGATCAGCAATAATGGGGATTGGTCGATTGGCTAGTGGCAAAATTGCCGTTTTGCCGATAAATTTATGAAAACGTTCATCGTCAGGATGAACGGCTAATGCAACATCACCGAATAGTGTTTCAGGGCGAGTGGTTGCGACAGTAATAAAGTCAGAGCTATCCGTGATGGGATAGCGAATATACCAAAGAAATCCATTTTCTTCTTGAGTAATGACTTCTAAGTCAGAAATAGCGGTTAAGAGCTCGGGGTCCCAGTTGACTAAACGTTTTCCGCGGTAAATTAATCCTTCATCATAAAGCTGAATAAATACTTCTTGCACTGTTCGTGTAATATCTGCGTCCATAGTAAAACACTCACGCGACCAATCAATTGAAGCTCCAATTCGGCGTAATTGTTTGACGATTCGATCGCCTGAAGTATGCTTCCAATCCCAAACCTGATTGATAAATGCCTCTCGACCTAATTCATGCCGAGTTTTTCCTTCGGCAAGTAATTGGCGCTCTACTACCATCTGAGTAGCAATGCCTGCATGATCTGTGCCGGCTTGCCATAAGGTGTTGTAACCTAGCATGCGATGATAACGAATTAATGCATCCATTAAAGTATCTTGAAAGCCATGCCCCATATGAAGACTACCAGTAACGTTTGGAGGCGGCAGCATAATGCAATAAGTAGGCGAGTGTTCTTTATATGAAGGAGCAAAATAATTTTCTGTCTCCCAAGTTTGGTAGCATTTGGTTTCAATTTCTTGTGGATTATAAGTTTTTTCCATCATTTGCCTTTCTTACGAGTTTTTAAGATCATGTGAAACAAGCTCGCAGCCGTTTTCGCGGTAAGTGCGGTATTTTTTTCGGCTATGCTTGATTGCTTCTGGTTGATTAGGAACAATTTCGATAATACGGTTAAAGTGGTTAAAAAAACCGGGAATTTCTTCGGTTAAATTAATTAGTACTTCGCCTGAAGCGGGAGCATTTTTAAAAGCAATTAACACAGCAGAACTTTCCGAAGAGTTGTATATCTGATGTGGGATAAAGCTAATATCTTTGAAAGTCCATAAGCCCACATTTATATTTTCAGCATCTTCTTTTGAAGCTGTCCATATTAAAGTTTTGTGGTTGTTTAAGTAACTTTTTTCAGCTAACCGACAAGCATATTTAAAGGTGTCTGAAACAATCGTTGTGGGTAGTAAATAAAAATCAACACGTGATCCCATTTTGTCCTCATTTAGGATGAATTAGTAGCTCTAAAGAATTAAAGAATAATAATTGTAGTTAGTTCTATTGACAATGCTAAGCATTACATTAGAATACTCGCTCTTTGCTGAAATTACCTAGTTGTTTAAGGGGTTATTTTAGGGTTCATTAAAAACTTGCTAGAGATATAGGTAATATGTGCGGGTACTTGCTTGAGGGAAGAGCGAGACCGGAAGGTAAGCTGTGGAGATATTTGAAGATTTCTTTGAGGTTTGAAGATTTGTTAGAAGCTTGCTTTGAAGGATATTTGAATGCTTCATGGTGTAGAGCCTAATGGGATTGACTAAGAGTTATTAAAAAACGAAGAGTTTGATCATGGCTCAGATTGAACGCTGGCGGCACGCCTAACACATGCAAGTCGAGCGGTAGCATGTGTTGTAGCAATACTATTGATGACGAGCGGCGGACGGGTGAGGAACACGTAGGAACCTGCCCTTAAGCGGGGGATAACCAAGGGAAACTTTGGCTAATACCGCATAATCTCGAGAGAGAAAAGCTGCCGACTAAAGGGTGGCGCTTGAGGAGGGGCCTGCGTCCGATTAGCTAGTTGGTGAGGTAAAAGCTCACCAAGGCGATGATCGGTAACTGGTCTGAGAGGACGACCAGTCACACTGGGACTGAGACACGGCCCAGACTCCTACGGGAGGCAGCAGTGGGGAATATTGGACAATGGGGGCAACCCTGATCCAGCGATGCCGCGTGAGTGAAGAAGGCCTTCGGGTTGTAAAGCTCTTTAGGTTGGGAAGAGAAGTAATGCTGTGAATAATGGGTATTTATGACGGTACCGACAGAATAAGCACCGGCAAACTCTGTGCCAGCAGCCGCGGTAATACAGAGGGTGCGAGCGTTAATCGGAGTTACTGGGCGTAAAGGGCGCGTAGGCGGTTAGATGAGTGTGATGTGAAAGCCCTGGGCTTAACCTGGGAAGTGCATCGCAAACGATCTAACTGGAGTATATGAGAGGGTGGCGGAATTTCCGGTGTAGCGGTGAAATGCGTAGAGATCGGAAGGAACGTCAATGGCGAAGGCAGCCACCTGGCATAATACTGACGCTGAGGCGCGAAAGCGTGGGGAGCGAACAGGATTAGATACCCTGGTAGTCCACGCTGTAAACGATGAGGACTAGATGTTTGTTGGGGAACCTATCAGTATCGAAGCTAACGCGATAAGTCCTCCGCCTGGGAAGTACGGCCGCAAGGTTGAAACTCAAATGAATTGACGGGGGCCCGCACAAGCGGTGGAGCATGTGGTTTAATTCGATGCAACGCGAAGAACCTTACCTACCCTTGACATCCTGCGAATCCTCATGAGAAGTTGGAGTGCCGAAAGGAGCGCAGAGACAGGTGCTGCATGGCTGTCGTCAGCTCGTGTTGTGAGATGTTGGGTTAAGTCCCGTAACGAGCGCAACCCTTGTCCTTAGTTGCCAGCATTTAAAGTTGGGGACTCTAAGGAGACTGCCGGTGATGAACCGGAGGAAGGCGGGGACGACGTCAAGTCATCATGGCCTTTATGGGTAGGGCTACACACGTGCTACAATGGGGCGTACAGAGGGTAGCGAACCCGCGAGGGGGAGCCAATCTCATAAAGCGTCTCGTAGTCCGGATTGGAGTCTGCAACTCGACTCCATGAAGTCGGAATCGCTAGTAATCGCGAATCAGCATTGTCGCGGTGAATACGTTCCCGGGCCTTGTACACACCGCCCGTCACGTCATGGGAGTGGATGGTACCAGAAGCGGGTAGTTTAACCGAAGGGAGACGCCTGCCACGGTATGATTCATGACTGGGACGAAGTCGTAACAAGGTAGCCGTAGGGGAACCTGTGGCTGGATCACCTCCTTACTGAATTGAAGGCGAAGTATTTTTCTTTTTATTTGTATAGAGGAGAGATGCGTTGCCTGAAGGTAGTAAATAGAAAAGCCTTGAGTGAGTATCCGCACATATCACCTTGAGAATGATTTGAATTGAAAAGAAGTAGAGATAAGGGTAAATTTTATCGGGAGCCGATGGGCCTGTAGCTCAGTTGGTTAGAGCACACGCTTGATAAGCGTGGGGTCGGTGGTTCAAGTCCACCCAGGCCCACGACAGATTGCAAGGGGGCCATAGCTCAGCTGGGAGAGCATCTGCTTTGCAAGCAGGGGGTCGTCGGTTCGATCCCGACTGGCTCCAGAGAATAGATTTTTATGTAGGGCTTTTAGAGGAATGGTTTGTCTGATTTATTTTAAGATAAGAGAGAAGCGAACGTTTAGAAGTTGTTCTTTAACAATGAGAAGATGATAAAGGTCTGCACATTGGAAGCGTGAAAGCGGCGTTTATGTGGTGGAGTCTAAGAGAGTTCTTTAGGATTTTACAGTATAGCGGTTGGTTTTACGTGAAAGATGAAGCAGAACTGTACTTGAGAATGGAGTATGTTTACTACAGAAGTTGACGAAGAAGTACAGAGTATACTGCGAGAGCACTCAAACAAATACTCAAGTTGAACTCGAGAGACATGTAGAGCTGATGGTTTTGAAAGGAAGAATCCTGGTAAGGAAGAGGCCTTGCAAGGTTAGGTTGATCTGACGATTTGGGGTTATATGGTCAAGAAATTAAGCGCACATGGTGAATGCCTTGGCAGTAAGAGGCGAAGAAAGACGTGGCAGCCTGCGAAAAGCCCCGGGGAGCTGGCAACAAGCTTTGATCCGAGGATATCTGAATGGGGAAACCCGATAGGAGAGATCGTATCATCCTGGACTGAATACATAGGTCTAGAGAAGCAAACCCAGGGAACTGAAACATCTAAGTACCTGGAGGAAAAGAAATCAACCGAGATTTCCCAAGTAGTGGCGAGCGAAAGGGAAAGAGCCTGAACGTGGAAAGCATTAATTGAGCTTAGCAGAATGGTTTGGAAAAGCCAGCCAAAGAGGGTGATAGCCCCGTATGTGAAAAGTCGTTGATGTGTAAGCGTTCGAAAAGTAGGTCGGGACACGAGAAATCCTGTTTGAAGAAGGGGCTGGGGGGACCATCCTCCAAGGCTAAATACTCCTTACTGACCGATAGTGAACAAGTACCGTGAGGGAAAGGCGAAAAGAACCCCGGAGAGGGGAGTGAAATAGAACCTGAAACCGTGTGCGTACAAGCAGTGGAAGCAATGACGTAATCGTTGTGACTGCGTACCTTTTGTATAATGGGTCAGCGAGTTAATAGTGTTGGCGAGCTTAACCGAATAGGGGAGGCGAAGGGAAACCGAGTCCGAAATGGGCGACAAGTCGGCGATTATTAGACCCGAAGCCGGGCGATCTATCCATGACCAGGGTGAAGGGGCGGTAACACGTTCTGGAGGCCCGAACCCACTACTGTTGAAAAAGTAGGGGATGAGTTGTGGATAGGAGTGAAAGGCTAAACAAGCCCGGAGATAGCTGGTTCTCCTCGAAAGCTATTGAGGTAGTGCCTTGTGGGATCACGTGCGGGGGTAGAGCACTGTGCCGGCTAGGGGGACGTGATAGTCCTACCAAACCGATGCAAACTCCGAATACCGCTAAGTGTAGATCACAGGAGACACACGGCGGGTGATAAGGTCCGTCGTGAAGAGGGAAACAGCCCAGACCGTCAGCTAAGGTCCCCAAGAGATAGTTAAGTGGTAAACGATGTGAGAAGGCAGAGACAGCCAGGAAGTTGGCTTAGAAGCAGCCATCCTTTAAAGAAAGCGTAATAGCTCACTGGTCGAGTCGGCTTGCGCGGAAGATGTAACGGGGCTAAAACTATCCACCGAAGCTACGGATTCATCACTATATGTGTGAGTGGTAGAGGAGCGTTCTGTAAGCCGGTGAAGGTGACTTGAGAAGGTTGCTGGAGGTATCAGAAGTGCGAATGCTGACATGAGTAACGATAATGCGGGAGAAAAACCCGCACGCCGAAAGTCCAAGGTTTCCTGCGCGACGGTAATCGACGCAGGGTGAGTCGGCCCCTAAGGTGAGGCTGAGAAGCGTAGCCGATGGGAAACAGGTTAATATTCCTGTACTTGGTGATTGGAGCGAAGGGGGGACGGAGAAAGCTAGGCTAGCTAGGTGTTGGAAGTCCCAGTTTAAGCGAGTAGGAAGAATGTTTAGGCAAATCCGGATGATTCATATTCTGAGACGTGATGACGATTGTGCATGTCATGTACAGAGAAGTAGCTGATGCTAAGCTTCCAGGAAAAGCCTCTAAGCGTTGAAGATCATTGAACCGTACCGCAAACCGACACAGGTGGACAAGTTGAGAATACTAAGGCGCTTGAGAGAACTCGGGTGAAGGAACTAGGCAAATTGACACCGTAACTTCGGGAGAAGGTGTGCCTCTGTTGGTGAAGGTCCTGCGGCTGGAGCTGAGAGAGGTTGCAAAGAATCGGTGGTTGCGACTGTTTATTAAAAACACAGCACTCTGCAAACTCGAAAGAGGAAGTATAGGGTGTGACGCCTGCCCGGTGCTGGAAGGTTAAGTGAAGGGGTCAGTCGCAAGGCGAAGCTCTTGATCGAAGCCCCAGTAAACGGCGGCCGTAACTATAACGGTCCTAAGGTAGCGAAATTCCTTGTCGGGTAAGTTCCGACCTGCACGAAAGGCGTAACGACAGCCACACTGTCTCCACCCGAGACTCAGTGAAGTTGAATTTGCTGTGAAGATGCAGTGTACCCGCGGCAAGACGGAAAGACCCCGTGCACCTTTACTATAGCTTTGCACTGGACTTTGAGCGTGTTTGTGTAGGATAGGTGGGAGGCTATGAAACTTAGGCGCTAGCTGAAGTGGAGCCAACCTTGAAATACCACCCTGACATGCTTGGGGCTCTAACCTAATCTCGTAATCCGGGATGGGGACAGTGCATGGTGGGTAGTTTGACTGGGGCGGTCTCCTCCTAAAGAGTAACGGAGGAGCACGAAGGTACCCTCAGCGCGGTCGGACATCGCGCAATGAGTGTAAGAGCATAAGGGTGCTTGACTGCGAGACTGACGGGTCGAGCAGGTACGAAAGTAGGTTCTAGTGATCCGGTGGTTCTGTATGGAAGGGCCATCGCTCAACGGATAAAAGGTACGCCGGGGATAACAGGCTGATACCGCCCAAGAGTTCATATCGACGGCGGTGTTTGGCACCTCGATGTCGGCTCATCACATCCTGGGGCTGAAGCCGGTCCCAAGGGTATGGCTGTTCGCCATTTAAAGTGGTACGCGAGCTGGGTTTAGAACGTCGTGAGACAGTTCGGTCCCTATCTGCCGTGGGCGTTTGAGATTTGAGGGGAGTTGCTCCTAGTACGAGAGGACCGGAGTGAACGTACCTCTGGTGTTCCGGTTGTCACGCCAGTGGCATTGCCGGGTAGCTAAGTACGGAAAAGATAACCGCTGAAAGCATCTAAGCGGGAAGCTTGCCCCGAGATGAGATCTCACGAGTCGAAAGACTCCTGTAGGTCCGTTGGAGACCACAACGTTGATAGGCTGGGTGTGGAAGTGCAGTAATGCATGTAGCTAACCAGTACTAATTGACCGTGAGACTTGACCATATCTCTCTGTTTGATAACCGATGAGATAGGCTTGAAATGTTTGGGTATTGCTTCTGGTAGCTATCCCCTTTATCATCTAATTATTGAACACGTATGTTGATGGCTGGGTGTGTGCTTTGCGCTAACCGTAGCGCATCGCTTGCATCGCAACCCGCAGAGCTTTGATCCCGCTCTGACAGCTTTAAGAGCTGATTCTCTAAGAATCAGTGCTGGCTGGCCATCCACCCCTTAGCCTGGTGACACTAGCAAACGGGAACCACCTGATCCCTTTTCGAACTCAGCAGTGAAAACGTTTCGCGCCTATGATCGTGTGGATTTCTTCCATGCTAAAGTCGGGCATCGCCAGGCTTCCTTTTTTATCTTCCTATGTCGTCCCCGTGTAGGCGGGGACCCATTCTTCAGTTTGAACAAGCTTTTTTAAAATATCGAAGCAATCCAAAAATGGATTCCTGATCGAAGCGGGAATGACAAATGGATAATTTTTATGGCAAAAAATATTTCCTTATTTACAAAAGCACAACAGTATATTCCTGGTGGAGTTAATTCTCCGGTGCGCGCTTTTCGAGGTGTGGGAGGCGAGCCTGTTTTTATTCACAATGGAAAAGGGGCATACCTTATCGATGTTGAAGGGCAATCTTATATTGATTATATAGGCTCTTGGGGACCATTGATTTTGGGACATGCACACCCTCAAGTAATAGAGCGTGTTAAAGCGGCAGTAGAGCGGGGTTTGAGTTTTGGTGCTCCCACTGAAATAGAAATTCAATTGGCGGAAAAAATCTGTTCCTTAATGCCAAATATTGAAATGATTCGAATGGTGAGCTCAGGTACTGAAGCAACAATGAGTGCTATTCGTCTAGCGCGTGGATTTACTGGGCGCGATAAAATTGTGAAATTTGCTGGCTGTTATCATGGACATGCTGATTCGCTGTTAGTGAAGTCAGGTTCTGGTAGTTTAACATTAGGTATTCCAGATTCAGGAGGAGTGCCAGCTGATTTGGCGCAACATACTTTAATTGCTGAATATAATGATTTATCAACGGTTGAGCAGTTATTTTCTAAGTATGGTTCAAAGATTGCTGCGATTATTGTTGAACCAATTGCCGGTAACATGAATTGTATTTTGCCGAAAAAAGATTTTTTGCCAGGATTAAGAGCGCTTTGTGATCAGTATCAAAGTCTTTTAATTTTTGATGAAGTCATGACAGGGTTTCGGGTAGCATTAGGTGGTGCACAGGCACTTTATGGCATTAAGCCTGACTTAACTACACTAGCAAAGATCATTGGCGGAGGAATGCCAGTTGGTGCATTTGGGGGAAGAAGAGACATTATGGAATGTTTGGCGCCATTAGGCTCTGTGTATCAAGCAGGCACGTTGTCAGGTAATCCGATTGCTATGACTGCAGGGCTTGCGACACTTGAATTGATTACTATGCCCGGTTTTTATGAGGCGCTCAATCAAAAAACAGAACGGTTAATAAAAGGGCTTTATGCGGCTGCGCATCAAGTTGGAATAGCATTTTTAGTACAACATGTTGGTAGTATGTTTGGTTTGTTTTTTACTGATCAAACTGAAGTTAGTTCATATGAACAGGTTAAAAAGACGAATGTTGAACAATTTAGATATTTCTTTCATGCTATGTTAAAAGAAGGAGTTTATTTTGCGCCATCCGCATTTGAAGCAGGGTTTGTATCAGCGGCGCATGCAGATAAGGAAATTGATTTAACTATTCAGATTGCAGAAGAAGTATTTTCAAAGGTGTATTGTGTCAATAAAGTTAATTAAGAGTTTACAAAATTCTAAACTATTTGATCATCCAGTTAATGGATTTCAAGTTATTGAAACGCATTCTTCTTGGGTATTATTAACGGGTACTATGGCGTATAAAATTAAGAAACCAGTTGATTTTGGGTTTCTGGATTTTTCAACCCTTGAAAAACGTAAATATTTTTGTCAGCTTGAATTTGAAATTAACAAAAAGCTTGCTCCCAGTATTTATCAACGAGTAGTTAAAATTACTGGCACTGAAGAGAAGCCCGTAATTGATGGGGAAGGCGAAGCAATTGAATATGCTATTCAAATGCGTGAATTCTCCCAGGAACATTTGCTCAGTAAACTTTTATTACAGAATAGATTAACTTTTCGCGTACTTGACGCTATTGCATATCGTTTAGCACACTTTCATCAACAGGCTGCTCGTACCAGACCAGAGATGAAGTATGGTGACCCCTTGCAAGTGCACGGGCCAACTAAACAAAATTTTGATCAAATTCGTCCTTTATTGACTGACCCAACTGATTTAAAAAATCTTTCAGTTTTGGAAACATGGTCTGATAAGCAGTTACAACAATTGAAAAAAATTTTTCAAGCTCGTAAAGATTTAGGCTATATCAGAGCTTGTCATGGTGATGTGCATCTTGGGAATATGGTGCTGATCAATTATCAGCCTGTATTGTTTGATGCAATTGAGTTTAACGAAGAGTTTCGTTGGACAGATATCATGGCTGATTTAGGTTTTCTTGTAATGGATTTTAAGGATAAAAAAAATCCTTACTATGCTCATCGTTTGGTTAGCGCCTATCTTGAGCACATTGGTGATTATCAAGGCCTTATGGTGTTGCCTTACTACATTGTATATCGAGCCATGGTGCGTGCTAAGGTTTCTTTATTGCGTGCTTCACAACCAAGATTATCTAAAGGAGAGCAAGAAGCATTATGGGAAATGTATCGTGGTTATATTCAGCTAGCTTTATCTGAAATAATTCCGCACAATCCTATTTTAATTATTATGCATGGATTTTCAGGTTCTGGTAAGTCTACTTTAGCACGTTGGTTAGTGGAAAGATTAGGTGCTATTCAGCTTCGATCTGATGTTGAGCGTAAAAGGTTGTCAGGTGTTGGGCGTATCATGTCAAGTCGTTCTGCAGTGAATCAAGGAATATATCGAGAGAGCGTAACGCAGAGAATTTACCAACGTTTGCTGGATTTGGCTGAACAAGTTATTCGATCAGGTTTCCCTGCTATTGTGGATGCTACTTTTTTAAAAAAAGCACAGCGCAAACAGTTTTCTGAGCTTGCTGCCAAGTTATCTATTCCATTTGTTATTTTAGATTGTCGAGCAGATAATGAAACGTTGGAAACTTGGCTTAAGAGACGTTCCCTTAAACGAAAGGATCCATCAGAAGCAACCCTTGATGTTCTTGTTATGCAGCAAAATACTGCTGAGCCTTTGTCAGACACAGAGCAAAAATATAGTTTAACGTTATGTGCAAGTGATTTGGAGAACCCAGAAGCAGTTTTTGTGTCGTTGCAAAAATTTCTAAAAGCTATGCCTATAGTACCTCAATGCATACCATAAAGATTGAATAGAAAATCACTCTTTTCATTTTTGCTTCAGTCAGCTAAGCTTTCGCCTCTTTAACTTGGAAAGTATTATTTTCGCTATGACACGTTCAATACTTGCTGGAAACTGGAAAATGAATGGCTCGCGCGATAGCGTTGAGACACTTTTATCTGGGTTAACAAAAATATCGCTGGATCGATCTGTTGAGATAGCAGTTTTTCCTCCCTTTCCGTTTTTACAGCAGGTAGAGAATAAGCTTCGTTATACGGGTATTGTATGGGGAGCTCAAGATGTGTGTGCTGCGGAAAATGGCGCTTTTACCGGTGAAGTTTCTGCGGCCATGTTGATTGACTTTGGGTGCCAGTTTGTAATTATTGGTCACTCCGAACGACGACACATTTACGGTGAAACAGATAAGTTAATTGCTAGAAAGTGCCAGAAGGCTTTGGAGCATGGGTTGATACCCATTTTATGCGTGGGTGAAACACTAGATGAAAAACGACAAGGGCGAACTCAAGAAATAGTAGAGCGTCAACTTGCGAGCGTGTTAGAAGTTGTGGATATTGAGGCCTTTGCTAAGGTAGTATTAGCATATGAGCCAGTATGGGCAATTGGAACAGGGTTAATTGCTTCAAATCATGAAGCAGAGACTGTTCATGCATTTTTAAAGCATAAGATTGCTGAAAAAAATGCTACAGTGGCCAAAAGAATTCAGGTGTTATATGGCGGTAGCTTAAAGGCTGCTAATGCAGCTGAGCTTTTCGCAATGCCTAATGTCAATGGTGGCCTTGTGGGTGGGGCCTCGTTAGATACTGAAGAATTTTTGAAAATAGCTGACATATTAATGCAGTGTAAGTCTAGATAGAGGTATATTATGCAAGAACTTATTTTATTAATTCATGTTTTTGCTTGTATTACACTTATTGTATTAGTGTTAATGCAGCATGGCAAAGGCGCTGATGTAGGAGCAGTTTTAGGTAGTGGTGCTTCTCAAACTGTGTTTGGAAGTCGCGGTTCTGCATCATTTATTGTGCGTCTGACTGTAGTGGTTGCCATTATATTTTTTTTGACGAGCTTAACTTTAGGTTATTTTGCCTCTCATCAACCTAGGGCAATGGATCGAATTGAAACTTTAGCCAAAAAAGCGAACGATGTGGCTAAGACTCAAGTGACTACGGAATCGTCAAATATTAAGAAGTAGAACATGAGTGCTGTTTGGCATTTCGTTAGGCTGCGACAAAATCAGAATTTTTTGATCAGCATAGTAGAAATATCAACAGCCCCAAGCGTTAGCCGAAGTGGTGGAACTGGTAGACACGCCGTCTTGAGGGGGCGGTGGCGAAAGCCGTGTCGGTTCGAGTCCGACCTTCGGCACCATAATTTTCTGGAAGTGTCATGTCATGCTTATAAATTACTTGCCAGTATTTATTTTTATCTTTGTTGCAGGGCTTGTTGGTATAGTCCTGATGTCGCTAAATCGGCTTTTAGCTCCTAAACATCCTGATCCTGCCAAACTTTCAGCGTTATGAGTGTGGGTTCCCCGCTTTTGAAGATGCGAGATTGCCTTTTGCTGTCAGGTTTTATCTGGTGGCGATCTTATTTATTATTTTTGATTTGGAAACAGCCTTTTTATTTCCTTGGGCAGTGTCTTTAAAGAAAATTGGTTGGTTTGGTTTTATTTCTATGATGATTTTTCTTTTTCTGTTGTTAATTGGTTTTATTTATGAGTGGAAAAAGGGAGCGCTAGAATGGGAATAGAACGATTATCAATGCAAACAATACATTCAACTTCGTTAGACCAGGAATGGGCGGGAGAATTAAAAGCTTCTTTAGCCAAACAGGGTTTTGTTTTAACCGCACTCGATAGTTTAATAGCGTGGGCACAGAAAGGTTCGTTGTGGCCCATGACTTTTGGTCTTGCTTGTTGTGCAGTGGAAATGATGCATTGCGCAGCGTCTCGTTATGATTTAGATCGTTTTGGTATGATGTTTCGGCCTAGTCCGCGTCAATCCGATGTGATGATTGTTGCAGGACACTATGCAATAAAATGGCGCCCGCTTTGCGCAAAGTCTTATGATCAAATGGCCGAACCACGATGGGTCATTTCGATGGGTTCTTGTGCGAATGGTGGTGGTTATTATCACTATTCTTATTCTGTTGTTCGTGGTTGTGATCGCATTGTTCCAGTTGATGTTTATGTGCCTGGTTGTCCTCCCACTGCAGAAGCATTGTTATATGGCATTATTGCAATTCCAAAATAAAATTAAGCATCGAAAAGCTATTCTGCGAGAGAAAGGTTAACATTTATGGCAAATGTTGAAGATTTATTGCAAGAGATTAAAAATCAATTTTCTCATTTAACGTTTGAGGAATCGATAGCTTTTGGTGAATTGACTATTGAAGTATCGCAGGAAAATTTATTGGAAGCTTGTCAGTTGTTACGTGATCATCCGGAGTTTGATTTTGATTGCTTAATGGATGTGTGCGGTGTGGATTATTTAGATTATGGTATTAGCGAATGGGAAACCGATCATGCAACTGCTACTGGTTTTGAGCGAGCAGTGGATAGGAGTGGTGAAAAGCAAGTAATACAATGGGATAAACCACGATTTGCAGTGGTCTATCATCTCTTATCAACTGAACATAATCATCGATTGAGATTACGAGTATTTGTTGAAGAGAATTCTTTGTTAGTTGAATAGTGTCATCAATATTTGGCCAGTAGCTAATTGGTTTGAACGTGAAGCATTTGATCTTTATGGAATTTTATTTAATGGTCATCCTGATTTACGTCGCATTTTGACTGATTATGGATTTATTGGTCATCCATTTCGTAAAGATTTTCCTTTAATTGGTGAAGTGGAAGTGCGCTATGATGCAAAAACAGAGCGAGTGGTTTATGAGCCTGTTTCAATTGAGCCGCGTGTTTTAGTGCCGAAAGTCATTCGGGAAGATAATCGGTATATGGAATAAATCTCTTGCATAATCAAGTATTTTGTTTTTATGCAAGGCGCAGCTGAACGAGCAGCGCAGTTTATATGGAATAAATGAGCAGCGCAGAGAAAGCTGCAACATAGCAGAAGAACAAAAGACGCAGGTTATGTAAGAGATTTTAAATTATGACAGAAATTCGCAACTATACGTTTAATTTTGGTCCGCAACATCCGGCTGCGCATGGTGTGTTGCGTTTGGTTTTAGAATTAGATGGCGAAGTAGTCCAACGTGCTGATCCGCATATTGGGTTATTACATCGTGCCACTGAAAAATTAGCTGAAAGTAAACCCTATAATCAAACCATTGGTTATATGGATCGACTAGATTATGTTTCGATGATGTGTAATGAACATGGTTATGTGTTAGCGATTGAAAAATTATTAGGTATAACTCCACCGATTCGTGCGCAATATATTCGCGTCATGTTTGATGAAATCACGCGTATTTTAAATCATTTATTATGGTTGGGTGCGCATGCTTTAGATATTGGCGCGATGACGGTTTTTTTATATGCTTTTCGTGAACGTGAAGATTTAATGGATTGTTATGAAGCAGTTTCTGGCGCGCGCATGCATGCTACTTATTATCGTCCAGGCGGTGTTTATCGCGATTTGCCTGATAAAATGCCACAGTATAAACCTTCACAATGGCATAATCGCAAAAGAAATCAATCGGCTTAATGAAAATCGTCAAGGATCATTATTAGATTTTATTTGGGATTTTACCGAACGTTTTCCTAAGCATGTTGATGAATATGAAACATTATTAACAGATAATCGTATTTGGAAACAACGTACGGTAGGATATTGGTGTGGTTTCGCCAGAACGAGCGTGTGCAATTGGGTTTTACTGGGCCGATGTTGCGTGGTTCTGGTGTGGCTTGGGATTTACGTAAAAAACAACCTTATGAAGTTTATGATCAATTGGATTTTGATATTCCTGTTGGAAAAAATGGTGATTGTTATGATCGTTATTTGGTGCGGGTCGAAGAAATGCGTCAATCAAATCATATTATTCGTCAATGTGTAGAATGGCTTAAGCAAAAATCCAGGACCGGTGATAATTGATGATCATAAAGTGACGCCACCTAACCGTGATAGAAATGAAAGAAAGTATGGAAGCATTAATTCATCATTTTAAATTATTTACTGAAGGTTATTGTTTGCCTGAAGGAGAAGTTTATGCCGCAATTGAAGCATCCAAAAGGTGAATTTGGTGTGTATTTGATTTCAGATGGTGCAATAAACCTTATCGTCTTAAAATTCGTGCCGCAGGTTTTCCCCATTTAGCAGCATTGGATGAAATGATTAGAGGACATATGTTTGCGGATGTGGTTGCGATGTTGTCGAGTCTGGATATTGTGTTTGGAGAGATTGATAGATGATTTTTCGATTGAATATAGACCATCGTTTTCAGGAACGCACTCCTGTGCTCGGAGCTAACGCCATCCATGGCCGCTACGTCCTTCAAACGATGGTCTATATTCAATGGAAAAAAATCTAAGTTTTTTGAGTGGTAGAAAGGTATGTTATCTAAACAGCACGAAAACATATTGATCATTGGTTGGTTAAATATCCACCTGATCAAAAACAATCAGCGGTTCTGCCTGCGTTCACATTGTGCAAGATGAAAATGGTGGTTGGCTTACTGAAGAGTTAATGGATGACGTTGCAGATTATTTAGGTATGCCGAAGATTGCTGTTTATGAAGTTGCTACTTTTTATAGTATGTTTGATCTTAAACCAGTGGGGCGACATAAAGTTTCAGTCTGCACCAATATTTCTGTATGTTGCGTGATTCTCAAAAGATTGTTGATCATCTTAAGAAACGTTTGGGTATTGATTTTGGAGAAACGACAGCGATGGAAAATTTACGTTCAAAGAAGCTGAATGTTTAGCCGCTTGTGCCACTGCTCCAGTTATGCAAATTGGTGCAAATATTATGAAAATCTCACGCAAGAAAAAGTTGATCAGATTTTAGATGCGTTGGAGTAGATCTATGGCGATTTCCGTTTGTTTTCGAACATTACATCTTAGGAACCATGGAGCTTAAAAAGCTATCAAAGTGTTGGTGGTTATGAAGTTTGGCAGAAAATTTTACAAGAAAAAACTTCTCCTGATGTAATTGTAACCGAATTAAAACTGCTATTTAAGAGGTCGTGGTGGTGCTGGTTTTCCTACGGGTCTTAAATGGAGTTTTATTTCACCATCATGCACCTGGACAAAAATATGTTTTATGTAATTCTGATGAAGGTGAACCAGGCACTTGTAAAGATCGAGAAATTTTACTTGAAAATCCTCATCAATTAATTGAAGGAATGGCGATTGCTGGATATGCCATGGGTGCAGACAGTGGGTTATAACTATATTCGTGGAGAATTTCATGAACCTTTTGAACGTTGTGAAGCAGCATTAAAAGAAGCTTATGCCGCTGGATTTTTAGGTAAAAATATTTTTGGTTCAGGTGTTGATTTCGATTTATATAATCATCTTGGAGCAGGTGCTTATATTTGTGGTGAAGAAACTGCATTGATGGAATCTCTAGAAGGTAAAAAAGGAATGCCGCGGTTTAAACCACCTTTTCCAGCGAATTATGGTTTATATGGGAATCCCACTACCATTAATAATACGAAACTTTTGCTTCTGTTCCTGTGATTTTGGAAAAAGGTGGGCAATGGTTTTTAGATTTAGGTAAACCAAATAATGGTGGCTGTAAAATTTTTAGGTGACAGGGCATGTGAATAAACCAGGTAATTATGAAGTGCCACTTGGAATACCTTTTGCAGAACTTTTAGAATTGGCTGGTGGTGTTCGTCATGGGCATCGATTTAAAGGCGGTATTCCTGGTGGTTCTTCAATGCCAGTTTTGCCTGCAGATATCATGATGGATGCCACAATGGATTATGACGTTATTAAAGCGGGTTCGAGGTTAGGTTCTGGTGCTGTGATTGTGATGGATGAAACGACTTGTATGGTAAAGATGTTGGAGCGAATTTCAGAATTTTATATGAAGAATCTTGTGGTCAATGTACTCCTTGTCGTGAAGGAACAGGTTGGTTGGCGCGATTATTACATCGCATTGAACATGGCGAAGGTAGGCACGAGGATTTAGATTTGTTAGATAGTATTGCGGGTCGTATTGAAGGCCGTACGATTTGTGCGTTTGGTGAAGCAGCAGCGATGCCAGTGCAGAGTTTTATTAAGCATTTTCGTAGTGAATTTGTGTATCATATTGAACATAAAAGGTGTTTGGTGGAGATAATTAACACATGATCGAAATTGAAATTGACGGTGTTAAATTAACAGTTCCGCAAAATAGCATGATTATCGAAGCTGCTGATGAAGCTGGCATTAATATTCCGCGCTTTTGTTATCATAAAAAATTATCGATTGCAGCAAATTGTCGTATGTGTTTAGTCGAAGTTGAAAAGGTAGGTAAGCCGTTGCCTGCTTGTGCAACACCAGTTACACAGGGAATGAAAGTGTTTACTAAATCTGCCAGAGCACTTGAAGCGCAAAAAGCGGTGATGGAATTTTTACTGATTAATCATCCACTAGATTGCCCTATTTGTGATCAAGGTGGTGAGTGTGAATTGCAAGATGTATCCATGGGTTATGGCGCGGACTATTTCACGTTTTACCGAAGGTAAACGAGCAGTATTTGATGAAGATCTTGGGCCGTTAATTGCATCTGATATGACACGTTGTATTCAATGTACGCGCTGTGTGCGTTTTGGTCAGGAAATTGCTGGGGTACGAGAATTTGGAGCGATTGGTCGTGGTGAGCATATGGAAATTAGCACTTATGTTAAGCATAGCACTTAGTTCTGAAGTTTCTGGCAATATTATTGATTTATGTCCAGTGGGTGCGTTAACGTCTAAACCTTTTCGTTTTACCGCAAGAGCTTGGGAATTGGATCAAACTTCAGCGATTGCTCCGCATGATTGCCGTTGGTTCTAATATTTATGTGCACACGCGGCGTGGAAAAGTTATGCGAGTAGTGCCACATGAAAATGAAGAAGTTAATGAAACCTGGATTTCTGATCGAGATCGATTTAGTTATTTAGGAACTTATCATGCCGATCGAATTGAAAAACCATTAATTAAAGTTTATGGAGAATGGTATGAAAGCGATTGGTCATCTGCTTTAGATTTGGTGGTGACAAGATTAAATGAAGTGATTCATCAATACGGTGCGTCTGAGATTGCAGCACTTGCTTCTCCTAGCTCTACAGTCGAAGAATGTTATCTGTTACAAAAATTATGGCGTGGTATTGGTAGCCCCCATATAGATCATCGTATCCATCAGATAGATTTTACTCATCAAGAGAGTGAGCATCTTGGATTTAAGCATAATCTCGCAGAATTTGAACAGAAAGATGCTATTTTATTGATTGGTTCAAATGTCCATCACGAGCAGCCACTGGTCGGGCACAGATTGCGTAAGGCAAGTTTGCAAGGTGCTAAAATCATGGTGATAAATCCAGTAGATTTTCCCATGAATTTCTCCATGGCGGTGAAGGTCGTTACGCATCCTTATCATATCATTAATCATTTAGCAGGTATTATTAAAGCTTTGCAGCAGGATGACGCAGTTTCTTTGCCTACTAGCTTTATGCAGTATTTTTCGCAGATTAAGGTGGATTCGTTACATACTGCTATAGCGAAATACTTAAAAGAAAGTCAGAAAGCATGTGTGCTATTAGGTGAACAAGTGTTGAATCACCCACAAAGTAGTTTAATTCGTTGGTTAGCCAATTGTATTACTAAGTTAGTTAAAGGAGCATCTTGTGGCGAATTAACTTTTGGGGCTAATGCTACGGGCGCTTGTTTGTCTGGTTTATTACCTCATCGTGGTGTTGGTGGCCAACATCTTGAGATGTTAGGATTTGATGCACAAAAAATGTTTGCTCAAGCCTTGAAAAGTTATTTATTGATGGGTATTGATCCTGGCTTGGACTGCGCAAATCCACAGCAAGTAATGTCCTCATTGCAACAGGCAGAATTTGTTGTGGCGATTTCTTCTTTTCGATCAAAACATTTACTGGAAACTGCACATGTTATTTTACCGGCAGCAACTTTTACTGAAACATCGGGAACTTTTGTTAACGGAGAAGGTCGTTGGCAATCATTTTCTGGTAGTGTTGCCCCGCTTGATGAGGCAAGACCTATTTGGAAAATTTTACGTGTATTAGGCAACTTTTTTAATTTGCAAGGATTTGATTATGTTTCTTCTGAAGAGGTAAGAGATGAGCTTTTAACGCTGATTGTTAAGACATCACTATCAGAAGTAGTTGAACAACCTTTCGTTGAACAAGCTCGTTTAAACTCTCCTCAATTGACGCGTATTGTAGAGTGGCCGATTTACCGTGTGGATGCTTTAGTGCGACACTCAGAAAGCTTGCAAAAACTTCCTACACAAAAAGTTGCTGGGGTTTATATCAACGAAAATACTGCTAAAAAACTAGGGTTTTTAACCAATGATTTAGTTCAGGTTAGTCAAGGTTCAGAATATGCAACCTTGCCAATTTTTATTGATTTAGCTATTCCAGATGATTGTGTGCTTGTTCCGGCAGGATACGAGGAAACAGCAATGTTAGGCGAACACTGTGGGGAGATACACTTAAGTCATGTTTGATTCTCTTCTTCAAATAGGGTTTATTTTGCTAAAAATTATCATCATTATTATTCCGCTGCTACTAATGATGGCCTATTTGCCGTTTGCAGAACGGAAAATTATCGCTTACATACAGTGTCGTATTGGTCCTAATCGAGTGGGAATATATGGACTAGGACAGCCTTTCGCTGATTTTATTAAATTACTTTGTAAAGAAGTGATTGTTCCAACCCAATCAAATCGCTATTTGTTTATTATTGCGCCGATTTTATCGCTGATACCTGCGTTAGCTGCTTGGGCAGTTATTCCATTTAGCGATGGTATGGTACTCACTAATGTAAACGCAGGTGTTTTATTGCTATATGCGTTAAGTTCATTTGGCGTTTATGGAGTGTTAACTGCTGGTTGGGCGTCTAATTCACGTTATGCTTTTTTAGGCGCATTAAGATCAAGTGCGCAAACTATTTCTTATGAAATTGCTATGGGGTTTGCGTTTGTCGGCGTCTTGTTAGCAGCACAAAGTGTTAATTTACAAGAAATAGTAATAAAGCAAAGTGGTGGAATTTTACATTGGTATTGGTTACCGCTTTTGCCATTGTTTGTGGTTTACTGGATTTCTGCAGTTGCTGAAACTAATCGTGCACCGTTTGATGTTGCTGAAGGTGAGTCTGAATTAGTTGCTGGGTTTCACGTTGAATATTCCGCATCGAGTTTCGCATTATTTTTTATTGCTGAATATGTCAACATGATTTTAGTTTCTACCATTGCAGCCTTGCTGTTTTTAGGTGGTTGGTTATCTCCTTTTCAGGGTATACCTTTACTTGAACATTTATTTGCATGGGTTCCTGGAATTTTTTGGTTAATTTTTAAGACCAGTATGTTTTTGTTTTTATTTATTTGGATGCGAGCGACTTTTCCTAGATTTCGTTATGATCAAATTATGCGCTTAGGTTGGAAAGTATTAATTCCACTAACGTTGATTTGGATTATTATGATTGCTTTTGCAGTCATGCTACAGTTACCACCTTGGTTTAAATAATTTTATGACAGTGAATAAAAAAGTGTTGCAAAATCAGCGAGCTAAGCATACTAAAATGGTGGAGAGTTCCGTGCTTAAGCAGAAGCTTGTTAAATTCTGCAAATCTTTTTTGCTTTGGGATTTATTTAAAGGATTAAGTGTTACGGGCCAATATCTGTTTAGAAAAAAAATTACGGTTCAATATCCTGAAGAAGAGACGCCTTTATCTCCACGTTTTCGTGGTTTATTAGCACTACGTCGTTATCCCAATGGCGAAGAACGTTGTATTGCTTGCAAGCTGTGTGAAGCAGTTTGCCCAGCATTGGCAATTACCATAGAAGCAGCGCCACGTGCGGATGATGGCTCACGAAGAACAACTAAATATGAAATTGATTTGTTTAAGTGTATTTATTGTGGTTTTTGTGAGGAATCTTGCCCGGTTGATTCAATTGTGGTGACGCCAGAGATGCATTATCACTTTGAACATCGTGGCGAACAAATTATGACTAAAGAAAAATTGCTAGCAATTGGTGATCTTTATGAAAAACAAATTGCTAAGGATCGAGAAGAAGATGAACCGTATCGTTAACAAAAAATAAGAGGAGAATTTTATGACTCTAGAAAAACACTACTCAGACTACTCAGACTACTCAGATGTTCCTGATGGTATTTTTGATGATATTTCTTTAACCGACGAGAATATTGTGGCTCAAGAAAGCTACTCACAGGTTTTTTCAAAAACTGTTTCAGAAGAAGAGATCAAAGCAAAAATTGCGGAAAAAATAGCAAAGACAGAGGGAAAAGCTTTCCAAGCTGGTTCGAACAAGTTTGATGATCGATGGGTCGATCCTCTGGTTGAACGTATTAAACAAGATAAAAATTTGGTCACACTTCGTTTTGAGTCTACCGGCTTGACTGATGAAGGCGTTGAAAAGCTTGCTAGCGCTTTAGCAAACAATAAAACAATTACTCTCCTTGATCTGCAGCGGAATAGTAAGGTAACTGATAAGGGATTAATGAAGGTTGCAGATATGTTAGCGGTAAATGACAAATTAGAAGATGTTTATTTAGGCCAACCAAACCCAAACTTTACTGTGAAAGGAGTAGTGTATTTAGCGCAAAAAGTTGTTGAGCGTGAGCGCAAATATCCAAGCTTGCGCGCTGAAATTGACTTTTCAGAGACAAAGCAATCTGGAGATGAAGTAAATCTTGATAGAATATTCGAAGATACGCTTGAAAGTGAAAGAAAAAAAGCAGGAATCAGCTTCAACAGCCCTACATTGTCGCCAACTTCTTATTGAGTAAGTACAAATTTTTATGATCAATATTTCATTTGAACAAATATTTTTCTATTTTTTTGCAGCGCTTCTGCTTTTTTCAGCGTTGATGGTGATCGTTTTGCGCAATCCGGTGCAGAGTGCTTTGGCGTTAGTGATGGCTTTTATCGCAAGTAGTGGATTATGGATGCTATTAAGTGCGGAGTTTCTTTCTTTAATTCTTATTTTAGTTTATGTGGGTGCTGTGATGACGCTATTTTTATTTGTTGTCATGACGCTAAATCTTGATAAGGATATACAAAAAGAAGGGTTTGTGCGTTATTTACCTTATGGCATTGTAGCACTCGTTTTTATTGCTGGGTTAATTATTTATGCTTTAAAACAACAAAACTTTGTTACTGTACCACCAGATTCACTTACTCACCCGGCGAACTATAGTAATATCAAAGTGCTTGGTGAAATCCTCTACACAACTTATGCGTATCCATTTGAATTAGCTGGAGTTCTATTACTAATCGCTATTGTTTCAGCGATCAGTTTAGATTTAAGAACATCTAAGGGTAAGAAACAGCAAGTGAGTGAACAGATTGCAACTGATCCGAAACGACAAGTTCGGTTGGTGAAGTGATAACTTTGCAAAGAGATAAACTATGATTGGCTTAACATCCTATTTAACAGTAAGCGCAGTGTTATTCGCTCTGGGATTAGCAGGAATTATTCTTAACCGAAAAAATCTGATCATTTTATTAATGTGTGTTGAATTATTGCTGTTGTCAGTGAATACCAATCTTGTGGCATTTTCTCACTTTTTTGCTAAGGCAGAAGGTCAAATTTTTGTATTTTTTATTTTAACGGTTGCAGCAGCAGAGGCTGCAATTGGGTTGGCTATTTTAATGGTGCTATTTCGCAATAAGGGAACTATTGATGTTGCATCATTCAATTCATTAAAAGGTTAGCACTGTGTTAACACCCTATACTTGTATCGCGCTTATTTTGTTATTGCCGCTGTTAGCGTCTATATGTGCTGGTATGTTACCTAAGCGCCTGCCTTCTTCATTGGCGCATCAAATCACCCTATTTGCAGTGAGTATTTCGTTTATTTTGTCTTTGTTCATTGCTAAATGGTTTTTGTGGGATGGATTGCCGGCTGTTCAAGCGTTGTTTTATAACTGGGGCACTGCTGGCGATTTTCAATTTCATCTAGGGTTTCTGCTTGATCCATTAAGTGCATTGATGTTAGTTGTAGTTACCTTTATTTCATTGTTAGTGCATATTTATAGCATTGGCTATATGGCTGGTGATCCAGGTTATGCCAGATTTTTTTGTTATATTTCTTTTTTTACCTTTGCAATGTTGTTGTTAGTTTGTGCCAATAATTTTTTACAACTTTATTTAGGGTGGGAAGGGGTTGGGTTGGCTTCTTATTTGTTAATAGGGTTTTGGTTTGAAAAAGAAAGTGCAAATGCAGGCAGTTTAAAGGCTTTTTTAATTAATCGGGTTGGAGATTTGGGTTTTCTATTAGGAATTGCTGCAGTTTTAAGTTATTTTGGCTCATTGGATTATGACGTTGTTTTTTCTCGAGCGCCTTTCTTAGCAGATGTAACGATACCCATTACTGCGCATACCCAGTGGTCAGTTGAAACAGTCATCTGTATTTTGTTGTTTGTTGGTGCGATGGGAAAATCGGCGCAAATGCCTTTGCATGTTTGGCTGCCAGAATCAATGGAAGGTCCAACACCAATTTCTGCATTGATCCATGCAGCAACCATGGTGACTGCTGGAGTTTACATGGTGAGTCGAATGTCGCCTTTGTTTGAGTATTCAGCAACTGCTTTATCAGTTGTGCTCATTATTGGTGCGACAACTGCTTTATTTACCGGTATTTTAGCGTTGGTTCAAAACGATATTAAACGAGTGATTGCCTATTCGACGCTTTCACAACTTGGTTACATGGTGGCGGCATTGGGAGTATCTGCCTATGCGGCTGGCATGTTTCATTTAGTGACTCATGCTTGCTTTAAAGCGTTGCTATTTTTAACTGCAGGCGCTGTTATTATTGCATTGCATCATGAACAAAATATTCAGAAGATGGGAAATTTACGTCGCTATTTGCCGATTACCTATGTCAGCTTTTTAATTGGTGCATTAGCGCTTAGCGCGATTCCGCCATTTTCTGGATTTTATTCAAAAGATGCCATTATCGAGGCAGTTTCTGCGTCAAACATTTTTGGTGGGAATTATGCTTATATTTGCCTATTATTAGGTGCTTTTTTTACTTCACTTTATAGTTTTCGTTTATTCTTTTTGGTTTTTCATACCAATGAACGGTTTGATGTTGATATGGCTACCCACAGTATTTCAAGCTGCAACGAGGCGCGCGCGAAGTCGAGCAGCGCAGTGTACGAACAGGTACATGAGCAGCGAGACAAGCGCGCAACAAAGTTGCAGCTTGAAAGACGAAGGGTAGTACATGAACCTGGTTGGGTGATGTGGCTCCCTTCACTCATCTTAGTGATCCCATCAATTGTGTTAGGTTTCTTGTTAGTGAATCCTATCTTAAATGCTCATCTTTTGGGTAATGCGATTAAGGTATTACCGATTCATTTGCCGCAAGAGACTTCTTTAAGCGCTGTGCAACAATTAATGAATTTTTGGCGTCATCCCGCGATATGGTTTGCGCTCGCAGGTATTTTTGTTGCTTGGGTTACTGTCATCAAATATCCAAGCATGCGACAGTTTTTTATCCAGCGGTTTTCATGGCTTTATCGAATATTAATTAATAAATATGGTTTTGATAATTTTAATCAATGGGTGTTTGTCAAAGGTGGAAAGCGGTTAGCTGATGTTTTATTTTATGTGACTGATCTGCGTTGGTTAGATGGATATGTTGTTAATGGTACGGGGCGATTAATCGTTTTGTTTTCTGCCAAACTTAAGCGTTTGCAGACTGGTTATTTGTATCATTATGCCTTTGCCATGATTCTTGGTGTACTGTTATTTATTCTTATGGCATTTTTGTAGAGATTTTTAATGATTCAACACTATTTACTGAGCCTATTAATTTGGTTACCCATTTTGGGTGGGATACTGGTATTGATGAGTGATGGTGAGAACTATCCGAATCGTGCACGCGTTATTGCCTTAATTATTAGTCTTGTCACTTTAGGTTTGTCGGGAGTTTTAGTAGCAGAGTTTTCAACGCATACTTCGGCCATGCAGTTTCAAGAATTTGCGCCGTGGATTAAAGCTTATGGTATTTATTATTCCCTTGGAGTAGATGGCATCTCGATGCCAATGATAGTGCTAACCTGTTTTACCACTTTGTTAGTTGTTCTGGCGGCATGGAAAACGATTAATCTTCATGTTGGTGAGTACATGGCGGCGTTTTTGCTGATGCAAGGAATGATCATTGGTGCATTTGCTTCATTAGATTCTATTTTATTTTATGTTTTTTGGGAAGGAATGTTGATTCCCATGTATTTAAGTATTGGTATTTGGGGTGGGCAAGATCGTTCCTACGCATCGATCAAGTTCTTTTTATATACGTTTTTTGGTTCCGCTTTAATGCTGGTGGTTTTTTTGTATCTTCATACCAAAGCCAATAGTTATGCCATTGTTGATTTTTATCCACTTAAATTAACAATGCGTGAACAAAATCTTATTTTCATCGCATTTTTACTGGCATTTGCTGTGAAAGTACCAATGTGGCCAGTGCATACTTGGTTGCCTGATGCACATACTGAAGCACCTGCAGGGGGTTCGGTCGTTTTAGCAGCGTTAATGTTAAAGCTGGGTGCTTATGGATTTTTGAGATTTAGTTTACCGATTGTTACCGATGCTTGCCATAATCTGGATTGGTTGATGTTGACTTTATCACTGATTGCCATTGTTTATATTGGCATTGTTGCATTAGCGCAAACCGATATGAAAAAACTCATTGCTTATTCTTCAATTGCGCATATGGGATTTGTTACTTTAGGTTGTTTCATGGTTTTTCGCATTCTCGAAACCACTGGCAATCTTCATCGAGCTTATATGAGTTTAGAAGGCGCGATGGTACAAATGTTTTCACATGCGTTTGGCGCAGGCGCAATGTTCTTAGGCGTTGGAATTCTTTATCATTATTTACATACTCGAGAAATCAAAGATTTTGGTGGTATAGCGAGTAAAATGCCTATTTTTTCCGCATTTTTTATGTTGTTTGCTATGTCGAATGCTGGCTTGCCAGGTACGTCAGGTTTTGTTGGCGAATTTATGGTTATTTTAGGTTCATTTCAGGATAGCCCCATGATCACTGCAACCGCAGCTTTAACTTTGATTTTGGGTGCTGCCTATACACTTTATATGTATAAACGAGTATTTTTTGGCGAGGTAGTCAATCCGCGCATTGCAACGTTAGTTGATATTGATTGGCTCGATAAAACTATTTTTATTTTGTTAGCGTTGCCTTTGTTAATTTTGGGATTATATCCAGATGTATTGTTAAAATTTTTGCACCCAACGTTTGGGCATTTACTTAATCTTTCTCTGCAATCTAAGTTACCATGAACATGCAACCAATTTTTACCCTTTTTGATTTAAGACTACTAGCACCAGAGTTGTTTGTGCTCTTGATGAGTTGTGTGCTTTTAATAGTAGGCCTTTGCTTAACGCGCTGGAGTTATGTTTTAGCACAATTAACATTAATTGGCGCAGCCATATTAACAATAGGTAATTTTCAGGAGTCGGGCAGTTTGTTTGAAGGGATGTATCTTCAAGATCAATTTGCTTCGATACTCAAGTTATTTGTTTATTTGGCAGTAGGATTTGTATTTCTCTATGCCAAATCAGCCAAACTTTCAGCTGAATATTATTCACTAGGATTATTTTCTACCCTGGGTATGATGGTATTAATTGCTGCTGGTCATTTTATGAGTTTTTTCTTAGGGCTAGAAATTTTATCATTACCACTTTATGCCATGGTGGCACTTGATCGAAAGTCAGCATTAGCTGCTGAAGCTTCAATGAAATATTTTGTAACGGGGGCGTTGGCTTCAGCATTATTGTTATATGGATTGTCCTTATTGTATGGTGCTACAAACTCACTTTCTTTTTTATCCGTTGCAAAACAAATTGCAAATATGCAAGGTCAGTATAATTTGATGCTAGAGGTGGGGTTAATGTTCGTTTTAGCTGGCTTGCTGTTTAAGCTAGGAGCAACGCCATTTCATATGTGGGTTCCTGATGTCTATCAAGGTTCAGCAATGCCAGTGACACTGTTTGTCAGTAGTGCACCTAAAATTGCTGCTTTAGGTATTATTATTCGTTTCTTAACGCAGTTATTACCTAATTTACATTTTGGAGTTCAATCAGTACTCATTTTTGTTGCAATCGTTTCTATGTTAATGGGTAATCTAGTTGCAATCGTACAAAGTAATCTTAAGAGAATGTTGGCTTATTCTTCTATTGCGCATATTGGTTATATGTTGCTGGGAATTATTGCGGCAACACCTGAGGGTTATGCGGCAGCTGTTTTTTATGTGCTTGTATATACTCTGATGGTAGCAGGTGCGTTTGGTATTTTAGTGTTAATGAGTCGTAATGGTGTTGAGATTGAAAATATTCGTGATTTGCAGGGATTAAATAGCCGTAGCCCTTGGCTTGCCTTTGTGATGTTGTTGATGATGTTTTCTATGGCAGGTATTCCACCTTTAGTAGGTTTTTTTGCTAAATTGGGGGTGCTAGAAGCACTAGTGCGCACACATTTTGTGTGGTTGGCTGCCTTGGCTTTAGTGTTTGCAATTATTGGTGCTTATTATTATATCGCTGTGGTTAAAGTAATGTATTTTGAAGAACCTTATATTGAAACTCCGATACCTTTAACAGTAGATGCAAGATTGGCCATTAGCGCCAACGGTTTGGCTGTTTTAGTTTTGGGGCTTTTTCCTAGTGCTTTTATTACTATTTGCCGACAGGCATTTGGTATTTAAGCAAATTCAATTGTCTTTTGAGTGACTTGAAGATGGGGCAAAATTTTAGGTTGCAAGGAATCAAAATTAATGATCATTTGTTTTACTACTCCAAATACGATGGTATTTGGGGTAAATTCAAGTATTGGGTAACGTCGATTGAGTGGTTTAAGATAGTTTTTATGCTCTTGAGTGATAAACTGCTTAAGTGTTGCCCCTCGATCTTTGCTGATCCTAACCACCACAAATGAATCTGGTTTAGCTATTGCTTCTGGGTCGACAATAATGATTGAACCTTCAGGAAAACTTATACCGGTTGACGATTCCATACTATCGCCATAAACGCGCAATGCAAAGGCGCGCGGTCCGATGTTGGCGGTTGTAGGGATCATATATTCGTATTCGGTATCTTGAGGTTTATTATAAGTTTGATACCAATGTTTTATTTCTTCCCAAGAAATTAATGGAATTTGTGAGCATAAAATACCTGTTTGGTCATTTTGACCTCTATGGTAATGAGCAACTTTTTCTTCATTTGTCTGGTGCTTGCGATCGAGCCAACCGGGGGGTTTATTAAAAGCTACTTCTGCTTGCGCAGCGATTTTATCGCCAATATTTTTTATGGGGTTGCTACCGATTAAATGGCTAATTTGGCTTTGAGTTTTATTTAACCTATCAGCTAACCGTGTAATTCCCCCTACACATTTGGCCAATGCACGAAGGTTTTCTCTCCTAATGGTTTTAATACTCATGCGTTGGCTCAACAAATGACCAGTTCCAATAGAGATTTGTGATCATGAGAGTTGATCGTGAATAGTCTTTTCATAAGCTTGTCCTCCTTAACGGAGCTATAAAAATTCCTTAATTCCTTATTAAAGTATAAGAGCCTTTTAGATATTGCTCATTATCTATGAGATAAAAATATTTTTTGTAAATGACCCTGTCCTTTTGGTTAGTCCAGCTATTTCATATTTTTCTAGGGATATAACGGGATATATCAGTTAGTTAAGGAGTACTGAAAATGGGGGAAAGTTTGTGGTTTTTACATTACAGGGGAAAATTATGATAAGCTAGTGGGCTTTTGAGTACTTGCGGAGGGTTACATGAAAAGATGGTTTTTAGTCGGGTTCATGCTACTGAATGCTTATGTTTCAAGCGCAGTTGCGCAAATAACCGATATTAATGCCACCGCTAGGATGTTAAGCGCACAATCAAAAGCACTTGATCCAGATGTGCTTAAGCTGGGTTTAAAAGCTTATATCAACGCACACCAACATGGGCTAGCGCAAAAAGAATTACTTACCATTATCGACTATTCAAAGCCATCAACTGAGAATCGTTTTTGGGTGGTTGATCTTAAGAATAATAGGGTTTTATTTGAAACTTTAGTAGCGCACGGAAAAAATAGCGGGGATAACTTCGCTACCCATTTTTCTAACCAACCACAAAGCCTAGCGTCTAGTTTTGGCGTGTTTTTAACAGGTAATACTTATTTGGGTCATCATGGATACTCCCTCAAGCTAAGAGGATTAGAACCAGGGGTTAACGATAAAGCACAAGCACGTTCATTGGTTGTACATGCAGCTAGCTATGTTAATCAAATGATTGCTCATCATTTTGGGCGGTTAGGACGGAGTTGGGGTTGCCCAGCCTTAAACCCGGCAATAGCGGGGCCGGTAATTAATACAATTAAGGGTGGTACATTGATTTTTGCTTATTACCCTGATAGGCGCTGGCTATCACATTCTTGGTTTTTGCGGTAGTGTAGTGAAGCAATATAAGAAATTGCTTACTATTGCAGGTTCTGATAGCGGTGGTGGTGCGGGAATTCAGGCCGATTTAAAGACTTTTTTCGCACTTGGTGGTTATGGGCTATCAGTCATCACGGCGTTAACTGCACAAAATACCCAAGAAGTTACGGCAATTTATCCTGTAACGGCACAATTTGTTGGTGAACAATTGGATGCTGTGTTCTCAGACATTGGTGCAGATGCAGTTAAAATTGGCATGTTGCATGATGTTGAAATTATTAAAGTGGTTAAACAAAAGCTTGCGCTTTATTCACCAAAGTATATTGTGGTCGACCCAGTGATGGTTGCGCAAAGCGGCGCAAGATTAATTACAGAAGCTGGTGTTTTAGCCCTGCAAAATGAGCTGTTTTCTTGCGCTTACTTAATTACACCTAACGTTCCGGAAGCAGAAATTTTATTGGGAACTACCATTACTGATGTTGCGCAAATGGAGGAGGCAGCTTTACTGCTCGCACAGAAATATCAATTAAATGTGTTACTAAAAGGGGGGCACTTTACCGCAGAAGAAAGTTGTGATGTTTTATATGATATTGACCGTAAGGATTGGGAATGGTTTTGTGTACCACGTATTGATACTCGGAATACACATGGGACTGGTTGTACCTTTTCGTCGGCGATTACTACTTTTTTAGCGTTTGATGATGATTTGAAAACTGCTATCCAAAAGGCCAAATGTTATTTAACCACGGCAATTTTATTAGGCAAATATTACCAATTGGGTAATGGAAATGGGCCAGTGAATCATTGGGGCGATACATTCTCCCAAAATACCTACGATAAAAAATAAAGTTGTCATGCCGGTGTAAGTTGGCATGACAAATCCTTTATTAATTAGCGTTTCTTTGACAGAATTGTATATTTTTTATACAATTATTAAACAAGTCCAGGTTTTAAAAAGAAGTGTAGTTTATGGAAGAGAAGTTAACGTCGTTCGAAAAGCCATTGGCTGAATTGAAAAAGCAAGTTGACGAGGAACGTAAGAAACTAAAGTTAGCTGATATACCTCCCAATCCAAAAGATAAAGCGAGCAGGCTTATTGATGCGACATTTGGTGCTCCTAAGCTAGTAGGTTACCCCATTACCCCTTTATCTGAAGTTAATCCAACTTCTTATGTTCAAGCTGCCTATAACTTATGTGTGGTTTTAGACTATGCCATCAAAAAAGCTAAGAATAAAAGCTATTTGGATTTAACCGTAAATGACAGAAAGGAGATTACAGGGGCGCTAAAAAACGCCATTGGTTTGCTTGTCTTAAGAGAAAATGCTGTTGTAGATGAAACGACAGCTAAGGTTGCTGGAGCATGTGCTCAACTTATTACTGAAGCGGCTGGGTTATTGAATGGTATTTATCCTGTACTCCCTGACATAGTTAAAGCAGCAGTACCAGAAGATGCTATGGGTCCGGCTAAAGATCTTGCTGGTGCAATGAAGGCACTTTTTGAAATGTCTGAGAGTCGTTATCGAATACAGGAAATATCGAAAGAAATCCAGACTCTGATGGCTTCTGATGTTTTACCTGATTCACAAAAACTCAATGAGCTTCGTCAAAAATTACTAAATGTTTTGCCTGTTGATTTACGGAAAGAGGATTTTCCGCCAGGTCTAAATGATAAATTTTTTGCGGCTTATTATATACAATGTAGTAAATATTCTGCGCGAATAGCCAAGATAAACTTAAGCTATTTAGAGGGCTCTGAAAGTGAATTCACATTAAAAATTGTTAAAAAGTTTGGTGAAGAGCAGAAATCATTTTGTAACCCAAAAGGTTCACTACTTTCTTTCGCACAAAAAACTGTTCGCCCATTGATCCAACGGATCGAACCACCCCCACAACCAGCGCCAGAAGTGGTTGTTCCTCCTATAGCACCCACAGTAGAAGCTATTTCTCCTGAGCCGGAGAAAGTAAGTTCATCACCTACTGAATCTTTGCAAGCAACACAAAATGTTTCTCCCATAGAAACAACAGAGACAACGATAACGCCAGATGAGTCAAAGTCTACTCAGAATTTTCAAGAGCCTGTAATTAAAGAGTCTGTAGTTCAAGAGTCTATTAATGATAATGAGGTTGATCTTGAAGCAGATAAAAGTAATCCAGACAACGTGCTTAAAGATGAAGTGTTACCACCATTCATCGAGAAAATTAATGAGGTCACCAAAGAAAAGGAGAAGTTGGATGGTAAGTTTAAAGGGTTAGATGAAACAATAACTCAGCTTGAAGGGCAGATAGAAAAATTTAATCAAGATAATAACATAGCAGTGCGTGCCCAAAAAATTGCAGAGCTTAAGCAGGAACTTGCTGGACCTACTATTACTGAGCTAGAGCAGGGACGTGATGCTCTGAAAGAAAAGGTTGGAAATACTACTGTCAACATTCAAGCAAAGCAAGACACAGTACAAATACAGTTAAAAGGTTTGGCAGATCTGCGAATGGAAATTGATGCAGATGATAAATTGACTATTGATCAAACCGCTCATCGAGTCACGCTTGATTTGTTAGGCATAAATGAAGGGAAAATAAACAATTATCTTGCGCTGAAAGAAGAAGAAAACGGTTTTCTCAATAAAGCATCTAATTTTTTTGGTGGGCTATTTTCAGACACGCCGTCTGAATCCACGGTGAAGTACCAGCAACAAAAAAGTGAATTTTTGCAAGCGATCGATGAAAAAAACAGAGAGTTAATTAATCAAAAGGATAACCTTTATGGCCAAACAGAAGATAGGGCACTATTAGTAGAATTACAAACAAATTTGGAACAAGCAGAGCAAAAAATTTCATCGGTGAAAGCAGCATCAGAAGAATTGCAAAAATTAAACACTGAAATGTCTAATTTAGAACAAGAAATTGCTCCTATAAAACAACAAATGGATGAAAAAAAAGCGGAACGAACTCAAGTAGGTGAACAGCGAAATACTTTAACTGAACAAATAACAAATTTAGAGAGTGCTCGTCAGAAACTTGAACAAGAAATTCAGGAAAAGCTAGAACAAGCGGAAGCTGCAAAGAGGGTGGAAGAAGCAGCAAAGTTAAAAGAAGAACAAGAGGCTAAGGAAAAAACTCTGGAAGCTCAAAACAAAGATACAACAGTAGACGAACAAACAGCAGTAGAATTAGCAGAACAAAAAGTCCAGGCAGTATCATCTGAAGATTTGTCGTCTAGTAATAATGTTGCTGCTGTTAAATCAACTGAGGTGGTAGCTAATATTCCGAAATCTATTGAAGCGACTGAAACTGAAATGCTTGCTAAAAGAGGTAAATTAGACACTGCTAAAGATGAATTTCTTTCATATTTACCATGGAATAAATCGTACCAAGAGAAAGTAAAGAAGGGAGAAGATTTGTCGGAACGCCCAGGGATTGGTCAGGCACTGTCTGCTTATGTCACAGCATGGTTCGATTATAAAGCTGCGTGGAAAGAATTTGCGAATGCATTTAAAGCCTCTAACAAAGATAGCTGGGAGGCTTATAAAACCAAATGGGAAACTTATAGAACCGAATATAAAGCCAGTAAAAAAGAATTTACTGACAGCACAGAATCGACGCAGGAAGGTAAATCTCAGGATAATTCAACCAAACCTACTTATCCTCCTATCCCTGAAGCAGTTAGTTTTTTTTCGAGCTCACCTACACCTACGCAGAAAGAAGCGCCGAGCAGTGGGCTTGATCAAAAATCTGGCAAGACACCTCCTCCTACTCCTACTAGTATCCCCTAATATATTATTTATTGAGCAAGATGTCTCCCAAAACGATTATTGAGTATGTCCTTTAACGTGAAGTATTCCTGGCAAATAAATCCTTCGTATTGGTTAATATGCGTAAGTACTGTATCAACGACTGCTGCAGCGCTGCACGCCGTGCCCATCTGAATAGCTAACCAGTTTTGCTCAAATAATTTGCCAGGATAGATGACTTTGTAAAATGTTTTTTCCGTGAGTTGTTGGTTGATCATGCCAGTAGCATTAACATAAACAATTACTTTATCTTGAAAAGTTACTGGAATGGTGCGCTGTAAAATTTTTTTTAGCATTTGGCGGTCTTGGTTGAGCGAAAGGTCGTGCATTAAAAAGCGCATTTTTTCTGCATGTCCAGGGTAACGAAGTGTTTTATAGTTGAGTGTGTTCACTTGTCCTTCATAGGTATGAATCAGACTGCCAATGCCGCCTGAAGTATGAAAGGCTTCATAACTAGTTCCTTCTAGTTCAATTGTTTCAAGACCAGTGAGCGGCTTAAATATGCTTAGTTTGCCATTTTCTAGTCCGTGACATAGGTTTCCATACTGATTAATTAAACCGTCAATTGACCAAGTGATGGCATAACCCAATGCGTTGCTGGTGTAGATTGGCAATGCGCCTGATCGTAATTTAACGGTATCAACTGTATCAAAATCCTGAATGAGTGAATGAGCGGCAATATTGATGAAACCAGGTGCTATACCGCAATGTGGTACAAACGCAGAGTGGGCGGTTTTAGCAAGTTCGCGAATAACATCTTTAATGCGAGTGTCCTCGGTTAAATCAAAATAGTGAAGGTTTAGTTCATGTGCTAATTCAGCAGCCCTAAAATTTTGATGGTAGGGTAAACAAGAGACAATAGCGTCAATGTTATGTGTTTTTATCCAAGCCAAAACTTTTTTGTCCTGAATATCAAGCGTTTCACAGTGGATGGTATTTGGAAAGTGCTTTGTGTTTTCTTTAAGTGAAGTGGTGTTTGTGTCAATTAAAAGAACCGAGTAGTCATTTTCACTCGCTAGTAGTCTGGCAATTAAGCAACCAATTTTTCCAGCGCCTGCAACCAGTATGTTTGTCATAGCTATAAATCCTTTTTGCCGCTCGCAAATTGAGATGTATTAAGTATAATATAGTTTTTCCCTCGGAGCTTTCCGCCATGACAAAAGAAATGCAATATGTTATGGCTTGGTTATTTTGTGGATTAATAGGATGTAGTGTTGCTTATTTTTGGATTGATAAACCAGTGGCCTTCTGGGTATTTGATAGTCAATTTAACCATATTCATTTATTAAAACAGCTGACCTTTATCCCTGTATTTCTTGTGGCAGTTTCTGTAGTTGCCTATATTTGGTTATTTGTGCGGTTTTGTCAGGAAAAATTTGGTGATAGTGAAAAAAACATTTTACTCTTGGTGAACGCAATAGCGCTCACTTATTTTTTAAAAAGCATACTAAAAATAGTGTTTGGTCGTTATTGGCCGATGACATGGATCAATCATAATCCATCGCTGATTCGTGATGGGGTTTATGGATTTAACTGGTTTCATACTAGCTCAATTTATGGGGCTTTCCCTTCTGGGCATGCGGCAATTATGGCTGCTGGTATGGTAGCCCTAAGTCTTAATTATCCGAAGTGGCGTTGGTTGTTTTTTTTGTTGTGGGTAGCAGTTGCAGTTGGGTTAGTCGGTATGAATTATCATTTTGTTAGTGATGTTATAGGAGGCGGTGTGTTGGGTAGCATGCTTGCTTGTTGTACTTACGATGCAATTCAAAATGCATGTCAAAAAAAAATAGTTAGAACTTAAAGACTATGAATATTCCAAATTATTTAACTTTTTTGCGTATTGCACTTATTCCAGTGTTTGTTTTGGTTTTTTATTTACCCTTTCATTGGAGTCGAATTGCTACAGCAATTATTTTTACTTTAGCAGCCGTAACAGATTGGTTAGATGGTTATTTAGCTAGAAAATGGCAGCAAACTTCACAGCTTGGAACTTTTTTAGATCCAGTCGCAGATAAGCTTATTGTAGCAGTTGCGTTAGTGTTGATTGTGGGTGAAAAAGATCTTCCTTTGATTGCTTTACCGGCAGCGGTAATTGTTGGGCGTGAAATTGTGGTGTCTGCCTTACGTGAATGGATGGCAGAATTAGGTCAGCGTGCTAGTGTTTCTGTATCTTTAGTTGGGAAATTTAAAACTACTATGCAGATGTTGGCCATTATCTGTCTTTTGCTTTATGTGCCTGATTCAGGTCAATGGATTGGCAAGTTGGGTTATGGGCTGTTATATATCGCTGCTTTTTTAACGCTTTGGTCGATGATTGTTTATTTGAGGGCGGCAAGGGATGTTATGAGGGGTTAAGTAACAAAATATATTCATCATAGGCTAGTCCCCATCCGTGAGGCCGTCATTGCGAGGCTTGCGTTGTTTGCAAGCCGCGGCAATCCAGCAAAGAAATTTAAGCATTTTTACTGGATTGCCGCGCGCTTCGCGCTCGCAATGACGGCCTCACGGAGGGATTTAATCATTATGTTTAATTACAAGAGATAAATACAGGAACAATTATGTTAGAAGGTTATCATCAGCATCTTGCAGAACGTACTGCACTTGGGTTACCTGCGTTGCCACTTTCCGCAAAACAGGTTGCAGAATTGGTGGAATTGTTGAAACGCCCTAATTCTTCCAAAGATGGAGAGCTAGTGGACTTATTGATTCACTGTGTTCCGCCAGGAGTTGATCAAGCTGCCTATGTTAAGGCAAGTTTTTTAGCTGCAGTTGCAAAAAGCCAAGTTGAATCTCCTTTCATCGATGCAAAAAAAGCAACGGAGCTTTTAGGTACTATGTTAGGTGGATATAACATCCATCCCTTAATTGAATTACTCAATGATGAAACATTAGCACCAATAGCGGCGCATGCTTTGTCACATACTCTATTGTTGTTTGATGCTTTCCATGATGTGGTCGAAAAAGCTAAATCTAATTCATTTGCTGAGCAGGTGTTAACCTCTTGGGCGCAGGCTGAATGGTTTTTGGCAAAACCTGCCTTAGCAGAAAAATTAACTCTGACCATTTTTAAAGTGGACGGAGAAGTCAATACTGATGACCTTTCACCGGCGCAAGAAGCATGGAGTCGTCCTGATATTCCATTGCATGCAAAAACAATGTTACGACAACGCTTGCCTAATGGTATTGACTTTATTGCTGAGCTAAAACAAAAAGGCCATCCACTTGCATTTGTAGGGGATGTGGTGGGAACAGGCTCATCACGTAAATCGGCGATTAATTCAGTTCTTTGGTATATTGGCCAGGATATTCCATTTGTACCCAATAAACGGCAGGGGGGGATTATTTTAGGTGGTAAAATTGCCCCTATTTTCTTTAATACTGCTGAAGATTCTGGCGCGTTACCGATAGAGCTTGATGTTAGCCAATTAAATTCTGGTGATGTAGTCCATCTTTATCCGTTTGAAGGCCGTTTAACTAATGAATCTGGGCAAACCTTAGCAACGTTCCATTTAACGCCGACTACTTTATCTGATGAAGTGCGTGCTGGTGGGCGAATCCCGCTGATTATTGGACGTTCATTAACCGATAAAGCCCGCCAGGCGCTTAATTTGCCAGCTACGGATGTATTTATTCGCCCAATACCACCGAAAGACACAGGTAAGGGATTTACCCTAGCGCAAAAAATGGTAGGTAAAGCCTGCGGGGTGGAAGGTATAAGGCCTGGAACCTATTGTGAACCGCATATGAGTACGGTAGGTTCACAAGATACCACTGGGCCAATGACGCGTGATGAACTTAAAGAACTAGCCTGCTTAGGTTTTTCTGCTGATTTTGTTTTACAAAGCTTTTGCCATACTGCGGCATACCCTAAACCTGTAGATATAGAACTTCAGCATACTTTACCCGATTTTATTGCATCGAGAAGTGGGGTAGCGTTAAGGCCTGGGGATGGCATTATTCATTCATGGTTGAACCGTATGTTATTACCAGATGGGGTAGGAACAGGTGGAGACTCGCATACGCGGTTTCCGTTAGGTATTAGCTTTCCGGCTGGATCGGGGTTAGTAGCTTTTGCAGCAGCATTAGGGGTGATGCCGCTGAATATGCCAGAGTCTGTTTTAGTGCGCTTTAAAGGCGAAATACAGCCAGGAATTACCTTACGTGATTTGGTGAATGCGATTCCCTACGTTGCGCTGCAAACAGGATTGTTGACGTTAGCTAAGCAGAATAAGAAAAATGTATTTTCTGGTCGAGTATTGGAAATTGAAGGATTACCCGATCTTAAGATTGAACAAGCTTTTGAGCTGGCAGATGCCTCAGCTGAGCGTTCGGCCAATGGTTGTACCGTGCGATTAAATAAAGAGCCAGTCATCGAATATTTAAATTCTAATATTGCTTTATTAACTTGGATGATTCGCCAAGGCTATCAGGATGCAAGAACTTTACAGCGGCGGATTGAGGCAATGAAAGCGTGGGTAGATAACCCAGTATTGCTTGAAGCAGATAAAGATGCCGAATATGCAGAAGTCATTGAAATTAATTTAAATGAAATTAAAGAACCGCTATTGGCTTGCCCTAATGATCCAGACAATATTAAACCCTTATCTGAAGTGTGCGGTGATCGAGTCGATGAAGTGTTTATTGGTTCTTGTATGACAAATATTGGTCATTATCGTGCGGCAGGTAAGGTATTAGCAGAACATGCTAGCCAGTTACCAACGCGGTTATGGATTGCGCCGCCAACTAAGATGGATGCGACTCAGTTGGTGGAGGAAGGTTACTATGCTATTTTTGGCCAAGTGGGTGCGCGTACTGAATTACCGGGTTGTTCATTATGTATGGGTAATCAGGCAAGAGTGCAGGATGGTGCTACGGTGGTTTCAACTTCGACACGTAACTTTCCAAATCGTATGGGTAGAGATGCTAATGTATATTTATGTTCAGCGGAATTAGCGGCAATTACTGCTATTTTAGGAAAATTGCCGACATTAGTGGAATATCAGGCTAAAATGCAGAGCTTAAATCCGTTAGCGGAAGATATTTATCGTTATTTGAATTTTGATCGGTTAGAGGCTTATACGACCTAGGATTGATTATGAGCAATATTCTTTTTCTCAACGGACCTAATTTAAACTTGCTTGGGTTTCGTGAAGCTGTCTATTATGGCACAGTAACTTTGACCGATATCGAACTTAAAGTCCGGGAGCTTGCTAAATCATTAGGACAACAAGTCGAATTTTTTCAAAGTAACGCGGAGCATCTATTGATTGAGAGAATTCAGGCAGCAGCAAATGACAAGACGGATTTTATCGTGATAAATCCTGCAGGATTAACGCATACAAGCGTGGCTTTGCGGGACGCGCTATTGGCAGTCGGGTTACCGTTTATTGAACTTCATCTTTCTAATATTTATGCGCGAGAATCATTTAGGCATCATTCGTATTTTTCAGATATTGCTCGCGGTGTGATTTCAGGATTTGGCGCTAAAGGATATGAGTTAGCACTGTATGCATTAGAATAGGGGCAAATGAAACACCATGGATCTTCAAAAAATAAAAGAACTCATTGAGTTAGTTCAAGAAACTAAAATTGCAGAAATTGAAATTCGTGAAGGCGAAACGGTGGTGCATATTAAAAACCAGTCAGCACAACCAGTAATGGCTTATACGCCAGCTCCTTTACCTGCTGGAATGCTTCCTCCCGTATTGCCAGAAAAAGCTCAAGGAACAGTAGTTGATGAACCTTTGCTTAAGGGCCATGTGGTTCACTCGCCGATGGTGGGTACTGCATATTTAGCACCGTCACCTGGTGCTAAATCGTTTGTTGAAATCGGCCAACGTATTGAAGCTGGCGATGTGATTTGTATTATTGAAGCAATGAAAATGTTTAATCAAATTGAAGCAGATAAATCAGGTATTATCGCTGCCAGGTTAGTTGAAAATGGCCAGCCGGTCGAGTTTAATCAACCCCTCTTTATTATTGAGTAGAGATCGTTCATGTCATTGGATAAGGTTGTTATTGCTAATCGTGGTGAAATCGCGCTAAGAATTTTGCGTGCATGTAAAGAATTAGGCATTAAAACAGTTGCAGTTCATTCTACTGCCGATCGTGATTTAATGCATGTGCGTTTGGCAGATGAATCAGTGTGTATTGGCCCACCATTAGCTACCGATAGTTATTTAAATATTCCGCGAATTTTAAGTGCTGCTGAAATTACTGATGCAGATGCAATTCATCCAGGCTATGGTTTTTTAGCAGAAAATGCTGATTTTGCTGAGCGAGTAGAAAAAAGTGGTTTTATTTTTATTGGTCCTTGCCCTGAAAATATTCGCTTAATGGGGGATAAAGTTTCTGCAATTAAAGCGATGAAAATGGCGAACGTTCCCTGTGTGCCGGGATCGGATGGTCCGTTAAGTAATAATTCTGAAGAAGTATTAAGTATTGCAAGCGGATTGGTTATCCCGTGATCATTAAAGCAGCTGGAGGTGGTGGTGGTCGAGGGATGCGAGTCGTGCATAGTGAAGCAGCATTATTGAATGCAATTGATATGACCAAACGCGAAGCGGAAGCAGCTTTTGGTAATCCAATGGTTTATATGGAAAAGTTTTTGCAAAATCCGCGTCATATTGAATTTCAGGTGCTAGGTGATGGGCAAGGCAATGTAATTCACTTAGGTGAACGTGATTGTTCTATGCAACGCCGTCATCAAAAAGTGATTGAAGAAGCGCCAGCGCCTTATATTACTGAAGAAGAGCGACAGGAAATTGGCCAACGTTGTGTCGAGGCGTGTCGCGAAATGAATTATCGTGGTGCAGGAACGTTTGAGTTTCTGTATGAAAATGGCGCGTTTTATTTTATTGAAATGAATACGCGTATTCAGGTGGAACATCCAGTTACTGAAATGGTGACGGGTATCGATTTAGTAAAAATGCAACTTAGAATTGCTGCTGGGGAAAAACTGTCAATTAAACAGAGCGATGTGGTGATACGAGGTCATGCAGTTGAATGTCGTATTAATGCAGAAGATCCGTTTAATTTCACGCCATCTCCTGGTCTGATTACTTTATTTCATGCGCCTGGTGGCCCTGGTGTTCGGATGGATACTCATATTTATACCAGCTATCGTGTGCCGCCTAATTATGATTCTTTAATCGGCAAATTAATTACCTATGGAGAAGATCGTCAGACAGCTATTGCTAGAATGCGAAATGCTTTAGATGAAATAGTCATTGAAGGGATTAAAACTAATGTACCATTGCACCAAGAACTTATGCGCGATTCTAATTTTATTAAAGGCGGTTTGGATATTCATTATTTGGAGCAGAGGGTTAAGGATATACACGGATAAAAAATGTACGCTGTCTGGGTTAGTTTCATTTCGACTATTCTGTAGTCTATTGCAGAATAGTCAAGACTAAACTGCAATATACTGCAGAATAGTCGGGCTATTTGTGGCGCGTTTCTGTGCGCGAGCACAAGTTTAGCTCCTCCGTGAGGCCTGAAGTATCGACGGATGCATAGTTAAAGCTTGAGCACCAATAATAGCGACAACGTCCCTTCTCCCGCCCCGATAAATCATTAAAAATCACTGTACTTTATTGTGGGAGAAGGACAGGATGAGGGCAAATCTGGAAATCAAATTTTCATCCTACTCTAAGTTTTAATAGCAGCAGTAGAAGGTAAAATAACTTCTATCAAACTCATTCATTTACCCTCATCCTGTCCTTCTCCCAGAAGCAAACCCGTAATTTATGGCTTATGGGGCTGGGAGAAGGGGACGTCGTAGCGTTTTTCGGTGACTATAAATGAGAAAAGTTATGCTATGTGATTAGCTTTTCAGCGCACTAAAGCTTAGTCCTTCTTTATCCGTTTTAATTTTAATGGTATCACCAGGGATAAATTTTCCTTGCAGAATATCTTGTGCTAATGGATTTTCGATCTGCTGTTGAATGACGCGTTTTAAAGGTCTTGCGCCGTAGACAGGATCGTATCCCATTGCAGAGAGATAATCTAAACAAGCTTTATCAACGTCGAGTTGAAAATGGTGTTCGCTAAGCCGCTTAGCAAGAATGTCAATTTGGATATTAATGATTTCTCGAATTTGTTCCCGCTTGAGCGGATGAAATACAATGCTATCATCTAAACGATTAATAAATTCGGGCCTAAAATGTTGAGTAACAATTTCCATCACTGCAGTTTTCATTTCTTGATAAGTACTCTTGCTCATTTCTTGAATGAGATGCGAGCCTAGATTAGAAGTCATCACAATAACCGTATTGCGAAAGTCTACTGTGCGGCCTTGACCATCAGTTAATCGACCATCATCTAAAACCTGCAATAAAATATTAAAAACATCATGGTGTGCTTTTTCTACTTCATCGAGCAGAATCACGGAATAAGGTCTTCGCCTGATTGCTTCAGTAATATAGCCACCTTCTTCATAACCGACATAACCAGGAGGTGCACCAATCAAACGTGCAACAGAATGTTTTTCCATGAATTCAGACATGTCGATGCGAATCATGGCTTCTTCAGTATCAAATAAGAATCCGGCTAACGCTTTGCATAGCTCAGTTTTACCGACACCAGTTGGACCCAGAAATAAAAATGAACCAATTGGACGTTTGGGATCGGAAAGTCCGGCGCGTGCACGGCGAATTGCGTTGGATACCGCAGAGACTGCTTCATCTTGGCCAATGACGTGTTTGTGCAATTCATCTTCCATGCGTAGTAATTTTTCACGTTCACCTTCCAGCATTTTAGCGACAGGAATTCCAGTCCATTTTGAAACTACTTCGGCGATTTCTTCTTCAGTAACTTTATTTCTTAATAATTGTGGATGTTCTTGTTCTTGTTTTTGTTCCATTTTTCCAGCTTGAGCAATTTGCTTTTCAAGTTCAGGAATTTTTCCATATTGCAATTCAGACATACGTGCTAAATCGCCTGCACGTCTAGCAGTTTCAAGCTCTAGTCGTGCTCGGTCGAGTTCGCCTTTTAAGTGTTGCGTACCTTGTAAAGCTGCTTTTTCACTTTTCCAGATTTCTTCCAAATCAGCATATTTGCGCTCAAAGCTTTGAATATCTTTTTCCAGTTGTTCGAGACGTTTTTTCGAGGCTTCGTCGGTTTCTTTTTTAAGTGCTTCTCGTTCAATTTTAAATTGAATTAAGCGTCGTTCAAGCCGATCCATTTCTTCTGGTTTAGAATCAATTTCCATGCGAATGCGGCTGCCAGCTTCATCAATTAAATCGATCGCTTTATCCGGTAAGTTACGATCAGTAATGTAGCGGTGAGATAAAGTGGCTGCGGCGACAATCGCTGGATCAGTAATTTCCACACCATGATGCAGTTCATACCGTTCTTTTAAGCCACGTAAAATCGCAATGGTATCTTCAACCGAAGGTTCGTCAACTAGCACTTTCTGAAAACGTCGTTCCAGTGCGGCATCTTTTTCGATGTATTGGCGGTACTCATCTAACGTAGTCGCGCCAACGCAGTGTAATTCACCGCGCGCCAGTGCGGGTTTGAGCATGTTGCCGGCATCCATCGAGCCTTCAGCTTTACCTGCACCCACCATCGTATGTATTTCGTCAATGAATAAAATAATTTGACCTTCTTGTTTAGCTAAATCTTTTAACACCGCTTTTAAGCGTTCTTCAAATTCACCACGAAATTTTGCGCCAGCAATTAATGCGCCCATATCTAGCGCCAATACTCGCTTGTTTTTAAGCCCTTCAGGAACTTCACCGTTGATGATTCGTTGTGCCAGTCCTTCAACAATAGCGGTTTTACCAACACCAGGTTCGCCAATAAGTACTGGGTTATTTTTTGTGCGACGTTGTAATACTTGAATGACACGACGCACTTCATCGTCACGGCCAATCACCGGATCAAGTTTACCTTGTTCAGCGCGTTCAGTGAGATCAATCGTGTATTTTTCTAACGCTTTACGTTGTTCTTCGGCATTAGCATCGGTTACTTTTTCACCGCCACGTAATTGTTGAATGGCTTGTTCAAGATTTTTTTTAGTGATGCCTAATTTTTTAAAAATTTGACCAAGCGTTCCTGCATCTTCTGTTGCCGCAAGTACAAATAATTCTGAAGAAATAAATTGATCTTTATATTGTTGTGCGAGCTTATCGCTTAAATTTAATAGTCGATTAAGATCTTTTGAGACATGAATTTCGCCGGCTACACTTTCGCCTTGAACTTGTGGAAGTCTGTCGATGGCTTCGTCAAGTGCCACAGCAAGTTGATTAACATTAGTATTTAATTGCAAAAGTAGTGATTTAATCGTGCTTCCTTCCTGGCTAAGGAGCGCCTTCATGACATGCACTGGTTCGATAAATTGATTTTCCTGGCCAACAGCTAAAGATTGCGCATCACTTAAAGCCATCTGGAATTTATTAGTAAATTTATCCATGGTAGGCATAATTATATTACCTCTTTAATTGTGGGCGTGTTGACCATTCATCTTAATCCCTACGTTCCGCGGCTTGTCCGCGGGATCCACATGGATGCCGCGAACAAGCCGCGGCACGTCGAGGGTTTTGGACCAATTATCAACAAACCTTATTGGTTGCGTTTGCTTCGTTCTAAAATGGGTACATAGGTTTTAGGCTCAGGGCCGATATATTCAGAGGTAGGCCGAATGAGTTTGTTATTTGCGCGTTGTTCAATAATATGTGCTGACCAGCCACTTACACGTGAAATCGTAAATAATGGCGTGAACATTTTTGTCGGTATTCCACAAAAATGATAAGTTGAAGCGCTGTAGAAATCTAAATTAGGAAACAATCGCTTTTCATCCCACATAATTTTTTCAATTCGTTCTGAAACAGGATAAAGCACCTGATCACTAGCTTTTTCAGCTAATTTTTTTGACCATTTTTTGATAATGTCTGAACGTGGATCAGAAGTAGTATAGACCCGATGCCCAAAGCCCATAATTAACGCTTTTTTTGCTAGCATTTCGCGTAATCCTTTTTCTGCATCATCTGGTGTTTTAAATTGTGAAATGAGTTCCATCGCTGCTTCATTAGCACCACCATGGAGTGGTCCTCTCAGTGTGCCAATGGCGCTGGTGATACATGAGTACATATCAGATAAAGTTGCTGCTGTAACTCTGGCTGCAAAAGTGGAGGCATTAAATTCATGTTCTGCATATAAAATTAATGAAGCATCTAATGCAGATCTATGAAGTTCGTCGGCCTTTTTGCCATGTAATAAATGAAGAAAATAACCTGCAATACTGTCATCATTTACCGTAAATTCAATTTTTGTACCACTTAAGTGATAGTGATACCAATATAATAACATACTAGGAAAACAAGCTAATAAACGATTAGCAATTGCATATTGATCATGTTGAGGAGATTCTGGTTCAAACGAACCAAGTACGGAACAACCTGTTCGCAAAACATCCATCGGATGAGCATCGCTAGGGATAAGTTCAAGGATGGTTTTGAGTTTGCTCGGTAAATCGCGTAGCTTAACTAGGTGTGCTTTGAAGTCTGAAAGTTCTTGCTGAGTGGGTAGGTTGTCATAAATTAATAGGTAGGCTACTTCTTCAAAAGTGGCTTTTGCAGCAAGATCGTGAATGGAGTAACCACGATAGTTTAGTCCGACACCACCTACACCTACTGTACAGATAGCTGATTGACCAGCAACGACACCTGCTAAACCACCGGTTTTGCGATTGTTCATTTAAGCTTTCTCCTTTAAGGTTATATTGTACTTGTAGCCAGCCTAAATCACCTAAAAAGCTTATCCAGTATTTCCTCGTATTGGTGATAGTTTAAAAGCTCATATAATTCCGTACGTGGTTGCATGAGCTCAAGTATTGTTTGCTGCGTTCCTTGTGCACGAATAGTTTGATAGGCGTTTAATGCCGCTTTACTCATCGCTCTAAAAGCGCTGAGAGGATATAAGGCAATATCAACACCTGCTTTTCGTAATTCTTCAAGAGTGAATAAAGGCGTTTTGCCAAACTCAGTAATGTTGGCAAGAATAGGAACTTTGAGTGCTTGTGAAAATACTTGATAGTCTGATAGTTCGGTAACTGCTTCTGCAAAAATCATGTCTGCACCAGCTTCGACATATTTTGCTGCACGTTCGACGGCAGCAGTTAACCCTTCATTTGCAATCGCATCGGTTCTTGCCATAATTACGAAACTTTCATCTGTACGTGCATCAACAGCAGCTTTAATGCGATCAACCATTTCTTCTGCCGCAACTAGGCGTTTATTAGGCCTATGTCCACAACGTTTATTTTGTTCTTGATCTTCGATGTGAAGAGCTGCAGCGTGATGATTAATAAACGTTTTTACTGTACGTGCAATATTAAATGCATTACCCCAACCAGTATCTGCATCAACAAGTAAAGGCAATTCGCAGGCAGTTGTAATACGTTCAATATCAATTAAAACATCATTTAAAGTGGTGATACCTAAATCGGGCCAGCCATAAGAAGCATTGGCAACACCAGCACCTGATAGATATAAAGCGCGATAACCCACTTGTTTAGCAAGTAGTGCACAATAGGCATTAATAGCTCCTACGATTTGTAGGGGTTTTTCCTCACGAATTGTTTGTCGAAAACGTTGCCCGGGAGTTGTCGTCATATATTAATATTAGCGGTCACTAGCAACACCTAATGAAGATTCTGTTACAACATTTGTTGGTTGAGAATAGGAGCTATCAGTATTTGAATTTTCAGATTCCTCAAGCTCAGCCAATTCATTATATTCAGAATGACAGTGAGTTTCTTTCAAGAAGAAGGCACTTACAATAGTTCCAATTAAGTAACATAGTGGAAGTATTATAAATGCCCAACGATAATTTATTGTAGTATAAATGGGGATTCCATTAGCTATTTCACCTTTCCAATTTAAATCGAGAAATATCCCAATTAAAGGTTGAAATAATGCGCCGCCTGCAACTACTGCCATGTTATTAAAGCCCATAGCAGTTCCAACTACACTGGAATGACTTCAATCTTTGACGAGTCCAAAAGCAAGTGACTGGCCTGAAGCAGCAATGCCAAATAAGAATAGCAAAAGATACATCAGAACAAGAGGAATGTGGGGAACATAAATAGCAATTGCTAAAGAGATTACACCGACAATAGCAGCAACAGTTAATGGTAAACAACGTCGACCGATATGATCAGACCACCAACCAAAAAATGGACTACCAACCCCAATTCCTATCCAAATCATTGAGCAAGCGGTAGAAGCAACAGTGGTGCTGACACTATATAATGCAACTAGAAATGGGATGCCCCACAATGCGGCAAATGCTGTAATCGGAGCCCAGGAAGCAAAAGAGTAAAGCGCAATCCACCAGGTTTGAGATTTGCTGCATACTTGCTTTAAGCGAGCTAATTCACTTTTCTTTTTTATGCGGGTTTTTTCTTGGGTTTTTTGTTGTTCTACTGGACGATCGCGCACCATTAACCAAACTAATAAAGCTAAAAGAACACCGATGAATGCAACATACATCACGGTGTGACGCCAACCAAACCGATGAACAACATCAGCGAGTGGTGCTTCACCGAGGATAGCACCAATAGAACTCATTAACTGCACGAGCCCTGCTAGAAGTGCAAAATATTTGGCTGGAAACCAGTGGGCAATAAGTAATAATGAACCGATAAATGAAAATGCTGAGCCAATACCCATAAAGAAACGGCCAGCTGAAGCCCAAGCAACGTTATTTGTAAGGCCAAAGAAGAAGGCGCCTAGTGCGCAGACTAGTAGTGCAAGAGTAATTAAAAGGCGTGGTCCGTAACGATCAAAAAGTAATCCTGCTGGAATTTGCATCGGAGTATAGGCATAGTAATAAAACGCTGCCATAGCACCAAATCCGGCCGCATTCAATTTAAGATCATGCATTAATTCATTGGTCATTACGGCGGGGGAAACTTGCAGGACAAATTCATAGAGGTAAAACATTGCAGCTAAAGTACAAATAATATAGGGCAAAAAGCGCGATGTTTTCTTAGTTACAGTATTCGTATTTAGTGCTAGGTAAGCCTCATGATTCATTAGACACCTCTAAAAATTTAGTGCGAATCATTCGCGAATCCTATCCTGACAATTTTCCATTTTATCATATTGGTATTGTTTTATGTATATTTTGACCAAAATTAATGAAACTAAAGTACCAGCAGCTTTCCATAAATTTGATTTTCTTGTCAAGAATTGATTTTGAACAAGCTCTTAAAAAGTCCTTGAATACTTTTCCAACACACCCTAAGCTTTCGTCATGAAATACTTACCTATCCCTATCCTTCAATCTCAATCTTTTTTAGGCTATTTAGCTGCATTTATAGCAGGTATTTTTTTACCCTTTGCATTTGCTCCATTTAATTATTCTTTGCTGGCCATTATTTCTCCTGCTTTGTTATTAGGGCTATGGTTTAACGCTACTCCTAGAGAGGCATTTTGGCGTGGGTGGTGGTATGGCTTAGGTAGCTTTGGGGTGGGTATTTCGTGGATTTATATCAGTATCCATTATTATGGGAACACCCCAATCGTGGTTGCAGGGGTATTTACATTTTTATTTGTGGCATTTTTAGCACTGTTTCCTGCCGTCCAGGGTTATTTTTTGCAATGGTGTTTTCCAAATAAATCCCTCCGCGCTGCGCGCGACCCCCTTTTTCAAAGGGGGTATATCTTAAAAGCGCTGCTCTATTTTCCTGCAAGTTGGACGCTAGTCGAATGGATAAGAAGCTGGATTTTGACTGGTTTTCCCTGGCTACAGTTAGGGCATAGCCAGGTTAGCTCATATTTATCTGGATTTATTCCATTAGGAGGGGTATTTGGCGTTACAGTACTGGTCACTTTTTTGAGCGGTCTTTTGTATTTGCTCTATGAACAAAAGCTTTGGGCAAAAAAAATCATTTTATTATTGATGATTTTAATAGTTTTTAGTTTAGGTGCTGTGTTGAAACCAGTTCAGTGGACCATAATGGGATCTAACCCTTTATCTGTTTCTCTCGTTCAGGGCAATATTCCCCAAGCGCTAAAATGGTCACAGGCAGAGCAAGCTTATATTCTTAAACTGTATCCTACCCTTAGTCAGTCTATCTGGAAAAGTAGTGATTTGGTGATATGGCCAGAGGCGGCAGTGACTTTACCTATTCCATGGTCTTTAAGTTATTTGAATGATGTTTTGAAAACAATGCGAGCCTATCCGGTAAGTTTGATTACAGGTATTCCAATGCAGGCACAAAATTCTTGGAATTATTATAACGCCATGGTGCTGTTGAGCAGGAGTGGAGTGGATGTTTACTATAAACGTTATTTAGTTCCGTTTGGTGAGTATGTGCCATTTGAGAAATGGTTAAGAGGGGTAGTAGGTTTTTTTGATCTACCGATGTCTGATTTTATTGCTGGAACAAAAGGTTCGCAGATCGATTTACAAAATCATCAGAATTTTATTATAGCTCCATTTATTTGCTATGAGATTGCGTATCCAGAGGCAATTTTAACTACAGTTCCTAAAGCAAATTTAATGGTAGTTATTAGTAACGATACCTGGTTTGGCAATTCGCTTGCGCCATGTCAACACTTGCAAATTGCAGAGTTTGCCGCGCGCGCTGCAGGGCGTTATTTGTTATTTAGTACCAATGACGGTATTACTGCCATTATCGATCCAATGGGTCGTGTGGTTACCAGTGCGCCAAGATTTAAGCAGGCTATTTTAAGTAGCAAGGTTTTTTTGACTACTGGAAATACACCATGGGTGATCTGGGGACATAATTATTTAATAATCGTGTTGGGTTTAATCATAATTCTAGGTACAATTTTTAGAAAAACATGAGAGCTTTTTATACCTCTCGGAACCAGGTTTGCGGAATTTTTTCGCTCAGTTTACCAGAAATTTTAATGTTCTGATTGAGAAAAACCGCAGGAATACTCCCTGTATTTCGAGGTTTTTCGATTGAAGAACATTAAAATTTCACAGTAAAATGAGATGAAAAAAACCGCAAACCTGGTTCCGAGAGGTATAGATGGGTAAAGATTATCAGTCGCAGAATATCGAGCTTGAAACACAACGCTTTTGGGATGAACAACAGTCTTTTAAGGCAGTTGAAGATTTGAGTCGAGAGAAATTTTATTGTTTAGCAATGTTTCCATATCCCAGTGGGCAATTACATATAGGGCATGTGCGAAATTACACGATTGCAGATGTTATTGCTCGTTATCAACGAATGTGCGGCAAAAATGTATTGCAGCCTATGGGGTGGGATGCTTTTGGGTTGCCCGCTGAAAATGCTGCGATTCAACATAAGGTGTTACCTGCAGATTGGACGTATCAAAATATTGAAGTGATGCGCGCACAACTTAAGCGCTTAGGTTTTGCTTATGATTGGAAGCGGGAAATTACTACTTGTAAGCCAGAGTATTATCGTTGGGAACAGTGGTTTTTTACCAAACTTTATGAAAAGGGTTTAGCTTATCGTAAAAGTAGTTGGGTAAATTGGGATCCAGTTGATCAAACGGTGTTAGCTAATGAACAAGTAGTCAATGGTCGTGGTTGGCGTTCAGGTGCTTTAGTTGAACGGCGTGAAATTCCTCAATGGTTTTTAAAAATTACTGCTTATGCAGAAGAGTTATTAGCTGACCTAGATAAACTGACTGACTGGCCAGAGCAAGTTTTGACGATGCAGCGTAATTGGATTGGCCGATCAGAAGGTACATTAGTTTATTTCAATTTAGTAGCTGGTGAGAATCAACAGCTTGAAGTATTTACGACTCGTCCGGATACCTTAATGGGAGTAACTTATATTGCACTTGCGCCTTCCCATCCATTTATTGAGAAAGTTGCTAAAGATAATCCTGCAGTAGCCGCTTTTGTAGAGGAGTGTCGGCATGTTCCTGTTTCGGAAGCCGCAGTTGAAACAGTTGAGAAAAAAGGTGTGGATACTGGATTTAAAGCTATTCATCCGCTAACTGGTGAACAACTGCCAATTTGGGCAGCAAATTTTGTAGTAATGGATTATGGCACTGGAGTGGTTATGTCGGTTCCAGCGCATGATCTACGAGATTTTGAATTTGCTAAAAAGTATCATTTGCCAATAAAGCCAGTAGTTTTTCCTTCTTCTGGTGAACGATGGGATTTTGATCAGGCGGCTTTTATTGAGATGGGTCAGTTAGTTGATTCTGATCAATTTACAGGTTTTTCATCTCAAGAAGCGATGTTAGCGATCACTGAATTTTTGACTAAAAACAATAAAGGGAAACGGCAAATCCAATATCGTTTGCGTGATTGGGGTGTTTCTAGGCAACGGTATTGGGGCACGCCTATTCCCATTATTTATTGCGATGAGTGTGGGCCAGTTGCAGTTCCTGCAGAAGACTTGCCAGTGGTGCTGCCTGAGCAAGTTGAATTTAGTGGTACTGCTGGTTTACTTAAATTGTTACCTGAATTTTATCAAGCGACTTGCCCACGTTGTAAAAAGCCAGCAGTTAGAGAAACAGATACGTTTGATACATTTATTGAATCTTCTTGGTATTACGCAAGATTTACTTGTAAACAACAAGATAACGCAATGTTAGATGATCGAGCGCGTTACTGGACACCAGTTGATACTTATGTGGGTGGCGTTGAACATGCAGTTATGCACCTTTTGTATGCTCGTTTTTTTCATAAAGTCATGCGAGATCTGGGATTAATTAATTCCGATGAGCCATTCACGCGTCTTTTAACCCAAGGGATGGTGCTAAAAGATGGGGTAAAGATGTCAAAATCAAAAGGCAATGTAGTGGATCCAAGCATACTCATTGAAAAGTATGGAGCGGATACGGTGCGATTATTTGTGATGTTCGCAGCGCCTCCTGAACAATCTTTAGAGTGGTCTGATACTGGTGTGGAAGGTGCTTATCGGTTTTTGAAAAAACTTTGGGCTTTTGCAGATCAATATGGCGAGAAAAATATTCGCGCAACTAATTATCTTTTAATGAATAACTTAGCGCCACCGATTGATTGGAGTTTTGTTCATCCAGAACAATGTGCCGTGCGTCGGGAAATTTATGAAATTTTAAAACAGGCACGCTATGATTTTGAGCGTTTTCAGTTTAATACCGTTGTTTCAGCCAGCATGAAGATTTTTAATTTATTAGCCAAGTTACAGCTTCCTTTGCCAAGTGAGTTAGGGTATTTGAATCCAGCTGAAATACATGAACGGTTACTGCATGAGGGAATGAGTATTTTATTACGTTTATTAGCCCCAATTACTCCACATATTTGTCATCATTTATGGCGCGAATTAGGTTACGAAGGTCTGATTATTCATGCGAAATTGCCAAAGGTGGTTGCTGCTGCGCTAGCTGTGAATAAGATTGAAATGGTGGTTCAAGTAAACGGTAAGTTACGTGGACAAATCGAGATTCCTGTTGACGCTGATATCGCTACGATTGAGCATATAGCGCTTTCAAATGAGAAGATTCAAAAATTTATTTCAGATCAGAAAGTTAAGAAGATCATTTGTGTGCCGGGGAAGTTAATTAACATTGTATTGGTATGAAAAAATTATTATTGATTTTATTAGTTTGTTTTGTGGCGGGATGTGGGTTTCATCTGCGCAATAATGCTGAAATACCACCGGTATTGCGCGTTCTATATATTAAGACCGCAGTGCCTTATAGTGCATTTTTAGCTGATCTCAAACAGAATTTTTCTGCGGTGAAAATATGTATGACCCAATGTCCAGAGCAAGCGCTGGTAACTTTACATATTTTAGGTGAAAGATTCCACGAAAGCCGGATCACAATTAGCGCGACTTCTTTATTAAGCCAATATTTATTGTCATATGAGGTCACTTATCAATTGGAAAGTGCAAATGGCTGTGTATTAGTGCCTGCACGTACCATTGCTGTTACCCGCAACTATACGGTGAATGCTAATGTTGTGTTAGGTGCTGGTAATGAGATTCCTTTACTGCAGCAAGATATGCGTCGCGAAGTTGTCTATCAATTAATTAATCAATTAAGTTCAGCCCGGGTAATTAGAGCATGCCTTAATCAGCAGCTTTGTTGCGAGGATGAGTATTAAATATGCTACTTTTATATTTTCTCATTGCAGTATTGTTAAGTATTTTTCTGGTTGCTTTGCTGATTCCGATCATGATTCATGGGGGAAAAAACTGGTTTACAACTCCTAGCAAAGACACCTGGATTTTTAGTGTTGTAGTGATTTTAGTGCCTATTTTTGCTGTATTACTTTATTTTCAGTTGGGGGCGAGTAAACAGCTATCAGAATCTTATGCAATTTCACGTGCGGCTAGTGCTGTCTCAAATCAATCATTTGATGTTCATCAAATTGATCAAGTGACCCAAAAGTTTTTGCATTATTTAACCCAGCATCCACAAGATGCCAAAGGCTGGTATTTACTGGGTCGGCTTTATTTAGATCAAGGCAACATTGCAAGCGCAGTGATGTCGTTTAAACATAGTTTTGACAATGATCCACAAAATAGTGAAGTTATGGCGCAGTATGCGCAAGCACTTTATTTATTCCATCATCAACAATTAACGGCAGAAACTTTACAATTAGTACAAAAAGTTTTAAGCCAGGATCCAAAGAATGTAACCGTGTTAAATTTATTGGCAATGGATGCATTTTCCCATCACCGTTATGCCTTAGCGATGACTTATTGGAAAAGATTGCGTAGCCAATATCCAGCAGGTAGTGCTGAATTTAATACTTTAACTAAAGCGATTGAGATTTGTGAAAAGAAAAAGTAATTAACTCATATTACGCATATCTAGCCTACGTGCCGCGGCTTGTCCGCGGCATCCAATTGGCAGAAAATAAATTTAATTGAGAAGCTAAATCCAGAGTAGCATGCAGAGATTTACTGTTAATTTAAGAACAATGCCTGGATGCCGCGGACAAGCCGCGGCACGTAGGCAGTAGAGTTGTGCAATGCTAAAAATAGCATCAGCTGCGTAATATGAGTAATTAATTTCATAATGCTTGTTGTAAATGAAAATTGCTTGTAAATAAAAGGTTTTTAAATAAACTATATGTTTTTTACATCTTCGCGCCCGTAGCTCAGTTGGATAGAGTACCTGGCTTCGAACCAGGGTGTCGGGAGTTCGAGTCTCTCCGGGCGCGCCAAATATTTATGGTCTGTACCGAAGACATGGGTAACATTTTTGGCCCGAAGGGGTTATCCAAGGGGTCAAATCTACATGTCTGCTCATCAAAATAACCTAAATCATAATTCATAAAAGTCACAAGCCAAATACTATCATCTATTTGATATTTGTCCTTAATACATATACAACTTTCGGACAATAACAGGTTTTGCCCGAATGGATTATCCGGGGATTCAAAGGACTAAAATTCCTTTTTAGTTTATTCAATTGGTTTATTAAAATGATTAATAAAATTGATTAAAGTGGAATCGAGTTTTTTGAGATAATCGTATTGTTCTTTCGCAACGTTAAACTTGGAGTCTGGCATAGGTCTGTTTTCTTCATATATGAGAAACGATTGTCCTTGTATGTCTTTAATTGGTGATTTTCGAACATTGAAATCAATCCCATGCGTTAAGCTGCTGTACTCGTTGAATATTTATTTCTATCTTTTTTTATCATCTCCCAATGTGAAAGATGAGATTCTAATTCATTTAATAATGCTTCAGGATATGCTTTTGAATCTTTGAGCATTTGCACGGTTTTATGAAAATAGCAGTTACGTTTTGATTCTTTAGTATGTATAAAGCTCAATACTCGAGAGACTCTTTCCCAAGCACGATAGATACATTCGATAGTCAAAAAATAATGATGCAGGAATAACATGTATGATAATTCAGTATATTCTTCGTTATTTTTATCCTGAAGCTGTTTAAATTTATTATAAGATTGGATGGCAATTAACATGTTGCCAAGCTCAATATGTATGCTGGCTACAGCCCAGTAAATTAATTTGAGTTTTTTCTGTATTATTTTTTGATTGTAGGAGAGTTGCTTAGGAATAGGGTATTCATAAATGTATTTTGTAAAAGTGTCTTTTGGTAGATTTGCTATCTTACTTTCTTCAAGTAAATTTGCAGCGTTTTGAACAATAATTTTTACGTCAATTTTATTTTCCATTGATGGCACCTTCTAGTTTTTCTATATTAGAAATAATGGGTCGCTTGAAAAATTCGTGGGTAATTGTCATTCCAGAGAATGACGCACTAGTGTCTTGGGAAACTGTATAATAAGCAAGCAAGCCGTTTTTCTGTAAAGAAATAAAAATATACATCCCTTCTCCCAGCCCCAAAGCATAAAAAAATCTTCGAGTTTTATTCTGGGAGAGGGCCAGGGTGAGGGAGATCGAATAAACTTTACTATCTCTTCTCTAGTTCAGTTAAAACGGTATCTAGTATTTCGTCCACATGATTGAACATTTCATTATTCCAAAAACGAACCACTTTATATCCTTGCTTTTCTAAAAATTCTGTACGTTTTTTATCATATCGCTGTGAAAGCGCATGTTGGCCACCGTCTAGTTCAATAATTAATTTTTTATAATGGCAAATAAAATCAACAATGTAAGGGCTAATCATTTCTTGTCGCTTAAATTTATAGCCCTTTAATCTTCTATCTCTTAAAAAGTACCACAATTGAGTTTCTGCTTCAGTGGCTTTTTTTCTTAGCGCTCTCGCATGATTTATTGGTTGTACCATTCTGTGGTTTCCCCTCACCCTGGCCCTCTCCCAGAATAAAACTCGAAGATTTTTTTATGCTTTGGGGCTGGGAGAGGGGATGTATATTTTTATTTTTTATAGAAAAACAGCTTGCTTATTATACAGTTTCCCAGAACACTAGTGCGCCTTTTCGGGAATGACAATTAAATTATGAGGAAGGGGAACTAATCTAAAAATTCTTTAAACAAACCGAAATAATTAAATTAAAATCTGGTTGTTCTTTTTGTCTTAATGATAAATATGCTTCAGGCATGCTCCATTTCCCTTAAGTTTTGTATTGTAAAACAGCATTACTCATCCATGCCGGCATATATTCTGTTGATGATGTAAATTTTTTAAATTCTTGAGGTGAAAGTTTTTTTTCAATTTTTTTGATCACTTCATGAGATATAAGATTTTTTCCAATATACCATAAGGCAAGAATAGCTAGCCCTGCTTTTGATTCAGGCATTGGTATTTTTTTTCTACTAACATGCTTAAGTGTTACCTCAAGACCACCTAGATTGAATCTTCGTGATTGTCCGGTGGTTAAGAACAGAGGTTTAGCTGATACTTGTGTAGACAGACCAAGTTGTCTAGCAGCCTCTGCGCCATTTATTTGAATGTGTTCGTTTGTTTTTTTTGCTATTGCTTCGGCAACTTTAAATGGTTCAGGTAATACCTGCCCAACAAAGCGATTTTCTTCAGGACTAACATAAACCCCTCTGGTTAATCTAACGACTTTGCCAGCAGCTACCAGCCTGGAAAGCGTCTGATCCACAGCTGCGCGTGTGCCAAATCTCATTAAGTTATTAGTCGTAAATGGCTTGCCCTTAGGGATTCTTTGAATATGTTTATGAATTTTGTATGTGGTGTTCATTTTTGATCCTATTGTCATAAAATATATATGTTTTTCTGACAAAAATCAAGTAAAATAATTAAGTTATTTGAGTGGAATTTTAGAATCTAAAAAATTAGTAAAATAGGCTAGACCAGGCAAAGTGCATAGTCGGAGCGCTGATATTGATGTTTATTCTGTTTTATAAGACATATGAGAATGAGACTCTGCATTTATAGTCGTAGTGATTGCTTGAGTAATTTGCTAAGGGGTCCTGTATAAAAGCACCTAATCTCGCATCTTGAGGTGTAATAGGTATATTACATATGGTTTCTGCTGAATTATAGCATTATAATAATGCTCAGATACGAATTGTAATTGCAATCTTAAAGGCTCAATTGCAATATTTAAATCTGATAATCCAACTACTCCTTGAAAAGAAAAACAAGGTGTTTCATTCAAGGCCTTCTATGTCACGACTAAAAAATTATTTATGCTGCAAGATGAAGCGTTGAGTCTGTTGAAAATGGGGAAAAATATTTTTCTTACCGGTGAGGCAGGTTCCGGTAAAACTTATCTATTAAACCAATATATTCACTATCTTAAAGCGCATAATGTAGAGGTTGCCGTTACGGCATCTACCGGCATTGCAGCAACTCATTTACAAGGGACAACGATACATTCATGGTCTGGAATCGGTGTGAGGGATCATCTTACTCAGAAAGATTTGGAAAAATTACTGACCACGGAGCGGATAAAACGTAATTACAAAAAAACCAAAGTACTGATCATTGATGAGATATCGATGTTGCATCAACATCAGCTGGATATGGTGGATGTGATTGCGCGTTATATTCTGAATTGTGAGCAAGCTTTTGGTGGTATTCAAGTTGTTTTATGCGGTGATTTTTTTCAATTGCCACCAGTATCTTCTGGCTCTTCTGTAGAGGAAAAACAGTTTGCCTTTGAGGGTTCTGCTTGGAGCACTGGGGATTTTCATGTTTGCTACTTACATGAACAACATCGCCAAAGTAATGATCCATTGCTGACGGTTTTAAATGATATACGAAGCGGTACAGCAGGGAACATACCAAAGTCCCTTTACGTACCCGTTATAAAAAAGAACCGCAAGGCTTGACCAAAGCAACAAAATTATATTCGCGTAATATTAATGTTGATGCCATTAATGAGCAGGAGCTGGCGAGCATTCAGGGTGAAGAAAAAACATTTATGATGGTGACTGAAGGTTTTGAATCTTTAGTGGAGGGACTTAAAAAAAACTGTCTTGCTTTGGAAAAATTAAGATTAAAAATAGGTGCTGAAGTGATGTTCATCAAGAACGATACTTTAGGTAGGTATGTGAATGGAACCCGTAGTGTGGTTGTAGGTTTTGATAAGCGTGAAGGTTGGCCTATCGTTAAAACGTATGATGATGAAATGATTATTGCTTACCCAGAAGAATGGAAATATGAAGATAATGGCGTAGTGCGTGCGACCATTAGGCAAGTACCACTTCGTCTTGCTTGGGCGATTACGATTCATAAAAGTCAGGGTATGACACTGGATGCAGTGGAGATAGATTTAGGTGATGCATTTGAGCCTGGCATGGGATATGTTGCCTTATCAAGAGTGCGCAGTTTAAATGGTTTAAAACTGATGAATCTTAATGAAATGGCGTTAAAAGTGCATCCTAAAATTCTTCAACATGATCAGGTTTTTAAGGATAATTCGGCGACTCTCGTTAAGTATTTACACGCTTTATCTGAAAAAGAAATTGCACAGTGTCAGAGGAATACCCTAATAGAACGCTTTGGGGGCCGTACGACTAAAATAACCGGCAAAAAAAGCATCCATGCCAGGAAAGAAAAGACAACAATTCCTACCCAGATTGCAACATTGGAAATGTTAAAGCAAAGCTTATCAATTGAGTGCATAGCCACAAAACGCGGGGTTTCAGTGGGAACAATCATGAGTCATATAGAAAAGCTCAAAAGTTTAAAGCAAATTGAACCTTTTGATCTAACTTATTTGAAAGATATGCTTCCCAAAAAGGATTTTGATCTGATTTTTGCTGAATTAAAAAAATCTGAAGATGGAAAACTAAAGCCCGTTTACGAGAAATTTGAAGGCAAATATTCCTATATTAATATTCGACTCGTGAGATTGTTTCTCGGAGCATAATCTTGCATCTTGAGGTGTGGTGAGTATATATGGGTAACTGTCAGATTAAGTCGGAGCTAATGCTAAACCCTCTGTTGCACTTCACGGTTGAATCGGCGTTATATTAAATGCCGCTGAATTTGATGGTCTAAGATAGTGGCTAATTTATTTCTGGTTTGTAAATTAATTTGATTTTTACTCCAAAGTTTCTCGAGCTCTGCTTTTTCAACTTCTATAACTTTATATAAAAGTGATAGTTTATTTTTTAATTCTAATTGTTCATCGTGAATTGATTGGCCATCGTGATCTAAAATTCTCGATTCAAATTGTTCTTTTAACATGTGATATTCATCAATATACATCGATACTTCGGCAAGCAATTTTTTATCTTTTTTTATTTTATCTTTATATTTGTGAAGCCAATGAAGTGCTGCATTAATCATTTGAAGCCTCGTTTGTAATTCAGTCATATGTTCCGTATATCTTTCAGATTCACCTATTTTATCGATATCCAATTTTTTAATAATAAATGGCAAAGATAAACCTTGTAATATCAGGGTTACAAAGATGACGCAAAAGACAATAAAAACAAATAAATCATGAATGTCGACCTGATTAACTTTAAAAGTTAAAGCTGGAATTGCTAGTGCTGCTGCCAGGGAAATCCCGCCTCTAATTCCCGACCATGAAATAATAAATGGATACTTCCAAGGAGGGTAAGGATCTTTCTTTTTTAGAGATGGAAATAAAAATCGCGGCAAAAAAATAACAAATCCATAGACCCAAATAAAACGACCAATAATGACAACAGCGATTATAGCAATCATATAGATAAGCAAGGATTCCATTGGAATTGACGAAATACGCACCAAGATCGAGTGCATATTTAAACCGATTAATAAAAATATGATGCCTTGTATTGCAAATGCTAATGTTGGCCATAGGGTTACCGCTGCTAAGCGATATTCTGGTGTAAAACGAAGCGTATATCGATTTCCAATCACGAATCCCACGATAGCTGTTGCAATGATTCCTGAACCGCCTAACTTGACTACTGGTATATAAGCTAAAAAGGGCGTTATGAAAGAAGCGATAACGTGCAACATAGTATTTGAAATTTTTATTCTTAATTGACCCAGAAGATGGCCTAATAAGAATCCATATAATGTTTCGCCAATGATTATAGTGCTAAAAGCAAGAAAAGCGTGGCCAAAAAGAAACTGATGTGTAATAGCAGCTGTTAAAGCAAAACGAAATATTGTTAACGCAGCTGCATCGTTAAACATTCCCTCACCCTCAAGTATGATAAAAATCCGTTTAGGTATTCGCATCTTTTCAGCTATTGAAACGATTGCGACATTATCGGGAGGAGAAATAATTGCGCCTAAAACAAATGCTAAAGGCCAACCCATTTGAGGAATTAAACTGTGGATCACTATGGCAACTATGCACGTAATAAATACTACATGACCAATCGATAATAGCGCGATTGGACGGGCTTGCTTTTGCATATCATGCCATGAACTAAAGGCAGAGATTTCATAAACTAATAAAGGTAAAAAAATATTTAAAACCAGTTTAGAGTTTAGATAAATATCTGGAAAAAATGGGATAAAGCTTAATAACATACCCGCTATTGCAAGAATTAGGGCGATAGGGGTGGTAGATTTTCGAAAAGCTTGACCTAGTATTACAATAATACTAAATAGGATTAAATAAACGATAAATGAGTCCATTATTATCTCGTATTCAAACTATAGCATTTAAGATAAATATCCGTAATAGATAGCGTCGCCTAAAAGCACCTACCATCGTTAAAGGTTAGCAAAAAATTCGTCATTTTATGGTTTTCCCTCACCCTGTCCCTCTCCCAGAATCAGATCAAAGATTTTATAGGCTTTGGGGCTGGGCGAGGGGAACGTATAATTTTATTCTTCTACCAAAAAACATAAAGCCGCTTAAAAACCTACACTTTCAATCGCACCCATAAACCCCTGAAAGTGCGTACCTTATAGCATTTATATGTTATACTGACCACTATTTTTCTCAACGACAGTTTAATTTTAGAAGCTCAAATGCATAATACCAAGGCAATTATTACCAGTTATTACGGTAGTTTTAATCGACAAGATACGGAGTCTTTTCTCGATCTTCTTGATGAGGAAGTTATCCATGATATTAACCAGAATGGTTGTGAAGTAGGGAAAAAAGCTTTTGCTGACTTTATGCAGCGGATGAATCGTTCGTATAAAGAAACGGTGAAAAATTTAATCGTAATGGTAAATGAAGATGGAACGTGTGCGGCTGCTGAATTCACCATCGAAGGGATTTATCTAGCAACTGATAGTGGTTTGCCCGAAGCTACGGGGCAGCGTTATCAGTTAACTTGTGGCGCATTTTTTCAGGTTAAAAATGGCAAAATCACTAGAGTGACCAATTATTATAATTTACAAGATTGGTTAAAGCAGGTAGCAAAATGAATAATAAAGAGTTCATAGATATTCCTTATATTATACATATTGATTTATTTCGGGGAAAGTTTTTAGAGTCTGGCTATATTTAGGAGGTCTTTGTGGACGATAAATCATTAGATGAAAAATTTTATTATTTCAGAATACGTAAACGTAACAACAGTTTGCCAGTATCCGAATCGCAAGAAACGGTTACCTTTGATATTGATCAATCTAATGTTCAAAGATTTAACGCCACTCAATCTCTTGAAGTAAAGAGAAAGTCTGGAGATTCCAAAGGCGTTTCTAGCCGTCTGAAATATTTGTCAAAACTTAAATATTTGTTATCTGGCGATCAATCACCATTAATTTATTGTAATTATTCTCAGGATAATTCCGAGGAATCTCCACCGCGTTCAATTAAAGATCAAGAAAAACATTATTTTCTTCTAAGTAATGTCGACCGACAACAAATGATACAGGGAGTTAACGAAGAGTTAGCAGCACTAAAAAAATACGAGCATAAAAATACCGGGTTTTTTCAGCATCGCAGTACTTGGATGGGACTTGGGCTAATTCTGTTTGTTTTAGCCTTACTGGGTTCTCCAGTTCCTTTCTTGTTTGGTATTGCTGTTGTGTCAGTAACTGCCGTTATTACTTTGATCTTCGATCCTGGTCCATGGCTACATTTACATTATGATGAGAAGCGCGGATTTAAGCATCTTCCTGCTTTATTTGCTGATTGGGTTAAGCATAATCAAACACAAGCAATTATTGCGGGAGTAGGAATTGTTTTGTCATTAGTTGGTTTAACCCTTGGGATTGCTTTTTTTCCTGTCTTAGTGCCGGCATTAGCTTTGGGTGGGTTTTCTTTAGCGATTGCTGCGGTTCTTTTAATGGCAGTAGGGCCAGTGACCATAGCAGATATCATTAATCGGTTCCTTGATCGTGATGCATTATTAACAGTGGATGCACCTGATAAGGATTGGGGCAAAAAGTTTTCAGTAGTCGAAGGTAAGGGAAAACAAGCTAAAAGTGAAGGAGGGGAAATGCATTCGTCACCATTGATTTATGAAAGCCAAAAGAAAGAGGATGGTGAAATTGTTGTTGATGATGACGATAAGCAGAATAATGAAACAGCGCTCTCTTACAAGATAGTTTTAAATCGGCAATAAGTAACTGATGTTAAAAAAATATGAACATCGGATTTACCAAATTCCAAAATGAACATATTCCTTTGTGGCAAAAATGGGTCGAAAAGCCTCATGTAAAAGAGGTTTGGTTTATTGAAGGATATGAAACTCCTAATTATATTTATCAAAAAATCAACGGCAATGGTTATGACTATCCTTTTGTGATTTATCTGGATAGTGTGCCTATAGGTTATGTTGTCTGTTGTGATCTTTATGCTTATCGAATGAAGTGTCCTGCGCCGAAAGGACTATTCACTAATGAAAATCCTGGTACTTTTTGTATGGATTTATTTATTGGTGAGGAAAATTATTTGAATCGGGGTTATGGTACTAAAATCGTTCAAGCTTTCATTCAGTATGTTTTTCGAAATTTTAACGCGCAAGTATTATTGATTGATCCTGGTGTTGCTAACCAACGTGCGATTCGATGTTATGAAAAAGCTGGATTCCAGTTTGTAGAAATTGCTCATGATGGCATAACAGATGCTTATGTGATGAAAGTTGAGAAGGAACAATTTCTACCTTAATGAAATAAAATTATTTTTCCATTCACGTAACCGTAGAACTTTAATCTAGCAATAGATTGGCCTCTAAAGCAGCTCCGTTTTGTTGCCAATCCTTAGCAAATTGACCTTGATAAAGTAAAGAGATATTTAGTTTGCCTTGCTGAACCAATATTAGGCCCGCTCTCACATAACCCGAATCTCGGCCTACCTCTCCTCCTACAACATGAAAAGTTTCGGGTGAAGTAACACCTGTTAATTGTGCATTAAACTGACTATTCCGATCTGAAAATTCATGTTCCCAATCCGCTGAGGCAAATGGTCTTACACGATAATTTATAGGCGCTTCCCATAATAAGCCTAATTGGCTACGTGCACTATGATAACTGGAACTATGCACATCCAATTCAAATCCTGAATCTCCTTGTTCTGTCAGGCCTCCTCGATTTATTTGTTGATTGATAAACCCTACAAATGGACGTAGCTTCCAACAACGTTTTTGATTGAGCAGATCGTAACTTAGCGCTACTTGTTCTGAAACTAAGTTGGCTTGATAAGTACTTGTAGGAATAGCCACTCCTGTTGCAGCTTGCACTTGTCTTTCCGCGCTCACATTATTGGTTCCGCTGACATCAACAGAGGCGCCCAATGACCAACTATCTTGATTATAACGACCGTATATACCAGCTTGAAATAAATTTCCACTATAGTTTGCCGTTTCACTACCTGTTGCGCTTCCTTTAAAGTGCATACAACCTAATCCAACGCCTAATTTACCTTGACAACAACCACCCACTGGCCATTCATAACCCAATGCCACACCTGTCGTGTTTGTATTAAGGCCACTGACTTGACCGGAAACAATACTGTCTTGGCCTCCATAGAGTGATACCCATCCGTCTTTTACTTTGTTGCCATCTTTATATACTAACTGTCCATTTGGACACATACATTTTGGTTCATCTGTACTAGGCAGTACCATAAAACGAGCAGCTAATTCGCGTTCAAACCAGCTTCCCACGTGTGCTATTGCCATCGTCTGATTGGCATAAGTTGCTCCAGATATTTGATCCATGGCTGTTTGGAATTGTGCATTTGTCGTCAAGCCTGCAATTAATGTTTGGATACCTGCTGTACCTCCTGTCGATAAAATATAATTGGATACCGCTTGTTGGTTGGGAGTTACAGCGGCTGCTTCAAAGGCCAATGGATTAAATGCGACTTCAAAATCCACATGCGTTGGAAAGTAAATCAATTCACCTTCGACAAACAACGGATCGGCTAATGTAAATCGACCGACCACATTATTCGCTGTCAAAATTGTGTACGGTGTAAATGGTTGAAATCCATTTGCAACGATTACCTCTGCCAGTCCATTATTTAATGTGGCTATTCCGCCCACATTTAGCAGATCGCTATTACCAGGTTGGTTGAGGGTAACAGCATAAGTTCCTGTCGATGCTTGGGTGTAATTTCCTCCAATCGTTAATGTGCCTATGGATGCACCCACACCGGGTGATACAGTACCGTTATTGGTGACATCTCCTCCTGTTGTTCCATAACCTGATAATGTACCGCCACTATTAATCATCATATTTCCAGCAACAGAACCTGTGCTACCTAGCTCCAAAGTACCTCCTGAAACTGTTGTGCCTTCCGTATAGGTATTTGTGCCTGTTAACGTGGTGGTTCCCGATCCTTCTTGAGTCACTGATCCCGCACCGCTAATGATTTGGCTATAGGTTTGTGGGCTGCTGACATCAAATATCAAACTGGCATTATTGCTCAGGCCAATACTGGAGGTGTCGACGATGCTGCCGGTAGCGCCGCCATTCCCCAACTGCAACGTGCCGCCTGAAACGGTTGTGTCTCCCGTATAGGTATTTGTGCCTGTTAACGTGGTGGTTCCTGATCCTTCTTGAGTCACTGATCCCGCACCGCTAATGATTTGGCTATAGGTTTGTGGGCTGCTGACATCAAATATCAAACTGGCATTATTGCTCAGGCCAATACTGGAGGTGTCGACGATGCTGCCGGTAGCGCCGCCATTCCCCAACTGCAACGTGCCGCCTGAAATGGTTGTGCCGCCCAGGTAGGTATTTGTGCTACTTAATGTTAGCGTACCAGCACCAATTTTAGTTAGACCGCCGTTGCCGCTAAACCCGCTATCTGCCACACCAATATTAAAGCCATGGGAATCAATCACCGCGTTATTTGGAGAATTGGTGACCAGTTTGCCACTGCTAAATCCAGTAATGAAATTGGGATTATTGGAAAGAGCTTGCAAAGTTCCGCCATTAAAATTGGCGGTACCCACACTATTATCGGCGAGCAATTGATTGACCGCTAAAGTACCATTAGGAGAAGCGCTGATTCCAAGGTTAAGTATACTATCTGTAACTGATGAGTTACCTAAGGTTAGAGTATCAGCTGTTACTGTACCATTATCATAGATTTGTAAGTTGCCGGGACCAGTTCCAGCAAGACTTATTGCCCCCGTTACATCCCAACTTCCTCCATTAACAAGAGCGGCGCCGCTACTCTCTAAGGTTGCAGATGTGCTGTTGATAGTACCACCTGAATTAACATTCACAGTCGAGCCACTTTCAATGGTAGTGACGCCTGAATTCCAGGTGCCACTGTTAAGATTAATAGTTGAACCTCCTCCAATAAGACTAGAAGTGTTTGCATTCCAGGTACCGCCATTTATATTAACGATTTGGTTACCTGCAGTGCCAATAGAGGGACCTGAATTCCAAGTACCGCCGTTGATATTAATTATTCCAGCATCGACAACAGCACTGGAGGAATTGATTGTCCAAGTGCCAGCCAAATTGATTTTCGCCTCGAGTAGAGCACTAGTGTTAGTCGTCAATACACCAGTATTACTGATGGACAGCGTTGATTGAGTCATCTTAAGCTCATCAGCCACTTCATTTGACATAGTCAGGTTAGCTTCTAGATGAGATCCTATAAAAGCAACAGATCCTAAAGTGGGAACGCCATTATCCCAATTAGATGCAACGCTCCAATCTCCAGCCGTTGGTCCGGTGTTCGGATTTATCCAATTTGTATTTGAGGCAAAAGCAATAGAAGAAAAACAAAAAGCGCCTAAGAAATTAAAAGTAAGAAGAAGTTTTTGAAAGGTTTTTAGCATTTTGGTTGTCCCTAAAATTTTTATGCTCAACGGAAATCCTTAAAAGAAAATTGATGTTATACGTCAGGGTATATTTTGTAAAATAGTTATTCATATTACGAAACAAAATTATTTTTCCATTCACGTAACCGCGCAAAAGCTTCAATGGGGTTATTAAGCTTTGTTCCTGCATGTTGTTCTACTGCATTAATCACTTCTGGTACATGACAGCGTAAAAACGGATTAATCTTTTTTTCTTCATTTAGCGTTGAGGGTAAAGTGCATTCGCCTTTTTGCAATTTTGCTAGTCTATTGATTTTATCAGTGATATCAGGATTATTTGGTTCAACTTGCTTAGCAAATTGTAAATTGGCACGGGTATATTCATGGCCACAATAAATTTTTGTGTCATCAGGTAGCTGTTGTAGTTTGGCAAGAGAGTTGTACATCATCTCTGGTGTTCCTTCAAACACCTTGCCGCAGCCAGCGCTAAATAAAGTATCGCCACAAAACAAACTGCTGTTGCCGTAATAAGCAGTATGGTCAAGAGTGTGTCCGGGAATTTCGATGGCTTTCAGTTGAAATGTTGCATAGATGATTTCATCAGGTTCTTTTAACCGATGCGAAATATATTGATTAGGACTTTGATAAGAGCCAAACACAGGTATATCGCCGGCATGCTGCAATAAAGCGGCAATTCCAGCGCAGTGATCGGCATGGTGATGAGTAATTAAAATACCTGCTAAAGTGAGGCTATGTTGAGTTAATACTTTTATGACAGGTGTTGCCTCGCCTGGATCAACAATCCAGGCAGTCTTTTGTATTTCATCAAAGAACATCCAGATGTAATTATCAGTAAGAGCTGGTATCGGAAAAATGTTTTTCATTGACTAGCCTATAAATAAGTAATGCTGCTCGTTGGGTTTGAATGGGTAATGAATCAATGATTAATGTTTCTTTGGTTGAATGTGCGCCAGTACCCACGGCACCTAATCCTGCTAGGTTAGCGGAAACTATAGTTGCAATATGAGAAATATCTCCCGCACCGCGTACTTCAGGATCTAAAGGTTTTATAGGACCATAACCCAAATCGGCGCTAACTGCGCTATATTTTTGCAATAGCTTTAAGTTGTTGTTAGTGGGAGGCATAGAGGGAATAGCAGCCTGAAAACTGATCGTAGCGTTAGTGTCTGGTAAGTGCTGAGCACAAATTTCTGTCATGGTTTTTTTAGCGGAATTTTCTTGTGTTTGCGTGAGAAAACGTAAATCTCCTGTTGCTATAGCTGTTTTGGCAATGACATTTTCTTTGCCGCAACTTGTTCCTTGAGAAAGATTTTTATCATAAGTGACAGAAGTTCCGCCTAAAATTATTCCTGGGTTAAAAGATAAATATTTTTCGTTAGATAATTGTGTACGCCAGGTGTTCAGAATGCGACATAATTCAAAAATAGCACCATTGCCGAGAGATTTTTGAAAAATTTCTGAAGAATGGCCTTCCTTGCCTTGAGTTTCTAATGTCCATTTTGTAATGCCACGACGTGCAATGGTTGCTGTGTCTTGAGTAATTGCCCATTCGAAATCTAATGCTATATCGCTTAATTTAGCAGCTTCCATGAGTGGTTTTCTCGAGATGGCAACAGGTTTGCCGGAATCTTCTTCATCTCCCATAAGCGCTACGATAATATTAGTATCATCTAATGCGTGTGTTGCTTGTAATGCTTTTAATGCATATAAAATCACAACGTCACCACCTTTATCATCAATGATGCCAGGCCCAGTAGCTGTGTTGTTGTTAAGTTTTTTAAAGCGTTGGAAGGGGCTGTCTGAAGGAAAGACCGTATCTAAATGTGCAATTAATAATAATTTTTTACCTTTAGAACCATGTCGTTGTGCTAATAATGTTCCTGCTCGATGCATATGGGTGGGCTCTTCAATCCACTGCACATTAAATCCTAATTGTTCAAATTGAGGTTTTAGCATTTCCCCTACTTGCCGAACACCTTCAAGATGAGAGGTTCCGCTATTAATATTAACCAGTTTTTCTAATAGTGAGAGTTGCTCTGTTTGCGCTTTTACGATGTAATGGCTAATCTGTTGTTCTGTAGTGGAGAGCGTGTCTGCTTTTGCTAGTGGATAGGCAAAAATGCTAAATAATAGGATAATTATTCTAAGTGGTATCATTTCAATTTTAGCTTGTCTATGACTGCAACAGTTAATCTGGAAACACAAGAAAGATTTTTTTGTTCATTATAAATTTTAATATCCCAGACTTGCGTTTTACGGCCAATATGTAGAAATTTTACTATACCTGTTACTAGGCCAGAAGTCACAGGGCGCAAATGATTGGCATTGATTTCTAAACCTACACAATGGTTGTGTTCGCGGTTAATGGTAAAGTTTGCTGCAACACTGCCAAGTGTTTCTGCTAATACACAAGAGGCTCCACCGTGTAATAACCCATAGGGTTGTTTGGTTTTATCGTTAACCGGCATTTGGGCAACTAGATAATCATCACCAACTTCGATGAAATCAATGGCTAAATAGCCAGCCAAAGAATTGGCACATAGTTGGTTTAATTCTTCTGCTGTTGGAGTTCGATGCCAAATAGTAGTCATAAAGTTTCGTCGTTGAATAGTTTTGGAACACGTCCTAATATAGGAACCAATTAAACTTTACTTAGGATAAGGGAATTTATGCAAAGAATGAAGTCATTATGGTTATTGCTGGTTTTTGTTGGTACTTCTGCACATGCTAACGTTGTATGGCCGCCGCAACCACCAGTGCTCAATCAAGTATCTTTTCAGGTTAGTGCGGAACAGTGGGTGACGACTAAAGCACCAAAAGTAATTATTGCGGTAAATGCAGCGCTGAGTGAAGAAAAGTTGGCTAGTGCCTATGGCAGCATTAGTCAAAAGCTGCAAAAAATTGCCAGTGTTACTCCTTGGCAGATTACTACATTTGAACGTAATCAGGATAAATCGGGTCTTGAACAGCTTTCGGTGACTGCCGAAGCGCGTCTTATGGAAGGTGGTTTAGCAAATCTGCGGTCGCGTTTAAAAGAAATGAGTAAACCAGGAGAAACCTATAGTTTAAGTAGTATTGATTATACGCCTACTTTATTAGAGTCTGAAGCAGCAAGAACCGCACTGCGTGCTGATATTTATCGTCAGATTAAGAATGAATTAGCTGGATTAAATGCAATTTATGTTAATCAAAAGTATGTAGTACATAATATTTATTTTAATGAAGATCTGGGTATATCACCGATACGTCCAATGGCTTTTGCCGCAAATGCCAGTAGTAAACAATTAAATACCAATGTGCCGCTTACGGTAACGAATCGATTGCAATTGAATGCGCGAGTTGAATTAGCAGCAGTAATGCCATCTACATAAATTTTTGCATTGGGGAAAAACGTTGCATAAAACATACGACATTGCCATTGTCGGTGGCGGTATAACCGGTTTAACCCTTGCGTTAGCTTTGGCTAGAGATAAATTTAATGTAGCTTTGATTGAACAAAATTCATCGATTGAACATACACTAAAACAAGCAGAGTTTAGAGTGAGTGCAATTAATCTGGCGGTACAAGCGCTATTTACCGCATTAGATGTTTGGCCAAAAATGAGGTTGCGCGTTAGTCCGTTTGAGCATATTCGTGTGTTTGAACCAAAAAAAAACTATGAGCTTGAATTTGATAGTGCGTTAGTTAAAGAACGTCATTTAGGGTTTATTGCTGAACACCAACTGATGTTGCAAGTGTTAACTGAGGCATTATCACATTATCCAATAGAGATGTTTTACCAAAGTGCGGTGCAGTCATTAAATCTAGGAATTAAAACAGCAGAGTTAACCCTGGCAACAGGAGAAACTATTGCTAGTCGATTGGTTGTTGGCGCAGATGGTATGCATTCAAAGTTACGAGATTTAGCAGGTATTAATATAACACAAAGAGATTATCACCAAGTTGCTTTGGTGGCAGAAGTTAAGGTGGAAAAGTCACATCAGCACACTGCCTGGCAATGTTTTCGTGCAAATGGTCCTTTGGCTTTTTTGCCACTTAAAGATCAACATAGTTGTTCGATCGTGTGGTCAACTTCTAAAGAAGAAGCTGAGCAGTTACAACAGTTAACTGAAAAAGCATTTGAATTAAAACTTGAAAGAACATTTGAGCATCGCTTGGGATCGGTACATTTACAAAGTCCACGGATAACATTTCCACTTAAAATGCGGTATGCCAAACATTTTGTAAAGTCACGCTTAGCATTGGTGGGTGATGCGATTCATACAATCCATCCGTTAGCTGGCCAAGGGCTAAATTTAGGTTTATTGGATGTTGCGTGTTTAGCTGAAGTGATTAAAAATGCACATGATAAAGGAGATGATATTGGTGATTATGCCGTTTTGCGTCGTTATGAACGTTGGCGCAAAAGTCATCACCTGGCTGCTATTTTTGCCATGGAAGTTTTTAAACAAGGGTTTGCAATCGATGTTTTTCCTTTTGGTTGGTTAAGAGAACGATTGTTAAATCAATTTAATCGAATTGATTATTTAAAACGTTGGTGTGTAGAGTTTGCTAGCGGATTAACCGGAGATTTGCCAAAAATTTGTCATAAGGTGAAACGATGATAACAATCGAAGATGTATTAATTAATTCTCCACTTGGAAAAGCAACTCAGTATGAAGATGTTTATGCACCTCATTTGCTTTGCTCGATTCCACGCGAAGCAAAACGTAATGAGTTAGGTATTCCTAAAGAGTTACCGTTTAAAGGTATCGATATTTGGAATGCTTATGAACTGTCTTGGTTAAATCAAAAAGGTAAGCCTTGTGTTGCAGTAGGGGAATTTATTGTTCCTTGTGCTTCGCGTTATTTATTTGAGTCAAAATCATTTAAGTTGTACTTACTTTCTTTTAGTCAGAGTCGCTATGAATCTATTGATGAAGTGCAACATGTTTTGGCCAGTGATTTGAAGAAGGCAACCGGCGAAGTCGTGCGGGTTAAACTCATGCCAATAGGCGCATGCAGTTCATTTACGATCCAAAAATTCTCAGGAGAATCATTGGATGAGCAAGAGCTTGAGTTTGATACTTATCAGATTGATCCAAAATTTTTGCAGGTAGGCGCTGAAGAAGTGCATGAAACATTATATTCTGATTTATTAAAATCGAATTGTTTAGTCACTGGTCAGCCAGATTGGGGCTCAATTCAGATTACTTATACGGGCAAAAAAATTGATCGTGCAGGATTGTTAAGATATATCGTTTCTTTTCGTGGACATAGCGGTTTTGCCGAACATTGCGTCGAGCGAATTTTTGTGGATTTAGTGCGTTATTGTACTCCGCAACAATTAACCGTTTATGCGCGTTATACCAGACGCGGCGGAATAGATATTAATCCTTATCGTTCTACTGAAGATGATTCGCCAAAAAATGAAAGATTGTGGCGGCAGTAGTTTGTTAAATAGTTTTATTTCGTTTTGCTTTTTTCCTCAAATTTTCATTATATAAATATCTTATAGCCTCCTTCTTGTTGGGTACTAGTTCACCTCCCCCACAAGGGGAGAGGTGAGTGTTGTTTACGCCACAATATCTATCATGGCGTATTTGACGCAACTTAAATCCAGACTATATTGAGTTTAGGAGCAGTGTAACAAGGAGAAATTGTATGGAAAAGCAAAAAAGGCCTGAAATAGAAATTATTTTAGGTGTGGTTGCGCCGATTGGCTGTAATAAAGAGGATTTCTTTAAATTGTTAGAAAGTGCTTTTGAGCTGAAAGGATATAAATTTGTACCAATAAATGCCGTCGAACTTTTAAAAATTACTCCTTCATTAAGCTCTCATCCCAAGTCGTTGCAGTATTTTGCAAAAATGCAAATTTGTAGCGAATTAAGAACTCGAAATAAAGGTATTTTACTGTTGCCAGTAGTTGAGAAAATTGTTAAGAAAAGGAAAGAGCAAAGTGATTCAGATAAACAGCAAGATAAAAAATGCAAAGTAGTTTATTTAATTGATCAGCTCAAAAATACTACTGAATATAAAGTATTGAGCCACATCTACGGTTTAAATTATATCCAAATTTCTTTATTTTCAAATTATGATAGGCGTAATGGTTTTTTAGAAAAAGCATTTAAGAATGATGGTGGTCGACTCAAGGCATTATCTGATAAGACTTTAGTAATTAATTGCGAAGGTATTGATCTACGAAAGTCTATACCAGTGAAAATAGAAAATTATCGAAAGGAAATTTTACCAGATGCGTCAAGTGCTTTGATAAATAAAGATTTTGCAGATATCACTGAAGAATTTAAAGAAAATGATGCTGGTCAAGAGGTAAGCAAGCTATTTCACAAATCGCATTATTTTTTTAATTTAGATGAAGGAATAGGGAGCACCAAGCTTGAAAATGAAATAAAAAAATTTGTTGATTTGATTGAAGGTGAATATCGTCAATATCCTACTCAAGATGAATTTGGGATGAACTTAGCTAGTCAGGCAAAATTTCGCTCAAATTTTCCAGGCGATCGCCAAATTGGTGCGGCTATTTTATCAGAAAACGGCGAGGTTATTTCAGTAGCTTCAATTAGAGCTCCGTCTAGTTCAGCTAATCCTACTTATGAAGATGAAATCAAGATAAAATTAGGTTATAAAAAAATATATTCTGAAGTGAAAGAGTGGGATAAATTTCTTAAGGAAACAGAAGGAAATCCCGAATGTAGTACAAATAAAAGTTCTATTAGCCAACTAAGAAAATTTGTTAAAGAAAGTTTAGAATATCACCCCTGCACCCATGCAGAAATTGCTGCCATTCTAGATGCTGCCAAGTTAGGCTTATCTGTCAGGGATGCAATTTTATACATAACTACTTTTCCTTGTCATATTTGTGCCAAAGATATTATTACCGCGGGTATTCAACGAGTGGTTTATTTAGCTGCTTATCCAAAAAGTAAAAATAAAGAGTTATATCCCGAATTAATTATACTGGATAATGCACCCAATAGGTGTTCTAACGGCGTGCCTTTTGAAGCTTATATGGGGATAAGCCCTAAGCGTTTTTCTTACGTATATGATTTAGATAATAAACCGTGGAAAAATAATAAAAAAGAAGATAAAAAAGAAGGTAAATCAAATATTTTTCCTCCTTTGCTTAAGTGTGAAATTCCTACTTATTATGAACTAAGGGAGAAGGATGTTATACGTTATCTTAAAAAAGATCTTAAAGGAGAAAGAGACTCTTCACTTTCACATTTAAAGGACTTAATTTAAATAAGAAGGGATAGTTTAGAGTATTTTAAGTTTACCCCTCACCCGTCCTTGCTGCGCTTGCCGGCTTCCCCCCTTGTGGGAGGGGCCGACGCGTTTATTAAAAGAGGGAATAATTTTTTAAGCAAAAATGGGGAAATAGTCTATGAAAATTTATGTAACTCGGTTTAAGCCTGATACTGATTTAAAGCAAGAGATAATAAAATTTGCTCAAAGTGAAAATATTAAAGCGGGGCTAGTCTTAACTTGTGTAGGAAGTTTGAGGCAGGCTTGCTTAAGATTTGCTAATCAAGCTGGCGGCACACATTTTAATGAGTGCTTTGAAGTTATTTCATTAGTTGGAACGATTACTGCTACAGAAGGCGTGCATTTACATATAGGTATTGCAAACGATAAAGGTCAAGTATTAGGGGGTCATTTAGTAGATGGTAATCTAATTTATACTACTGTAGAACTTGCAATTGCTGAGTCTTCTTCCTTGATTTTTCATCGTAGAATTGATGCTCGTTATGGATATCGAGAACTGATAGTAGATAAAGTAGATTAATTCACCTTATACAGAGCTATATTTGAGAGTAATTTAAAATATTTCTCGAAAACAGAGGGTTTGATTTTACTAAGAAATTTTAAAATACAACCCAATCCCATTTAAAAACATTTGCACTGCTAAAGTAGTCAGAATCATTCCCATTAAACGTTCTATTGCGGCGATTCCTTTTTGTCCCAAAACTTTTCGAAGTTGGTTAGCAAACAGCAAGGTCACTGTACAAGCAGAAGAGGCGATCATTAATGCGGCGAAACATAGCGGGAGCTGATCTACTGGAAAGAATAAAATGCTTACTTTACGCTGTAGTAAACAGTAACTGATTATTCTGTAGCATTTGTCATACCAGCGAAGGCGCACTAGTGTCCTGGGAAGCCGTATAATAAGCAAGCTGTTTTTCTGTAAAAAATAAAAATATACATCCCCTCTCCCAGCCCCAAAGCATAAAAAAATCTTCAAACTTTATTCTGGGAGAGGGCCAGGGTGAGGGAGATCGAATAAACTTTGTTATCTCTTCTCTAATTCAGTTAAAATGGTATCTAGTATTTCGTCCACATGATTGAACATTTCATTATTCCAAAAACGAATCACTTTATATCCTTGCTTTTCTAAAAATGCTGTACGTTTTTTATCATATTCCTGTAAAAGCGCATGTTGGCCACCGTCGAGTTCAATAATTAATTTTTTATGATGGCAGATAAAATCAACAATGTAAGAGCTAATCATTTCTTGTCGCTTGAATTTATAACCCTTTAATTTTCTATTTCTTAAAAAGTACCACAATTGAGTTTCTGCTTCAGTGGCTTTTTCTCTTAGTGCTCTCGCATAATTTATTGGTTGTGCCATCTTGTGGTTTCCCCTCACCCTGGCCCTCTCCCAGAATAAAGTTTGAAGATTTTTTTATGCTTTGGGGCTGGGAGAGGGGATGTATATTTTTATTTTTTTACAGATTTGAATATTTTTTCTATTTTTACGGGTAGATAATGAGTACGAGTCAATGTTCCGCGGCAATTGCGTATTTCTCACAGCAAGAGTAATTTAATCTTACTAAGAAATTTTAAAATACAACCCAATCCCATTTAAAAACATTTGCACAGCTAAAGTGGTTAGGATCATCCCCATTAAACGTTCTATTGCGGCGATTCCTTTTTGTCCCAAAACTTTTCGAAGTTGGTTAGCAAACAACAATGTTACTGTGCAAGCAGAAGAGGCGATCAGTAATGCGGCGAAACATAGCGGGAGCTGATCTGGGGATTTATTAGTTAATAATAAAATGGTTGCCATGGCGGATGGGCCGGCGATGAGTGGGATAGCTAGTGGAACAATGAAAGGTTCACTCGATAGTGGTTCCCGCGATCTTAAATTTTCTCCATACTGGGTGGGAAAAATCATTTTGATTGCAATTAAAAATAAAATAATTCCCCCCGAGATACTCAGGGCAGGTTGGGTAATGTTTAGGCCATTAAGAATATTTTGTCCGGCAAAGATAAAACCAGTTAGAATAAGAAACGCAATAAAAGTTTCCCGCAAGATAATAGCTGAGCGTCTTTTTGCTTCAATTGGATTTAAAATTGATAAAAACACGGGAATATTTCCCAATGGATCCATCACCAAAAATAAGGTAATTGCAGTGGTATATAATGTCATTTGAGAAAATTTTAAAATTGAATAATTGTTTATATTCTACCTTAAATAGGAAAAAACATCATGGATTATAAAACTGTTTTGCTAGCCAGAAAGGAGCCAATTGCTTATATTACGCTGAATCGTCCTGACCAACGCAATGCAATGTCATTGGAACTGATGAAAGAATTAATATCAGCTTTGCGAACTATTGATCAAGATGAACAAATTTCAGTAGTGATTATTCGTGCTAATGGTCCTGCTTTTTCTGCCGGTCATGATATTGCCGAAATGCAAAACAAGGATATTAAATTTTTGCGACAACTTTTTGCTGTATGTTGTGAGTTGATGAATACGATTCAGGCAATAAAGCAACCAGTAATTGCCCAGGTACATGGGGTTGCTACTGCGGCGGGCTGTCAGCTAGTGGCTACTTGTGACCTTGCAATTGCCAGTGAACAGGCTTGGTTTGCAACTCCAGGGGTAAAAATTGGTTTTTTCTGTTCAACGCCGGGAGTAGCAGTGGGTCGTTCAATCCCACGTAAAAAGGCTGTTGAAATGTTGTTGACTGGTGATCGGGTTTCGGCCTTGGATGCGGTGAGTATGGGTCTTGTTAACCAAGTAGTTGCTAGTGATCAGTTAGAAGCAGCTGTTCAGCAGTTAGCGGAAAAGATTATCTCTGCTAGTCCATTTGTAATAGGGCTAGGGAAGCAGGTTTTTTATCGTCAAATGGAAATGCCGCAGCATGCCGCTTACGACTATACGGGTGAAGTAATGGCATTAAATGGAGTTACGCAGGATGCTCAAGAGGGTTTTAGTGCATTTTTAGAGAAACGAAAGCCACGATGGGTAGGTAAATAAATTAGAACCTGTTCAAAATCTCGCCAGCTTGCGCCATAATGCATTGATTCTCGAAAAGTAGAAAACCGATAGGTTTCATTATCCAAAACAACAGATTTAGCCATGCCGAAGCGACAAGATATTAAAAGTATTCTGATATTAGGTGCCGGGCCGATTGTAATTGGTCAGGCGTGTGAGTTTGATTATGCAGGTGTTCAGGCATGCAAGGCTTTAAAGGAAGAGGGCTACCGAATTATTTTAGTGAATTCAAATCCAGCTACTGTGATGACGGATGTAGATATGGCAGATGCCACCTATATTGAGCCACTGGATTGGCAAGTCATTGCCAACATCATTGAACAAGAACGGCCAGACGCTATTTTGCCTACCATGGGTGGTCAAACTGCTTTAAATTGTGCGTTATCTCTATCAAAACAGGGTGTTTTGCAGCAGTTTGGGGTAGAGATGATAGGTGTCCATGAAGAGGCAATTGATAAAGCAGAAGATCGTGAACGTTTTCGGCAGTTAATGCACAAAATAGGCTTAGAAACACCAAAATCGGATGTTGCACATACGGTTGAACAAGCATTACAGATTCAGGCGAATATTGGGTTTCCGACGATTATTCGGCCATCTTTTACCCTAGGCGGTAGCGGTGGTGGGATTGCCTATAATCGTGAAGAATTTATCGAAATTTGTGAGCAGGGACTCGAACAATCTCCGACTAAAGAGTTATTGATCGAAGAATCAATTTTAGGATGGAAAGAATTTGAGCTAGAGGTAGTGCGTGACGCTAAAGATAATTGCATTATTGTCTGTTCAATTGAAAATTTAGATCCGATGGGGGTTCATACTGGGGATTCAATTACAGTTGCACCTGCACAAACACTGACTGATAAAGAATATCAATTTATGCGCAATGCTGCTTTTGCGGTGTTGCGTGAAATTGGTGTTACAACAGGTGGCTCAAATGTTCAGTTTGGTGTTAATCCTCGTAATGGTCGTTTGGTTGTAATAGAAATGAATCCACGCGTTTCGCGTTCATCTGCATTAGCTTCTAAAGCGACCGGATTTCCAATTGCCCGTGTGGCTGCCAAACTTGCAGTGGGTTATACCTTGGATGAATTAGGCAATGAATTAACTGGTAATAAAATTCCTTGCTCATTTGAACCGTCGATTGATTATGTGGTAACTAAAATTCCACGCTTTAATTTTGAAAAGTTTCCGCAAACTGATGCTAAATTAACTACGCAAATGAAGTCAGTGGGCGAAGCTATGGCAATAGGACGATCATTTCAAGAATCATTACAAAAAGCGATTCGCAGTTTAGAAGTAGGTCTGTATGGATTTGAATCACTGGTTTATTCATCTGATTTCACTAGTAAAAGCCTTTCAGAAGAACAAAAAAATGATCTAAAACAAGCATTACAAAATCCAACTAATGAGAGATTATGGTTAGTAGCTGATGCATTTCGAGTTGGGTTTTCTATTGATGATGTTTATCAATTAACTGCAATTGATCCTTGGTTTTTAGTTCAAGTGAAAGATTTGGTAGAAATTGAGCAAACTCTGGTGAGTCGTTCTTTAGACTCAATTGATAAAATAGAAATGCACTGGTTGAAACAGAAAGGTTTTGCTGATGCTTATTTAGCTGGTTGTTTAGGGGTCAAGGAATCAGTGGTGCGTCAACGAAGGCTTTCATTAGAGGTTCACCCAGTTTACAAACGTGTAGATAGTTGTGCGGCAGAATTCGCTTCAACTACTGCCTATCTTTATTCAACTTACGAAAATGCACCTATAGCCGTTGGCTCTATCCAAACTGATGAAGCTAATCCAACCCAAAATAAAAAAGTGATGGTTTTAGGCAGTGGGCCTAATCGTATTGGTCAAGGAATAGAATTTGATTATTGCTGTGTTCATGCAGCATTGGCGTTAAAAGCATTTGGTTATGAAACCATTATGGTGAATTGTAATCCAGAAACCGTTTCAACCGATTATGATATTTCTGACCGATTATATTTTGAGCCATTAACTTTTGAAGATGTGTTAGCGATTGCCGCAATTGAAAAACCGGATGGGATTATTGTTCAATATGGTGGGCAAACACCATTAAAATTGGCGCATGCGCTGGAAAATGCAGGGTATACTATTTTAGGAACTTCGCCAGATGCCATTGATCGTGCTGAAGATCGCGAGCGTTTTCATGCTTTAGTGCAAAAACTTAATTTACAACAACCGCCTTCTGCTTTAGCCAGGAATCTTGAACAGGCGCTTAAAGCTGCGCAAAAACTCACTTTTCCTATTTTAGTCAGACCTTCTTATGTATTAGGTGGGCGTGCCATGCAGTTGGTTTATACACTGGAAGAACTTGAACAATATATTCAGCATGCGGTTAAAGTTTCCAATGATGCGCCAGTTTTACTGGATCACTTTTTAAAGGGTGCGATTGAACTAGATGTTGATGCCATTAGTGATGGTCAAAATGTGTTGATTGCAGGCATTATGGAGCATATTGAGGAAGCAGGTGTTCACTCGGGTGATTCTTCATGCGTATTGCCACCACATAGTATTTCTGCTGAAATTCAAGCTTCAATCAGTGAACAAATGCGGAAAATAGCCTTGGAATTAGGAGTGGTTGGTTTAATTAATGCGCAGTTTGCAATTCAAGATAACACTATTTATGTTTTAGAAGTGAATCCACGAGCATCACGAACTATTCCTTTTGTTTCTAAAGCAACAGGGCTTTCATTAGTGCATATGGCAGTAGGTTGTATGTTAGGGAAAGAAATTTTATCAAAGGAGAAAAACATCTCGGTTAAACCAAATTTCTATTCAGTTAAAGAGCCAGTTTTTCCTTTTCATAAATTTCCAGGGGTTGATGCAATTTTGGGTCCAGAAATGAAATCAACCGGTGAAGTAATGGGTATTGGTGATAGTTTCCCAGAAGCATTTGCCAAAGGACAATTAGCTGCTGGAAATTATACACCATCTAAGGGGTATGCTTTTTTAAGTGTTAGAGATGCAGATAAACCAGGCATTGTTGAAGTGGGGCGATGTTTAGTAGATTTAGGTTTTACTATTCTGGCAACGCGTGGTACAGCTAATTATCTAGCTATTGCAAATGTACCTCATCAAGTAGTTAATAAAGTACGCGAAGGTCGCCCACATATTGTAGATATGATTAAAAATGGTGAAGTTAGTTTTATTATTAATACTACAGAAGGTAGTGAGGCGATTAGAGATTCATATACGATTCGTCGTAGCGCTATGCAATATAAGATAAGCTATAAAACCACATTGGCTGGTGGAAAAGCTGTTGCTTTGGCAATGGCGCATGATGCGTTAAAACCAGTGCGTTCGTTACAGGCGCTTTATTCTAAGAGGAAAGCAACTGTTTAGATGTTGCGAAAGAAATATTTTTTAAGGAGAGTTAAATAAATGAACCGAGTTCCAATTACTGCTTTAGGTGAAGAGTTATTAAAACAAGAACTCAACGAACTTAAAACGGTTAAACGTCCTAACGTGATTGCTGCAATTTCCGAAGCGCGTGCGCACGGTGATCTAAGTGAAAATGCAGAATATCATGCTGCTAAAGAGCAACAAAGTTTTATTGAAGGACGAATTATTGAAATTGAAAATAAGTTGGCAATGGCAGAAGTTGTTGATCTGAAAAAATTAAATCATCAAGGTCGTGTGGTGTTTGGGGCGACTGTTACCGTGTGCAACCTTACAACAGAAGAAGAATTGAGATATCAAATTGTTGGTGAGGATGAAGCCGATATTAAGCAATATAAAATTTCGTATCAATCGCCTATTGCGCGTTCTATGATTGGTAAAGAACGTGGCGATGTAATTTCTGTCTCGGCACCAGGTGGATTAGTTGAATATGAAATTATTGAAGTAGAATATATTTAAAAAATTTAACAAGGTATCACTATGAAAAAAATAGGGTTCATCAGTATTTTATTGATAATAGCTATGAGTTGTTTCGCAGATGACGCATCAAAACAACTATTTGGGATTTTAACGCCATTGCGAACTATGCAAGCCAATTTTCAACAATCTATTTTAGATAAAGATGGGCGTGTGTTAGAGCAAACTTCTGGAAAGATGGCACTATTGCGGCCTGGAAAGTTTCGTTGGGATACGGAAAAACCTAGCCATCAACTTTTAATTGCTGATGGATCGAAGATTTGGTTATATGATGAAAGCCTTAAGCAGGTTACTGTGCAACCGCAAACTAAAAAAGTTGCTTCTCCCGTAATGCTGTTGAGTGATCCCACCATGAAATTGATGGAACAGTTTACTATTCAAGTTACTGGAAAAGCCAAAAAACCATTGGAATTTGAGTTAACTCCAAGAGATAAAGATGAGATGTTTCAGCACGCAGCACTTACTTTTACTCAAGGGCAGCTTAGTAAAATGGAGCTGTTTGATAACCTAGGACAAAAAACAGTCATTAAGTTTACTGATGTTAAAATTAACACTACGTTAACTTCAGATTTATTTAAGTTTGTTGTACCTGAAGGTGTAGATGTTGTTACGGGTTCTTAGAGCCTGTTCAAAATCTCGCTAGATTGAGCGAAAAAGCCTTGATTTTCGAGAATCGCAGCGCAGCATACATAGAAGTATGTGAGCAGCGAATCGCAGAAAATCGAGGTTTTTTCGCCAAGATAGTAGAGATTTTGAACAGGCTCTTAAATGACGGCCTCACGGGGGAAATAGTACTATACTGATTAAAAAGGGCTAATGAAAAAAGCTATCAGTATGAAAGGGGGTTATATGGCTATTACCTGGTTAACTATCTGTAATGCAACTAAAGCAAATATTTATAATATTAGTAGAACTAAACTTGATGGGGCGAATAAAAATCCATTAAAGGTATTGAAACATCCAGAAGGTAGAATGAAAGGAGTAGACTTGATTACGGATAAGCCTGGTGATTATAAAGCAAGAAATTTCGCCGGGGGCGGTAAGTTTATACCTCATACAACGCCGCATGAGGCCGAGCTTGAGCATTTTGCCAAAGAAATTGCTAGTTTTTTGGAAAATGAGCGAGCGAACCAACATTTTGAATCTTTAGTGATTTGTTCAGACTCGCATTTTCAGGGGATATTGGAAAAACATTTACCTGCTCAATTAAAACAGACAGTTAAATACCATATTCAAAAAAATTATTTACCTTTAGAAGCAGATAAATCTCATAAATTGGAAAAAGTGGTACAGGCTATACAACATAGATTTCCACTTTAACAGTCAACTCATTATGGGGTATAGCTTGATGATGGGGTATTGTCGGATGAAGGTTCAGATTTAGGTGTAGGCGTTGATTCATTAGTGTGAGTATGAACTGGTGAAGAGGAAAGTATAGGTCCTTGGTTGAAGCCTAGAGCAGCAGCAGCAATTTTGGATGAAGAATTATCAGCGGGTTGTTCATTTGTAGGGGAAGATTTAGCGGGTGTAGTGCTAGTTTCGGCTAATTTTTCGCTTGTAGGAGAAGATTTAGCAGATGTGCTGTCAGCAGATTCGGCCGGTTTTTCACTAGTTGTTTCTGGTTTTCCAGGTAATATAGCGGCTTTTTGAGATTGTTTAGCAGCGTTTTCTGATGTCTTTATTCTTTCAAGTTGCGTAGTTATGAATTCTTGAGATTCTGATGTTAATCCGATTGCTTGAGATAACCAGTTTTTTTCAAACATTTTACACATGGTATCGAGCTCATTATTAGGGAGAGTAATTGGATTTTTGCTTAGTTCATCTAGGTCTTTAGTTAACTTATTAATAAAATCTTGACCAAATCTTTGTTCTAGCTGGTATTGGGTTATTTCTTCTGGGTGTGTATTTTTGTTGTTAGTTATTTTTAATAGTCTCTCCTCAATAGATTTTGGCGAAGTATCGCCTTGTTTTGCATAGTCTAAAAATGCATCAACCATTTCTGGGCGCTCTCTTAGGCATTTAAGTAAAAGAGGATTACTGTTAGTAATTAAGTAATCGAATTCGGTTGGGGTTACTTGTAAATATTCACTTAACCCCGTGAAAAAAATCGATCCGATAATATTAAGCTTTGTAGCCATTTCATTTTCAGATTCTTGCGAAATATCTTTAGTATGATTTATTAAAAAATTTAATTTGTCTTCAAAGGAAGGATGACTATTCAGGGTTGATCTACACTGTTCTTGCAGTTGTGTATAAGGATTTTTTGGATTATTTTCCTCAATTAAGTTATTGTATTTTGCCATTAGGTCTAGCTTTTGTTCCAAGGTAAAGCTAGGCATTTTTTTAATACCGCCAAGCCAAACAGGTAGTGATTCTCTAAAACTTCGAAGAAAATAGTTGGGATTTTTATCAGGGGTTACTAATTCCTGATAAATAGCTTGGTTCAATTTTGCCGCTTCAAATATAGTATCTAAGCTATTGTTTCTACGGAATAAAATGTTAATGGTTTCCCGTGGGTGAAAAACAGAATTTAATTTTTCAATCGCTTCTTTGAAAGATATTTTTTCATATTCCACTGCTCGGTTAATAAAAAATATATACCGATCTTTGTTGATATTTTTACCAGGATTTTCAAATTCTTTTGCTAATTGATCGACTAAAGCTGCTATGCGTTGATCTACTTGTTCTGCGGTAAAAATTGATTTTTCTGTTGAAATACTCTTATAAAGATCTGTGTAGAGCAGCGTAATACCCGAGCGTTCGCTTTTATTAAGTCCACCTTCTTGTTTGAATGATTGATCTAAAGCTTTGGCAAGAACGCTATTGATTTCTTTAGGTGCAGCGCCTAAATTTTTTGCTATTTTTAAAAGGTAGATATATCTTGCTTTATCCGTGTATGGTATTTTGGGAAATTGCTCAGCAAAAAATGTTAAAATATCTTTGACGAGAACTTTTTTGCCTAAATGATCTTGATAATGATGGCGGTGTAATTGGGTTAAAAGGGCGAGCTCTGAGGGATTCTTGGAAAATTTTTCAATAAATCTGGTATCAAGTCGTTGAAGTTTTGCTTCGTCCCGAGCTCTTTCTCTTGCTTTTTTTTCTACCTTTTCCAAATCCAGATCGTTTTCGTCGGGCGCTTTATATAAGAGATTTTCGAGACTGTTATGGTAATCATTGAATTTCACGAAGTCGTCGAGTTGAGCATTTAAGCTATCAATATAAGTAGAATTGGTATTTTTTGTTGACTTTAGTATTGATTCGTCAACCATAATTTGGACTTTTTTCTCTGGTATTCCAGGGGATTGAGTCATAATTAATGAAAATGCCACATTTTCTATTTTGAAAATTGGATTGCCTTTAGGGTCTACATCTATATCGACACTAAACGTTAGTTTTTCAGTGAGTTTTCCATCTACAGGTTCAATTCCCTCTAAAATACCCATTCGCCCAGCTAAAAAAACTTCTACTTCTAATTTATTTGTTGTCTGGTTAAAAGATAGTCTCGATTGTGTTAGTTCGATGCCTTGAGCAGCATGAAATGGAAAGCGCTCAATATCTGTATAATGGTTCTTTTGACCATCCACAAAGGAATTGTGGGTTAATGAGATGTAGTATAGAGGTGATTTTAGAAGAATGTTTAACAAAGTGCTTTGAGCACCTAACGTTGATACTAGGCCAGTTAATCCTGATCTCATAGCATCTTTATCAAAACTTTTATTAGTCGGTTGAAATTTTTTTTCTAAACTAGTTAAATATGGATCAATAAAATTGGTAAATACGGAACTTGTTCTTTGCCTATTTGCTTGTGTATCTTCGTAGTTTCCTGGCTGACCATTCAGGGCACTTATTTGGCGTGGATAATCTTTATAAAACTGTTCGCTAATTTGATTTTTTTCTAAACGCTCAAACCGCTGCTCTGTTAAACGTCTATTAACTGAATCTTGATTAAATGGACCACTAAAAATTTTACATAATTGGTTTAATGGGTTTGTAAACTCACTTAAAAAAGCATTAGAAAAATCTGGAGTAGTGAATACAATTTTTTCTTCTGCTTCTGGTGTTTTTAATATGGTTTTAGTAGAGGCATGTTTTTGCCGATAGATAAGATTTCTTTCAACGAAGAGGTTGCTAGAAGCAGTATATAAATTGTATTGATCAGCGAGAAGCTTATCCCTATCAAAGTTGGGTATTTCTTCATTTGGGATTTCAGTTAGCTTTTTTGCTTCTGTTTCGGTAATAAATTTGCGTAATTCTTTATATTGATATGCTAGGTTGCTATAAGCACTTTGATAATTTCCAAAAAGATCAACTATTTTGGCAGGAGGATTTTTTCCAAATTCAGAGAATAAGGTTTTACGTAAATTTTCTGGAGTTTGTTCTTTTGCCAGCCGTTCTTCCCAGTTTGCTAACAAATACTTTAATTGCTCTATCTTCATTGCTACTAACCATCATCGTAAATTATATTTACTCTATATGGTTAGTATAGTTGGAAAAACTTAATAAAATGGCGAGCTAGCCGTTATTGCTGTTGGTTTTCTTCCTCGTCGGTTTTAAGGCGTTCGTAGACTTCTTCACGATGTACAGCAACTTCTTTGGGGGCATCAATACCAATTCTAAAATGAGTGCCATTGGCGCTTAAAACAGTTATTTTAACGTTATGGTCAATAATAATCTTTTCGCCAATTTTTCTGGTTAATACAAGCATGTTACTTCTCCTAAAATTTAAAAAAGGTCCAATTACAAGCGTTTTGAGTCTAAGTAGGTTTCTTAATGGAATATAAGATAGGTGAAAACAACAAAAAAATCCGGATAAACCCGTAGAAGCGGGTAGGAGAGACCTATTTTAGTCAATTGCAAAGAGTTCGCTTTGCTGGGTGTAATGACCCAAGGTCCAAGCTTTTTTAAACCGTTCAAGGCTTTTTTCTGTTAAATAATGAGGAGTGACTAAACTGTAGTAGCTTTCTTCTGACAAGGTAATTGCATGAGCCCCAAGCTTGGCGCAAGTAAGGATTTGCTCTTTTAAGGCAATAGATGCAGCCATCAATTTGACCGGAAATAGCTGAGTTTTAATGATTTCTAGCATGTGCCCAAGGGTAGCGCTATATTCTCCTAGCTCTTTGCTCATCTGGTTTATATAGGGCGCTATGTAATTTGCTCCGGCAAGGGACGCCAAATAAACCTGGCTAGGTTCAAATACTGCTGTAGCTAAAGTAGAAATTCCTTCTGTAGAGAGGATTTTAATTGCCCTTAGCCCTGTGGGATTAACGGGTATTTTAATGATCATGCGGAGTTTATCGAGATGTGCCAATTGTCTGGCTTGTTTAAGTATATCGTTTAAGCTATTGGCGACTACTTGGGTAGCCACATAACTGTTTTGTATGTTAAGTAGTTGTGCTAATTTTGCTTCAGGGAGCATGTCTGCATGGCTTAAGGTGATGGGATTGGTAGTGACGCCAGTGAGAATACCGATTTCATTTGCGTCTTTAATAGCGTTTAGGTTAATCGTGTCTAGCCATAGTTCCATAATTATTTTTTACCTTATTTTTCTTCGGTATAATCGGATTCAGATACTAACTGTACTTTAAAAGGATAAATATTTTTTAATCCTAATGTGCCTAAGACAAAACCTAGCTCAAATAAAGTTCCACATCCTAACTTAAGTTTAATGTTTTTAATATGAGTTTCTAATGTTCGGTTAGATATGCCTATTTGTGTCGCAATCTCTATTGGCTTATTACCATCTTTGAGTAGCCATAAAATATCCATTTCACGGCGGGTAAGATAAGCATTAGCGAATTTTTCTCCTAGATAGAATCGGGTTATATCAGTTTTTTTGTATAAATCGACCAAATTTTCTTGTTGGTTAAAGGGTAAATTAGGTGCGTTTAGTTCAATTTTTTGTTTGTTAGGTACAATCAATTTTATTCGAGTATTTTCTGCTTCAATAATGATCGGTCTAGCCTTTTGTTTAAAATAAGCAACAAATCGATATAAGAAGTCGATTCTTTGAATGAGTTCATCTGGAGAAATGTAATGATTACAGGTAGTGCCAAAGTGAAAAAAATCAGAGTAACTCTCGTGTTTTTCTATAATAGTTAGACCATGGTCAATGTCATGCCTTGATGCTTCTGAGTAAATAGGTTCTCTACTGAGCCAGGACCAAAGTACATATCCTGAACAAAATAATCTAGGATCTTTTTCGAAAATGGCCGCTTTATATAAATCGCTTCGATAATACGATTCGATCCATTTTCCAGCATTAGTGAGTCGCAAATGAGTGCCATCAAGATATGTTCTGTCAAAGGTAAAATAAGGTAAACCAATTGGGATTAAAGGTTGGGTGATCAGTGTAATATCAGCTACAGAAGTAAAGGTTACATGAGTTTGGTAAAAAAATTCACCTAATTGTGTATATTCTTTAAATTTTAGTTTGACAGGAAGCTGAAGGTTGCTATCTTGGTGAATGATTGAAGATTGAGGATTAGTAGATGTTGGTTTTTCTTTTTCCATGTGTGTCGTCTCCTAAAAAAATTTTCCATAGCTACTGTAAAATCCTGATCAACAGTTTTTAGACAAAATAATTTTAATCGTTTAAAAATGACACAGTAATTTAAATTGTTTATCATTAAGTAAGTTATATTATTTTTGTAGTAGTTTTCAATAGTATTTTAACTAGAAACAGTAAAAGCCGATTCAAATCTCAACAGTTCTCAGCAAATCAACTAATCTATGTGCTAAAAATGGGTTATTCATTTAATTTTAAACAGTCTTTATTAAAACGTAATCGCAATTACCGTTTATTGTATTGTGGTCAATTTGTTTCCTTTATTGGCAGCATGATTACCAGCGTTGCTTTACCTTATCAAATTTATCATGAGACTAAGTCTACTTTAATGGTGGGATTACTCAGTTTTTCCCAATTATTACCATTACTTTTTACTGCATTAATAGGTGGAGTGTTTGCTGATCGTTACCATAGACGCAGGCTGCTGCTCATTGCTGAATCATCATTGGCAATGGGTTGCTTATTACTGGCGCTTAATGCGATTGCAGTGGTTACGCATATTTGGGCAATTTTTGCGATTGCTGTTGCGATGTCCGCTGTCACTGGCCTTCACCGTCCAGCACTTTCGAGTATGGTTCAGCAGATTGTTGCTAAAGAAGATTTTCCCACGGAGAGTAGGCTATCAACATTTACTTATAGCACCTGCATGATTTTAGGGCCGGCAATAGGTGGATTGATTATTGCCCATTTTGGGCTATTGACGACTTTTATAGTTGATTTTATGACCTTTCTGGTTTCTTTGTTTGCGTTATTACGCATTAGTCATATTCCTAAGCCTCCAGTAGTTGAGGAAGTATCCACCTGGTTTTCGTTAAAGCAAGGGATTCAGTATGCAATTTCTCGCCAGGAATTATTAGGTACTTATTTTGTTGATTTTGTTGCGATGATTTTTGGCATGCCAATGGCTTTATTTCCAGCTATTGCAGAATTTCATGGTGGGGTAAAAACACTTGGCATGCTGTATTCCGCGCCTGCTGTGGGGGCATTATTTGTTTCATTTTTTGGTGGTTGGACGAAACATATCAAACGACAGGGCGCTGCAGTTAGCATTGCTGCTGCTTTGTGGGGTGTGGCAATTATTTTCTTTGGTCTTTCAACCAATTTTGTACTTGCATTATTTTTCTTAAGTCTTGCTGGTGCATTTGATGCAGTGAGTGGTATTTTCAGGCAAGTGATGTGGAATCAAACTATTCCCAATCAATATCGGGGTCGGTTGGCCGGAATTGAAATGATTAGTTATTTAAGCGGTCCAAGACTGGGTGATACAGAAGCTGGGCTAGTTGCTGCTGCTTTTGGCGTTACCGTTTCTGTCGTTTCAGGTGGTGTGTTATGCTTGGTTGGCGTTGCTATTTGCAGTTACTTATTGCCTAAGTTTTGGCGATATACTCATTCCATAGAATAGGCTTCTAAAAAATATCCACATGATGTAACTCTATGTCTAAAACGTTTTGTTTTAAACTTCCTGATGCTGAATGTGATAGTTGTATTCAGGCAGTTGAAAATGTATTGAGCGATACATTTTTGAATCACCCATGGTTAAAAATAGAGCCTTTTTCCCGATCAGCTTTTAATCAAACTATTACTGTTACTGTTGCTGATAATGAGCATAGTGATCAAGAAATTTCTGACCTTTTAATTAACGCTATTAAAGAAGTTCAACCTAATTGTAGTGAGATAGTTGGCCAAGAAAAAAATATTCCATCAGAAAAAAGTAATATTCGTTCCCACTTAATTAAAGGTGTGATTGGTACAGTAGTTGGTTTAGGTATCATTTTGCTAGTGTTAATCGGTGTGGTGCTTCCTCCAGTAGTAATGTATCTGCTCATGGGTGGTAGTGCGTTATTGACGTTTATTTTAGGAGCAGAATCGTATTACCAGGGAATGGTTAAGCTAATCAAAGCTAAAACGTTAACAACAGACATGTTGTTTACTATTAGCACATTGACCGTAATAGGTATGTCGATTGCTGGCATTTTTTTACCTGGAACTGTCCCCATGATGATGGAAACAGGGTTATTGATTTTTGGATTTCATCACATCGGCAAAGCAGTTAAAGCTTCAGTTAAAGAACAGATGGTTAAGGGATTATCATTCAAAAATCGCGCTGTACGGCAAGTTAAAAAATGGATTGAGCATAACCGCGCTTGGGAAGAATGTGCAGTAGAAAATTTAGCAATTGGCGATATCATTCAGGTAAAAGGTGGTGATACGATTCCAGTGGATGGTGTGTGTGAAAGTGATAATGGGTCAGTTTTTAACACCACTAAAACAGGTTCTACTATTCCAGTAGTAATTAAACGTGGTCAAACAATTCTTTCTGGGATGGAAGTTCTTAAAGATATTGAATATATCGATCTTAAAGTGACTAAATTATTAGAGAATTCGTATTTAGCTCGCTTAGATGAAAAGATTGCACGCACAAATAGAGAAAAATTATCAGAAAAGTCGTTAATTGAAGTAACTACCAGCAAAATTCTGCAGTACTTTATCCCTACAGTACTCGTGATAGCTTTAGTATCAGGAATTATTATCGGTGCTGTATTGAGTCCTGGGCTTGCTATTCAATGTGTTGCAACGGTTTTAGTTTCCGCTTGTCCATGTATATTAGGTTTAATGACTCCGCTTGCAGTTAAAATTGGAATGGTAAAAGCATTAGAAAATGGAGTGCAATTTAAAAGTAGTAGAACACTGGAAGATGCTAGTAATATTGATGTGGTAGTGTTTGATTTAAATGGCACTTTAACTACAGGTGTTCAGACTGTCACTGATTGTATATTTCTGAATCATGATACACCTGCGCAAGAAATTTTTGCTTGCCTTTACGCAATAGAAGAAGGATTGCAACGTCCAATTGCTAATGCAATTCGTGCCTATGCTGGCTCGAAATTAACTGATAAGTTTTTTGGTGTTGAGACTGATAAGCGCGATTTAAGTCATCACTCTGGTGTCAAAGCAATAGTAAATGGTGTTGATTACTTAGTTGGCAATGAGGATTTTCTCACTCATCATGGAATTCAAATTCCCAACATTGCTTTTAATCCAAGTCAAGATGAGCAAATCATTTATTTTATTAAGAACAGAGTAGTTGTTGGCTATGTAAAGATTAAAGATCCACTAAGAGAAGATGCAAGGTTTACGATTAGTGAATTGAACCGTATGCGTAAAAAAGTGCATATCTGTACAGGAGCAAATATTGAGGTAGCTAAGCGTTATGCACAAGCATTGGGCATTTCACCAGAGAATATAGCAGCTAATCGTGTTAGTGAGTCAGATAATCCAGATGATCAGACCAAAACAGATTATATTAATGAGTTAAAAGCTCAAGGGAAACATGTAGCGATGGTTGGGGATGCTGGCAATGATGCGCTTTCCATTGCCGCAAGCCATTTTGGTATTGCAGTGAATTCTGGTGATGAAATAACCAAAGACAACGCGGGAGCGCTGATTCATAATACTTCTTTATTACCGGTTGTTACTGCGTTGACTGTTGCCGAGGAAACCATTTGGAGCGTTAAACAAAATCTTGTCATAAGCCTTGTTTACAATATGACGGTAATTTTACTGGCTTGTGGCATTTTAGTTGCTATTGGTTTTGCGCTCAATCCAGCAATAGGTGTTGCACTGATGGTGCTACAAATGGCATTGGTGTTACTTAATCAGTATCGAATTAAATGTCAGGAGCTTAATCATTTAAAACGCTATGAAGCTGAGCAAAATAAATATGAATCGAATCAATCAACTTATCAGAGTTGTTTTCAGAATGGGCTTGTACCCCAGCCGCAGAGTGAATTGGATCTAACAGCCAGGTCATTACCAGGATATCAGCAGGTTGTGAGTCAACAAGGTGTAGAAGGTCCAGGGAATTTTCCTGAGACCTTACAATTACAACGAAACCCCGATTGTAATATGAAAATCAACTGAATAACCTCTAAAGCATGGCTTATCACTTAGTCCATATTTTCTTCTTAATTGTAATAAAGAAGAGGATTCAATGGTTAGTATGTAATATTTTTTTTCATCGAGTTCAGCGGAAAATATCCCTTGAACAGTGAATTGATGTTTTTGATCTAAATCTTCTGGAGCAACAATAATATTTTCTTCGGGGTAAATAGCGCTGATATGTGCGCCAATTAACTCTTCGCTAAAGTAATAAGGTCGTTTAACCCGTTTATTTTTTAATAAGCTAGGCAATTGATCAATATAGGCGTCATCAATGTCAAGGTAAATTAACTTTTCAGTAGAACTTAATAAATATCCTGTAGTGGGAAGTGCTAATGCGGCTTGTAGTAATTTTTTATTATTAATTCTTTTGGCGTGTAGTGTTTTCACGATGAAGCTCACAGATAGTTAATATATCATCAGGATTTTTTGCTAAATAATCAGGTTGGTGTTGTAACAGCGCCTTTTCTGAATTAAATCCCCAAGTGGTTGCAATAGAGTAAATGTTGCTTTGCTTTGCCGCATCAATATCGCGAGTTTCATCACCTAAATAAAAAGCTTGCGACTTATCTATTTGATGCATTTTGAGCAGTTTTTTTAATACAGTTTTTTTGCCAAAGTAGCTTGATTCAGTGTGGATAAAGCTGAAAAATTGATAAAGATTATTATTTTTAAGCCAAGGTGTGACGTTTTCTGCTGAATTAGAGGTCAAAATACCGAGAGAAATTTTTTCATCATCATGTAGTTTAGCTAATATATTTGGCAGATTACCGCAGGGAGGAAGCAGCAATATTTCATCCTGCATACTTTTTCTAAGTTGATAAATAATTTTAGGGACTTTATATGTGGGAATCTGTAAATATTTAATGAGTTCTTTTGAATTAAGATCTCTAAGTTTATCAATTTCATCTACATGCACTCTGCGAAAATTAAACTCATCTGCTAGCTGAATTAATTTTTGCGCTGCATTTTTAAAACTATCAACCAGTGTGCCATCGAAGTCAAAGATTAGATGCATGAGTTATCCGTAAGTTAGCCGTATTCTACTAGGGTGTGTTGACAATTTATCTCGAACCCTACTTTTTATGATCAAAATGTTGGGCAAGTTCTTTTTTTCTTATTTCCATCATCTTATCAAAAGCTCCGAAGCGACAATCGGCACAGTGGTGGTCAGTAAATAATTCTCCATCTAAATGACCCATTTCATGTTGAATAATTCGTGCTAATAGGCCTTTAGCAGTGCCACTTATTTTTTTGCCTTCTTCAGTGTAGCCTTCATAGTGCACGGTAGTGTAACGGTAAACTTCCCCCATTTTCCCAGGCACAGAAAAACATCCTTCCCAATCTTTAGTTTTACCATCTGTTTCAACGGGCGTGTAAGTAGGATTAATGAGTAGGGTAGGCGGGACAATACCGTACACATCTCTGCGCATTTTTTCAGCATCTTTGGGTATTTGCAGCATAAAAATTCTTAATGGCGTACCAACTTGTGGTGCTGCAAGCCCGGCTGGTGGTTTATTCAATGGACCTTTTAGTGCCTGAAAAAATTCACGAAATTCAGCAATGAATTTTTTAGTTTTATTATCCAGTGGGAATGTGACTTCACTTGACCGTTGTCTGAGTATGTTATGATTGGGTGAATCAATAGTAACTAGTGTCATGGTGGTTTGATTTTTGATTGGAATAGCAGCGGTTATCATAGAATGTTTAGCTACTGCATAACAAGAGTAGGATATTATGCCAATGAAACTGCATAGTAATGCTAAATATTTTATTTTCATATGAGAACACATATTCATAACCTGTATTTCTATAAAAATTTTATAATAGCATGTGCCATTTCCTGTGTGCCAACAAGTTCAGTTTCTTGAGAGTGAATATCTTGCGTACGATAACCTGCTTGTAAAGTTTGAAGTACCGCATTTTCGATTGCAGTTGCCTCAGTGGTTAAGCGGAATGAATAATTTAACATCATTGCAGCAGATAAAATTTGCGCAATAGGGTTAGCGATATTTTTACCAGCAATAGCTGGAGCTGAGCCGCCAGCTGGCTCATATAAACCAAATCCTTGTTGATTAAGACTTGCAGATGGCATTAGTCCTAAGCTACCGGGTAGCGCTGCAGCTGCATCAGATAGAATGTCGCCGAATAGGTTAGCCGTCAAAATCACATCAAATTGTGCTGGATTAATAATGAGTTGCATAGCGCAGTTATCAACTAACATATGTTCTAACTTAACATCAGGATATTGCCTAGCAATTTCTGTAACAACTTCGCGCCATAATTTGGAGGTATCCAATACATTGGCTTTATCCACTGAAGTTAATTTTTTACGCCTTTGTCTGGCTAATTGAAAAGCACGATGGGCTACATTGCTAATTTGTTGTTCATGATATTCGGCCACATCGGTTGCATAGCGTATACCGCCTTGTTGCCATGTTCGATGTTCGCCAAAATAAATATCGCCGATCAGTTCACGCACAATCAAAATATCTATGCCATTTTTAATTAAATGATCTTTTAACGGACAACTTGCTGTTAGTGATGGGTAGACAGATACTGGCCTAAGATTAGCACTAAGCTCTAGGGTTTTACGCAAGGCTAGTAAAGAATTTTTTTCACAATTTTGCCATTTTGGTAGATGCGCTTCCTCAACTGGACCACCTACCGAGCCTAATAGTACAGCATCACTTGTTTGACATAATTGACGAGTTTTTTCCGGAAAATGCGTACCGTATTTTTCAAATGCAACACCGCCAATATCACCTTCCTCAATGATAAAAGTATGATTAAATTTTTCGGAAATGGTGCAGAGAATATTTAACGCGAGTGGCATGACTTCTTGGCCGATACCGTCGCCAGCAAGCACAGCAATAGTTTTTTTCATTGGCTTATCCTTTTGCTATATTCTTCTATCTGTTTTTGATGATTGAGTAAATAATCCAAATCATCTAAACCATTCATTAAGCAATATTTACGAAATGGATCAAATGTAAAATCAAATTGTTCGTTTTTGTTAGATGAAATAGTTTGTTCAGCTAAATTGATGGTGAGATGATAATCATCCTCATTGGCGATCATTAGCATTTTTTTAATTACTGATTCGGGAAGTTGAATTAAAACCAACCCATTTTTCTCACTGTTACTAAAAAAAATATCTGCAAAAGAGCTGGCAATGATGGCTAAAATTCCTGCTTCTTGTAGTGCCCACACAGCATGTTCTCGTGAGGAACCACAGCCAAAGTTATGTTGAGTAATTAAAATATTTGCGCCAGAGAATTTTTCTAAATTAAACACAAATTCTGGTTGTGTTTCGCGCAAGCGCCGAAATAAGTTTTCGCCGTAACCTGCTTTACTTATGGCAGTTAAATATTGTGCAGGAATAATTAAATCAGTATCAACATCATCCATCGCTAATGGAATAGTTTTTCCGGAAATTTGAGAGATTTTTTTCATAATTTTATACCTTATAAATAAGCTTTAGCCGAGATAATTTTTCCAGCAATCGCGCTGGCAGCAACTGTTGCAGGCGAAGCAAGATGAGTAAAACTACCCGTACCCTGACGACCAACAAAATTGCGATTGGTTGAACTAATGCAGCGTTTTCCTGCCGGTACTTTGTCATCATTCATCCCTAAACACATTGAACAGCCTGGCAAACGAAAATCAGCGCCTGCGGCAATAAAAATTTTATCTAATCCTTCTTGTTGTGCTTGTGTTAACACTGCTTCTGAACCAGGAACTACATACATGGTAACTTGCGGATGAATTTTTCTACCATGCAAAATTTTTGCCGCAATTCGCAAATCCTCAATTCGGCCATTAGTGCATGAGCCAATAAATGCCCAATCAATTGGAGTATTAGCAATTGGATCACCATCTTTAAGTTGGATGTAATCTAAAGCTTTTTTTGCTGCTATTTGTTCAGTTGTATCGAGTTCTTCAAGTTTAGGAAGCTTTTGATCGATAGAAATTGCCTGCGCCGGATTCGTTCCCCAAGTTACCATGGGTGATAATTTTTCGAGGTTAATTTCAACCTCTGCATCGTAATGACAGCCTGGATCGCTGGGTAAAGTTTGCCAATACTCAATAGCTTTTTGCCAATTTGTGCCTTGTGGTGCAAATTTTCGACCGCGAAGATACGCATAAGTAGTTTCGTCAGGTGCAATTAAACCAGCACGTGCACCACATTCGATGCTCATGTTGCAAATGGTCATACGCTCTTCCATGCTCATTGCTAAAATTGCTGCACCAGTATATTCAATCACGTAACCAGTTGCGCCACCAATACCAATTTCGGCGATTAATTTCATAATTGCATCTTTAGCAAAAACGCCTGGTTGAAATAGACCCTTAAAATGGACACGCATCACTTTGGGTTTATTAAGTAGCAAACAACTAGTTGCTAATACATGCATTAATTCTGAAGTGCCTACTCCAAAAGCCAATGCACCAAAAGCACCGTGGGTTGAAGTGTGTGAGTCACCACAAATGATCGTCATACCAGGTTGTGTTGCCCCTAATTCTGGGCCAATCACATGCACAATACCTTGATGTTGGCTGCCAAAATCGAAAAATGGAATACCATGTTGCTGAGTATTTTTACGGAGTAATTCAACTTGCTTTTTAGCCGCTAGATCAAAAATTTCATGCCGGTTTTTACGAGTAGGAATACTATGATCAATAGTTGCCAAGCATTTTCCTGGGCTATGCACAGGTAGATTTCTTTCTTGCAAGGTTTGAAAAGCTTGCGCAGAAGTGACTTCGTGCAGCAGAGTGAGATCGATAGCAAAAATAACTGGATGTCCAGGTGTTTGTTGTACTATATGAGCGTCCCAAACTTTTTCAAAAATATTTTTAGCATTCATGATGATTATCCCTCTTGTCGATAGTTCTGGTGAATATAGGCTTGATTTACCGCGTCAATGAGTGCTTTTAATGCGGATATTTCAATATCTTGATCTTCACCTATCCCGGTAAATAATTGTTGATTGGTATTACTAATAATAATTTTGCTTTGACTAACTGAATGAACGCCTTTACTAGCTGCTTGGCTATGGTAATTGTCGATGGCAATCGGTTCGATCTTTTGATTGATCGCTTGATGCAATCCCGCTAATACCGAGTCGTTACCATGGCAAATAATTTCTAATGAGGGTTTTTGATCAAAAAACTCTCCAGTAATAATTAAAGTGCTTTTATCTCCTTGTTTTGCGTAGTCAAAGTGTTCCACTTTAATTGGTTTTCTATAATGTAAATAAGCTTGTAGTAGCTCTTGATCAGTAATTCCTTTACGCCGTTCAATGTAATAATTTTTAATGTATTGTGCAATGTTGGCTTTTTCAGTTTCAACGCAAATATATCCATATTGTTCAATGATGGTTTTAGCATGATTACCGCCACTTAAAGGTCCAAATAAGAAAGATATTTCATTACCGGTTTCTTTAGGATCAAAAGGTTGGTAGGCCAACGGATTTTTAATAATGGCATTGGTATGTCCACCAGAGGAATGTTTGGCGGCATTTTCTCCGGTGATTGGCCAATGTGACTGTCTTTGCAACATGTATTGGTGAACAAAATTAGAAATCTCTTGTAACTTTTCAGTATTAACACAAGTAAATAGAGTTTTTTCTCCTTGAGTCATCGTACCAAAGTATTTTAGATACATAATGCATTGCTCAAGCGATACATTGCCGGCGCGTTCACCAATGCCGTTAAAACATCCTTCAATTTGCGTAGCGGGGCCTTGAAAAACTGCATTCATGGTATTTTCTAACGCAAGGCCAAAATCGTTATGACAATGTGCTGACCACGTAATGGGATGATTAGGAAATTCTGTTTGCATGATGCGGGCGTGTTGATTCATTTTCGCAACAAAATACTCCTCACCTTGCAATTTACAACCGCCACCTATGGTATCAGGGCAATTAATAACTATTGCGCCAGCACTGATAGCAGCGCGAATTACGTCAGTGACAAAATCAAAATTCTCTCCCATCCGTGAATAACCTTCAGCGCTAAACTCAACTTCTAAGCCCGCACTAGTTGCTTTATTAATTAATCGATAAATATCTTCAATAATTAATTGATGTTGATGAGCGTATTCCCCAAGCGAAACTTGCATTAATTCTGGATCTACTGGCAGGTAAGTATGTAGCCTGGCTTTTTGATAAGGTAAAGCTGGCTCTAATGCTTTAATCGTTATATCAATTTGGGCTTCACGTAATTGACACAATGCTGCAATGATTGGGCTGTCCTGATGAGCAATTTCTTTGGCAATGGTGTGAACGATTGAGAAATCGGATTGGCTAGCAGCGGGAAATCCAGCTTCTAACACGTCAACTCCTGTTTGAGCAGCAAGTCTGGCGTATTCAATATTTTTTTCAAATGCCATACCAGCACCAGGGCATTGTTGTCCATCTCGCAAAGTGGTATCAAAAATTTTGATTTGTTGGCTACTCATATTCCTATCTCCTAACCGGTTTTGAAAAATCTGTCATATTTCAGATTGAAAGATGTATTTTTTATACATCGATGTAAGCTTAATCATGGATTCCCGCCTGCGCGAGAATGACAATAGTGATTAAATTCTTAAGTAATTAATTTAAAACAGTAAATTTTTTGGGTATGTCGAAGATTGACTAACGGCACACCCTAAATAAGGGATGAGCGTCGAAGGAGGAAAATAACAGCAGAGGCAAAGAGACCAAATGGCTTTGACAGCGTATGAATATATGGAATTTTTTGAGTACTAGATCGATTGTTCATCATCCACCTCTTTGTAGAATAAAAACTGCTTGGATTATTAATTTAACAGATTTGATTAAGTTTGTCGAGACAACATGATAATAAAAAGCAAAATCTTATGAAACTTAAGCCGCAGAAAACGTCACTATGCTACAATAATTAACTATGAACATTAAATCATCTTCATCCGAGCTTTTCCAAGGGTTTTCTAAGCTTAACCTTCGTGAGCGTCTTAACAAGTTACGTGAAATGGGTGCGCTTACAGAAGAAGATATTTATTTTTTACAAACATCAGTTGATCCAGAGTTAACGAATTTAGCTGAAAAACTCGTAGAGAATGTAATTGGCTGTTTTCCATTACCGCTCGGTATTGCAACAAATTTTCAGATTGATGGTGAGAAATATTTAATTCCCATGGTAGTAGAAGAGACCTCTATTATTGCTGCGGCGAGTAAAACTGCGAAATGGATTCGGTCAACTGGCAGTATTACGACCGAAATTGATGGCGATTGTATTATTGGCCAGGTTCATTTTCCGAGTGTTAAGGATTTTTCTGCGCTGAGTCAAACAATTATGGCTTATAAAACACAATTGATTGAAGAGCTTAACCAAGGTGTTGCTAATGGGTTATTTCAGCGTGGTGGAGGGGTTTGCGATTTGGTGCTGCGCGACATTCCTCAGAAAAATCAGCCTTCGATTGCAGTGCTGCATGTTTTATTAAATCCTTGTGATGCAATGGGCGCTAATATTATTTCACAAGTTTGCGAAGCACTTAAACCACGTCTTGCTATCCTAACCCATGAGCGAGTAGGTATTTGTATTCTTTCAAATTTAGTAGATAGCAAAATAACACGCGTAAAAATTGTACTGCGTAACATTGATCGTACGCTAGGTCAGGCAATTGAAGAAGCCTGGGTTTTTGCTGCTTGCGATCCTTATCGTGCGGCAACGCATAATAAAGGCGTGTTAAATGGTATGGATGCTGTATTAATTGCTACTGGCAATGATTGGCGTGCAGTAGAGGCTGGTGTGCATGCTTATGCGGCGCGTTCAGGTCAATATCAGCCTATTACGCGTTGGCAGATGCAGGGTGATGATTTACATGGATTTTTTGCTGCGCCAGTGATTGTGGGAACAGTTGGTGGCGTTACAAGATTGCATCCAACGGCACAGTTATGTTTGCGTCTATTAGGAGTAAAAAATGCTGAAAATCTGTCACGAGTCATTGCTGCAGTTGGGTTAGTACAAAACTTAGGAGCATTGCGTGCTTTATCGGAAGAAGGTATTTGCCAAGGGCATATGAAGTTACATGTTGATAATTTATTAATGGCAGCAGGTGCTAAAACGGAACAAATTTCTACGGCACGCGAAATACTACAAAAAATTTTGCAACAGGAGAAAAAAATTTCGGTAACTGATGCTAAACAAGTATTGAATGATTTAGAATTAACTAGTTAGTGTGTAAACATGTTTTCTACTCGCATTCCTAGTAAAACTTTTCTCCTCGGTGAATACGTAGTGCTCGATGGTGGTCCTGGGTTAATACTCACTACGCCGCCTTACTTTACCATGCAAATGAACCAGCATTTAAAGTGCTTTTCTCCCTTTCATCCTCAAAGCCCTGCTGGTTTGTGGCTAGAAAAGAATGCTGATTTTTTTAACGAATATCATCTCGATTTTCTTGATCCTCACGATGGCAAAGGTGGATTTGGATCTTCTGGTGCAGAATTTATTTCTGTCTATTCTGCTAAGCATTCTATTCAAAAAACTGTTGCTGGAATTGAACAATTACTGGCTGACTATTTCAGTGTAATACCAATTGCAGAGCCTGTATTACCTAGTGGCGCTGATTTAGTAGCACAAGTATGTGGAGGTATTACTTATTGGCATCGTGCTAATCAGCAATTGGATAGTTTAGATTGGCCATTTCAAAATTTGAGTTATTGTTTAATTAGGACTGGGTATAAGCATCCGACCCATCACGGGTTAAAAAAAGTTTCAGCTAATGCATTAACTGCAATGAATCACCTAGTAGAGCAGGGCTATGCTGCTTTTAAATCGAAAAATTCTTTAGCTTTGACTCAAGCCGTTAAAGAATATGCTACCTGGATGAGAAAGGTAGATTGTGTATTAGCGGCAACTGAAGAGCTACTGCAATTTCTGAGTGGCTCTAAACTTATTGATGCGGCAAAAGGCTGTGGTGCGTTGGGAGCGGATGTAATTTTGATTTTATTAGCAACTGAAAAATTGCCAGCATTTTTGGCTTGGTTACAAACACATAAGTTAAAGCCAGTTGTTTATGGGCCGAGTTACTCTCTTCCCGCACTTGCAGCTACTGTATCCACATATTTTTGCAATAAAACTTAACACTTGGCATAAGAGTCAATTGAAACTACACGTAGCAGCAAACGGGTCCTGTCGCTTGCAAGCACCCCATTGTGCAAAAAGCGCACAATGGGGGCCCCGCTTTCCAGCGCCACCCGTTTGCTGTGGAAGTTCGAGTATCGGAGCTAGCACACCGAACGGGTGGCACTTGCTTCGGGTTCCCTGCTGCGCGCAGGCACGAGCACAGCAGGGTGAAGCAAGTGACAGGACCCGTTCGGTGCTGAATATTGTTTAAATTCAGAACCATATAAAATGTTTATTATTGGAGATAAAAATGTGTTATGTACAAGCCGCTTGAGGGAGAGAGAGAAAAGATCTAAGAATACTCCAACACAATACCCTTAATGATGTTCGCTGTATCCTGACAAGCATTGATGACTTTATTAATATGCTCGTAGATCTCTTTGATTTTGAGTAATTGTTTAAAATCCATTTCTTGATTAAACAAGTTTGCCACTCCCGCTAACAGCACGTGATCAGCAGCATTTTCAACTTCATTTAATTGCCCGCATACATTTAAAATTTCCACATCATTTTTAAGATAAGCTAATTGACTTACCGCTTTTTTAACCAGCTCAGATGCGTGTAATGCTAATTTTCCCAGCGCTAGAATTTCTTGTGGCATGCTCGATAAACGATACATGGGGAACCTTTTTGCTGAGCGATTAACTGCATCAAGAATATCATCTAATCCACTGGTCAAATGGTGAATGTCATAGCGATCAAATGGCGTAATAAAAGTTTTATGGAGTAACTCCATAGTGGAATGAACGATAGCATCGCCTTGGGCCTCGCATTCGGCAATCACTGCCGCGTATTGATCAGCATTTCCCAGATCGCTTAGCATTCGGCTAAATTGGCTAGTAGCTTTTACCAGCTGCTCGGTTAAGGCCTGAAAATTTTCAAAAAAACCTTCTTCTTTTGGGAGGAATTTTTTTAACATTCGGCTATTCGTCCGGATCTACATCAAAGGATGATAATTCAAAATCTCCTTTTTTCTCTGTCAATAACTGAATTTTTTGCTCAGCATCTAATAAGGTTTTTTGGCAGCTACGTACTAAATGTATCCCTCTTTCAAAACATTCCAGTGATTCTTCGAGTGATAGCCCACCATGTTCCATTTTATCAATCAGGCTACTGAGTTCTTCTAGTTTTTTCTCAAGTTGAATGAGTTTTTTTTTCGATTTTTCAGTCATAAAGAAGTTACCGGCAGGCGTTCATATAATTGTTACCAGTATACTATCAGCAACCAGGTTTTCAAGGTTTTTAGTCTATACTGAAAATAGTAGAGTAAGTTTGTCAGTAGGCAGGTATGAAAGTGGAGCAGAATGCAGTTGATCAGGCACTTATCCAATACCTTTTAGGTAAGAGCTACTACTGCAATAAAATTTCCCTCGATCCTACTGATTTAGTAGCGTTGGTGCATTATAACGACCAATTAAACGAGATAGTGAGTAAACTTCGCACAGAATCGGATTTTGTGCATACACATATCTTAAATTTACCGCAATTTCGTGACGAATTTCAAATTATGGATAGTTTCTTCGAATATTTATTTTATGCGCAAGAATCCTTTGTAAGGAAAGCAGCTTATGGACAGTCATAGCCATTATGATTGTTGTGTTATTGGTACGGGGGCAGCAGGTGGGATATTAGCTCATAGATTAGCAAAGGCTGGGTTACGTACTATTTCATTGGAGCAGGGGGCAAGAATTCCATCAACATATTTTGCTAAATTTTATCCACCAGGAAAAAAGCAACATTTTGGTATTCAAAAAAAAATGCGGTTTCCACCTAACCCTGATGATGCCTTATTTATTCATGATTTGTTTGCCAGTAATGATATACGTTCTAGTAATTTAGCTTCGGAAAAAATATTTAAGCATTTTCAAGTCATTGCTTTAGATGGATTACAGAATTTGTGGAATGGTGTTTCCGTACGATTTTCACCGGCTAATTTTGTCAATTGGCCAATTAAATATGAGGATCTGGCGCCTCATTACACAGCAGTTGAACGTAGTATTATTGTTTGTGGTACGCAGGAATATATTGATGATGTTCCAGATGGAATTTATATTCCGCCAAAAAGCTTGCGCCCTGCAGATAAAATTATTATCGATGCAGTTAATTCTTTGCGGTTACCAGATACTTATATTATTCCTAATCGTAAAGCCGTTGAAACGCGGCCAACTATGCCGAATCACTGTATTAATACTGGATTATGTACCTTTGGTTGTTCGGCAGATGCTATGTACAAATTTTCCACGCGATTATTGCCAGATATCGAGCATTTAGCTAATTACACTTTGCAATTAAACGCTAAAGTTACGCGTTTAATTCGTGATAAAGCATCTAATAGAATTCAGTCTGTTGAAGTATTAGATACACAAACACATGAAAAATTTTATGTTACGGCAGATTGTTTTATTCTTGCAGCAGGGGCGATAGAATCCCCTCGAATTTTATTTAATTCTAAAGATGAAGTTTTTACTGAGGGACTTGCTAATAATAATCATACCCTAGGCCAATATTTACAAGATAACCCTAAGGTATTACTTTCGACTTCACTAATGAAATTATGGTGGACTAAACAAAAAACAGAAATAGGCTATGGCGATTTGCTGTTGCTTTTATCTAAAGCATCACTTGCAGATGGTCGAGAGTTTAGTTTCATTGGCCATTCCGTTTATACAATTCCTGATATTCCTTACTATCTTACTGAATTTCGTTGGGTGCCAAAACGATTTAAATCGCAGTTAATCAATATTTTATACAATAGTTTCATCACACTTGGCTTGTTTTGTGAAGGGGATTTTGTGCGGGAAAATAAATTGGTTCCCTCTGCCGATGTCGACAAATATGGTATACCTCAAGTTAGTATTCATTTTAATTCGACTAAAGACGCCGAGTTAAAAATGGATAAAATGTTGGTATTTGGTAGAAGCGTTTTACGACACGCTACTGCGTCTGCTATATCTATTGCCAGAGACTATAGTGGTACTGGAATTCATTATGCTGGTACTTGTCGTATGCATGCAGATCCAAATTTAGGAATCGTTGATAGCAATTTAAGTTGTTATGATCATCCTAATCTTTTTATTTGTGATGGCAGCGTTATTCCTTATTTACCTGATAAACATTTAACTCTAACCATTATGGCGCTCGCCGATCGTTTGTCTCATCATATTATTAATACCTGCCAGAAAAATCAGACGAAATGAAGGAGAATCAATATGCGCTTTATTAGACAGGAACAAGTTCAACAACCTCTTGCGCTAGAAGGTGGCCCTAAGGTTCGTAAGCAGCCATTGCCATGGGAATTTCCTGGTGCTCACTATATCGATGAAGCTGAAATCGATTTAGTTACTAAGGTCATGTGTAGTAAAAGTCCATTTCGTTATTACGGTATCGAGTTACAGCATATGGTTGATCAGCTTGAACAAGCATTTAAAAATAAATTTAATGTGCCGTTCGCGCTTGCAGTAAATAGTGGCACCGCAGCTTTACATATTGCACTTAATGCAATGGGTGTTGGGCCAGGTGATGAAGTGTTGCTACCTGGGTATTTATGGGTTAGTTGTGTGAGTGCAATTGTTCGATTAGGTGCTATTCCACGTTTAGTGGATATTGATGATACATTTTGTTTAAGTCCTATCGATTTGAAAAAAAAGCTTACCTCACGTAGTAAAGTAGTCATGTTTGTCCATATGAGTGGTGCAACTGGTCATATTAAAGAAGTTGCTGATATTGCTAAAGAAAATAATCTTTATTTATTAGAAGATGTTGCTCAATCTTTAGGTACTAATATTCAAGGTAAATATGTAGGTACGTTTGGCGATGCAGCGATTTTTAGCTTTCAATTAAATAAAAATATGACCAGTGGTGAAGGCGGGATGATCATTTGTCATGATGAGCAACTTTATAAACGTTGCTTTGCCTGCCACGATTTAGGCTATCCGCGCAATGCAGAAGGACGTTTGGATTTATCGGATGGACGATATCAGTTATGGGGTATAGGAAGTCGTATGTCTGAGCTTACTGGCGCAATGGCTTTGGCACAGCTTAATAAAGTTGAAGATGTGATTTGTCACATGCGCCAAGCAAAATGGAATATACGAGAAGCATTACATGATCTTAAAAAGATTCAATTTCGTTCTATTCTCGATCCAAAAGGTGATAGTGGATGTTTTTTAATTACACTTTACCCTTCTGCAGAAATTTGTCAGCGTTTTACTAATGCTTTAGTAGAAGAAGGTATACAAGGGCCAACAGGAAGTCTAGCGTGTGTACCGATGGAACAATGGGGATTGCACTGGTATTTTAATATTACTAGCCTCACTAATAAGACTTCATGGTGTCAGGATGGTTTTCCCTGGAGTCATCCTAAAAATGCTTTTGCACATGCTTATCAGTATATGCGCGGAACATTACCTAGTTGCGATGATTATGCTAGTCGAGCGGCGATACTTGCAATTGCTTCTAATCTGTCGGATAAAGATATTACTGATATTGTTACCGCGTTTCATAAGGTCTACTATCATTTGTTGCGAGAGGAGTGAAAGTAAGAGCCTGTTCAAAGTCTCTAAGTCTCTAAGGTTTTTAAGGAGAAAAAATGGTCTATTTAATTGCAATTATTTCTGCGATCTCTGGATTTCTATTTGGCTATGATGAAGGAATTATTTCAGGTTTTCTGCATCTACTAATTAAAGAATTTTCTATGAGCGCGCTAGTAACCGGAATAGTAACTAGCGCTTTGCCTTTTGGTGCAGTAGTTAGTTCGGTGATCATCGGAGCATTATTAACTAGCGTATTTGTTCGCAGAATTGGTAGACGATTTCTGCTATTAGTGGTTGCTAATTTATATACTTTGGGAGGGATTATCATTGCCTTTGCGCCCAACTCTCTAGTTCTCACTTTAGCACGCAGTATTTTAGGATTAGCTATTGGTGCAAGTGCTATTGTTACGCCGCTGTTTATTTCTGAGACAGCACCTACAATTATCCGCGGTCGTTTAATTACTATTTATCAATTAGCAATTACTTTAGGAATCTTAATTTCCTATGCAGTCAATTATTTTTTGGTAAAAAATGCTTCGTGGCATGTTATTTATGCAACCGTCATTATTCCAGCAGTATTCTTGCTAATTGGGGTATTGTTCTTGCCAGAGAGTCCAAGATGGTTGGTATTAAAGGGGAATGATAATGAAGCCAAAAAAGTACTTAATTTCTTACGTAAAAATGTTAATCAAACTGAAATTAACACGGAGTTTGAGGCGATTAAACGTGCAGTATCAGCAGAAAAACCTACTAGTTGGTCTGAACTTTTTTCACCACTCCATCGTCCTGTGGTAACTGTAGGTATTATGTTATTTTTATTGCAACAACTTAGTGGAATTAATGCAGTAATTTATTATGCTCCGATCATTTTTGCCAATACGGGTTTTGTTCATGCTGCATCACAAAATTTAGCCACCCTGATTATTGGGGTAGTTAATTTTCTCACTACTATTTTAGCGATGGTTTTAGTAGAGCGTTTAGGTCGTTTTTATCTACTTTTAATTGGCTTTGTTGGTACTGCCATAAGCTTAGGACTAATCTTCTTTGGTTCTCTGCTGCATTTTCCACAGATGAATTGGTTATCGTTATTTGCGCTGATTGCTTATATTATTTTTTTTGCAGTCAGTCTTGGTCCTTTGCCCTATGTGCTTATGTCGGAAATATTTCCACTCAATATTCGTGGTGCGGGAATGAGTGTGTCATCGATTAGTAATTGGGTATTTAACGCGATTGTTGTGTTTCTTTTTCCTTTATTGGCACAACTAATTGGTATTGCTAATGTTTTCGGAATTTTTGCTTTTATCTGCTTATTGGGAGCAGCATTTACTATAAGTTATGTTCCTGAAACAAAAGGTATTTCTTTAGAACAAATTGAAACCTATGTGAATTCTGGTAAGCCATTAAGTAGATTAGGTAGAAATAATTAGTATGGAGAATCCAAAAAAGCGTTGGTTAATTCTGGTAATTGCTGTTGTTGCCTGTTTAGCTGGTGTTTTGTATGGATATTGTACAGCGATTATTGCTGGAGCATTAATCGCAATGGCTCCCCAGTTTTCATTAACCGTTTTTGCTAAAGAGATTCTTGCTACCTCAATTTTAGTTGGTGCGTTTGTTGGTGCATCTTTCTCGGGGATATTAACTAACCGGTGGGGAAGAAAATTCGCCATTAGTTATACTGCAGCGGGCTGTCTCTTTTTTACTGTAGCATCAATGATTACCCATCATCTAACTTATCTTGTTTTAGCAAGGTTAGGACTTGGAATCTGCATTGGCATTTTTTCGATGGCAGTTCCATTATATGTCGCTGAAATTTCACCGCCTCGCTATCGTGGTGCGTTAGTTTCAGTATTTCAATTTGCCGTGACGATAGGAATTTTAATTTCTTATATCACTGGTTTTATTTTTCAAGCCAATAATAATTGGCAAATGATGTTGGGTATTGCGCTATTTCCCGCTGCAGTATTGTTAATGAGTATGTTTTTTTTGCCTGAAAGTCCACGGTGGTTAGTTTTGCAGAAAAAATTTCAGGAAGCACGTGAGGTTTTTAGTAACTTTTATGCTCCAGAAGCCATTGAGCAGCATATTGTTATGGTAAGTCAGTCAGCTAGACCAAAAGGTAATTGGCGTGAATTAAGCAGAAAACCTGCTATTTCTGTGTTGTTATTATCAATAGGAATTTTTGTATTACAAAATATTAGTGGCATTGATGGTATTTTATACTACGCACCAGAAATTTTTGCGGCGGTAGGTGTTGAAAGCAAAACAGGAATGATGTTTGCCACAATAATTTTGGGTTTAGTCAATGTACTTGCTACGCTGGTTGCGGTTTTTTTTGTTGATATCCTCGGCAGACGATGGTTGCTGTTAACTGGCATTTTGTTAATGAGTATGAGTTTATTGGTATTGGTTTTTAGCTTGTATATATTACCGGTGGGTATTATGGCAGGTTGGATGACATTAATATGTTTATGCCTATTTATAGCTACGTTTGCTATGAGCTTAGGCCCTATTCCATTTGTGTTGATGTCTGAAATTTTTCCTGCTTCGATACGTGATATTGGCATGAGTTTTTCTGTTGCCGCAAGTTGGTTAAGTAATATTGTGGTAACGATCAGTTATCTCACCTTGATTGAAGTAGTTGGTAAAGTAAATCTATTTTTACTTTATTGCATTATTTGTATGATTGGTTTTTATTTTGTCTGGCGGTTTGTACCTGAAACAAAGCAATTATCATTAGAACGAATTGAATCAGATATTTATGCGGGTAAAAAATTGAGAGATATTGGTAAAGTTTAATAAGGTCTGCTTACAGGCCCTAGGTAAACCGCGTCCTAAAAGCCAAAAATAGTTAAAAATTATGATATAATAGCCAATTGCTTATTTTGTTCAAGGAAGAATATTCCATTAAGCAGTATAAGCGAGGTTATGTTGTATGATGTTGTATCGTTGTATTATTTTAGGTTTTTTGTGTATTAGCTTTTGTATATCAGGTTGTGGTTTAATGACGCGCCATTATGGAGCGTCTTATGATGGTCCACCCAGTTTTGATTTAGATGTTTCTCAAATTCCTGATGCTGTTCCGCGTAATGAACCCCCATTAAAGTCTTGTAATCCGCGAAGTTATTGTGTGCGTGGTCGGGTTTATCATGTATTAAAATCAGCTGAAAACTATTGTGAGCGTGGTGTTGCTTCTTGGTATGGAACCAGGTTTTATAAAGGTAAAACGTCCAGCGGTGAACCCTATAATGTGCTTGCTATGACTGCAGCCCATCGAAGCTTGCCAATACCAAGTTATGTGCGCGTTACTAATCTTAGAAATTCTCGTCAAGTGATTGTTAAAATTAATGATAGAGGACCTTTTAAGCCAGGTCGAATTATTGATTTATCGTATGTTGCAGCTAAAAAATTAGGAATAACAGCTGCAGGAACTGCGCAGGTTGAAGTTGCAACCGTCATACCAGGCAAATCGATTTTACCATCAGAACGTCCTGTGATTATTCCACATAAGAAAGGCAAAAAATCATTCAAGTCGAAACATACTACGAAATCTCACGCGATTAAAAAAGTAAAACATAAGAGAAAAAGAGCTAAAAAAACAGCATCGAAATGTGCATGACAAATGTAACTACTCGTCCCCTGCTACGTGCCGCTGCCGCGATTTATTCGCGGTATTGTCCGCGGCATCCAGTTAATAATCTGGACACCGCGAACAAGTCGCGGTGCGTAGGCGGAAGGATACGAGGCGAGTAATTACTGACAAATAATATTTGTTAAAGTATAGTCTCAGGATTATGTCTTAATTTACGGTAGCTAATATGCATCCATTGCTTACTATTGCAGTACGTGCAGCGCGTAGCGCTGGTAATATTATTTTGCGCGCATCAACACGCCTTGATCTAGTTAAAAAAATTGAAAAACAACCTAATGATTTTGTAACTGATATTGATCAACTAGCAGAGCGGGAAATTATTCAACATATTCGTTACCTTTATCCGCATCATGGTATTTTGGCAGAGGAGGGTGGTTACATACGCGGTGATGATTATGTTTGGATTATTGACCCTATTGATGGAACTACAAATTTTCTCCATGGATTTCCGCATTTTTCAGTTTCAATCGCTGTTCAATATAAAGGGCGGATTGAACATGGTGTAATTTATGATCCAGTTAGACAGGAGCTTTTTACCGCTACCCGTGGGAGCGGCGCATTTTTAAATGATCATCGTATCAGAGTAAGTCCACAGCGCCAGCTTGCAGGTTCGTTAATTGGTACGGGATTTCCTTTTCGTCATCATGAATTATTAGATATTTATTTAGAGACGTTTAAGAAAATTTCAGTTGAAGTGGCAGGTATTCGTCGTGCCGGTTCTGCAGCATTAGATTTGGCTTATGTAGCTTGTGCGCGTTTAGATGGTTTTTGGGAATTCAAATTAAGCCCATGGGATATTGCAGCAGGAGCTATTTTGATTCGTGAAGCGGGCGGACTTATCAGTGACTTTAATGGCGCTGAAACATTTTTAGAAAGTGGCAACGTTGTTGCAGGTACACCTAAAGTGTTTAAAGGATTATTGCAAGTTATCCAGCCGCAACTTTAGCATTTTTTTGTATAATAGAATTGGAGGTATTTATTATGGATCCGTTAACAATAATTGCAATAATAGCTGGAGTAGCAGTTTTTCTGGTGGTTTTGAGTATTATTCTATTACTCTTGCGAAAGCGCAAAGCAGAATTTTCATCGCCAGTTGGTCATGAAGGGAGCAAAGTTAAAAGTGATGATGAAAATAGCATGACATATGATAAAAAGAGTACGTTTAAAGACGTCTGCCAAAATATTTTGGTACGTATTCAAACTGCCCTTAACGCGATGAAAATAAATAGTAATGTGGACAGGTTAAAATCAGATCTTTTTGGCGATAATCCTGAGCAAAATTTTAGCGAAGATGGTACTGTGGTTAAAGAATATAAAGTAGAAAAAATGTATAGTTTTTCTAGGGGTAAAAATTTGCCTCAACTTGGAATTACGGAACCTTCAACTGGAAATATTATATTTTCCTCAGTGTTTAAGGCTGGTGAACAGCTTCCAATCAGTGAAGAAGAGCTTAAGCAGGGTATAGAAGTTAAAAAAGAAGGTGAAAATATTCGTGTGACAGTTAAATCAGGACCTTCGTTTGCTAGTGTAAGATAGTATTGCTGGATAGACTACTTAATCCGGTGCTTCTTACGTAGCTGCGCAATCGTGCGTAGCTGTGCCATTGCTTGAGCAAGTTCAGCAAGTGCATGTGAATAATCAAGTTCAGTTTTGCGATTAGCTAATTCTAGTTCTGCCTGTTTTTTCGCGGCTAATGCAGCAGCTTCATCTAAATCGCTAGCGCGTACGGTAACATCACCTAGAATAGTGACAAGATGTGGTTGAATTTCAGCTAACCCGCCATTGATATAAAAGATTTCTTCTTTATCCTGTGAAGTAATAATGCGAATACAGCCCGGTTTTAATGAAGTTAGTAAAGGTGCATGACGAGGCGCAATACCCATTTCGCCAAGTTCAGCAGGTATAATTACCAACTCAGCTGTTCCAGAATAAATTTTAGCTTCGGCACTGACTAATTCAACACGTATGGTCATACTCATTTAGATCTCGTTTTATTGTAACGTTCCAGCTTTAGCACTGCTTCATCAATGGTGCACCACCATATAAAATGCTTGTTCAGGCAAATGATCATATTCACCATTGATAATGCCTTTAAATCCACGAATGGTTTCTTTTAGTGAAACATATTTTCCTGGTGAGCCGGTAAATACTTCTGCAACGAAGAATGGTTGTGATAAGAAACGTTGAATTTTACGTGCGCGCATCACAGTTCGTTTATCTTCTTCAGATAATTCATCCATACCTAAAATAGCAATAATATCTTTTAATTCTTTATAACGTTGCAAATTTTTTGTACCGCACGCGCAACATCATAATGTTCTTGACCGACTACTAATGGATCTAATTGACGGCTGGTGGAATCTAATGGATCAATTGCAGGATAAATACCTAATTCTGCAATTTGTCGTGATAACACAACGGTTGCATCTAAATGAGCAAATGTTGTTGCAGGCGATGGATCAGTTAAATCGTCTGCAGGAACGTAAACTGCTTGAACTGAAGTAATCGATCCTGTTTTGGTGGAAGTAATACGTTCTTGCAACACACCCATTTCTTCAGCCAAGTGTTGGTTGATAACCTACTGCAGAAGGCATACGACCTAATAACGCAGATACTTCAACCCCTGCCAAAGTATAACGATAAATATTATCAATAAATAACAATACATCTCGGCCTTCATCACGGAAACTTTCCGCCATGGTTAAACCAGTTAATGCAACACGTAAACGGTTACCTGGTGGTTCATTCATCTGACCATATACCAGTGCTACTTTATCTAATACATTGGATTCTTTCATTTCGTGATAGAAATCATTGCCTTCACGAGTACGTTCACCCACACCCGCAAATACGGAATAACCACTATGTTCAATCGCGATATTACGAATTAATTCCATCATGTTGACGGTTTTACCTACACCCGCACCACCAAATAAACCAACTTTACCACCTTTGGCAAACGGACAAAGTAAATCAATCACTTTAATGCCGGTTTCTAATAATTCTTCATTTGCAGCTTGTTCTTCAAAGCGTTGGTGCTGGTCGATGAATAGGCAAATGATGTTTCTGCTTCAATAGGGCCTGCTTCATCAATTGGATCTCCTAATACATTCATAATTCGCCCAAGTGTTTCTTTGCCAACAGGAACGATAATAGGTTTGCCAGTATTGTTGACTGTAAGCCGCGACGCAAGCCATCGGTTGTTCCCATTGCAATGGTTCGTACAACACCATCACCAATTTGTTGTTGCACTTCAAGGACTAGATTATGTTCTTCAACTTTTAACGCATCATAAATTTTGGGAACTTCATCGCGTGGAAATTCAACGTCAACGACTGCACCGATGATTTCAACAATTTTCCGTCTATGATTCATTTAGTTAATTTCTCTCAATAAAATTTATTCTTGTCATGTCAGTGTAGGCTGTATCCAGCTAACCCAATTTATTTGACAGCAATGTTAGCTTATTTGTTAAAAAATCAATTTCGGCATCACTAATTGTCATGCAGCCTGCGCTGGCATGATAAACTTTTTTAAACTGCTGCTGCACCAGCGACAATTTCCGATAATTCTTGTGTAATCGCAGCTTGTCGGCTTTGTTATAAGCCAATTGCAATTCTTCAATCAATTCACCTGCATTATCTGTTGCATTTTTCATTGCAACCATTCGCGCTGCTTGTTCACAAGCAATATTTTCAACCACTCCTTGATACACTTGTGATTCAATGTAACGTGTTAACAATATATCTAATAATTCTTTCGCATCAGGTTCGTAAATATAATCCCAATGATGTTCTAATTGTTTTATCTTCTGATGGAACTAATAGGTAATAATTGTTGAATAGCGTGGTTTTTGACTCATGGTGTTAACAAATTCATTGGAGACAATATATAAAGCATCAAGTTTACCATCATCATAAGCATCCAACATTACTTTGACGATGCCAATTAAATCATCTAAACTTGGGCGTATCACCTAAATGATCAGCTTTGCCAACAATATGCCACCGATACGTTTGAAAAAAGCTTCAGCTTTGCTGCCAATTAAACATAAATCAATTTCAACATCTTTTTCATGCCAATGCTTTCATAGCATGCAATAGCAGTTTTTAATAAATTTGCATTTAAACCACCGCATAAACCTCGATCGGTGGTAACAATAATAAAACCAACACGTTTAATGTCACGTGTTTGTAAATAAGGATGACGATATTCTGAATGGCACTGCTTGCTACATGACCAATCACCATACGAATTTTTTTTGCATAAGGACTTGAGTGCATGCATGCGTTCTTGCGCTTTACGCATTTTACTTGCTGCAACCATTTCCATCGCGCGCGTAATTTTTTGCGTATTTTTAATACTGCGAATTTTTGTGCGAATTTCTTTTGCGCCAGCCATGATATATACCTACCAGCTCAATTTAGACTTTAAATTCTTCAATAATTTTCTTAAATTGTTGCAATCACATCATCATTGTAATCACCGGTTTTATTAATCTCTTTCATAAACTCAGCATGATAAGTATGTGCATAAGCTTGTAATTCATGTTCAAAAACAGTTATGCGATTTAATTCAACATCATCTAAATAACCCTTGATCTGCAGCAAATAAAGACAGTGCCATTTCAGCAACAGTCAATGGCTGATATTGTTTTTGTTTCATGACTTCAGTAATACGTTGACCACGTTCTAATTGTTTACGTGTTGCTTCATCTAAATCAGATGCAAATTGCGAAAATGCTGCTAATTCACGATATTGCGCTAGCGCTAATACGTACACCACCAGCCAATTTTTTAATAATTTTAGTTTGTGCTGCACCACCCACACGTGATACCGAAAGACCGGCATTAATAGCAGGACGAATACCTGAATTAAATAAATCAGTTTCTAAGAAAATTTGACCGTCAGTAATAGAAATAACGTTGGTTGGAACGAATGCAGATACGTCACCTGCTTGTGTTTCAATAATTGGCAATGCAGTTAATGAACCTGTTTTACCTTTGACTTCTACCTTTGGTCATTTTTTCAACATAAGTCTGCATTGACACGCGCAGCACGTTCCAATAAACGTGAATGCAAATAAAAAATATCGCCAGGATAAGCTTCACGACCTGGTGGACGACGTAATAATAATGAAATTTGACGATAAGCCCAAGCTTGTTTGGTTAAATCATCATAAATAATCAATGCATCTTCACCTTTATCACGGAAATATTCACCCATGGCACAACCCGCATAAGGAGCAATATATTGCATTGCTGCAGGATCAGCAGCAGTTGCAGCAACAACAATGGTATGTGCCATTGCATCATGTTCTTCTAAGTTTACGCACCACAGCTGCAACGGAAGAAGCTTTTTGACCGATAGCAACATAAATACATTTTACGCCAGTATCTCTTTGATTAATGATGGCATCAATTGCAATTGCTGTTTTACCTGTTTGACGATCACCAATAATTAATTCACGTTGACCACGACCAATTGGAACCATGGCATCAATTGCTTTTAATACCTGTTTGCAAAGGTTGGATACTGGTTGACGCGAAATAACACCAGGCGCAACTTTTTCAATCGGCGAAGTATTTTGTGCATGAATTGGGCCTTTGCCATCAATTGGATTACCTAATGCATCGACTACACGACCTAATAATGCTTCGCCTACTGGAACTTCTAAAATTCGGCCAGTACATTTTACTGTTTGGCCTTCAGATAAATGTTCATAAGCGACCTAATACCACAGCGCCGACTGAATCACGCTCAAGATTTAATGCCACACCATAAGTGACTATCGTATGCCGGGAAATTCAATCATTTCACCTTGCATCACATCGTCTAGACCATGAATACGCACAATACCATCTTTAACACTGACAATAGTGCCTTCAGTGCGCACCTCAGCACCAATATCAAAATGCGTAATACGCTCTTTAATGAGTTCGCTAATTTCGGAAGGATTTAGGGGTTGCATTGTTGGCCTCCTATGGAGCAGATAAATATGGTTAATAATCTTGCCAGCGTGTTTTTCACTGAGCCATCTATCACCAAGTTGAGATCGCTCAACTTTGATAATAGCGCCGCCTAATAATGCTGGCTCAACTTCAGTTTGAATAGTTACATTACGGCGTAGACGAATTTTAAGCGCAGTGGCTAATTTTTCTTGTTGCTCAATTGATATCGGGTAAGCTGAAACAATTTGGGTTTTAATCGTTTTTTCGTATGCAGTACGGTGACTTTCAAATAATTCAAAAAGTTCTGGCAAGATAATTAAGCGTTGTTTTTCTGCCAGTAAATTAATTAGATTTTTTAACGCATTGTCGCAAAAATTTTGTTGTAAAATATCAATCAATATTTTACTGAATTCTTTTGCGTCTAATTGAGGATTTTTAAGTAAAGCTAAGACACGCGCATCAGCAATGGTTTTAGCTAATACGCTTAAAACTGTTGAGTAGTTGACGAGCTGATTGCTTTGACATGCGTACTCAAAGATAGCTTTAGCGTAAGGTCTGGCTATACTTTTGGTATCCACTGGATTAAATCTCCGTGATCAGCTTATCGACTAATGCGCTATTTGCTGCTTTATCGATATTTTTTTTCAAAATGAGTTCCGCACCACTAATTGCAATTTCCACAATTTGTTGGCGCAAAGCTTGTTTAGCCAATTCCATTTGTTGCTGAATTTGTTCTTTAGCCATAGTCATAATTTGCTCAGCTTCAAGATGAGCCTGTGCACGTGTTTCTTCCATAATTTGTATTGCTCGGTTGTTGGCTTGATCAATAATTTCTGCGGCATGTGTTCTTGCCTCGCGCAATTGTTCTTTCGCTTTTTGTTGCGCAAGCTCAAGCTCGTGAACGCCACGTTCAGCGCATGCTAAACCTTCAGCAATTTTCTTTTGGCGATCGTGTAGTGCCTTAGTAATAGGCGGCCAAACGTATCGCATGGTAAACCATACAAATAAAGCAAATGTGATCATTTGCCCAAGTAATGTCGCGTTTAGATTCATTTTTATTATGCTCCTACAATAATAATTTAAATTAGCTAGCGGCTTTTAATCCGTATTGAGCGGCAATCTCAAGTACGCGTGCTGCAAATGGGCTGGCGAATGTAAAGTATAAGGCAATACCCACACCGATCATGGTTACCGCATCAAGTAGACCAGCGACGATAAACATTTTAACTTGCAGCATAGGAACCATTTCAGGTTGTCTTGCAGACCCTTCTAGAAATTTACCGCCTAACAAACCAAAGCCTATCGCAGTTCCCAATGCACCTAAGCCAATCAATAAAGCTACTGCAATAGCTGTCATACCTTGAACATGGGCAATTAAATTCGCAATTTCCATAGATTCTCCTCGTGTTTTTTGATTGATTTTTTAATGAGATTCATGCGCCAAACTCAAGTAAACAATAGTAAGCATCATGAATATAAAGGCTTGTAAAATAATAATTAAAATATGGAAAATAGCCCACACTCCACCTAGCGGCCATTGAATCCACCATGGCAATAAAGCAATGAGAATAAAAATTAATTCACCGGCGTATAAATTACCAAATAATCGTAGTGCAAGCGATAGTGGTTTAGCGATTTCTTCTACCAGTTTTAAAACTAAATTGATCGGTAGAAAATAAATTCCAAATGGCTCGCAAGTCAATTCTTTAATCCAGCCATGGAAGCCTTTAATTTTAATACTGTAGAAAATAATGAGCAGGAACACAGTAAATGACAGCGAAAAAGTTAAATTAGGATCGGTTGTGGGAACAACGCGAAGATGCTTGATGCCTGCCTCTTTAGCAAGCGTGGGTAAAAGATCGACTGGCAAGAGATCCATCAAATTCATTAAAAATACCCAACCGAAAATCGTTAGTGCTAATGGAGCAATTAAATTATTTCGGCCATGGAAAGTATCTTTAACTTGGGTGTCAACAAATTCGACAATGGTTTCGACAAAGTTTTGTAATTTACCTGGTATGCCTGAAGTAGCTTTTCGTGCGGCGCTTCTGAAAACCAATAAAAAAGAGCAACCCAGAAGGATAGAAAAAAACAGAGTATCTAGCTGTAATGTCCAAAAACCATCACTGCCAAATTGCATCGTCTTAAGGTTAAAATTTAAGTTTTGCAAATGGTGCTGGATGTAGGTAGTGACAGTTATTGGTTCGTTGTCGTTCATAATATTAACCAAAATATACGAGTTTAGCCTCTGCCCGTGAGGCGGTCATTTTTACTGGATTGCCACGGGTCGCAAGCGACCCTCGCAATGACGAGTTTACGAGAGCAGGCTAATTAAACTAAAGCTCACGTGCACGATAAGGTACGACACAAATAATGGCCATAATGGTAGCGGCAAATATAATATGGCTATAGTAAAAAAGATGGCAGTAAAAAAGATTTTTAGCCCTTCTGCCACATAAAATGCGCTTAATATTTTTTTAGATTTTTGCGCAACCCCAAAAACAGCAAAGAACCAACCTGCGAAAATTAAATTGGAACTTAAGCTTATCAGCCCGCCAATCATAGCAGCAAGCGCTATTTTACTGTTGAAAATACCCCAAAATATCAGGGTGATTAGCAGTACTAATAGGCACTGTAAACTTAAATACTTTGTCCAGCGAAGGTTAAGCAATTTTTTGATCAGGTTTTGTTTTTACGAATCTTAACTTAAAGATATTATATGGATTTCTACCATGCTCGCGCGGATTATATCGAGTCAGAAAGGGTTGTGCAACATGCCTGAACGAATGCCACCATGGCAATTGCGCCAGAGATGTATTCAAGCATTTATTGAGAAGGCAACGTAACCGTAGAAGTTAAAACTAAGCGTCCCCTCTCCCAGCCCCAAAGCATAAAGAAATCTTCGAGTTTTATTCTGGGAGAGGGCCAGGGTGAGGGAAAGTGAATCAACTTTGCTATCTGTTCTGTTGCGGTTTTCTGAGGTTCTTTAGGAGGATTTATGCTTACATCGTCCTGTGGTTTTCCCTCACCCTGACCCTCTCCCAGAACCAAATCACAGCTCTTTTCAACATTCGGGCTGGGAGAGGGGACGCTTAGTTTTAACTTATACTTCGCTTCAATTTTGACGCAATTGCCCTGCCCCTGCAAAGCAGTTTGTAAATGCACTACTCATTATTATTTGTGATAGAATATCCAAAATTTATTATTAACCATAGACTAGCAGACTAGACAGGAGGATAATCTAGTGGATACAGATTCCGGTAGAAAATATGATGAAAGTGCTGTAATACTGTCAGGGAAGGACGAGGATAGCAGTGCTGAAGAATCGTCAGTAAAGAGCAAATCAAAAGTTGCTAATATCGTAAAACACGTTTGGTCTCGCGTTTACCTGAATATTTACGATGGTGGCGATTTTACTGAGTCAAGTGAATTAACGTTAAAAGCAGCGTTAATGGAATTTGCTTTGCCAACGACGAAACGAAAAATTCAACGACAAATTGAAGGCAGAGAGAAAATCGACTGGTGGAGCCATTGGTTGGGAGCGGGTCATAGCGAGCTGAGTAAGCCTAAAGCCGCTTTGATTATGCTAATTGATACTGTGTTTTTTCTCCCAAGGTTGGCGATCAATATCGCAAAGCTGGTTACGGAAGTGCTACCGGATATGATAGCTCAGCTACTTTTCTGGGCTAACCGCAATGCAAAAGCAGGATACGATGAAGCGCAAGGATTATCGGCTGTTGGTTATGGGCTTGCCTACGGTCTTACTAGCCTGGGTGCAGCAATAGTTAAATCTGTTTATTTTATTGGTTGCTGTATCACTTCTCCTATAGCCACCAGTATCCGTGCCGGAAAGTTTAATTATCAAAATGGTACGCTGAATAATCTGGCATCCTTCTTCTCGCATTTTGGTACCCCCGTAGTATCTTTTGGGTGCTATATGCTTATGCTCATTCTATTAGCAAACCTGATACCGGGCTTAGGATTTGTGTTAACCATATCTGCAGCTACTTTCGCTGGACTTATGTTAGCTTACATTGCAGTTGATCACTTACTATCTTGTTTGAATCGGGGCCCCAATGGAGATAACCTGATTGAACTACCGGGAGGTGACGACGGAAGAGTTCGTGACAAATTAAGATATACTGATAGAGATATTAATCACAGAAACGTAGAAGGTGTGAGAGGTGCTAGAATATACTCAGAAGTGGAAGCAGAAATACGAGAAACACTCAAGTATGAGCATTCAGATTTCCACGGTCCTATGTTTAGGCAGGTTAAAGAAGGCGATGATGAGACGAACCTAGAACAACAATCCTCCGCTCAGTCATTTGTTCCAACATTAACGGGAACGAATAATGACAAATAACTGTCATATAGAATTGGTGGCTATGGGTGGACTCGAACCACCGACCTCAGCATTATGAGTGCCGCGCTCTAACCAGCTGAGCTACATAGCCAGATGCTTATAAAGAGGCGTAATTCTACTGTGAAGTCATTTTATGAGCAATAATAATTTTGGGTCTGTACAGGTACAAAAGGCCAAGCCATTAGTCATTACACCAGGCGAACCAGCTGGTATTGGCCCTGATATTATTGTTCAGTTAGCGAGTCTTGAAGACCTATCAAATTGTATTGTGATAGCTGATCCTGATTTGCTCAAACAACGCGCAGAACAGCTAAACCTACCTATTGCGATTCAATCCGTTGGCCTTAACCAGCCGTTTAACAGTGTCCCTGGTCATTTAGCAGTTTTTCCTGTTCCGCTTAAAGCACCTTGTCAAGCTGGCCAACTAAATGTTCTGAATGCAGATTATGTATTAGCAACGTTAAAAATAGCGGCGCAAGGTTGTTTGACTGGCCAATTTTCAGCTTTAGTCACTGGCCCAGTTCATAAAGGCATAATCAATGAAGCGGGGATAGCATTTAGCGGACATACCGAGTTTTTAGCAGTAATGGCTAATGTTTCACGGGTAGTCATGATGCTGATGAGTGATGAATTAAAGGTTGCTCTAGCGACTACTCATATTCCTTTATCTAAAGTATCACCGGCAATTACTCAGCCATTATTAGCCGAAACTCTGCGTATTTTGCGTGCTGAATTGATCGGAAAGTTTGCTATTGCTAATCCACGTATTTTGGTTTGTGGCTTAAATCCACATGCAGGTGAAGGAGGGCATTTAGGGCGAGAAGAAATAGATATTATTATTCCGGTGATCAGTCAACTTAAGGCAGAAGGATTTGATCTGGCTGGACCCTTTCCTGCCGATACGATTTTTATTCCGAAATATTTGCAAAATGCTGATGTCGTTTTGGCGATGTACCATGATCAGGGGTTACCAGTACTAAAATATGCCGCATTTAATCATGTGGTTAATGTCACGCTAGGATTACCGTTTATTCGCACTTCGGTCGATCATGGAGTTGCGTTGAATCTTGCCGGAACAGGTAGTGCGAATGTTGATAGTTTCAGAGCCACAATCAAATGTGCGCAGTCGATATTTCAATTGGTAAAAAATGTAAGTTGAAACGGACGCTAAGCTGCTAGAGAATTAACTGCACCCATTGCCAAAATGCCAAGCAAAAACATTATCATCCTCTTTTGGTGGAAAGTTTTCTGTTGGGAGCATTGAAGTCAATTTGTAAAATCTCTCATCTCCCCCAAAAGTGGTTAAAAATGCAGCTGCTAACGGATTCGTCATAGGAACTAATTGCATGGTGGAATAGTTGCTAGTATGTTGCCTAGACATGCTTTCCTTACTAAAACGGAAAAATCGCCCGTAGTATTGCTGATGATTTTCTTCCCCTCCTTTATCAAGAGGTTGAATAACTTTTTGTTTTCTATTCATTCGCCAAAAGGGCGTAGAGTAGCTGCCATATAAGCCATATTCAGTAAAATGGTTATGCATAAATCCCCAGCGCCAAGTCTGGCTTGCTGAAGAATTTGAAGCAGAGCCTTCGGCAGGTGGTGTGGCGAATACCTGCTTGCATATGGATTGGTTCTGTAGTGGCTCCCCATGCGTTCTTGTAAAGAGAGATTTCACTGGATATCCACAGATTCCCCGAAATAAACCCGCGTAAACCGACTCTGGACCTTGGCCTACTAATATCGAAACGAACTCCTTAGGCGTAATGAGATTTTTTTCCCCTGCTGGCTTGGATTTTTCTTGAGTGATTTTTGTTTCAATGTGCGCAAATAGTATATCTGAAATGAGTAAGCCTTCTAAGAGTAACAATGTGGCTTTTTCATAGCTTTGCTCATGGCTATTAAAATGCTCAGTAAAATCCTCATCGGATGGGTTTTTAGTACTTTTAAATGGATATGGAAGATCAGATTTGTCATAATTGTTAATATATTTTTGCAATTCTTCTTTATACTCTTCTGTTGAAACTGAATAGTATTGGCGTAGTTGATAAAGTAGTGTGAGCCTTTGAGTGATTTCTTCTTTGGTTGCAGTAGTAATATTCTCGCGAAGCCATTGCACAACGGCTTCTCTTTCCGATAATTTAGTAGCAATCTCTTGCTGTGTTGCAATTTCTACCGTTTCTTCTACTTTATCTAACAGCTTTTCCCTATTTTCCGTGAAATTCTCCTTTATTTCTTCAGTTTTTACTTTTGTAGGAAATATTTTCGGCCACAACCAGACTAGAAAATCAGCTAAAAGACCCGTAACAATGGCTAATCCGATAAATAATCCGATGGTTGCTGCCAAGCTTAATCCAATCGGGAAAACAAACAGTAAAGATAAAGTTCCGGCGCCTAATGCAAAACCGATAAAAAAGGCTAATATGTACTTCATTTTTTCATAGGTTCCATTTATACAATACACTACTATAGTTTCTGGATTGCCGCGGCTTGCAAACAGCGCAAGCCGCGCAATGACGGCCTCACGGGGGGCGCTCGCAATTTTAAGGCCACATTACATGAGCTATATTTTAATACCACGCAAACGCTTTGGACAGCATTTTTTACAGGATACAGCAATTGTTGAGCAGATAGTTTCCCTTATTGATCCCAAACCGTTGGATAATATAGTTGAAATTGGTCCAGGAACGGGAGCATTAACAGTACCTCTGCTTAAGCAGATCAAGGAGCTGAGTGCAATTGAGTTGGATATTGACTTGATTCCAAGCTTGAAGGAAGCGTGTGACAAAGTAGGGAAAATTTCGATCTATGCTGAAGATGCTTTATCATTTGATTTTTTGCAGTTAGTCAAATCAGGACATATGCGTGTGGTGGGTAATTTACCTTATAATATTTCAACACCATTGTTGTTTCATTTATTGCACTATGCTGAGCATATTCAAGATATGCATTTTATGCTGCAAAAAGAAGTGGTTGATCGATTGGCAGCACAACCTGGCTCACCAGATTATGGGCGTTTAACCGTGATGATTCAATATCGATGCGCTGTGACTGCTTTATTGCTCGTTCCACCCTCTGCATTTTTGCCGCCACCGAAAGTGGAATCAAAAGTAGTGCGTTTAGTTCCCCATACCAAGTTGCCCTATGTCGCGCTCGATTTTGAATTGTTTGCGAATATTGTCAAACAGGCTTTTGGCATGCGGCGTAAAACGTTAAGAAATGCACTCAAAAATTGGGTAAAGCCGCAAATTTGGGAAATAGTTGAAATAGAAAATAATCTTAGGCCCGAAGTATTATCTGTCAAAGATTATGTGGAATTAGCTAATGCCATCAGTCGTCATTAAAGCTCTTAAACAGCAACTTAGTAATATTGATTTTGGCAAACAAATTTGGGTGGCGTATAGCGGCGGAATTGATTCGCATGTATTGCTACACGCTCTTTCAGAGCTACAAAAAGAATATCAATTTTTGCTCAATGCTGTGCATGTACATCATGGACTCAGTGCAAAAGCTGATGAATGGGCGACACATTGTAAAGCGGTTTGTCAAAATCTTAAAATAAATTGCCAGGTATTAACCGTAAAAGTTGCAGCCAAAGCCAAACGTAATCTGGAAGAAGCGGCGCGCAATGTCCGCTATGAAGCTTTTAAATCTTGTATAGCAAATAATGATTATTTAGCCACTGCGCATCATGCAGACGATCAGGCAGAAACTTTTTTGCTGCAGCTATTGAGAGGGGCGGGAACTAAAGGATTGTCTGCCATGCCAGTTGTTAAACCTTTAGGTCAAGGTTTTTTATGGAGACCACTACTTTCATTGCCGCGAGATATACTTTTCGCCTATGCAACTTTACACGAATTGAAATGGGTGGAGGATGAAAGTAATGCTGCAACTCACTTTGATCGAAACTATCTTCGACACCAAGTTGTTTCCTCATTAAAGATTCGTTGGCCTCATTTGGTGCATGGTGTTAGCCAAAGCGCTAGATATTGTGCTGAAAGTGAATTATTAATTCAGGAACTTGCTGCACAAGATTTCGCTAAGGTTGCACAGGGGCATATCGACGGGTATAAATTAAACCTGGCTCAACTGCGCTTGTTGTCTCGTAGTAGACGTCATAATGTTTTACGGTTTTGGTTAAAAAGCCAAGGTTTTCCGCTACCAGGGCGAGTACATTTACACCAATTTGAGGAGTGTTTTATTAATGTACGCCAGGATGCTTGCCCTAAACTGTGTTGGTCTACCATTCAGCTGCGGCGCTATCTAGATTTTCTTTATGTATTACCCAATCCTTATCTTGAGTCATCTGCAAAAAAATTTACCTGGAACTTGGCGGAGCCATTGTCATTGGAAACTGGCGCGTTGATTGCAGAACAAAAACAAGGTTATGGTATTCGCGTGGATTTGATTGATCCTTCAGGGAGGGTGGAAGTGTGTTTTCGACAGGGGGGTGAAGTCATTCAGCCAGAAGGCTATGGACATACGCGTAGTCTTAAAAAATGGCTGCAAGATTGGAAGATCTCTCCGTGGGAACGTGGCCGGATTCCTTTGATTTATATTAATGGTAAGTTGGCTCAGGTTTTAGTGGGTACACAATTGTGTATTGCAGAACAGTTTGCAGCAAAGTCTGGTGAAATGGGGTGGGTTGTACATTTTGACTAAGGGGGGTGGTCTATGTGCCCTACCACCTACGTGCCGCGGCTTGTCCGCGGCATCCAAACATTTTTGGCACATAGGTAATGGTTGCAACCTTTAGCAGGGTTGAGGTTTAATAGCCAGTTTAGCGAAAGTGGCGGAATTGGTAGACGCGCTGGATTTAGGTTCCAGTGGGGTAACCTGTGAGAGTTCGAGTCTCTCCTTTCGCACCATAACCTTAAAATAGGAGAAATCACCTCCATGGCCGTGCAATTAAAAACTGTAAGTCCACTTGGACGCGAATTATTTGTTGAAGTTCCTGCTAATGAAATTACGGCCGAAGTGGAGAAACGCATTGAACAATTGAGCAAAACTACTCGCATAGATGGGTTTCGCAAAGGAAAAATCCCTCACAAGATTATTGAAGAGCGCTATGGTGAAGGAGTCTTTAATGAGGTTATTCAAGAACTCTGGCATAAGAGCTTAAAAGAAGCGTTAGCTGCACAACAATTAGAGCCGGTAAGTAATCCGCGAGTTAAAACTTTTCAAGCTGCAAAAAAAGAACCTTTGCGCTATGAAGTAGTATTTGACATACGTCCCGAGATTACATTGGCTGATCTTCACCAGATCTCAATCGAAAGAAAAATAGTGAGTATTTCTGATGAAAATGTTGAAGAGGTGATTGAACGTCTACGTAAACAACAAGCGGATTGGATCCTTGTTGAGCGCTCTGCAGTTGAGGGTGATAAGTTATTTTTAGATGTGAAAGTTGATGTAACTGGAGCGTCTATCAAGGATATGCATCGACTTCCTGCGGAATTGGGCGCTAGAACTATGATTCCAGGCTTTGAAGAAGGATTAATAGGCGCGAAAGCAGGTGATGAAGTCATTTTACACTTAGCCTTCCCCGATCCTTATTTTGATGCAAGTATTGCTGGTAAACCTGCCAAATTCACCATTCAAGTATTGGAGGTTTTGGAGGCTCAATTGCCATCAGATGAAGTATTAGCAGAAAAACTGGCGATTAAAGATGGGGTTGCTGGATTAAAAGAAAATGTTCGTGAACATGTTCAACGCGAAGCGAATCAGCTTGTAAAGACTGATATGAAGAATCAATTATGGGAAAAATTAATGGAGGCGAATCAATTTGATCTTCCCGGATCTTTAATTGAGGAAGAACTTCATCGTATCCTTCACCCTCAAGCTACTGATGATGATGGGCATCGTCATGATGATGCAACGATTGAGCAGCGCCAGCAGGCAGAGCGACGAGTAAAAATGGGGTTACTATTGTCTGAGGCCATTAAGGCTTATCAGGTGAAGCTTGATGTAGAAAGGCTTCGCGCCAAAGTTGAAGAAATGGTTGCTATGTTTGAAAATCCCGCTGAAATGGCTAAACAATATTATCAAAACAGAGAATTTTTGCTGCGGCTTCAGGCGAATATATTGGAAGAACAAACAGTAGATGAACTGTTAAAGGTAGTGAAAATTATTGATCGGGAAGTAAACTATAATGAGATGTTTAAGTAGTAAAAGAAATAAAGTAATTACTCACCCTCGGCAGCGGCACGTAGGCGGGGGGGCGAGCAGTTATGAAATAAATCAAATTACTGGATACTAAAATGTTTAATCAATCTGATACCGAAATTCCGTTTTCTAATGCCAGTGGGTTGGTTCCTATGGTTGTTGAACAAACTGCACGAGGTGAGCGTTCTTATGATATTTATTCACGCTTACTGAAAGAACGAATCATCTTTTTATTCGGTCAAATTGAAGATCACATGGCTAATTTAGTGATTGCGCAGTTGTTGTTTTTAGAATCTGAAAATCCTGATAAAGATATTTCATCTTTATATTAATTCTCCTGGTGGTGTAGTGACTGCAGGCCTTGCTATTTACGATACCATGCAATTTATTAAGCCAGATGTAAGCACTTTGTGTATTGGTCAAGCAGCAAGTGCAGGTGCTTTATTACTTGCGCGGTGGAGCAAAGGGAAAGCGATATTGTTTGCCAAATTCGCGTATGATGATTCATCAACCTTTAGGCGGCTATCGAGGACAGGCAACTGATATTGCGATTCATGCCGAAGAAACGCTGTTAATTCGAGAGACGTTTAAATAATATTTTGGCAAAGCATACTAATAAAACCCCTGAACAAATTATGATGGATACTGAACGTGATAATTTTATGAGTGGCGACAGAAGCTGCTGGATTATGGAATTAATTGATAAAGTATTATGATAGAAACGTAGTAGCTACATCAGTAAGTATAAATAGTTATTTCATAACTCATCATCATTGTACATAAGATGTGCTATATCTAAATTAAGAGGTTGTTAAATCTATGAGCGAAATGATAAAAACGGAAAGAGTAGCGATAAAGTCATTACATTGTTCTTTTTGTGGTAAAAGCCAACATGAAGTTCGTAAATTAATTGCGGGCCCCTCCGTCTATGTTTGTGATGAATGTGTTGAACTTATGTAATGATATTATTGCGAGAAGAAGTGCATGACACAATCCATTCAGGAAAATGGAAATAAGTTACCTAAACCCCAACGAAATTCATAAAACACTTGATGAATATGTCATTGGACAAACCCATGCCAAAAAAGTTTTATCGGTTGCTGTTTATAATCATTATAAACGCTTTATTATAAAAGCTGCAGATGATGATATTGAACTTAGCTAAAAGTAATATTTTATTGATTGGTCCAACTGGTAGCGGTAAAACTTTGTTGGCTGAAACTTTAGCACGTTTTTTAAATGTTCCTTTTGCTATGGCTGATGCAACCACATTGACTGAAGCAGGTTATGTTGGCGAAGATGTTGAAAATATTATTCAAAAATTGTTGCAAAAATGTGATTATGATGTTGAGCAAAGCACAAACAGGTATTGTTTATATTGATGAAATTGATAAAATTTCACGTAAATCTGATAATCCTTCCATTACACGCGATGTTTCAGGTGAAGGTGTTCAACAAGCTTTATTAAAATTGATTGAAGGAACAATTGCTTCTGTTCCTCCTCAAGGTGGACGTAAACATCCGCAACAAGAATTTATTCAAGTTGATACCGCCAATATTTTATTTATTTGTGGGGGTGCTTTTTCTGGCTTGAAAAAGTTATTCGTGAACGCTCAGAAAAATCAGGGATTGGTTTTTCTGCAGATGTTCATAGTAAAGAAAGATCTAAAGAAATGAGTGAAATGTTGCGTCAGGTTGAACCAGAAGATTTAATTAAATATGGTTTAATTCCTGAATTTGTTGGTCGATTGCCAGTGGTTGCAACATTAGAAGAGCTTGATATGGATGCTTTAGTGAGTATTCTAACCGAACCTAAAAATGCACTAACCAAACAATATCGCAAACTGTTTAAAATGGAAGAATGTTGATCTTGAATTTAGTGAGAATGCATTGCTAGCAGTTGCTAAAAAAACCGTGGATCGAAAACTGGAGCGCGTGGGTTGCGGTCGATTTTAGAAAAAGTTTTATTAGATATGATGTATGATTTACCTTCGTCAGGATGATGTACAAAAAGTCGTGATTGATGAAGCATGTATTCATGGCGAATCATGGTCCGATTTTGATTTATGGTGAGCACACAAGAGAAACGCCAAGAAGGCGGTAGCTGACAGAGTAGGTTAGTTCAATACTTTTTAAAGCTGACAACAATAAAGAGATTTTTCAATGAATGAACTTGTACGCAAGTACTGAAGAAATGATGGTGTTAATCGTTACGGGATGTGGTGGTTTATCCGTATATGGTTATTCCTTTATTTGTTGGTCGTGAAAGATCTATTAAAGCACTAGAAGTTGCTATGGCTGGTGATAAGCAAATTTTGTTGGTGGCGCAAAAAAATGCCGCAGAAGATGAACCTCACTGAAAGATATTTATAAAGTCGGTACAGTTGCAACATATTCTGCAATTGTTAAAATTGCCTGATGGTACGGTAAAAGTATTAGTTGAAGGAGTGCAGAGCGGCAAAGATCAAAAAATTTATTTCTCATGAAGATTATTTAGCTGCTGATATTGAGCTACTAGTTGCGCCGGTGGAGGATACGTGAAATTGCAAGTATTAAAACGTTCAGTGATTGACGCAATTTGAGCAATATGTTAAATTAAATAAAAAAATTCCGCAAGAAATTTTAACTTCTCTTAGCAATATTGAAGATCCTGATCGGTTAGCAGATACCATTGCAGCGCATATGCCGGTTAAAATTGGAAGAGAAACAAAAACTTTTAGAAATTGAAAATCAGCACAACGTTTAGAATATTTGTTGGGATTGATTGAAACTGAAATTGATTTATTGCAAGTGGAAAACGGATTCGTGGACGTGTAAAACGCCAAATGGAAAAAACTCAACGTGAATATTATCTAAACGAACAAATGAAAGCCATTCAAAAAGAATTAGGTGAATTGGAAGAATGTCCTAATGAAATTGAACAACTTGCAAAGAGAATTGAAAAAGCAGGTATGCCGAAAGAAGCAAAAGAAAAAGCGAAAGCTGAATTTAATAAACTTAAAATGATGTCGCCGATGTCAGCTGAAGCGACAGTTTCACGCAATTATTTAGATTGGATATTAAATTTACCTTGGAAAAAACGTAGTAAGTTAGCGTATGATTTGAAGAAAGCGAAAAATTCTTGAAGAAAGAACATTATGGCTTGAAAAAAGTTAAAGAACGAATTATTGAATATTTAGCAGTTCAACAACGCGTAAAAAAATTAAAAGGCCCTATTTTTTGTTTGGTTGGGCCGCCTGGTGTTGGTAAAACATCTTTGGGGCAATCTATTGCCAATGCAACTGGACGTAAATTTGTTCGCATGTCTTTAGGCGGAGTGCGCGATGAAGCTGAAATTCGTGGACATCGTCGAACTTATATTGGTGCTATGCCAGGCAAAATTATGCAGAAATTGCAAAAACAGGGTTAAGAATCCATTGTTTATGTTAGATGAAATTGATAAAATGGCAATGGATTTTCGTGGCGATCCTGCTTCAGCATTATTTGAAGTTTTAGATCCTGAACAAAATCATACTTTTAATGATCATTATCTTAGAAGTGGATTATGATTTATCTGAAGTGATGTTTATTGCAACAGCTAATACGTTAAATATTCCACCGCATTATTGATCGTATGGAAGTTATTCGTATTGCTGGGTATACCGAAGATGAAAAAATAATATTGCATGAGCATTTAGTACCTAAACAAATTGAAGCAAATGGTTTAAAAGCAAGCGAAATTAATATTACTGAAGCAGTGCTGTCTGGATATTATTCGTTATTATACGCGCGAAGCAGGTGTGCGTAATCTGGAACGTGAAATTTCAAAATTTGCCGTAAAGTGGTTAAAGAAATTTTAATTAAAGCCAACAGAAAAGAAAGCATTAATTACACCGCAAAAACTTGGAAAAATATTTAGGCGTTAGACGGTTTCGTTATGGCTTAGTGGATAGCACGTGATCAAGTTGGTCAAGTGAATGGCTTAGCATGGACTGAAGTTGGTGGTGAATTGTTGACTATTGAAGCTGCAGCTATTCCTGGTAAAGGTAAAGCAACTTATACAGGACAATTGGGTGAAGTCATGCAAGAATCCATTCAAGCTGCTATGACTGTTGTACGTAGTCGTGCTGCATAGGCTAGGTATTCCTGAAGATTTTTATGAAAAACATGATATTCATGTTCACGTGCCAGAAGGTGCAACACCTAAAGATGGACCTAGTGCAGGCATTGGCATGTGTACTGCATTGGTTTCTGCATTAACAAAAATTCCTGTGCGAGCAGATGTATGCAATGACAGGTGAAATTACCTTGCGTGGCGAAGTATTGCCGATTGGTGGGTTGAAAGAAAAATTATTGGCAGCACATCGTGGTGGTATTAAGAATGGTGATTATTCCGCATGAGAATAAGCGTGATTTAAAAGAAATTCCAAAGAATATTAAACATGGGTTAGAAATCATGCCGGTTCGCTGGATTGATGAAGTGCTTGAATTGGCTTTGCAACATGTGCCAGAGCCACGAGCAGCAAGTGAAACTGAAGCAGAAGTGAAAGTTGAAGAAAATAAGGATCACAATGAAGAAAGTTAAATAAAGACTGTCATGCCAGCCTACGCTGGCATGACAACCTGAGTGTAAAAATCTGCGCTGTAGGAAAAAAATGTTAGCGCTAACTTTTAAATTATGGAAAATATATGAAACCTTCCCCTGAATTCAACCTGATGTATATCATTGGTTTTTTTCTTCAACTTTTGGGATTATGTCTTTTGACATTTTCTATCTATTTAATACCACATGTATTTTTGGGTTTAATTTATCCTCTTCCCGATGCAGTATTTGCAGTAGAGTGGTGGCTTGATACTCATAACAATTCTGCTATTTATCATGTGCTCATTATTTTCATGCCATTTTTCTTGTCTAGTTTATTGTGCTTCTTTGAGGCGAGAAATCTCACTAAGCGAATTGAAAAACAATTACTCGGACAAGATGAACTTTCTTTAGCCGAACAGGTCAAAGTACATTATTCAGAAGGAGCTACTGCAATTGTGAGAGTAATTCTTTCTGTTTCAGTGGTATTTTTGATCTTTTGGTTACTCACACGTCTTCTTTCATGAACTAAGGTGCTTAAATTGCGTTAAGCATAGTGTTACTTGTGCAACGCGTTTACCTAATGCGCTACAAAGTCTTTGTTCTTCGTCAGTAATTGGTAGCTGATTTTCAAGTCCTGCGACATGGGTTGGTCCATAAGGTGTTCCACCGCTTTGGGTATTAATTAAATCTGGTTCAGTAAAAGGAAGCCCCACTAAAACTGCTCCATGATGAAGAAGTGGCAACATCATACTTAATAGCGTAGTTTCTTGCCCGCCATGTAAAGCTCCTGATGAGCTGAAAACTGCAGCAGGTTTGCCAGAGAGCGCACCTGATAACCATAATGAACTAGTGCCATCCAAAAAATATTTAAGTGGTGCTGCCATATTGCCAAATCGGGTAGGGCTTCCCAAGATAAGCGCATCACAAGTTTCAAGATCGTTTAAAGTAGCGTAAGGTGGACCTTTTTCTGGGATAGTTTCTTCAATTGCTTCAGTAACAGTTGAAACGGCTGGCACTGTACGAATTTTAGCGGTAGCACCTGTTACTTCATCAATTCCATGAGCAATATAGTGCGCCATTTTTGCAACCCCGCCGAAGCGGCTGTAATAAACAATTAAAATGGTAGCCATAGAATATCCTTAGCCTTTATTTCAAAAAAACAGCAACTGGTGCATCTCGAGCGGTTTGTGCAAACCACCGATTACCACGATGCGGTTGTGTCAACATGATCCGGTGCAAGTGCAAATTTTTTATTCTCTTCAGATAAGCTTCTCGTGTGATTAAAATATCATATTGTTTAAACAGAGTGTTTGAATCAATGGTATGGTTTTTTAAAAAAGTCATTTCATAGTTGGGTAAATAAAAAGACAACCGATTATCTGTGTCTAAAAAAGCCACATGCCAAATTTTTTTCGGTGCTTGTTGTGTAGTTAAGCTCGTTAATTGTTCGCTAAATTTAAGCAATCCACCATCACTATAATAAAGTGGCTGGAGCAAAATAAACCAACTAAATAATACTAGAAAACTAATGCTTGCTGTGTAGTAAGCAAATTTAATCCGCATTTGTGAGAGACTTATCCATTCGGCGGTAAACAAAATAGCGAAAGGTAGCATAGGTAAGATGTAATAGCTGCGACGTGAACCACTTAAGGTAAGAAATAAAAATAGGCAAACGTTAGCAATCACTAGTTGTTTAGTCGCTAGAGTCAAACTATACCAACGTTTTGGTAATTGATAAATTGCGATTAAGAAAAATGGGGTCCACGGTAATAGATAAATAGGTAGATAAATAAAATAAGTATAAATGGGATCTTTATGATCAAAAGGCTGAAAAAATCTTAGAATATTTTCTCGATAAACTTCATATAAACCAGTTTGATTGAATGTAGTATGGTTTTCTAAGCTCGTTAGCCAGAAGGGTAAAAGATAGATAAAAATAGCGGGCAAAAACGCGAGCAATAATTTCCAATAATTTATTGTCCCTGTCCTCGCCTTTTTAAAAAAGTCTGGCGCGATTATGAGTAGGGTGATCGCAATAGCAACTAAACCTTTCAATAATGCTGTTAGCGCTAATATCAGCAAAAAAACACTGTAATTTATCCATCCTGGTTGTTCACGTTTAGAAAAATACCATGCTACTGCACAGAGAATGCCTGCTAAATTGAGTGCATCACTGCTAGCGGTTCTTGCCCAAAAGATAAAATAATAACTAGTAGTTAACATCACGGTAGCAATGCTTGCTATCTTGCGATTTTGCCATACAGCGCTGATTTGATAGAGGCAAACTATACTAATCAAGCCGGCTATAGCTGAAGGTAGTCGAATGTTAAAGGTAGATAATTGGCCAGTCAGTTTAGTGATGGCGAGCATTAACCAATAAGAGACCAGTGGTTTGTCAAAATAGAGTTGGCCTGAAAGAGTGGGATGAAAGTAATCATGATGTAATAACATCCAGCGAACAATTTCTCCCCATCGCCATTCTTGCGTCCAAATTTCTCGACTACCGAGAAAAGCAAATAGCAAAATGCTAGCAAGAAGCCAGAAAGCAAGATTTTGTTTTGTGAGAACGAAAAAATTGTGGGAGCTTGTATTTGGTTTCATATGTGGCAATATACCAGAAGATTATCATCATTAAAAAATTTAAGATAACCCGGAATTCGACTGTGTCATCTGAAGCGCTAACAACCCTTTTGGAAGAAGCAAAAACAGCTATCCTTGCTGCAAATAACTCATTGGAGCTTGAGCGAGTTAAATCGAGTTATTTAGGTAAAAAAAGTCTTTTGACTGATTGTCTAAAAGGTTTAGGACAATTATCACCTGACCAAAGGCCGCATTTTGGCCAAAAGGTTAATGAAATTAAAACAGAACTACAAACATTAATTAAAGAACGTTTTGCAACGCTGGCTACTCTAGAAATAGAAAGAAAATTAGCGAGTGAAACAGTTGATGTCACATTGCTGGGTCGAGGTGAGCGAGTCGGTAATTTACATCCAGTGACTAAAACGCGACAAATTATCGAACAGTTTTTTATTCTAAGGGGATTTCAGTTTAAAGAAGGCCCAGAAATTGAAACAGACTATTACAATTTTACTGCGCTCAACGTACCTTTACATCATCCTGCCAGAGCCATGCACGATACTTTTTATTTTGCAGATGGTAGTTTATTAAGAACACATACTTCAAATGTGCAGATTCGTACGATGGAAGTTGAACAACCACCTTTACGAATTATTTCTTCAGGTAGAGTTTATCGATGTGATTCAGATATGACGCATACTCCTATGTTTCATCAGCTTGAAGGATTAGTTGTTGAAGAAGGAGCCAGCTTTGCTGCATTGAAAGGGCTATTACATGATTTTCTTCGCTCATTTTTTGATCATGCTGATTTGAACATTCGTTTTCGTCCTTCTTATTTTCCGTTTACTGAACCTTCAGCAGAAGTGGATGTGGCTTGCGTATTATGTGATGGTTTAGGGTGTCGTGTTTGCAAAGAAAGTGGATGGTTAGAAGTTTTAGGTTGTGGCATGGTGCATCCAAATGTATTTTCACATGTGAATATTGATCCAGAACGTTTTACTGGTTATGCCTTTGGTGTGGGCTTAGATAGGTTAGCGATGTTGCGTTATGGTATTCCGGATTTGCGGTTGTTGTTTGAAAACGATATACGATTTTTAGCGCAGTTTTAACTAAGGTTAGCAGCACGGGTCCTGTTTATTGCGAGTGAGTGGTGTTATGAAATTTAGCGAAGCTTGGTTAAGAGAATGGGCTGATCCCAAAGTTGATACCAAAACATTAACTGAACAACTTACGATGGCAGGATTGGAAGTTGATTCAGTTACTAAAGTGGCTAATGATTTTTCCGGAGTGGTGGTTGGTCATGTATTAGCAGTGGAACAACATCCAAATGCAGATCGTTTGCGTGTTTGCCAAGTGGATGTAGGAGGAGCTGATCAATTAACTATTGTTTGCGGTGCAGCAAATGTACGCACTAATTTAAAAGTTGCAGTAGCAGTAATTGGTGCAAAGTTATCTCCTGACTTTATATTAAAAACTACTAAGCTGCGTGGCGTTGTTTCACAAGGTATGATTTGTTCAGCTGAAGAGTTAGGTCTTGCTGAAAATTCAGAAGGGATTTTAGAGTTAGCAGATGACGCATCAATTGGTATCGATTTTAGACATTATTTGAATTTAGCTGATCAAATCATAGACGTTGATTTAACTCCTAATCGTGGTGATTGTTTAAGTGTATTTGGCATTGCACGAGAAGTTGCTGCAATCAATAAACTTAATGTTCCGCAATTTCCTGCTTGGCAAGTGTCGCCAACTATAGATACAACTTTTCCGATACAGATATTGGCGAAAGAAGATTGTCCGCAGTATGTAGGGCGAGTGATAGCAGGTATTTCAATGAATACGCCAACGCCTATTTGGTTAAAAGAGCGATTACGGCGTAGTGGTGTGAGAAGTATTCATGTAGCTGTTGATGTCACTAATTATGTGATGTTGGAATTAGGGCAACCTTTGCATGCATTTGATCTCGATAAGTTGCAAGGACAAATTTTAGTGCGGCGAGGTACGAAAGGGGAGTCGTTAACTTTACTAGATGGCCGCGCTGTTTTTGTGAATGAAGAAACGTTAGTGATTGCCGATGAAAAAGGCCCATTAGCACTTGCAGGTATTATGGGTGGACTTAGTTCAGCGATTACTAAAGACACACAACATATATTTCTTGAAAGTGCATTTTTTAATCCATTAATTATTTCAGGGCGTGCACGCAGTTTTGGTTTAAGCACTGATGCTTCTCATCGCTTTGAACGTTTTGTTTGCCCCAATTTACAAACTATTGCTATGGAACGTGCAACGCAATTACTGCTTGAAATTGCTGGTGGGGAAGCCGGGCCATTAGTAACAGTGCAAGATGAAAGTTATTTACCAAAACCTTCTACTATTTTACTCCGATCAGCGGCATTAGAACGTTTATTAGGGATTAAACTTGCTAAAAATGAAATTGAAAATTTATTACAACGATTGAATATGCAATTGCAAGCTGTTGCAGAGGGTTGGCAAGTGACAGTGCCTTTATATCGTTTTGATGTGCGCGCAGAAGTTGATCTGATTGAAGAAGTTGCACGCTTATATGGTTATGAGCGAATCATGCCAAAAGCTCTCGCCGTCTCAACTCAGCCAATTTTGCAACCTAATTATGCAGTGCGTACAAAAATTACTAGTTTTTTGCAGAGTCGTGGTTATCAAGAAGCTATCACTTATAGCTTTGTCGATCCAAGTGTTCAAAGACTTTTTGATCCAGAGCAAACTCAGTTGACGCTCGAAAATCCTATTTCATCTGAATTGTCTGTGATGCGTGCTAGTCTTTGGCCGGGGTTGTTGCAGGCGGTGGCTTATAATCAGAGTTATCAGCGGGGGAGGGTGAGGTTGTTTGAAATTGGGTTAAGATTTAAGAATGATTTGCCGAGGGGTCCTGTCACCTGCGACACCCCATCGTGCTCGCAAGCTGCGCGCGATGGGGGCCTCGTCTCCGGTGCCACCCCTCGGCAAAACCCAGAAAGCGCGTCCTTTGCAAAACCTGAGAGGGAGAGAGTGGGAGAAGTAAGGCAAGAATTGGTGGTTGCGGGAGTAATAACAGGTGCGCGTTATCCTGAGCAGTGGGGATGTGATGATGTACCAGTAGATTTTTTTGATATGAAAGCAGATTTGGCAGGCTTGTTTACACTTTTTGGGCGATCAAATGTATTTACTTTTTGCCAAGGTCATCATGTTGCTTTGCATCCAGGACAAACGGCTGAAATTAATTATCAAGATCAGTTAGTCGGTTATTTAGGCGCATTGCATCCAAAATGGGTGCAACAACTTGAGCTAGAAGCACCAGTTTATCTATTTGAAATATTATTAAGTAGTTTTTCACAGACAAAATCTCGCTATATTGCATTATCTAAATTTCCAGCTATTCGCCGAGATTTAGCTGTAGTAGTTGAACAGACAATTCCAGCAATTGATTTGCTTAATAAGATTAGAGCAATAGGTGGAGCATATTTAATTGATGCATGGATTTTTGATGTTTATCAAGGTGAAGGTATTTTGCCATTTAAGAAAAGTTTAGCGGTAGGGTTGATTTGGCAACATCTTGAGCGAACCTTATTAGATGAAGAAGTAAACACAGCTATGCAAGAGATTATCTTAGGGTTACAAACAGGGTTTAATGCAGTATTGAGGGAATAAGGAATACTGGTGGCGTTAACTAAAGCGGCGTTATGTGAACATCTTGTTGCGACGATGGCATTTGATAAACCAACGGCAACCTTGTTGGTGGAAGAATTTTTTAATCAGATTGCTTGTGCGTTAGTTAAAGGTGAAGATGTAAAAATTTCCGGATTAGGCAATTTTTCTCTTTATCATAAAAGTTCGCGGTTAGCGCAAAATCCAAGGAGTCAACAACCGATTTGGATTGGTTCTAAGAAGGTAGTAGTGTTTAAAGCTGGACAAAAGCTTAAAAGACAGGTAAAAGAGGGCGTTTTATTAGAGGAAGAAGGGTAGCAAGCTCGGTCAGGGGAATTAAGGTATCGACGCATAATCTACGTCACGTCGTCCCTGGCGAAGGCCATTCGTGATAGTGAAAGGAGATAGGTGTTTTCATGGCCGAAGACCAGGGATCCAGATACGATAATCAGAGGATCCTTTTATTATCGTATCTGGATCCTCGCGACTCGATTGCGAAAGTTCAGTGCTTCTTTCCCTATTGTGGGCAATCTCGCGCGAGGACGACGTGACGTAGATTATACGTCGATATTTTAGGTGGTGGGGTATGGTATCGGGGCGTAGCGCAGCTTGGTAGCGTACTTGCATGGGGTGCAAGTGGTCGCTGGTTCAAATCCAGTCGCCCCGACCAGTCTAGGTTTAGCAGGTAATTAGCATTATTGGGGCTTGATAATTATATTTGATGCTGGTATTATCAAGGAAATTTTTTTCAGCATTAAAATAGGAGTTGAATAATATGGCGTTTATAGTAAAAGTAGTTCGCGTTGCAAGTGACGGAACAAAAACATTAACAACTTATAATCAAACAAATAACGAAATTGACTCAATTGAAAATTTGGGAAATCAGTTAATTGCCATGACTCAAGGCACTGATTTGGAAGGTGAATTGCCTCCTATTACTGCTTATGTACAGGTTAGAGATGAAGACGATCTCGAAGTCGGGGATGAGGAACAACTCAAAGCTAGAGTTCCTGCACGCGAAGGCCAGTATATTGTTGTTATAGGCCAGGGTACAACAAGACAGCAATTTATTGACGGTTTACATCTTCCGGAAAATAAACAGCCGCCAGAAGCGATAGAAGAAGAAGTATTGGTGCGTGGTCCTGTTGGTCCTCTCCATACACCAAAATCTATCCAGCAATGGAAGCAAAGGATTGAGCAAAATGTTTGGAAGTTTTTTAGTCATCCAGGAACTTGGACTTTCCTTGTTTTATTAATGGTAGGTATGGCGATTGCTTTCCCATTTGCCGCTCCAGCATTAATTGTTGCCGCGCTTACTTTTACAGCTGCTGCTACACTTTCTTTGATTCCTTATGCAATAAGATACGTGCAACAGTTACGTAAAGAAGCCGTTGAGGCAGGGTATCCAGCAGATGCATCGATAATTAAGATTGCGTTTGATAAATTCAAACAATGGGCAAAAGACCACCCAATGCAGGCCTTTTTGGTAGGATTAGGTTTAGCATTGTTTGTAACGGCATTAGTATTAACTATTGGCTTCTTTACTGGTGGTGCTGCGTTCGCCTTTATGGCCCCAGTTTTTGCCGCAATTGCTGCTCCTTTGGCCACAGCAGCCGCAGCCGCCGGAGTTGCAGTAGCTAATACAGTTCTTACCGCAATAGCGGCGGGATTGTTTGTTTTAGCTACCCTTCATGTGGCTAACCTTGCTAAGCGATTCTTTCAATTTATTGACGAATTTAGATGGGTAGGTCATGGTGACGTTAACTACTCATTGGTAAAACTCGATGAAGACCAACCAGCAACCCCATTTGCAAAAGCTACTAAGGCTGTTGGTGAATCATTCACAGAGGCAGGGACATACCTTAGTGAAGTTGCTGCTGGTATGAGATACGTGGCAAAATCGATATTTAAGCCAAGTGGTCCTGACGCTCCTGACAGTGGTAATGCTCGAAATCAGGATGTTGATGATGATCAAGACTTTTTGCTTAAAAAGACAAATTAATAATAAAGCGTTTATGTAAATTTATTCTAACTACAAAGGTGGATGTATTAATAACATCCACCTCAATTTAGAGGTTATTTACTAGCTATTTAAAACCCCCTTGAAAAAGGGGGTTTTTTATTTGTAATGACATATAATAGAATCTTTACTAATGGAACTTATTTGGGGTTATTCTCATCATGTTTGACAAACGCTTGCTAACAATTCTGGCCTGCCCTATTTGTAAGGGGCCTTTGACCTATCATAAAAAACATAAAGAACTGCTATGTAAATTTGATCGTTTAGCCTATCCTATTCAAGATGACATTCCCATTATGTTAGAAGAAGAAGCAAGGCGTTTAACTCTAGATGAGTGTAAAGCGTTACACGAATAGATCACTGGGCAAACTCATCACTCCTAGATGCCAGCCTTTGCTCACTAGTGTCTGGGGAAGCTGTGTAATAAGCAAATAGGCTGTTTTTCCGTAAAAAATAAAAATATACGTTCCCCTCTCCCAGCCCCAAAGCATAAAAAAATCTTCAAACTTTATTCTGGGAGAGGGCCAGGGTGAGGGGAAACCTGGAAATTAAATTTTCATCCTACTTTAACTTTTAATAGAAGTAGTAGAAGGTAAAATAACTTCTATCAAACCCATTCATTTCCCCTCATCCTGTCCTTCTCCCACAATAAAGTACAGTGATTTTTAATGACTTATCGGGGTGGGAGAAGGGACGTTGTCGCTATTACTAGTGAGTCTTCGCTGGCATGACAACTACTTTAATTTAAGTACCTCAAGAGTGTGATACTCAACCCCTTTAACTGTTGATTGACTCTGAACTAAGGCAATTTGCTCTACAAAGAGTGGTGGAAACTTTATTTGTTGTTGCCGCGTTTTTAGGTTGGGTAGCTGTTTAAACTTGCCAAGGGTGATATGTGGAATATAAGGTTTTTTGTCCCCGGTCAATTGGGTATCAATAACTCCTTGCCTGACTTTTGCAACCAGTTCTGTAAGCGGCATAGATGGCACGATACTAAGCGCTAGAGCATGGGGATGGCTTGATGGCGGAAATAGGTGGAGATGACTGAAATTTAACTGAAAGCTTGGAAATAAAGCTATATTTTGTCGGACGTTTCGCAGTAATTGAGGGATTTTATCTAGTGGGGTGTTGCCAATAAAGTGGAGTGTAAGGTGTAAGTTATTGGGCCTTGTCCAATGGATTGAGCGGTTTGCGGAGAGCTTTTTGAGGGAATGGATAAGTTTCATCAACGTTTCTTTTAAGCTATCATCTAACATCACGGCAAAAAATAAACGTTTAAAAGTAACCTCGGTATTATCCATAATGTCTTTTCATATTGAAGTGTCTGTTGCTAAGCAGCAATTGACACTATTACAAGATTGTATTGCTAAACAAGTTTATTCTATCTCGACTGCGCTTAAAGGAGTAGGGGAACAGCACGGAAGTTTTAAAACACCATGTGGTTGGCATGTCATCCGCGCCAAAATTGGCCAAGATATGCCAATCAACACGGTGTTTGTCGGTCGACGTCCCACTGGTGAGATTTATTCTTCTGATATGCCTTTAGGTACTCGCGATTGGATTTTAACTAGAATTATGTGGTTAAGTGGTTTAGAGCTGAATAAAAATCGTTTAGGAGAAGTTGACACCATGCGTCGTTATATTTATATCCATGGATCACCTGATGCAGTAGCAATGGGTGTGCCAGGATCGCGTGGCTGTATACGTATGCGTAATCAGGATGTGGTGGATTTATTTGATCGAATAACAGTAGGTATGCGCGTGTTTATTGGAGAATAATCGTGATAACTGATCCCTTAATGATTGATATAGCAGGTATAGAATTATTGCCAGAAGAGCGAGAGATCTTGCAGCATCCTTTAGTGGGTGGTGTGATTTTATTTACTCGTAATTATGAAGCACCTTTGCAAGTAGCTAAGTTAATTAAAACGATTCGGCAAGCTAAAAAAACCCCTATTCTGATTGCGGTTGATCAAGAAGGCGGTAGAGTGCAGCGGTTTAAAGAGCCATTAACTATTTTGCCGCCTGCAAGTTATTTTGGTGAACTTTATGAGCGATCAATTGATCTTGCTTTGACTCGAGCTGAAAAATTTGGTTATAAGATGGCATCTGAGTTACGCACTTTAGGAGTTGATTTTAGTTTTGCACCGGTGTTGGATTTAGATTGGCAGAACAGTGAAGTAATTGGTAGTCGTGCATTTCATCGTGATCCAGATGTAGTGGCTCTTTTAGCCGGTGCTTTTATGCGCGGAATGGTTCAAGCAGAGATGTTGACGGTAGGTAAGCATTTTCCTGGTCATGGTTGGGTGAAAGCGGATTCACACACTGAAATACCAGTAGATACGCGTGATTGGAAAACATTATGGAATTACGATATCAGGCCATTTAAGAGTTTGATAGTGTATGGGCTTCATGCCATTATGCCGGCACATGTGATTTATTCTGCTTGTGATAGTAAGCCAGCAGGTTTTTCTGAATTTTGGTTAAAAAAAGTTTTGCGCGAGAAATTGGGTTTTAAGGGAATTATTTATAGCGATGATCTGAGTATGGCTGGTGCAAGTGCTATCGGTAATATGGTTGATCGAGTGAGAAGCGCATTAATTGCTGGTTGTGATCGAGTATTAATTTGTAATCAACCGGAAAGTGTTGTGCAAGTGCTCGATGAACCTCACTTATTATGTTAATCCCTGAGCATATTAATCGAGTTTATCAGCGGGCAACTTGTATCTATAACAAAGCGCAAGTTGAAACAGCGCTTGACGAAATCGCTAAGCAAATTCATATCGAACTTGAAGAAACTAATCCGATTTTGTTATGTATCATGATTGGTGGAATAGTGTTGACCGGTAATCTTTTACCTCGGCTAGATTTTCCATTAACGCTCGATTATTTGCACGCAACGCGTTATCGGGGCGAAATAAAGGGTGGCGCACTCGATTGGCGGGTTATGCCGACAGTATCACTAAAAGATCGAACGGTTTTGTTATTAGATGATATTTTAGATGGTGGTTTAACGCTGGCTTCAGCGGTTGATTATTGTAAAGCGCAAGGTGTACGTGAAGTAAAAAGCGCGGTGTTGCTCGATAAATTGGAGACTAGGTTAGTTGGTGGTCTTCCTCATGCGGATTTTACTGCATTAGCTGTGAATAATGGTTATGTATTTGGTTATGGCATGGATTATAAAGAGTATTTGCGTAATGCTCCGGGTATTTTTGTAGTTGCGAGGGAGGATGAGGGGTAGGTAAGAGAGGCTTGAGGTATCGACGGATAATCTACGTCACGTCGTCCTCGCGCGAGATTGCTCGCAGTAGAGAAAGAAGCACTGAACTTTCGCAATCGAGTCACGAGGATCCAGGAGAGATAACCATAAGATCCTATGACTATCTCTCCTGGATCCCTGGTCTTCGGCCATGAAAACGCTTATCTCCTCTTACTATTACGAATGGCCTTCGCCAGGGACGACGTGACGTAGATTATCCGTCGATACCTCAGAGAAGAGGCTGAGCTTTTAGGTGCGAGGCGACAGATTTTTCAACATTTCTTCCACCGCTGTAATTCTTTGCTCTCCTTCAATGGGTTGAGTAAATAGAAATCGTAATCGTTTGGGGCCATCTAGTTTAAAGCAGTCGGGTTGTTGTTGAATGAGTTGAATAATAGTCGTGGGATCAATGGTTGGATTTTCATTAAATTCAAAAAAACCGCCGTTTTTGTTGGCTTCGACGCGCAAAATTCCTAGTTTTGATACTTTGAGTTTAAGTTCGGCTAAGTGAAATAAATTTTTAGTTTGCAAGGGTAAAAGTCCAAATCTGTCGATCATTTCAACTTGAATGTCAGCTAAATTTTCTGGCGCTTGAGTTTCGGCAATGCGTTTATATAAAGTTAAGCGAAGGTGTACATCAGCAATATATTGTTCGGGAATTAAGGCGGGAAGTTTTAGATCAATTTCGCTGTGTACCGATAAAGAAGATTTGAAGTCTGGAGTTTTGCCTTTTTTCAGTGAAGCGATCGCTTGCTCTAATAAATCAGTGTAGAGCGAGAATCCAATGGCGTGAATATTTCCACTTTGTTCTTCGCCTAATAACTCACCTGCGCCACGTATTTCTAAATCATGTGTTGCTAACGCGAACCCCGCACCTAATTCTTCAAATAGAGAGATAGCATCTAATCTTTTTTTCGCATCTTTAGTTATTGCATTAGCTGATGGAACAATCAGATAAGCGTATGCTTGGTGATGGGAACGACCCACACGCCCGCGTAGTTGATGTAATTGTGCTAAGCCAAATCTGTCAGCACGATCGATAATAATGGTATTAGCAGTGGGAATATCAATGCCGGTTTCAATGATGGTTGTGCAAACAAGTACATTGAACCTTTGATGATAAAAATCAGCCATGATATGTTCTAATTCTTTTTCGCGCATTTGGCCATGGCCTACGCCTACTCGTGCTTGTGGCACAATTTGGCGGATTTCTTCCGCGGTTTTTTCAATAGTTTCTACATTGTTATGCACAAAATACACTTGTCCGCCGCGCAGTAATTCGCGTGAAATGGCTTCTTGCACGAGTCGCTTATCTTTTTCATGCACAAATGTTTTAATCGAAAGCCGGCGTGCTGGTGGAGTAGCAATAATTGAGAGTTCTCTTAAGCCAGAAAACGCCATATTGAGCGTGCGTGGAATCGGTGTTGCCGTGAGGGTGAGAATGTCAACTTCTGAGCGTAATGCTTTAAAACGTTCTTTTTGTTGTACGCCAAAACGATGTTCTTCGTCGATAATTAATAGCCCTAGTTTATTAAAGGCAATATTAGCCTGGAGTAATTTATGTGTGCCAATTAATATATCAATTTTTTGTTCTGTTAATTTTTTAATAATCAGCGCTTGTTCTTTAGCAGTTTTAAATCTTGAAATCACTTCAATTTGAATCGGCCAATCAGCAAAGCGATCGCTAAAGTTTTGATAGTGTTGTTCTGCAAGTAATGTGGTAGGAACCAGAATAGCAACTTGCTTGCCGTTATTCGCGGCAATAAAAGCAGCACGCATAGCTACTTCGGTTTTGCCAAAGCCGACATCGCCACAAATGACTCGATCCATGGGTGTTGGTGAAGTCATATCTTTTAATACATCATCAATGGCTTGTTTTTGATCGGCAGTTAATTCAAAAGGGAAACTGGCAGAGAATTGTTGGTAATCACTGTCTTGTTGTTTAAAAGTAAAGCCTTGATGCGCCGCCCGTTTTGCGTAAATTTCGAGTAATTCGGCAGCAATATCTTTGATTTGTTCTTGGGCTTTGCGTTTAGTTTTTTGCCATTGTTCATTACCTAGGCGATTGAAAACGACATGATCAGAAACGCCAGTGTAGCGGCTAATTAAATGCAATGAAGCAACGGGTACGTAAAGCTTATCTCCGCCTGAATATTCCAATGTTAAAAATTCAGTTTCAATTTCATCTAAAGTAAGCGCTTGTAGCCCTAAATAGCGGCCAATGCCGTGATCGATGTGTACAACAGGTGTACCAATACTGAGCTCTGCTAAATCACGTACAATCGCGTCTAAGCTGTTTTTCGCTGTTTTTCTTAAGCGGCGTTGCATAATTTGCTGGTCAAATAACTGTGATTCAGTAATTAATGCAATTTTTTCATCTACTAATAAGAAGCCACGATCGAGTGGAGCAACGGCTAGACAAAAGGATTCGGTATTTTGTCGAAATTCATCCCAACTGTGACATAGCGTAACCGGATAAGAGTTTTTGTGCAGCAAATCGAGTATTATTTCACGTCGCCCAGCAGTTTCAGCAAGCAATAAAGTACGTTGTGAAGGTTGAGAAATAAAATCTTGCAGATTTTTTAAGGGGTTTTCGCTTTGATGGTTTATTGTAATGTCAGGTAGATTTTCAACTGCAAAAGAAATACTAGAGGATGACGGTTCATTTATTTTAATTTGCGAAAAATGATTTAGCTGTGTGTGCAGTTCTTCCAGCGTTAAAAATAATTCTTTTGGTTTTAATATAGGGCGGGTAATGTCAAATTGGCGGTCTTCATGCCGCTCATTAATTTCCTGCCAAAACTTTTCCGCAGCGGTGTGACATGCAGAAAAAAAGATAATTAAAGTATCTTCTTGAATATAATCAAATAAGGTTTGAGTAGCGGTAAAAAATAGTGGTAAATAATATTCAATGCCAGGTGATAGGATTCCTTCACTAATTGATTGATAAAGTGGACAATTGATTGGGTTGCCAGCAAATTGTTCACGCCATTTTTGTCTAAACAAACGAATGCCATCCTCTGATAATGGAAATTCATGAGCGGGCAGCAACTCAATACGTTCAAACGGTTGATTTGAACGTTGTGTTTCAGGATCAAAAGTTCGAATACTGTCCACCTCATTGCCTAATAGATCGATCCGAAATGGGTGAGGACTACCCATTGGGAAAATATCGATAATAGAACCACGATAAGCAACTTCACCATGTTCAAACACCTGTTGCACCGTGCGATAGCCATTTTTTTGTAGCTGTAAGCGAAAGAATTCAGTTTCGATCACTTCACCAACGTTTAGGACAAAGCTAGTTTGGTTTAGGTGCTCTTTGGGGGGTAAACGGTGAATTAAAGTAGTTACGGGGGTAATTAAAATTGCTTGGTTAAGCCTTGGCAGCTGATAAAGTGTTTTTAATCGGTTAGAAATGATGTCCTGATGAGGCGAGAAAATATCATAAGGCAACGTTTCCCAGTCTGGGAAATTTAGGGTTAATTGTTTTAGGGTGTTATCAAAGAATTGAATTTCAGTTTCAAGGCGTTGTGCCGTTAAACTATCCGGCGTGATAATGAGCAATGATTTTTTGCTTTGCTTTACTAAAGTGGCAATTGTAAGAGCTAAGCTGCTGCCGATTAAATGGCTATATGCGAGCTTTTGCCCTGGTTTTTGTGGCAAAATAGGCTGAAAGACTGAATGCATTTTCATGAGATAATCATTTTAAAAGCTCAGCCTCCCCCGTGAGGCCGTCATTGCGAGGCTTGCGTTTTTTGCAAGCCAAAGCAATCCAGCAAAGAAATTTAAGCATTTTTACTGGATTGCCGCGCGCATCCTGCGCTCGCAATGACGGCCTCACGGGAAGGGGGCTGAGCTCCAACAATTTTAAAAGCATGAATTTTGCTTGAAGATGGGATAAATTGCTATACCTCATATATCATTTTACCAATAATCAACCGGACTTCAATCTATGATGAAATACCTAGCTTTAAATCTATTAGCCGAATCGAATTTAAATGTTATTAGCGAATTTTATAAGTTAATTGCGCATTGTGAATGTGTGGTGATTGAAAGCCGATGTGATTTTTTAGGTAATGAATTGTGTATTCATGCGTTATTGGGTGGGGCTTGGAACGCCATTGCTAAGGTGGAAGCTGCCATTTCCGGACTAGAGAAAAAATACGATCTCAAGCTAACATTACGGCATACTGATCAACGAAATTTTGGCGAGCAAAGTGAACTTTATCCTTATTCAGTTTATGTAATTACCCAGGCGACCCCAGGTGCTGTTCATCAAGTGGTGAGCTTTTTTACTGATCAGAATATCAGTGTTAACGAGATAATTGTTAATGCTTATTTAGCGCCTTATACTCAGGTAACGATGATTTCTATTGCGCTTTCAGTAAATATTCCAAGCCAATTATCACTTGCTGAATTGCGTGACAGATTTATGTTATTTTGTGATGATTATAATTTTGATGCAGTGATGGGTCCGGAGAAGGACTAGATGAAAATTAAACATGATTACTCGCCCACTACAACATGCCGATGCCGCGGACAAGTCGCGGCAGCGGCACGTAGGTGGTGGGTTTTATTACTGATTTTTTCTTGGCTTTTTTTATCGGGGTTTATGTCTTTGCAACTATCTGATGCTAATGCATTGCTTAAAGAAGTTAAACAGGATTTTTTAGCTTATGTGCCAGCATCAGAGCTTGATAAACCATTGATCGCAAAAGATACTGAGCAAAAATTTTATCAAAATTATTTGCAGCATTATTTTTCTCCTTGGGATCATCCAGATTTGCTTGATAATGAAAAAAAGGTTAAGCAAATTGAAGAAGATATGATTAATAAGTTTACGGCAATGCTGGGCTGGGGTGAAAATCAACAGTTACATACGATAAGTTGGCTAGATGAAATTGTGCAGAATATGAATCTAAAAACTTATCCAAATAATCATCAAACTGGGATCACGATTTGTGTTACGCATTTAAGAGAGCTACCAACAGTCGATCCTTCATTTAAAAGTTGGGATAGTCCAGGAGATAACTATCCATTTGATAGACTGACGGCTTCATTATTACCAGCTAATTTACCGGTTAAAATAGTGCAAATTTCTAAAGATGGTGCGTGGGCGCTTACGCTTACGCCTTATCAAGCGATTGGCTGGTTACCTTTTAACGATGTTGCTTTTGTTGATGAGGCTTTTATAAAAGCTTGGGAGACCGGTCATTATGCAGCAGTGATAAAAGATAAAGTTAGTATGTTAGATTCAGATCGAAATTTTTTATTTTTTGCCCGTATTGGTTCTATTCATCCGATTGTTGCAGACAGACGTGTGTTAATTGCCAAAATGGGCCAACGCCATCAAGCTGTTACCCAAGTGGTTGATCTTGCTAAAGAAAATTCTGTTGATTTGCCGATGTCACTGACTGGGCGAAATTTGGCAAAAGTTGCCAACGTTATTTTGGGCCAACCTTATGATTGGGGCGGCTATTATGGTTATCGTGATTGTTCAGCAACTCTCATGGATCTTTTTACTCCTTTTGCAATTTGGTTACCACGTAGTTCAACTGATCAAGCACATGCAGGTAAGTTTATTTCATTGGAAAATTTAGATATTGAAGCAAAGCAAAAGCTGATCCATCAGCGTGCAGTGCCTTTCCTGACTTTGCTATGGTTGCCAGGGCATATTACTTTATATGTAGGTGAGCAAGAAGGTCGTGGATTTGTTTATCAAACTGCCTGGAGTATGCCGGTTGAGCGTTTACTTACGGGCAAGATTCGATTGCCTATTGGTAGGACAGTGATCACACCATTTAATTTTGGTGAAGATTTTCCTATTCATGTCACTAATTTTCTAAAGCGCGTGGAAGGAATGACTTTGATTAATGAGGTTCCTGCGGGGGTTTAGACGCAAGTTCATGTCATACATAATCAGTATTCAACATCTGAGGTATCGACGACGGATAAATTGTGGTTGCATCGATAAACATTAAAACGTCCCTTTCCTCTCTCTTTTCCCACAAGTGAATAGTTACTAAAACTTAAAGTTAATTGCTTGACATCTTTATTGTACTCATGTAGCATTACAAGAGTACAAGTTTGGAGAGAAAAATGAACGAAGAAAAATTGTTAAAAGAGGGTTGGCGAAAATTGCTCAAATTAATTAAGCGAACTAATGATTTGGAAGAACTATTGAGGATTTTATTAACTAAGAAAGAAAAAGCAGATTTAGCGCAGCGTATGTTAATTGTTGAAGCTTTGTTAAAAGGAGAGCGAACGCAGCGCGACATTGCTAAATATTTACATGTCAGCATTGCAAAAATTACCCGTGGTTCAAATGAATTAAAAACTATAGATACACGTTTGAGAAAATTTTTAGAAGGTGAATTATGAATATTGAAATAAATTTTGAAGATTTTGCCCATTTAGCTAAACAAAAGCGTCCTATTGCAGTTTCCGCTAGTATTCAAGTAGATCAATTTACTCCGATTGCTATTTTTTCCAAACTTTATCGTCATTTTGGCCATGGTCTATTGACTGAGATTAGCAATGATCAGGCACGTCAGGTTTTGATGGGATTTAAGCCAAGAGGAAATTTTCAAGTTAAAAATGGGGTTTGCACTGCGCACTTAGCCGGAAAAAATTATACTTTTACTCAAGATATACTTGATGCCTTACGTAAATTTAGCGAACTAGCAAAGGTTGAATCAGTTGATGATTTGCCAGGTTTAGCGGGTGGTGTTGCTGGGTTAATCAGTTATGAAGCTATCAGATTGTTAGAGAAAAAATTAACTAGTCGAAATTTAAATCATGAAGCGCAAGATTTTCTATTTTATTGCTATCAAGTCAATGTGTTTTTTGATACGACCCAGCATAAATTAACACTCTCGGTAATTGCAGAGGTAAGTGATGATTTAGCGTGTAGTTATCAAAGTGCGATTAATTTTTTGCAGAAATTATTAACAATAATTGAAACTTCCATCCCCGTGAAGCCGCCATTGCAAAGCCGTTGCGAGCGCGAAGTGCGTGGCAAAGCGGGTGAACCAATCCAGAATATTTCGGTCGACATCAGTGATCACGAACATCAACTTCGTATACAAAAAGCAAAAAATTATATTCAGCAGGGTGATATTTTTCAGGTAACGTTATCGCGTTCATTTACTCAAGCCTATCATGCAGATCCATTTGATCTTTACCGCACTCTTCGGCGTGTGACTGCCGCGCCTTATTTGTTTTATCTCGATGATGGTGAACACATTATTCTCGGTGCTTCGCCTGAAAAATTAGTCAGTGTGCAAAATCATCAAGTGGAAACAGTGCCAATTGCCGGAACTTGTAAAGCGGAAGGTGAACACTCTGCTCATCAGTTACTCAATGATGAGAAAGAATTAGCTGAACATATGATGCTTGTTGATTTGGCAAGAAACGATTTGGGCAAAATCTGTGTCAAGGGTTCAGTAACAGTAGCAGAACTGTTAGCGCCAAAAATGGCAGGTAACTTAATTCATTTGACTAGTTTGGTGCGTGGTGAGCTAGATAAATCATTTGATGCGTTAGATGCATTAAAAGCGGTTTTTCCGGCGGGAACAGTAAGTGGTGCGCCAAAATTTAGAGCCATGGAAATTATTGATGAATTGGAAACTACTCCTCGTGGTTTTTATGCCGGTGCATTTTGTTTGCTCGATAAATTAGGAAATTTAGATTCAGCAATCGTAATTCGGACCATGACGTTAAAAGAAGGAACAGTAACTGTAAGAGCAGGCAGTGGCATTGTGTTTGATTCAGTTCCAGCAAAAGAAGCAGAAGAAACCCGCGCTAAGGCCATGGCGGTTTTACGTGCAGTTAACCTAGGGTCTTTTGAGATTTCTACTATTCTGGACAAAAAACAATGATTTTCTGCGGTTCGTTGCTCACATATTTCTATATATGCTGCGCTACGATTCTCGAAAATCATTGTTTTTTGTCTCAGCCTAGCGAAATCTCAAAAGACCATAACCCATGAGGAAAAACGCCATGTTACTACTAGTTGATAATTACGATAGCTTTACTTTTAATCTTTATCAGGCATTTTTAGCCTTAGACTTGCCATTACGAGTGATCAGAAATGATCAGATGACAGTGCAAGAAATTTCTAGGATGCCGTTATCAGGTATTGTTTTATCACCAGGCCCTGGTAGACCGGAACAGGCAGGTATTTGTGTTGAACTTATCAAAAAATTTGCTAAGAAATTGCCGATTTTGGGTGTTTGTTTAGGACATCAAGCTTTGGCAGTGGCCTTTGGTGGTGAAATAATCTCAGCAGACAAAATTTATCATGGAAAAAAATCAACTATTTTTCACGCAGGTAAAAATCTTTTTCAACGGATGTCGCTACCTTTTATCGCCGGACGCTATCATTCATTAGTGGTAGATAGAGGAACACTACCAGATGTATTTGAAGTTGAAGCAGAAGATAAGGATGGTGTGGTGATGGCTATTCGCCATCGCGATTACCCATTGTTTGGCGTGCAGTTTCATCCTGAATCAATTTTGACTCCAGAGGGCACAATTTTTCTCAAACATTTTGTCGATATTTGTCGGAGCTTTGATCATGCTTGTGCCGCTGCTTAACCAATTAATTAGACAGATTGATTTAACTGAAATGCAAATTGACATGGCGATCAACCATTTATTAGATCCCGCAGTAAATGTCGCGCAAAAATCAGCACTATTAGCTTTGTTACGAGCAAAAGGCGAAAGTGTGCCAGAAATAGTAGGTTTTATTCATAGTTTTAAGAGAAGAATGCAGCGTATTTCTCTTGCCATGCCAGTATTAGATATTGTTGGTACTGGTGGCGATGGGCTTAGAACTATTAATTTATCAACTGGCGCTGCATTATTAGCAGCAAGTTGTGGCATACCTGTTGCTAAGCATGGTAATCGTGCCGTTTCATCTCACTGTGGATCAGCAGATGTGCTAGCAGAAATGAATATCTCAATTGATTTACCAATAGCAATGCTTACCCAAATGATTGAGTGTTATCAATTTGGTTTTTGTTTTGCACCTTTATTCCATCCTGCATTAAAAAATCTACAAATGCTTCGTTGTGCACTGGGTATTCCAACTATTTTGAATTTTTTGGGACCTTTTTTAAACCCAGCAAGTGCGCAGCACTATGTATTAGGTGTTCATTCAACTGCGTTACTGGCAAAATTTGCTGAAATTTTATTGCAATTAAACCTCGGAAAATCTGTAGTAGTGCATACACCTTTGCAAAATAGCGATCAAGGTATGGATGAAATTAGTACTGCAGGAGTGGCAATGATTGCTGAAGTAGATCAAAAAACTATTCGTTATTACACCCTTGACCCACAAGATTTTAATTTGCCTTTGTCTACACTAGAACAATTGCAAGGTCGTTCTATTGCTGAAAACGTACACGGCTTAATGCAAGCATTTGAAGGAATTGATGGGCCAGTTGCTGATAGTTTAGCGTTGAACGCTGGCATGGGGCTTTATGTGTATGGGAAATGCCATTCGATAACAGAAGGCCTTAAGTTAGCGCAAGAGAATTTACAGAATGGATCGGTACTTAAATTGATTGAAACTCTACAGGGAGAGCAACATCATGCATGAATTTTTAAAGCAAATTATTCAATCGAAACAACAAGAAGTCAATTTACTTAAGCAACAGGCTTTAACAATGCCGGAGTACTCAACTAAAAAATTAACGAGTGAGGCAACTGTTACTCATACTCATCAATTAGCGATGGAATTAGAGCAGCCTACCTTAACAGTGATCGCAGAAATTAAACGTCATTCACCGAATAAAGGATTTTTAGCATCTATTCATCATCCAGGTGAATTGGCTCAGCAATATGTGTTAGGTGGAGCAAAGGCTATTTCTGTACTGACAGATTATGATTATTTTCATGGCAATTCAGATGATTTGAAACAAGTCAGACAAGCACTTGACCGCCGTATTTCAGTATTACGCAAAGATTTTATTATCGATCCAATTCAATTAGTAGAGTCAGTATTAATGGGTGCTAATGTGGTGTTATTGATTGCTGGTATTTTGAAGAAAAGATTACGTGAATTTATTGAAAAAGTTTCGATGCTTGGACTTGAAGCGATTGTGGAAATTCATAATGACGAGGAATTGGATTTAGCTATTGAAAGTGGCGCAACTATTATTGGGATTAATAATCGGAATTTAAATAACTTTGAAGTTTCGTTAGATGTTGCTTTTGATCTTGTGCAAAGCATTCCTCATGGGATTTTTGCCATTGCTGAATCAGGTATTTCGCATCCGTCACAAGCAAGGCTCTATCATCAAGCTGGTTTTTCTGGTGTGTTGATTGGTGAAGCACTAGTGCTCGAGAAGAATCCAATACGGTTTATTCAAAGCTGTTTAGAAGGTTAGTTATGCGTATTAAACTTTGTGGTATCGACTAATCCAGATCTTGCCAAAAGTGCTTTAAACGCAGGCGCCGATTTAATTGGAGTGGTGTTAACGCCGACTTCCAGGCGATATGTGCCCATTGCAACAGCGAGCATAATTGTTAAAGCCATTCAGCAGGAAAATTCAACGCCAGTATTAGTGTTTAGGGACGAACCTTTTGCAGTAATTGCTGCTTGGGTGCATGAGTTGGGTGATTGCATTGTGCAGTTTCAAGGCGGAAAACGTGATGACATCCACAAACTTACTGCGACATTTAACAGCATAGTTGCATTTTCTGCAGAAGAGTTTGTGCATATACCAACAGCGCACAAAAAAATTTTTTGCTAACCAATCTGGCGAAAGAAAAAGCATGCTGCTAATTGATAATCAAAATCCAGGTAGCGGTAAAACTTTTTGTTGGCACAAAATCGAACCACCTAATGTTCCTTGGTTTTTAGCAGGTGGCTTGCATAGTGAAAATGTGCAGCAAGCAATTGACCAACTAAATCCTACTGGAGTTGATGTTTCAACAGGTATTGAAAATAACCAAGGTAAAAAAGATTTAGCAAATATTGTAGCGTTTATTCGCAGCGTAAGGAAAAAATAGCTTGTGTTAGGCAGAGATTTTTTTTATTTGTCATGCCAGCGCAGGCTCACTATTGTCCGGGGAAAGTGAGTAAGTTTTATTCACCTTTGCTTAATATTTCGTCCCCTCTCCCAGCCCGAATGTTGAAAAGGGCTGTGATCTGCTTCTGGGAGAGGGTCAGGGTGAGGGAAAAAGTTGATTCAATTTCCCTCACCCTGGCCCTCTCCCAGAAAAAAGCTTGAAGATTTTTCTATGCTTTGGGGCTGGGAGAGGGGACGTCTATTTTTATTTTTTACAGAAAAACAGCCTGTTTGCTTATTGATACAGCTTCCCCGGACAATAGTGAGCGCAGGCTGGCATGACAAATTTTTTATTGATTAAGATGAGTAAAATAACATGAAAAACTTTATTCAAGCTAAACAAACACGCTATCAAGATTTTGGTGGTACTTATTTGCCTGAAGTACTGATGCCATCAATTATCGATCTAGAAAAAAATTGGAAAAAAATACGAGCAAATCGCAATTTTCAAACGGAATTACAACAAATATTACGCGATTATGCTGGCAGGCCAACTGCTTTTACCGAAGTGAGTCGTTTTGCCAAAGCCATTAATGGCCCACGCATTTTTTTAAAGCGTGAAGATTTGCTCCATACTGGCGCACATAAACTCAATAACTCATTAGGACAATGTTTGTTAGCAAAACATATTGGCAAAACTCGCGTCATCGCTGAAACCGGTGCGGGACAGCATGGTGTGGCCACCGCAGCAGCTTGTGCTTATTTAGGCCTTGACTGTGCGGTTTACATGGGTGAAGTCGATGCGAATCGACAGGCTGCTAATGTATCACGCATGAAGTTATTAGGTGCAGAAGTGAAAATTGTGGCACAAGGTAGCAAAACCTTAAAAGATGCCATTAATGCAGCACTAAGAGATTGGTCAGAATCTTTTTTAACGACTTATTATTGTTTGGGTTCAGCTTTAGGGCCACATCCTTATCCGGAGATGGTAGCAACTTTTCAAAGTGTTATCGGTAAAGAAGTATTAAAACAATCGCAAAAATGCTTTGGTAAAAATCCGGATGCGATTGTAGCTTGTATCGGTGGAGGATCGAATGCAATTGGTATTTTTGCGCCGTTTATTGCTGATAATAGTGTGAAATTAATCGGGGTAGAGGCCGGTGGTTATGGGGTAAATATAGGGCAACATGCTGCTAGATTGCTATCGCCTAAAACTGGCGTTTTACATGGCTGTTATACTTATGTATTACAGGATGATAGTGGACAAATTCAACCGACTCATTCTATTTCTGCTGGCTTAGATTACCCGGCAATTGGCCCGCAACATGCAGCTTTATTTGCTAGTGGCAGAGCTACTTATGCTTATGTAACTGATAGCCAAGCGTTAGCGGCATTTCATTTGCTTGCTAAAACAGAAGGGATTATTCCAGCACTTGAATCTTCACACGCCATCGCTTATGTCATCGATATCGCTAAGAATTTTTCCAAGCAAGCAATTGTTGTCATTAATCTTTCTGGTCGCGGCGATAAGGATATAGCCCAGATAGGAGAATTACTATGAAACGTATTGTAAAGTTATTTCAACAAAAAAAAGCTTTTGTCGGTTACATCACAATAGGTGATGGTGGGTTAGAAAAAAGTTATCAATCCGCCAAAGCATTAATTGAAGGTGGTGTTAATCTTTTAGAGTTAGGCGTGCCTTTTTCAGATCCAGTAGCAGATGGCACAGTGATTTCACTGGCAAGCCAACGTGCACTTACCAAGCAAACCACATTGCTAGATGTACTTGAAGTTGCCAAAAGACTTCGGCAAGAAACTGAAATTCCAATGATTTTGTTTACTTATTTTAATCCGTTATTGAATTATTTTGCCGAAGATATTTTTGGGCAAATAAAATCTGCTGGCATAGATGGAATTTTAGTCGTGGATTTACCAGTTGATGAAGCAAAGCTTTATCGTAAATATTGTTTGGCCAAAGGATTAGCGCCTATTTACGTAATTACTAAGATGACATCTGACGATCGAATTCGTGCTATTTCAGATCAAGCGAAAGGATTTTTATATTACGCCTGTAGGCTAGGCACAACTGGCATTAAGCAAGATGTTCCAGATGATCTAACAGAACAAATGCAACGGATTAAACGAGTAACTAATTTACCTGTGGTGGTTGGTTTTGGTATTGCAACCCTAAAGCAATCTATGGCGATTAATCAAATTGCTGATGGTTTTGTGGTGGGGTCATTATTTGTCGATGCTATTGCCAACGGTATTACTCCGCAGAATTTAACCCAATTGGCACAATCACTGCTGCCGTAACTTCAGGAGCTAATCATGCTACTTATACTTAAACCACAAACGACTAAGACAGATGCAAACGAACTCATAGCACGTTTAGCTTGGATGAATCTTAAAACATTTATCACTGAAGATGATAATCGCTATTGTATTGCACTCATTCATCATCCGGATCAAAAAATTAATCTTGAACTTTTTAGTGAACTACCAGGAGTTGAAAAAATTGTTCCTTTTAAAGAGCGATTTAAACTAGCAAGTCGCAGTTTTAAACGATCTCGTACCATTATTGAAATTGGGCCAGTAAAAATTGGCGATGGTAGTTTAACGCTCATGGCAGGCCCATGTTCGATTGAAACAGAACAGCAGGTTTATCAAACTGCACAAGCATTAGCTAGCCAAGGAGTAAAAATATTGAGAGGTGGTGCATTTAAACCACGAACCTCTCCTTATGATTTCCAAGGATTAGGTGAAGCAGGGTTAGATTATTTAAGTAAAGCGGCTAAAGCACATAATATGCTCTGTATTTCCGAAGTGATGGATACTAAAGACGTAGAAATTGTGGCGAAATATGTCGACATTTTGCAAATTGGCGCACGTAACATGCAAAATTTTAGTTTATTAAAAGCGGTTGGAGAAATTAAAAAGCCGGTATTACTTAAACGCGGCATGCATGCAACCTATCATGATTTTTTGTTGGCGGCTGAATATATTTTAACAGCTGGTACGATGGAAGTGATGTTGTGTGAACGTGGAATTCGGACTTTTGAAGGATATACCCGTAATACCTTAGATTTATCGGCGGTTCCGGTATTACAAGAGTTAAGCCATCTGCCGGTAATTGTTGATCCTAGCCATGCAGTAGGAATGTCTCGTTTTGTACCAAAGTTAGCCTATGCTGCGGTAGCTTGCGGCGCTGATGGATTGTTGGTTGAAGTTCACCCGGAACCTAATAAAGCGCTCTGTGATGGCCAACAATCTTTAACTCCAGATGAGTTTGCTAAAATGGCTAAAAAATGTATGCAATTGAGAAAAATTTTGTAGCGTTTTACCTGGCGACGCATAATCTGCATCACAATGCAGGGTCTACGCATGAAAATAAATTGTCGTCGTCCTCGTGCGAGATTGCCCAAGATGGCATGAAGGGCGCAAGGCTTGCGCAATCGAGTCACGAGGATCCAGGAGAGATAACCATAAGATCCTATGACTATCTCTCCTGGATCCCTGGCCTTCGGCCGTGAATCTTTAACGATCCTATCACTATTGCGAACGGCCTTCGCCAGGGACGTCGGCAATTTATCTTCATGCGTAGGTTCTGTATCACAATGACAATAAATCCCGATCGGCATTTTTATGCTAAAATGGCCGTAGTATTTCTATAAAGCGGGGCTTATCGTGGACGAAAAGGCACTTAATGATAAAATTCTAGCAAAATTTCGGTTATTGCCTGGAGAAAAACAACAGCAAATAAAAGCCAAGTGTAAGATTTCCGATGAATCATTTGAATTGGCTAAGGCTATTCGCCTGAAGCTTCTGCCCATCGGATTCAGAGATCCAGGAAACACAACTCTGGGATTTAGGCCTTGGTTGGGTGATTCAGATAACCTTTTGTTCTTACCCTTTGTTTGGGATCAGTTTAGTGTTGGTGAAGAAAATGGCTTAGATTCTAAGCTACGTATTGGTTTTGCTCAAGCTATTGCAAACTTATTAAAAATAAACTCAGAATCTGAATCAGAAAATGATTGGCAGAAAGTTTCTTTAAGAGAAAATCTATATTTTGCAAATTTCAATCAGGTTGATTTATCAAAAGCGAGTTTATGGCAGGCAAACTTAATTAATGCGATTTTCGATAAAGCCATATTTGGTGGTGGTTTCGATTTAACCCAAGCCAATGCAGAGGGTGTTGATTTTACCAGCGCAATAGCCTTAACCGATAGGGATATATATCAATTATCTTTAAGATCTCTTTACCGGGTTAAATTTAAATTACAAGATCAAAAAGATCCTTATGAACTTCGCGGTAGAGTAATTTTTACCTATGCGAAGAAACTTGCTGTACTACATAATTTAGATCAAACCAAAGCTCAAAACTTGCTGGTTCAAATCGAATTGTCAGGTTTTTCTCCTTTTCAATGGGCATTTGAAGAAGAAAAATTCAATCAACAATTTGATGCGTTAAAAAATGCTGCCCCAATAGACCATGCTGCATTATTACAAACTATAAAAGACAAAATCTTAAGTATTGTTCCTAAAAAAAATTTGTTACAAGGGCGTTATTATCAAAATCGGCTTAATACTGAGGGTCCAGATTCTTGGAAGCCTATTTTTGCAAAAAATCCAAGAGGGAGTCGAACTACACAAATAGCTGAATTACAAAAAATTGCTGAATATACAGAGTTTAGCAGTGCAGTTGGTAAACTCATTGAGGTTAAAACTCAAATTGAACAAGAGTGGAATATTTGGAACAGCGAATTATTAAAGCAAATTAAGGATGTAATTCAAGAGGCTAGCCTTTCAACAAAACCAGCCGAAAAGCTGCTGCTATAAGCTTATTTGGCTTGTGACTCCGAACGCAACTCGTGCCACATCCCCCATAAAATCGCAATTGTGCAGGCAAATCCAGTACCTAAAATCCAAGCGAAATACCACATATCATTTTTTATTGGATTGCCACGGCTTGCAAACAGCGCAAGCCTCATTCATTTCGCCCTCACGGGGGCGGCTGAGCTTTTATGTGCTTCATCTATCTAATCAAAAATCTCATCCATACGATCCCAAGGCAGTGCATATAAATTTTTATCGATTTTCATGGGATGTGGTGTGCGACAGATAATAAATCCTTTCTTTGCTTTTGGATATTCATTAAGAAAAATTTTTAAGTATTTGGTGTCTTGTTCCGTAGGCGCAGTTGTCCATTTTACTTCAATCGGAATATAACGATCTTTTACTTCAACAATCCAATCTATTTCTGGGCCACTTGGATCGCGCCAATATTTCACAGAAAATTTTTGTTCAGATGATCTTCCTATTCGTATAAGTTCTAATCCCACATATTGTTCAAATAATTGCCCCATCTGTTCTTTTGGTAATTCTCTTCCTTCATGGGCTGCAATTCGTCTAACTCCTAGATCGTAGAATAAATATTTTTGTGTTTTAGATAATTTTCTCCTGGTTTTACTGGTAGTGATCGGTTCAACTCGTTCTGAAATTAAACAGTCTTCTAAAATTTGGTAATAGCTAGCTATAGTTGAATGTGTTACCCCAATTTCTTGTGAAAGTTTACTGAAATTAACAATTTTTCCCGATTCTGATGCGGTTAGCTCAAGAAATCGGGAGAAATGACCTAAATCACGCACAATCGCTTCTGCTCTGACTTCTTCCTCCAAATAGATGGTTACATAGGCTTCGAGCAATTCTTCTCGAACATCGGTGTTTTTTTGTAGGAAGATTTCAGGAAGAGAGCCATCTAACAATAGTTTAGCTAAAGAAAGAGGGGGAGGTAATTCTTTGTAGGTTAAAGGATCTAAACGTAAGGGAATGACTCGTCCAGGCAACAAATTGATATTATTTCCTCGTCTGAGCTTTCTAGCTGATGAGCCTGTTAGCACAAATTTGGCAATTTTTCGATCGATAAGGTCCTGTACAGCGTCGATCAGGATAGGAACTTTTTGTATTTCATCGATAATGATTAACGGGAGTTTATCTTTGTGGTTTTCGTGGATTTTTTCTACTTCAGCAGTGAGAGTAAAAGGTTCTTTTTCATATCGTAATCGATCTTGAGGATTAGCTAGAGTGAAGCGTTTATGAGCCTGAATTTGATTGATGAGCGTAGTTTTCCCTGTTTGCCGAGGGCCTAGTAACAAAATGCTTTTTTCTCGCTTGAGAATATCAAAAAATTTTTTTTCTAGAGTTCTGTGAATATACATGAGTAAAAGTATCCAAGAAAATTTCATACCATACTATCAATTTTCCAGGAAAATTGATAGTATGGTATGAAATTTTCTTGTTAGCTCTGCTGGGTATCCGAACGCAACTCGTGCCACATCCCCCATAAAATCGCAATTGTGCAGGCAAATCCAGTGCCTAAAATCCAAGCGAAATACCACATATTATTTTTCTCATATTTACTGGATTGCCACGGCTTGCAAACAGCGCAAGCCTCGTTCATTCCGGTCTTACGAAGCGGGGATTTTACTAATAAGCTTGCCGCTGATTTTTACGAATATCATTTTTGGTCACTTTGCCACGCATTACATAATAAACCCAACTGGTATAAGCAATAATAATCGGCATAAATACCACGGTGGCAATCAACATAATTAATAAAGTCATTTGACTTGATGAACTATCCCATACTAATAGGCTCATATTAGGGTGAGTAGAAGAGGGTAGAATAAACGGAAACATGCTTACGCCAACTGTAGCAATCGTGCCAGCAATACTGGTACTGCTTGCTAACCAAGCTAATTGATATTTTTTCAATTTAAGGCACAACAAAGCTAATAAAGCACCAACAAAACCTGCTATTGGTGCGAGGAGAGATAATTTATAGGTGGCATAGTTATGTAGCCACGCACCTTTTTCAAGCGTCACTTGTTTATAAAGTGGATTAGATGGACCATTCATCACTAAATTCGAGGTGACTTTATAACCAGAAATAGAGTGCGTGACTAAATAACCTGCCACGGCAAATAATACAATAAATAACCCTGCATTTAAACAAGCATAGCGTTTAGCCCGCATTTGTATATTTTCATCCGTTTTAATACATAGAAATATATTTCCGTGCATGGTTAACATCACAACACTAATGAGTCCACAGAGTATTGCAAAAGGATTCAGTAACTCGATAAAACCACCGGTATAAAATGCTCTTAGCGTTTGATCAAAATGAAATGGGACACCTTGTAAAACGTTGCCTAGCGCTACACCAAAAATTAAGCTGGGTACAAATCCGCTAATAAATAATGCGATATCCCATGTGCTACGCCAAATAGGAGCATTGAGTTTTGAGCGATATTTAAACCCCAATGGCCTAAGAATCAATCCAAACAAAACTAGCAGCATGGCAAAATAAAATCCGGAAAAAGAAAGCGCATATAAAGCTGGCCAAGCAGCAAAAATTGCGCCACCACCTAAAATAAACCATACTTGATTTCCTTCCCAAATAGGGCCAATCGTGTTGAGCACAATGCGACGTTCTTCGTCAGTCTTTGCTACCATCGGTAGCGCGATTAAAGCGCCTAAATCAAAGCCGTCCATTACAGCAAAGCCAATCAACAACCCACCTAACAAAACCCACCAAATGATGCGTAATATTTCGTAATCAAGCATAGAATTATTTTACCTCGTTAAGATACTCTGGACCTAACCTGATATATTTCACCATCAGATATAATTCAATTAAAGTTAAAAACCCATACAAAATGGCAAAACCAGTAAGACTCGTATAAAGACTTTCAGCTGTTAATGAAGAAGTACCCAAAAATGTTGGTAAAATTCCTTCAATGACCCAAGGCTGGCGGCCGTGTTCGGCAACAAACCAACCTAATTCTGCCGCAATCCAAGGTAAGGGCAAACTTAATAGCGCAAGCTGTAAAAACCAGCGTTTGTTCCATTCACCTTTTATGCTAAATCCAAATGCCACGGTAAATAAGAATATAAAGAAGATTCCAAGAGCAACCATGACTCTAAAACCCCAGAAGATACGAGCGACATTTGGAACTGTATCCCATGCAGCTTGCTCAATTTGGTGTGGAGTTGCGGTAGTTATGTCGGGGGTATATTTTTTTAGTAATAAGGCATAGCCCAAATCTTTGTTGTAAGTATTCAGCAAGCTTTGTGCTTGAGTATTTTCAGGATTTTTCAACAGTTGCTGCAATGCAGAATAGGCCTTTATCCCACTTTGAATTCTGGCTTTATTTTCTAACACTAAATCATTAATACCTAGGACAGGTTCAGTGAAAGAACGGGTGGCAATCAACCCTAATAAATAAGGGATTTGCACTTCATGGTTAGTGGTGTGAGTTTTTTGATCAGGAAAGCCGATTAAATCTAATGCTGCTGGTGCAGGTTCAGTATTCCACATACCTTCCATTGCAGCGATTTTCATTTTTTGATTTTCATTAGCTAAATAACCACTTTCATCGCCTAATACCACTACCGATAATGCTGAGGCTAAGCCAAAAGCTGCAGCAACAGTCATCGAACGCTTAGCTAATTGCAGGTTTCGTTCACGTAATAAATAATAAGCGCTAATCGCTAGTACAAAAACTGCACCGGTAACATATCCAGCACTAACTGTGTGCACGAATTTTGCTTGTGCAACAGGATTAAATAGCACATCGGCAAAATTACTCACTTCCATACGCATGGTATGAAAATTAAATTGTGCGCCAACCGGATGTTGCATCCACGCATTGGCAATTAAAATCCACAAGGCAGATAGATTTGATCCAAGCGCCACTAACCAAGTAACCAGTAAGTGTCCGCCTTTTGATAAACGTTCCCACCCAAAGAAAAATAAGCCGATGAAAGTTCCTTCAAGAAAGAAAGCCATCAATCCTTCAATGGCTAACGGCACACCAAAAATATCACCGACATAATGTGAGTAATAAGCCCAGTTGGTGCCAAATTGAAATTCCATCGTGATACCGGTTGCAACACCCATGGCAAAATTTATGCCAAATAACACTCCCCAAAATTTAGTCATTTGACGCCAGATTTCACGACCCGTCATGACATAAATGGTTTCCATAATGCCGAGCAGTAAAGAAAGACCTAGCGTGAGTGGTACGAAAATAAAATGGAACATTGCGGTTAACGCAAACTGTAGACGGGAAAGCTCAACGATATCAAGGGACATAGAAAACCTCGTTACATGAATACTAGGGTCTGTTAAATAGGTGTTGCGCTATGATTGGCACATGAAGATTTTTATCTATTGGATGAGAAAAGCAAAGTAACCACAAAAAATATAGAAGTATTAGTTTAATAGTAAGTAATAAAAAAATTTCTTGCTTTAGGCTGATTTTTTTTAAGTTCATTTTCAGGAAACCTCTAGGGCCTGGTTACATTTGATTTGCCTACTTAATCAATCACCAAATACGACTGCACAGTTTTTAATAAGCCTTGCTCGAAAGATTCAGCAGATTCCCAGCCAAGCTTTTGTTTGATTTTACTGCAGTCGATAGCATAACGTTGATCATGGCCGGGTCTGTCTTCGATAAAGCTAATCAGTGTTTCATAAGATTCTTGTTGCGGTAAAAGCTCATCAAGGATTTTGCATACTCGCTTGACTACGTCTAAATTAACTTGTTCATTATTTCCCCCAACATTATAGGTTTCACCAACTTCACTTTTGGTTAGTACGAGAAAAATAGCTTGGCAGTGGTCGTCAACATATAACCAATCGCGAATTTGATCACCTTTGCCGTAAATTGGTATTGGTTCCCAAGCAAGACAAGAGCGAATAATCGTTGGGATAAATTTTTCAGAATGCTGCATTGAACCATAGTTATTTGAGCAAGCTGTAATCGTGGTTGGCAAGCCATAAGTGTGATGATAAGCACGTACTAAATGATCCGAAGCTGCTTTGGAAGCCGAATAGGGAGAGTTAGGTTTATAGGGAGAATTTTCGGTAAATGGTGGCTCATTTTTCGTCAAAGCACCATATACTTCGTCAGTGGAGCTATGGTGAAATCGACAATTGTTTTTATTAAAGTTTTGATCGACTAACCAATATAAACGTGCTGTCTCGAGCAAATTAAATGTACCAACCACATTAGTTGATACAAAAGCTCCTGGGCCGATAATCGATCGGTCAACATGACTCTCTGCAGCAAAATGCACTACGGTGTCAATTTGATGTTCTCTAAATAATTGATGAACTAAATCAGTGTCACAAATATCTCCTTCTATGAAAGTGTAATCCTCGCTACGTGGAAGATTGTCTAGAGTTTCAATAGAACCGGCGTACGTTAGCGCATCAAGATTAATAATTTTAATATTATTGTCTTGACCTAATACATAACGAATAAAATGGGAGCCAATAAAACCAGCGCCACCTGTTACTAGCATTTGTTTGGGTTGATAAATGGTCATAATGAATAAGTTCCTTTTAAGCGTTGATAACTTTCATAACGGGTTTTTACAATAGCTCCATTTTTAATAGACTCCAAAATAGCGCAGCCTGGTTCGGTCAGGTGTTGGCAATTATTAAATCGACAATGCCCTAGATAAGGGCTAAATTCAATAAAACAGGCGGCAATTTTTGCTAGTGGCATTGGCCAAAGCGAACAAGATCGAGTTCCTGGAGAATCAATTAAATTTCCATTACAAGATAAATGATAAAGTCGAGTGGTGGTTGTTGTATGTTTTCCCTGTTGGCCAGCACGTGAAAGTTCGCCGATCCGCATTGCTAAATTAGGAATAAGTTGTTGGATAATTGAAGATTTACCCACGCCTGATTGCCCAACCAGGATACTAGTTTTTTGTGCAAGAATTTTGTTAAGTTCTTTCATCTTTTGACCGGTTAAACTACTGATAAAAATCAATAGATAAGATAATTTTTCATAGATACTTAATTGGTCATGCCAGATTTTACGAGTTTTTGCAGTTAATAGATCAAGCTTATTAAAAATAATAATCGGTTTGATGCACAGTGCTTCAGCCATGACTAGGTAATCATCAATCAGTGCAAGAGAGGGCTCTGGTTGAGATGAGATGACCAGCAGTAATTGGTCAATATTAGCCGCAATCGGTTTTTTATTAGTGCGACATAAAACAGATGTTCTAGGCAAATATTCAGTGATGGCTAAATTACCTTCATTATTCTCTAAGAAAACTTTATCACCAGCTACAATTTCACTTAAACTGCGTTTTAAGTAGATTCGTTGAATTTCGCCGGTATCAGTTTCAATGTCGACTTGTTCACCGTAACGTGCTAGAACAAGACCCGTAAGTTTATGGTTTGCGATCATATAGGATAGTATATCCCAAAAATTTGAACTAAAGAGAAAAACTATGCGTATTCATTCCTTATCCAAGGTGGTGGCTAATCAGATTGCTGCAGGTGAAGTAGTTGAAAGGCCAGCAGCAGTTGTTAAAGAATTAATTGAAAATAGTTTAGATGCCAATGCCCGTGTGATCTCAATTGATATTGACAAGGGTGGAATTTCTTTAATCAGAGTGCGTGATGACGGATTAGGTATTCATAAAGAAGATTTACTTCTGGCCCTTAACAGTCACGCAACTAGTAAAATTAGTACGCTAGCTGATCTAGAAAAAATTGTTAGCTTTGGTTTTCGTGGGGAAGCGCTAGCAAGTATTGGTGCAGTATCTCGGCTAACACTAAGCTCAAAATATCACAACGAAGATACCGCCTGGCAGATTCAAAAGAGTGTCAGCGATGAAACATTGCAGCTTATTCCAACAGCACATCCACAAGGAACCACGGTTGAAGCAAGAGAATTATTTTTTAATACACCGGCTCGGCGTAAATTTTTGCGCACTGAAAATACAGAATTTTCACATATTGAAGAAATAGTTAAACGGCTTTCATTGGCTAATTTTCAAGTACAGTTCAATTTAACTCATAATGATAAGCCAGTTTTTCAGTTGCCTTTTGCCCATTCTCTTACTGAAAAAGAACATCGTCTAGCAAAAGTGTTAGGTAAAGCATTTTTGTCACAAGCACTTGCGATTGAAATTGAAAATGTAGGAATGCGTTTGCATGGTTGGATCAGCGAGCCACAATATGCACGTAGTCAGGCAGATCAACAGTATTTTTATGTCAATCAACGGTTAGTAAAAGACAAACTGATTAGCCATGCTATTCGGCAAGCGTATCATGATGTTTTGTATCAAGGACGACAGCCTATTTATGTGCTTTATTTTGAGTTAGATCCAGCATTGGTTGATGTGAATGTTCATCCTACTAAAGCTGAAGTACGTTTTCGAGAAGGAAGATTGATTCATGATTTTATTTTTAGTGCGATTCATCGTGCTTTAGCTAATACCAAACCGCAAGTTAAGCCAGTCAAATATGAACTTCCTGCTACTTCACCAGGTTATATTTCAGCACCTTATCCGGTTTCTTCCTATCGTTCACTGACGCAAAAGGAAATGGAATTGTATCGCGAATTGCATGCTGATCCACAACCATCAGTGTTGTCTACAGCTTCTTTAGAACAGGTTGATCCTATAGTAACGCAACAAACTATGCCTCCGCTTGGATTTGCGTTAGCACAGTTACATAACATTTATATTTTGGCTGAAAATGAACAAGGATTGATGCTGGTCGATATGCATGCCGCGCATGAGCGTATTTTGTATGAACAGATGAAAGAACATTTCGATCAGCAAATGTTTGAATCTCAATTGTTGTTGACGCCTATTAGCGTTGCTGTCAGTGAACGAGAAGCCGGTTGTGCTGAGCAATATGCAGAATTGATTAGTCAACTTGGTATTAGTTGTGAGCGGTTAGGGCCTGAAACATTGGTGCTACGCAAGGTTCCGGCGCTTTTATCAAATACTGACATTGCAGCTTTGGTTAGTGATATACTCGCCGATCTTTTAGAGTATGGGCACTCTAGACGAGTTATGGAAAGTATTGAAGCATGTTTGTCTAAAATGGCGTGTCATGGGGCAGTGCGAGCTAATCGAAGGTTAACTATTCCAGAGATGAATGCTTTATTGCGGCAAATAGAGAAAACTGAGCGTAGTAATCAGTGTAATCATGGGCGGCCTACGTGGATTTTGTTGTCGGTAAAAGATTTGGATAGGTTGTTTTTGCGAGGTAGGTAGTTAGTAGTGAATATTTTGCATGGTACTTGATATGAATATCTCGTAGCAACAAACGGGTCCTGTCGCTTGCAAGCACCCCATTGTGCAAAAGACGCACAATGGGGCCCCGTTTTCCAGCGCCACCCGTTTGTTGGGAAAGTGCCTAGGTTGCTTAATCTTTTACGAGGTTTGGTTTGGAGAAAGGGGTGATGAAACAACCTCAGAAGTTGAATTTTTTGATGCTAATCGCGTTGGTGATTGGCAATATGATAGGTTCTGGAATTTATGCATTGCCTGCTGCCATTGCGCCTTATGGGAGTATGGCAATCTTTGCATGGATTTTTACCGCTCTAGGGGCGATAACGTTAGCGTTAATGTTTGCCAATCTCAGCCGGACTGTCGTGCGAACTGGTGGTCCTTATGCTTATTGCCGTGCGGGGTTTGGTGATTTTGTGGGATTTTTAGTTGCCTATAATTATTGGATTGCTATTTGGGTTGGTAATGCAGCGGTTACGGTGGCGTTAGTAGGATATCTAGGTATATTTTTCCCATTTTTAAATGAACATAATTTAAGTTATGACCCATTCATGTCGTTTGCGGTAAAGCTAGTTGCTGTTTGGGGGTTAACGTTAGTTAATAGTTTAGGTGTACGTAGGGCAGGTGAGTTTCAAGTCCTCACTGTCTTTTTAAAAGTATTCCCATTGTTATTGATCATCATTTTTGGTTTGCCGATGATCGATACCCATCAAGTATTTGCATTTTCACCTTTAGGGGATAAAACTTCGTCATTTTCTTCATTAACCAGCGCTGCAACATTAACGCTGTGGTCATTTATTGGCCTTGAAGCAGCAACTATTCCAGCAGAAAATGCCAAGGACGTGCGGGATATTGCTAAGGCAACTATTTGGGGTACATTGCTTGCCGCATTTATTTATATTTTAAGCACTATAGTCATTATGGGCTTAATTTCTCCGTCGCGATTGCGTTGTACCTGTGCGCCATTTAGTGATGTTGCCACACTGATATTTGGCCCCAAATTTGCTGTTGTCATTGGGATAAGTGCCATCTTTTCCTGTTTGGGTAGTTTGAATGGTTGGGTATTAATGCAGGGTCAAATTCCTATGGCTGCTGCTCGTGATGGTCTTTTCCCCAAAATATTTCAGAAACAAAATAAATATGGTGCTCCTCTGTATGGCTTATGTATTTCTTCCGTACTGGTGACATGCATACTGTTGCTAACTATCAATAAAAGCTTAGTTGCACAGTTTACTTTTATTATATTGCTTGCCACATTAGCTTTTTTAATTCCTTATTTTATGACAGCCATGGCTGATTTGATGCTGCTTAAGAAAAACCCAGAGCACTTAGATAAGAAACGTTTGCGAAGGTCAATTATGATTGCCATATTAGCCGGTGGCTACTCGTTTTGGGCGATTATTGGGTCGGGTGCTGAAACCGTATTTTATGGGATTTTGTTAATTTTAAGCAGTGTTCCGGTGTATGTATTGATGTTATGGCAGAATAAGCGATTAAAAGAGTCAGGTTGATAGTGCCTGAACTTATATTGTCATGCCAGCCGCTGGCATGACAACTAATTCTGTTTTACCCAAGTTAATGCGATACCAAATCCAATTAAAAATATTCCCAATGTCTTTTCAATGTACTGCTTTGATCTAGCTAGGGCACGCATGACACTTGCATGAGAAAGTAGTAACGTGAGTAGTGAAAACCAACAGATAGTAATTAGCACCATTTCAATGGCATAAAGTGTTTCTAGCCAGATTGAAGTTCCAGGGTTAATAACGATAGTAAATATTGCTAAACAAAATAGAGTGGCTTTAGGATTAAGTAAGTTACACAGGAACCCTTGTTTAAAGGCAAGCAATGGCGATATTTGAGTTTTAGGAAACAATTCATGGGCATTTTGCCGATCAATTTTTTGTTTTGTGCCCAATGTTTTGATTCCTAGATAGATTAAATAGATAGCTCCTAAGTATTTAATCGCACTAAAAAGCCATAGTGATTCAGATATGACTACGGCAAATCCTAATAGGCAGTAAGTCATATGGACTATAACTGCGCAACTGATGCCAAATGAAGTAAAAAATCCTGCAATGCGCGAGTGTGCCACAGTGTTTTTAGTGACTAGTGCAAAATCTGGCCCTGGCAACATGGCTGTCAGTAGCATGAGTAATCCGATAGTGGAAAATTGTGTAAGCATGAGCAACGTAGGTGGTTATAATTTGAGATAAAACATCGTAGCAGGGGTTAGTCCGGATATATCATACCCCAATTGGCTGCAAACGCGATAACCCTGATGACTACTGTGTTAGATTGAAAAAAATGATGAGTCACATAGGGTTTACTATGCTCCTCATCATTTTTTTCAATCTGCCTAGTATTCATCAGGGTTCTCACGTTTTCGCTACGATTGGGTATGATATATCCGGGCTACATGAACAGACAATACGGGGTTAATTCCTAAAATATCCACAAACTCTGTGGATAACTTTGTGGATATTTTGTGTTTGTTATGAATTTATGCTTGTAATTATTATGATTTTTTTAAGTTGGCTATAACTTATACACAACAAGAAAAAGTTATATTTTTCAATAACTTAGGAAAAAGCTGACGTTAAATCAGCCCTGATTTGGTAAGATTGTTTTTGTCAATAGTTAAGATATTTACCCTTGTGGATAAGTGGATTGTGCTGTGCGCTCTTAGAGAGATACCGGTTAATGAAATGCGCTAAATACCAACAACTTTTGCAGACGTTAGGTGAGAACGAAATAATCATCACAGCTACGCAACGTCTAGCAGATTTTTTGGAATATGAATACGCCATAGTGCAATCTGAAGCAGAAAAATCTGTTTGGGTTAAGCCACATATCTTTTCTTTTTCCACTTGGTTGAAATCTATCTGGGTAACTGCCAGGCTTGAAAGTAATCAATTGCTCTTATCAGAATTACAAGCACATATTCTGTGGCAAAAAGTTATTCAAGCTTCAGGAAAACTACCACTAACGTTAGCTGAGGGCACAGCGCAATTAGAAAGTGCAGCAAAATTAGCCGGTGAGGGTTTAAACCTAATTCAAGAATGGCAAGTACCTTTTCCATTTTCTTGCAGAATGTTTTCTGAAGATATCCATATGTTTCAGGACTGGGCGATTTCGTTTAAAACTCTGTGTCGTAAGAATCATTGGTTAATTTTTTCGGATTTACCTGACTATTTTACTGAAAAATTTCAAACAGGCGTGTTAATACCACCACAGAAAATTACTTTAGTTGGATTTGGCGAATTAAATCGAGCCTATCAATCACTATTAACAACACTTTGTGATTTAGGTACATGCGTTGAATATTATGCAGATGATTTTGCTATACCTGTCGGACTTCAAGATGCGAAGTTAGGCGCTGAGTTTACAAGAGATTTAAATTATTTTGAGTCGAAAAAACCGAAGGAATACTCCCTGTATTTCGAGGATTTTCCGACTCAAAATAATTTAAAGGTTGATGTAAAATCAGATGCATCAGTTCGCATCTTGAAGTCCGACAGGTATGTAAGTAGCATCAATCGACTTGAGCTTGATAGCGTTGATATTGAAATTTTAACTATGGCGCATTGGGCCAAATCTACTTTGCAACGTAATCCAATGGATAGCTTTATTGGCTGTGTTGTACCTAAATTAGAACAACGACGTTCTCTGGTGTTACAAACATTTCGTGATGTATTTGCTGATCATGAAGACGCATTTGCTTTATCTGCACCTACCCGATTCGACAAAATTTCACTAATTCATATTTTATTTAAGTTATTTGAATTAGGTGAAAGTAATATCAATCTTCAAGACTTGGAGTTATTGTTACGTACGCCGTTTGTTGGTGCTGCTGAAAAGGAGCGAGTGCCTAGAGCAAAATTAGCAGTACATCTAAAAACTCTGGTTGGTAGTAATGTTTCAATTGATAGGATGTTGAAATTAGCTGGTGAGGAACATCAACCATTTTATTGTCCCTTATGGCGGCAACAAGTCATAAATTTTCGCGCTTTATTAGCAGAGATAAATACTAAACGATGGTTACCCAGTTTTTTTGCAGAAAAATTGATCGATGCTTTACAGCTTTTAGGTTGGCCTTCTAGCAGGCAATTAACTGCTGACGAAATACAAGTGTTGCAAAGGTTACAGCAAATACTCAAAGAATTTGCCAGACTTGATCTAATCTGTGGTGAAATGACCTTAAAGCAAGCAAGATCCCAATTAGAATGGATGACCAAACAGATTTTATTTCAGCCCAGGGTAAATGAGACGGCGCCAGTGCAAATACTGGGTATGCTAGAACCAGCAGGTATGTGGTTTACCGATTTATGGATTATGGGATTAAATGATGAAGTATGGCCGAAAGCGCAACATCCTCATCCATTTATCCCGCTAGAATTGCAATGTCAGTTTGATCTACCACATTCATCTGCACTTAGAGAACTTAAGTTTAGTCAGCAACTGACCCGTCAATTTTGTCACCTAGCATCACGGATTATTTTTAGTTCTGCAAAGCAAGATGGAGATGTTCGCTTAAGGCCAAGTCGATTGCTTGATGAGTTTAAAACTATTGAGGTAGCAGAATTAAATCTACCGATTGCTGTGCATCAATCGATAGATGATAGCAAGATTGAATATTTAATAGATGATTACGCACCAGTGATTCCAAAAGGTCAACGACTTAAAGGTGGTGCGTATTTATTTGAACTGCAATCAGCTTGTCCTTTTCGTGCTTTTGCCGAGATTCGTCTTCAGGCAAAAGCATTGGAAAAAGCACAGGCTCATCTTTCGGCTAAAGAAAGAGGTTCATTGTTGCATCGGGCGCTTGAGTTAGTGTGGAGAGAACTTAAGAATCAAAGCCAGTTACTTAATCAACCTGATGAAGTGATTCATCAGTTAGTGGTTAAGAGTGTAACAGCGGCTATGGCAGAGATGTATGCTGATAGATTGGATAGATTAGCTAGTGGATTTAATCGCATTGAACAGAGATGTTTAGTTAATTTGATTGAGAAATGGTTGTTTTTGCATGAAAGAAAACGGTCTGCTTTTCAGATTGATTCGCTTGAAAAAATAATGCAAGTTGAGTTAGTAGAACATTTCTTGCAACTTAAAATTGATCGAATTGATACGTTATGTGTAAATGACAAACGGTTGTTGATTGATTATAAAATGGGTGCGGTTACCGAAAAAGATTGGTTTGGAGAAAGACCTAATAAGCCACAATTACCACTTTATTGTATTACCAGTGAAGTGCCAATGAGTGGCATATTATTTGCGCAGCTCAAAGCAGGTCAACTTGCATTTAAAGGATTAGTAGCGGAAGAGATTGAAATTGAAGGCGCACAAACTTTATCAAACGAAGATTGGCTAACGCAAAAGGAGAATTGGAACATTCATCTTGAGCATTTGGCTTCGCAGTTTACTCAAGGTTATGCAAAAGTTGATCCTAAAGAAGGCGCAGAAACCTGTCGATTTTGTCAGTTGAAGATGTTTTGTCGGGTGGGGGAGTGGTAGGAAAGCTATATAATAAGCAAACCGGCTGTTTTTCTGTAAAAAATAAAAATATACATCCCCTCTCCCAGCCCCAAAGCATAGAAAAATCTTCGAGTTTTATTCTGGGAGAGGGCCAGGGTGAGGGAAAATGAATCAAATTCGCTATCTGTTCTGTTGCCGTTTTCCGCGCTCCTTTAGCAAGATTTATGCTTATATCGCCCTGTGGGTTCCCCTCACCCTGACCCTCTCCCAGAACCCGATCACAGCCGTTTTCAACATTCGGGCTGGGAGAGGGGACGCCTAGTTTTAGTTTCTACGTTGTTTTTTCAAAAAATGCTTGCGTACACGTCATCTCTGGCTCGATTGCCGTGGTGGGCGCGGGAAGGGTATAAACCAATCCTAAGAATAGGGTATAATAATAGTAGGTGTTTCTTCTCATTAAATATTGTGGAGGCACGCACTATGTCTGATTTCGAAAACAATCAAATTTTGACGCATCTTAGAGAATTGCAAGATCAACTAGAATCAGTTAATCAGAAATTTAAGCAAATTGAAGTTGAACTCAAAGCTAGTGGTCAATCTTTAGAACATCTTTATATGAGCCATAAAAATCATTTGGAATTGTCTGATCAGAGGCGAGTGAACGAAAACCTTTTTCAACAACTTAACAGAATGCAGCATGATTTTGCTAATGTACAAAACGGTATTGCTTGGTTTGGCATGCAGATGGCAGTGTTTATGGCCACTCTTGAACGTGCTGCTTTTTTTGTTGCGTCTGAAAGGCAAGCAATGGAAGCTAAAAAACGTGATGAAAGAGGTTTAACAGAAGATGTGAAATTTCGCCATCTGCGCGAGGAAAAAACGCAGCAACAATTGGAAGATCAACGTATTGCGGAAATGGCTGAAAAAGCTCGTACCTATCCTTATCCCAGCCCCACTCCTTTTCATTTCGGTCCTTATCGAAAATGGCCTTATTAACAGATGAAGCAGCTCGTAGCGATGCACTGGATGTTAAACGCTCTTTTATTGTGCGATCGCCGGCTGGCTCAGGCAAAACCCAACTTTTAACTTTACGTTTTTTGGCCTTGTTATGTGCAGTGCAAAAGGATCCTGAAGAAATATTAGCGATTACTTTTACCCGTAAAGCAGCTGCCGAAATGCGCGAGCGGATTTTGCAGGCTTTGCTTAAAGCAGAAGATCTCTTACCAAGCAACGATCCACTTTCCTTGCAAACTAGACAATTAGCATTGCGTGTTCTTGCACGTGATGCTAAAGAACATTGGCATTTATTAACCAACCCTAATCGGTTAAGAATTCAAACCATTGATTCGTTTTGTGCTTATCTGGTTAAACAAATGCCAATTTCGGCGCATTTTTCCACTTATTCAGAAATTATTGAGGATGCTTCTTTTTTGTATTTGCAAGCAGCGCGTGAAACACTCAATGAAATTGATTATCACGAGGATTGGTCTGTTGCTAGTGAAATTGAACACTTATTACTGCATTTTGATAATGCGCATGAAAAAATCGAAAAATTGTTGGTAGCGATGTTAGCAAAACGTGATCAGTGGGTGGGTTACTTGCCGCAAATTGAACAGGGAAATCGTGCACAATTAGAAGAAGGGTTGAGCCATATTGTACAAGCCCATCTTAGTCAATTGGTTGCTGAGTTTCCTTCACATTATGCTGCTGAGCTAGTTAATTTGTTACGCTATGCTGCTGGTCAAGTTCTGCTTGATGATCCGCTACATATTTTTTTAGAACGCAATCAATTGCCTGGAGCAGCAGTAGAAAATTATTCAACCTGGCTGGCTATTGCTGATTTTTTACTGACTAAAGAAGGGCAATGGCGCAAGACTGTAACGCAGCAGCAGGGATTTCCAGCAAAGGGTAATCCGCTTGCCAAAGAAATGAAAGCGAAAATGCTTGAGTTGTTAGCTGCTTTATCAACCAATGAATTGCTACGTGAGTTGTTAGCAGAACTTAAGTGGTTACCTCCCTTACATTACACCGATCAGCAATGGTTGTCAGTGACTGCTTGGTTAAAGGTTTTTCCATTGTTGCTGGCACACTTACAGTTAATTTTTCAACGCGAAAATATGGTCGATTATGTTGAAATAGCTTTAAATGCAGTTAAAGCACTTGGCGAAGCTGATGCCCCTTCTGATTTGACTTTATTACTTGATCAGCAAATTCAGCATATTTTAGTTGATGAATTTCAAGATACCTCTGTTTCACAATGGAGATTATTAGAAAAAATTATAGCTGGTTGGCAGCTTGGTGACGGACGAACACTGTTTTTAGTTGGCGATCCAATGCAGTCTATTTATCGTTTTCGCAAGGCGGAAGTAGGCCTTTTTTTAAAAGCAGCCGAGCAGGGTATTGGTTCGATTTCACTTGAGCTTTTGACGTTACAGATGAATTTTCGTTCTCGAGCTAATCTGGTTCATTGGGCAAATAATTTATTTGCCGATTTAATGCCACAGGTTGAAGATGCACAATCTGGTGCGATTAAATTTGTTACTTCAATTCCGAGCAAAAGCGTTGAACATGATCATGTCACAGTAAAATGGCATCCACTATTTAATGCAGATGATGAACGTCAAGCGATGCAAGTTGTTGCTATTATTCAAACAATTTTCGCAATTGAGCCAGAGGCAAAAATTGCAATTTTGGTAAAAGCGCGAAGTCACACACAAGCTGTCTTACCATTATTAGCAGCAGCGAATATTTCTTATCAAGCAGTTGAATTATCTCAGCTTACAGCTCATCCAGTTATTCTAGATTTATTAGCATTAACACGGGCTTTTTTAAATCCAGTTGATCGTATCGCTTGGTTGAGTGTGCTAAGAGCGCCTTGGTGTGGATTACTATTGGCAGATCTTTATCAAATCGCTGGAATGGAAACAGAAAAAACTATTTGGGAAAAAATTAGTGATGTAACTCAACTCGCATTAAGTCAAGAAGCACAAGTGCGCTTAGATTATTTTATTACTGTAATGAAAAGAAATTTATCACAAAAGGGTAGTTTGTCGCTTCGAGTCACTATTGAAAAAATTTGGCGTGAATTAAATGGACAGGCTTGTTTAATTTCTCCTAATGAACAACAAAATAGTAAAGTTTTTTTTGAGGTGTTAGGTGAACTTGAGGTCGCTGGCGATATATTAGATATTGCTGAATTAGAACGACGACTCAGCAGCCGACATGCAACTTTGATATTTACCGCAGCTTCGCCAGCAGTGGAAATCATGACGATCTATAAAGCAAAAGGTTTGGAATTTGATCATGTTATTATGCCAGGGCTTGAAAGAAAAACTGCCGCAGATGATGCTCAATTATTGTTGTGGGGCGAGTGTGCTGGTGCAAATCAAAAAAATTATTTGATTTTAGGTCCTAGTAAAGATGCTGAAAGCAAAAGTGATCCGATTTATTATTATTTACAGCACAAAGAGTCTGAAAGAGCGCTACATGAAATGCTACGGCTTTTTTATGTAGCAGTTACTCGCGCTAAGAAGAGCCTTCATTTGATTGGGTCAGTGAATTATCAAGGCGAAAGTATGAAAAAGCCACCAATGCAAAGTTTTCTAGGTCAAGCTTGGCCAAATGTGGAGGTTATTTTTCAGCAAGCACTTGCTGACAATATGCTTGAGCAAAGCATCGATAAAAAAGCACCAAAACAAATTACGCATCAGTTAAGGCGTTTGAAAAAGTCGTTTTTACTGGATTGCCACGCACTGCGCGCTAGCAATGACGGCCTCACGGCGGAACAGCACAGTCAGCAAAAGGAAGATCACAGCATAAAATTTGTTGATAGAAAACAATATCTTGCTCAGAGTGTTGGGACAGTTATTCATCAAAATTTTCAATATTTTAATTATGATTTTCAACGCGCAATGAAATTTGAAGCAACGGCATCACGTCAGGCATTATTAGAATTAGGGGTTTCTATCGCCGATATTGAGCAGGCAGTAAAGCTAGTTGAATGTGCAATTAAAAATATTTCTGTTTGTGAACGTGGGCGTTGGATTTTTAATCCGGAACATCAGGATATCCATGCGGAATATCCGTTGAGCTATTTAGTACAAGATTGGTTAGTCTCTTGTGTGATTGATCGAACCTTTGTAGATAGTTTTGGCATTCGCTGGATCATTGATTTTAAAACAAATATTACCCCAATCGAAAATATGGAAGCTTTTTTACACCGTGAGAAGCAACTTCACCAGGCTCAGCTTGAGCAGTATGCAAGTCTGATGCGAAAGGCTGATAATCGTCCAATTTGTTTAGGGCTTTATTTTCCGTTGCAACGTGCTTGGATTGAATGGAAGTTTTTTTAAGTAAGCGTCGCCCCCTTTTTCAAAGGGGGCGAGTTTGTTTCCTACATTTTGAACATTGAGAAAATAATACTTGGTATTGCTGGTTCGTTGTTTGCCATAGGCGTTGAGATCAAACCCAAAGAAGTATTGCTTGCTGAAAAGCTTACACTGATCTTATCACCTTGTTTCAAAGGTAAAATGGTTTGTGATATCAATACAGCTGTTGTTGATTCATTCCCAATATTTTGCTGTGTATTAGAATTTGATATGGGCTTCCCATTTTTTACCAGCCATAAATTAACCGCTCCATTTCTTCCTGAGCCTTTTTGCGTACCTACTTGAGCGGCAGCCATAATAAAATAGTTACCACTTTGTTTAACCGTAAATTCTGTTGAATTGCTGTTTTTAGTAATGCCTTGACCGGCGTCTACGTCTTCAATTGCGACCATTGCTGGCGTATTGGCATTACTGGCTACTTGAGTGGTAGGACTTGAAAGCTGCACATAATCACCGGCAAAAGCTACTGGTGTGACGGCAATTAATGTTGAAAATAGGGCACAATGAGTAAAGCGAGTGAATTGCATGGTATTCTCCTTGAATTAAATTCTCTAAGCTATTTACTTCCGTATTATGAATATCATTTGAAGTATAATTTAAGCTGCTGCTAAGTCAAGGAAGAGTGGTTTTACGGCGACTTTTCTTTTGGTAGTATATATAAAGCAAAAAACGATAATAGTTCAAAGCCTCCCTGCACCATATGATTTTCTTCTAGATCAAATTTTAAAACTATCTGATCAGCAATAAAAAAAGCTAACCAAAAAATTAATGAAATAATAAAAGCAACTTCAGCATGCTTAAGCCAAATGGCTTCATTTTTCCTCAAGCTCAATGAGGCCTGGCAAAAAGCTAGGGTTGAGGCTAACAAGCCAAGCAAAATACCAATAAATAAAGCAGCAACTAGCCAATCTGGTACATGGTATAGCTTTAATGAGCTGGCTAAAAAAGGATAATTGGTATCGGGAGCCCAGCTTGCATTTAATATACCAAGATGTGCCAACCCACCAGTAATATCGGTCCATAAAGCGATGAGCCACCATATAGTCCAGAATAAAATAAGCGTTTTTTTAAAGAAGGTATTGTCTATTTTCATGGTTCTATTAGCTGGGCAAAATTAGTCTATACTAAAAAACAATAGGATCTATAACTTGACAGGCAAATCTGCCAGATTATAGCGCAAAATGCGTATAGTCCATTATAGGTTTAATTAAGCTTAAGGAGAAGATTATGAAACCAATTTTTAATTTGAAAAAAACATCGCCAGTTGCGGTTCAACACCTTAATCACCCATTCTTATCAATGACATCAGACTTTGACCGAAGACTTGGCGATTTTTATAACCTATTCAATGCTCCGCAATTTTCTTTGGAAAATTTTGAAGCATTAAACATCACGCCATCTGTTGATATTGTAGATAGTAAGGAAAGTTTTAAGGTTGAAATAGAAATGCCTGGTGTTGGAGAAGAAAATGTTAAAGTTGCTGTGTGCGACGGGTTACTGACTGTTAAGGCTGAAAAAAGTACTTCAAAGCAGGATAAAAACAAAAACTACATGATGCGAGAAATTGGTTATGGATGTTATGAGCGTACTATTCCGTTACCAGATTCAGTTGATACAGATAAAGCCAAAGCTTCTTTTAAAAAAGGTATGTTGTGGATTGATATTCCCAAAAAAGCTGAAGCAGCTAAACACTATCGTGAGGTAAAGGTTCAAGCTGTTAGTGAAAGAGAGAAGCATTAATTCTACTTAATACTCCCTCTCCCATGCGAATGGGAGAAGGGAGTAAGGGCTGATTTACTCAACCGTACTCCTTAGTATTCATTATTAGTCATAACTCCTATAAACTTGCTAAAATTTAATGATAAAAGGCATACTATTTTGGCAAATATTCTTGATGGTAAAAAAATTTCAGAACAAATCAAAGCAAAATTAAGCGCACAAATCAGTGATCGAAAACGAAATGGTCTTCGTGCCCCAGGATTGGCAGTAGTTTTAATTGGTGATGATCCTGCTTCAAAAATATATGTGCATAATAAGTGCTTAGCTTGTGAAGCTGTTGGTGTATTCTCTCGTGCCTACCATTTGCCAGCACAAACTGAACAAACTGCTTTGTTAGAACTCATTGACCAACTCAATGAAGACTCAGATATTAACGGCATTTTGGTGCAGTTGCCGTTACCACCACATATTGATACTAATTTAATTTTAGAACGTATTGCTCCTAAAAAAGATGTGGATGGTTTTCATCCCTATAATTTGGGTCGATTAGCACAACGCCGTCCTTTGCTTTCACCATGTACACCACATGGAATCATTACTTTGTTAAAGGCATATCAGCTTAATTTGGAAGGTATAGAAGCAGTGGTAGTGGGTGCGTCAAATATTGTTGGTAGGCCCATGATGTTAGAATTGTTACTTGAAAAAGCGACGGTAACTGTAAGTCACCGCTTTACTCGAAATTTAGAGCAGCATGTTCGCTGTGCGGAATTATTAATTGTGGCTATTGGCAAGCCAGGTATTATTAAAAGTGAATGGATAAAGCCGGGTGCAATTGTGGTTGATGTTGGATTGAATCGTTTGGCAGATGGTCGAATTGTTGGTGATATTGATTTTGATTCTGCACAAAAAGTTGCAAGCTGGATTACCCCTGTTCCTAAAGGCGTAGGTCCTATGACAGTTGCGACTTTGTTGCAGAATACCTTGCTTGCGAGCGAGCTATAGTATTTAAGATAAATATCCGTAATAGATAGCGTCGCCTAAAAGCACCTGCCATCGTTAAAGGTTAGCAAAAAATTCGTCATTTAGCGCTGCTAAACTTCTCGTTTTTTGCTAACCTTTAACGATGGCAGGTGCTTTTAGGCGACGCTATCTATTACGGATATTTATCTTAAATACTATAGATAGATTAAAACTTATTGTCTCTTGCGTTCATTTTCTTTAAGAAACCTTTTTCTTAATCTAATTGCAGTAGGTGTGATTTCTACTAGTTCATCCTCTTCAATAAATTCAAGCGCTTGTTCTAGTGAATGCTTAATGGGTGGGGTTAAAAGAATATTCTCGTCAGAGCCCGCCGCACGGATATTTGTGAGTTGTTTTTCTTTAGTGACATTGACGACTAAATCATTATCACGAGAATGCAAGCCAACAATCATACCCTCATATACTTCTGTTTGTGGATCAATGAATATTTTACCGCGATCTTGCAGGTTCCATAACGCATAGGCGGAGGCTTTTCCTGCACAATTAGCAATCAATACTCCATTTTGCCGGGAAATAATCTCACCTTTTTTAATTGGCCCAAAATGATCAAAAACATGATGCATTAAACCTGTCCCTGAAGTCAGGGTTAGAAATTCATTACGAAAACCAATTAGCCCACGTGCGGGAATAGAATAATCCAAACGAATTCGACCTTTTCCACTAAATTCCATATGACGCAAATCTCCTTTGCGTAATCCCAGTTTTTCAATGATGACACCTTGGTGTTGTTCTTCAATATCTACGGTTAAAATCTCAAAAGGTTCATGTAATTCACCATTAACTTCTTTTAAGATAACTTCAGGACGTGATACGGCTAATTCGTAACCTTCACGACGCATAGTTTCAATTAAAATAGATAGATGTAATTCTCCACGCCCAGAAACTTTGAATTTATCGGGATCTTCTCCTTCTTCAACTCTAAGCGCTACATTGTGAATTAATTCACGATCAAGGCGTTCGCGAATTTGTCTACTCGTTACAAATTTCCCATCACGACCTGCAAAAGGTGAAGTATTAACTTGAAATGTCATGCTGACAATTGGCTCATCAACCGTTAATGGTGGTAGGGGTTCTGGCACGTTTGGATCACATAATGTATCTGAAATCTTTAGATCTTCGATGCCAGTTACTGCAATGATATCACCAGCTTTTGCTAGAGGAATTTCCTGACGTTCTAGACCCAAATAACCTAAAATCTGTAATAATCGCCCTTGTCTGGCTTGCCCATCTCGGTCTAGTACAGTGACGCGCGTGTTGGGTGCAATTTGTCCACGATTGATCCGGCCAATGCCAATGGCGCCAACATAGCTGGAATAATCCAGAGAACTGATTTGCATTTGAAATGGCCCATCTACATCTACCTCGGGAGGGGGAACGCGATCGACAATCGTTTGAAACAGCGGTGTCATGTCGTTGTTTGGGTTCGATAAATTAAGTGTTGCGTAGCCTAGCAAAGCAGAGGTGTAAATAACTGGAAAATCTAATTGTTGTTCAGTAGCGCCTAGCCTATCGAATAGATCAAATACTTGATCAATAACCCAATCAGGTCTTGCTCCTTCTCGATCAACTTTATTAACGACCACGATTGGCGCAAGGTTTCTTGCAAAAGCTTTTTGGGTAACAAAGCGAGTTTGTGGCATAGGGCCGTCGACAGCATCAACTAAAAGTAATACTGAATCAACCATCGATAAAATACGTTCAACTTCTCCGCCAAAATCAGCATGGCCAGGGGTATCAACAATATTGATGCGATAACCTTGCCATTCTATTGCGGTGTTTTTAGATAAAATAGTAATGCCTCGTTCCCGTTCTAGCGGGTTCATATCCATTGCGCGCTCAACGGGTGCTGCTCGAACATTGAGTGAGCCGGATTGTTTTAATAGGCAATCAACTAATGTGGTTTTTCCATGATCAACGTGGGCGATAATGGCGATGTTTCGGATATTTTTGTTCACGGTGTAAATCTTAATTGGGTTTGACGAGAGATGATGAAGGTACAAAATATTACATAGTGGTTAGCTAATGCGGTATAATTTTTAGAGCATCATAGCAGTTTTTCCCTATTTAAAGAAGAGGTACATTGAATTTTTGTGATAAAAGGAAATAGAAAAGCTAATGAACTCCGATCTTATCTCTAAACAAATGCAACGTTTACTGCGCCAAAATCCTTCGGCAATAAATAAACTTTTTATCGAAGCAGTAAATCATTATCAAAACGAAGAATTCGACAAAGCCGAGGCGGGTTATCGCCAAATATTAGCAAAAGATCCACAGCATGCAGATAGTTTACACTTATTGGGCCTTATTCTTGCAGATAGAGGACAATATGAAGAAGCAATTGCGCTAATTACTCAGGCCATTTCGCGTTATCCGCAATTTGCACTCTATTACTCAAATCGCGCTGCCTTATATCAGCGTTTAAATCGCCATATGGAAGCAGTAACAGATTTTCACCAAAGTATACAGCTTGATCCAAAGCGTGTTGCGGTGTGGATTAAATTTGGCGATAGTTTATTAGCGCTAGAAAAAATTCCTGGAGCATTGGATGCATATCAAAAGGCTTTAGAGTTAGAGCCAAATTCTTCTTACACATATCAAATGATAGGGAATGCTTATTTTGCCAAAGAAGCTTATGAAGATGCTGCCCTGGCATTTCAACAAGTATTACGTTTAAAGCCAGCTACAACTGAAGCTTTAGTTAACCTTGGCATGATACTTGGTATATTAAAAAAATATGATGAAGCTATTAGTTATTATGAGCAAGCTTTAGCTATTCAACCTGATAATGCGATTATTCATTTTAATCTAGCAACAGTATTGGATGGGTTAGGGCGTTATAAAGCCGCAGAACAGTGTTATTTTCGCGCTATTGCGATTAACCCAAATTTTATTGAAGCTTATATTAATTTATGGCTGCTTTATTACAAGCAGGGTAAGGTTAAGAAAGCAGCTAGTTATTTGAGTAAAGCAAGAAGTATTCATCCACATTATCCTGAAATTGCTTGGAATGAGGCGCTTATCTTGCTGCAACAGGGGAATTTTAAAGAGGGATGGAAAGGATATGAGCTACGTTTACAGCTTTTAAAAGAACATCAAAAGCGCGCTCCAATTTCAAAACCGCGTTGGCAAGGCCAATCTTTTATTGGAAAAGCATTGTTAATCCGTACCGAGCAAGGGTTAGGGGATAGTTTGCAATTTATTCGTTATTTGCCTTTAGTTAAGGAGCTTGGTGGTCGTGTCATCGTAGAATGTCAACGAGAGTTGTTGGCTTTATTCAAAGCGACTTATTCGGGAGTAGTTGATACCTGGATACCACAAGGTGGAACACCACCGATTTTTGATTATTATATCGATCTCCTGAGTTTACCGTTTATTTTTCAAACCACTTTAGAAACTATTCCATTTCCACAAAAATATTTACAACCTTCATTAAACTCTGTTGTAACAGAGAAAGTAAAAAAGCTCTCAAAGAATATAAAAGTTGGGTTAGTTTGGGCGGGTAACCCTAAATATAAAAATGATGCAAGTAGATCTATGTCGTTAACTCAGTACAAACCTCTTTTAGATCTGCCAGGTTTTACTTTTTGTAGTTTGCAGTGGGGTAAAAAAGGTATAGAAGATATTGCTCAAGCAAAATTTGATGATCGTTTAATTAATCTAGCCGCTGAGCTTAATGATTTTGTTGATACAGCAACTGCAGTGACAGAATTGGATTTAGTGATTACTACAGATACGTCAATGGTCCATTTAGTGGGGGCTTTAGGGCAGAAAGCATGGGTTTTGTTGTCGTCTGCACCGGATTTTCGTTGGTTACTAGAGCGGGAAGATAGCCCTTGGTATCACAGCCTAAAATTATTTCGTCAGCCAAAAGTAGGGGATTGGAAGGGCGTGATTGAGCGGGTAATTTCTGAGCTAACCCATCTTAGCCAAGGCAAAAAAACCAAGACAAGGCAAAGGGTGCGTAGCAAGACTTAGTGCCTGTTTAAAATCTCTACTATGCTATGCCGGCCAAAAAGCATTGATTTTCTGTGCACAGGCACTAAGAAATAGATGCTGAACTTTTACTCTCCGCCATAAATTTTTGCAAAACTTCTATTTCAGATAGCAACCCTCGATATAGCTCGTTTTGCAATAGCGTCGCTCCTGCTTCAACGTAGTCATATAATCTGGCCGACACGAATTTCAAACGTAGGGCTCCACAATAACTTGCTCCACTTTTTAATTTATGTGCAATAGCGCCAATCGTCTTCCAATTTCCTTGCTGATAGGCTTTCTGGAGATTTGTTACTTCCTGCGGCAAGCTCTGAATTAACACTTTAAGTATTTCGTATATAGCTGTTTCATTGACTCCCAGTAATGCTTTAGCATAATCAAAATCAACAATTTTTTCTTTTAGGTTAAGGATATTTTCGTCAATGTTTTGATATGGTTTTTGATATTCAAACCATTTTTGATGGCTTGGAACAAATGTAGCTAGAATCTCGCTTGCTTGCTGTTTGCACAGAGGTTTAGTGATCATGGCATTCATTCCCGCATCAAGACAAAGCTGATAGTGTTCGCTATCGCCATGAGCAGTGAGTGCAATAATAGGAACATGAGTACTTTTACTTAACTCGTGTGTGCGGATGTGTTGACTTACTTCATATCCATTCATATCAGGCAAGCCGATGTCCATAAGAACTAAATCGAAATCATGATTTTTGATGAGTTCAAGCGCCGTTTTGCCATTTGGAGCAAATTCAATGTGACAGTTTAAGCTGGCGAGAACATTTTTAGCGATTTTTGTTGCAACATGGTGGTCTTCTACTAATAGAACACTAGTTGTTATTTCAGAGGATTTTTGTGCATTAGTTGGATTATTTAACGTGGATGTTGCAGTAGCTTTATGGCCAGAATCTTTAATTGTGCTGCCAAGCTGAGAAGCTCTAGCTTTTTGATTGTTGGTGATCGGCTGTTGTTTTTTACTAATAGTTTTTACGGCTGTCTTTTCCGATTTTTTTTTCGAGGGTTTTTCCATAAGCACTCTCTTGACAATAAATTAAAAGTTTAAGTCCACTATTATGATAACACGCTAGGATTATTTTGTAATACTGTATGTGTTACCTTTTGAATAGGTGCTTATTCAGATGATTTATTTTTTAATGTTATTGTTCTATTAGGCTGGCCCTGCGTAAGGTTATCAACAACTTGTTCAACTCTTATTTTTTCAGCCTGCCAAAAGGTAAATTGTTGGCATTCTTCTTGGGTAAACAGTTTTTTAATTGGAGTTTTGCTTGGAGGCAGCATCTGAAAGCCAAATAGAGAAGCTGCTAAAGCCTCTGGGGTATCAAGCGGTTGTATATTAGGTTGTTGTTTATCCTGCTCTATAATATTTATATAGTTTTGCTCTTCTTTATCAGGTTCAGGTTCTTTATGTAGTACATTTTGTTGATAGTTTCTGAAACTGACATACTCCTCTGGTGTGGTATCAATTTCTTGAATCGGTTCATTATTTTTTGCCCATATCCATAGAGGAAGAGTCACAAAAAGTGAGAGTGGGGTTAAAAAGATAGCGGCTAATATAACTCCCAGTGTTCGCCACCCACGGGTTTCTTCCTGTGCTTGATATCGTATTTCTCTGGTTGGTGCAAACTCTCCGGCAGTAATCCTATTTAAAATCGTTTGAGTTTCATTGATAGTATTTCTGTATATAGCCTGTGTTGGAATACGAATATCTACCAGCGTAGTCAGTGGCATGATGTTTGTTTGCCATTTTACATATTCTTCATTTTTGATTTGGTCAACTTTATTAAGTACCAAATAAAATCTTTGGCCAGGTTTTAATTTTTCAGTGTATTGCCTAAATGTTTCTGGGGTAGGTAAATGGGTAGCATCAACCACGAAGAAAAAGATGGTATCTACTGATGCAAACGTTATCGCTGGTAGAGGTGGTAATGGTAATTGGCTATTAGTACTCGTAAGAGATACGCTGACATTTCCCGCTAATACATGGTTATTAAATCTTGTGCTTAGGGTAAAAGTTTGTGGAATATTGTTAAACGCTAGGCGTGTTAAAAAATTATTGATATCTGCTTCAGAGTGATCAACAAAAACGATGGCTATGTCAGTCATTAAAAAATACCTACCTATGAGAGACGTGAACCAAATAAGTTAAATTCTACAATGGTGGAGGCGGCGGGGATTGAACCCGCTGACTTACTTAATTAACTTGGTTACTGGCAAAAAGTCGTAAACCACAGTAAACACACGGTTTTTCGGCCTTTTTCACCAACCAACATTATAACACAGCCAGGCGATTGGTTACAAAATGCCCAGGGTCTGTTTATATTTAGATGTCTAAGGTTTATTGGGGCGGTGTCAATTACATTGGTTAATTAACCACTCGATAATAAACACATATCGCAATGTGATTTTTATAAAAGCCCCCAAATCAGCCCTAATTTAGCGTAGCTATGGAATCGAACCAAGCTCCATCACGTCTACCGTTCTTCTGTTCGCGAACAGCGAACGCCCGTGATATACTTCTCTTACATATTATTTAGAGAATAATACTATGCTAAAACCACAAGACTGCGTCGTGTTAATAAAACTATTAGCTAATCCTGCTACAGAGTTGTCACAGAGACAATTAGCTAAGCTATTAGGCATTAGCTTAGCTGAAGTTAATGCAGGGATAAAGCGCCTGGAAGAGGCTGGTTTATTAAGAAAAAATAAGCAGGGAAAGATTTTCCCTAATACTAATGCAGCAGAAGAGTTTTTGATAAGTGCCGTCAAATTTTTCTTCCCAGGAAGATTAGGAGAATATACTCGGGGTATTCCAACGGCAATTGCCGCCCCAATCTTCCAAGATAAAATCGCGCTGGGTAATGATCCTATTCCTGTATGGCCTGATGCAATAGGTGAAAAACGTGGTGTTGCATTAGAGCCTATCCATCCATCAATACCTAAAGCTTTACGTGAAAATCCTGACCCGCTTTTTTATGACTTACTGGTATTAGTAGATACCATCCGCTCAGGTCGCCCACGAGAGCGTAATCTTGCAGCAACACTTTTGAAGGAGAAGTTAAATGATGCAGAAAAATAATGCTGTAAAATTAGCAAATCTCAGAATGCTGGAATTTGTCGCAACAAAATTAGGTGATATTCGAAACAGCGTTGTTTTTCTTGGAGGATGTACCACTGGATTATTTATTTCTGATCCTGTTGTGCCAGATGTACGTTATACGCTCGATGTCGATTGCATTGTTGATGTTATTTCTTTGAATCAATACCACCAGCTAGAGAAAAAACTAACCCAACAGGGCTTCAAAAAATCATTATCTGAAGAGGTGATTTGCCGTTGGTTTTATGATGAAGTTATTTTGGATGTGATGCCAACCGATGAAAAAATTTTAGGGTTTGGTAATCGTTGGTATAAGCAAGCCATTGCATCATCAATTATCTATCCATTAACTGACAATCTAGAGATTCGTGTAATTACTGCCCCTTATTTTATAGCGACCAAATTGGAAGCATTTAAAACCCGAGGAAAAATGGATTTTTACGCTAGCCATGATTTCGAAGATATTGTGTCAGTATTTGATGGGCGCATTGAAATTGTGGATGAAATCAAAAACGCAGATAAAAATTTACAAGACTATTTGCTCAACTCATTACAGGAAATCGTGGACAACCCTTCATTTAAGGGAGCCATACCAGGGCATTTTGCTCAATATGGAAGAATTGCAGAGGATCGGATTGCACTATTTGAACAAAAATTAATTACAATCAAGGGAAGTTAATATGCAGCTGGTTTGGTTAACCGATATTCATCTAAATTTTATTGATGCTAATGCGCGAAAAAAGTTTTACCAAGAAATTATTAACATGGAGTCTGATGGTATATTAATAAGCGGCGATATTGCAGAAGCTCCTAGTATCAAAGATATATTGCAAGAACTGGCAGATTTTATTGAAAAACCTATTTATTTCGTTCTTGGCAATCACGATTATTATCGAGGAAAAATAAGCGAAGTACGCAGTGAAATGACTGCGTTGACAGCGGCTAATAAGTATTTATTTTGGCTTCCTGCTTCTGATCCACTCCGATTGGATAATGACACTTTTTTAGTTGGCCAAGATGGATGGGCTGATGGACGTTTCGGTGATTATCAAAATAGTCGTGTTGTGCTCAATGACAGTAAAATGATTGCCGATTTATTTCAAGAAAAAATTCTTGGTAAATATCAATTGCTCGATAAAATGCAACAATTAGCCGACGCAGATGCTACGAGATTGCGAAACGACTTAGAGCAAGCAGTTAGCCAAAATCCCAAAAAAATAGTTGTACTAACGCATGTTCCACCTTTTAGAGAAGCATGTTTACATGAAGGTAAAATTAGCGATGATAGTTGGCTACCTTATTTTAGCTCGAAAGTAATGGGTGATATATTAATGCAATCTGCGCAGCAAAACCTATCTATCGATTTTTTGGTACTATGCGGCCATACACATAGTAAAACCACCTATCAGCCAATAGATAACTTAACTATTGAAGTGGGAGGAGCTGAATATTGTCAGCCAGTAATTCAGAAAGTAATAAAGAAAATCTAGACTTTTTGATGATTCTTAGATTTTATATATGGTGGGGCGGCGGCTATTTAACAGACAAGGCAATGCTTTGTATTATAACGATTTATTTTTTGTTAACTGAAAATATACCCCCAGATGTACCCCCATTTGTTTGCTGTTAAGAGTTTGTACACCATACGATCAGAGTTATTCTAATGGTTTTTCATAATCTATTTTAGGGTATCCTTTCCAGTTGATCTGAACGTATTTTCCTTTGCGAAATTGATAGGTAGACTCCTCATCAATGGGAACAGCTCGGTAGTGTTGCTTTTCGTCATCGTTAGTTCCGAATCGCTTTATTTTAAGCAGATAAAATCCATCTTTAGATGTTTTAGAAAAATCAAGTGAGGCAAAAAAAGTTGCGCATTGGATACTCCGTCCACAGCCATTAAAATTATCATAGTATATGGTTTCTTCAAGGGCGTTTTTTATAGATTTTTTATAAGGAATGATGAGGTATAAGATTTTAGCAAGAAACTCGCCATTTCTATGCTCAAATTCTAAAGTAACACCATATCTATCAAGACCCACCTGGATCAAATTCGTTATAGGAGATTGTGCATATTCTCCTTCTTGCATCAGAAATAAATTTTGACTTTCGATTTCCCATTTTTCTTTATTTTTGACAAAAACGGTTGCATTGATTAGTGGTAGACAAGCATGGCACTCATAGGGCTCACTGGTCGGAATCGTTTTAGTTATGAAAAATATCTTCTTTTTTCCAGCTTCTTCAAATGGTTTGAAAAATACTTCACTGACGGCGAAGGCTTTACTTTTTTTCCATGAATCATCAAATTCTTCATTGCTGGGTAACCTCATATTTTTCCATAACGCACCTTTACGCGTTGCATTGTAATTTCCATAGACCATTATAAAAGCATCTTTTTCTGAAAGAGGGGATTCGGTAGGGTATACCCTTTGTTTTTCAAGCGGCAACTGTGTTATGCACTTACTTCGCTGAGTATATGAAAAATAAAATAAGCATGAAAATAGAGCAATTAAAGTTAATAAACAGAAAATAAGTTTTTTATTCATTTTGACGTTGCTAATAATTGGTTATAGAGAGTATGAAATGTTTTCATTTCATTTCTGGGATCTTTGCCATTTTTAACATCTTCCAATATCCCTTTATATTCAGCTACCGCATCATCCCATGTTGCCGCATGATGTAATCTTGCTTTGGCACCTATTTTCTTATTAAACAACCAGCGAACACCGATGCAAATATTAGTAGAGGGATCCATCACTTCCTCATGAGTAGCACAAATAAAATGATCTTTTACTTCACCTTTATGATTTCCAATAATTGACAAAGTTTCATCGGTAATTTGCATTAATCCACGCGCATATCCTCGTTTTTTATTTCCTGCCCAGATACGTTTTTGGGGTTCAAAACTTGATTCACCGGCCATTAATGCTTTTACCAAATTAGGATCAAGATGGTAACTTAAAATTGAAAAAAGAATATACCAATTGATTACTGTATTACGTTATTGAGCTAAGGAGGTCATCACTTTCGCGCTAATATGCTCTATGGTGGTTATCGCATCATCATATTCTAGCGCGGTATTATTATCGTATACCATGGCTTCAATAAACTCTTGATAACGCTTTTTCCAGTGCGGCTTGCTTCTGAGGAATTCTAGCGATTGTTTAATTTCATCACTAGGATTGAAAAAATACTCTGGATGCTGGTTTTGAAATTGCTTGGCATCGTTCACAACAATATCTTTGGCTAAAATAAAAAAATCAGCATTAATTTTGTTTGCTTGTTGAATGGCATTCAAATCATAGACATGACGTATCAGTGATTTATCATCAGGATGGTAGGCACGTTCAATCGCACTAATACGTCGGGTTAAACCCACCCATTTTTCAATGGCTGTTTCACTGATAGTTACACACTGAGTTGAACATGGTCGAAAAATTATGGCGTCCTTTAAATTATCCTCAATTAACGTCTTAATCGGTAACTCTATAACATCATGACGAATATCAGATAAAGTAAATTCTAATAATACATGTGGTCTTAGTTCCGCATGCGCTGGAAAATAGGAAGAATAGGCAAGATCAATCCGTGAATATTGACCTTCGTTGCGGACAATCGGCTCGCCTGCGATTAATCCAGGCAAATTTAACTCTGATTTAATATAGGTTCTAAATTGTTTTAGTTCTTTCAAAAAACGAGTTTTACTAAACTGTGTTTCAGGCTGCTTTAGCTGAATCTTAAAATCAACGTCCTCTGACATCCGGCTCACAATTTTATGTGCTTTTGCTAAACAGGTACCACCACAAAATACCAATCGGAAATATTCATTTTCTAGGTTAGAAAGCGCATGAATGACTTGGGTAACGTAGCAATCTTTTTCGATGACAGCTTCATCCAATGCTAAAATTTCACCCGTATCGCTAATCTGGTGCAGTAGTGTTTCATTTAGCATTGATCCCTTTCTCCACAATTAATTTTCTATTGCCATATGACAGATGACCTCTATAACGACTTTTGAGTTTGACAATGGTGCGGACAGGAACTTGGGTGGTTAGACCAGCGTTATAAGCTTGCTCGGCGCTACCAGGCTCCCATTTAACATCTTTTTTACTAAGGGCTTCCTTGCATGCTTGACCAAACCCGCTTTGAATAACAGGTTTGTTGAGGGTCTCTGACATATATGCTTTTGCATAAATACCATAGCCAATTTTAACCAACTCACCCATTTTCACGAAGTCTTTGAAACAACGACTGATTTGACGAGGGCTACCCATGTTTTCAATATCTTCGCGCAGGACAATACTGCTAGCAATTTGTTGCTTGATTCTATCTAGTATTTTGAATTTCAGGCTATTTTTATAAAATGCCATAATTATATTGCCTCAACCTAATCGTCAAATATGGACAATTTTATTATAGCAAAAATAAGGAAAAACGCCAAATATGGACAATTTTACTAGCGTCGCCACTTATTATCCTGCCTTGATATTTTGCCCTCATAAGAATCGTCAATTTTGGACATGTAACCATTGCCACCGAAAATCTCTGCATGGGCAACATTTGATCTTCCCATGAGAGGCTATAATAGTGCTGTAGGGTACTTACTGTTCCAGGGCTCGAGCAAACGCTTGTAGGACAGGAGCTATATGCTCCGAGCCGGTGGGCTTTCACCCATCACATCAGTGGAGGGAAAGTATGAACTACTTTTCTTTGCAAATTGTTTATGTGTATAACGGTGCATTATATGTGCCAATGTACGTCAGGGCAATTGTATAACTCTTTAATAGAGTGAAACGCAGCAGTGTACCCTGCCCCCGAAAGGGGTGAATATGCCGAAAAAATATAAACCAAAAACTGGGGGTGCCATGAGCCAACTGTTAGAAATCAGCCCATCTTTATTTTTTCAATATGCAAAGTCTCCACATTGGATATGGTATGACATTCACGGTGATCAATCTAAGAAGGTTCCATTACCTGAGTTAACAAAACGTTTAATTGAGGAAGGGGTTTTGCATGAAGAGGAGTATGTTAAAGATCTAGGAAAAGTTACGGTCGATAAAAATTTATCTAACGATGAGGCAGAAAAGTTGACATTTGAATATATGAAGGCAGGAGAAGAATTTATATATCAAGGTGCCATATCATACACTGATGGCGATGTTAAATTTAAAGGGCGTCCTGATTTTCTCAAAAAGTGTAATGGCTCATCAAATTTCGGTGATTATTATTATATTCCAGTCGAAATAAAAAACTCTACAAAATGTGATAAATCAGAATATGAAAAGCAATTAATGCTCTATGCGATTATTCTTAATAAATTACAGGGGATTATGCCGTCATTTGGTTATTTTATTAATAAACATAAAAAACAGATTACTTGTGAATTAACAAATAAGATTTTACAAAGCACCAATGAAGCTATCGAAAATATTTTAAGTATTCTTCTGGGCAAAGAGCCACTTTTAAAAATCACAAAGGATGCGTTGGCAACACCTTGGGCTGAGGTTTTACTGGAAGAGGCAAAGCGGAAATCAGATATTGCATTATTATACGATATCAAATCTTCAGTAACTATGGGCTTAAAGTCCGAAGGTATTCTAACATTAAGTGACATGGCTTCATGTGATGTTGATTCATTGCCAAAAATAAAAGGTGCTAGTATTGATACTTTGAGACGATTGCAAAAACAAGCAAAATCGCTTGTTAATGATGAGATAATTCCTATATCTAAGCCTAATGTTCCTGATGCACAAACAAAAATATATTTTGATGTTGAGTATGATCCACTACTAGGCGTTGATTACTTGTTTGGTTTGCTTATTGCCAAACCTGATTCTAAGGCGATCTTCAAATACTTTATAGCTGAGGCTCCTGACAAAGAGAATGAAATGTGGATTGAATTCATTGATTGGATTAAAAATGCAAATCTAAGTGATGTGAAAGTATATCATTATAGTGATGCAGAGAAGACTAGACTTAAAAAACTGTCAGAAAAATATGGCGGTTGTGATGAGCTTGGGTTGTTTATCTCTAACTTGGTTGATTTGAGAAAAATAACTACGGGTTCGTTTGTATTTCCTGTTTATTTTTATTCGATTAAAGATATTGCCAAATATCTTGATTTTAAGTGGCAGCATGAAAAAGCTGGGGGTGCTCAAAGTATATTTTGGTATGAGGAATGGTTAGATAAAAAAGATAGAAAAATATTGCAGGATATTATTAATTATAATGAAGATGATGTGAATGCTACTCAGTTTTTGCATAGGTGGTTAATAAATTATAAAGTATACATATAAGCTAACTGGTGGGATTTCCCCTCACTAATACTCTCTCTCCCACTGCTTTGCCAAACGCTCACGTAACTGCTTCATTTCTGCGCTGAGCGCGGTATTTGAAGCATAACTATCATCATCTCCCTTCGTGCCATAAACTCTGGGCACTAAGCGTGCAGCAATCCACTTTCTTGTCTCAATCCGTAATTTTGAACGAGCAACACGCTCAGGGTGATAGGTTAGTGCACCAGACTCATCAGCCACTAAATCTTGTGACGAATCATCCGCAATATCAATGAGTTCATCAACCAAAAGTTCAACTTGGCAAAGTTTAGCCCTTTTATACTGCTCGGAAAATTCAGGGTATTGCTTTAACCAGGTGAAAAAAGTGTCTTGGCATGGCCAGTGTTTGTGTTTCGCGCAAAGTCTTTTGGTTCCTTTGTTTGTGGATGAAATAGCATCACATATTTCTTTCCCAAGTTCGGGCGTGTATTTTAAAGGTCTGCCTGGTCGGTAATTTAATTGTTTCATATTTCAATCTTTTGTTATTAGAGAAGTTGCGACAGCGACACCTGCGACATTAGCGACACTAGACAATGTAAATATGAACATTGTCGCAGAAGTCGCAGGTGTCGCAGTCGCATGAGTAATCAAACCATCTCTCTGAATTAAATTGGTGGTACTCATTTGTTCTCCTTATTGAGTAGCGCAGGGTTCAGATGAATTTCTTTGTGTTGCCCATCAGACACAAGGTGAATACGATCAGCTTCAACTAACCTCTTCAAAGCTTCATCCAGTACATTTTTTTTGCGTAGGATACTTGGCGAAGCATTGCGTTGTATTTCACGACGCAAAATGACATTAGTGTTATGTTTCTGGCAATATTGAATTAACCAACCATCCAGTTTGATTGCGTTAAGCATATCATCTGGTAATGACAACTCACTAAAAAATTTTCTGGATTCATTTAGGTGCCATAAAACTATTAAGCTCGCACTATTAAAGGATTTAACGTTAACATCTTCATCAATACCAAATTCAAAAAAACTAAATAAAGCCGCTAAACGTGCTGCATTATCCGCTGCTTTAGATGCTGCATCTCTTACGTCATAAAGTTCTCCGCTTTGATGCAACTGAGTTTCAATTCTGTCATGAAATTTTATCCATGCTAATTTTGCTAAAGGTGCGAATGACATTAATTTGGGTGTCAACAGGCCATTAGTAATAGGGGGATAGTTATTTAATATTTCAGAAATACACTGATTAAATTTGGCTAAATTCGGCCAATTCTCTGGGGCTTCTGTGAAAAAACGACTCCCTTGAGTTGATTTTGGCCACGAAAATAAAATCCGAGCAAAATAACCAATGCCACGTGCCAAAGAACCCAAGCGCGAAGTAAATTCTTTGATAGTAGCTTCTTGAACTTGTATTGCCATAGTAAGGCGAACTTCTTGGTGACTAAATGATTCCGATGTGCGTCGATCAGTAGGAATGCCTTTACCATCCCAACTCTGATTATAAGTTGCTAGATTGCGCATAACAGCATCGCTATTCATGCCATGAGCACCAAGCACGATGCCACCTTCGCTTGAGATAATACCTGCTGATGGCCACACTGTGGCTAAATTACACTTTAGTGCCTCGGGTGTAACATCACTGTAGATGAGCCGGGGTACTTTTGGTGGTGTCGGTTTTATGTGTTCAAGATCAAGCAACTCTAATTCATGGTGTTGCGTGTCTTCTCCTTTTCCAGCCAGTCGTCGGATTTCGGCTTTGATACCATCATACTTGGCTTGCCACGCGGCTATCTTCGCGTTGTGATCTTTTATTAATGGCTCGGCTAATTCAGCCTGTGTTTTTTCATACTCATAAATTGATTTGGTAAAAAAATTATCACAAGTGGATTTTCTCTCTCCTGAATCTGCAATAGTGACTAAAAATAAACCTGTTGGCCCACAGAGTTTCGCATCACGCTTGATATCAATATAGGTTTGAGATGCCAATGAAACTGCACCCATTGCTGAAGCAGCGACTAGAGGAATTGGGGCTTTTGTATAGCTTTGAACCTCAATTATTGCACCACGAATTTTTGGTGGTAGCGCATCTAATGGATATGGTTTTTGCTGAATTATTGTGGTTAGCGGTAGTGGTTCAGGCCAATCATACTCAGTTTTTCTGGTTAAATTTTCAATCAATGGCAAATCACATATTGCCTGTTGAGTTGCATCTGGATTCATTTTTAACCAATCAACAATATCACCGCCATCGGGAAGATTAAGTGCCTCAACATCAATACAACGGATGGTACAATTTAGAGATTCTAAAATTTTAATGACCTCTTGAGCGTATTTAAAACCAGCTTCATCAAAATCTCGCCATATAATAATATTTTTTCCACGTAGCGGTTCCCAATCCACAGTTGATGCAGTTGAGCTTCCGCCAGAAGTGGTTGCTGTAAAACCCAATTTTTCTAAACAATCAGCCTTTTGCTCTCCCTCCACTACCCACACGTTAGCATGAGGATTTTTTGCCAATAACCCTAAATGATAGAGTGGTTTTCCTGCACTAAATTTCGGTTCACCTAAAACCCAATCTTGTGTTGTAGGATCCATATGAAAAGGTCTTATCCATTTTCTTCCATCGGGATGTTGTAGACGCGGGCGAATGTATAGAGGGTTTCCCAAGTTATCATCGTATATGTGTAAAGCAACAGGCTGATAACCTTCGCTTAATTCTTTTTTTGCATATCGACCTACAAGTTTTTTTGCTATTGTTCTTAGTTCATCTTTATTCATCGCCCCATGCTCCAAAATAATTTACAGCTTCAATGAAACTGAGTCCATAACGTAATTGATGGAATGAGAGGACATCTCCGCCTTTTGCTCCACAGGAAAAGCAACGAAAATAACCATCAACCAGGTTGATACTTAAACTTGGTGTAGAATCCTCATGAAAACAGCAGCGTACTTTGACCCATTCAGATTTAATTTTTAATTTCTGAAATTCTTGGGTGTAATAGGAGGTTGGAGTAGGTAGTAACGTACGGTCAAATTTACGTCCACGCCCTTTATTGGTATGATCTCTGCGTTGACAGATTAAATTAGCCCTCGTCGTGGCAACGAATTGGGGGCTTTGTATATCTCTCATTTGTCACCTCCCAACCTTATTTCGACTTGTTTGAATGCGCTGTTCGATCCAAAGATTTATTTCTTCTTCGATCCAGCCAACACTGCGGGAATTATTACCGAGAGTAATTTGTTTAGGAAATTCGTCACGCGAGATTTTCAGATATATTGACGATCGAGATAGGCCGGTTCTTTCTTTGACCGTGGGTAGTCGGAGAATTTTTTGGGGATATTTGTACATACTGGTTCCTTGTTAGAAGATTTAGGAACCATCATTACAATTCAGGCGAAAATAAGGCGAAAGGGGTAAATTAAAATATTTGATATGTACGAAAAGCCTTATAAATAAAGGGTTAGGCGAAAGGCGGGCTCGCTTTCTTTAAAAAAAAGCGAAGGCGTGGTTATCGCCTTTTTACATTTTTTCCGATCGTTTTTATACTCCTCTCAATAGTTCCCACGCTAATCAATTGACCATCTGCTCCTTTTATATACGAGGGATCGGTTTCTTTGAGGATTTCATAAATTTTATGTGCAACATTTTTTTTCGTTTCGGAGGGATTTGCCTTAAATAGCTCTTTCGCCATTTCTTGGAATTTTTTGTTTCTTTCGCCTATTGAGATTCTGTTAGGTTGTGCGCTGTTGGTATTTGCTTGTGGTTTAATTTTTCCAGCCAAGTAAGGAAACCGTTCCCTAAAATATTCAACGTCCTTATTAGTTAAATTTGCCATATAAATACTAATTTCTTTTAGCAATTTTTTATGAACTAAAATATTATTCTTTAACGTTCGATCTGCAAAGTGAAAAATATTTTCCCTAATCTCCCAGAACAGACAATTACCGCGTAATATTTTATATAAATTAACGCCATTCTCAACTTTTCATGGTTTTACAAGCAATTCAAACTGAAGAGGTGGATTGCCTTGTTGTTTATTAATAAATATACAGATTGTGTGCGCCAAAACTTTTCTTGCAATACGATTTGTCAAATACCAAGGCTTACGAGCTCGTATTTTTTCAATGTGAAAACGGTCAGTTAATTGGCCTATTACCGTCTCAACAAGACGTCTTGTTGATTTTAACCACCGAATAAATTTCTCAGTTCGTGTTTCTTTCATATTTGAGCGTACTGCCGTCTGCAGATTAATTTGTGCAAACTCACGTAGTTCCTGTTGATATTCAACACCAATGAGACCCTTGTCTGCAATAACCATCCCACGAATGAGCGTCACCAAATCCCATAATGAATCTCGCTCATCAATATTAGCCGCTGTTGTCGTTATTTCCGTAATGACACCTTCTGAATTGATTAATACGTTTCCCTTAAAACCATAATATTTTTCTCCCTTAGAAGCACAATAACCATAAGCAGCTTCGCCTGCAAATATACGACTAAAATAGGCACGTTTAAAATGTGCAACAGGCATCGGAAATCCATCAGATAAATGAAGTAAATCAGAAAAAGCACCGAGTTGTTTAGCCAACACTTTTTGTATCTCCTGTGTTACATACCACAAATTAGCGGCTTGTTTAGCAAAATTGGCGCGTGAACCCAGTTTTGGAAACCATTCTCGCCAATGATGATAAAAATATTCCCACGCGCCTTTATCTGTATCTATCCCCAAAAATTCGGCTACAACTTCCATGCTAATTACCTCACTATCCGATAAATTGGGGGAAAAACCTCTCTCGCGTAGCTTTTGTCCTGCCATTAAATCTTTTAACATTTTGTCTACCAAACTGC
>CAWJOP010000002.1:0-322265 GCA_963844535.1 uncultured Gammaproteobacteria bacterium | reverse complement strand
CGCTAAATTGTTGAATCACCGATGAAAAAGTAACAACAAATTTGCTCACTTCTTGGTCGGAAGCAAAGACACACTGGGTAAATGCAAACGCCACATCAACCCTTTGGCTGAGCCATTGTTGTCTATCGGAACGTTCAACCACCGATAAGGCGTAGATAGTGAAAATATCTTTCAATCGATAGCGAATATGTTTTTCCCACCAAGATTCATTAGGAAACGTTTGAATCAATACCAAAACTAGTGAAAGCGTCATCCGATCGATCGAAAAAATGCGATCTAAAAAAGCAAAAAAACCTTCGAGTGAAAAAAGTTTAGGAATGAGTGCTAGATCTTGATCGGCTAGTGCTTTAAGCAGCACTCGCCAATGAAATGAAATTTGATAAAGAAGATCACTGTGCTTTTCTCCTTTTTCAGATTCAAACCAATCCTCCAATTGAGAAATAATGGCTTTTTTATGTGGAGAATTTATAGCAATCTTAGCAATTTCAGTGGCACAAGCCGTATCTTGAAGTAATAAAGCCCGTACGGATTCCGCTTCTAACATCGATAAAGCATATTGGCCAGGATCAGCGGGGAGACCAAATTGAGCGAATTTAAGTAGTAATGAGTGAGTCAATCGTTTGACTTCGGCTAATGTTGCAAAAATATCGTTTAAACGATAGCGACTATCTGAGCGCTCAAATCGAAGGTGGCGCAACAGGAATAAGATAGTTGATTCCGGCAAAGCACTTACCAAAGTCGGTCGATTAAATATTGCCAAAGCTAAGCCACTTTTCTCCTTACTAGAAAACAGCGAAGAAGCGAACAATCGATGTAAAAATAATGGGGTTTGTAAGCGCGAGATAACTTCAGGAATTTCAACAAGTTGACTAAAAAATTTGCTATGGTCTTGCCAGGCCTGTTTAAGGCAGTAAATTAATGCCGTATCGCTTGCCAAACTAGCAGTGGAGAGTAAGGATAAAAAATAAGGTGAGCGCGCGAGTAATAATTTTTCGACTTGATAAAAACTTAATTTATCGTACTCCATCTTCACCCAGTTCAATATATCCACTGGCCGAAGTTTCCTAAATAAAAACTCTGCTGCTTCTGAAGCTAATGGGAGCTGATCCCCAACTTGATGCGGTGTGAGTGAGTTAAAAATATCACTTAGTAATGAAACTGAAATCTTAAAATAGGTGTGTAATGCTATTAAACCATCACCGAGTAATAAACCAGCCCAGTTTTTAGAGGCGATGATTGACTCTGATACAAAAATGTTTCTTTTGAGCTTCAAAAACAACACCAGCGTCGTTAAAAATCCTTCCAGTCGTGCTGCTCTGTGCAAACACTGGGCTAAAAAAAGATAATCTGCGTCACTTATATCTTTAACCACACGGTTTTCTTGACGATGATAAAGTTGAATAAATCGCTCAATGTGTACACGGTCAAATAGAAAAGTGATATGCGAGGGTGCAAAACCAAGCTCTCTATCCAAATAAGCAAACCGTGCTTCATAATCTAATCGATTATGTTCATTTTGCTCACCAGCTTGGCGAAATGCCTGACTCATCCGGATCAGAAAATCTAATAGTGATTCCGTTCCATCCACCACTTCGGCCACTTCGGCAAAAACATTTTGCATCCATTGCTGGAAAAAAAGTTTTTGCTGAGCTTCTGACGAAAAAGGTTCGATGAGGATGTGGTTAGCGTCAAGCGCTAAAGGTTCAATCACCTCACACAAAGCATTGAGTAAATACCCATCATTCAATGTTTGCGGTGTTTGTGTTTGATAATATTCAAACAAGCGACGGGGTAAAAAAGGTGTAACAATCGTATACCACTTTCGATTGACTTGAGCCACCTTGAGCAAAGCATCTGCATCTAAAAGATCAAAAATTATTTTTAGAATATCGGTAGGATATTCAGCAATTAAAGAAGGCTCTAAGTTAATCTCTTCGATGTCTTCATCCACTACCGTAAATGGAACTACTGATAACTCCTGTTGATCTTTTTGATCCATGGGTTGAGTCTCAATTTATTTTTTCCATGAACATCCATGACTTTAGCCACTAGTGCCACAGATGACATTTATCTAATTTCAATTATTATCCCATATTTTGCAGGCGTTATGGCATATCAGGATAAAAAAGTCACAATATGAGCGAAGTTTGATGAAAGATAATGAAATTTTTAACTTCGAAAATGGGTGAATATCTATATTTTACGCGATTCTCAACTTTTCATGGTTTTACAAGCAATTCAAACTGAAGAGGTGGATTGCCTTGCTGTTTATTGATAAACCCGCATTTCGCGCTTGCGCGCGTTGCGAATCGTGCTGTTTTTAATGTTTTGTTAAGATTGATGCTTTATACTTGTAGAAATTCTTAAATTCAACAGGTAAAAAACATGGCTGATTCTAGAATACAACGTCGAATTCGATGGGGAGTCAATGCGCTCATTTTGGTTGCAACGGTAGTGCTTATCCTACTGGCATTGTTTATCCCCGGCTTTGCTATCGCAATGGGCTTATCTGCTGCGCTTACGGCGGTGGTTATGGGGGGGATAGGCGTAGGTGTTGGCCTATTATGGAATGTTGCATTCAGCTTTTTTAATTGGTTAATGACGCGTCATGAACGCCTTACAAAAGGAACCTCGATACTTGAAGATCAAGAAAGTCCACGACAAGCACGACAAGAAGGGGTCAGTCATTCTACCCCGTCGCAACAACCAACGGCCTTGTACTCATCATTAAGTTCTCCCATTCTTAAATCCACACCTGAAATAGTAAAGCTAGCCTTCTATGTGGTACAAGGCAAACAAGCCGAAGCAGAAGCGATGATTAAGGGAAATCCAAACTTACTGAAGCAGAAATGTCAGGTGGTCGATTATTCGGGCCGTACATTGGAAGGAACTCCTTTACAACTGGCTTTATGGGCAGAAGATGTGAAGTTCCATGAGAAGGAAGTATGTATGGTGGAAATGATTATACCTTATTTAATTCATTTACAGAATGGAAAGGCTGAGAAAGACAGCCAAATTTTGGAACAATTTCCAGAAGGTTGGGAGGCTGAAGAAGAAGCCAGGTTGCAAAAGGATGAGGAAGAACTCAGTAAAGTTGTACAAGGGATTGAAAACTCAACGACGGATGAAGAAGCGCAACCCTACCTCAAAGCCTGGGAAGCGTATTTAGCCAAACAAAAAGAAGGCATTATTAAAACGGGAAGACAGGTGAGTAGTCAATTAGTGGTCAAAGCCTTCGAATTATTTGATAAGAAGTTTGATGAGCTTGGTGGCTATGACAGCCGAAAGAATAATTTAGTTTGGCGGAGAGTGGTTGGCGGGGCCCAGCGTTATTTGCCAACCTGTTATGCCCAAGCCCTGTGTCAAGGCCCTTATGCTATTGTGGAAGGCAAGGAGTTCTTGAGGCGTAGTTTAGAGTTTCGATATTCGTCTGGTACAGTTTTTTATCCTCTTGATTTGGATCCTTCTTTTCGCTTGGGGGAAGATTATGCCGCGCATCGCGGCGCGGGTTGCGCGGGGCGTCGGCGGGCGCTCGGGGGCGGGGATGTCTTTTACAAACTATGTCAAACAAAAAACAGCAAACACTCGGAGCTTATTATGCCACGAGCCGACAATCAATCGAGGACTCAGGGCCACGTAATGTAGCGACGTGAAGGAGCGCAGCTGCGACGGCTTTAGGCTGAGGTGCTCTACAGCTTTCGATAAACCACTGAAGTAATTCGATATATTGCCAAACTTCTGCTGTTTTTTGCCACCAAAGTACAAAGCGATGAAGGTAGTTTTTGGTCTTTCGGTGAGAGACACCATGGGTGACCATCCACGTTACATTCTCGCGTGCCTTTCGCAATGTCCTCGGATGAGGCAGAATGCGAATGGCATCACCCTGAGATGATAAAGGTTGGTTGCTGCCCCCCCGAGGGAGGGCTAGGTGCACAGAACCAGAAAACGTCCTATCATCTTCAACGTGAGCGACTTTGATGTTATCCGCCGGTCGTGTCGGTGGATAATCAATGCCCAAATAATGAAAACCACTTTTGATGCTGCCGATATATGACTTTTTACGCGATAAGCTCAAACAACGTTCTTGTAAAACGTCCATCATGCGTCTTCTACAGCGATTTAACTGCCGTTTTGTCTTACAAAAAATCACAATATCATCCTGGTAACGAAGATACGTGACATCCATCTCGTCAAATGCATCATCCAGCGGTTTTAAATAAATGCCACTAAAAAATTGGGACAGTGGTCCACGCAGCGCAATACCCTGATCGGGATTTTTATACCCATTGGGCGTCTCAATGGGATTTGTAATGATATGCTTAAGCATCGTTTGCACTTTCGGGTCAAGATAATATTTTTTGATATCTTGCAATAACATAAAATGCGGTATCGATTTGTAATACGATTTAATATCAACGCGCAATATATAATTGGGCTTGTCCTCTTCCAACACCCGCCGAATACGCTGAGTGGCTGTCTTTACCCCACTGGGACCTTGCAAGTGATAGCAATTTTTATTCATGACATGCTGGAAAGTGGGCTTCAGTTCTTTCAGCAAAAGATGCTGTAAAATACGGTCAGATACATGCAGCTGATCGAGCATTTCATCGGGAAAGTAATGACGCTTCAAACAACGCGGTACATAGTTTCCATTGATAAGGGACTCTATCCCCTTCGGTAACCAATCCGCTAGCTCCCGCGCCATAAAATGAATCTCATGATTATGATGCACCATATATTTTTGCTGATGTATTTTTGTAAAAAGCTTTTGCCCAATAGTCAGCATTTCCGCTGCATTCCATCGCTTCATTTTAATCTGAAGTCCTTTTTTTTAGGCTAATGTAAAAAATAAATTGAAGGGCATGGATAAGTTTTGTAACTTCGGATTTGAGCAAAATTCAACGTTATAAAAGGAGTTAGCCATGCCTATAGAAGACTTTATCATTGCTGTATATTGTTTGGTAGACAAAATGTTAAAAGATTTAATGGCAGGACAAAAGCTACGCGAGAGAGGTTTTTCCCCCAATTTATCGGATAGTGAGGTAATTAGCATGGAAGTTGTAGCCGAATTTTTGGGGATAGATACAGATAAAGGCGCGTGGGAATATTTTTATCATCATTGGCGAGAATGGTTTCCAAAACTGGGTTCACGCGCCAATTTTGCTAAACAAGCCGCTAATTTGTGGTATGTAACACAGGAGATACAAAAAGTGTTGGCTAAACAACTCGGTGCTTTTTCTGATTTACTTCATTTATCTGATGGATTTCCGATGCCTGTTGCACATTTTAAACGTGCCTATTTTAGTCGTATATTTGCAGGCGAAGCTGCTTATGGTTATTGTGCTTCTAAGGGAGAAAAATATTATGGTTTTAAGGGAAACGTATTAATCAATTCAGAAGGTGTCATTACGGAAATAACGACAACAGCGGCTAATATTGATGAGCGAGATTCATTATGGGATTTGGTGACGCTCATTCGTGGGATGGTTATTGCAGACAAGGGTCTCATTGGTGTTGAATATCAACAGGAACTACGTGAGTTTGCACAAATTAATCTGCAGACGGCAGTACGCTCAAATATGAAAGAAACACGAACTGAGAAATTTATTCGGTGGTTAAAATCAACAAGACGTCTTGTTGAGACGGTAATAGGCCAATTAACTGACCGTTTTCACATTGAAAAAATACGAGCTCGTAAGCCTTGGTATTTGACAAATCGTATTGCAAGAAAAGTTTTGGCGCACACAATCTGTATATTTATTAATAAACAACAAGGCAATCCACCTCTTCAGTTTGAATTGCTTGTAAAACCATGAAAAGTTGAGAATGGCGTATATTTTATACCCTAGCATAGATAGTCCAGTTCAAGAAAGTTCGCTATTTTGGGCATACTAATTTTGTTGGGAAGTTTGATGGGAATCCGCTGGGAACAAAAAATTAGTAACCTAAAAAACCTTACCCAAGTTACCTTTCCATTTTACTACCTCACCAAAAATATTATCCAAAGCCAGGTGTCTTTGAGAAGGTTGAAGTGGTTGTATTTTGGTTATTTAAAAGAGGAGAAGTACTAGAGGTTATTGTTGGTATAGCAGTATTAGGCTGGGATATAGGTGGAGGAAAGGACATTTGAGGATTATTCATTGCAGATAATATCCCCTCAACTCTCTCATTCCCTTCTTGGGCTTGCTCAGCTCGTTGGTTTGAAAGTTTATTAAGCTCTCTTATTGTAAGCAGCATAACAAGTTTAATTAGATCAACTAACGAAGTTACAACTTCTGAATTTTGAGTTTGAATTAAAATAGCTTCATGGTGATGTTGAATATTTGGGTTTGGAACTTGATGTTGTATAGAGGAAATATCTTCTACTCCTGCAATCCAAGTTATTTGATCTACCTGTGTTTCAAGATATTTATTTCCTACATCCTGAGTTATTGTCATTAATACTTTTCCAAAGCTATCAGAAGGATCAAAAGTGGGGGGTTTAAGTGAGTCTGTAGATGGGTAACGGGATATAAAAGTATTACAAGCAAGAGGCCATGAATGTACATGTAAAAAATCAAAATTGTTATTGTCATTAAATGGACTGTTAAAAAGCCCTAAATGTGTATCAGCAGTAATTCCTGCTAATATAATATTTTCTTGTGTTATTAATTGACTAACGTTAATAGCTAGTGCTTTTGCTACAGCAACATCTCTTAATCGCCCATCTTTATAATCATTTCTTTCACTAAAATGTGTAACTTGCCTTACATAACCATAGTGTGGTGTTGCTGTATTCACAACGTTTGGACTAGTGAGGTAAATAACGATATTTTTTTGGTTATTACTATAACCAAGCGCCTCAATTGCTAGTTTAGCACCGGGTGCGTCATAACATGTGGCCCGATTATGTGATTGATAGTGATGATTGCAGTAACTAGCAGTAATCTGTGACAAAAACCCACCCATTGAAAAACCAGTGTGGTAGATTTCACAATCATTATACTGTTCTTTAGCAAGTAACCTCACTGCAAGCTCACACATATTTATAGAGTCATCAACAATTTTAGGAATATTGCCTTTGCCAATTCTTAAACAATTAGCTATATTGGCCGGAGAATTTAATTGCATTCCTCGATGACAAAGTAAAATTAATCTTTTTTCACGATGAAATAAAATAATTCCTTCATAATCATTTTCAGAACTAATGCTTACGCCACCTTCTTTCCAATGCGAAGCGGTGAGAAGTGTCCATCCAAATCTTGCTAATTCTATTAGCGAGGGTGGTATAGCTGGAAATATGTGTGCAGGTTTACGCAATTGTAGTAAAGGCTCATGAGGAGGAGCCATTTCATGATTTCGCCAATAGTCTGTAATTTCTCCTACTAAGGTACAAGCTAAAGTGAGTTCCTTATCTGTAAGCATTCTCATTTCCATAGAGTAGATTCCTTAAGCTGACTATTGAAAAATTTAATAATATTAATATTTTTTAGAATAGCTAGTATTTGTTGGTCATGTTTTAAGCTGTATATTATCCACTATAATGCTGTGATGTTTTCTATGATCATCATAATTGTGTATAAAAACGACTTTATTAAAGTATCCTTGCTGATTTAAAGATATGCTTCCTTTTAGCATTCACTTTTAGATTGAATCCTTTGTTTGGGTTTTGCGAGATACATAACTAAAAGATGAGCAATTAACCTTTTTACCATTTCATTGCCAGAGTAAGTGTATTATTTCGATCATGCTGATGCTATGTAGGTAAATTCGATGAAAAACATATTGGAAAAATTGAATCGGTTAAAAATTTAATGGCGTTTTAGTCGCGCTTATTGCTCTCTTATTATAGAAATACTTACAATTATTTTATTTTTACCTAATATTTTTTATTTAAAACATTATAATAGAGATAGTCCAATGGTGAATAATCAACCGCATCCTAATCCAAATACATTGGATCCCATTGACGGTGTGACAAGAACTTGCTTTTTAAAAAATATCTTAACTCATCCACAAATTATCGTAGGTGATTATACTTACTACGATGATCCTGAAGATGTTTATAACTTTGAAAAAAATGTCTTATATTTATTTGAATTCATGAAAGATAAGCTTGTTATTGGCAAATTCTGCCAAATTGCTACAGGGGTTTGGTTTATCATGAATGGGTCAAATCATGCGATGGATGGCATCTCTACTTACCCTTTTAAGGTGTTTGGAAAGTCTTGGGGCGAAGTGGCTATGAATGCAGTAAGTAAAGGCGATACCATAATAGGGAATGATGTTTGGATTGGAAATTCCGCTACAATTATGCAAGGAGTTCACATTGGGCATGGTGCTATCATTGGCACAAATGCCTTAGTAACAAAAGATATTGGGCCCTATGCTGTTGTAGGTGGCAATCCTGCAAGAGTTATCCGAAAACGCTTTGATGATGAAACCATTGAGTTCCTTCTTCAGTTAGCGTGGTGGAATTGGTCTTGTGCGAAAATAACAGCAAATTTATCTGCTATTACAACCGGTGATTTAGCTGCTTTGAGAGAAATAGTAGATGAGTCTATTTTAAGTCCAGCAGCAAATAAATAATTATGGCTTTATTTCCGTACAAAATAATTGATTTAACCCATACTCTAGCGCCAAATATCCCCGCTTGGGACATCGGTTGTGGTTTTAAGCATACGACGAAACTAGATTATGCTGGTTGTGACGCCGACGTGAAATTTCGTGTGCAGCAAGTTCAGATGGATGCTGGAATAGGCACGCATATCGATGCGCCCACGCATTGTATTGAAGGTGGCATGACGATTGAACAAATACCGCTGCAAATGTTGGTAGCACCGTGTGCGGTGATCGACGTATCTAATTGTATAGATGAGCGTTATTGTGTCAGTGTTGCCGATATTCAAGCGTTTGAATCCCAGTACGGCACGATACCTAAAGATACTCTAATTTTAATTCGTACGGGCTGGGAACAGTTTTGGCAGCATCCTGAAAAATATCGTAATGATTTGCTGTTTCCTTCTGTCTCATGTGAAGCCGCAGAATTACTGTTAAACAGGCAAGTAGTAGGTCTGGGTATCGATACACTTTCACCGGATTGTCCGGTGAATGGCTATGCAGTGCATCAGTTATTTTTGAGCGAAGGAAAGTATTTGATTGAAAATGTTGCACATCTTGCCTATTTGCCACCTACAGGAAGTTTTGTATTAGCGCTACCCATAAAAATTAAAGAGGGTACAGAAGCACCTGTTCGGTTAGTCGCTTTGGTTGATGCTCAAGATAAATAGTGCTTTAATTTTAAGATGGCTACTCACATTAATTTCAAATTACTCGCAGATTGTTACGAGCATATCCCTCAACTTGCCAAATTACACTACCAAGAAATTGGCCAACATTGGGTTCTCAATGCCAGTATAGAAAGTACAGAACAGCGGTTAATGGATCATGACAATAAAGATCGATTGCCACTCACATTTGTAGCATTACACGCAGAACAACCTATTGGTATGGCTTCTCTACGAGAAAATGATGGTATTCGGTCTGACTTAACGCCTTGGCTAGGTAGCCTTGTAGTTGATCCACGTTTTCGCGGAAAACAACTAGGACAAATGTTAGTGGATAAAGTCAAACAACAAGCGAAACTGTTTAATTATGATGAACTGTATTTATTTGCTTTTGATTCCACTATTCCTAACTGGTATGCAAAATTGAGTTGGAAAACTATAGGTGTGGACGAATTATTTGATCATTCCATTACAGTGATGCGAATAACATTATAAGATATTCTTCATGGAAACCCCATTGGAATTAGCGAAAAACATTGCTCAACGATTGAGTCAAATAAAAGGTGTTTGTGCAGTGGTACTGGGTGGTTCTTATGCACGAAATGAAGCACATAAAAACTCTGATATTGATTTGGGGATTTACTAGGATCCTAAAAATAGTCCATCTATTACCACATTGAATCAACTAGCATCAGAATTAGATGATCGGCACTTGCCAAATTTAGTGACAGAGTATGGGGCATGGGGGACTTGGATAAATGGTGGTGGATGGTTGCAAGTGAATCATCAAAAGATGGATTGGCTCTTTGGTAACCTTGAGCAACAAATGAAAATTATTAGCGATTGTTATCAAGGAAAGTTACAGTGTCATTATCGAACCTGGTCATCCGCATGGTTTTCATGATCATATGTATCTTGCACAAATATATTATTGTCGCCCACTGTATGACCCAGATAGTGTTATAGAAAATCTTAAAAAATGTTTACCTTGTTATACTAGATAGTCAGATGATAAAAAACAAAAACACGTCTCGATTTAAATACACTAAATACAATCCTCAAGAATAGCTTTACTTGTAGTTTGATGTTTTTTGTTTGTAATCCAACTTTCAATATAATCAGGTATATATTTAGGCAGGGGAATTTTTTCCAATAAAAAATTATCTTTCATTTGCATGGTTTCATTTTCTAAATCATTCTCACTTATACGATTAAAAAATTTAGCGATTGTATTCAAAAAATTGTCTGTAATAATTTTTACTAACTGCAATTCATGCTTAGCCTTAATTTGCCTCATAAAAAGTTTAGATTCTAAATCAGAATAATCTATCTCTTTGCACAAATATTTTTTATTTTCAATTAATATTCTATGTCTTTGATAAATTTTACACCTATAATAATCATATCTAATCCTTTTAATAGTTTTTTTATCAGGCAAGCTTTTATTATCATTTAGTATGTTATTAAGCAGCATAGTAAATTGAGTGCCAAATGCTAACAAATCGGTTCCCATCGAAAATGATAAACAGTCTTTCAATAATTCAGGAGTAGCTTTTCCATAATGACAAATAATTTTTCGACAAAAATTTTTCAATTGGTTACTATTCCATAATAAAGTGTAATTTAAGCTAAGAGATTGCGCGAAGAACTTATAAAAATGCTTTTGACGCAAAGGTATATCAAAGTTAGGTAAACTTATAATACATGGATTATCATTAAAAAATGGGTTTAAATCGAAGTCGATATATGCTGCAATACGACATGGTGAAAGAGAGAGAAATCTAATATATTTTTCAATTGCATCACATTGGTGGTGATTATTTACAATATTCATAATCAGACAATGCAGTCGTTTCGTTTCCCATAAGTCAATTCCGCCTGTATGGATGAATTTCTTTTTTAAAAAATATTCTATATACTCAAGGCTAAAATTTGTTTTATTTTTTTTATCATATTCTGAAAATATATATAATATTTCATGTATGTTTTGGTACAACGATAAAGAATTTTTAAGTTCTATATCTTGTCTTATATTCCCATATAATTCATTATAAAGCTGGCTCATAAAATAAAATGTGTCTTTTGATACATTCCAGTCTTTTGCGTAATTCATCAGTTCAAATAATTCATCTTTTCCTATAGTTTCCGCGATTGTTTTAAGATGCTTTTGTCTTTCTTTTAAATTTTCAAATTTGTTATTTTCTGCGGAAAATTTGGGTCTTTTTAGTATAAAATTTGGAGTTACTTTTTTCATTAAAGGAATACTAATAGTACGAGGGAAAATACCATTAGGAAGTTTATATAAATATTTTTTATCGTCAAAAAAAATAGTTGATGCTGAAAGTATAAAACCTATGGTATCCAAATGCGAATAAGGTTTACCATTATTCCCCGTCATCGGTTGTTCCCAAATAGGAAATGCAGAAATAATCTTATTTCCTATTAGCTGTATTCTAATTTTAATTGCTTTAAAAGGAAAAGATGTTAACGCATATCCAATTAGTATTTTTTCACTACTTTCTTCTTTATTAAGCTTATAAAGTGCCTCATTTATTACTGATATTATTTTTTTCTTAGACATTTTTCTTGGAAATAAAGTTTTCCATAGATATCCAGATTTATAATATTTATCAGGATATTCTGTCTTTGACGCTGCTTGTTTAGTGAATAAATTTCTAGGTAGTTTTAGTAAAATTACACCATTCTGCAATTCTCTAGCAAAATACCAATCTTGATGAACATTAGGATCGTAAAACCGACCATGAACAATATCTTTTCTTTTATTTTTAAAATTTATCCAGCCATTATAACTATGAAGCCCCCCTCTTAAGTATGGAATTTTACTAGGAAGATTTTTATCGGTTGATCTCAGTTCAAATTCACCATTTACTATGTGATTAAATGCTTTCTCTTCTAAAATATATTCTTTATTTAATCCCAAATAATATAATCCTTCACTATTTGAAGTTACTGAATATCTTATTTTCATTATAAGTACCTCTTAATAACCACAGATGTAAAAATACTATTTCTTTTAACAAAAAATTTCTGTATTTCTTGATCAGATTAACAAATAGTATTTACATTTTATTTTCTGAAACCCGTCAACTTAATAAAGATAGCACAAAATTCTACCTTAATCGGGTGCTTCTGTTTCTTTCCTTCATTTGTGATAGTGCTTCACTTGCTACCTTATTGCGCAATTGTTTAACAAGAAGGTGAATATCCTCCTCTGACCATTCGCCTTGTCGCAATCGTTCACTGATGCCGATAAACCCACCTCGATTGGCTATATGTGGGGGTTTGATTTTTTGTTTAGCTCCAAGGATAGTTTTGATTTCTGGGTGTTCAATCACCTCTTCTGCAAATGTTTGTATTTCGTCGGCATGTTCTAATGCTTTTTTTGAAGCGGCTTTACCAGATTTTGAGCCTTGTAATCTGGCACTGTGCATGGCGTTAACTAATCGAGTTTGTTCGAGTTCCATCTCAACATAACGCACAAGCAATGTTTTCAGAGATTCAGAGGTGATTTCTGATATTGAAACAGTTTTACCTACAGCAGATTTTTCTATTACACTCTTTGCTTCACTTAAAACAGCCAAATTTTCTTTAAGATCAACTGTGAAATTTTCTTTTGAAATACCTTTTTGATATAGCTTTGCTTGATCCAGATCGTTTTTGATTTGACTTACACCCCCTGACATCAACGCATCATTAAAATCCCACTTGGTTTTATGCTCTGGTTTTTGTGGTTCAGCAACCCACACATCTACTCCACGTTTGGCTAATTGTTCAGCGGATTTTGTAATGCTTTTACTGGTAGTGGAATCATGTCCATCATTATCTGCGCAAATAAGTATATTCTGAGTATTCTCTGGTAATCGGACTTTAGCAAAATTACTCACGCCAAATGTGACGTACACTGTCCAATCAGGTTGTGCTTCTGCGATACTCAAAGCGGTTTCAGGCCCTTCAGCTAAAGCGATTTTGTTATTAGGTTTGCCTGCGTGAACGATGGCTCCTTCGCCAATTAGGCCACGAGATAATTTCACATAACTGCCTAATTGATAAGATTTTTTTGCTGTTTTTGTATCCAAGAAAATAGCCTGTAATCCACAAACCTGATCGTTTCTATCTCGTGCAATGACAACTAGCGCAGGGTGGATACTGCCTGTCATCCAATTTTTTAAGGCAGGATGATAACGAAAGGTTTTATCTTCCAATTCTCCTAAAATGCCACGATGCTCGCGTAAATAACGTTCAGCTATTGTTCCTACAATAGGTTGTGTACCTCGATAAATAGTTTGTGCTTTTTGGATTTTCTGTTTGGCGTATTCATCTGAATCATGATTTTTTATCGGCGAAACCATCGACTTCTTTGAATCAGATATCCGATATAAGGAATCACTACCTAAAAATCGAGTAGCTTCTTGAAGTACGACTTTAAAATCTTTGATTTCTAACACATGTTGAATTAAGCCTAACATATCTCCGCCCACATCACATTGAAAATCCCGCCATAATCCTTGTTTTGCACCTTGAACTGTGACAACTAAACTGCCTTTGTTGCTACCATAGCGCCAGGTGTGACCTTGTTTGATTTTAGGTTGATCTAAGTAATGCAAAGCCACTTGTTCTACTCGCGCATTAAGATCAGCACGAAAGCGTTTGATGTCGACGCGCTGATAAGGTGCACTAACTTTATTAACTTGAGACTTTTCTTCATCGTTTACATGAGCATGGTTTTTTTTCTGTGCTGCTGATTCAGAAGTTGATTGCTCTGGTTTTTGCGCAACATCCTGTTCTGAAGCTTTATCAACCGCCATGTGCCATTTGGAAACTTTATCCACTATTTGCTGTTTCCAACTAGCCAACTTTTTCGCCAAATGAGCCGTTAATTTTTGTTGGTTATTCTGAGGTTCAATCCCACGCCGCTCTGCAAATGCCAAAGGAAAATCCAACACACTGTCTTTTAAGCTTAATCGGCCTAAGCGATAGATGAATAAAGCATCCTGGGGATGAGTTTCCCTGTCCGCATACAAAGAACAACTTTGACGATGCCGACTGAATGCCACATAGGTTAAATGTCGGTTCCAGCCCTTACCGCCTGCATACACTAGGCTATGATCAATGGTGATGCCTTGTACTTTATGCACTGTGACAGCATAACCATAGGTAAAATGATTATAGGCGTAAGGATTAATCGCGATGGTTTGATTGCTGCCATCCAATTTAACGGTAAAATAATTGACTTGATTGGATCGAATGAAATCAACAAATTCTACCGTGGCAAATCGCCCATTAGAAACACCTAACTTTCGATCATTTTTTAAAAACAGGATTCTATCACCTTGAGCAATTGAAATTTCACCTCGTACAGTTTTAACTTTATAGCCTGCTAAAATTTTACCGGATTCTACTCTTTCCGCTCTAAGTAATGAATTGAGTGCATTAATATCTTCATTGCGATGAGCAATGACTAAAACTTGGCTTAACTTGTTTTGATCTTGAACTAAGCTTTTCCAATTCATCATCAGCTTTTTCATTGCCAAATCCGGATCAGCTTCCATAAAAATGCAGTTTTTCTCTCGATAGGAAGCCAAGCCTTTTGCAATAGCACCCGTTGAAAAAGCAACGGTGGCTTCTCGTTGCCAAGGTACAGATTGTCGATAAACTTGTTGAATTTCTACAAAACCTAATCGCTCAACTAAGGCACGAAAAGTCGCCCCTGGCCCAACCGGTTGTAACTGAACAGAATCGCCAACCAGCACGAGTTTGGCTTTGGCTTGCGCAACAATTTTTAATACCGATAGCATCGAAAGACTATCCGTCATACCTGCTTCATCCATAATGACGACATCCAAAGGATTTAAGGTAAGCAATTGATTAGCGACGCGATAGCGAAAAGACTCAATGGTGGTACTAGGAATGCCAACGTCTTTACTTAACCCATCAGCAGCAATGCCGGATAAGGCAATCCCATGTACCCTTAATCCTTGTGCTTCCCAGATGGATTTTGCAGCACCTAAGCAAAAGCTTTTACCCGTACCTGCACGACCCACCATACAAGTGATTGCCGTGGGGTTAAGGAGATTTAAAACCGCAGACTTTTGTTCATCTGTTAATATTTTGTTGCTTTGTTCCTGATATTGATCCAGTAAAATGTTTTGTTTTGATTCAGCGATCGATACATGAAAACCCGCCTTTAAATTATCTGCTAATTGTTGAATCGTATTTTCAGCTTTAAATAATTGACATGTGGTAAATCGATCCTTTCCATCGTTGCCCACACCTAAAGCAATGACATCAGGTGATTGTTTAATTGCTAGTATGACTTTAGCCAGTTCATCTGCATATTGCGGAAAACTTTTTTTCAATACGTTCGCTAAATCTTTTTCGCTAAACACCGATTCATGTTGAGCAATGGCCTGTAAAATAGTATCAATTTCAATCGATTGTTTAATATGCGAAGCAGAAGCGTATTTTTGATGGGGCAAATAACGTTTTAACGTGTTTGCAATTTGTTTGTAGGTAAAAGTATCACCGGATGAACCCAGATGATGAAATAAAATTTCACAGTGTTCAATCAAACGCGTAAAATTTAACTGCCTAATTCTATCCGCATCGCTTAGCCTATCAATATCCATACCACGACACGCCATTTCGCGTGTTGCTTTGCCTTCATGAATTCCAGGAATTAAATCAATCCCCTGGGCTTCATATGAACGATGATCAATACGCACAGCATGTTGGTGTAAGTGCAGATGAAAGTTAGCATATTCTGCCCATTTCTCTCGCCAGGTTTGTAATAAAGCTTTATGGTTCCATTCCAGCATTTTTCTGCCAAAACCAGACTCAGTCAGAGCACGCATCGTTAATAATACATGGACATGAGGATTTCCTTTATCCCAATGCAAAGACCAATCCGCAATCATGCCACGTAGAACAAACTGATCACGAATAAAGGCACATGCTAAATAAATACTCTGTGCTTCATTTAATTCAATCGGCAAGGCAAATTCAATTTCTCTCGCCAATTGCGCATCGATTCTTTTTTCTGCTGCATTCAAAGCATTCCACAACTGCTCTGCTGCTTTTGAAGGATCATATTGATGTAGTTCAGCTAATGCTTGAACCCAGGTAGGAGCATTTTCAGGAACCATCAGTTCAGAATAAAGCACATCTTTTTTGGCCCTAAAATCCCAATCCCGTTCTTCTTTTTGATCATGCAATCTTGTTGCTCGACGATACGCACTCGCGGCAATAATATTTTTGCCTTTCGATCGTTGAATCACTTTTGCATGTAGATGATAAATTGCCATGGTAATGCCACCTTTTATCAACCCGATTAAAGTTGCGATAGCAACTTATAAGTGCGCTGTTTGTAGTGTAGGTCTTGGGCAGTGATGGCAATAGATGCCAAAAGGCATCTTATGAAGTACATGAATGTGATGATAAATTTTGTTGTAATGATTTGATGAAGAGGTAGGGATGAAGAGATTTTTAATGAATTTTCGTGGAGTTGACTAATAGGCATGATGAGAATGTGAAGCGAGCAGTTTCATTAAAATCGCTGATCGATTGTGCTGAAAATAAATACGCAGGAAAATAATTGAGTGAGCTTATTAAGAAACGAGGGTATGAGCATTATCCCAATACAGAAAGAGAAAACGCTACGTGGTAATTCTTTCTACCAAAAACGCCAACAGCAACGCCGAACTCATGTAGAAAAAAAGCGAGCGCTACGCAAAACATTTGAGTTAGGCAAGCTAGTTGAAAAAGTGGGGTTACAAGATGAAGACCGAGCGGTGATTTATGAATGCTTGTTGAGTGCTAAAAAAACATTGCAACAAAGAAGCGAGAAACTATCCTTACCGAACCCTTTATAAAGACAGTAATTGGTGCTGGCTAATTTCCCCAAAATAACGCGAATCCCAAGAGTGAAGCGAATGCGTGCCTATTACCCAGTATCCATGCGAATAATAGATTCCACGGGGATAAACCGCTAGTTTTTGCCAATTGCTGTCTTTATAAAGGGTTCGGTAAGGATAGATTTTTTCATTAACCGCAATCGATTGATCGGTAAGTACGATCTTATCTTCAGCTATCGCAATCACTTGTTTTATTAATGGATCAGACCCTTGGCAGATTCTGCTTTTTTCAATATAAAATCTTTTAAGCCCAATTGATTTATATAGTTCTTCCAAACAAAACGCTACGATATCACCACGATGAACTTTCCCGTATTCTCTGCGATAAATACCTTCTGGCATACTTGGTGTAATGTTAATACAAATTCCGTAAATATGGGCCAGAAAAGCTACGCTAAAAAGCGCAAGTAAAATGATAAAAGGATAGATGCTTTTAACTTTAATGATAAAACTTTTCTCTCATTTAGTGGCTGATTTTAGTGAATTTTGCTTTTTAATAAATTTTTGCAGCGCTACTATTTCATTAAGCAATTTATGATAAAAATCTTCTGCCTGGCTAATCAAACCCGCTTCAATGATATTATCCAATTCCGAACATATTGATTTTAACCGTAGTGTGCCGCAATAGCTTGCGCCACCTTTCAGTTTATTGGCAAGTGCTTGAATGGCTAACCAATTTTCATGATGAAATCCGTCGAGGCCACATATTACAACAATTCTTCTTAGAAGAACCTTGTTCACTTTGCCGCGTATCTAAAGGCTGGAAAAGCCAGATTGAACAAGATGCACCTTATGTTCCTCAGTTAATTCAGTGGTTATCACCATTAGATCACGTAATAAATATTGAATCTTCTCAAAGATTTAAAAAATATCAGGAAATTCTTGCTAAAATGACAAAATTGCAGATAAAAAAGCACTTTCTTCTTTTTTCAGAGAAGAGAACAGAACACGAATTATTTGGGAAAGCAATAAAAAGTGGTGATTACGATCTTGCACATAGATTAATTAAAAGTGGTCATGTGTCAGTTAACAGATGGATAGAAGAAAATCCAATAAGCACGAGCACTTATAGTAAGCTTTTTACCTATCCGTCCTACAATGTAATTTTTTATCTTTGGAAATTCACTAACTATTACAATCTGGCTAAGTTATTGTTGTTACATGGGGCTGACCCTACTCTTCCTAATTACGAGCGAACTTATTATTGCCACCTGACTTCCAGAGAATTGCGTGAGGAAAAAGCTATCGCTGTAAGTTACAGTTCTACAGAACGTCACTTATCATCTGCTATGAAAATTCTGAGTTTAATCTATATTAGGTACACTGAACGTTGTTTTCAAGATAAACAGCCTCTTGGATCAGCAATCAATTATTTAAAACAAAGCGTTGAGCCAAGTACCGAAGTGGCTCAAGAATATATTGCGAAGGTTATCCAAACAAAACAAGGGTTTGTAGTAAACTATAGCGATGATCAAATTAACTGTATTACTCAAACACTATCAGCTCTCTCAGCGTTATCTTTGGCAACGGCAAAGCATCAAGAATCCAAACAAAATTCCTGTTCTTTATTTTAATTTTTTATCACAACATTGAAAAAAATATTAAAAAGGCGATAACCTATTCTGTTCAAAATCCAAAGCAAAATATGATTTTACCAAGGATAATAGCGTGGTGTGGTAGAAAAAACTTTTACTTCACTGATTGGTCACTCACAAATTTTTGAACGGCCCACATTTCAGCTACCATCTTCTGATAAAGTTCGGGAATTTTTTCGGTTAACCCAGCTTTAATATAGCTCTCCAGTTCCGAACAAGCTGATTTCAAAAGTAATGTCCCACAATAACTAGAGCCACCTTTTAACTTGTGTGCAATGGCGTATAAAGCTTTCCAATCTTTTTTCTCGTAAGCTAATTGCATTTCCTCTATTTCAATCGGAAAACTCTCAACTAGCATAGCTAACATTTCGTATACAACTGCTTCATTCCCACCAACCAGTACTTTAGCATATTCAAAGTCAACGACTTTTTGGATTTGTGTCATTTTAATTTTCTGATCTACTTGTTGAATTTGTTTGAGGTGGCTTTTCCGTTCAGGAATAAAGGTTTCTAAAATAGATTCTGCCCACTTCTTCGTCAAAGGTTTAGTGATGACTGTATTCATTCCTACAGCAAGACCGTGTTGTTTTTCCTCACGCTCTACATGCGCTGTTAATGCGACAATCGGAATCTGCGCAATTTCCTGAATGCCATGAGATCGAATCTGTTGAGTCACCTGATAACCATCCATATCCGGCAAACCAATATCCATAAAAATTAAATCGTAGGGAGTTTTTTCAACCAGATCGAGCGCTGCTCTGCCATTCTCCGCAATATCCACTTCACAACCTAGTTCTAATAAAATGTTTTTGGAAATTTTCCCAGCAACTGGATGATCTTCAACTAATAGTATTTTACTCGGCTGCATCGATAAACTTGAGGTATGTATCAAATTTGTTTTCTCAGCCTTGACTATTTTGGCCGATTTTCTAGGTTTCACATGATTAAGTTTTAGGCTCTCGATCGAGTGGTTACGGCTTTTTTCACTACCAAACTCATCATCCAGTAAAGCTTCTCTAAAGGGAATGATACAAGTAAATTTTGTGCCTTTTTGTAATTCGCTTTCTACATAGATTTCTCCCTGGATACTATCTATAAACTGCTTAACCACAGCTAAACCTAAGCCTGCTCCTTTGTAAATTCCCTCATAAGAGGGAGTTAAGCGTCTAAATTGCACAAACACTTCTTGTTGCTTATCAGCAGGGATACCAATTCCAGTATCTTCTACTAGCAATTTAACGATCAGCTCGCGATCCGTTCGCTTCGCTAATTTTACGGATAACTTAACATACCCTTTTTCAGTATAATTTAACGCATTCGCTATCAACTCAAGCATAATACGGTGAATTCGAGTGGGATCACCAATCACATAGTGAGCAATGTTCTCATCATACTCAAATAAGAGTGCTATTCCCTTTTCTCCTGCTCTCGCTTTATTCAAATTAATAACTTCTTCCAACCTGGCTTTGAGATCAAATTTACGTTTGAGTAGAGGAATTTCACCAGAATTTACTTTACTGGCTTCTAATACTTCATTAAGCAAGTTAAGCAATGCGTGGCTAGAAGTGACTAACCCATCAAGGTATTCATTGACTTCTGGATTGGTAGAGGTTTCTTTAAGAATATCCGCACAGCCAATAATACCGGTCAAAGGGGTACGTATATCATGACGCATATTTTCAAGAAAAGCCGTTTTTGTTTGGTTAGCCAGTTCTGCTTTATTTTTGGCCTCTTCAAGAAGTGCTTCCATTTGTTTACGTTCAGTAATATCGACCGATACGCCGATAATTCCTATGACGTCACCATTTTCATCACGCAGTGGTGCTTTATGCGTTAACATAATAGCTTGCTGACCATTTGCTAACACAGGGGATTCTTCTGTTTCTATCGGAAGCTCGGTTTCTAATACTTGTTGATCGATGGCGTGTAATTCTTCAGCATACTTTTTCCAGGGCATATTAAAATCAGTCTTCCCAATGATTTCTTTGTCATGGCGCACCCCTGCCATTTTGAGCACAAATTCATTACAACCTAGATAAACGCCATGTTTATCTTTCCAATAAATACTCCCGGGTAGCTTTTCAATCACACTTTTAAGACGAAAGATTTCAGCTCTTTTTTCTTCAATAATGGCTTGTTGCTGCTCTATAAGAGCTTTGAGATCATCAACCCCTTCAGTTTTTTCCCTAAGTTTGTCCATAACTTAAATCTCTATGCTTTTAATTACGCGTGCAGTAAATAGTATTTTTTAAGCGTATGGTGTTAATTTACCATAAAAAATCCTTCTAAACAGCTTGCATAATTTAAAAAAAGTAATGCGTTTCCTTTGGGAGCAGAAATATTTCCTTGGTGGAAGAAAATCTTATCAAGGTCAAGACCACGGCAAGTCTTTCCTCATAGTAAATTTTATCTTTATACAAACCTTAATTTTTTTCATTATTTTTTAGCTTCTTTGTTTATTATCAATCATTACTTCCCGTCAACCTAAGAATTGATGTTTTTTTACCTTTGAAGTTAATTTTATTTCTCAAGTTGCGCTATAGTAGGGCTAATAAGCTTCCTTTTGAGAAAAGGATGGCCCCTGAAGCGAAAACATTTTTCGATGTTTGCTATTGGTCTTGTGGCTCAATTTATGCTTTTAATTTGATTGTTTATAGGTAGGAGATGTAAATATATGACAGTGACAAAATTGTTACACGAATATTTTGAACATAGTTTGGATAAAAATCCACATGCGATGGCTATTTGTACCCCCGTACGGCAAATCACTTATCGCGAACTCGCAACGATAGCTAACCACCTTGCTAAAAAGCTTCTTACCTTACAAGTTAAATCTAACCAACTTGTGGCTGTTGTGATGGAAAAGGGTTGGGAACAGGTTGTTGCGGTATTGGGTATTCTAAAATCTGGAGCAGCCTATTTGCCAATTGATCCAAATGAATCCCCTGAACGTTTGCGATATTTGTTGGATATTGGTGAAGTGAATGTGATACTGACGCAAAGTCAGTATCAAAAATGCTCTGCATGGCCGCAGGATAAAACCCTTATTTTTGTTGATTCACTGGTTCCAAATAATGAAGATCAAACGATATTTCTCCCGGCACAACAAAGTGCAGAAGATTTAGCTTATGTCGTGTTTACTTCGGGTTCTACGGGCACACCCAAAGGCGTCATGATTACCCACCAAGCTGCAATGAATACGATTCTCGATATTAATGAACGGTTTTCAGTCGATGAGAGAGATAAGATTTTTGCTATTTCTGCTTTGACCTTTGACCTATCAGTTTATGATATTTTCGGTGCACTTACCGCAGGCAGTACGATTGTCATGACTCATCCAGCCGATGCAGGTGATCCGACCCGTTGGGATACTATTTTCTTTAAAGAAAAAATTTCAGTCTGGGATTCTGTTCCGGCGCTCATGAATATTTTCATCGAATACTTAACGCATAAATATACCAAAATTCCTGATCATGAGCTTCGTCTGGTTTTATTGAGTGGCGACTGGATTCCCCTAGACCTTCCGCAAAAAATCCGAGATGTGTTTGGCTCAGTGGATGTCATTAGTTTAGGTGGTGCAACCGAAGCATCGATTTGGTCTATTCTTTACCCCATTCATAGTGTCGACCCAAAGTGGAAAAGCATTCCCTATGGAAAAGCCATGAAAAATCAAGCCTTTTACATTTTAGATGAAGCATTAAATCCTGCCCCAGCAGGTGAAAGTGGCGCATTATTTATTGGTGGACAAGGCGTCGCTAAAGGCTATTGGCGAGATACAGAACGTACAGCGGCACAATTTATTCAACATCCTCGTTACGGGTTTATTTATAAAACGGGTGATCTAGGTCGCTACTTACCCGATGGAAATATTGAATTTTTAGGCCGGATTGATTTCCAAGTGAAAATTGCGGGATACCGTATCGAAGTAAATGCAATAGAAAAATACTTACTGGATTTTCCTGGTATTAAACAAGCTTTAGTACTGCCTATTGAAGCAGGAACCCGCCAAAAACTAGCCGCTTATCTCACACTACAAAAAAAGTTAGGTGTATTAGAAGAAGCCACCGCCTCTGAATTACAAACTGAACAAACGCAGTATTGGCAAAAAGTATATGATGAATTATGTCTAGCGAATACCTTACAAACTTCTGATGATCCCTATTTCAATACCGCAGGTTGGGTGAGTAGTGACTCAAATAAACCTATCCCTCAAATTCAAATGCAAGAATGGGTCAATTGTACCATAAAACGCATTTTATCCTTACAACCACAATCGGTTCTGGAAATTGGCTGCGGCACAGGATTATTGTTGTTCCGTTTGGCTCCTGAAATGGAGTATTATGATGCTAGCGATTTTTCAAGCAAGACATTACATCATGTTCAAGAACTATTAAATCCATTAAATTTAAAACAAGTCAAACTCATTCAATGTGAAGCAAACCAGACCAAACAGTTTACCAAAACTTATGACACGGTCATTTTAAATTCCGTTGTTCAATATTTTCCCAATGTAGAATACCTTTTGGATGTTTTAAAACAATGTATCAGTAAAATTCGCGCTAAAGGACATTTATTTATCGGCGATATTAGAAGTTTGGTTCACCTTCGCTCTTTTCATGCTCAAGCACTACTGAATAAAAACATTCAAAATCTGACTTATTTAGAGTGGAAAGCACTAGTTGATCGTTCAGTTGAAGAAGAAAATGAATTGATAATTGATGCTAATTTCTTTTATGCACTACAAAAAATAGAGCCACGTATCAGCCATGTAGAAATATTGCTCAAAGAAGGTAAATTCCATAACGAAATGAACCGCTTTCGTTATGATGTCATTTTATATATCGACCACGTAGTTAATAACCCTGCTGAAACCGTAACTTGGCATGATTGGCAACAAGAGCAGTTTCATTTAGATAAGCTACATACCATTTTATCCGAAGAAAACCCAACTTATTTTGCGATTAAAAATATTCTTAATCAGCGCGTAGCGGGTATCAGTCAGATACTCAAAGAAGATTTTTCTCAGGAAGAAGATTGGTTTTTGCACTGTAAACAACTTATCAATACAGCAAAAACACATTCAGTTGCCCCAGAAGTTATTTATGAAATTGCAACAGAACATGGTTATTACGCGAGTATTAGTTGGTCAAGCGAAAATTCTATCAATCATTTTCAGGTGCTATTTAGGAAAAAATCTATGTCGGAGCCAGTGAATCGGGATTATTTATATTTCTTACAAAACAGTCAGGAAGAATTAACTCAAGCTTGGGAATACTACACAAACAAACCGCTTTTGCCGCGTATCCATCGTCATTTGATCAGTCGAATTAAAAGTTTTTTACGCGTTCACTTACCTCACTATATGATCCCCAGTTACTTTATCTTTCTTAAAGCATTGCCAATTAGCTCCAACGGCAAGATTGATCGGAAAGCCTTACCTAAAATACTTTATCCACTAAGTAAGGAAAACTATGTTTTGCCCAAAACAGCGATTCAGAAAAAGCTAGCAGAAATTTGGAAAGAGGTGCTGGGTATTAATCAGATCGGTATTCATCATCATTTTTATGACATGGGAGGTACTTCTTTGTTAAGTGTGCAACTGATTGTCGAAATCGAAAAAGTGTTTAACGTTGAGTTCAACGTACACGATATTGCGATAACTGCACCGACCATTGAAAAGCTAAGCAGACTTGTAGAAGAAAAACAAAAGGCAAAAAAACCTATTTTAATTTGACTTGACAGTAGCTAATACGGACGTTAGATCGTGTCAAAGCAATTTAGAGATGTCCTCTTTTTAGCAAGATAGGGATGTCCGCTTTTGGCGGAGAGATTTTAGATTGCTTAAAAAACTAATGTGTAATCTTTCTATAGTTCTCTAAATGGTTAAACCCCTATCTCCAAGAACTATTTCCTTTAATGTCTTTATTTGGCTTTAGCCGAAAGCCAAACTGATGGCAGTAGTTTGGTTTTTGATGAATATTTGCTTAAATTCAAAAATAGATATTAGCTTGCAAGATCAGCATGCTTAATTATAATTGCGATATTACTAATAAAACTCAAAAAATTTGCAGGGAGCAACTAACATTATGAGACATCTCTATGAAAGAAAAATATTTAACTTCAGCCAAAAAGTCCATATTATCTTCTAAAAATACAAAAGATTTATTTTATCATCTACTTAATCATTTTGAAGTTAAAGAGCTTAAGAAGCTTCCTGACTTTAATCAACTAAAAGACTCTATTAGATCTCTAAAAATTAGTCCCCAAGAGTTATTTGAAACCGTAGCCATAAAAGCTGTTCAGAAGAAAAAACTCAATACTCTAAAATTTCTCATAGATGAGTGTGACTATGATTTAACAAAGACGGCTGACCCAGATGGAATTACCCTGTTGCATGAAGCATGTTTGTATGGTGCGAATGAAATTGTTGAATATCTTTTGCAAAAAGGCTTTAACCCAAACGCCAAAGATGGACAGGGAGACACACCTTTACATCGAGTAGTTGTCAGAGAGGTTAATACTTCACTTATCCTATTATTGAAACAATATAAAGCGAACTTAAATATTAAGAACCATAATGAGTTCACGCCTTTATTTATGGCTATATTATTTAAAAATTCAGCAGCTACTTTAGAACTTATCAAGCAAGGCGCTAAAAAAGACCTCAAGTGCATGGGCTTAAATTACATTCAATTTAGACAAGAAGTTGGAAAAGGCAATATTGAGAATACGTCTCCAGGAGTAAATTTATCTTCTCCACAGGAAGATATAGCTGAACAGGCAGTTGCAAACTACTATAAAGGATGTTTACTTCCCTATTTTAATCAGCAAATTTTTCAAGAGGTTAAAGCATGGCTAGTGAAAAAGCCAGGGGGGCTTAACAAAAATGAATGTTGCTGTTTAATTGATGCACTGATATTAACGAGTAAAACTCCATTTCAACCACAGATTCTTATTACTGAATTATCAAAGCTTATTCAAAGCGGCAAGATAACTACTGATTTTGTAGTATTTGGTATATTAAAAGCTTCACGAGCTTTTGCGGAACAACATCAAGTTGAAGTAGTTACCGAACTTAACGAGTTTGCATTAAGCAGGCTTGATCCAAAAGAAATTTCTAATGAAGAAATAGTAAATTTTTATTATATGTTAGGTAATCTCTATAAGCAGATTGGGTTATTTCTAAAAAGCGAATATTGTCTACAACAAGCTATAGGCAAGTTTCCCGAACAAAGAGCTAATAAAGATAAAATGGAAGTATGGTTTAATTTAGGTTGTACCAAAGCATTTCTGATGAAAGAAAAAGAGGCTTTAGAAAGTTTTAAAAATGCTTTTTATTTTGATCCAAAAGATGAAGAAACTTTTCAGCGTTATTTAACTCTTTTACTGAAATTTCAAGATTATGAAGAAGCTTTAAAGATTTGTGACCAATCAGAATTTGGCGAATATTCCAAAATTTGTACGGCCTATGTCCGTACATTAACTGGTGATTCAAGTTGGTTAGATTTATTGAAAATTGTTGATGCAAAGTTTGTTAGTCGTAGTGCAAACATTATGGCATTAGATCTAAAAGCTATTTGCTATATCAGGCTACGTGATCATGATCAAGCCGTAATCAGTGCGGAACAATCTTTTGCACTTACGGAGAAAAATTTTAAGGAAGATGTGAATATTAATATTGCTACAGAAATTTTTAAAATTTTGAATATTTGCATCCAAGCAGGCAAGTATGAGCTGGGATTAAGTTTAGTTGAACGCTTTGAAAAGGAATACCCACTTGAGTTTGGTTATAGCGTTTTATGTAATAGTGCAGCATCGGTTTTGTATTTAGCGAATCAACAAGTTGATAAGGCTGAGGTTTTAATCCAAAAAATACGTAGCTTAGGCGCTAATCCTGACATGCTATCACATTTTTATCTTTCATTAGCCTTAGAAATTTTATCAAACAGAAACGATACTAGCTATGATATGGCAATGAAGTATATCGACTTAGCATTAGAAATTGATCCTAATAATTTAAAAGGCCAGCTTTATAAGTTATTACTTTCTGTTTTGAGGAAAGACCAGAAAACCACTGAAAATATTTTACAAAGCATAGAGCCAGAGCTATTTACCGATATTAGTGTAGTAAAAGACCTTTTGAAAGAAGAAGAGCCTATTCTGTCAGAAAATCCACCAACCCATGTCGTGGATACTTCGGAAATAGATAATCGTCAAGAGAAAGATGAGTTTATTCCAGAAGAGCAAACTAACCTAGAAATGGAAAAATATGATCCGGTTAAAATTCACCATTTTTTTCAGGCAGAAAAAGCTCGTTTGCTCAATGAAACCATCAATATTCTATCACCAAATCCTAAGCCCAAAGTTAAATGGAAAGTAGGCCCTGTATGTTTTAAGGAAGGAATGAACGGATTAATCCGTATTCAGCACCCTCGTTTTTCCAATTGTTATGCCGTGATACATCCTCACTTAAATCCACCGTTTCTTGAAAAATTTGAGAATGCTTTAAGTAAAAGTAATTACGATCAAATGGATTTAAGTGAAGATACGAGCAAGGTATCTCGAAAGCGGAATAGTAATGTACAAACTTTAAATAATTGCATTGTACAATTGAAAATCCATGAAGATGACAGGCTATGGACTGATAAAGTATATTGTGTTGATGGCAAACACTTAATTGTGTTTGATCATCATGATCGCCACCCTGCCGTCAAAAGAAAAGCTAGAGAAGGAACAGAAATTAAAGTGATTGACCCGTTAGAGCAGCAGCTTTCTCTTTTGAATCCAGGCAATATTAGTGGAGTTTTTGTACCTCCACCAGAAGGAATTAATCTTGAGAATAAACAGCCAATAGACGTAACTAATACTTTACAAATGTAATACTTGTGCTTGCTACGGATGATTTGGAACACCAAATAGCTTAATTGGATCAAATATTGAGAATTTGCTGGCTTATATTTTTATTGTTAATTTGTTTTTCATCTTCTTTAAAAGGAAGTCGCCAAGGATGATTTCGGTTAGAAACAGGTTTTTTGGTAGTTTGGCGGAGTATATTCATTTTCTTTTCCAATTCTTTGGAGGCAACTATTTATGCAGCGCGTTGTTGTTTGTCGTGGCAGACATAATTTAATTGCTTTCCCTGGGATAAGAGCGTTATTGCACCGGTTAAGCTTTCGCAAACCTTAATTTTTGCGTGACGTAATCGATAGCCACTTGTGGACTCCTTAATCTGGTAAATCTTGCTGTCATAGCTCATTTCCAAATTTTTAGACAGCGTACGTTCGTATTGAAAACTAAAAACTAAATCCCAAATTTTTGCATCAGGAAGCGTACTGCGATGAGCATTGATTGTGCAGCAAGGCTCAACAGCAAACCGATTATTATAGTCTTCTATAAACTCTGGTAGAAACGCATTGGCATCCTCTATATTATTTATGTTACGCAGCCGCATTTCTCTGACTAATCGTTTCTGAAGCGTACCATTGGCGCGTTCTACTCTTCCTTTTGCTTGAGGTGAATCAGCGCAAATGAGCTCAATATCTAACTCCCGCATCGCACGGCTAAATTGTGTTTCGGTATTTTCCAGATTGATTTGATAAGGCCGAGTGGTGCGAAATATACTATCCTTATCGCTATAAAGGGCTAACGGTCTGCCATATTGCTTCATATAGATTTGCCCTAGTTTAAAATAACCAGCCGTTGTTTCCCCTGCTTCAAAACGTAATCCAACCAAGCGACTGGTGGCATCGTCTATAAAAACTAACAAACAGCATTTGGATGCACGCCCTTCAAACCAGTCGTGATGAGAACCATCAATCTGTACGAGTTCGCCAAAGCAAGTGCGACGCTGACGGGTTTGATGAATTCTGACTGCTTTATGACGTTTGGCTTTCCATATTCCCCAGTCGATCATCCATTGACGTAAGGTCTCTTTATTGACCTTTAATCCATGACACTCACGCAGCTTCTCTGCTGCAAAAGTTGGCCCAAAATCCACATAACGCAATAACACAAAGCTTTATTTGCCGTTGCGTTTCCTCAGTATGGTGATGATTACTGACTTGGCCTCGCTGCTTTGATATTAACCCTTGTGTACCCTGCTGACGGTAAGCTCTTACCCATCGTCTGATTTGGCGCGGTGTCACCTTCAATAACTTTGCCCCTCGTTCTTGCTTGAGGCGTTTTTCTACAATTTTCTGGATAATCGTTAGGCGTTCTATCTCTCGCGTACTCATCGTAAATCGTCCAATTGCCCTGATCGGTTCCTCAGCTTTAGATGGTCTTTTAGACTACCTAAAAACTAAGGGCAAAATAGGACATCTCTAAATTGCTCAAAGAGGACATTACAGGATTGCTGCTACAACGGATGTTGAGCCGTTGACATTTAGTCTTGTATCAGCCAGGATAAACAAGCTGATTTCGTGGTGATAATAGCCAGGAAATCGGTAAATTTGAGAAGATGAGGCACGCGAGAATTTAAGCACTAGCCTTTCATCTTTCTTAAGTTTAGGCGCACCGCGAAAGTGCTTGAACACTTTACACGGTGCTGGCCATATCAACCTGCGAAGAGGTTAACAGGTTCCCACCAGTGTAGCGGCTGCGCCGCCTTCACGCAACGGCGATATTACTTGTCTTGCGGAGCTTTTTCATATTTCCTTTGAATACTATGCCACACATTCAAGCCCACTCGGAGATGATTTTGTTCGAGATATCCGAACTTTAGTGGGGTTGGGTTTTGCAGCTTGTTTAGCGGATGGTAGCTATATTGGTTGCTATCAGCCCTATCTCAGCTATTTTTTAAATCATGATCACGGTGATTTTAGAAAACATTCAGGAGCCTTAAAGCCATTATCGGATGCAATGGCACACATGGTGGTGTTGGCGATCAGTAGTTTTCGCACCCTACGCGATCTAAGTTATCCAGACTATTATCAAGCTTTCATCAACGTGGTTAAAAAAACCACCAATAACATCAGAACTAACATGGCTGGAAAAAATGAGCAAGCAAGAGAGATATTAAAACGATTACAATGTGCAAAAATAAGTGAAGTAAAAAATCTAAGAACTGATCATTATTAAAGATTGATGCTTGTTGAATGATGCATTATTACAGAAAATAATGCTTTGATAAGCGCTTCGGGAAGCGCTTACTGAAACCCTTAACCTAAGTCTTTTGGAAAGGTATTACAGAAATACCAATTTTCGACTTTTTGACATGTCATAAAAATCCTACAAACAGTACATGAATTATACTACAGATAACCTATACGGATTTAGGTATTATTCCTCCTGAAGGAACCTGCCATACTCTTCAAGGGATTAGAGGGATCAAATATCAGCAAGGAAGCTGAATCAGGGATGAAAGTATGGCAGGTTCTTTTTTATTTTGTGAAATCTGCAAATGATTCTGTGTAACTGCCAGCTTTCATTCTCAATTTATAGGTATTACTGGAAAGCTTAGCTATGGCTTCCTTCCTCTAAGCCTTTCTAAAATCTTCCGGAAGTTGATTCAACGCAGGGCTCATGGCTTTCGTAATTTTGAAAATTATAGATTAAGAGTTAAAGTATTATGTTCCTAATTAACCGCCCCCTCTTTTGGGAAAGACCCTAAAATAGTGGCCGACCGTTTTCATGTCATTCGATTACTACAACAAATGTGTTTACAAACCTATCACGCGATAGACCCTAATTTACGCTATCAACGCGGCTTATTAGGCATGCTGCGTACTCATCCTAATCGTCTCACTCCAAAACAACTTCAATTACGAGACGCTTACTTTAGGCAACAACCTCCTGTTGCCGCTATCTACGATTTTAAACAGCGCTTTCATCGCCTGTTAATGCACAAGCATCGTAAAGCTAAATACTGTAAACGGTTACTTCCGATATTTAGGAATTATCTTTTGCAACTGAAAGCATCCCGTTTTAAACCGTTAGTGACTTTAGCTAATACCTTTTACCAATGGCGAGAAGAGATCGTCCGCATGTGGCGGTTTGTTAAAAATAATGGCATTACTGAAGGCTTTCATCGAAAAATGAAATTGATTCAACGTAGGGCTTATGGCTTTAGAAATTTTGAAAATTATAGACTTAGAGTTAAAGTATTATGTTCCTAATTAACTGCCCCCTCTTTTGGGAAAGACCCAAAATATTTGCTGAAAATTAATGAAACTTACTAAAATTATATCTTTAACATAGCACCAGTATAGCACCGAACTAAATTTTGAGTTTTGTCAATCCTCCAAATCCCTTATAAACACTGGTGCCGACAGTGGGACTCGAACTCACGACCTACTGATTACAAATCAGTTGCTCTACCAACTGAGCTATGTCGGCTTATTGCTTGAAAGGGGCACATAATACTACAAACCATGTGAAATCTACATATTTAAAATTAGATTTACCCATGAAAACAGCTCAATAACACAAATTAAAATTTCTCCCAGTTTGTGACAGTATCTTGCAATAAAGAGACCACATCCTGATGAAGCTTAGGGCTTTTCTCGGGGGGATTATGTTCAAGCAAACTGAGTAAACAACCGATGTCCATTAGTTTGATGGACTTTTTCCATTCTGGCGGCAATGATTTCCCGGTTTCAATTCCATTACAAAATGCTTGTTCATAATAGTTAGGTAATCGATGGCTATAACGCAAAAAAGTACCCATATCTAATAAATAAGAACAGGAAAACGCAAATTCCCAATCCAAAATTGCTGCTATTTTCCATTCTTGATGTACTTGCTTCACTAAAATATTCGCGGGGTCATAATCCGCATGGGTTAAGTTCACTTCTTGCTCACTCGGATAAAACGATGAATGATTTTCAACCAGTTGATGTAATGCTTCACACAGAAGCTTTCCTAAACCTAAACTCACTTCAGGGTTGTCTAACCAAGCAAAACAAAAAGACTCAGCACTAACTGAAAGTGGGGTGATGGTTAAATCCTCTTGAAAAAAACCACTTTGTTGAAAGCGTAGCTCTCGTAACATTGCCAAACATTTTCCTGCCTCAAATGCACAAGTCTGGATAGCATCTTCTTCACCTGACAGCACCACCTCACGCATCAATATCCCTTCCACCCACTCCATTACAGCAAAAGGATAAGGAATTACACTGCAACTCGTATCGATATAAAATATTTCGGCAATTGATACTTTATCTTTTAATAATTGATGTAAAGCAAATTCTCGCTGACAGGCAGAATGCTCGCGCATATAAATACGTAAAATAATTGGTGGATGGTGTGATGCAAACGTAATTTTATAGCTGGTGTTAGCCAATCCTTCAGCACATAAATTTAATTGTGCTATTTTGCTTGTTGTCACCGGCTGTAATAGCTTTTCCGCTGTGGGGATATCAAGCTGAACATGCGATTTAAAGCGCTCCCAACCTGTTTTGAGTACAGGAGAATTATGGCAAGAGGTATCAATTAACATTACTATCCTCACTCATGAAAATTTGACCTTCATTGAAGAAAGTTAAGCAAGGGCGCGCTAGGTTCATAAGTTTCAATAAATAACTGTTGCGCATCTTTTCGCTGATTAAATTCCTGTCCTACACCAATAAATTCTATCTGTAGTAAATTGGCAGCGCGCTCATCCCAAGCTTTATCGCCGACATAAATGATGCGTTGGTATTTTTCTACTTGATGAAGGCTTCTTGCTTGTTTGATAGCGACCTTAATAATTTCTGTTCGTTCTACGTGATCATCAGCATAGGCTTTTGGTAGCGATTGATGAGGAATTTCGGCTGATGATAACTTAAATAATGCCGATTCTTTCCAACCACCGGTTGCTAACGCAGCATGCCAATGAGAAAGTGCTAGGATTTGTTCAAATAGAGATATTGCTCCAGGCACAGGCGCATAACATGCCTTATCTTCTTGCCAAGCTTGCTTTAAATAATCAACAAAACGCGTCTTAATTAAATCGATTTCTTCACTTGAAGGAAGTCTTTGCAAAAAGTGGGTGTAAATTTCATTGAGCAAGCCAGAATCCGTTGAATATTGATAAGAAGCCCAATCGGTATTTAGATCATTAATTTGTAACATATCTTTTATGGCTTTAGCAAAGCAGATGGAATCCACATCGTTTGTTTGCGTGAGTGTTCCGTCAATGTCAAAGATAATTAAATTCATTTCATCATTCATCATATAGTATAAAAATAAACACGATTAATCCCTCTTTATTCATCAGAAATTAAAGGATAACCCGCATTGTTCCAAGTTGTTAAGCCCCCTTCTATAGAACAAACATTTTTATAACCCATATTTTGAATACTTTGGGTTGCGAGCGCCGATCGATAACCACCACTACAATACAACACCAAAGGTGTTGAAGTATCAGGAATATGTTTTTCAATATCTCGCTCAATCACACCCTTACTCAAATGAATAGCACCAGGTAAATGTCCTCGCTGCCATTCAGATTCTTCGCGCACATCAATAAAAACCATTTTGCCATCAAGAAGAAGCTTATTTGCCTCATGCACATCAATTTCTTGAATATTTGTTTTTGCTTGCATAGCCAGCGATAAAAATAAAGGGTTGTGGATTTTCATGGCAAGGTCTCAGGTTTTTGGTAATTAAATATTGTTTCTGTTTCCTTCTCTAACGACTTTGCTTAATTATGCCGATAAGCTTCCCGGAATACTTTTAAAAGGTTCGTTTAAAGAATTTTGGGGTTAGTTCCTCTTCCTCATAATTTAATTGTCATTCCCAAGAAGGTGCACTAGTGTCCGGGGAAGCTGTATAATAAGCAAGCTGTTTTTCTGTAAAAAATAAAAATATACATCCCCTCTCCCAGCCCCAAAGCATAGAAAAATCTTCGAGTTTTATTCTGGGAGAGGGCCAGGGTGAGGGAGATTGAATAAACTTTGCTATCTCTTCTCTAGCTCAGTTAAAACGGTAGCTAGTATTTCGTCCACATGATTGAACATTTCATTATTCCAAAAACGAACCACTTTATATCCTTGCTTTTCTAAAAATGCTGTACGTTTTTTATCATATCCCTGTGAAAACGCATGTTGACCACCGTCGAGTTCAACAATTAATTTTTTATAATGGCAAATAAAATCAACAATGTAAGGGCTAATCATTTCTTGTCGCTTAAATTTATAGCCCTTTAATTTTCTATTTCTTAAAAAGTACCACAATTGAGTTTCTGCTTCAGTTGCTTTTTTTCTTAGTACCTTCGCATGATTTATTGGTTGTACCATTTTGTGGTTTCCCCTCACCCTGGCCCTCTCCCAGAATAAAACTCGAAGATTTTTCTATGCTTTGGGACTGGGAGAGGGGATGTATATTTTTATTTTTTTACAGAAAAACAGCTTGCTTATTATACAGCTTCCCTGGACACTAGTGCACCTTCTCGGGAATGACACTTACCCACGAATTTTTCAAACGACCCCTTTTAAATTATCGCCATATAAATGAGTGTCATTTTATACTCTAGAATTTTTATTTATTATTTCTAGTAATTTAGCAACAGGTGTAACAATTGCAATCCCTACGTTTATTTTTTCCTGATCACTCGTCTTATTTGAAATAGAATCAATGTCATTTTTTTCTGAGTTAAAGTGGCCATGAATTAAACCTAATAAAAGAGGGATGTGCTTGCCTTGCGCATGTTGTATTCGACCACCAAATTTCCTAGCGTCTCCTAAATTTACAAATACCGGAGAACCACTTAATCCACCTATTGATCTCGATTCAATTAAATATGCGTCCCTTAAACATCCGTTTACCTGCATTTTCTCGCTTGGCATCAATGCGATATTGCCTATACGGACAATTGGAGAGTTTTTGGTTTCACCAAAGTGGGGTTTAAATAAACCAGTGATGAAAACTTCATCGCCGCAGCCTATTTCATATTTTTCAATAAAATCATCATTTAAAAATGACGACGCTGGATAATGAAGGTGATCATAACTGTTCTCAAAATCAAATTGATGTATTGCAATATCAACAGTTTCGTCTTCATGATATTGCCATGATTTAACTTTTGTAGGTATTGTTTGTGTATGGCCATTCAATAGATTTACTCTAATGAATACATCTTCAAGAGCGTACTTATTTTTTATTCCCTCAATAACATGTTTTGCTGTTACAACACATTTATATTGATTCTCGATACCAACAAAAAAGCAAGTGCCAGCATATCTATAGGAATCATTGGCCATTTTATACTGCAAAAATGCAACACATTTTTTAGCTTCTTCATTAATTTTCATTAGAATCTCGAGTATTATCGTTGTTGATTATTACCAAATTACCAGTTGATCTATTGAGAACCATACAGTCAGATTTTTCAAGTAAGCTAGGTTTTTCTTTTTTTATTTTCTCCAATAATTCAGCGTCTAAATTCTTTGGATTGTAAATTAGGCGGGATTTATGTAGGTTGTTGGTCTCACAAAAACTTTTCAAATCAGATTTATAAAAATCAACTTCATAAAGTACCGTATCAAAAAAATTAGCTTGATCTATTTTGCACTCAATAAATTTACATTTTACAATACAAGCTTTAGAAAGATTTGCCCCTCTAAAATTACTTTTTTCAAATATACAGGATTGCAAATTGGCTTCACTTAAATCAATGCAGTTGAAGTCAGTTTCACAAAAAATAAGGTCTTTTAAATATACCCCTTTTAAGTAACAACGATTAAGGTCAAACTTTTTTTCTCCTAGTTTAGATAGTCGTTTAATGTTACCTAATATCCTAAACTTTGCTTCTTCTGCTTTCCAATCTCTGTAGTCGTCTATTTCTTCATGATATATAATTCTTAGTTTCTTGTTCCTTTTGAAGTTATTATAAAGAGTTTAAATACCTCCATATATGAACAAAGTTAAAATTAAAGCATTAGTATTTAGAAGTATGTTCCGCCATCCAATTTTGTAAATATAATCGAAGGGTAATATCAAGATAATAAGAAAAACAGTGCCAAATAATGAGATTGACACTTCCATAGACCAAAAATAAATGCAAAATTCCTTAATTTTTTCCCACATTTTGTCTTTTCTCCTTAAAATAAAAAGGGAGCAATATGCTGACAGATAAAAATCTTTCTGAGTCAAAGCATCTCACTACTTTATATTTATTTCTTTCTGGCAACGATTAACGAAGCATTTAGCATCCAAATAGATAGGTTATAAAGAAATATATCAGTATAATACGTTGATTAGATAAACTATATTAATAACCACTTATTGACACAGACTTCCTCCTATTTTGAGCTTTAGAAAAATAATTAAAGGATTAATCTATGAAAGACATACATACACTCTCATATAGTGAAGATAATCATAGTGAGTCGGCTCCTCGTTACAGCACAACTACTACAGAACCTATTATTATTGTGTTAAATGTTCAATTGATTGTAATTGAAATCAATGACGCTGCAGCTACTGAATTTTTTTCTCAAAAGAAAACTGAAATATTGAATCACTCTTTCTTAAAATTGTTATCTAATCAAGAAATTAATGGAAAAGAAGTTTTGGCTCAAATTGAATATAGCAAACATTCGCTGTTTCATTGTTCAAAGTTATATCAGCCTCGCACTAAAAAAGATTATGAACTGACTATTATTTGTATTCACCTGGAAGAGCAAATTTCTTATGTACTTACTTTAAAGACTTGTAGCAAAGAATCCTATAATAATTTAAAGGCTTATATTAACGCTATCATTAATAATTTACCTGGTGCGGTCTATTGGAAAGATAAGAATGGACACTATATCGGCTGTAATAAATTTGTAGCGGAAATGGCAGGCTTTGAATTTCCTGAACAAATGGTGGGCAAAACTGATTATGATTTGTGTTGGAAAGAATTTGCTGAAGATTGGCAAGCGCTTGATCAAGAGGTAATGCGGACAGGTCGCACGATAGTACGTGAGGAAAAAGTTAAACTAGCAAATGGTAGTATTTTGACGGAATTAACGCATAAAACGCCATTACGAAATGAGTATAATGAAATTGTTGGCATTATTGGAACATCACTCGATATTACTGACCGAAAACAAGCGGAAAAAGACCTTAAGGAGGCAAAAGAACTGGCGGAATTTGCCAATAATGCCTTTTTATCTAATATGCGACATGATTTGCGTACACCTTTTACAGGCATACTAGGATTGGCAGATTTGATGGCAGAAGAAGAAACTGATCCCGATAAGAAAGAAAATTTGGTTCAGATTGCCGAATCAGCACGAGTCTTGCTGAATCATATTAATGAAATTTTTGAATTTATCCAAGTAGAAAGCGGTCAACTACCTATCTTGGAAAAGCAGTTTAATCTTCATACGTTATTAACCCATACCTTAAATCTATTGCTTCCTTCCGCAAAAAATAAACAGTTAAATTTTACATTCAATATAAACAAAGATGTGCCGCAATTCTTATTAGGCGATGCGATAAGAACTGAACGTATTTTGATTAACTTAATTTCCAATGCCATTAAATTTACCGAACAAGGTGAAGTTAAAGTCGATATTTTAGTGGTAGATAAGACCGATACCAAAATCATGCTTAATTTTATGGTTGCAGATACAGGTGTTGGTATCCCTGAAGACAAGAAAGATATCATTTTTGAACGATTTAATCGTTTAACTTCTTCTTATAGCGGTGTTTATTCAGGTAAAGGCCTAGGACTTAAAATTGTGAGGCAATTTTTAGAAGAAGTCGGTGGCCAAGTTTATTTAACGAGTGAATTGGGCAAAGGCACAGTATTTAAAGTACTTATCCCTTATAAGCTACCTTTCCTCCCGCAAGAGGCACAGGAAGATAAACTAGTACAGCAAATAGAATCATCTGAACTTATCGAAAAAGCGTCTATGTATCTTAATAAAATACGCACAAAAGATACGCTAAATGCAAAGGATAAAAAACCTTTAAACAAGCAGTCCAGCGCCAAGATGAACAAAATCTTGTTGGTAGAAGACTATCCAATTGCTGCCAGAATTGCCAAAACCATTTTATTAGAATTAGGCTGTGAAGTAGATATCGCTGAAACAGGGGAAGCAGCGCTCGAGCTGATTGAACAAAAACATTATGACTTAATTTTTATGGATATTGGTTTGCCAGATATGGATGGCTGTGCTGTGACAGAACAGATTCGTTCACATAGCCTTAAACGGATTGCAAAAACTCCGATTGTAGCATTGACAGCCCATGGAGAAAGCGAGGAGAAACAATATTGTCTTGATGTAGGAATGAATATGGTGATTACTAAACCCATCAGCAAAAAATGGGCTAAAACTGTTTTGGATAACTTTATCCACCAACGTGAAAAACAGAAAAGGCAAATTAAGCAAGTTAAACAGGCAGCTCATGCAAATGCGGGCAGACAACTAGTAGAAAAAATTATTGACATTGAATATGCCAAGGCTTTGTTAGGTGGAAATGAAGCAATTTTGCAGGAAATATTAATGGTGTTTGTTGATAGCTTGTCAGAGGAAATAAAAACACTAAAACAAATCTATCAGAAAAAGGACTGGAAGGGGTTAAAGAGTTTAGCGCATAAATTAAAAGGTGGCTCGAGTTATTGTGGCGCATTACGTTTGAAATCAGTTTGTGCCGAATTAGAAAGCTATATTAAATCTGGCCTAACTGCCAAGCTACCAGAGCTTTACCAGAGAGTATTGGCTGAAATAGAAGCTATTCAAAGATTTATGAATGACCAACCATTTGATTAAAAAACATGGTGTTATTATTAAATTGGCGAACATCAGCTAGTTTTATATATCATGAATATCCTACAAATTTTATCTTAATTATCCTACAGATAACCGATACGAATTTCAGGTACTATTAACTTTAAAGAAACCTGTCATACTTTTTGAAAAGGATTCAAAAGGACGAGAGGGATCAATATCAGTAAGGAAACTGAAACAGGGATGAGCGTATGGCAGGTTTTCTTTTTCCTTTTCAAAAGCTACGTTTATCAAAACAGCTTTCTTGCTCTTCTTCCCTAAAGTTTTGCCGCAGTCTTCCGCTAACCCTTCCAAAAGACTTTATAGCATTTATCATAAATATCAGTTACAGAAGCTTCCTCAAACTGCCCCCAGATTTAAGTACGTAGTCATAAAATATGAAAGCATACCTAAGAAATACTGAAATTTATTTTGATATTGCAGGTATGCAATTGGCCCCGGTAGGAGATCAATGGGTTGAGAGACCTGTTTTATTTCTGCTTCATGGAGGGCCAGGCAGCAACCATTTAAGATTCAAACAGCACTCGCTGGAGTTACAAGAGGTTGCACAATTAGTCTTTATAGATAGCCGTGGTTGTGGGCAAAGCAAAAAAACAAAATCTTCTGAGTATACCCTAGAAAATAATGTCGAAGATGTGGAAGCATTACGTAATTATCTGGGGCTAAAAAAAATTTGTATCCTTGGAACTTCTTATGGAGGAATGGTGGCACAAGCCTATGCCATTCGTTATGCCAAGCATTTGGAGAAGCTCATTCTCGTAGCCACAGCACCGAGTTATCGCTATGCCGAGGAAGCAAAAAGGAACTTACAGAAAAATGGTAATGCAAAACAAATAGCAATTTGTCAGCATTTATGGAATGGCACTTTTAAAAATAGTCAGCATGTTGAAAAGTTTTTTAAGTTGATGGATCCTCTTTATTCTATAACAGCACGACTAAAGAAAAAGCCTGTTTATGCGAAACCATTGATGAAGTTTTCTTATGAAGCGTTAAATAAAGGTGCTAGTTATTTACGGCACTTTGATCTTATTACTCAACTCCACAAGATTAATTGCCCTACGCTTATTTTGGCGGGAACAGGAAGATTGGATTTGTAGCCCCCATCAATCGAAATTATTAGCAGAAAAGATCAAAAACTCCCAATTGAAAGTTTTTAAGAATTGCGGCCATGCTGTTGCAATAGACGCACATGATAAATATATCAAAGTAATTAAAAAATTCTTGCTATAGGCATTAAAGGGAAGCGGCTATGCCAAAAGGTATAAAAATGACAGAAGTCACTTGGGTAGAAATTAAAGAGGCTTTTGAAAAGAACTGGCCTGTTGTAATCCCGTTAGGCGCAGCTTCTAAAGAACATGGTTTACATTTGCCCATGAACACCGATTTTCTTCAAGCTGAATATTGGGCTAATTATATTGTAGAAAATTATGAAGTGGTTGTTGCGCCTACTATGCCTGATAATTATTACCCGGCCTTTAAAGCTTATGCTGGCTCCTCTAGTTTATCTCGTGAAACTTCTTGCGACTATTTTGTGCAAAAATGTGAGGGTTGGTATCAACAAGGGGCGCAAAAGTTTTATGTGTTGAATATGGGAATAAGCACCAATAAACCATTACAAGATGCAAAAGATATACTGGATAAAAAGGGAATTCTATTTGAATATTTAGATTTATCTTTCTTAGATAAAGATAAAAGAATTACTAACATTATGCAGCAAAAACTAGGCACTCATGCCGATGAAATTGAAACCTCGATCATGCTGTACATACATCCTGAAGTAGTGCATCTAGAAAAGGCAAGGCCTGAAGAAAATGATGGGCCAGGCCATTTAACGCCAGATCCCCATGCTGATCCTGAAAAATACACGGTTTCACTGACGGGCGCATGGGGTAATCCTACGCTTGCCACAGTAGAAAAAGGAAAAATCGCCATAAATGTCATGAAAGAAAGGATAGATATCGAGCTTAAATCCTTATTTGCTGGCTAGCGTTTTAACGCTACCTTCGACGTCCCGCTGCCGCGACTTGTTCGCGGCATCCATGGATCCCGCGGATAATACCGCGAACAAGTCGCGGCAGCGGGAACGTAGGATTTGAGATGAATTGTCAACACGTCTTAAGATCGCGTATAAATTGTTAATACATGTCCAGGGGTTGGATTAGTGCGAGAGAGGTGATTCCAGCGTCGTATTTCAGCGGCACTAACATGGTGTTTTTTTGCAATATGCGCTAATGAATCACCGGATCGAACTTTATAACTCACTCTTACTAGATGTGGTGCTTTTGCTTTTTTACCAGATTGCTTATTGGTTATATTAGCGCCGCCGGTATGTGAATGAGTTATTTTGTCATGTTTTGAACTGATTGCCGTGGGCGGCAGAGCGGCATGAGTGCTTTGCATAATAATCAGAGTCTTCCTTAGGTTTAGCCGGCTCTTCTTATTAATATGGTTCCATCTTCGTAGATCTTGCAATTTAACATGATAACGCTTAGCGATTCGTTGCAGTGTTTCGCCCTTTCTTACTTTATGCGATATTTTCTGCAATTGATTAGAAACAGCCTGATTACTAGCAATTGATTCGTTTTCACTAACCGAATTATTTGCTGCTTGTATCTCTTCAGCTATTTCCATTCTTGTATTACCTGCCTCCATTCTGACTGATGGCCGTTCATTCATCTCTCTAGTATCTGTTGGCACAGCGCCTTTTACATTACCAGTGATGCGAGGCGACTCAACAGGAACATAAATGACTTTTCCAGAACGTAAGCAATTTGTTTTCAGATGATTAATACGGCGAAGCTTATAGCTGGATATTTGGAAACGTGCGGCGATACTTTCTATGGTTTCGCGACGCTTTACTTTATAGCGTTGTAGCGAGGTATAGTTAACCACTGACAATTTAGTCAGATTATTTCTAAAAGTTTCTACCCGATCAATAGGTAACAACAAGCAGCAAGGGCTGCGAGGACCTGTCAACTTATGGATATAGGCTGGATTAAGTCGGTGAATTTCGTCGATACTAATAGCTGCTAATTGTGCTGCTTCATTTAAATCAATCTGATAACCAATATTTACTTCAGCCAAATAAGGCTCATCACGAACTGACGGTAATTTAATAGGATATTCTTCTGGATTGCTAATAATCGCTGCCAATGCCAATAACTGGGGAACATAAGCTTGGGTTTCTTGCGCCAAACCTAACGAGAAAAAGTCGGTGCTACAGCCTATTTTTGCATTACGCCGCACCGCATTTTGTACATTGCCTTCACCAGTATTATAAGCGGCAATCGCTAACAGCCAATCACCATCAAAATAACTTTCTAAATAGGTTAAGTAATCTAATGCGGCATTAGTTGAGGCATGAATATCGCGACGACCGTCATACCACCAGTTTTGTTTAAGACCATAACCAGTACCGGTATGTGGCATGATTTGCCAAAGGCCAGCTGCGCCAGGGCCCGAATAGGCAAAAGGATTAAATGCACTTTCAATAAACGGCAATAAAACTAGCTCTCCTGGCAAATTACGTTTTTGCACCTGCTCAAAAATGTAATACATATAAGGAGCAGCACGTTTAACACTGCGATTAAGATAAGCTTGGTGGCGAATATACCATCTAATCTGTGCTTTAACTTTTGGGTTGTCGGCTTGATGCTGCAACTGAAAACTACTTCGCATCCTATCCCAGAAATTGCCAGCCGACACAGTAATTTGCGTATCATCTACCAACCAACTATTGTCGCCAGAAGCAATTCTATGGTGATACTTGGACTTTATTTTCGAGTAAGTTGATGGGCCGTCCTCACTCATTAGCAGAGAAGAATCAGCATCACAACTGTAAAGACACGTTAAGACTGTGGCTAAAAGAACTACTAGACCTAACTGTCTTTTGCGTACTATCAATAATTTTATCATGCAGTTAATACTCATCGCGGCATCTTACGAACCTAAAGCCCTCAGGTCAAGTTAATTGTATAAAATTTATACAATTTTTGACTTTATTAAATAAACAATTTTAATCCTCCCACTCATGTGAGAGTGGCTGGACTGAGATATCGATGCATAATCTATACGTTACGTCGTCCCTGGCGAAGGCCATTCGCGATAGTGATAGGAAATAGGTGTTTTCATGGCCGAAGACCAGGGATCCAGGCACGATAATCAGAGGATCCTTTCACTATCGTATCTGGATCCCCGCGACTCGATTGCGAAAGTTCAGTGCTTCTTTCCTTATTGCGAGCAATCTCGCGCGAGGACGACGTAAGGGAATTAAAAAGTTATAGAGAGGTATTCGAAAAAATAAGTAAACTCTGCTAAATTGTGGCAATGTAATTGACCTTAAAAAGGAATCGCTTGTGGGTGGAATCATCCTGAAATATTTAGACCGCTGGTATGAGCAACCTTTAGGCGCTGCTTTTGCCAAAACTCAACGGGCCGAAATAGAAGCGATCCTACCCAAACTTAGAGGCCAACGTTTGCTCCAGTTAGGCGTTAATCCGGGCATTGACTTTGCTTCTGTCAGTCCTATTCCTTATTGTATTTCACTTGCACCAGATATAGGGCTTAAACAATCTGCCCCTTTTGTAGCAGGCTCTTATCACGCACTCCCCTTTTTACCAGATAGCATTGACCTAGTTTTAATGAATCAAGTATTAGAATTTGAAAGCGACCTTCAGATAGTGTTAGAGGAAATTGGACGAATTCTCGTTGGAGAGGGGTATGTTGTTGTGATAGGGTTTCATTCATTAAGCCTATGGGGGGTAGCCCAATTATTTAAAAGAAAGATGACCCAAGCTCCTTGGTGTGGGCACTTTCACTCACTGTTTGAAGTAAAGCAAGCCTTATCAAATTTGAATTTCAGTATTGTAACCAGTAAAACTTTTTTCTTTCGCCCACCCATACAAAACAATTATTTATTACAGCATCTGGAATTTTTAGAAAAGTATGGCGCATTAATGTGGAAAGCCTTTGGTGCAGGCTATCTCTTAGTCGCAAAAAAAAAGACGCTTGGAACCACGCCTCTGCGCTCCAGGTGGGAGTTTTCAGAATTGGTGACCGATCGAGCAGTGAAACCTGCAGTTAGAGTGTAACTATGCAGCCAGATTTTGTAGAAATGTTTACCGATGGTGCTTGTCGAGGAAACCCTGGGCCTGGTGGATGGGGCGTGTTACTTTGTTATAAAGGTCGCAAAAAAAGTATTTATGGCGCAGAGTCTGTAACCACTAATAATCGGATGGAATTAACCGCCGCGATTATGGGATTAAAAGCATTAACCAGATCCGCCAAGGTTGTTATCACTACTGACTCAAACTATCTATGTAAGGGAATCACTGAATGGCTCCCAGGCTGGCAAAAACGCGGCTGGAAAACCGCTGACAAAAAACCAGTTAAAAATGTCGATTTATGGCAAGCTTTAGCAACGGAAGTTCAACTGCATAAAGTGACATGGCGCTGGGTTAAAGGCCATAGCGGTCATGCTGGTAACGACGCCGCTGATGCATTGGCAAATCAAGCTATTGACGAGTTATTGTCCAGAACAACTAAAGAATAAATCAAATGTCCACAGGCCCTAAGAGTCTTATTCGCTCAACTACCCTAGTTTCTATGATGACTTTTCTATCGCGTATTTTAGGATTTATCCGCGATATGGTGGTAGCTGACTTATTTGGTGTTACCGCTGGGGTCGATGCATTTTATGTTGCCTTTAAAATACCTAACTTTATGCGTGGACTTTTTGCCGAAGGATCATTTTCCCAAGCATTCGTTCCAGTGCTATCTGAATATCGACACCAAAATAGCTTTGAGGAAACAAGAGAGTTTATTGGCCATATTTTTGCCGCACTAAGCATTGTTTTAATTGGCATCACCATTTTTTGTGTGATTGCCTCACCACTATTAATCACCTTATTTGCCCCTGGTTTTAAACCAGGCATGCCACGATTTGAGCTAGCCACTGAAATGCTAAGGATTACTTTTCCTTATTTATTATTAATTTCTTTAACTGCATTTTTAGGCTCAATTTTAAATGTTTACCATAGATTTGGCGTGGCCTCATTCACCCCAGCACTACTTAATATTGCCATGATCGGGTCAGCATTTTTTCTTGCTCCTCTCTTCCACCCACCAGTGATTGGTTTAGCATGGGGTGTTTTTATTGGTGGTGTTATCCAAGTTATTTTTCAAATGCCTTTTTTGTACCGGATGAATCTACTACCACGTCCTAGTTTGAATTGGCAAAATAGTGGCGTACAAAAAGTATTTCGCTTAATGTTGCCCGCTTTATTTGGCGCATCAGTAGTGCAAATTAGCTTATTATTTAACACTATTTTTGCCTCTTTCTTAAAAATAGGTAGCGTTTCTTGGCTGTATTATTCAGATCGCCTCGCTTATTTCCCGTTGGGTGTGTTTGGAGTAGCGTTAAGCACGGTGATATTGCCACACTTATCAAAAAAATTTGCTAATAATGAACATAGTGAGTTTGCTGCAACTTTAGACTGGGGAATTCGTTGTAATTTATTAATTGGTATTCCTGCTTCACTCGCCCTGCTGTTGCTCGCTGGTCCTTTAATTACCTGTTTATTTCAATACGGAAAATTTACGGCATTCGATGTGATCATGACTCGAAAAAGCGTGATAGCTTATTCATTAGGTCTGTTAGCTTTTATGCTGATTAAAGTTTTATCCTCCGCATTTTACTCAAGACAAGATATCAAAACGCCGGTGCGTATTGCGACGATAAGTATGATCAGCAACATCCTATTAAATGCTGCGCTGATTATGCCACTAGCACATGCCGGGCTCGCCTTAGCTACCTCGTTTGCCGCTTGGATCAATGCTAGTTTGTTGTTTTATTCGCTCTATCGTACAAAAATTTATTGCCCTCAACCTGGTTGGAGTAGATTCACCAGGCAAATATTATGCGCCAATGTGAGCTTGGCTGTTTTTTGCTATTTTGCCAGCCCAAACGTCGCTGCCTGGATAAATTGGGGCTGGAAATTACGGCTTTTGCATCTTATGCTATTATTATTAGGTGCTATAGTGCTTTACTTCGGTGTTTTGCGCTTATTAGGCATGCGTTGGCAAGAATTTAAGAGAGCATAAAGATGCAGTTCATTAGCAGTCTCAATAAGCTGCAACATCATCATCAACAGGCGGTCGTTACCATTGGCAATTTCGATGGCGTACATTTAGGCCATCAGCATTTAATTTCAGCACTTAACCTTCGTGCGAACAAGCATCATAAAGCTGCGATGGTAATTACTTTTGAGCCTTTACCTGCTGAATATTTTTCGCCTGGACACTCCTTGCCACGATTAACATCACTGCGCGAAAAATTACGCTACTTTAACCAACTCCAGGTTGATTACGTCTTACGTCTTAACTTTAACCATTGCCTGGCTAATTTACCGGCACAAGCATTTATCGATGAAGTACTGATTAAACGCCTCAACATTACTCATTTAATAGTCGGCGAGGATTTTCATTTTGGTTACCAACGCGAAGGCGATATCACTTTACTTGCACAACAAAATAGTTTTACTGTTGAAGTTATTAAAAAAATAACGAAAGAAAACGAGTGGATCAGCAGCTCTCGTATTCGCACTGCTCTATTTCATAATGATTTTGAGCTTGCCAAGCAATTACTCGGCAAAAATTATACTATCTCTGGCCGCGTTACCTACGGGCAACAGCTTGGACGCACATTAGGATTTCCTACTGCCAATATTAATTTATTTAATTTCACTTACCCAATTGCAGGCGTTTTTGCGGTTGATGTGTTAGACCTTGGGCCAAAACCTTTACCAGGCATAGCTAATATTGGTCAAAAACCTACGGTGAATGGCGTTAAAAAATTATTAGAAGTTCATATATTCGATTTCGATCAATCGATCTATGGCCAACGCATTCGAATTATTCCACGCAAAAAAATTCGCAATGAACAAAAATTTGCTGATCTTACGGAACTTTCAGCACAAATTACAAAAGATGTTAAAATAGCCAAACAGTTTTTTAGGAACCCTCATGACTGCGCTGACTACCAACCAGTTAACTAAAACTTATGCCAATGGTGTAATGGCATTAAAAGGCATTACTTTTGCTGTTGAGGAAGGAGATTTTTTTGCCTTGCTTGGCCCAAATGGTGCGGGTAAATCAACCACCATCGGCATTATTTGTTCTTTAATCAACAAATCCAGCGGCCAAGTAAAAGTATTTGATTACGATATTGATCAAGAATTAAACGCCGCTAAAACCTGTATTGGTCTCGTTCCACAAGAATTTAACTGTAACATTTTTGAAAAACTAATCACTATCTTAGTACAACAAGCAGGGTACTATGGCGTACCAGAAAAAATTGCCACAGCTCGCGCAGAAATTTATCTCAAACAGTTGGGGTTATGGAAGAAAAAAGATCATCCGGCTGGTTATCTTTCTGGCGGATTAAAACGCCGTTTGATGATTGCCAGAGCATTAATTCATCAGCCTAAACTGCTCATTCTCGACGAACCTACTGCTGGTGTTGACATTGAGCTACGACGATCACTATGGCAATTTATTCAAGAAATTAATCACCATGGCACTACCATTATTTTAACCACTCATTATTTAGAAGAAGCAGAAAGTCTCTGCAAGAATATTGCGATCATTCATCAAGGCAATATTATTGAACAAGGCAGCATGAAAAATGTATTAAGTAAATTGCATACAGAAACTTTTATTTTTTATCTTGATAACCCGTTAACGCAGCCTTTTATGCACGGAGATTTTTCAATTCGCATGCTAGATGAATCCACATTAGAAGTTGACATTGATGATCAGCAAACTTTAACTAACCTCTTTGGCTTATTTTCTCAAGCAGGGTTGCAAATTAAAAGTATGCGTAACAAAGCAAATCGCTTGGAAGAATTGTTTGTCCGTTTAACTTCAACTTAAATGAATATGAATACATTAAAAACAAACTGGATCGGTTTTAGTACTTTAGTCGTCAAAGAAGTTCGGCGCTTTTTGCGCATTTGGATTCAAACGATTCTGCCTTCCGCCATTACTGTTACTCTATATATTGTTATTTTTGGCAACTTTATTGGTTCGAGAATTATGCCAATTCAAGGCTACAGTTATCTTCAATATATTATTCCTGGCCTGATTATGATGTCAGTAATCAATAATTCTTATACAAACGTTGTCTCCTCATTTTATGGTGCACGTTTTCAAAAAAGTATTGAAGAAATTTTAATTTCTCCATTACCAAATTCTCTTATGTTACTAGGATTTGTATTAGGCGGAGTTGCGCGCGGCATTGTCGTTGCAATTGTTGTTACCGGAATTTCGCTATTTTTTACCCACTTACATGCACATAGCATATTGCAAATCTGCTCGATAGCTATTCTTTCAGCAACCTTGTTTTCTCTTGCCGGTTTTACGAATGGACTATTTGCTAAAACATTTGATGACACTTCATTTATCACCACCTTTGTTTTAACTCCATTAACCTATTTGGGCGGAATTTTCTATTCTATCAACTTACTGCCTCCTTTCTGGAAATCAGTTTCCTTGGCCAATCCTATTTTGTATATTGTGAATGCCTTCCGCTATGCTATTTTGGGAATTAGCGATATTGATGTTACTGTATCATTCATCGCTATTTCGTTAATGGTTATCTTTTTATTTATGCTTAATCTTTACATGTTAAAAAAGGGCATTGGTATTCGGACTTAACTATAAATATTTTCAGGACATATCCTATGATTACCACACAATTACTTGGAGAAATCGCGCTTAGGCGAGAAAAACTTTTTAGCTGTCTTGGTGAAAATAGTATTGCGATAGTGTTCAATGGTTCTGTCATGATGCGCAATGGTGATTGTGAATATCCTTTTCGGCCATCAAGTGATTTTTATTATCTTACCGGAATAGAAGAACCTAATGCCGTTGCTGTATTTATTCCCGAACACTTTGAAGGAGAATATTTTCTCTTCAATCTTCCGCTTGACCCTGAGCGAGAAAGATGGACTGGCAAACGCATAGGACAAGAAAAGGCCTGTGAGATATATGGCGCGGATCAAGCTTTTCCAATTGAAACACTTGAAAATCAATTAGCTAAATTGTTTACTGGCAAAAAAACTATTTTTTACGCATTTGATGATCCAGTTGCAGAGCAAATCGTTCATTCAGTGCTCAAAAACCTGCCACAACACTCTCGAACACGTTCACTCATGCCAGGGCAACTAGAAAATATTTCGCCAATTATTCGAGAATTGCGTTTATTAAAAAGCGATGATGAAATTGCGCTGATGCGTAAAGCAGCACAAATTAGTGTGCAAGGCCATCAACAAGCAATGAGAACTTGTCAGCCTGGGCTGTTTGAATACCAACTTGAAGCAGAATTAAAATATGCTTTTATGCAACAAGGCGCAAAATTTGAAGCTTACCCTAGCATTGTAGCTAGTGGCGCCAATGCCTGTGTGATGCATTATCATGCCAACACCGCAAAATTAGAAAATGGTGATCTCGTTTTAATTGACGCTGGTGCGGAATACAATTATTACGCTTCGGATGTTACTCGAACCTTTCCTGTGAATGGCACATTTACTGAGCCACAACGAAAAATTTATGAGATTGTTTTAGCAGCACAATTAGCTGGCATAGCTGCAGTTAGGCCCGGAAACGATTGGAGCAACATTCACATCACTATTGCACGCACTATTACTGAAGGACTGGTGGATTTAGGCATTCTAACTGGCAATATAGACGACTTATTAGATCAAAAAACTTATCAATGTTTTTACATTCATAACTTTGGTCACTGGCTAGGACTCGATACACATGATCCTTGCGAATATCAATATGAAGGCAATTGGCGTCTGCTTGAATTAGGCATGGTATTCACTATTGAACCGGGTATTTACATTCCAGATGAATATACCGATGTTGATCCAATTTGGCGCGGCATTGGCATTCGCATTGAAGACGACATTCTAGTAACCCCGGGCGGATCAGAAGTATTAAGTCAAGGTCTTGCGAAATCGATTGAGGAAATCGAAATATTAATGGCAGAAAAAACTCATAATAGTTTTTAGCGCCTTAAAATTGCGACTTTAACCATTCTCGTTTACTATAGCGTTCCTTGCGGAGAGGTGTCCGAGCGGTCGAAGGAGCACGACTGGAAATCGTGTATGCGGTAACCCCGCATCGAGGGTTCGAATCCCTCCCTCTCCGCCATTTATTTAATGTATTCCTAAACTAAAGGTATATTTTAAATAAAAGATTTTTCTCTCATTTATCTATCTCCACCCCCAAAAATACGCTTTTTATCTTCCTTTTTCTGTGAATTTAGCAAGAATAATCAAAAGCGCATTGTTCAATCCTAGTATATTTTGCCATGTAAGCAGGACAATATTTATGATGAGTGTTATATGAATTACGAGCAACGGATCAATAAAGTTATAAATTTTATTGGCAAACATCTTGATGATGAACTTACCTTAGAACAACTAAGTAATGTTGCATGTTTTTCAAAATATCATTTTCATCGCCTATTTACCGCTTACACAGGTTTATCTTTACGACAATATGTAAAGTGGCTGCGGCTTAAAAGAGCCGCACATCAACTTATTGTTGATAAGGATAATACGATTATTGAAATTGCATTGAATGCGGGATTTGAATCTCATGAATCGTTTACTAGGGCTTTTAAACAAATCTGTGGTGTAAGTCCAAGCGATTTTAGGAAAAGCATGAGTTGGTCTGCATGGGAAAAACCACCGTATTCTATGCCGAAGCGAGGAGAAAACATAATGAATGTGACGATTAAAAATTTAGCTGCGCGGCGTTTAGCTGTTTTAGAGCATCGAGGCGACCCAAAAACACTAGGAGATAGTGTTAACAAATTGATGTCCTGGGCTAAAGCTCAATCCATAGATTTGAAACCGAAACCAGGAGAAGCCTTTGGATTTGCATACGACGATCCAAACCAAGTACCAGCAGAAGAATTTCGTTTTGATCTTGCTATCACTATTCCGAAAACTTTAAAGCTCACTGGTGAAGTCGTAGAAAAAGAACTTCCTGCGGGCAGATACGCTGTTGCTGTTCACAAAGGCTCGCGCGATAATATTGGTGATACGGTTTATGGCTTATATCGTGACTGGTTGCCGAAATCAAATGAAACGCTTGGAGACCTACCCTGCATATTCTGTTACTATAATTTTGATCATGAAGTAGCAGAAACTGAGTTAATAACAGAATGCTGGTTACTCCTTAAGTAAAGAAAAATCAGTCATAATTTACTACTTCTAGGGCGCATCCCAAACCCTACGTTCCCGCGGACAAGCCGCGGGAACGTAGGATTTGAGATGAATTGTCAACACGCCCTACTACTTCTAGCACCAATCAGCAGAAATTTTTATGTTAGACATTCGCCAACTTGCCATATATTTTGGCCAAAAATCTTTATTTCAAGATGTGAACTTAATTCTGCAGCCTAATCAACGCTATGGCATTACTGGGGCAAATGGCGCGGGCAAATCAACCTTTTTAAAATGCTTAGCTGAAGAAGAAACTGCAAATCAAGGCAATGTAGAAAAATCAAAAAATCTCAGCATCGGTATTTTAAAACAGGATCACTTCCGTTACGAAACCGAATCCGTCATTAATGTAGTAATCCACGGCAATGCTGCTTTAAGCAAAGCGTTAGCTGAAAAAGAAAGTTTATTAAATAAACCACAGCTAAATGAGGCAGATGGCTATCGACTTGCTGCACTCGAAGAAATTATCATGCATCAAGGCGGTTATGAAGCAGAATCTATTGCCAAAACTTTATTAACTGGATTAGGTATTGAAGAAAAATATCATCATGGTCCATTAAGTGCATTATCTGGCGGCTACAAGCTAAGAGCATTGCTAGCGCAAGTTTTATTCCAAAAACCCGATGTGATGTTACTCGATGAACCGACTAACCATTTAGATATTGTCTCGATTGCCTGGCTAGAAGATTTTCTAAAAAACAATTTTAATGGCTTGTTAGTGTTTGTATCTCACGATCGCGAACTACTTAATAATCTTTCAACTGTTATTCTCGATATTGATTACAGCACTATTACTGAATATCCAGGCAACTATAATCAATTTGTTAAAACCAAAGAACAAATTCATTCGCAAAAGCAGCATGAGTTACAGCACAAAGAAAAACAAATTGAAGCCATGCAACGTTATGCCGACAGATTTCGTGCAACTCCAAATAAAGCACGGCAAGCTTTATCACGCTTGAAAATGATTGAGCGTATTGAACTACCAGAAATAATTGATTCCTCAATTACTAAACCTTATTTTCGCTTTATAGCTAACAAACCCTCAGGAAAACTGGTTTTGAAAGTAGAACGCCTGAGTAAACAATTTGATCAAAGGGTGTTATTAAAAAATGTTTCTTTTAACCTACATCGTGGAGAAAAATGTGCAATTATTGGCCCTAACGGCATTGGGAAATCGACTTTATTAAAAATTTTATTAAATAAAGTTCTAGCCGAACAAGGTCAACATGAATGGAGCGATACCGCTAATATTGGTTATTTCGCTCAGGACTATCGCGCACAATTACCACCAAATTCTACAGTCTGGCAATGGATAGAACATCATGCTACCGCTAGCTCACAAGAAATGAGAAATGTACTCGGACAAGTATTATTTCGTAAACAGGAGGTAGATAAAAAACTATCTGTGTTAAGTGGCGGAGAATCAGCACGCTTGGTACTTGCAAACCTTATCCTACAGAAAAACAATGTACTGGTATTAGATGAACCCACTAATCATCTCGATTTAGAGTCTATTGATGCACTAGCCGAAGGCTTACAACAATTTCACGGCACTGTTTTATTTGTTAGCCATAATCGATATTTCATCGATCGTATTGCCACTCGTATTATTGCGCTTACTGAACATGAGGGAATTAGAAATTATCTAGGCAATTATCATAATTATTTAGCACAATATGGAAAAGATTACCTTGTCAGAACTTAATTTTACTTTGAATTCAACGGTTGCTAATTTTCCAATCAAAAAAATTATTTCTGGCGGCCAAACAGGAGTTGATCGCGCTGCATTAGACGTTGCTATCGCTTTAAAAATTCCTCATGGAGGCTACTGCCCTAAAAAACGCAAAGCAGAGGATGGTATTATTCCTTTACACTATCATTTACAAGAAACAGACTCGTCTGATTACACAGAAAGAACGCAAAAAAATGTACTCGCGGCTGATGGCACATTAATCATCCTACAAAAACCACCTAGCGGTGGAACACTCTTAACGATTAATACTGCCAGGCAGTGCAAAAAACCATGCTTAATTGTTGATTTATCCAAAGAACCATTCATCGGTAATATAGCAGAGTGGATCAATAAGCATCATATTCAAATACTTAATGTTGCAGGGCCACGTGAATCACAAAACTCTGGCATTTATCGTCTAACCTATGATTTATTACTAGCCCTATTGCAATAAACAGAGCCACTATTATGACAAAAAAACTCCCGCAAAATATTTATGATAATCCTGAATTCTTCCAAGGCTACCGAGCATTAAGAAAAGGAGAACAAGGATTTAATGCGCTGATTGAACAACCCGCAATTCGTTCACTTTTACCTAACATCACTGGAAGAAAAATTATTGACTTAGGTTGTGGGTTTGGCAATTTTTGTCGTTATCTTCGCCAGCAAGGCGCTAGCTCAGTACTAGGCGTTGATGTTTCAGAAAAAATGTTAGCAATTGCTCAACATGAAACAAATGATGAAGCAATTCAATACAGAAAATGTGCAATTGAAGATTTCAGCGCTCCTGATGCTACTATAGACTTAGTAATTAGCTCTCTCGCTTTACACTACATTGCTGACTATCAAGCAATCAGTAAAAAAATATACTCGTGGTTAAAATCCGATGGATATTTAATTTTTTCAGTAGAACATCCAATGTGTACCGCGCACCCTAACTGTGAGCTCATAAAAAACGAAAACGAAACTATTATCTGGCCAATAGATAATTATCGTGATGAGGGACAATTCTCCCAAACATGGTTTGTTGATAATGTAATTAAATATCACCGCACTATTGAAACTTACATTAATCGCTTAATTGAATGTGGATTTACAATCCAAAAATTATCAGAACCAATGCCATCTGATGAATTAATTGCACAAAAACCTGAATTCGCTATTCATAAAATCAGACCAGCACTTTTGCTGATTCGGGCTTATAAAGGATAGTCTATTATTTTTTTTGTTTTACCCGTTTTTTAAGTGTACGAAATTCCGAGAGTAAATCTTCTTCAGTTACACCATGAGAAATCAACATTGATTCAAGCTTTAAGGCGGCTTGTTTTAATGCATCGAGTTCCGCTTTATCAGGGTGATGGCGTGTAGGAATATAAAAGCCTACTGTTTCCCCGTGCCGCGTGACAGCAACTGGCAAAGCAGCATGCATATAGTGTTGTAAATGTGCCCGAAATTCGCGCATACCGACTCTTAAGACTTTGGGTTCCCTCACGATCTGTCCTCATATTTGAGTACTCTTGCGTACATAATAGAGAAAAAAATCATTTTTGTCAAAAGTTAGTTGCACTGCTCTGAGCATTATTTAAGTTAAAATATGATCTATGCTTAGCATAGCTATTAATGACTTAGACTTAGAATTAGTAAAAGCTCCGCTTCCCCCGTGAGGCCGTCATTGCTCGCTCCGTTGCGCGTGGCAATCCAGTAAAAATGCTTAAATTTCTTTGCTGGATTGCTTCAGCTTGCAAACAACGCAAGCTTCGCAATGACGGCCTCACGGGGGGAATACGAATGGTACAGATTCTGAAGAAACTCTACCCTTTAAACCGCCTCACATAAAAATGACAGTAAGGCTGTTTGCCAGTTTTCTGATAATAATCTTGATGATAATTTTCTGCGCGCCAAAAAATATTTACAGGCAATAGCTTAGTCACCACCGAATAATCTTGCTGCTTAAGTTGTTGAATTAATAATTCAGCAACAGATTTTTGTTCTTCATTGTAGTAAAAAATTCTACTCAGATATTGTTCACCAATATCAGGACCTTGGCCATTTTCCTGTGTAGGATCATGAATCTCAAAAAAATATTTTGTAAGCTGTTCATAATTTAGCCGCTCTGGATCATACAAAACACGAATTGCCTCGATATGACCAGTATTCCCTCTGCAAACTTCTTCATAAGAAGGATAAGGTTTATGCCCACCCGTGTACCCCACTTCAGCTTTAACCACTCCAGGCAACTTTTTAAAATAATACTCAACGCCCCAAAAACAACCCGCAGCAAATATCGCCTCTTCGCTATCTTTAATGGTGAGGTCAGTAACAAAATCAAGACTTAATGAATTAATACAGTGGCGAATATTTTTAGCAGTAAACCCCTCGCCTTGAAAAACATGGCCTAAATGCGCATGACAACGATGACATACCACTTCAGTACGCTGCCCGTCGGCATCAGAATATTGACTGACTGTACCAACAATCTCTTCATCAAAACTTGGCCAACCGCAACCAGAAGGAAACTTAGTTTGTGAACGAAATAACGCCAATCCACACTGACGACATAAATAGCTACCACTTCCCTCAAATTCATCATATTCGCCACTAAAGGGCATTTCCGTACCCTTATCACGAATAATATTTAAAATATTGGGCGGCAAACTAGCGGTTTTAAGAATCATATTATACCAGTTAGGTTAAGTTATTTTTTGCCAAATTATATTGTTTTTAACATGAATAAATTTGAAGTACAAATTAAAAGTGTACAGAATTTTTACACCCCCATTGCCCGCAACAAGTGCATAGACTTATATATAAGTTGGAAAAAGCTCATTGACACACTACCTACGTGCCGCGGCTTGTCCGCGGCATCCATTAATTGAAGAAATGGAAAATCAATTTAATTGAGAAGCTAAATTCACGATGGTGTGATTTGTACGAAGAAATTTGTCGTTAATTCAAGATTGATGACTGGATGCCGCGGACAAGCCGCGGCACGTAGGCATTGTAGTGTGGCATTTAAATAGTAAATCCATTCAATGCCAAAAAAATAAGCATGATAATTTGATCAACTGCTTTTTGGTCACCCTCACCCCCAATCTTCTCCCGTAAGTGTAAAAATTAAGTCATAAAAAATCTGCTTTTAAATTTTTCTGTTAAGTAGTTAAAAATTTTTTTAAATATAGAGTAGTGTTGTCTAGCCTAAGATATTTAAGTAAAAATATAAGGGTTATTCATTTGGAGGATGATATTGTGATATGTAATTGGATAAGTGTGTTAGTTTCATTTTTAACGGGATTGGGATTAGGTACAATAGTTAGTACAATGATTAGAAGAAATTTTGAGCAAAAGAAGCTTATATTTGAAGTAAAGTTATTAAAATATTCTAATTTAATTGCCGCTTATCAAGATGCTGTGGCCGATAGTTCTGAGGCAACAAAACAAAAATATGTATCGGCTCAACGACAAGTTGCACTGATTGCGGACAGCAAAATTGTTCAATTAAGTAAAGAATTTTTTTACAAAAAAGAAGAAGAACACGTAACCCTAATGAATGCTTTGCTAGAAGCAATGCGTAAAGATTTAGACATAAGTGGTTAAAAAGTATTTCGTAATTAAAGCTACTTTCTTCGATTTTTTGTAACACCCCAGGTAGTTTGATAAATAGTTTTTTAGCCGTTCAAAGCAATGTCCTTGCGCCTGTTTTGAGCTAAAATTTCAACGGAAGGTAGGTTAATCTTTGTTGGGCAGGTTGTTGAGGACATAGATTACAGGGAACGTAATCTCTGATCGCAGGAGCGGCTTTCCCGAAACAACCTGCCCAACAAAGATTAACCGGCTGATAGCTATCTCGATAGAACTACCTGGGGTGTTACAATTTTTTTTAAAAGAAACCTGCACACCGAACGGGTGGCGCCGGAGGCGGGTCCCCCATCACGCGCAGCGTAGCGAGCATGATAGGGGTGCCGCAGGCGACAGGACCCGTTTGCTGCATCGGAAAAATGATAAATCAAAGAGATAAAAGAAGGAGCCAGCCGATAAGCCGGGTTCTGTCAAAGAACAGTCATTCATCTGAGAAGTATGTCACCATACCCCTTAAGCGACCTACCCAAACCCCGTGTGGGCCACACGTTGACAGCTTACACTGCATGGGTCTCTATTTGGTCTTGCTCCACGTGGGGTTTACCCTGCCACTATTGTTGCCAATAGCGCGGTGCGCTCTTACCGCACCATTTCACCCTTACCTAAGGTATGCACCCTAGGCGGTATATTTTCTGTGGCACTTTCCGTAGGCTCGCGCCTCCCAGGCGTTACCTGGCACGTTGCCCGTTAGAGCCCGGACTTTCCTCTGTTTAATAAAAAACAGCGACTGTTTAGCTAACTCCATTAACAAAGATAATGCGTTAGCCAATGTTTTTCAACTTTAAAGTTAGTCTTCATGGCTTATAGAGCAATCGCGCCAGAGATTTACTCAAGCATTTTTTGAGAAAGCAACGTAAACGTATAAGTTAAAACTAAGCGTCCCCTCTCCCAGCCCGAATGTTAAAAAGAGCTGTGATCTGGTTCTGGGAGAGGGTCAGGGTGAGGGAAAACCACAGGGCAATGTAAGCATAAATTCTGCTAAAAAACCGCGGAAAACGGCAACAAAACAGATAGCGAAGTTGATTCACTTTCCCTCACCCTGGCCCTCTCCCAGAATAAAACTCGAAGATTTCTTTATGCTTTGGGGCTGGGAGAGGGGACGCTTAGTTTTAACTTTTACTTCGCTTCAATTTTGACACGATTGCCATGTCATGGCTTAAATCATTTGCCAAAGCTTTTTTGTAAATTGCATTTTTCTTTTGACCTAAAATTTTCGCAGTCAACGAAACAGCTTGCTTAAGCGGCAATTCTGCCTGCAAAACTGCCAATACGGTGTCCTCAGCCAAATTTAAAGCTGATTTTGGCTCTGATTGCCCCTTAACAATTAAAACAAATTCACCTCTTTGACGAACAGGATCAGCAATTAACCATTCTTTTAAATCCGTTAAATTTGCACAATAAATTGTCTCAAAAGTTTTAGTTAATTCCTTTGCCAATGTCACCAAACGCGAACCACCAAAAATCCTATGCAAATCTTCAATCAACTCAAGAATACGATGCGGTGCTTCATAAAGAATGATAGTACGCAGCTCTTCACTCAATATTTTCAGCCGATCTTGCCTGGCTTGCGATTTCACTGGTAAAAATCCTTCAAAAACAAATCGATCAGTTGGTAGCCCTGATGCGCAAAGAGCAGTAATAGCAGCACAAGGTCCTGGAATAGGAATCACCGTAATGTTTTGTTCATGCGCCTTTTGAACCAACGTATAACCAGGATCACTAATCAAAGGAGTACCTGCATCAGCAATCAATGCAATAGCAGCGCCTTCTTGTACTTTTTTTAACAAACTGGCTGTGCGTTGTTTTTCATTAAAATCATGCAATGCAATCAAGGGCGTTGAAATATGCAAAGATTTAAGTAGTTTTTGACTATGTCTAGTATCTTCAGCTGCGATAAAATGAACTTCCTTTAAAATGCGAATTGCCCGAATAGTAATATCTTCCAGATTACCGATAGGAGTCGCAACGATATAAATAACGCCTTTAGCCTTCAAAGTAAGCTCCTATGAAAATATCAGTAAAAAGAAAACCCTTAGCAATTGGCCACGAAATGGAAAATTTAGCATGCGCATACCTTAAAAAAGCAAAGCTTAGATTACTACTACGCAATTATCGTTGTAAAATGGGTGAAATTGATCTCATTATGCAGGATAATCAATATCTAGTGTTTATTGAAGTAAGATATCGTAGTCAAGCCAACTATGGTTCAAGCCTAGAAAGTATTACCCCTATCAAGGAACGTAAATTGATTAGAACAGCGCAGTATTATTTGCTAACCCATCAGCATACTACGCACTTAGCACGATTTGACATCGTGGCAATTGACAAAATTAATAATACCCATAACATTTACTGGTTAAAAAACGCTATCGAGCTTACGCAGATATAATGAACTTAATCCATCGAGTTAAATTACAATTTGAAGAAAGTATTCAAACTAAGCAAATAGCTAAAGATGCTCTTGCTAAAGCGGTTGTTAATGCAGGCGAACTTATCACCGCTCAACTGTTACAAGGGCACAAAATTTTATCTTGCGGCAATGGTGGCTCTGCTGCAGATGCACAACATTTTTCCTCTGAGCTAATAAACCGATTCGTGGCAGAAAGACCGGCATTACCCGCCATTGCCCTAACTACTGATACCTCGGCACTCACATCAATTGCCAACGACTATAGTTATGAGATAGTTTTTACTCGCCAGATCCGTGCCCTTGGCCAACCAGGTGATATATTATTGGCTATTTCAACCAGTGGTCAGTCACCTAATATTTTGTCAGCAATTGCCGCCGCTCAAGAAAAAAATATGTATATTATTGCTCTGTCTGGTCAAACTGGTGGAAAAATACCATCATTATTAAATCCAGAAGATATTTTAATTTGTGTTCCATCCGATGTAACCGCTAGAATTCAGGAAACACATTTATTGATTATTCATTGTTTGTGTGACTTAATCGACTATCACTTAATAGGCACTGAAATAACATGATCAAAACACATTATGCAGAGTTTAATGTAGGCCATATCGTCCGTCATACTCTACTTGGCTATCGGGGCGTAGTAGTTGACATTGACCCTGTGTTTCAGGGAAATGAAATCTGGTATGAAATCACTAGCATTGATCAACCAACTAAAAATCAACCTTGGTATCACATTTTAATTGATGGCTTAGAGCATTGGGCCTATGCTGCACAATCAAACCTTGAAAGTGATGCCTTAAAATATCCGATAGACCACCCTGAAATCGAGTATTTTTTTGAGGATTTTAATGAGGGCATTTATATTACTGCACGAACCACTAATTAGAGCTTGTTTACACTATGAAAAAACTTTATTTAATGCGTCATGCCAAATCAAGTTGGGATAATCCTGAACTTGCAGATTTTGATCGCCCATTAAACAAACATGGTAAAAAAGATACTCATTTAATTGCTGAGTTTTTTCAAAGTAATGCTTTAGAATTTGATCTCATCCTCTCGAGCCCAGCTAAAAGAGCCATTACTACGGCAGACATCATTGCCGAAACTATTCATATTCCGACAAAAAAAATCAGTAGTGACCCCCGTATTTATGAAGCAGGCGTTGAAACGTTACTTGAAGTGATTGCAGAGATTAGTCCAGAACATAAAAGTGTTTTATTTATTGGTCATGATCCAGGCTTAAGTTGGCTGGCAGCTTATCTTGGTAACGAAGAACATATTAGCTTGCCAACTTGTGGAGTGTATGCCTTAAGCTTTAAAACAGACTCTTGGAAATCATTAACAAAAGTTGAAAGCCAAAAATTATTTTTTGAATTTCCTAAAGATTTCCAATGACCGATGCGCCTGATATTTTGCTAGTAAAAAACACATTACTTTCATTACAAACCACTCTCTGCACTGCCTTAGAACAAGAAGACGAACAGGCTAAATTTCTTGAAGATATTTGGGAACATAATGAAAACGGTGGCGGCATTACCAAGATACTCACTGAAGGTCAGCATATTGAAAAGGCAGGAGTAAATTTTTCACATATCATCGGCAGTCAATTGCCAAAAGCTGCCTCTCTAATTCGACCTAACCTCATCGGCGCTCCTTTTCAAGCAATGGGTGTCTCTACTGTAATTCACCCGCGTAATCCTTATGCGCCAACTGCTCATATGAATGTACGATTTTTTATTTCTGAACCGAAAGAGCAACCGCCAGTTTGGTGGTTTGGTGGTGGTTTTGATCTCACACCATATTATGGTTTTGAAGAAGACTGCATTCATTGGCATCAAATGAGCAAAGTAGCTTGTGAGTCGTTTGGCAATCAAGTTTATCCAAATTTCAAAAAAGCATGCGATGAATATTTCTACTTAAAGCACCGACAAGAGCCACGTGGAATTGGCGGTATTTTTTTTGACGATCTAAATGAATGGGGATTTGACGCTTGCTTTGATTTTATTAAACGCGTAGGGCATCATTTTATCGCGGCCTACCAACCTATTTTGCATCGGCGAAAAAATCATCCTTATGGCGCACGAGAACTTGATTTTCAACATTATCGACGTGGTCGTTACGTTGAATTCAATTTAATCTTTGACCGCGGAACCTTATTTGGTCTGCAATCAGGTGGACGCACTGAATCTATTTTAATGTCATTGCCACCTAAAGTTTCTTGGCGTTATAACTGGAAACCTCAAGCTGGCTCAGAGGAAGCAAAATTATATGAGCTATTTTTAAAACCGAGAGATTGGGTGTAAACGACATATTGCGAGCAGTATACTCATGCACGATTTAAAACTTCTTGATACAAGCTATATTGAACATCAGTTAACGCAAATTCTCAAAAATGAATGCTTTACCTTGAATGTGCTACCCATTATTGATTCAACCAATAGTTATCTCCTGCAAAAAAATACTGAGCATATACCTGTCGGACTTCAAGCTGCGAAATTAGGCGCTGAGTTTACGAGAGATTTAAATTATTTTGATTCGGAAAAACCGAAGGAATACTCCCTGTATTTCGAGGATTTTCCGAATCAAAATAATTTAAAGGTCGATGTAAAATCAGATGCATCAGTTCGCAGCTTGAAGTCCGACAGGTATATACATATTTGTTTAGCCGAACAACAAACTCAAGGTCGCGGCCGTCAGGGGAAAAATTGGGTTTCTCCTTTTGCTGCTAATTTATATTGCTCAGTGTTATGGCCGTTTAAACAAAATTTTGCAAAGTTGACAGGATTAAGTTTAATGGTAGGCGCAATTGTTGCTCACACCCTAGAAAATTATGGTATAGCAAATATTGGATTAAAATGGCCTAATGATATATATGTTCAGCCAAAGCAAAAAATAGCTGGCATTTTAATTGAGTCCACTAATGAGCGCACCCAACCCAGTAAAATTGTCATCGGTATTGGTGTGAATGTTTTTTTAACAAAAGTTCTAACTCAAGACGGGTATATTGATCAACCCTGGACTGATGTAGTAAGCAATGTCAATTTTTTACCTGATCGCTCAGAGCTTGTTTCGCTCTTATTAAAAAACTTATTAACTGCTTTACCGCTATTTGAGAAAAATGGCTTTAGTGCATTTCGATCTATGTGGCTTGCTAAAGATATCAGATTAAATCAGCCAATTACTTTACAGATTAATGGAGAAACGATAAAAGGAATAGCGCGCGGAGTAGACGAAACGGGTCGTTTGGTTATAGAAGATACAGTAGGATTTCATTATTTTAACAGTGCGGAAATTCAATGAAAAATGACTTAACGTTTTTAATTGACATTGGCAACACAGCGATAAAATGGGGCTTTTCTCAACCTAAACCCATTGTATTATTAGGGCGAGAAAGTTATCAGGATATCTTACCTAAATCGACTATTTTAGATCAGTGGCATACACTCCCTAAACCTAACCATGTATTAATTTCCAATGTAGCCACTGATTTAGTTGGCGAACAAATTAAAACTTTAGTTAAAGAACATTGGAATATTGAGGCTACCTTTATTCAGGAAAATCAGACACTGCCAAAAATTAAACCTCTTATAACAAACAGCATTTTAGGAGTTGATCGTTGGCTAGCATTATTAGCACTTCACCAAACTGAACACTCACCCTTTGCTTTGATTGGCTGCGGCACTGCAATTACTTTAGATGTGTGCCAAAATGGTTCACATTTAGGTGGTTTAATTACGCCTGGTGTTGAACTTATGCGATTATCATTAGAGAAATATACCGCTGGCTGTCGTTTAAGTCCTGATCAAATCGATTCAGATCAATTACTCAGCTTTAATACTGATGGTGCCATGCGCGCTGGCACCCTACAGATGCCAGCAGCATTTATCGAAACAACTTTAGAACAAATTGAAAAAAAATTTAATCTAACACTAAAAATATTTATTACTGGCGGCGATGCCAATCGTTTAATGTCTCGCTTTCATCACGCTGATCGTTTTATTGAAATACCTTCTTTGGTGCTTAATGGCTTGGCATTATTTGAAAAATAGCTTCTCAAAACAGCCCTTCCTGCATCAATAACGACTTAGTTACGCCCTTTGCCCATAACCCACCAAACTCAGTTGAATTAGGTGTATCAAGATCAGAAAAATTTAATACAAAAACATAAGTCTGCTGACCTTTTTCAATAAACCCAACAAACCATCCATCACGTGCGCCTGATTTTGCATGAGGATTATAACGTTGTTGCGCACCCGAACCGCTCTTTCCGTATAGTTTCCAACCACGTAGTGAAGTTTCAATATACATATTTTCTTTGGTATCTTTCATCGCCGATAAAGAAACTGACAACTTCTCATTCACTAATGCTTCAATAAAATTAAACTGTTCCTCACCAGAAAGCCGCAAACTACTAGACATCCAGGCTTGGGTTATACCATTATCTTTATGTGGGTCACCGGAAAAGTCCTGATTTCCATAATGAAACTTTTTTAAATACTGCTGAATTTTTTCCATTCCTAATTGTGGTGTCAGTACTTGTGAAACCCAAACAGTTGAATTTTTAATCCAACTTTTCGGTGTTTGATTTTGATTCCATACTTTAAATAACCCCTTATCTTTTCCATCCCATTTAAACACTGTTTGTTGATTAATCAATTTTTGATCAAACGCCATTACAGATAAAGCAACTTTAAAGGTTGAATCAGGAGGAATACGTTCTCTACAACGATCAGGATTATATTTTTCAATCAATTTATTTTGATTCAGATCAAACAAAATAAAACAAGCTGATTTTCCAGCAAATATCTGCGAAAAATTAATCTGGCTTGCTAACAAAACCTTAGAAACGAAAAACAATAAAATAAAGACTGATGTTTTATAAAAAAATTGCGTCACTTTAGAAACTCCCCTTGAAAAAATTTTATAGCAGATACGTTTTATGCAATAATTATTACTCATATCGTCAAGTATAGAAATATGCCCAAAAGAAAAACTCACCCTAACAAAGAAATTGAAGAAGCAATTAAATTTGCTGAAAAACATGGATGGCGATGTCGCAAGCTAGGAACTTGTGGTCATGGTTGGGGTAGGCTGCTATGTCCTTTAAAAGATAGAACGGGATGTGGTGTCACCATATGGTCAACACCCAACGATCCAGATGAGCATGCAAAACATATTCGTGGAAAAATTAATTCATGCCGACATAAAAATTATGAATAGAGACCTTTTGCATAACCTACAGTCTACGTGCCGCGGCTTGTCCGCGGCATCCATTTCATTAGAAAATCAAATTAAATTTTTTTGCTAATTTAAGTTTTTCTGGATACCGCGCATAAAGCGCGGTACGTTGAAAAAAGTTTGCAATAACCCCGAAAATGAAATTGCTATAACTTAGCGATTAATCACCACAAACAACGCGCCACTTTGCCGTATTACATTTAACAACAACTGCTTATCTGACTTTTGAGAAAGAGTTTCTAATTGATTTAATGTAGTAATCGGTTGCTGATTAGCAGAAACAATCACATCGCCTGGACGTAATCCTCCATGCCAAGCAGCGGTATTTTGCGCAACACGCAATACTAACACGCCGATAATACGCCCCTGCACCGGTACCTGTTGATCAAAAATTTTCAAAACAGTGCCGTATAAAAATGGATTTTTTGCTTCGTTTGCTTGCTGATACTGTTCAGGATCTTGTGTCACTAAGTTAATTTTAACCACTTTTCCTTGACGTAACACATCAAGAGAAATTCTTGCCCCCACTCGTAAAAGACCGACAATATTTTTCACTTGTGAGGCATTCTTCACGGGTTCCCCATTAATACGTTGAACCACGTCGCCAGCTTTAAATCCAGCTTTTTCAGCAGGGGATCCTGGAGTAACCATCGAGATCAATGCACCTGTAGTTGTCATCGGAAGACGAAAAGCACCAGCTAATTCAGGAGTAAAGTCTTGTAACAAAACACCCATTAATCCACGACGAACTGAACCATATTTAATTAACTGTACCATCACACTGCGCGTCATATTGGCTGGAATTGCAAAGCCAATACCAATACTACCACCCGCAGGACCTAAAATAGCGGTATTAATACCAACTAACTCCCCTTTTAAGTTAATCAGTGCGCCACCAGAATTGCCTGGGTTAATAGACGCATCGGTTTGAATAAAGCTTTCATAACCTTCAATTCCTAAACCACTACGCTGAATTGCGCTGGCAATACCTAAAGTAACCGTTTGATTAAGACCAAATGGATTACCAATAGCTGCTACAAAATCACCAACTTTTAAAAGATCTGAATTTCCCCATGGTAATTCAGTAAGACCTGTTGCTTTAATTTGCAACAATGCAATATCTGACGGAGGATCAGCGCCAATCAAATTTGCCTTAAAACTTCGCCCGTCACTTAACATAACCATAATGGTTTTTGCTTTACGAATCACATGAGCATTAGTCACCACATAACCATGCGCGGCATCGACAATAACACCAGACCCCAACCCTTCAAAACGACGTTGCGGCAGATTATTGTTACCTTCATTATTTTGATTTTTATCACCATTTTCAGCAGCTTCGTCATTCAATCCGCCACCAGCAACATCTGCTGTCCCTTGAACTTTAATATTCACCACTGCTGGCATAATTTTCTGCAGCATGGGTGCAAGACTTGGCATAGACTGATTATTCACAACTTGTGGAAGCGCTGCCGTCGCTAAATGACTAAATAAAATCAGCAGAGAAACAAAGCAAGATAAAGCTATTTTTTTCATATACGAACATTCAAAAATCAATTAAAATTACAGCCATTATATCTTTAAAAAACAAATTAGAAAAGAAATGCTCGCCAATACTCGAAATTTTTCCAATTTAGACCAATGGCTCATCAGTTTTGATCATGGGTTAAAAGCCATTTTACAGCAAACGGCCCCTTGCAGGCCCAATCCAGCTCAGCAAGTTACCGAAAGCGCTTTAACTTCAACTGATAAAAAAAAATCTGCTGCTCTTTTGCGCGTCGATCATGCTGGCGAAATCTGTGCACAAGCATTGTATCAAGGGCAAGCGCTTGCGGCGCGCGACCCTCATGCTCGAAAGCTTTTGCTTGAAGCCGCACAAGAAGAAATCGATCACTTAATCTGGTGTCAAGATAGACTCAACGAATTGAATAGCCATCCTAGTTACTTAAATTTTTTATGGTACTGTGGTTCCTTTTTAATTGGCACAGTATTCGGCTTACTACCCAATCAACTTAACTTAGGATTTGTCGCTGAAACTGAACATCAAGTAATGAAGCATCTTGAAAGCCATCTCAATGAATTGCCGCCTAAAGATTTACGCAGCCGCAAAATTCTTGAACAAATGCGTATCGATGAAGAACAACATGCCACAAAAGCACTAAAATCTGGCGGAAAAACACCATCACGCTGGATACAACTACTTATGAAAACAACTGCTAAAGTTATGACGACTACAGCTTATTGGGTATGAATCACAGCTAGTGCTATTTTTTCTCGTTGAGCAGCTTTACTGCCTACGTGCCGCGGCTTGTCCGCGGCATCCAATTGAATGCTGGTTTATCATATAGATAGAAATAAACTTAATGGCGTGAGTGACTTGTACAAAAAGATTTAGTTTAATTTAAGATTGATAATGGATGCCGCGGACAAGCCGCGGCACGTAGGCTATAGGGCAAACTACAAGGTGGATAAATTACCCCGGCAAGCCAAATCGCGTAGCTAAATAATCCCACACTGCCCAAACAGCCATGGCTTCTCCACCTTCAGGACGAGAAGGCTGTAATGCCAAATTCCAAGCCATCAAATCAAAATGTGCCCATGAAATTTGATTTGGAACAAACTCGCGCAAAAACAATCCTGCAGTAATTGCCCCACCATAAGGAATCTCTGACGCATTATGCAGATCAGCAACTTTGCTTTCTAAATACTTCCGATAAGGTTTATAAAGCGGTAATTCAACGATAGGATCTTGGGTATTTTCTGCATGCTTGAGTAAGCTTTGCGCCAATGTTCGATCGTTACAAAACATTGCAGTAATATCTGGCCCCAAAGCAATACGTGCTGCGCCAGTTAGCGTAGTAAAATCGAATAAAAGTTCAGGATGCTCACTTGCTGCTTCGGTTAAACTATCGGCCACCACCAACCGGCCTTCTGCATCAGTATTATTTACTTCAACCGATAACCCTTTACGAGTAACAATAATATCGCCTGGACGATAAGCATTTCCTGAAACCACATTATCCACGGCCGGAATCAACACACGCAAACAAACCGGTAAAGACATCGACATAATGAGATAAGCTAGCCCCAGCGCATGAGCAGCGCCCGCCATGTCTTTCTTCATTAATGCCATTCCAATCGCAGATTTTAAATCTAAACCTCCACTATCAAAGCAAACACCTTTGCCAACTAACGTCACACGTGGGTGATTGGGATCGCCCCAACGTAAATCAATTAAACGTGGCGCTCTGCTGCTTGCTCTTCCTACCATATGAATTGCTGGATAATTTTTCTCAATTAATTCATCACCCACAATTTGATCAACCGTTGCACCAAATGGATCAGCCACCAACCAAGCCGCATCCGCTAATTCAGCAGGCCCCATATCTTCAGCAGGGGTATTAATCAAATCTCTGATAAGGTATGCCACCTTAACTAACGGGAATAACTTCTGTTCACTATTTTCCGGAATTACTAGCTGCGCAGCAGGTTTTGTTGGTTTTTTATACCGCGTAAATTCATAGGCACCAAGTCCCCAAGCCATAGCTGCTTTTGATATATAACCTGCATGATGAACACCATCCACCCGATATATCCCTTTAGGCAGATTAAATGGCAAAATACCCCAGGGCCAAAAATCTGCTGGATCATTAATACCAATTAATGCTTGCTGAATTTGAGAAGAGTTAGGGCTAGGAATCCAACAAAATGTTTCTGGCTTAGCAATAAACCCTAGTCGATTCACCCAATCCTTGAGAAAATCATCCTGAGTCGCCAGCCAAGCAGCAAAATCCTTTTGCACAATTGGAACAATCGGAATGGCCTCCTCATGGGAGGCTGTTGTATAACACGCTAGCATTGAAAGTTCCTTCGGCTTTGTTGAATAAATTAAAAACGAAGTTAAAACTAAGCGTCCCCTCTCCCAGCCCCAAAGCGAATAAAATCTGCTAACTTTATCCTGGGAGAGGGTCAGGGTGAGGGAAAACCACAGGGCAATGTAATCATAAATCCCGCTAAAAAGACCGCGGAAAACGGCAACAGAACAGATAGCGAAGTTGATTCACTTTCCCTCACCCTGACCCTCTCCCAGAAGCAGATCACAACGCTTTTCAACACTCGGGCTGGGAGAGGGGACGCCTAGTTTAACTTCTACGTTGCTTCAATTCTGGCACGATTGTTCTGACTGACCCTATCCCAACAATGCATCTCTCGCCGCCAAATAATCCCGCTCAAGATCTCTTGCCACCACTTGGTGGGTTACCTGTCCATGATACACATTCAACCCATTTAACAAATGATGATTTTCTAATAATGCAGCCTTATAGCCCTTATTGGCTAATTCCATAATAAAAGGCAAAGTTGCATTATTCAAAGCAAAGGTAGCTGTTCGTGGAACAGCGCCTGGCATATTAGTTACACAATAATGCACTACATTATCAATAATATAAGTTGGTTCGGTATGTGTAGTCGGATGACTCGTTTCAAAACACCCACCCTGGTCAATGGCCACATCGACTACCACTGAGCCAGGCTGCATACGCGACAACAATTCTTTACTCACCAATTTTGGTGCTGCCGCACCAGGCACTAACACTGCACCAATCACTAAATCTGCTTCTGCTACATATCTTTCTATCGCATCTGATGTTGCATAAACTGTGCTAATTTTAGAACCAAATTGCAAATCTAACTCTTTTAAACGACGCAATGATCTATCTAACACAGTAAGCTGTGCTTCCATGCCCATGGCCATGCGAATTGCATTCGTACCCACTACCCCACCACCTATCACTACCACTCGCGCTGCTTCAACACCTGGAACACCACCAAGCAACACACCACGCCCACCTTGCGATTTTTCTAGGCTGCGAGCGCCTGCTTGAATCGACATTCGCCCTGCTACTTCACTCATTGGCGCTAATAAGGGTAGTCCCCCTTGATCATCGGTAACTGTCTCATAAGCGATAGCAATACAACCTGAGTCACATAACAAACGGGCTTGGGCAGGATCTGGAGCAAGATGTAAATAGGTAAAAATAATTTGCCCTTCGCGTAACATCAAACATTCTTCTGGCTGTGGTTCTTTAACCTTAACAATCATCTCCGCTGACTGAAATATCTGCTTAGCATCAGCAACCAAAGTTGCACCAACTGCTTTATAGTGTTCGTCACCCACGCTAATCCCTGCGCCAGCGCCTGACTGAACTACGACTGAATGTCCATGGGTAATAAGCTCACGAACACTAGCTGGGGCCAACCCAACACGATATTCATGGTTTTTAATTTCTTTTGGTACGCCAATTAACATAATTACTCCAAATTCTAAGTTGGTTGTTCAAGTTCCTTACAAAATTCGGGAATAATTTTAAATAGATCCCCAACAAGTCCGTAATCTGCTACCTGAAAAATGGGGGCATTGCCATCTTTATTGATCGCCACAATGACTTTACTGTCTTTCATGCCCGCCAAATGCTGAATCGCTCCTGAAATACCAATAGCAATATAAAGTTCAGGAGCGACAATTTTACCGGTTTGCCCCACTTGATAATCATTAGAAATAAATCCCGCATCTACCGCAGCACGTGAAGCACCAATAGCGGCGCCTAACTTGTCTGCCAATTGTTCAATCAGCTGAAAATTTTCTTTACTCTGCAAACCTCGACCTCCTGCTACCACTACACGTGCCTGGGTTAAATCAGGGCGCTTCGCAACGCTTTGTTCATGCCGAATAAACTTAACCGTCTTAATAGGTTCCAACGGTGCCATCGCTTCAATTTCTGCACTCTGCTCACCTAAAATAGCTGCTTTAAAAGCAGTAGTTCGAATAGTGAGCACATAAATTCGTTCATTCAATTCAACAGTTTGATAAGCGTTACCTGCATAAATAGGCCTAACAAATGTACGAGGAGAAATGATTTTAACCACATCAGAAACTTGCGCTACATCAAGTCTGGCGGCTACTCGTGGGAGAAAATTCTTACCGAAAGTAGTTGCTGGCGTCAACACATACTGAAAATCTTCAACAATTTTTAATACGAGCTCACTAAGGTCTTCAGCAGAAATTCGCTGATAAAAAGGGGCTTGAGCCAACAGTACTTTTTTAACCCCACCAAAACGACTTGCTTCCAGCGCTACCTTTTCACAATCATGACCAGCAACCAGTACAACAAGATCATTACAAAGCTCTGCTGCTGCAGTTAACACAGAGCGAGTTGAAGATTTCAAATGTTGTCCATCATGTTCAGCAATAATGAGCGCTTTCATACAGGAAGTACTTGGAGTTCTTTGAGTTTTGCAACTAGCTCTTTGACTGTTTCAACACGCACCCCACCTATTCTTGGTAGCGGAGGAGTGGTTTCAAGCGACATTAACCGAGGATTAATATCTACTCCTAATTCTTCTGCTTGAATTGTTTCAATGGTTTTTTGCTTAGCTTTCATAATGTTAGGCAAAGAAATATGCCGAGGTTCATTCAAACGAAGATCTACAGTTAACACTGCTGGCAAATCAATATTTAATATTTCAAGTCCATCATCAACTTCACGCGTGACTTCAACTTGGTTCTTCAGCCATTTCAATTCAGAGACAAATGTACCTTGCGGCCAATTGAGTAAAGCAGCTAACATTTGTCCCGTTTGATTACTATCATCATCAATTGCCTGTTTCCCTAAAATAACTAGCTGTGGTTTCTCCCGTTCTACAATAACTTTTAATAACTTTGCAACCGCTAAAGGCTGGAGCTCTACTGCTGTTTCAACTAAAACAGCACGACAAGCCCCGCGTGCTAATGCAGAACGTAACACTTCTTGACACTCACTAGTTCCCAATGAAACCGCAATGACTTCAGAGGCAACATCTGCTTCCTTCAAACGAACTGCTTGTTCTAAAGCAATTTCATCAAAAGGATTCATTGACATTTTAAGATTGGTTAAATCAATGCCTGAATGATCAGGTTTGATGCGAATCCTAACGTTATAGTCAACTACTCTTTTGGTCGCAACAAGGATTTTCATAAAGTTTCCGTTTTAGTCCTTTTTCAAATTTGCTGTATATTGTCTTGTCTTAAAGTTAACGTCAATAATAATGGAGTTTTTATGGAACGTGAATTCGTTGATTTTGATGTGGTTATTGTCGGTGCAGGGCCTGCTGGCTTAGCTGCTGCCATTCGCCTTAAACAACTAGCCTATCAACACCAACAAGATATTCGAGTTTGTATTCTTGAAAAAGGCGCAACCGTTGGCGCCCATATTCTATCAGGCGCTGTATTTGAGCCTACTGCCCTTAATGAACTCATTCCCTCATGGCAAACATTAGATACCCCAATACAAACAGCAGTACTAGAAGATGAATTTTTACTACTGACCGAAAAGAAGTCCTGGAAACTACCTATCCCTAAACTGTTACACAACAAAGGGAACTATATTATTAGCCTCGGCAAACTGTGCCGCTTTTTAGCTAACGAAGCAGAAAAACTAGCTGTTGAAATTTTTCCAGAATTTCCAGCTAACGAAATTTTATATAACCAACAAGATGAGGTAATTGGTGTTGCTACTAAGGATATAGGGATTAATAAACAAGGAGAACACACAAATCGTTACCAACCAGGAATTGAAATTCGCGCAAAATATACTTTATTTGCCGAAGGCTGTAGAGGATCATTAACCAAACAGTTGATCGAAAAATTCAAACTAACCGAAAACAGCGATCCGCAAACTTATGGGCTAGGAATAAAGGAATTATGGGAGGTTGATAATCCTCGCCACCAACCTGGCAAAGTTATTCATACCATTGGCTGGCCACTTGATCAAAAAACCTACGGAGGCTCCTTCATTTATCATCTTGATCATCAACAAATTGCTGTTGGTTTTGTGGTTGGCTTAGATTATCAGAATCCTTATTTAAATCCATTTGAAGAATTACAAAAATTTAAAACTCATCCCAAAATTAGATCTTACTTTGAAAACGGTAACCGCATTGCTTACGGAGCAAGAGCCTTAATTGAAGGTGGAATTCAATCATTGCCAAATTTAGCAGTCCCTGGCGGACTTATTATGGGTGACGCTGCAGGTTTTTTAAATGTGCTAAAAATTAAAGGTTCACATACTGCGATGAAATCTGGAATGGTTGCAGCTGAAACAGTTTTTGCTGCACTGTCTGCAAACCTTCCTGGCCAAACACTCGATTATCAAACTAACCTTAAAAAAACTTGGCTATGGCAAGAGCTGAATCAAGTTCGCAATATTCGCCCTGCATTTCATTATGGCGGACGTTGGCTTGGCCTTGCTTATGCAGCTATAGATAGTTTTTTACTCAAAGGCAAAGTTCCTTGGACACTTAGAAATCGTGCAGATTATCTCTCACTTAAATTAGCTAAAAATTGTCGGATGCCAACTTATCCAGCGCCAGATGGCAAATTAACCTTTGATAAACTTTCTTCAGTGTATCTTTCAAATACCAACCATAAAGAAAACCAACCTAATTTCATCAAACTTAAAAATCCCAAACTAGCTTTAGATGTTAATTTAGCGCTTTATCAGTCACCTGAACAATATTACTGCCCAGCTAATGTCTACGAAATTCTCAAAGACGCACATGGACAAGCTTATTTACAAATCAACGAACAAAATTGTTTACATTGCAAAACCTGTGATATCAAAGATCCAACACAAAATATTAATTGGGAACCTCCAGAAGGCGGAGATGGACCAAATTACAACGAAATGTAACAAACTAGGAAAAATATGTGGTTAATTTATGCATTGATGGCTGCCATCACCTGGGGATTAAATTATTCTCTAGATGAAAAAATTTTCAAACACCAAATATCTCCATTAACTTTATTGGCGGCTCAAGCATGGGCGGGCGCAATTTTATTTACTGGATTAGCCTATGTTTTTCGATTAAAAGAAGACGTAGCAACTATTTCTCAGAATCGAACTATACAATATATTTTATTAGCCGGTTTAGCTGCAGCGACTCTAGGAAACTTCTTCATCGCCATTTCTATCCAAGCAAAGAATGCTACATTCGCTGCATTAATTGAAGAATCTTATCCCTTATTCACAATTTTATTTAGTTTTCTTCTGTTTAAAGATAATTATTTAACTCCTGGAGTCATTATTGGCGGGGGATTAATCATCATGGGCGTAGGGGTTATTAGCTTATTAAAATAGGGCTATTTTATCGAGAGGTAATTACTGTTGCACACATCCTAGTCCAACATGCTTCTGGTTAGCCTCAGACTGCTGCTTAACAAACCGCTCTAAAGCAGGATCAGGAACAAAACCAAATAATTTTAAATAGCTAATTTCTTTGCTGGATTGCCGCGGCTTGCAAACAACGCAAGCCTCGCAATGACGGCCTCACAGGCGGAGAGGTGATAGGAAACTTAAAAACCTCACGCTGTCGGCCCACCAGCCCCTAATAACCGATAAAGACCTAAACGGATGTATTCAGACAACTGGCGAAAAAAGCCAGATTTTGGATCTTCTTGCAACGCAGACAATGGCTCCTTTAGCAAAACTTTATTGTTCAATAAAAAGCTAATGGTTCCAACTACTTGCCCTTTTTGCACTGGCGCTTTGAGATTCATATCAAAAGTTTTTTCAGTTTTAACTTGATTAAATTGCCCAACTGGAACAGTGACACTTAAATCGTAACTCATACCAATCGGTATCTTTTTAGATTTACCAAACCAAACTCGTGCATAATCAATTGGCTTACCTGCGTCATACAATTTATGTGTCTCAAAAAATCGAAATCCATAATTTAAAAGTTCTTGACTATCATTGGCTCTTTGATTATCGCTAGGCGACCCCATAACTACAGATACCAAACGCATATTATTGCGTTTTGCGGAAGCTACTAAACAAAAACCCGCATCATCTGTGTGACCTGTTTTAATTCCATCAACACTCGAATCCCGCCATAACAACCGATTACGATTAGGTTGGCGAATATTGTTATACACATACCACTTCTGCGAATACCACTTGTAATCTTCTGGAAAATCACGAATTAAAGCACGTGAAAGAACGGCCATATCTCGCGGGGTCGTATAATGATTTGGATCAGGCATACCAGTGCTATCGGTAAAATGTGTGTTCTTCATTCCCAAGATCGCCGCTTGCTGATTCATTAAATTCACAAAAGCATCCTCACTACCTGCCACACATTCAGCCATTGCTACACACGCATCATTGCCAGATTGAACAATAATGCCTTGCAATAAATCTTTAACTGATACAATTGAGCCAATTTTTATAAATGTTTTTGATCCACCCATCCGCCAAGCTTTTTCACTAATCGTAACTGGATCATCAGGGTGAATACGTCCAGCTTTCACCGCTGCCGCAACAATATAAGAAGTCATAATTTTAGTTAAACTGGCTGGAGCTAAGCGCTTATCGGGGTTAGAAGATGCTAGTGTTACGCCACTATCTGCGTCTTGTAAAATATATCCTGTGGCATTAATAGCTGGCGGCGGCGGAGTAACTAACGAACGAGGGGCACCATTCACTGGAAATAATGCATTGCCTGTAGGAATTGTCGAAGGCGTAAGTCCAGCAGGCGCTGCCTTTAAATTTTGTACTGGTTGCGTATTGCCAGATGATTCTGCCGCAACTACATTTGTAAAAACTAAAGTTCCCAAGAAAATAAATGTAAAGAAATTTTTTTTCATAGTAATTGACTCGTTAAAGTGAATAGCCTGTCATGCCAGCGCAAGCTGGCATCCAGTTGAGATAAATAAGTCATCCTCATCAATGCTATAAATTCCAAATATTTTTTCTGGATGCCAGCTTGCGCTGGCATGACAGAAACTAACAAGCATACTTCTTGCTAGACTACCCGCATTCGCCCAGATTTTTCAACAATCAATGTCCAAGTTAATCTAGCAGACTGATTTGAATCATAAATAAAACTTCCATTTTGCTCAAACGTTGTCCCATCAGGCATAAACCGCAAAAAATCACTGGATTGAAAACCACGAAAACTTAGTTTTCCCCATATCACCGGCTCAGCTGCAAATAATATATGAGGTTTAGCACAATTAATAAATATAATTTGCCCATCAGACCAATCACCACCACAAATTTTTCCATCGCGTCCTTTACACAAAATTACCGGCTGACCAGCTCGAATAGCTTCGGTACGAGCATAATAAATTAGCGCCATTAATCGATGAAGCGTTACCTTGGCTTCGATGGCTGCTTGAATATATTGATACCCAGAAACAGAACACACTAATAAAAAAGATAGCATACTTAATGCTATTAGTAGCTCAATTAAGGTGTATCCTTCAGAGAACCTGTTCAGAACCTCTACTATCCTGGCCAAAAAACGTGGATTGCTTGCGCTGCGGTGCTCATCAATCCGCGCTTTTTGTCTCAGTCTAGCGAGATTTTGAACAGGTTCTAAGTTAAAAGTTTTTCTAAAGTGGCTTTGACTACACATAAGTCTTCATAGGCTTTCGATTTATTTTGCGGGCTTCGCAATAAGTAAGCAGGGTGATACATCACTAACAATGGAATATTACTTTGGCCATAGTTAAATGTCCTACCGCGCAAACTACTTAATGGTGTAGTAGTATTCAATAAAAAATGGGCAGCAATCCGCCCCAATGCAACTAATAATTTGGGTTGAATTAGCGCAATCTGCCGCGTTAAAAATGGTGTACAAGCCGCTACTTCTTCAGGCAATGGATCGCGATTATTCGGCGGCCGAGATTTTAAAATATTAGCAATATAAATTGTCTGACGATTAAATCCGATAGAATGTAGCATAGAATCCAGAAGCTGTCCGGCACGCCCGACAAAAGGTTCCCCTTGCTTATCTTCCTGTGCGCCTGGGGCTTCGCCAATAAACATTAAATCTGCATGAATATTCCCAGTACCAAAAACTGTTTGGGTCCGTGTTTTGTGAAGTGGGCAACGGGTACAGACGGCAACTTCTTCCCTTAATGTTTTCCATACCATGTCGATGTCGATAATCTCCTCGTGCTGAGGAAGCAACTGCTTACTTTTTTCTTTAGATTTTACTCGTGCACGAGATACCCAAACATCAACATCCATTGCGGCCAATATATTGTCATGCGCTGATTTTTTCACTGGTTTGGCCTATGTGAAATTAATTTAGAAAAAAATTCAGGTGTATTTAGGCCTAATTCCTCAAAAATTTTCGTTGCCCTTTCCCATGCACCTTCTTGCTCAATACTAGCAATAACTAATCTAAATCCTTCATCGCTATTTTGCTGCAATCCCCAACCACGAATATAAGCAAGCCCATGCAAGCGCTTAGCCAGCGGGTGTCCTTGTGTTTCTGACTCGGTTAAATAAGTTTGGGCTTCAGTAAACAAATCATCAGCATATTTCTGATGAACTTTATTGCCAAACATACCAAGCGCCCATTCACGCCAAAAACAACCCTTATCAATAAGCCGCTTAGCGCAGATATATTGCGCAGTTGCATTACCTAAGTTTGCAGCTGCACGATAACATTCCAGCGCATATATCCCACTGGGATCACATTTCTTACTTTTCTCATACAACTTTGCCAACTCAAAATAAGCGGAAATTTCTTCTTTTAAATTGGCTTTACCATCCTCTATTCTTGCTGCATAAAGTTTTTTTAATTTTTTTTGTAACTGTTTAATTTTAAGTTTTTCAAAAAATGCCATGGCAAGTCCTTGAAGTATTTGTCAAACTATATGTTATGATATTGCTTAAAATACGAGGCTATCATTCATGAAACCAGAAATAGTAGCAAGTGCCGAACGAACTTATACCGTAACTCAATCTGATTTACCACTGTGCTGTCCAATGCCGAATATGCGGATCTGGGATTCCCATCCACGCGTTTATTTACCCATTGAAGTCACTGGTGAAGCAGTTTGCCCTTATTGTAATGCCCACTATTTTTTAGCACATGATAATGTCAAATAATAAAATTTTAATCGTTAGTCCCAGTTGGGTTGGCGACCTTATCATGGCGCAAACCCTATTTAAATTACTAAAGGCCGAACAACCTAACGCTACTATTGATGTGCTAGCACCTGATTGGGCATCCCCTATTTTAAAATACATGCCTGAGATTCAGAATGGTTTTGTTTTACCAACAAAACATGGTGAATTAGCTGTTAAAAAACGATTCGCCTGCGGAAAAATGCTCCGCCATGAACATTATGATCAAGCTATTTTATTGCCTAATTCATTCAAGTCCGCATTGATTCCTTTCGTTGCAAATATTCCACGACGAACCGGCTGGTTAGGCGAAATGCGTTGGGGACTACTCAATGATATCCGTCATCTTGATAAGCAAAAACTTCCATTAATGATTCAACGCTTTGCTGCGTTGGGACTATCTAAAGATACGGCTCTTCCCTCGGAATTACCTTGGCCACAATTACAAGTTCAACCTGAAAATGTTCAATCCACTTTAAACAAATTAAATCTTAGTGTTGACCCATCAAAACCTATCTTGGTACTTTGTCCTGGTGCAGAATACGGTCCAGCTAAACGTTGGCCAGCAGAATATTATGCAGAAGTTGCCAATCAAAAAATTGCCGAAGGTTGGACGGTATGGATTCTGGGCGGTTTGAAAGATCAACCTATAGCTAAAGAAATTCAATCATTAACCCATGAAAAAGCTCACGATCTTACTGGCAAAACTGGGTTAGGTGAAGCAATCGATCTATTATCGCTTGCCCAAGTTATTGTCAGTAATGACTCTGGGCTAATGCATATCGGCGCTGCGTTAAAACGGGCTATGGTAGTTATTTATGGCTCATCTACGCCAAACTTTACTCCGCCTTTAACGCACTTAAAGCAAGTTCTCTCTTTAAACTTATCCTGCAGCCCATGTTTTCAAAGAACCTGCCCGCTTAATCACCTTAAATGCTTGAAAGACTTACACCCTCCTCAAGTTTTAATTGCTATTAGCGCACTACATCATGATTAAAAAAGCACTGATTATAAAAACCTCTTCGATGGGTGATGTTATTCACACATTACCTGCCTTAACCGATGCCAAAATGGCTTTGCCAGATATCACCTTTGATTGGGTAGTAGAAAAAAATTTCGCCCAAATTCCCGCTTGGCATCCAGCAGTAAATCGTGTGATTGAAATTGAATTTAGGAAATGGCGTAAAACGCCCTGGCAAGCCCTTCGAGAAGGTAAATGGCAACATTTCTACCGCTCATTAACCAGTGAAACTTATGACTTGATTATTGACGCACAAGGACTATTAAAAAGTGCCTTAATATGTTTTGCTGCAAAAGGCCAGCGTTTCGGCCTGGATAAAAATTCTGCCAGAGAGCCTTGTTCAACCCTTTTTTATACCAATCAAATAAGTGTGCCAAAAAATAACCACGCCATTACTCGTGTTAGGCAATTATTCGCTCATGTTTTAGATTATTCATGCCCTAACACCCCCCCTAACTATGGAATTGGTGAGCAATTTACTGCAAAAACTGAGGATATTGTTGTATTTTTGCATGGCACAACCTGGGAAACAAAACTATGGCCAGAAACTTACTGGCAACAACTAGGACAATTACTCGCGGAACAGGGTCTGACCATCTATATTCCCTGGGGGAATGTTATTGAAAAAGAGCGAGCAGAAAAAATTGCTGCATTTCATCCTAAAATGCAGGTTTTACCTCCCATGGACCTTATTTCAATTGCCGAGCTTCTAGCAAAAGCAAAAGCGATAGTGGCAGTAGATACTGGTTTAGGTCATTTAGCCGCCGCTTTAGATACTAAGACTATCTCTCTTTATGGACCAACCAATCCAAAGCTTACCGGCACATTGGGTCAACACCAATCACATTTAATTTCTCAATTTCCTTGTGCGCCCTGTTTGCAGGAACAATGCGCTTATACTGGCCCATCAACCAGCAAACCCGCATGTTTTGTAGAAATTACGCCGCAAAGGGTCTTTGAGCAAATTTTCCAGCATGCTGGAAAATAACCTTTATTTCACCTTTTTATTCCCTCCCCTCTTAGCTAAGAGAAGGGAATAACCAGATGAGAATATGAAAGAGCCCCCTTGCCTTTCTTAAATATTTCCTTAAACTAGCCATATTCATTTTTGGTCCACTATTTATGATGAGGAAATTTACATGAGTACGGTTGAAGAACGTGTCAAAAAAGTCATCAAGGAACAACTAGGCGTTGAAGAGGTAGTTCTTAAAAATAACGATGCTTCTTTCGTTGATGATTTAGGGGCTGACTCCCTCGACACAGTCGAGTTGGTAATGGCTTTAGAAGAAGAGTTCGAAACAGAAATTCCAGATGAAGAAGCTGAAAAAATTCAAACTGTTCAACAAGCTATTGATTACATCAAGACTCGCCAAAACGAAAAAGAACAAGCGTAACTTTCTTCATCTTTAACAGGAATTACCTTGAACGGTCGTCGTGTAGTAGTCACAGGCATGGGAATGGTTAGTCCACTTGGATTAACTGTCTCACAGACTTGGGAAAATATTCTCGCTGGGAAAAGCGGTGTATCTGAAGTAACTCATTTTGATACTACCAATTTTCCTGTCCGCATTAGCGCCTCAGTTAAAAATTTTGATCCCGCTCAATATAATATTTCCATCAAAGACCAGAAAAAAATGGATGTTTTCATTCAATATGGTCTAGCCGCTACTGCCGAAGCAATTCAAGATGCTGGTTTAACAACAAGCACAGTTAATCCAGAACGTATTGGTGTTGCTATTGGCTCAGGAATCGGTGGCCTTCCTATGATTGAAAAAAGCAATCAAACCTTGCTTGAAGTAGGGCCACGTCGTATTTCACCATTTTTCGTACCAGGCGTAATTATCAACATGATTTCAGGGCATGTTTCCATCCAATACGGATTCAGAGGTCCCAATATTGCCATTGTTACCGCTTGTACTACTGGTACTCATAATATTGGGCAAGCAGCAAGAATGATAGCTTATGGGGATGCAGATATTATGGTTACTGGCGGCGCTGAAATGGCGACTTCACCACTTGGTCTCGTCGGCTTTGCTGCCTGTCGTGCGCTTTCCACACGTAATGAAGCACCCACTCAAGCAAGCCGACCTTGGAACAAAGATCGAGATGGATTTGTACTAGGCGATGGTGCAGGTGTTTTAGTTATCGAAGAATATGAGCATGCTAAACAACGTGGCGCTCATATTTATGCAGAGTTAGCCGGTTTTGGGATGAGCGGTGATGCTTATCACATGACCTTGCCAGAGCCAACAGGTCAAGGCGGAATCGATGCGATGAAACATGCTTTAAAAGATGCAAAAATCAATTCAGATGATGTTAACTATATCAATGCTCATGCAACCTCTACCAATGCTGGTGATGAAGTAGAAGCATTAGCGATTCAAAAAACTTTTGGACAACGAAAAAATTTAGCGGTAAGTTCCACCAAATCTATGACTGGCCACTTATTAGGTGCTGCTGGTGCAATTGAAGCAATCTTTAGTATATTGGCCATTCGCGATCAAATTGCTCCGCCAACGATTAATCTTGATAACCCCGACAAAGATTATGGTATCGATTTTGTTCCACATCATGCCAAACCGATGACCATCAACATTAGTCTTTCTAATTCTTTTGGTTTTGGCGGTACAAATGGAACGTTAGTTTTTAAACGCTTATCCTAAGCGCCACTTAAAACCAATGCCCATCTTTCAGCCCCAACTACTTGTTCAGCTAGCTGACGCAGCGTTGCAAAGACAGATGCTGGCACTAACAATTCTGTGGTTTGAATCATCATTTTTTGTTCATCAAGACTCATCGTCGAAAAATAATTAACCAACCAATTTTTACCCTTCTCCTTGCCGTCATAAGTTTGAAAAGCAGTCATTATACCGATTAGTTCCGCATCAGCGGCAACTTCCCATAGATTTTGCATAATATATTCTTCTTCATTAATGTGGGTCAGATAAGCCGCAATAAATCGATTTAACGATCGATAAAATTCTAACCCCTGTTGCTGGCACTTAGGATAATCTAACTTTAGTGTTTTCAAATAGGCGCCTTGCACAGTCAAATCATCTAAATATTTTTCTAATGTTGAATGCTCATGATGCAATGCTTTTTCACTGCTAGGAATTTTTTGTGCTAATAATGGATGTACAAAAGTTTCTTCATTAAACACATGTTCGCGTAACTCTTGGATCACTGCAATTAATTGGGTATAAACCTGCGCTACGTTTGAAGTATTAGTAAAATCAATTGCAGCTACCGCAGAAGATAATGCAAATAATTCATTTCTCTGCTTTTTATGTGGGTGAGTATAAAAATCAATGCGCATAATTATTATCTCTTTTTCCAAGCTGGCATAGTAGCCAATAAATCTTTTGCCATATTCTCTGCGGCATCCGCCGATATGCCTTGTGAATCTATGTAAAACTGCGTATTAGCCTGTAAAATTTTCTCATAAGATAAAAGTCTACCTTGCTCATCAGTACAATAACGACAATACAAACTAACAATATTGCCAAGTGCAAAATCTTCTGGCTGTTCCATAGGAAACCCACAAGAACCACATGATTTACATTTATTATTTGCCATATTTTTACCTTTTTATCAGAGTTAAAAAATGCTTTAAAAGTTCATTACCTACTGATGAAATAATAGATTGCTTACCACAAAATAATTCTTTATTTGCCATATAGTAATGAAGCAAAGCAACCCAAGTGTTAAATAGTTTATGCTGTTCAATATTTTTAATTTTTCCTAATTTAATCTCCTGCTCAATTTCAGTATAAATTCGATGAGAAATAGCAGCTTGCACAATAAAAAAACGGCTTCTTACCTTACGGGGCAGATGAGGAAGTTCTATAACCAAATGTGTATAAACTCCCTCAAACTCTTTTAGCGTTTTTAAATGTGCTTTCAGTATGCCAATCACTCCTTTTGATGTTCGCGCTGCCTCATCAAAGCTTGCTGCCAGTTGATTACCAAATTCATCTATTACAGCAAAAAGCAAATCATCGCGAGTTGGGAAATGTAAAAAAATGGTTCCATGAGAAACCTTGGCATATTTAGCCAATTCAGCAGTATTAGTAGCAGAAATATTTTGCGTAGCAAAAACTCTTAGCGAAGTCGCAATCAGTTTTTGCCGCGTTTGTTCTTTTTGTTCTTTTCTATTCAAAGCTTTCATAATATAAAATTACTCAGTGAGTATATACTCATTAATTTAATAAAATGATAAACGGTTGTCAAGTAATTTATAATAAGCGGCGGTTATGCAGTAAGTTCAGTACTTTGACGAGGAGGGGTGGGGATGCTTTCTGTATCTCTGCAACCAGAGCGTAATGTTTGCCATTGCTGTTCAGTTTCAGCACTATTATCAACCTTATCCCATATTTTTGGTTGCTCTGCTCGCTGATTTAGTTTTGCTTGTTGATACACTTGATAGGCTCCATAAAGCAAAACAATGGTTCCAACTAAAGTCATACAACATAAAGTGGTTACTAAAAAATTATATTTTATCCAATTTTCTAGATTAGGCCTGGCAATAAATTGTGCTTCTTCATCTAGCATTCCCTGCTCACGCAATTTTACATAGTGCTCCGCTTCATCGGTAGCATACCCCAAAGTTATTATCGAGTTCCAATAATGTCCTACTGCTTCCGAATCAGCAGTTACTCCAATATGGTTTTTCATATAATGCTCGCTGACCATACCTAGGACCATATTCGCTATGGTTTTTTTTGTTACCGATTTTCCATCATAGGTAAAATAAACTGTGTTTACCCAATCTTGATTCGATTTTGCTATTTCATCTTCTTTCTTTACTTTATTAAAAGCCAAAACCGTAGATTGACGCGCATTTATTATTGTATTTAAAGACTGAAAGGACTGAAGTGCTTTAGGAACTTTCTGTTCCTTAAGCTGTACATAAATATTATATTTTAACAATTGAATTTTAGGCTCGTCGTTTTTTATATATTCATAAATCTCTTTTGCTGCCAGATAATACTGCTTAAAAGGCTCAGCTAAATAATTAGGATCTATTTTCAATTGCAGCCAATCATTGCGATTTTGAACCATATCAATAAAAATAAAAACGCCCATAGGGGTTGGCTTGTCTTTTCTTAATACTGAGCCATCCTCACTAACCTCGCGACGAGATGTTCCATTGCCATAATTTAATAAGTCAAAAAATAATTCAGTAGAAAATTTAAGCTGAGTCATTTGTTGGTTAAGCCAGTCTGCTTCAAAATCTTTCTGCTGATGAAAGAAATAAAGATAGTCTGTATCAACCCAATCCCAAATCTCTTTTGACCACATATAACCCGTTTTCGCACGGCTAATGTCAATAAAACGCCATAGTACAAACAAAAAATTCTTAGGAATGGTAGACATCACATTGCCATGATAAACATCGTGGCTAGTTGCTTCTAAATCTTTTACATTGAGATAGTCATGAATATTTTTATAGGGCTTTGTTTCTGGATAATCAACTGCGGCATAGCGTGCTTGATGCTTGACTCCATGTTCAATGTCACCAAGCTTTTGCACGCCAAGCCTTGGCATAGGCCTTACATATTCATCTAATCCAAATCTTACCAACCCTAGCGCATCTCGTGCACCACTGGTTAAATGAATTAATTGATTTTTTCCAAAGAACATGGCATCTAGGCCCAATAATCGTAGACCTAAAGAATGCTTAATACTTTCTTCTACAATACCCTCTTCTGCCAACTTACCTATTCCGGTGGTATAAAATACCTGTTCAGAACCAGGAAGAGCGGCAACCATTAACCGAAATTCTTCAATACTTTCATCTGCTAAATCGCGCAGATGAAATCGATTCCTAATTATCGGCAGCAAAAATTCTCGAGCTTCTTGAGTAAATTGTTCATTTTCATCTAATATTTTGTAAGTATTCCTTAAAGGAAAATCTTTTAAAGTTTGATGCCGCTCTAAGAGGGTATAAATTTGTTGCTGCGTTATTTTTTCAGAGTCATAAAGAGTGAGCGCAAGCTGAGGAAGAGTCGGATCATTAAATATTGGATCATCCCAATTCCCTGATTTTATCGCTTGGTCAAGGCTATCAAGTTTCGCTTTATTGAGAGATTTCTTAACATTATGATTGGTTTTTTCGTTATAGTTTACGAGATGATTAAAACTACCCGTATGATTGCCTGCAGGATTGACCTTAACCAACGTATCTTTCTGTCTTAGTCTACGCCACCAATTTTGAATTGCGATTGCAGCTTTAGTGACCTTTTCCTCATTTTTTACGATAAAGTCCCTAAATTCCGCCGAAATTTCTCCCTGAGCGTAAAGTATTTTTCTTTGTGCACTAATGCCTTCCGCTAAGTTACTGTATTTACTATTAAATTCATGCCAAAGCCTTTTGGCATCATCTTTGCATTTCACTCTCAACTTCGGCATACAAACAAACTTCTTATAAAACTATTCACCCTTACAATATGATAGTCTATTACAATATGATAGTCTATTAACATTAAGGGATTATTAGCTGTGCGCGCAGAGAAGGCCTTATCATACCTGCCATTTTTACCGCTTTGGCAGTAAAAATACTAAATTATCGCTGTATTCCACATTAAAATACCATAAATTACCGCTATAACAGTAATTTTAACCATTTTACCTAAAATTCATTAATTAAATCCTTTATTTTGGCTGATTTTACTGCTATAACAGTAATATAAGGTATTTAACTTAGGCTTCCCATGAACACGGACAATAATATTGCCAAAACAGTGCGGTATTTCCGTAAGCAAAGCGGTTTATCCCAACAACAACTCGCTCAACTAGCAGGAGTGGGGAAAACTGCTATTTTTGACATAGAACACGGTAAAAAAACGATTCAGTTAAATACTTTGTTAAACGTCCTTGAGATATTAAATATTAAAATTGAATTGAAGACGCCTTTTGCCATCACCGAGGATCATCAATGAGAAAAGCTCACGTACTGGTTAATGGTGTTTTAGCAGGAACACTAGAAGAACTAACCGAAAATAAATATCGATTTAGTTACCAACCCAATTACTATGGCGCGCCTGTTTCTCTTACTATGCCTACTACAGAAAAAACATATGAATTCAACCAGTTCCCTCCTTTCTTTGAAGGGCTACTCCCAGAAGGAGCCCATCTTGAAGCATTACTTCGCAATTACAAACTAGACAGAAACGATTATTTTTCCCAATTATTACAAGTAGGGAATGATTTAGTCGGCGCAATTACTGTTGAGCCAATATCATGAAACGCTGCCCGATTACTTACGAAATACTGAGCGATGATAAACAATCTTATTCACAACATGGATTAAAACTACTCTCGCCTCAATTAAAAAATCTCGAGCCACTAACGCTTACAGCTATTGAACAACGTAAACAAGCAATGATCCGCTCAGGCAAAATGTCGATACAAGGAGTGCAGAAAAAGTTAAGCGCCATCCTTAAAGTAAAAGAAGGTCGCTTTGAATTGGTAGATCAATATGGCCAGTATATTTTAAAGCCACAAAGTGAAGACTATCCTGAATTACCAGAAAACGAAGCTCTTACTATGTCATTAGCTGCAATGATTGATATTGAAGTGCCAGTACATGGCTTAATTTATTCTAAAGACAATAGTATGACTTATTTTATTAAACGATTTGATCGAATAGGACGTAACGGTAAATTAGCTTTGGAAGATGGCGCGCAATTGTTACAGCTTACTCGCGATACAAAATATAATAGCTCAATGGAACAAGTTGCAAAAATATTAACTAATTTTTGTAGTTTTCCGCGAATTGAATTAATGAAGCTATTTAAGCTTACTTTATTTAATTTTCTCATTGGCAACGAAGATATGCACTTAAAAAATTTTTCTCTCATTACCCGTAATCAAAAAATTACTTTATCTCCAGCTTATGATTTACTTAATACCACTATTGTGCTACCAAATAGTAAAGAAGAAATGGCATTACCTTTAAATGGAAAAAAAAATCATTTAAAAAAAACTGATTATCTTGAATATTTTGCCCCCCGTTTGCAATTAAATTCAGAGGCTGTAGCAAGTGTGTTGCAAACCATTCAACAAGCCATACCGAATTGGAAAATTTTAATCAGTAATAGTTTTCTATCAATTCCTATGCAACAAAAATACCTTAATTTACTTCATGAGCGTTGCGAACGTTTAGGAATTTCCTATTAAAATTTTTCTCGCCAAAATCTTTGATGTTCCTCACGGTAACAATGAACAGGCAAATCATCAGATAAATTTAACTCAACTTCAATTGATCCACAGCGCACTGAATCATAAAGCTTCGCGCCTGCTTCCTGATATCGTTTAACAATCAACGGTGAAGGTAAATGATACTGGTTACGATAGCCAACTGGAAACAGTACTACACTAGGGTGAACTGCATTGATAAATTCTTCGGTTGATGAAGTTTTACTGCCATGATGTGGCGCAATTAGAACATCCGCGGCGAGTTTTTCTGGCATAGCATTTAATAAAATTTTTTCTGCTTCTTTTTCAATATCTCCAGTAAGCAAAACACTATGCTTTGGTGTGGTCACTTTTAATACGCAAGAGCTATTGTTGCCGGTTAAAAAATGGCCAAATAACGGAGAAAGTACTTCAAAGTTAACGCCATCCCACCGCCATGTTTGCCCTGCTACACAAGAAAAAGCTGCACGAGAAGCAAAACGTTCCGGTACACTGGTGATAATTTTTTCAACCGGTAGCATTTGCAATAAGGTTGCTGCGCCACCAATATGATCATTATCACCATGACTAATCATTAAGATATCAATACGATTGAGATGAAACCAACGCAAAAAAGGCAACACTACCGCCTCCCCTGCATCAACCCCATGGTTACGATGCGCACCGGCATCAAACACCAATACATGATGAGTGGTGGCAATAACTGCTGATAATCCTTGGCCAACATCTAATAAAGTAAAATCTGCTGCGCCAAATTCAGGCTTTTTATGCAGATAAAAAAGGAGCGGCAACAACCAAATTAACGCTAACCAACGAGCCGGAAATCCTTTAGGAGCAAGTAACAATAAAATAGCGATCGTTGCAGAAATTAACATCCAAGGATTCAACACCACTTGATACCATTGGCTATTTGGCATAATGCTAATTTTTTGCAAAATAGGCCAAAAGCTCGCTAATAAAAAATTAGCTGTTTTTAATAATGGCGTTCCAAGCGTAGGGAAATCTAACAGCAATAGTCCACTTAACAAACATAATGGCGCAACCAAAAAACCGATCCATGGAATTGCAATAAAATTTGCAAAAAAACTCACGAGCGATGCCTGCTGAAATAGCAATAAAGTCAGTGGAATTAAAGCGACACTGGTGATCCACTGAGTTTTAATACCATGAATTAATTTTGCCGATAAGCAATGTGGATGTAACTGAATTTGGCCATGAAAGCCATAAATTAAACTACCCACTGCAACAAAGGACAGCCAAAAGCTTTCAGTTAAAATCTGTAATGGATTAATTAATAAAATAATGCCCAAGGCAACAAACCAACCATGCGAAAAACTCACATAACGTCGTCTTATTTTCGTAATTAAAAATACTGCTAACATGATAACTGCCCGCTTAGTAGGTAAAGCAAAACCGGCCAATGCACTATAAACAACCGCTGAACATAAAGCAGCAAAAGCAGAAACCAGTGGAGTTGATATGCGCAATGTTAACCAAAGTGAACGCTTGGAAAACCAGCCACATAATCGATACATAAGGTGCGCAGCAAATCCAATATGAAGACCTGCAATAGCAAATAAATGATTAGTTCCTGTTTGACGTAACACTTGCCATTGCTGCGCTAAAATACTGCTTTGATCACCCACTACTAATGCTTTGATAAGACCTTTGATTGCAGATTGATTTAAAATCAAATCAATTTTTTCCGCCAAATTTTGCCGTACCCGTGCAATGCCATAAGAAAAAATAGCCGCATTCAGTTGTAGATTTGTTTGATGTGGATCAACCCATCCAGTTGCTAAAATTCCATGCGCAAAAGCCCAAGCCGCATAATCAAATCCTCCTGGATTAATTGCACCATGGATTTTTTTAAGCTTAAGGTGTAATTGCCATTTATCTCCAGCCTTAAGTTTTGGTGCATTTTGCCACGAGCAACTCACTAACCCACTGTGGATAAATTTGATGAAAGGTTTTTCAAAATGATCAACTGCAAATAAAAAATGAGTGGTTGCTAATTCTATCTGTGGAACGTTAGCTATTTTTCCAACTGTAGCTACAGGAATCCCTTCCAATTCTGCAGGTAACATCCAAGAATTTTGCCAACTAATATAAACAAATATCCAGATCAATCCACATAAAAAAGCCGCCCAATATTTAACTAGCCGTAATTGATAACTGAACAACCCAAACAAGCCAACTAAAATCATCAACCACGGATATTGATAAGCGAAATAGTAAAAAAGAATCCCCAAGAAAAATAATAGAATAATCAAAACCAATTTGGCTCTCCCAACAGTTATTGAGAAAGCATAAAAAATGGCAAAGTTTAGGAATAGGTCGGAAAATTACGTTATATTGGTACAAGCAGTATATTTAAAACAGCAAAAATCATGTAAAATCTCCCCTTCATAAACAGTATGAGCCATCACCAATTAGGAAAATGTTACATGAACATAAAAAAATGGTTTTTTTCAATTATCGTGTTATGTAGTAGTACAGCTTATGCATCATTGCCAAGTCAAAATTTTACGGCCTGGCTTACGCGTCAAATGGCACAAAAACATGTGCCAGGCGTAAGTATTGCCATGATTAAAAATTATCAGATTGAGTGGGCCAAAGGCTTTGGCATAGCAGATAAAAAAACGAAAGAACCTGTCACACCAAACGTCCTATTTCAAGCCGCTTCAATCAGCAAACCAGTTACGGCAATGGCAGCACTCGAGCTCGTGCAAGATGAAAAATTAGCGCTAGATGAAAACATTAATAGCGCTTTAACTTCATGGAAAGTTCCAGATAATTCACATACTAGCAAAGAAAAAGTTACTTTAAGGCGATTACTAAGCCACACTGCTGGAATTAATATTCCTGGTTTTATCGGTTATGCCAAAGGCGAAAAGCCTGCCACACTAATTGAAATATTAAACGGAGCAGAACCTGCTAATTCAGAAGCGATTCGCGTAGTTGAGCAACCCGGTAAAAGATTTAAATACTCAGGTGGTGGTTACACTATCGTGCAACAAACTCTGATGGATATTAAACAACAACCCTTTAGTCATTTAATGGATCAATTGGTCTTAAACCCACTTAATATGAGCCGCAGTACATTTCAACAGCCTTTACCACCCAGATTACTTAAGTCAATTGCAACTCCTTACTGGATCAATGGAAAACCCGTTCCTGGTGGACCAGTTACTTATCCAGAGCAAGCCGCCGCTGGCCTTTGGACTACGCCAACTGATTTAGCAAAATTTGTTATTTCCATGCAAAAATCTCTCAAAGGTGATTCCAACCAAATACTTAATAAACAATTTGCTGATCTGATGGCTATTACCCCTGCCGCTAATGCAGAAAATAATCATATGGGGCTAGGATTGGGTGTGAGCGTAAACAAATATGGGAAACCTGCAGCTCATGGCTCTTACTTTATTGCTATGGGGCAAAACGAAGGCTATAGCAACGTACTGATTAGCAATATAAAAGACGGTAATGGTTTAGTGATTATGACTAACGCATCACCCGAAAATCGTATCGCTTCGAACAAAAAAATGGAACGTAATTGGGAATTAATCTTTGCCATCATAAAGAAAATTGCCAATGCGGAAAATTGGAGTTAGGAGCTAAGCACTATACAGCTATATAGCCGTTCTCTCCGGTTATATAGGTAGACTCAGCATCATCCATATCAGTATCAGCATCAGGCAAATCAACCTGCGCTGGAGCGCCTATCACTATAGGCAGATGAGCCGTACTAACTGTAGATATGGGAGCAGCAACGCCGATTTGGCTTACTAACAACAGGCCAACAGTGATTAGGCCATAAATGAACTTCATTAACTGCATAAAAACACCTCAACAACAAATGGGATTAACCTTCATCCCTGCGATATATTGTATTAAATTGGCGTAAATTTGTCCACGAAAATACCTTTTAGGTATTGTAATCCCCTCGTCCTCACTCCCGCTCAAGCTCCCTTATTCACACATTTTTTTGGTAAAAGCTCAGCCTCCCCCGTGAGGCCGTCATTGCGAGCGCAGGACGCGCGTGGCAATCCAGTAAAAATGCTTAAATTTCTTTGCTGGATTGCTTCGGCTTGCAAAAAAAGCGCAAGCCTCGCAATGACGGCCTCACGGGGGAGGCTGAGCTTTTACTTTTTTTGTTTTTAGTTCCGACAGTCGAATTTTCACAGCAAACGGGTGGAGCTGGAAAGCAGGGCCCCCATTGTGCGCTTTTTGCACAATGGGGTGCTTGCAAGCGACAGGACCCGTTTGCTGCTACGGATATTTCAAATTAATTTATATGCTAAGTGCCAAATCTTTCATCAGCACTTTAAATTAGGCATGTGAAAAAATGTGTGGACAAAGTAGCTTATGGGAAAGGAGAAAAGAAAAATAAATAGTTTTTCAACTTTTTTCTACAAAAAAACTATCTACCATTTCATCAGAAACTTCAGACAACTCAGCCGGACGCCAGAGCGGAGATTGATCCTTATCAACCACAACTGCACGAATTCCTTCAAAAAAATCATGCCCCTGCAAAAAGTTTTTTGCCAAAATATATTCCATTTGCATACATTCAGTCATGGATTGATTGATGCCAAGATCCAATTGTTTACGCGTTACTTTTAAACTAGTAGGAGACTTAGTTTTTAATTTAGCTAATGTTTCTTGAGAAAATGTGTCGCTTTCTGTGGCCAGCATCGCAAAAATTTCTTCCACCCGCGAAAAAGAAAAAGTTTTTTCAATAGTGTCAGCATGTAATAAAAGATCAGCGTTCGTTACTGGCTGTGCGTAGCTTTGCAAAATACCACTCACAACTTCTTTAATAGAAAAATCTAGTGAGGTCGTTAATAGCGCTTGTTTTACTCGCTCTAAATATTCACTTGGAATATAATAATCAATCAATTGCATGGCTAACGTATTTGCCGCATTCAACCGTGCACCAGTTAATCCTAAATAAATACCAATATTTTGTTTACATCGCGATAAAAAATAACTGCCGCCAACATCGGGGAAAAAACCAATACCAGTTTCTGGCATCGAAAATAGCAACTTTTCAGTACCTATGCGATGCGAACCATGCACTGAGATACCAACACCTCCACCCATAGTAATACCATTTAAAAAAGCGATATAAGGTTTAGGATAGGTAAAAATTTTTTGATTTAAGATATATTCTTCTTTAAAAATATCATAAATGCTTTGACCATTTTGTTTTGCTTGATACACATACAGAATATCACCACCAGCGCAAAAAGCTTTTTCATTATTACTTTGAATCAAAACCGCTTTTACTTCTTGATCAACAGCCCATTTATCTAACTGATGGCTGATTGATTGAATCATGTCATAGGTTAAAGCATTCAGCGCCTTTGACCGATTAAGCGTGATAACACCTAAAATACCACTCTTCCCCAACAGTTTTTCAAATAATACGTTCATAAACTATGTACCATCAAAACACGCAGGTCGCTTAGCCAAAAATGCGGTGACTCCTTCATTTTTATCATGCGTTGCACAAACTAAACCAAAGCGTTGCGCTTCTAAACGTAACGCATCTTCAAGTGGCAAATCATAGCCTAGCTGGATTACTTCCATAACACTTTGTACTGCAAAGGGAGCCATTGCCAAAATACCAGCTAAAATTTCTTCTGCTCGCGTTAATAAATTTTCACTTGGCACTACTTCACTCACTAAACCAAATGATAACGCTTCTTCTGCTTTAATAGGACGACCTGTTATGCACAAATCCAAAGCACGTCCTTTTCCAATTAATCTGGCTAACCGTTGAGTACCACCATAACCTGGGATTACGCCTAACTTCACTTCAGGTTGGGCAAAAACAGCTTGGCTAGCCGCTATTCTCATCGTGGCAGAAATAGCTAATTCACATCCACCGCCAAAAGCAAAACCATTAATTGCTGCCAAAGAAGGCTTACCTAATTGCTCTAAAAGTTGGAAAATAAATTGCCCTTTGCGTGAAAACTCAAACCCTGTTTTTGCATCGAGAGTGGCTAATTGATGAATGTCAGCACCAGCGGAAAACGCCTTACCATTGCCAGTAATTAACACGCCCTTTATTGCCCCATCCGTCTTAGCTTTAATTAGCGTATCAGTTAATTCATCAAATAAAGCGGCATTAAGAACATTTAATTTATCAGGACGATTCAAAGTGATGGTTAAAATACCAGCTTTTAGAGTAACAATGATGGTTTGATAATTCTCCATGAGCTAAACTCCCTGTCTACAGTTTATAAAATATTACTCCAAAAACATTGAACTCACTGATTCATCATCATGAACACGACGAATCGTTTGCGCTAATAATTCACTTAAACTTAACTGTCGAATTTTTTTACACGCTAGCGCAGCAGGCTTAAGCGGTATGGTATCGGTAATTACCACTTCATCAATTTCAGATGCCATAATGTTCTCAATCGCAGAACCAGATAAAACTGGATGAGTACAATAGGCAGTCACTGTTTTAGCGCCATTCTTTTTTAACGCATTCGCAGCTAAACCAAGCGTTCCACCCGTATCAACAATATCATCAATCAATAAACAATTTCTGTCTTTTGCATCACCAATCACATGCATCACTTCAGCTTTATTAGGCTCTGGACGCCGTTTATCGATAATTGCTAAATCAGCATCATTTAATCGTTTAGCAATCGCACGAGCACGTACTACTCCACCAACATCAGGCGAAACCACCATCAAATTGCGATAATTTTTATGATAAATATCTGCCAACATAACTGGTGTTACATAAACATTATCGACCGGCATAGAGAAAAATCCCTGAATCTGATCAGCATGCAAATCCACAGTAATGAGCCGAGAAATACCTACTGATGCCATCATATCAGCAACCACTTTTGCCGTAATAGGTACTCGAGCAGAACGAACTCGCCTATCTTGCCGGCATAACCAAAATAAGGAACTACCGCAGTAACACGAGTAGCAGAAGCACGACGCAATGCATCCGCCATAGTAATAAGTTCCATTAAATTATCATTAGTTGGCGCGCAAGTTGATTGAATGACAAAAACATTTCGCCCACGAACATTTTCTAAAATTTCAACCATAGTTTCACCATCACTAAAGCGACTAACCAATGCCTTTCCAAGCGGCATACGTAAATGAGTAGCAATTTTTTTAGCAAGTTCTGGATTTGCATTACCAGTAAAAAGCATCATTTCAGACACTGCTTAAACTCCGTAGACAATAAGAAGGACAATTATGGCTGGGGTGCTAGGATTCGAACCTAGGAATGCGGAGATCAAAACCCCGTGCCTTACCACTTGGCTACACCCCAATTGGATTACGGTGACTACAAAAAGAATCGCATATTTTGCTTACATCCTAAACTTAAGTCAATGCAAAAAGGTGAGATAAACCCCTACCATCGCAAGAAATACCGAGAAAATCCGCTTTAATATCTTAACGGGTAATCGATGCGCAACCAGCATGCCCACCCAGGCAAAAATAATACTCGTTGACACAATCTGCCAAACAACTGGCCAAAAAATATAGCTTTCTTTTACATTAGCTAAAATATATGGAAGAAGTGTTAAATTCGCCGCCCCAATTAATGCCACAAAAAATGTGCAAGTAATTACTGTTCCTGCAGCAAAGCGAATGGGTACTCGATAATAGGTTAAAAATGGAATTAATAAAATTCCACCGCCTATCCCAACTAAACCGCCCACGATCCCAACCAATACTCCAAAGAATGCTAAAACCCAACTAGAAGGTAAAGCTACTTGGCGCTCCCCATCTTGCGGCCACAACATTTGTATCGATAATAAAAAAACTAAAAATCCTAACAAACGCGCTAATGATGCACTAGAAACTAAAGTAGCTATCACAGTACCAGCAAGTGCTCCCACGACAATTCCTGGCAGCAATTGCCTGACTAATTCCCAATTAATACTTTTTCTTTGTTGATAAGCAATAATAGATGACAAGGAAGTAAAAATAATTACCGCAAGCGAACTACCTGCTGCTATTTGCGTTAAGTGATGTGGAAAAAGCGCTTGTTGTTCAAAAATAAATACCAACGCCGGCGCAACTAAAATTCCTCCGCCTATTCCTAACAGACCAGACAAAAAACCGACTAACATACCGAGGAATAGATAAATCATTATTTAAATTTATAACTGTTAAATTCTTGGGTTAGCTCTTGTTTAGCTTTTTGCATAGTAGGTCGCGCGGTAGGACTCCGCTCCCAACAACAGCGAGTAAGCGCTGCCATTTTTGGTGGAGTATCACTTGTTATTGTTTCTCTCCTGCCGTTTTTGACCGCTATAGGAATCTGCATATTATTGGATATATCTTCAAAAGGGATTTTTCTAGCGCCAAGTTCCCATAAAATCATTCCATAACTATAAGCATCTGACTCTTTGCTTGTTCTAGCATCTACTTCAAATAATTCCGGCGGCATCCAGCGGGTTGTACCAACGTTACCCTGATCAGGCCCCACTAAGGTTGTAGCATTTTTTGCATGACCTGCTTTTATTTTCGCCAAACCAAAATCAGTGATTTTTGCACGAAAGTCTTCAGTTATTAATACATTTAAGCTTTTTAAATCGGCATGAATAATGTTTTCCCCATGCAAATAATATAACCCTTCTGTAATATCTAATCCGATTCGATAACGACCCTTCCAAGTTGGACAATCGTCAGAGTGTAAAACATCCCACAAAGATCCGTTCGACACATACTCCATAACAATCATCGCTTTCACAATACAAACGCCATAAAAACGTACAACATAAGGCGAGCTTAATTTAGCCATGATCTCAATTTCTCGCTCATATTCCTCATTTTGACCGAAAGCAAGGCCACCTTTCACCTGCTTTAGTGCCACAGGAGTAGTATTGCGATATGTACCGTAATAAACGATACCAAATCCCCCTTCTCCTAATTTTCTTTCCGGTTTCAAATCGCTCCAAAGAATTTTTTGATAAGGGGGGGCGTTTTGTGGAGGCTCCACTGGCATTGGCGGTCTTTGATTTTTTTGTTGATAATTAACTTGCTGCCTTGGCACTACAGGCGGTGGCGCTGCTCCTCTATTAAGAATATTATTTTGTTGCTTGGGTTGTGGTGCCGCAGGTCGTATATTTTGTTGTATATTTCTTGGTTGTGGGCGATTTTGATTTACTTGCCGTACCTGTTGTACCTGTGGCGGCTGCCCCACCGCTCTTCTAGGAATGTTATTTTGTTGCTTAGGTTGTGGTGCCGCAGGTCGTATATTTTGTTGTATATTTCTTGGTTGTAGGTGATTTTGATTTACTTGCTGTACCTGTGGTTTGGGCTGCAGTTCCAATTTTTTTTCCGATGCTATTTTTCGTCTATTTAGTTCTCGTTCTCGCCACCAAGTTGAAAATTTAATTAATCCCTCATTAACTTTATCTAAAATTTTATCTAAAAAAATCACCAACGGCCCTATCGTCATCCCAACTAACGCTGCAATACCTAATACAACATCCAAACCTGCTTTAGCGAAAAAAGGCCCCATTGCTTTAAAAATAGGCGTCGTAATAGCGCTAAAAGGAGCACCTAATTTAGATAGAGGAGCAAAAAAATGAAGTGCGTTTTGAATTCCAGTTACAATAGCCGATGGCATATAGGTTACTGCTAGTTTGATAGTCAGTGGAAAAACAATTAAATACATTAGCATAGTAGTTACTATGCTAATGAGACAAAAAAACACGCCTATTGCTTTACCTAAGCTACCAGTGCCTGCCAAATCTTCGCCTGCCTTCCAAGCGGCATATAAGCTCTTATCCGGTGAAGTGGTTGTTCGGCCTACTAAATAAACCAACTTGAAGGCAAAATGAAGTGGGAATAAAACAATTAATGGAATAAAACTAAAAAACTTAACAACACCGGAGCATCTCGAAGCCGGTTTAAGATTATCAATCAGATCATTGATCCAATCATTAGTTAGCTGCATTATTAAACCAGGAATAAATTCCGTAACTAGCTTCAGAACGTTTAACAAAAATCTTGGAATAATTAATAAAAGATTGAAAAGAAAAATAAAAAATGCTCTAACAATATTAATAGGCAGCAAAAAATTTTCTTCATCCCAACCAAAAAAAGCTGCTAAAAAAGACTTTAGCTTAGAGTTGTTATTAAAACTGAAAAAAGGTAGCCCAAAAAAGCTGGTAATTAAATCTAACCAAGCTTGGGTGTATTCACCCCGCTCTCTAATCAATCCAACCTCAGAATCAGAAAAATAAATCCTATTCCAAATTTCAATAAAAAAATATTTAAAATATTTATTACGAATATCTGGATTAAAAATATTATTCTTTAAAAAAATTTTAAACACGATTATGTTCCTTTTATTATTGCCATAGTGAGTTTGCTGACCACAATAAACAAATAATCATTAAAATCCCAAAAAAAGAAGGTAAAAATGCTGCTGTAAACAAAATAGCTAATAGAGGTGATGTCATATTTCGCGACCGGCTCAATACACCTCGATTAAATAACTGCTTTAGTTTAAGAAGTATTGTTACTAAGATACAAAGCGCATAAAAATAACACCCAGACCATAAAAAAATATCGTACCCATTAGTAATTTTATGCGGCTTTAGTAGCAAGTGCGGAACACTACTTAAAAATAATGCCGCCGCTAAAAATAAGTTAATCCATTCTTGCTGAAAAACATATCGGTTCCAATAAAAAATGACTGCTGATGGAATCAGTAACAGTAAAAAATAATAAATCCAAGCCAATGGCGAAATCAGCAGCATCGCAACTAACGTATAAGCAACCATCAAATCACGACTTAATAACTCGCAAGAAAAGGTAACTACTCGCCCCATATCCTTTCGCCTACGCACCGCGACTTGTTCGCGGTGTCCAGAATTGTCAACTGGATGCCGCGGACAAGCCGCGGCACGTAGGGGTAAGTAGTTATCTTTAAAGTATTTCTCTTGAAAAAAAGCAAACATTCCTAAAAGAAATAGGGCTGTAGTGCTGTAAGCTATCTGCGCCAACTGTGGCAAATGAATTAAAGCGCGATTTGTTTCATGAAGATAGCCAAATATCCGCGCAAAAAATCCTAATAACGATGCATTCCAACTCGCCGAATACCAATTAACCTTAGCGAATACTGCGCTATACTCTGCATAAATATTTGGACCAAAAAAGAATATCGTAATTGCCAGACAAACCGAGGTCGTCAACAACATCGCTCTTAAACAACGCCACTCTTTCCGCCAAACCAACATCCATACAAATAAACCAATAAATAATTTGATTGAAAAAGCTAAACCCCAGAAAAAACCAGCCAACCCAAGTTTTTTCTCACGAAATGAAAGCCAACCCAAAACGGTTAATAAAAATATTAATCCGGCAGTTTGTGCGTACAAATTAATAAAAGTTGGGAAAAAGCTAAGCAACAATAAAATGCTAGCTAAAAAAATCCAAAATTTTTCTCGTTGTGGCTGAAAAAATCTATCCACTATTAACAACACACCACCAATTTCCATCGCCAAATTCAATAAACTCCACAGCCAAAACGAAGCGGTATAATACATTAATCCAGGTAATGCCATGATAATAGCAAGCATCGGTGGATTTAAGTTAACTATCTCGGTGACGCCATTAAGAGAAGGAGAAAAAAAGCGCAAGGGATAATAAATATTAGCCTGATGCCACACTTGTTGTGCTGAAAAATAAAGATACTTGTAATCAGTATCCCAATCTGGAGATGAAGCCAGGTAAATAAAGCTTAAATAAGCAAACAGCAAGCTTAGCAATGCTAAACTTATGATGATTTTCACACTATAAATTTGCCATTTACGCTGCAGTGATAAAGATTGCATTATTTTGACTGTAGCTCTTCAAGAAGATGTTGCGTATTAACAAACATAACTTCGATATCTTTATAGGTTTTTTTAAACGGTTTAGTAATTTCCGGAGAAACTATAAAATTTTTCCCCTCTGAGTAATTACGCCGGAATACTAAAATATTTTTAGGATCAAACTCACTCGCTGACCATTTACATTCAATTGCCCATGGTTGATGATAATTTCTATCTTTGGTAAAAACAAAATCAATTTCGTGACCCTGCTTGTCACGCCAATAATTAATTTTTCTTGTCTGTAAATGGCCTTGCATTTCATTCAATACGCAATGCTCCCATAATAATCCCATATCTTCTTTACGAAGATTTGTCCAACCATGACAATGACAGACAAATCCGGTATCAAACCCATACACTTTCGGAGCCGAAACAATTTCAGTAGCACGATGTTGACTAAATGGACGAATAATATGCGCAACGAAAGTTGCTTCTAACACAGCAAGATAATTAATAATCGTTGTTCTACTTGCTTCACACGGCGTAGCAAAACGAGTTGCTTCAAAAATACCCCCACTTTGAGCAAGTATCATTTCAGTAAATTTTACAAAAGAATGCCCTTTTTCAAGGCGAAACAATTCCTGGATATCTTTAGCCCAATAAGCATTTAACCACTCCTGATAATCTTTATCAGGTAGTGTTGTTGAGAGAAAAAATGGAGGTAATCCACCGTATAAAAACCGATGCAATAATCCATCATCAACAACACCTACACTTTCATCTAATAGTAATGGAGTTAACCATAATTCGACTTTTCGACCAGTTAAAGTATCTTTGAATTTTCTAGATGCACTTAATGTAGATGATCCTGTAGCAATAATTTTAACGTCAGGGTAATGATCTGCGGCAATTTTTAAAATTTCACTTGGATTATCTAACCGGTGAATTTCATCAAGCACTAATCGTTTATTTTTTTTCTGCGATAGAAAATATTCAGGATTTTCAAGCTGTAATCGTGTTAATGGCAATTCACAGTCGTAATACTCCGTATTAGGCAAACTTTGGCATAAATGAGTTTTACCCACGCGCCGAGTACCAGATAACCAAATGATAGAACGATGTACCCAGGCTTGCTCGATTTGTTTTTGCCAAAAAGTTCTTTTTATCATGCTTCTTATGATAGGCTAAAATTTTACCAAACGCAACCATAATTTCGTTTGGTAACGCTAAACGCAATTATAATGTCATTTAGTAATACTAAAAGAAAAACAGATTTCGTTTGGTATAGAATTAGGGAGACGATATGCCATAGCAGACTTTCATATTCAGGTTGTCATGCCAACGAAAGCTGACATGACAACCTTTCTACATCGATTTTAATTTACGCAACAACGCCTTCTGTAAGGATTCTATTATTTCTTCTTATAAACCGTCGTTACATCAAAAGGAACTTCTTTACCTTGAGACGTCATGGTTCCTTTAGCATGCATTAAGAGTTCTCTGTCTTTAATTTCAAAAGTACGCACTTCTTTGAACATTGGGTTAGAATCATTGAGCTCTAATTTATTATCGCTAAAAGTTCCTGTCCCAGTGCTGGCAGCATCAGCACCCCAATTATCAAACCAGAATGTTTTGGCTTTACCATCTTTATCGACACCAAAAACTCCCATACCTTCATATTTCATTTTTGGCTCATCTACTCCTGTGGCTTTCACCTCAACAATAAGATACTGATGATTAAGCGCCCAACGTGCTTTCATGACTTCGCGCATTTTTTTGCCCATCATTTCGCTTGTGCCTTGCCACGATCCCACCATACCATCATAAACTTTATTTTCTACTGCTTTAGGAGGAGTGTTGTCTTTATTTGCAGTATCTGTATTACTCTCAGCATGTGCAGTTAATGCTATCCCACAAAATAAAACTAACATCAAAGACGATTTTAATTTAAACATAACAGCAGTCTCCTTTTTAGGTAAATTAAATGATCAGTAACCATACTAATGCCAGCACCCACAGTACAACAATAACTTGTAAAATACTATCCTGAAAAAATTCATGTGCCACATCAAGCTCTATTGCTTGCTCACTACGCAAGTGTAATAAAAAAAGATAACGCCATATTCCTAAAGCCACAAAGATAATTGTGACCCCAACACCATGTATCATAGCGTAAAAAGTATATGCTGAAAAACATAAAAAAGCCGCCAGATAAACCGCTCTATCTAACCAATTTTCTTGATAGGCATTTAACACTATTCTCAAATAATATGGCTGCTTTTTGCATACTAATTGTTCAGAACGACGTTTTACTAAAACTAAAAATAGTGCTAACAACGCACTGCAACTAACAACCCAAACTGAGGCTGGAATACCAACACCATAAGTCCCTAATAAAACTCGCAACACAAATCCCGTAACAATGCAAATTACTTCAAGCCAAGGAATATTTTTAAGTTTGATTGAATAAGCCGCCGTGAGCAAACAATACGCTATTAGTAGCGCAAAAGCCTTAAACGATATATAAAAACCTAGACTTAACCCAATAAATAATAAGCTGCACATCCAGATCAAGGCGATATTAATACTAAGATCACCACGAGCAATAGGACGATGGTTTTTTTGTGGATGTTGTATATCAATTTTTTGATCTAATAAATCATTGAGTATATAACCTGCACTTGCTACTAACGTGAAGGCAATCACACTGAGCAGCACCGGAAAGATATAAGCACTATCATTAAAAACTCGACCAAAAATAAGGCCGCTTAAAATAAATACATTTTTTAACCACTGATGTGGTCGCATCGATTGCCAAAGCAGTGTGAGCGTCTTTATATTCACCATGACAATCTTTTGGACAAAGCTTCTGGAACCAAACGAATAATCAGCATGATATAACGCCAAAACTTAGGCAAATAAATAACATCGCCCGATTTTGCAAGCTGCTTAATGATTTGGCGACCTATTTTTTCTGCATCAGCTACTAAAAACATTCCAGATTTGCCAAAGGTCATCGGCGTGTCAACAAACCCCGGCTTAATAGTAATCACACGAATATTTTTTTTATACAATCGATTACGTAATCCTTGCAAATAAATTGATAAGCCACTTTTTGCCGTATCGTAACTATAATTTTTACGCAGACTTCTATCACCGGCAACTGAACTAATGCCAATGATAAATCCCTGTTCTTGGTCAGAAAAATAATCAGCAAAATAACTAAGTATTGATATTGCCCCGAATAAATTTCGATTTAAAATATGTTTTTGTTCAGCTAAATTCCAATATAAATCTGGTTTTCCCAAATAACCAAAGGCCAATAACAATCCATCTATTTTACCTAACGTTTTTAACGCCTGGGCAAAAAAATCTGCATGGGATGCAAAATCTTCAGCATCAAAATATCCATAGTGTACTGTGCGTAATCCGGCTAAGTAACGAACATTAAAATCTGCTGCCATTCGCTCTAATTCAGATAAATCACGACTTGCCAAATAAAGTGTTGCGCCCTGCTCCAGCAATGCCTTACAACTTCCCTTAGCTATAGCTGAGGTTGCTCCTAAAACGACGATATTTTTTCCTTGCATTAAATGATTTTCCTGCATTACATTAATCTCAACGACAATGACGATTGGAAAATATTATTTGGATCAACCCTTTGCTTAACCTTCATCCAAGACAAATAATTTGGATACATTTTCATAAACATTTCTTTACTTAGTCTGGTATCTTTTGCTAAATAAACACGCCCACCATGAGTAACTACTAGCTCATCAGCTTGCTGCAAAACTAATGGTAATTTTTTGGTATAGGGCATATCGATAGCAATAGTAATTCCTTCTCGCGCAAAAGAAAGTGGCGCATTGTTTTCTGCGCCAAAGCGCTTCAACACTACTAAACTACATAAAATATGTTCGCGATGAAAAATCGCGAACAATTTTTCAATACCTTCACTGGCATATTCCAATGGGAATACACACTGATACTGAACAAACCCTTTTCTGCCATAAAAATAAGGCCAATGTTTTATTTTATCTAACGGGGAAAAATAATCTTGATAATGTAAACAATATACTCCTGCCCTATTTTTCTTATTGCGATAATAGTAATCATTAAAACAAGATACAGTTAGGGGACGAATCAAATTAATTGGCGACTTAATAGGTATAGAAAAAGATGAGTTATTTTTACTGTTATTTTGTAAATTTTCTACCAAGTCTACGCTATGACGCGCCGCCATCACTACTCCTCTACCCCATTGGCGATTAATGCCCCCATCCAGCCATGCTACGCTATATTCATATTCTGCCGAGCTATCATTTAATGCTGTTACTGTTTGTTCAAGATTAACAGTCGCCTGTGTTTTAACCGTCATATATGGATTCATTATTCGCTGGAGTTTTAAACAAACTACGCCAATCAAACCAGTAAGTCCCATTCCTCCTACTGTTGCCCAAAAGAGATCAGCCTCTTCATTAGCTGAACATCGAATACATTCCAAAGAAGCAGTAATTAATTCAAGCCAAATAACATGTTGACTCAATGTCCCTTGCTGAAAATGATTTTTCCCATGAATATCAGCACAAACTGCACCACCTAATGATACTGAAAAAGTTCCAGGAACCACTGGCAAAAACCATCCTGCAGGAACAATTAATTCACAAATTTCTTTGAATGTAACACCAGCCTCTGCAGTCAAAATACCTCGCTCACGATCAAAAGCTAAAAATCGATTCAATCGACTAGTTGAAATAACTATGCCATCAGTGTTTACTGCTGCATCGCTATAACTAGATCCAGATCCTCTAGCAATACAATTTGGTAATTGAGGAATAAATTGATGATAACGCTCAGGCCTAACTAAACGACAAAGAAAAGATGGGTAACCATTAAATCCAGAGAGTGTCGTTTTGACTGCTTGTATTTGTTTACTTTCGCACATGAATTAAATTCCCTAAACCAGCTTGCTCAAGTGACAGACTTAAATACTCACGAACAGCGTGTGGATTATCCATAGTTAAAACTACCCGTAAAATTTCATGCGCATTGGTTAATGCAAAGTGACGAATCACCCATTTTACTTTTGGTAAAGCACTTGGGCTCATACTTAATGCATCAAATCCCATGGCTAAAAGTACAATAGCTGCAAGCGGATCTCCGGCCATTTCACCACAAATGCTGACTGTTTTATTTTCCGCATGAGCAGCGTGTACAACTTGTTGCAACGCGCATAATACCGCAGGATGAAATCCATCATAAAGATTGGCTACACGAGTATTATTGCGGTCAACTGCCAATAGATATTGAATTAAATCATTACTACCTACCGATAAAAAATTGACTCGCTTGGCTAAATCTCTCGCTTGATAAACCGCTGAAGGCACTTCAATCATCACGCCTATAGGTGGCCAAATAATTTTGGGATCTTCTTCCAAAACTTCTTGATACGCTTGTTTAATTAAGCGCAAAGCTTCATCCACTTCGCTAACACCACTTATCATTGGCAACATTAGCCACAAATTATTTAACTCGCTGCTAGCACGCAACATAGCACGAACTTGCACTAAAAATACTTCAGGATGATCTAGGGTAATCCGAATACCTCGCCAACCTAAAAAAGGATTTTCTTCTTTGATAGGAAAATACGAAAGTGCTTTATCGCCTCCAACATCCAACGTCCGCATCACTACCGGTCTTGGGCTAAAAGCTTGCAATAATTGCCGATAAATTAAGCGTTGCTCTTCTTCGGCCGGAAATCTATCTCGTGTCATAAAGGGGATTTCAGTGCGATACAATCCCACACCTTCGGCACCAATACTGAGCGAAAGATCAGCGTCAACGGCAAGACCTGTATTAACCAATAGTGAGACACAATGATTATCAATAGTTTGTGCCGGTAAATTACGCACCTGTTCAAGGTGTTTATTGAATTGACGTTTTTCTTCCGCTAACAGGGTAAATTCGCTCTGCACTAATTCAGCTGGATTGATATAAACATGCCCTTGATAACCATCAAGAATCATTTCTCGTCCTTCCAAGTGAACGTTGGCAATTCCATCAACGCCCATGACTGCAGGAATTCCTAAAGCTCTTGCTAGTATTGCAACATGAGAACTGCTTGATCCCCTTGATGACACAATCCCAACTAAATAACCTTCCGGAACTTCCGCCAAATTAGTCGCAGTAATTTCTTCGCCAATTAAAATCGTTCGCTCTTTAAAATGTCTCCCCTGATTTTGCGCATTTTGTAAATGAGACAAAATACGTCGGCCTAGATCATAAAAATCGCTGGCTCGTTCTCTCAAATACTCATCTTCCATTTCTTCAAAACGTGCAATATGTTTTTTTATCACTTTACAAAGCGCACCTTGCGCCCAACTTTTCGCGCGAATTTGCTCTATCACTTCATCAATCAAAGTTGAACTATTTAACAGGTGAAGATAAACCTCAAAAAGTTCTTGCTCTTCCTTGGGAAGAGTTTGCGACAATCGTTCACTTAATACTTTTATATCTAAACGGCAAGCCGCCAATGCTTTCTCAAATAGTCTAATCTCATAATCAATATCACTGATTTTTCTGTCTGGAACTGCGTCAAGATCTGCAGGTGGATAAATCAACATGGCTGTTCCCATACCAATACCAGAGGAACCAGGAATTCCACTTAAGATAATTTCTTTTTTATTCTCTTGCGCTGTTTTTGGTTCAAATAGTTCAGTAATAGCACCAGTCGCTTCGGCATGAGCAATTACCCCAGCTAATTGTGCCGAAGCAGTTACCAAAAAAGCCTCTTCTGATTCATCAAAACGACGTTGTTCTTGTTGTTGAATAATTAAAACGCCTAAAACGCGCCGATGATGAATAACAGGAACGCCTAAAAACGCTCTAAAACGTTCTTCCTTACAGCTTTCAAAAGGGCGAAATTTTGGATGGGAGGGAGCATCTTCTAGATTAAGTGGCTCTTCACGTTCACCTACAAAGCCGATTAATCCTTCATTCAACTTAAATCGTACCTGTCCAATTGAATCAAGATTTAAGCCATCAGTAGCCATCAAAACATATTCTTGTTTTGCTTTATTAAGCAAAAAAATACGTGCATGCTTGGGTATCTACTGCGTCGCGAATTTGCTTCACCATAATGCACAAAGCTTGTGCAAAAGTAGGCGCAGCACTGATTTCTTGTACAATTCGGCGAAGTAGTTTTAGCATGCGGTATATTCATAAGAGTGGAGCAAATTCCAGTAGAGCACTACGATAAACTGCCTTTTTAAAATCAATAACTTCTTTAAGCGGATCCCAATAACTTACCCATCGCCATTTATCAAACTCAGGGGCATCCGTACAATCAAGCTGAACATTGTTCTCATCGGCAAGAAGACGTAGCATAAACCATTTCTGTTTTTGACCTATGCAAACTGGCTGTATTTCTCGGCGAATAAATTTAGCAGGCAGTCGATACTTCAACCAACGGCGAGTGCATGCAACAATTTCAACATCATCGGGCGAGAGTCCTACTTCTTCATACAATTCACGAAATAAAGCTTGCTTTATCGTTTCATTTTTATGAATACCACCTTGTGGAAATTGCCACGCATCTTGCCCAGCACGTCTGGCAAAAAATAGCCGATTGTGAGGCCCCACAAGAATGATGCCTACATTTAACCGAAAACCATTAGAATCTATCATGACACCCACCTACTTAGTTTTCTTTTTCCTCATTGGATCGATCAAAGTTATGATATATGACTATTGTTCCACAAAACTATCTTGAGGTATAGAAGAGATAAGAACTTTATTAAAATTTGCCTGACAAACTTGATAAATAATCATGGCTATTCCACAACCCCCTAAGATGAGTAGGGTAAGAAACCCTTCATAAAACATTATTTTGCTCCCGCTAAGTTCAGGTGGCGGAATAAAGCCAAAACCAATTGAAAATAAGCAGGCCAAAATAGCGACAAGACACACTACCCACATAACCCATGGCTGCTTTCCAACTCTAAATGGTCGTTCCACATTGGGCTGTTTGTAACGCAACCGCAAAGCAGCAGCAAACAAAAATAAATAATAAATTAACGCTAATTGCGAGGAAGAAACCGTTAGAATCCAGAATGCACTATTAACCGATGGCATTAAAATAAAAGCTGCACACAATAAAGTAAATACAACGCCTTGCACAACAAACAAAACTGCTGGCATATCTTTGCGGTTAGTTTTCTGCAAAAATATAGGCAAACAATTATCTTTGGCGGCAACAAACAAACAACGTGCCGCCGCTAACAGCCAAACTAGAAAAATGCCAAAACTACCCATCACAATAGCAATGACGACTAATGGCTTAAGCCAACTGAGTTGAAATGCCGTCAAAAACACCGTAAACCCATCTACTACACCTTTAGTTAAGCTAATTTGCTTAGCCGGAATTACCGCTGAAATTGCTAATGAAGCCGGGATCATTGTGATAAAAATAATTACACTGGAAATGATTAATACTCGTGGATAGTTTTTTTCTGGATTTGGCACATCACCTGCATGTACAGCAATCATTTCCATACCCATCAAACTAAACATTAAAGTAATAAAGAGTCTTAAATTATCATTACTCATTAAATGGGTAGTAATGGCTTGAAAAGAAAAATTAATTTGGATTGGTTTACCGGAGTAAAGCCAAAAAACCCCTAATAAAGTAATAAAAATCATTGGCACTATAACGCCTACTACTGTACATAAAGAACTGACCTGGCTGGAAACATTTAATCCTCTACAGTTGAGAAAAGTGGCCGTCCAAAAAACCGTGAGCACAACCGTTAACACATACAGCTTATTTTCAGCCAACTCGGGCATAACCAAATCACTTAAGGTTACCGCAATAAAAGAAAGTATCGCCGGGTACCAAACAATCATGTAAAGCCATTGCATCCATGCAGTTAAAAATGCGGTGCGCTTGCCAAACGCCTCACGAACCCAAATATAAACTCCCCCCGTTTGCGGCCACGCGGTAGCTAGCTCTGCCGCTACCAAAGCTGAAGGGATAAAAAAAGTAAAAATCGCAATTAAATAATAAAACAACAAACTACTGCCATACTGCGCATTAACGGGAATATTTTTAATGCTATCAATAGCAATAACCGTCATCATCACCAGCCCAAATACGGTGAGTGCTTTTTTTAAATTTGTTGATAAATTTTTTGTCATAGATAATAGCCATCTTATAAAAATAATAGTTGGCTATTATAGCGGATTAAGCTTAAGAGAAGATTAAATAATTTCTTTTTTTACAAAAAACTATTGGTATAGGGCAATTTTTAGCTTCCATATTACCAGGTATCGAAGCCTAGTCTTGTATATTCATTGGATTTTTTTGCATCCTCCATTGATTCCAATAAGCTGTCATAACTACAATTTCCACCACATCGACAACTATAAGCAGGTTCTTTGTTTTCCCAAAGATTATTATCATTGTATTCTTGTCTAAGAAAATCCGGATTTTTTTCTGCTTTGTCTATCTTAGCTAGCATGCCATCAATCTCCTGTTTAAATCCACAGGTAGTAAAAATACGAAAAAATGTCATGCCTGAAACATTTTCATGATGCACTTGTTCATTACTAGCCAGGTAGCTCATGATTTTTTTTACATTTTGCATAACTTCTTTCACGTTATCGGTATCTCTACTAATACCTGCCTCATTTAATTGATGCCACAAAACATTCGCGGTTGCGATTAAATTATCTCTTGCCTTAATTCTTGAATCATCAATTTTAAAATCAACACAGGACCACGGCTTACGCTGAGGGCGAGTCATATAATGACTAGTTTCACCGAAGGAAATCATAATGTAATGAATCATTACATTTCCTAATGTTAGCGTCGCAGCAAGGTCCTCCTCTAAATCCAATAGATTTTGTTGCTTTTGTTCTTTAATTTTTTCTTTTTGCACTGCAATTTTTGTTTTCGCATTACCGAATATCTCTTTGAGCTTAGTAACTTGTTGAATAGCTAAATTATTAGTGGAAGACTGTTTTTTTCGCGATGATTTGGGTACCAATACTTGAGAAGAATTACCTACAAACTCATTAAAATAAGTAATAATTTCATTTATAATTCTGATAAGCTTATTAGTTATTGCTTCATCCTTAGCATCAACAGTCCAAATAGTACTTTTTATAGGAGCTATTCGATCTTTGGCAAAATTAGGTAATCGTTCAGGAGTAAGTTGTTCAGTAGTAATGGTAACCAGTGAATCAATTAGGTTTCTTTGTATGTTAGAAGCTTGAGGATAAGTCTCAACGAGTTCATCAAGTACTTCGCCAAGATTTTCAATTGGTGTTTTTTCGTCCATACTAATCTCTTACAACTCAATAAAATGGCTCTATTATAACACAATCCAGTTTTTGATATTCAGACGCTATTGTTTATTCTATTCTTTTGATAATAAAATTTTAGCTTTCAGCACAGGCTAGATTTCTTTAACCCCCAGGTGAACCATGAAACTTTGCTTATATTTATTGATTATCGCACTAGGTAACTCGCTAGCACTTGCTAACCCACCAATCTCTCACGATCTGACTCAAACGATTGCTGGTACAAAAGCAAAATATGGAACCGATCGATTTAGAATGGTGATGCCTGGAACGCTTTATCGAGGCGGCAGCTCGGGATCAAAAGGCCCTCTGAGTAATTCTTCTTTGCAAGCACTATGTAAAGATGGCTTTAAAGTTGCCGCATATGTTTACGGCAGCGGGTGGAATCATAGCAACACCACGCAGCTAATAACCTGTAATAAAAATGAGATGAGCTATTTAATGCGACGCTGGGATCATCCACGAGAAGTACACCAGCTACTTGAAAAACTTCATCATCTTATTACGACAGAGGAAGGCCCGATGTATGTACATTGTTGGTATGGAGTGCACGCGTCTGGATATGTTGCTACCGTAGCTTTGATGCAATTTTGTAATCTATCACCTGCACAAGGAGTAGCCTATTGGAATAGCAATGTCCCGCAAAAATTACAATACACTAAAGTACAAAATAGGATTCGTAATTTTAAACCTGATCCAGCTTTACAGCTTACTTCAGAGCAGCAAGCGCGAGTTTGTCCCACGTTAGGTTAAATGATTCGAAAACAACGCTTCTACAAAAGCGCTAGCCTGAAACGGCTTTAAATCATCAATCTGTTCACCAATACCAATAAACCGAATAGGAATCTTAAATTCATCTGCAATAGCAAAAATAACTCCACCCTTCGCTGTGCCATCCAATTTAGTTAATACTATTCCTGAAACACCTAATGCCTGGTGAAATTCTTTAACTTGATTCAACCCATTTTGACCAATACTCGCATCAAGCACTAATAAAACTTCATGCGGCGCAGTTGCATCTAATTTTGCCATGACACGTTTTACTTTTTTTAATTCTTCCATCAAATTATCTTTAGTATGTAATCGACCTGCTGTATCAGCAATAACCACTTCAATATTTCGTGCCTTCGCTGATTGAATTGCATCAAAAATAACTGCCGCGCTATCAGCCGTACCTTGCTGGGCAACAACACTAACTTGATTACGCTCGCCCCACACTTCAAGTTGCTCAATTGCAGCTGCGCGAAAGGTATCTCCAGCAGCTAACAACACACTATGATTCTGATTTTTTAGATATTTAGCTAACTTGCCAATCGTAGTAGTTTTTCCCACTCCATTAATACCAACTGTTAAAATTACAAAAGGGTTAGCAGCAGTTACAATTAATGGCTGCTCACAAGGAGCAAGAATTTTTTGTAAATCATCATGTAGTGTTTGCCATAAAGCTTGACTATCTTTAAGTGCATTACGACGAAGTTTTTCAGTTAAATCTTGGATAATTTTGGCGGTGGCTTTAACGCCTATATCGGCTAATAGCAGATGATTTTCGAGTTGTTCTAGTAAATCAACATCAATGGCTTTTTTACCCAGAAAGATATTTTCCACTCCTTCAACCAGGCGCTGCCTGGTTTTCTCAAGACCCTGAGTTAAGCGAGAAAAAAATCCGGTTTTTTGACTTGAAGCCATAAGGTTATTCATTATAAACCCTCACCCCTACCCCTCACTTCTCTCACGCAAAATAGCCTGAGAAAGTTGATGAACTGCCATAGCATAATAGCCGCTGCTATTGTAACGGGTAATGACATAAAAGTTGTGAAATCCAAGCCAATATTGGGGAGCCGAATCAGTTTCAAAAATCATAAACGTTGCCAACATGGTAGGAGATACTTTATCTCTAGGCGTAATGCCACACTCGGATAATTCCCCAAGACTAAAAGATGGTTTTAATTTTTTAGTCGCAAATTTTAAGTAATCATCACCATATACGTTGGCGCGCATCGCAACCGGCTCTCCAGTTCTCCACCCATGCGCTTTGAAATAATTAGCAACACTGGCAATTGCATCTGCAGAATTATTGCACAAATCAGCATGATGGCTGCCAGAAAAATCAATCCCATAATGGCGATAACTACTTGGCATAAACTGTGGTTGTCCAATTGCGCCTGCATAAGACCCAACTGGTTCTAGTGGATCCAAACTCTGTTCTCTGGTTAATAATAAATACTCTTCAAGTTCGCCACAAAAATATTTAGATCGACGCGGATAATCAAACGCTAAATTGGTCAAGGCATCAATTACACGGTAACTACCTTTATTTTTTCCATATTGAGTTTCAACACCAATAATGGCAACAATAATTTCAGCAGGAACACCATACTGTTGTTCTACTGCAGCCAGTGTTTCGGCATGTTTTTGCCAAAACTTTACGCCTTGTTTAATTTTTTCAGGCGTCAAAAAAATGGCGCGATATGCACACCATGGTGTTGCTTTCCCTTCGTGGGGCTTATCCATGGTTTTGATGATTTTCGGCTCACATTTAACTTTGCTAAATAATGTACAAAGTTCTTCACGATCAAAGTGATGCTTTGTATTCATGCGATCAATGAACTCATGAACATCTCCACGTTTACTATAATTAGTCGTCGTTGCACAACCACTTAATAAAACGATAAGTAATAAAAAAATAAGCTGGTGATATTTATAATTATTCATGTTTAGTCTTCATTAAATAAAAGTTATCATGCCAGAAAATTCAGCATTAAACGGAGCTAATCTTCCAAAGAAAAGCTATAATAGCACATTTTAAACTGCTATAGCCTTCAGTATGTTTACAACCCCTAACCTCAACACTTGGCTCAACTATATAGAGCAACTCCACCCTAAAGCTATCGATTTAGGATTAGACCGCATTCAAACTGTTGGTGAAAGGCTCGGGCTATTAAATCCTTCCTGTCCCGTAATTACCGTTGCAGGAACTAACGGTAAAGGTTCTTGTGTTACTATTTTGACAAGTATTCTTAGCCAACAAGGATATCGGGTGGGTGCTTATTTTTCGCCGCACTTAGAATATTACAACGAGCGCATCCACATAGCTGGCGAAATTGCTACTGATAAAGAACTATGTACAGCATTTACTGCCATTGAAACAGCTAGGCAAGATATTTCACTAACCTATTTTGAATGGGGAACTCTAGCCGCACTATGGTTATTCAATCGTGCTAACCTAGATGTTTTAGTGTTAGAAGTAGGTTTAGGTGGTCGTTTAGATGCAGTTAATATTATTGATCCTGATATTTCAGTTATTACTACAATTGATAAAGATCATATGGAATGGCTAGGTCCCGATCGAGAATCTATTGGTCAAGAAAAAGCTGGTATTTTCAGGTCACAAAGGCCAGTAGTATGTGGAGACTTAAATCCACCACATAGCATTATTGAAACAGCAACAAACTTAGCAGCACCTTTATATTGCCAAGGAACACATTTTGGTTACTTAGCTAAAGCTGAATGCTGGCAATTTTGGCATGGCAATATCGTCACTGACTTGTTACCAACACCGCGACTACTATTGCAAAATGCTGCAACAGCGCTAATGACTTTAACGCTATTAAAAAATATTATACCCGTTTCAGTTGAATCAATTAAACAGGGGCTAATACACGCTTTTTTGCCAGGCCGTTTTCAGATATGGCGCAAAAATCCATTAGTGATTTTAGATGTTGCCCATAATCCTGAAGGTTGCCTTAACCTTTATGACCAACTTAACACTATCCCTACTAATGGAAAAACTTATGCCGTAGTAGGAATGCTGAAAGATAAAAATCACTATGAAAGTCTTGCTCCGCTATTAAACTGTATAGACAAATGGTATGTAGCAAGTCTTGGCGGTGAACGCGGCATGCCGTCTACAGCTATCGCAAATCTATTAGTTAATATGAACGTGGCCATCATTAATCAATTTGATACTATCGAGGAAGCGTATCAATCTGCCTTAAACCACGCCAACATCGAAGATAGAATAGTGGTTTTCGGTTCATTTTATTCAGTAAGCCCTATTTTTCGATTGATGAAAGAGTAATTAAAAAATAGGAAAATCTGTTATACTTAACCCAAAAACAAAACATAACCAATTTAACGAAAACTAATTTCTCAGGCTATTAACCTCAAATGCTCACTATTGCCGACGGTTTTATTATTCTTATTATATTAGTCTCCACGATTATTAGTTGGATCAGAGGGTTCACCAAAGAAGTTTTATCTTTAGTAGCCTGGATTGGTGGTTTTCTAGTCGGCTTTAATTTTTGCCATCAATTAGCAGATGCCTTTTCAACTTATATTCACACCCCTTCAGTACGAATCGCTGTTGCATTTGTAGTACTGTTTATGGTGACCTTCCTGTTAATTTCATTAGCAAATTTTTGTATTTCTCTCTTGATTAATCGCATTGGGTTATCTAGTGTTGATAAAGCATGTGGAATCTTTGTCGGTGCTGCACGTGGGGTTTTATTAGTTAGCTTAGTCTTATTACTGCTACAACTTACGCCAATGTCGCAAGACCCTTGGTGGAACAATTCATTCCTAATACCAAAATTTGTACCTGTGGAAAATTGGCTAAAAAGTTTTATGCCTGAATATATTGAAAAACATACCGTTATGGCAGACTAATATTATGTGTGGTATCGTCGGTACAGTTGCTAAACTTCCAGTTAATCAAGACTTATTTGATGCACTCACAGTATTGCAGCACCGCGGCCAAGACGCTGCGGGAATTGCTACTTGTGATGGCAATAAATTATTTTTACGCAAAGGCAATGGCCTAGTTCGTGATGTGTTCCACACTCAAGAAATGCTCGCATTAAAGGGCAACATGGGGATTGGACATGTACGCTATCCAACTGCTGGCTGCTCCTTAGATGAAGAAGCGCAACCTTTCTATGTGAATTCACCCTACGGAATTAGTTTGGCCCATAATGGCAACCTGATTAATACGCAAGAACTTGCCTATGATCTGGCTAAAACTAACTTAAGACATATTAATACCACTTCTGATTCTGAATTATTATTAAATGTATTTGCTTATGAATTACAACAGCTTGGAAAAATTGAACTTTCCCAAACAGATATTTTTGCTGCAGTTAATGCCGTACATCGCCGATGTATTGGCGCTTATGCAGTAGTTATTATGATAACAGGCTATGGGATTGTGGCGTTTCGCGACCCACACGGAATTAGACCCTTAATTTATGGCAAACGAGAAACCACTCAAGGAATAGATTACATGGTGGCTTCTGAAAGTGTTGCACTGGATGTGCTAGGGTATCAACCTGTTGCTGATGTAGCACCAGGCGAAGCTATTTTTATCACTGGAGATGGACAGCTTTATCAACAACAATGCGCCACTAATACCGAATATCGTCCTTGTTTATTTGAATATGTCTATTTGGCTAGACCTGATTCCATCATCGATAAAATTTCAGTTTATAAAGTTCGACTGCGCATGGGCGAGCAGCTCGCCGACAAAATTCTCCGCGAATATCCAAATCATGATATTGATGTAGTAATTCCCATTCCCGAAACGAGTCGCACTGCGGCAATGACCTTATCACATTGTTTAGGTCTTAAATATCGCGAAGGGTTTGTTAAAAATACCTACATTGGCCGAACGTTTATTATGCCAGGGCAAACGCTGCGTAAAAAATCAGTGCAACAAAAGTTAAATACCATCCCGCTAGAATTTAAAGGGAAAAATGTTTTGTTAGTCGATGACTCAATTGTACGTGGTACTACTTCAAAAGAGATCATCCAAATGGCAAGAGATGCTGGCGCCAACAAAGTATATTTCGCTTCTGCTGCTCCAGAAATCCGTTACCCTAATATTTATGGGATTGATATTCCTGCGGCGGACGAATTAATTGCTTACAATCGAAACACTGATGAAATTTGTAAAGCGATTGGCGCAGATTGGTTGGTTTTTCAAGATTTATCGGCTTTAGTTGATGCAGCACGCGAGGGAAATAGCGCTATCACTCACTTTGAAGATTCAGTCTTTACTGGTGAATATGTACCCAACCCATCAGAAACCGATTACTTTACTCTATTGGCAAAAAAGCGTGGAGGCAAATAGAGTCTGACATTTGATTTGCCGTAGCGAAAAAAGCAGAGGTTCTGCTAAAATTTTGCCAAATTTTAAAGGAATTCCATAATTTGAAAAAAACTTCTGTTATGGCTGGCTACATTAATTTGCTAGTTGGCATATTTTTGCTATCAAGTAACTTTATTGTCGGCAATTATGGAAAAGCTATTCCACCATGGCAATTGGCATTTTTACGGTTCTTGATTGCTTTTCTTATTATGCTTCCAATCGCTTTTTCATCATTGCAAAAAGCCTGGCCAATTTTAAAATCTCATTGGCATCTCTTGCTAGTTTACGGCACTTTAGGAATCGCAATTCCTGGGGGATTTGCTTATATCTCTCTGCATGAAACCTCTGCCATCAACGGTGCATTTATTTTTACCTCCTCACCAATTTTTACTTTAATCATTGCATGGTTACTGATTGGCGAAAAATTGACCCCACTCCAATGGTTAGGTGTGATGATCACTTTAGTTGGGGTACTTATAATTATAGGCAAGGGCAATATCCATCTATTACTTCATATGAAATTTACTACCGGTGATTTATGGATGTCAGCCAATGCAATATGTTGGGCTGTTTACACTGTGCTTATCAAGCATTGGAAAATTGCTATTGATCCACTAGCGCTATTAACTAGCATGATATTGATGGGCCTTTTGGTGGTATTGCCTTTTTGCGTTGCTGAAATATTGCATCATGCACTCATAACGATAAATCTTAGAAACATTTTAACTGTACTATATGCCGGAACTATTGGTGGTGCATTTGCTTATTTTTATTATATTCGAGGAGTTATCGCAATTGGAGCAGCTAAAACGGGACTATTAATCTACTTGATCCCCGTTTTTGCCACCTTACAAGCGGTTTTGTTTTTGCACGAAACATTACATTTATACTTATTATGGGCGGTAATCTTTATGGCCGCGGGTATTTTATTAACTATTTTTTTCGAACCACTTCAGAAACAGCCTTAGCGGCAATCTTTTCTTAGTTGATGAATATCGTTAATAAAATGATTCTGAGTCAGTTTGGTTAATCTTTTGGCTTCTGTTTTATCTAGAGGATAAAGAGTTGATATGCTCCATAAAAGGCCATATTTACTTGATTTTATTGTAAGTAACCCATAGTATTACTATGGGTTACTTACAATAAAATCAAGTAAAATGACATGAAACCAAGCGATTTCTTTTCTCAGAATCCTGTATTTACCAGCCAAGAATATACCCTGTTCTTAGAGCATAAGGGCCATACTGGCACAAGATCTCAAGAAGCCTTGTTGTCCTATCATCTCAAAGCGGGAAATCTAATTCGAGTTAAGCGTGGGTTATTTGCAGTAGTTCCTCAAGGCACAGTAGCAGAGTCTTTTGTTATCGATCCTTATCTTGTTGCCAGTAAGCTAGCAGATGATGCAATCATTGCCTATCACAGTGCATTGGCTTTTTTCGGAAAAAGTTATTCATTAACCCATCAATTTTGTGCGCTTACCAATAAACGACCCGCAAAATTTGTTTTCCGCGATGACAGCTTTCGTCTTATATCTTTTCCAAAAGCCTTATGTAAAAAAAATAAAGCACTATTCGAGGTTAAAACGGTATTCCATCGAGGCAGTCAATTGTCTATAACAGGATTTGAGCGAACTTTAGTTGACATGCTTGATCGACCAGAATTAAGTGGTGGCTGGGAAGAAATTTGGCGCTCGCTAGAGGCAGTAGAATATTTTGATGTAGAGAAGATAATTGAATATGCCTTATTGCTTGATAATGCCACGACCATCGCGCTTGTTGGATTCTACTTGGAACAGCATGAAAAAGAGTTAAATATTAAAGATCACCAACTTAAAAAATTAGAAGTAAAGCGGCCTAAACAACCTCACTATATTGATCGAAAACAAAAACTCTCTGGCAAGTTTAATGCACGTTGGAACATCATAATTCCTGAAGAAATTATTGAGCAATCGTGGAATGAATAAATGAATCTACAACTAGAAGATGTAACAGCACCAGCAAGCAGCATGGGCTTTCGTGCTGAAATAGTGGAAAAAGTTATTCAATTAATAACATTATTAAATGAATTATTTGACAACAATTTTTTAAGACAACGATTAGTCTTAAAAGGTGGAACTGCACTCAACCTATTTTATTTCAACTTACCGCGTCTATCAGTTGATATTGATTTTAACTACATTGGCTCTACCGATAAAAAAATAATGCATGAAGAACGCGAAGAATTAGAACGAACTCTATTCAGTTTGTGCCAACGATCAGGATTTACGATCAAACGTAGTGCGACTGAGCATGCTGGCGGAAAATGGCGACTCGGTTACACAAGTGCAATACAGCCTGGCGGTAACCTTGAGATTGACTTGTCTTATTTGTATCGTGTCACATTATGGCCACCCACCAGTAATAAAAGATTCATACCAAATTGGGCCTTATCAAGCGAAACAAATTCCAATATTAGATTTACATGAGCTTGCTGCGGGTAAATTAGCAGCCCTTATGTCACGTCGTGCGAGTCGAGACCTGTATGATACGCACCACCTCTTAGTAGATCCTATGTCGCGACAAAAAATTGACATCGATCGCTTACGTTTAACATTTATTATTTATGGGGCTATAAATCGCCGCGATTGGCGCACTCTAAAAATAGAAGATATTGGTTTTGATCCTAAAGAACTGGAAAATAAATTAATTCCTGTGCTCAATCAAAAAGAATTACAGCAGGCTTCATGGACAACCCAATTAGTCAGTGAATGCCAAAAAATGCTATCTCTTTTGCTTCCTTTTTCCGAAACTGAGAAAACGTTTCTCGACTTGTTACTTGATCAGGGTGAAATTGCTCCTTCTTTAATAACTAACGATGAGGAATTACAACAAAAAATAATTATCCATCCAGGACTACTTTGGAAGGTGCAGAATGTTAAGAAATTCAAAGCTCAAAAATAGGAAGCTGGATAATATTGTACGAAACCCATAGTTCTACTATGTATTACTCGCACTTTTATCAAGTCATCTTTCTTCTCCCGCTACGCGGGAGAAGGGAGGGGAGTGAAGGTACATTTTTCGATAAAGCTTATGCGCCTTTCTCGTTACAATTTGCCAAAAAAGCTTATTTCTCCCCAACGCCTGTCTGAGTGGCTGTCCACTATAACTGCGAATAAAGCGTAAATAATCCCGTTTAGTGAAATTAAAATTTAAGGTTGAAAAATAAAGCCCGCTGATATCTTTAATTTTCCAACGCAGTGGTGTTTTTTTGCGAATATGGGCGCGGTGAAGATCAATTAAATAAAGTTGTGGATTTAATAAATCGGACCGAGAAGTATCTAATAAAAAATGACACAAATAAAAATCACGATGGTTCATGCCATTCTCATGTAATGTTTTGGCAATATGAGCTACCGACTCAATCAACCGCTTCTTAAGCTTAAATTCAACCGGACCTTGTGCTGTTAAAAATTCCTCAAGGTTCATCGTAGCTAAAACTGCTTCAGTAATAATAAATGACTTAAGTCGTGCAGGATTAATTCCCTGCTTACCAAATGCAACTGGAATAGGAGCCCTAACACCTAAGGCTTTCAGCTTCAACAACGCATTCCATTCTGGTGCTGCACTCACAATTGGCCAACGCAATTGCAGTATATTTTTGCTAATTTCCCACCAACCAACTCCAGTATGAATTTTGGCAAAATACCTTTTGTTATGATAAGTAAAAGCAATAGTTTTTCGCCCAGGCTGAGCTCGATAAACAGTACCCTGTAACTGATTCAAATCAACAAATGGATTTTTCAATAGGTCATTGAGATCATTATGTAATATTTTAATTATATTAGTGCGCATATGGGATTAAATTTTGCATCAATTGTATGGTTGCCTCTACTAAATCTGTAGCAGGATAATTTGCGACATAGGCCAATGCTTGTGTTTTCCACGCTGCTTTATCAGCTTCTTTTGCATTAAGTATCCAAGCAATTGAGTTTTTCAACACCTCATCATCAAGATAACGATTAGGCACGACAATCCCACTATCTGCTTTTATCACATGTTCTGCATAACCGCATTCAAAAGTAGTCACAATGGGTAGACCACAACTCATTGCTTCAAGCAAAACTTTCCCACCAGCTTCTTTATATGCAGGATGTAAAAAAACATCAGCAGCGAACATGTAATCAAGTACATTTTTTTTCGCCCCCAAAAATTGGACCTGGGTGTCAATCCCTAGTTGTTTGGCTAACCGTAAAAATGGCTCAGGACGATCATCACCAATAATCAGAAGATGCGTTTTAGCTAATAGTTCGTGATTTAATTGAGAAAATGCTCTCAAAGCACGACCAACCCCTTTAGTTTTAAAAGCAGAACAAACCATCAATACCATATTTTCATCTGCTTTAATTCCATGTCTTTCGCGAATCTCTGCTTTATTTATCTCGATGACAGGCTGTCGATTGAACTCCGCTGGCAATAGTTGAAATCGCTCTTCTGGGGTTTGATAAATTTGTTGATAATGCTTTTTCTGCGCTGCTGTCAAAACTAAAATCTTAGTGTTTTGTTTTGGCGCGAACACTTGCTGTTCTAGCTTTTTGTATTGCCAATAACGAGGAGTTAAACGATAAAGTAATCCATATTTTTCTTGTACTTGAGCAACATAACAATTATCTGCAGCAAAATAAACATCTAACCCTGGCATCTTGTTAAACCCAATAATAAATTCACATCCTTGCTGCTTTGCCTGCCGTAATGCTGCATTAGCAAAATTTTTCATTCGTGCATGATTAGAAAGCCCGCGCGTAGCAACAGTATTAATGGTTAAAGTAGCAGGAATTTCACCTTGCCAGGCAGTGGTAAATATTTCAATTGAGTAGAGCTGTGCAAGTGCCGTAGCAATCCGCAAAAAATCTCGCTGCATGCCACCGTAGGGAAAATACCTAAATAAAAAAAGTGCTAGCTTCATATTTTTATCACCACCAACTAAATACTAAAATACTCCGCCACGACCTTTTTTGCTTACTGACACACAACTCGATCTGGCACACCATTGCCGCTTTTATTACGCTGATATTTTTTATACCAAATGGTACAAGTAGTAATTCCAGGTGGAAGCAACTGAGTCAATTTAATGCTGGTATCATTATATTCGCAGACTATATAGTTTTTGCTATCTTGTTGAAAAGACCAAATGGTTTTATCACTATTGCTAAAATCAGGCTTAAGCGAAGCTAATTCTGCTGGATTACCACTATACATTTCGACATGAGAAAGATAGTGCTGTGTTGGGGGATTAAATAAATGCCAATCTGAAAAAGAGTCAACTAACTTTTGTGTAACATTTATTGCCGGCGGACACTTAGCAACATAAACTGAATGGGCATGAGCAAAACTAACCACACCAAAAAATATGACCGCAATAAAGCTTTTTTTCAAGTTAATTTTATTCATATGCGTTCATCCACTATATTATAGAATTTGGCTCTAACTTCAGCCAAACGATCTAACGTGCCAACATCAACCCAAGTGCCTGAATAACATTCTCCCGTAATCATTTTCACTGCGATTGCTTCTTTCAATAACGGTGCTAAACGAAACACTCCAGGCTGACAATTCTCAAACAACTTTGGATGATAAAGCCCAATACCAGAAAAAGTTTGTGTTTGCGTCAGAGTTACTATTTCTTCAGTAGTAAGACCAAAATCACCGCCTGGATTATGTGCAGGATTATCAACTAATACTAAATGTGCCAATCCAGCCAATGGTCTAAATAAATTTGTAAAAGGATAATCCGTCCAGACATCACCATTCACCACAATAAAAGGTTGCTCTCCTAATAGCGGTAAAGCATTAAAAATACCCCCTCCCGTTTCTAACCCCCCCTGATCTGCTTCGACCGAATACTGGATGTTAACCCCAAATTCACCACCATCCCCTAAGCTATTTTGAATTTTCTTTCCTTGATAAGCGACATTAATGACGATGTCTCGTATCCCAGCTGATGCTAATGCTTCAAGATGATAAGCAATCAGCGGTTTGCCCGCGATAGGGATCAATGGTTTAGGGATTTCATCAGTCAGCGGTCTTAAACGTTCTCCGCGTCCAGCTGCAAGTATCATCGCTTTAGGAGGTATATTCATGAGGCTATGGCCTGTTTATATTTGATTTATCTACTGCAAAAAGCATAGGATTAACTAAAATTTTACCAAATTTTCGTCAAATACGACCTAGTATTCTCCTCAAATTTGGTAAAATTTTAGCTTATAGCATTTATCATAAATATCGATTACAGGAGCGAGCATAAAAGTTGTCTAACAAGGCAAAGGGTAGCAAAAAATGAGGCGTTTAGCTGGGCTAAATAACGAATTTTTTGCTACCCTTTAACGACGTTAGGCACTTTTAGGCGATGCTCTATGTAACCGATATTTATGATAAATGCTATAACCCCTGCTTTTTTCGCTACGGTAAATCAAATATAAACAGGCCCTATACTCTTTTTACAGTTTCATAACGCGGCAAAAGTTCCTCATCTAACCAATTAGCAAAAGTCTGAAGCTCAGGATAATTTCGGCTGACATCAACTACATATTGCAATCCATTAGCAATATAAGGCAAATAATCAGCCACCCCATCGCGATAATATTTACGCGCAAAAATAAAAATAGCTTTTAAATGTCTTTGAATCCCCATCCAATCAAACCAGCGCAAAAAAACCGGCCATGATACAGTTAACAGATTTTTTTCTATGAGCCCTTCGTAGAAGGATAATGCCCATTGTTCTACTTTTTGCCGAGGCCAAGCGATATAACAATCGCGCAATAATGAAACTAGATCATAGGTAATGGGTCCTTTCGCTGCATCTTGAAAATCCAACACCCCTATACCTTCTGGCAAAACCATTAAATTTCTCGAGTGATAATCGCGATGAATACAACATTGCGGCTGAGTAATTGCCGAATTAATCAACTGTTCAAAAAGCTCATCTAACAATTTGTTAGCATGATCATCTAATGGGATCTGCAGATGACGCTCTAAAAACCAATGACGAAAATTTGACAATTCCTCCAACATGAAAGTTTGATCAAACTGCGGCAAAGTCCAATCAGCAATGGTTTGACAAGCTTGAATTTTTGCCAGTTCTTTAAGCGATCTTGTATAGAGTTCATCGGCATTTTCCGCGTTGAGTGCATATTGATACAATTCTGTACCAAAATCACTTAACAATAAAAAGCCATCACGTAAATCAAATGAAAAAACTTGCGGTACATTAACTTCAATTGCGGCAAATGCACGGCCCACTGCAATAAATGAGTGACTATTCTCTTTATTGGGCGGCGCATCAACTGCAATAAAAGTTTTACCATCACAGGTCACCCGAAAATAGCGACGGAAACTGGCATCTCCAATGACTGGTGTCATGTTGAAATCTGTATTTAACTCGGCTTTTAACCAATAATTAAGTGCTTGCTGGCGAGGATCTAGCATGTTTATGTTATAATAAATTGATTAGTAGATTAATTTTGGTGGCCCATTTGACCCTAACTTAGGGAAAAAGTACAGAACTCTCCACTTCTGCGGAAAAATGGGGGTTTAATGTGATAAAATTGCCAGATACAGAAAACCAAACAGCTTTGAATATTTAGTATACTTAGGGAAGGAGTAAAACCAGCCATTAATAATAAAAATCGTTTTAGAGGCAAAGTAGTTCTATGCAGATTCCATCCTTCATTGTAGAAAGCTTTGAAAAGCTTTTAAAAAACCTCGAAGATCTGCTAACAAAAGCAAACGCTGTTCCTGTAAGAAACGAAAAGCTCCTTGATCTCACAGAATTTAGCCAAGATAAAGATATTCTCGCAGCGCAACATTACTACGCCATGGTATGGTTGATAGTTAAGGTAGTAATACCCATTTTCACCGAAGGTAGCATTTTTAATATACCGTCCTCCATGAAGGAAAAGATACCAGCTATAGTATTGCATTTTAACGCGTTGAATGTTGAAAACGTCTGGAGCCACGCTGCGGCAAGCCTGTTTGCAGAAAGCGTGCAAAAGCTAAGTGAGAAGCTTGAGAGCTCGAAGGAACTCACCATTAAGGCTATAATGGGAGTTTTGGAGGCGCTCGAGTTTAAGGTCAGCCTCCTCACCGATCAGTTAGCATTGATTCTTGGTAATAAACAAAATGTACAAGCAAATACTCAACGAATATTCCAAGAGATCGAAAAAGGAAAAACTGAACTACTGCAAATCAACAAGACTGTAACCACCTCTCCCTACCATACAATTGAAAATTATCAACTTATTTCTCAACCAAACAAAGCTGATTTTATTCAAGTTTTATTAGCTCAAAAACAAAACTTAGAGCAATTTGAAAGCACCAGAAATCACATTATACAGCTCAAAAACACCGCCGAACTATTCCCCCAAAAAGTATTGATAATCGCGGAAGGGAATCTTACTTTTATAGATCGTCCTGATACAAAAGATATTCCAGATACCGAACCACTAAGACAAGAAATTGCCAAAAAACATGCAGCAACTGTTACTTTAATAGGCGTAGTGCAAAACGAAATGTTCTTTGCACAAATTCACGATAATTTAATCGCACAAATCAACGTCATAAGAGAATCTATAAAAAAGATCCCGGCAAACAAATACTCCATAAACGAACATCAAGAATATTTAGCTGCTATTTCAGCCTTAAAAACAATAGATTTTCCTGCCCTCACAACACCAGAAAAACTTCTCCAATCTAAATACGCGAAAGAATCGGAAAACATCCGACAAACCTATAGCAAGCTAGTTGAGCAACAAAAAGAGGAACTAGCCAAAGAAATCTTAGCTAAACAAAAGCAATGTTTTAGCACGCAATTAAAGCAAGCCTTAGAAAATGCATTTACGCGCGCGCGCGACGAAAAACTAGTCGATCCAGGGCTAAAACCAGAACTGATCGAAAGCGCCAAGGGCAATGAAACAGAGTTAGACAAATTACAAACTTTCTACAGCGATTGCGACAATTGGTTAAAAGGCCAACTTAGTTACCATAATCTTAAACAAATGGCTGAAGGCTGGGTAAAAGACACGCTAAAAAATGATGATGCTGCGCAACAGCTACTACGTGGGTTTACGAGTGAAGACTACAAACCTTTAAGCGAATCCATTAAAAAACTTGCAGAAGCTCTTGAAAAAGTTATTGCCAGTGGCCAATTAAAATTAGACATGGCCAATACTACAAAAGTAGACAAGCTTAAACAGGAAGTCGAAGCACAGACAAAGCGTATCGCTGAATATACCGCTGCTTTCAAAGGCGTAACTGAAAAAGCGCAAAAACTTTCTGAACAACATCAACTTGATTATAAAACTGCAAAAGAAAAATTAGGTGAAACAAACAGCCAAATTACTCAATTACTGCGCCAAAGAAATCAGTTCAGTGATATATTAAAAGAATCTCCTATAAATGAGAGTGATTTAGCGCAACTCAACGGTCAATCAATAAACATAAAAAATAGGTCAGTTTATGAAGCTACGTCAGCTGACCTTGCAAATCTAATTCAACAAAAAAACCCTAACAGTGCAAGTTTTATAGCACAACAGCTTGAAAGTTTGGCTGCCCAGCAAGAAAAGTTATTAACCTTACAAACCCTAATAACTCAAAGATTGAGTGAAACACGTACAAGTTATGATACAAATAGCAATCGTGAAAAAATTGGTACAATCAATACTTTTCTTCAATCCCATAAAGACTCTTTAGGATCTTCACTAGGAAATACAGAGCTGAATACACTTGCTAGTTTGATTAAAACAGAACATGAAAGTACTTGGCCAGGATATAGCGTAGGTAAACTCGAAGAAAATTGTCAAGAAATTTTAAAGCAAGCCATTAACAAACAGCAACAACAGATTGAAAATTATTTAGCTCAGAGTAACGCCGCCAAAAATCTTAAAAAATTTATAGATGAAAAAATAGAGGAACATAAAAATTATGCCCAATTAAGAGACTTGGATAACCAACTTGTCGCTAAAATTACGGAAAAATCAGCGCTAACCCAAACTCTGCAAAATCTTCCTGTCCTTCAAGCGCAAGAGCTATCAGATTTATACAAGGGGTTGAGTATTTATTTACCGAAAGAGACGGTTGTTACCCAAGGAGAAGAATCTAAAACGCATCAAAATAATCTCAGCACCATGAGTTGTGAACTCAATCTCACCAAAGCCAAAATCGCATTGATTGAATTTAAAAAACCAGCGGTTGAGCAACAAGCTAACCTCAATAAAATACAACAAGACCTAAACAGCCTGCAAATCAACTCCACTACCTTTCAATATAAACCAGATTCACCTGCATCATTTAACGATCAGTGGCAAACTCATACTCAACAAATTAATCAAGCAATTGCTGCATCACGACAAAGTATTACCGCTATCGATGAACAACTTAATAAAGTATACAAAGCTGACACTGCGTTAGTTAAACAATTAAATGCCATTACACAAATTCTCAAGCAAACCGAACAAGAAATTCAAACCAGTAAAATTCCCCAGCTAAGTGGGTTACCCCCTTTAATTGAGGCAAAAAATGCTGCCCATAAAGAACTTATGGGACTTAGAGAACGAACTTATCAAATAAAAAACTTGAGGCAGAAAAAAACTACTGCGCTACAAGTTCAACAAAATATTTATGGCCGAGAAACTCTTGCAGCACCAACTCATCAAACCAATCTATTAGCTGCAGAGCAGTGTAAAACCAATATCACAACACAAACAAATTTATTGGCCCAACATCAATATGATGCCAACACCATCACTGACCTGACCCAAGGCAGAAAGCCCGCTGACTTTATTTTACAAGAAGATCAGTTTTATCGCTCTTGTCAAACACAGTATATTAATTTACAAAAAGAAATTTACCGATTAAAAGGTTTATTAGTTATCCCGCATCGAGATGGACTAACTCAAGCATTCAACAAGGAATTAACTACAAAAATCAATGAATGCCAAACTCAGTTAGATACTCTAAATCAAACCAGAGCAGTCCAGGCAAATACTTGGCAAATGCTCTCGCAAAAGCACAACGTCATCTCTCATTCACGAAAGGTTTTACAAGAACAACAAAATCCCCCACCAAATCGTAATTACACTGGCTATGACCTACGCGGTATCCAATTAGCCAACGGGAGCTTTGCAGGCATCCCCATCCAAAATGCTAATTTGAGCTATGCCACTTTAACGAACTTTACCTTTGATGATTCGCTCTCCGGAGTCAATCTTAGCCATGCGAATGTTTCAACTTGTACTTTTACGGCTCAGGCTAATTTTCAAGGGGTTATATTAGATACAGATTCTCAGCTGAATTGGCCACTACATGGTGAAAAAATTTGGCGTGATAACCAATTAGCTAACCCTTATGCCACTAATGTAAATGATCCGACTCAAGCAACCTATCTCACTAACTTAATCACTTTAGTCAGTACAAAATGTAACAACCAACCCAATAAGCTGATTGAATTGACGCGCAGTATGCTGCAAGCAATTGCTGCTATACCAAAACCTCATAACAGTAGCGAGGAAGATCACTTAAATGCTTTGCAACAACGTGCAGTATGGTTTATGCAGAAAATGGTTCCTCAGCTTTCATTTAAGGATCTAATAGAGCTAGGGCATGAATTGGCCACCACAAAACACGATGACGATGCAAATCCTTACGGCTTTATTCGCCGTGAGTTAGATACGCTTCGCTGCAAATACGGCAATACCCGGCCTTGGCAACAGATTATGACACCAATAAAAGAGCGGTTACATTCATTAGCTACTGAAATCGCCGATGCTCATATTCAAAATAATGAAGACGATCAGGTTATCGTTCAGGCAGCACCACAGCAGCAGCAACACCCAAAAATACTTCCGCAAGATTACACAAAATTCATGACTATTATGCGTTCTCAAACGGTTCATACTTACGGATTTGGCAAGATCGCTTTCTTCTTCACCCCTGCCCATAACTTCGAGCAACATTGGGAACAACGCGAACACGATTTAGTTCAACCACAACAAGATAACAACGAAACAAAACTTGATCATTAATCATAAAATATCTATTTGAAATCCCGACAAAATTATGTAATACTTTGTATTACAATAGGATGGGGGTAGTAAATAATGAAAAGTATCATGACCAGTATTCGATTAAATCACGACATAGACGAGCAACTTGAACAAGCTGCGCATACTTTACATCGCAAAAAAAACTGGATAATCAATGAAGCAATAAAAAATTACTTAACACAATTACAAACTACTAATTTAGCAAAAGAAGCACGCCGCCAATCAATTCTCGCTAGCAAAAGTGCAACAATGGAAGAAACATTATGGGAATTAAGCAGGGATGAAACGGATTGGGAAGATTAAAATGAACAGAGGAGATATTGTTGTTTGCGCTTTAGCCGGAGGCTATGGAAAACCAAGACCTGCGGTAATTGTACAATCTGATCTATTTAATCCTACTCATGCCAGTTTAGTTGTTTGCCCTATTACATCACATCTAGTAAAAGCACCTTTATTTCGTTTACCAATCAAACCAACCAACCTTAATAAATTAACGCATATCTCAAGTATTATGGTAGATAAAATAACTGCCATTAAAAAAGAGCGAATACAAGAAATAATCGGAAAATTATCATCAAGCGAATTAAAGCAGCTCAATGAAGCATTAAAATTATGGCTTTTTCTTTAAGAGTAAATTTTTCGTTTTTCATCTCAAAATTTCTTTAGTTTTCTAATTTTGTCTCAGCTCAAAAAGATTTTGAACAAACTCTAAAACATTTTTTGCACAAACGATATAAATATCGACTTATACATATGCTATAATTACCTTATTTTGAATATTGTAGGTAGCACATTTTTATGCAGATCCCAGCGTATCTTATTACAGGCTTACAGAATTTTTTGCGGCAACTTGACCAATTAATGTTAACAGCAGGTTGCCCTACTCCTGTCCATAATGACGTCCTAATCGAAAAATTTAGTGATAACCCCGATTTTTGTAGTCTTCAGCATTCCTATAGTTTGATCTGGGTAATTGTAGAAAAAATATTGCCTATTATCCGTAGAGACGCTAATGGTCTTATCGAAAAAGGAAAGCAAGCAGCTGCAATTTTAGATGCAGCGCTTACATTCAAACTTAAAGCTCATATTGATGCGCTCGAAATTTCTGGTCAATGGAGCTACTACGCAGCCTGTGAATTCACCATAACTATGCAAGAACTAGGGACACGATTTAATAATGCTCCCGATGATGACACAGTTACTAAAGATATAAGAGATCTTTTCAAAACTTTCAGTTTTGATCCTAATCAGCTAGTAGAACAGCTAGCAGAAAAGCTTGGTAAAAATATCTCTGTACAGCGGGATTATGAGAATTTACGTGATCGTTTCACAACATTAGAAAAATCATTAGTCACCACGGAAACTGATATCGCTTCTCTTCCAGTGATTGGAAGCTATCAGCCCGATCTATCAAATGCTGAAGAGGCTAAAAATCCTGCTAGTAACTACTTAAATCAGTGCCAAAAAACTTTGACAGAAATTGAAAATACAATAACGCAATTAGCTACTTCATTAGACCAACTAGTACCTCTTATCAAGGTTCTACCTAAACAAATGTTGCTACTTAATGGAGAGAAAAAACATGATTTTGAAAATGCTCCTGTTTTAGGCCCTGCGTCAGATCTTGTTGCAAAGCTCCAAACACTGATTAAAGAAAAGCAAGCTACCTTAGCAAAAGTAGCAGAAAATCAGCATTATTTTAAGAAAGTTTATGACGATATTGTTGCTCATATTGGTTCAATAAAAGAAGCTATAGCAAAGCTTCCTTTGCAAATCTATTCAGTCAATGAACATAAAGAATATTTGGCTGCTCTTTTAGCTCTAAAAGTAATAGATTTTTCTGCCATAGCACAAGAGAAGCTCCCTCGGCCTGAATGCGCCAAAGAATCAGCAAACATCCAACAAGCCTTCAGCAAGCTGATTGAGCAACAAAAAGAGACGCTAACCAAAGAAATATCAGCCAAGCAAAAGCAATGTTTTAGTGCGCAATTAAAGCAAGCCTTAGAAAATGCATTTACTCGCGCGCGCGACGAAAAACTAGCCGATCCAGGGCTAAAATCAGAACTGATCGAAAACGCCAAGGGCAATGAAACAGAGTTAGACAAATTACAAACTTTCTACAGCTATTGCGACAATTGGTTAAAAGGCCAACTTAGTTACCATAATCTTAAGCAAATGGCTGAAGGCTGGGTAAAAGACACGCTACAAAATGATGATGCTGCACAACAACTACTGCGTGAGTTTACGAGTGAAGACTATAAACTTTTAAGCGAATCTATTAAAAAACTTGCAGAACCACTTGAGAAAGTTATTGCTGATGGCCAATTAAAATTAGACATGGCTAATACTGCAAAAATTGATAGGCTTAAAATAGAAGTCAGCCATCAAGAACAGCGCATAGTCGAATATACTGCTGCTCTCAAGCAGGCAAATGAAGCAGCGCAAAAACTTTCTGAAAAACATCAACTTGACTGCCAAACCACACAATCAAAATTAGATGAAATAAACAAACAAATCACTGAATTGCTGACTAAAAGAACAAAATTAACAGATCAATTAAATATAACTCCTATTAGCTCTGGTTCTTCATCAGAATTACTTCAACGCTTAAAAAGCGACGAAATTTATCAACCAATAAATCAACAAATTACTCCCTTGCAAGAAAAACTAATTGCGTTGACGACGACCTCAAACACTATAGGTCCGCAATTAAAACAAGCTAAAGCCAATAAAGAAACTATTGCAGCATTACAAACAAATACTATTAAAACATTTGATGACTTTCCCCTCAGTGGTGGAGAATCCAACCGTAATAAACTTTCTACACTCATTGGGCAATTAGAAAAGACCAAAGATTTATGGAGTCCAGAAAATACTCCCTATGAAAAAATACACGGCGATCTCACCAAAGAAAAAAATAGCAATTTCCCCGGGCATCCTCTACATATTATGCTCGCCCTCAAAAAAGATTGCACCACGCTTTTAGCTCAACAAATTGAATCTCTAGAAAGCAAAATCCAACCTTTACTAGAGGAAAGTAAAAAGACTAACAGTGAAGCAGAAAGTACAGAAAAAAAATTGACCTCCCATCATGAGACTTTCTCTCAATTAAAAACAATCGATCATACGCTTTGTAATCAAATTGGCGAAGCTCAAAAAAATGAAAAATATCTACAAGATTTGCGTACAGCGCAAGGACAAGCGCTATCAGATTTATATAAGGGATTGAGTGTTTATTTACCGAAAGAGACGGTTGTTACCCAAGGAGAAGAATCTAAAACGCATCAGAATAATATTAACTCCATGAACTGTGAACTCAATCTCACCAAAGCCAAAATCGCATTGATCGAATTTAAAAAACCAGCGGTTGAACAACAAGCTAACCTCAATAAAATACAACAAGACCTGGGCAGCCTGCAAATCAACCCCGCCGCCTTTCAATATAAACCAGATTCACCTGCATCATTTAACGATCAGTGGCAAGCTCATACTCAACAAATTAATCAAGCCATTGCCACATCACGACAAAGTATCACCGCTATCGATGAACAACTTAAAAAAATAAACAAAGATGACACTACATTAGCCAAACAATTAAATGCCATTACACAAATCCTCAAGCAAACCGCACAAGACATTCAAACCAGCAAAATCCCTGAGCCAAGTGGGTTACCTCCTTTAATCAACGCTAAAGATCATGCTCATCAAGAACTCTTGGGGTTTAAAGAACGAACTTACCAAATGAGAAACTTGAGATCTAAAAAAGCTATCGCCCTACAAGTGCAACAAAATATTTATGACCGAGAAACTCGTGTAGCACAAACTCATCAAACCAATCTATTAGCTGCAGAGCAGTGTAAAACCAATATCACAACACAAACAAATTTATTCACCCCACCTCAGCATCAATATGATGCTAATACCATCACTGACCTCACCCAACGCAGAAAACCCGCTGACTTTATCTTACAAGAAGACCAATTTTATCTGGACCGCCAAACACAGTGCACTGCCTTACAAGCAGAAATTGACCGGTTGAAAACTCTATTAGTGAGCAACAAACCCTCCGGGTTAGACCAAGCATTCAACCAGAAATTAAATGCAAAAATCAATGAATGCCAAACACAGCTAGCTACTTTAAATCAAACCAGAACAACCCAAGCACAGGCCTGGCAAGATCTTTCACGAGATAATCTAGTCATCCAACATTCACGGCAGGTGCTAAAAGATCAAAATCCCCCTCCCCCACCAAATCGTAATTACACCGGCCATGACCTACGCGGTATCCAATTAGCCAACGGGAGCTTTGCGGGCATCCCCATCCAAAATGCTAATTTGAGCTATGCCACCTTAACAAACTTTACCTTTGATGGCCCACTCTCTGGCGTCAATCTTAGCCATGCGAATGTTTCAACTTGTACTTTTACGGCTCAGGCTAATTTTCAAGGGGTTCTATTAAATGCCCAAACTCAGCTGGATTGGCAAACCTATGGTGAAAAAATTTGGCGTGATAACCAAGTAGCTAACCCTTATGCCACTAATGTAAATGATGCGACTCAAGCAACCTATCTCACTAACTTAATCACTTTGGTCAGTACAAAATGTAACAACCAACCCAATAAGCTGATTGAATTGACTCGCAATACGCTGCAAGCAATTGCTGCTATACCAAAACCTAATAACAGTAGCGAGGAAGATCACTTAAACGCTTTGCAACAACGTGCAGTATGGTTTATGCAGAAAATGGTTCCTCTGCTTTCGTTTAAGGATCTAATAGAGCTAGGGCATGAATTGGCCACCACAAAACACGATGACGATGCAAATCCTTACGGCTTTATTCGTCGTGAGTTAGATACACTTCGCTGCAAATACGGCAATACCCGGCCTTGGGAACAGATTATGACACCAATCAAAGAGCGGTTACATTCATTAGCTACCCAAATCGCCAATACTCCCGCTCAAGACGAAGAGGGCGAAGCAGTTATCGTTCAAGAAAATCAGAATCCAGTACAACCGCAAGAACACCAAAAAATATCTTCTGATGATTACACAAAATTCATGACTATTATGCGTTCTCAAACTGTTCATACTTACGGCTTTGGCAAGATCGCTTTCTTCTTCACCCCTGCCCATAACTTCGAGCAACATTGGGAACAACGCGAACACGATTTATTAGTTCAACCACAGCAAAATAATAACCAAATACAACCTGAACAATGAAAATACGCTTACTTCTAATTGCTGTTCTATTCACTCTATTAACTGGTTGTGGTCAAATAGGATCATTATATCTTCCTACTCAACCACCACAGAAAGTATATGAATGCACCTAATGCCTTTTATTATCAAGATAACGAATTATTTGTTGAACAGGTTGCGGTGGAAACTATCATCCGCCAGTTTGGCACTCCCTGCTATATTTACTCCAAAGCAACGATTAAACAACGTTGGGATGCTTTTAAACAACCTTTAGGCGACTATCCGCATCAAATTTGCTATGCCGTTAAGGCAAATTCAAATTTATCATTATTAAATTACCTAGCCTCGCTAGGCGCTGGTTTTGATATCGTTTCAGTTGGTGAACTTGAACGCGTCATTGCCGCTAAGGGCAACCCTAACACGATCATTTTTTCTGGTGTTGGCAAACAGGAACATGAAATTGTTCGCGCACTTGAAGTAGGCATTGCTGCATTTAATGTTGAATCTATTCCTGAACTAGAACGTATTTCAGAGATTGCAAAACGCATGAATGTGATTGCTAACGTTGCTCTACGCATTAATCCAAATATTGACGCAAGCACTCATCCATACATCACCACGGGTCTTAAAGAAAATAAATTTGGCATAGACATTGTTGGCGCAATCCATACTTTTTTAGCTGCCGCCAAACTGCCGCACATTCAACTCAAAGGAATTGCTTGCCATATTGGTTCGCAATTATTAACGACTGATCCTTTTATTGCAGCATTGGATGCATCATTGCAATTGATCGATGAATTAGCACAACATGGCATCAACATTCTGCAATTAGATATTGGTGGCGGTTTAGGCATAAATTATCAAAATGAAGCCGCACCTACTCCAGAAGACTATATCAGTGCGTTATTAGCAAAATTAACCTCGCGAAACATTAAACTTATTTTAGAACCTGGTAGAGCTTTGGTAGCCGATATGGGAATATTAGTAACTAAAGTTGAATATCTTAAACATACGCCACACAAAAATTTTGCGATTGTCGATGCAGGGATGAATGATTTATTAAGACCTGCTTTATATGGTGCTTGGCAAAACATCATCCCAGTCAAAAAGCACCGTCAAAGAGAGCCACATGTATATGATGTGGTCGGACCAGTGTGTGAAACCGCAGACTTTCTGGGCAAAAATAGACTGCTATCTATTGAAGCAGGCGACTATTTAGCAGTTACTCAGGCCGGAGCTTATGGATTTGTGATGAGTTCTCATTACAATAGTCGTCCGTGCGCAGCAGAAATCTTAGTGGATAAAGAACAATATCAAATCGTTCGTCGCCGAGAAACAATTGAGGATTTATTCGCAGCAGAGTTATAAGGTAACCTTAGACAGGTATCCAGAAAATTGTCATGCCAGCTTGCGCTGGCATGACAGATAAGAGAACAAAAGAAAAAATAACCGAGTAACCACGATGAACAAAAACCCCTTGCTTACAAACAGTGAATTCCCATTATTTGACAAAATTTCACCCGAACATATTAAACCAGCGATTGAAACCTTACTGGAACAAACCCAAGCTGCTATTAGCAAACTTTTACCCTCAACAAACCCATCATGGCAGCATTTAATTATGCCGCTTGAAGAGATAGAAGATAAATTCAGTCATGCTTGGTCCACAGTTAAACATTTAAAATCAGTTTCTCATTCTGATGAATTAACCAAAGTTTATACTGAATGTTTGCCGAAAGTATCAGATTATTTCACTGAACTTTCACAGAATGCTCTGCTTTATGCAGCCTATGAAAAAATTGCTGAAAGTCCTGAGTTTTTAACCTTAACCGATGCACAAAAAAAGGCAATTGAACATGGTTTGCGTGATTTTAAGCTCTCTGGTGTTCATTTGCCGAAACAAGAAAAAAAACAATATGCCAACATCGTTAAAAAACTTTCCGAACTTGCCACCCAATTTGAAGATAACCTAATTAAAGCAACTGATAGTTGGTCTTATCATACCGATGATCAACAAGAGCTAGCGGGTATTCCAGAACATACGCTAGCACGAGCAAAAAATCTGGCGCTTGAAAAAGGACTAACGGGCTGGTTACTCACGCTAGATTTTCCCACTTACTATGCGGTAATTTGTTATGCGGATAATCGTAAATTGCGAGAAAAAATTTATACTGCATATACAACGCGTGCTTCTGATCAAGGACCTAATAAAGGTCAATTCGATAACACGCAAATCATGAATGAGATTTTAGCGTTGCGTGATGCGTTGGCAAAATTATTAGGCTTTGCTAATTACGCCGAACTATCTCTTGCTACTAAAATGGCAAAAAGCCCTGACGAAGTTTTAAAATTTCTCTGGAACTTGGTTGAACGATGTCAACAACGAGCAAAGCAAGAACTCAATGAACTGCGTGAATTTGCTAAAGACTTAAGCGGTATAGAAGATTTTTCTGTTTGGGATAGCGCTTACTTTAGCGAAAAACTTAAAGCAAAATATTTTTCATTTAGTGAGGAAGATATTCGCCCTTATTTCCCGGAAAATGTAGTTTTATCTGGATTATTTGCGCTTTCATCTCGTTTATTTGGTATCACGATTCAAGAAGAATCAATCACTCATCCTTGGCATCCAAGTGTTCGTCTTTTTTCAGTAACTTTTGCTGGAGAAATTATCGCTTATTTCTACCTTGATCTTTACGCAAGATCCAATAAACGATCGGGCGCTTGGATGGATGAATGTCAAATCCGTAGAAGAACCCAAACTGGTGAAATTCAAAAGCCTATTGCTTATCTAATCTGCAATTTCAATCAGCCAACCAAGCAACAACCCTCACTACTGAGTCATGATGAAGTGATGACGTTATTTCATGAATTCGGCCATGGATTACAACATTTACTCACCAAAATTGAAGTTGCTGGTGTTTCCGGAATACAGGGCATTGCCTGGGATGCCGTTGAATTACCCAGCCAGTTTATGGAGCATTGGTGTTGGGATTTTGAAACTATTGAACTGATTTCAAGTCATTTCCAAACCCAAGCAAAATTGCCTAAAGATTTGTTTGAAAAAATGACTGCAGCGCGAAATTTTCAAAGCAGTATGCAATTACTGCGGCAATTGGAATACAGCTTATTTGATTTTCATTTACATGCTTTTTATAACAGCGAACAGCCAGAGTTTATTCAAAACACATTGGATGCTTTACGACAAAAATTTTCGTTATTGCCAGTACCAAAGTTCAATCGATTTCAACACAGTTTTTCCCATATTTTTGGCGGCAGTTACGCTGCAGGTTACTATAGTTATCTATGGGCTGAGGTTTTAGCGTGTGATGCTTTTGCAAAGTTTGCTGAACAAGGCTATATCAATCCAGCGGTAGGCCAACAATTTCGCGATACGATATTAGCATTAGGTGGCTCAAAAGATGCTGAAGAAGTTTTTTATGAATTTCGTGGTCGCAAACCATCGATGGATGCATTATTAATTTATCGAGGAATCACTAGGGCCTGTTGACATTTGATTTACCTACTACAAAAAGCATAGAATTAGCTAGAATTTATCCAAATTTTTGTCAAATACGACCCAGTATTCTCCTCAAATTTGGATAAATTCTAGCAGAATTCCTGCTTTTTTCGCTACGGCAAATCAAATGTCAACAGGCCCTAAACCAAATGCCTAAAATTATTGTCAAAATTCCGTCAAGCAAAAAATATTCTTATCCAATTTGGATCGATACTAAATTGCTGCAACAATCTAACTGGCTACCGAAAAATCTTAATGTCACCCATATCGTCATCATTACTGATCACACTGTCAAAAAATTGTTTGCAAAACAATTGATCAATCAGCTAAAAAAATTAAAACATAATCCACTATTATTAAGCTTCCCTCCAGGCGAGCAAGCAAAAGTTGCAAAAACACAACACTATCTAGCAGAACAAATGATGCGCCATCGTTGTCATAGAGATACTTTATGTATTGCCTTAGGCGGCGGCGTAGTAGGTGACTTAACAGGATATCTTGCCGCAACTTATATGCGCGGCATCCCTTATATTCAAGTGCCAACCACGCTACTCTCAATGGTTGACAGTAGTATTGGTGGCAAAACGGGGATTAATACTGCTTATGGCAAAAATTTGATTGGCGCTTTTTATCAACCCAAAGCGGTGATTGCAGATATTGATTGCTTAACTAGTTTACCCAAAAACCAATTCATTAACGGTTTAATCGAAGCATTGAAAATGTTTTTAACTAGCGATAAGAAAAGTTTTCTTTATCTACAAAAAAATTTAAGCAGTTTACTGGCTAAAGATCCAACAGCTTTAAAAAACTTAATCCATCGTGCAATCAAAATTAAAGCAGCTATTGTTCAGCAAGATGAAAAAGAACGCAACTTACGGATGGTGCTTAACTTTGGCCATACCATTGGCCATGCATTAGAGCAAATTAGCCAATATAAAATATTACATGGTCATGCAGTTGCTTTTGGGATATTAGTCGAAGCTAAAATTGCCGAAATTATGGGATTACTAGATAACTCGACTTATTTAGTCATTCAAACTATTTTAAAGGACTTAGGATTTAACAGTGCAAAATTAAAAAAATTCTCTGCCGAAAAAATTATTCATGCTACTCGGTCAGATAAAAAAATTAGCCAAGGAAAAGTTCGCTACATTCTGTTAAAAAATATCGGTGAAGTACATCAAGTGCAACAATGCTTTGCACATAACATTTCAGATCAAGTTGTCAAAAAAGCTTTTTTAACAGTAACGGAAAAATAAATTATGGCCGGCAATAGCTTTGGACAATTATTTAAAATCACTACATGCGGCGAATCGCATGGCGGCGCTGTTGGCGTGATTGTGGATGGCTGCCCACCCGGGTTGTCTATTTCTGAAATCGATATTCAACAGGAATTAGATCGCAGAAAACCTGGACAAAGCGCTATTACTACCCCACGAAAAGAACAAGATATTATTCATATCCTTTCTGGAGTATTCGAGGGGAAAACTACTGGCACACCAATTTTGTTGCTGGCATACAATGCCGACATGCGGCCAGAAGATTATCAAGAAATGAAAAATTTATATCGTCCTTCGCACGCTGATTTTACCTACTTGCAAAAATATGGATTAAGAGATTTTCGTGGCAGTGGCCGAGCAAGCGCGCGCGAAACGCTGGCCCGAGTTGCCGCAGGCGCTATTGCTAAAAAATATTTAGCCCAACATCTCAACCTAGAAATTTTAAGCTTTGTCGAACAAGTGGGCGATATTCGCGCAGAGATAAATGATAAAACGGTTACATTAAGGGATATTGAAGCTAATATCATTCGCTGCCCTGATCCAGAAACTGCCGGCAAAATGATTGAACTAATTGAATCAGTTAAACACGAGGGAGACTCGATTGGTGGCATCATTAAGGGAATTATTCGCCACGTACCTGTGGGTTTGGGCGAGCCGGTGTTTGATAAATTATCCGCTGATTTAGGTAAAGCCATGCTGAGTATTAATGCAGTAAAAGGCTTTGAAATTGGTTCTGGATTTTCTGGAGTTACCATGCGCGGCAGTCAACACAATGATCCTTATACTGTTGAAAACAGTAGGCTTAAAACCAAAACTAATTACGCTGGTGGTATCTTAGGTGGAATTTCTACCGGAGAAGACATTTATTTTAGAGTGGCATTTAAACCAGTCTCCACGATTAGCAAACCACAACAAACTGTCAATCTACAGCAGGAGTCAGTTGTGCTTGAAGCAGCTGGTAGACATGATCCTTGCGTTTTACCGCGTGCAGTACCCATCGTGGATGCCATGTCAGCTTTGGTTGTCATGGACCACTATTTACGGCATTTGGCGCTAGGATAAAAAAGAAGTACTCAGTCTGGTTAATATCTGCGATTTTTAAAAAGTTGTGCCGATTCTTTAGACAAAAGCATGTTAAAATAGCAATTTTTAGAATCGAATTTTTTATGACTATCCAAACAAAAAGAGTATTTGATGCCAAGCGAAGAACTGCTGAAATATTGAATGTACTTTATTACGTTACTATTTTTCCTTTTCTGTTTCATAATTTTTATAAGTTTTTTCGTTATCTTTTTTTAAAAAATAAGCTTTTAAAATCATCTACTCATTTTAGAGAAGAAGGGTCGCTCCAAGATTCTGGAGTGAAAGACTCGGACGGTTCTATTGGAAAAAATAAAAAAGTTTTAAAGAAAATTCCTTTACCAGGCGAAGATAATAGTAAAAAAAAATTCAATTGGCGTTGGATTGCTAAACTTCAACCAGATGATCATTCAATTAAAGAAATAATCGTAGGAGAAATATTTCCATTAATGGCAGGGAAAGAATATGCTGCAAAAGCTCGACTTATGAAAGATGAAAGAACGGGTGAAATTTATATTATTTCTAAATTTTTCGAAGATTTTAAGATTGCATATAGTGCAATATCTGCAAATTTTAGTTCTAAACGTCGTATGGAAGATCACGAAGATTACAATGAGCGCCTCAAATTAACGGAGACCTTGGAAGGTTATGAAGAAATGCTTCTGGTTTCATTATTGACAGGTCGGTATGATGTGCACTCTGCAAATTGGGGAATCGTTTCTGGCAACCGTGTTGTTACTTTTGATTACGGTGCTTCAATACAAAAAGGGCTAAGTATTCAGAAGTTACTTGACAACTGGAAACATCCTTTTGAGCGTATTGTATGCGATAAATTTCTTAATATTGCTGAAAAGGTTATTGAAAAATTTGAGAAAAATCATGATGAAATTGAGCAAGCTTTACTGCGAGCGATAGAAGCAGCAGAATTGGTTTTTCCTTGGTGGGAAAGTCCCTACTGTAAACGATGTAATGCGTGTTTTTACACAAAATAAGCGAGAATTAGAACACCTTTGTCATTGGATTCGTGCTGAAATAGCAGTTTCTAAAAATGATTGTGCTGAATTTAAAGAAAATTTAATGAAAGTAGATAAAAGCTATAGCTTTCCTGTTTTAAGCACTCAAAGAAAGGATTTTTCTTTACTGCCGCATAAAGCGCTGAAGGATGGTAGCGTGGTTCATGACAACACTTTTAATACCTTCATCAACGAAGGTTACAGTCGGGTATTTGTCTGTCATGAGGTACCTTCATCAGAAACTCGTGAAAAAAATCAAACTGCTTTGTATTTAAGAGGAAAACATCTTACATTTCGCCGCGGTGGTGAGGCCTATGATTATTCGTTTGATGAAAAGCAATTACGAGAAATTAAAGCATTGGTAACCTTTCCTGAAAAAGGGAATTTTGAAGTGACAGATCCGAATATCTGTAAAAAAATTATTTCTATTTGTAATTGTCCACATGAAAAACCCCTTGAGGTGCAAAAGCAGTTGAATCAGGTTTACCAGAACTATTTGGCACGCTAGAGCGAATCTATCCAAAAATAGTCTTCAACACCTTAAACAACGTTACCAATTGTGAGAAAGAAATAAAAGAAACTTCACAAGAATCAATGATTATTTTTTTATTAAAATCTTTCGTAATAAAAAAACCGTACTTTGGTTTATAAGCTTCGATAAAAGAACGAAAAGCACGACTTATTACCGGGCGATTCATTGTTCTATATTTTACTTCAATTGGAATAATACAGTCAGCATTTTTATACAGCACAAAATCTACTTCAGCACCACTTTGTGTCCGCCAAAAGTGAATGGTGATGTCATAAAAGTTCTGCACTTTAAATTTAAGTAACTCCTGAAAAACAGCACTCTGAAATAATAACCCAGCATCTTGTCTCACTTCGAGAGAAGTCGATAAATTACGTAATGACTGATTCCTAAAACCATTATCAATGAAATAAAAAATAGGGTTGCTGGTAATTTCTTTTCTCTTATTACCAACAAAAGGAGTAACACGCGCCACCGTATAGGTATTTTCTAAAATAGCCAAATAATGCTGTACTGTTGAATTAGAAATCGAACAATCTGCTGCAAGCTGATTATAGTTCACCAACTGCCCAGAACTATGTGCTATTAAGGTAATCAGTTTTTGCATAGCATCTGATTTACCAACCTTTAAAATTTCAATAATGTCTTTTGTAATGTAATCTTGATAAATCTGACGAAGTAAAATTGCTTTTTCCGTTGTTTTTACCACCGCTGGATAACATCCATAAATGAGCTGCAGCTCATTAAAACTACCCAACTCCTGGTAACTCAGCGGTAATATCAACGTCTCTAAATGACGTCCGGTTAAATATTCTTGTACTTTACTCTTCATTTCGAGTTGCGAAGAACCTGTTGCAATCATCTTGATATTCAATCGCAAATCAGCACAGGCTTTTAGTAATAACCCAGGATTTTCCAACCTTTGAACTTCATCAATGAGAATAATGGGTTTTTCTAGCTGAAATGTATCCATCGCTTCTTTGATAAAAAGCGAATTGGTTAGCCATTGACGTATTTCTAGCAGATCGCAATTAAGATAAAGAAGTGTTTGAAAACGATTTTGTTTAATCAATAACTGCGAAAGATACCGCGCGAGGGTCGTCTTACCTGCTTGTCTTGGTCCAACCAGAATTAGCCAAAGGTTATCCCACTCGGACGAAAGAAGCTTCTCGGTCTGCAGCCGAGGAATATATCCATTTTCCATGATCAAAGCGTCGGGCTGAGCCAGCCAAGGGTTAGCTTGATGAATCAATGCCAATAATTGATCTTTCATATTTTAACCGGGGTAAAATTTCTATTAGGTTATTTTAACCGGGGTAAAATAAAAAACACAAGATAATTCCACTTTCCTGCAAGCAGGGCGGACTCATCAAAATTCATTCTAAGAAACTGGATGCCGCGGACAAGCCGCGGCACGTAGGCATGGAGGTAACACGCAGAGGTAAACTATTAACTATTTTGATGAGTCCGCCCTGCGTTCCATTTTCTAAACCCCCTCTCTTAATATTTCCTTAAGGTTTCTTCGATATGATAGGCAAAATAACTTAAATGACCGTCAAGCGGCAGTTATTTTCGCCTAAGGAGAGATATAAATTAGCCAATCAGATTTTAGATGATTTGATTTGTAGGGATGCATGAATTCATAACTACAAATTGAGAAAATCCGTATGGCAGAAGGCAAATCTTTAAGTGATTCAATTTTAGTTTTTAATCCAGAACAATCTATTCAAGACTTAAGCAAATCAGCATTTTTTGATTCTTCTTTTCACAATACCTCATCTAACTACTTTGCGTCTGGTAGCAACCTGAATTCTGCAGATACACTCAAAGAATCATTAACTCAGCTTATTCAACACACCAATAACAACGAAATACTTTCTTCTGAAGAGCTTAATACTTTTGCCAATCAATTAGCACAATTAAAAAAACAAGATGGCAAAGAGTACCAACAAATTATCACCGCAATCACCGCTAGCATAGAAAAGATTTATGCCACACATCAGCAGGAAATTAACCAAGCTATCGAAGAAGTTAGCGCAAATAAGCTTCCCCACACCAAAACTGAAGAATTAAATCAAAAATATACTAACTTGTTAAATGCTTATCATTTAGGAAGAGCTATTAATGCTCTTGACCTACCCTATGACAAAACAGACCTATGCCATTACCACTTACCCTTCGCGATTAACGCATTAACGCTAACAGGGAAACTGCCAACTACTGGTCAATATGGCCAAATTCAGTTTGGCAAGGCACTTTATCCACCGTTTTTTACCAGCAGGCCTTTATTAGCTGAAAAAAAAGGAATTGAAAAAAGCGCTGAATATTTTTTGGTTAAAAAGATTAATAAAATTCATAAAGGCGATACTGGCGACAATACTTTTTTAGCTAATAACGGTAAAAAAATATTTTATGTCAGAGGGGACATTAACTATGCCCCTAATGCAGTTCTTGCCTCTAAAATAGCTACTTTAATTAGCAAGCAACACTTTTCTTCAGAATGTTTATTAGATAATCAGTTCGCTGCTTCTCGCAAGCTAGATCAATATGCAGTATGCGCAGTAAGAGACGATAATTTTAGGGAGAAAAGGCGTGAATTTTTAGCAAAAAATGTTTCACCAGGTACTGGTATTATTGATGAGACACTAAATTATCTGCAAGAAGGTGATACTAATGCCGAAAATTATGGGTTTTCTTCTGAAGAGCTTAACAGCGCTCATTTAGTTAAAATAGATTTTGATAAATGTAACTTAACAAACCCCGTGGATTTTGAATATTATGATGTGGGTATGGTTACCAAGTTTAGTTTTCCAGGTGCTGGTGCAAACTTATATAAGGCTAGCCCACATGTTCAAAAAGATCTTGGTTACATTCACGAAAAACTCACCACTCGACTCAAACTCTCATTATTGCCACAGAAATTAATCGCAGGGCTAACAGAAGAAGCTTATCGCGATGGTATAGATGATGAGGCGAAAAAACGAGCGATTGCTGAATTAACTCGTCGTTCCGATATTGCTTTACAGCTATTGCTGCAAGATCAAAATGCGGCGGAGTTATTTAGCAAACATCCTAAACAATTAGCAATTGCAGTAGAAGAAATTGCTGCCGATGTGAATGAAAATTTTAGGCCAGATATAGCAGCAACTATTTTAGCCAACCTTAAGCAACGCGCTGAAACCGTTCGTAAATCAATTAAAAATAACTTAAAAATTGATTTGGTTGAACCAACACTGGTTGTGCCAGCATCAGCCATGGTGAAAACCACTCGCATGCTGCGAGTAGCAGTTGATATTGACGAATACGAATTTCCAGGCGAAGAACGATCTGATTTTGACGTATCACAAGAAGGTGAACTGCTCTTTGGGGATTTACATGCTAACGGGTTAAAGCTTTTTTGGCTGTTAAATTATCACAATGTATTGACCACAACGAAATCTGATTACGAAAAAATACGCGATATTTATCGCAATAAAAATCTCCTGAACAAAAGTATTTCTGTTGATGAACGGAAAAAAATTATTGCAGAGTTTGACCGAATCATTGATAGCGCAAGCATAAATGATGTCAGAGCATTATTAGTATTTATTGGGGATGAATTAGGTGATCGAGGATTAAATGATTATTTTGTTTTAAAAATTATTGAACGATTACACAAGGCTGGAGTTCAATTTGACATCTTACTTTCCAATCACGGCTTGAATTTTCTGCGTGCATTTATGGAAGGACGATTAGATCAACAAACGATGGGCGGCACCCCTCCTAACGCACAAGACCAATCTAAACTCAACTTGGCACAATTAATTGAAGACGGTGTTATCTCTAGAGAAAGAGTGGCGCAGTTAGTCAAAGAAAGTTACTTACCACATGTAATGCCTATATCTTTTGCATTAGATGGTGCCAATGCGATGCTTTCTGCCCACGCACCAGTCGGCAAAGACGTCATTGACGCCATGGTAAAACGATTAAATATTCAAACTAATCGTTTTCCTCCAGAATGGAATGAAGGTGAACAACTGGCAGCTAAAATCGAAATTGCTAGAGCATTGTTCCAAATTTATGTGCAAAATGGATTACTGTTTGATGAACTCATTAATAGTGACTATGAAAACATATTGGGTGGATCAAATCCTGGACGTATATACCAAGTAACCACAGAACTATCACAATATGTATTTGAATACTTAGCGTGGAGTCGAGACACTCAATTTACCGAAGAGCAACGGCCAAAAAAACTTACCTGTGGACGTAATTATGCAACTGCACATGGACATGATTCAAGAAAATCCAACTGCGGCACGGTTTATAATACAGACAATCTTTTAGGGAAAGACCCTGCTTTACATAAACATAACAGTGCCTATGATCGTCAAGGCGACTCTCACTATACTGCTGTTTACTCACCATTGAAGCAGTTAGCGCATTGCCTTACCCCACAAAATAATGAGATTTTGCAATCCATTATTAAAGAGCATGTTGAAGCTTTAGAAAAAACGCTAGCAGGAAAAATTGCGGAAAAATCTGCTATTAGCGAATTGAGACAATTATTAGTCGAAGCCGAGCGTAAGAGAACCCTGTGGGACACACGCACAGTAAATTTAACGCATTCTTTCTCAGAATTAGACAATTTAGCCCTTAAAGAAAAAACTAAGGCTTTAACCGCATTAAAGGAAAAGTTAGCCAAAATTAAAGTGGTAGCTGCTGAAATGGACTCCTTGTCTGCCAATTTAACGCAGAGTCTAACCAAAACTACTGATAATGTTAAAACTAAATCAATAAGAGAAGCAGCTCAAGAATATATCAATGTATTTAGGATAAAAACTATTTGGATAACTGATAAACAATTTTCTCTTACCGGTAGCGCTAGAAGATTATCACTGGATCAAATTGAAGAATGTATCAAAGCAAAAGAAGAAGACTTAATCCAAGCGGAGAAAGAAGCAGAAAAGCTAGCAAAAAACTTTGAGGAAGAAGCAGCACAAGAACCTAATTTAGCCTCAGATGCAGAAACAATAACCTATCAACAACCCAAGAGTTTATTCTCTCGCAGCGCTTCTTATATGGGAAGTTTTTTACCATGGGGAAATAGTTCTTCAACTGCTACTCAAGCTAAAGAGCAAATTCCCGCTAAAACAACTAGCGTGGAAAAATCAGCGAGAATGACTGATACATCAGTAACTATCTCCGCTTTACCGTTAAGTTCAACTATAGACAAAGAATTAGAAGAAGAACAGCAAAAACGCTCACTTGAGAGAAAGCAACGCCGAGAACAACGTGCCACAGAAAACACAGCGGAAACCGAACAACTTCGCAGAGAAGCTCTCACGCTGAAAACCAACCTGGATCGAGCAAAAAAAACAAACGAAATGCTCGCTTCTGAAAAGGAAGATTTGCAAAAGAAATTAGATACAAAATCTAGTCAGGTTAAAAAACTTGAACAAGAGTTAACTACCGTACCTTCTAAACTTGAAGCTAACGACAACGAAAAAGCTACTTTAACCCAACAAGTTCAACAATTTCAAAAACAGCAAGAAATTCTTGCGCAAGATCTTCGTTCTTTCAAAGAGGAAAATGAACAGCTTCGTAAAAACAACACTCAGCTAAGTACTGAATTGAATCAGGCAGTAGAAACAAATACAAACCTTGCTTCTGAAAATGAGTTTCTAAAAAAAGGGGCTGATACCAAACAGGACGAATTCCAGAAAATTACTGAGGAATTGAGACTCATTAGAACAAAATATGAGCAAGAAACCAAAGAATATTCTGCACGGGTTAAAGAACTAGAGAGTACAGCTAATGATATTCGTAAAGAGCTTGATACTGTACGTAAAGAAAACCAGCACTCGAAAGAAGAAAATACAAGATTACAAAAAGAGAGCACTACTGTAGCAGAAAAAACCCTGGAAATTTCTAAGAGAGCTGAAACAATAGAAAAAGATCTAGGAAAAGTAACCACTGAAAAGGAAGTTTTGCAAAAGGAATTAACCACCGTAAAGGACCAGGCCAGGCAAGCCAATGAGGAATTGGTAACTACTAAAACAAAATTAGAACAAGAAAGTAAAGAACATGCAGCAACAAAACAACGAATTATAGAACGCAATAATGTCACAGATAATCTTAGTAAAGAACTTGATGTTGCACGTAAAGAAAATCAACGCCTACAAGAAGGAACTATAAAATTACAAAAAGATAACGAAATTCTAGCAAAAACTAATCAGGAAACTATTGATAAAGCTAAAGTAATAGAAGATGCCCACAGAAAAACAGCCGAAGAGTTACGCACTGCAACTACAGCGCTTGAGCAAATAAAACAAGAAAATCTTCAAGTAAAAAATCAAAATGAACAACTGATTAAAGATCGACAAGCAATAAATACTAAGCTAACAGCAGAAAATGAAGCCAAACAAAATCTAGAACAAGCTAACGAACAGCTTAGACGACAAAATCAAACTTTACAGCAAGATTTAACCACTGAAACGCAAGAAAAAATTCGTCTTTCACAGGCTAATCAAAAATTAACTCAAGAAGTTGCTGATTTGAAAAAACCGCCAGTGGAAGATAAAAGTAAAAAGAAAAAAAGAAAAGATAAGGATGAGAATTTAGATTTACCACTAGTGGAAATAGATGATGAAAACTCTTCAAAAGAAAAAACCAAAAAACGCCCGGCAAATCAAGAGCTAGCTAACCCTGATAACACTACTATCACTGCAGAAATGGTAAAAAATGCACAATTAAATGGTGATGAGATTTTGGCTGCACTTGGACAAATTATGCGTAGCGCGCCAACTAACCAATCCGAACAGTGGAATGGTGCTTGGGTAACAAAACAAAAAGCTCGCGCGGTGTTGATTGTGGAAAACAGCGTTGGCCACTTGAATATGTCAGAAATATTGAAACTTCATGCCTTAGTAGAAAATAAACATAATGAAGATGGTAAAAATCTTTATCGTTTTATTCGAAAAGAACAAGATTTATTCCGCTGCAATTATGGTAACACTCGTACCTGGCAAAAAATCATGGAAGCAATTAAGGCGCGGTTAACTACCCTAGCTACAGAAGGGGCGTTCGATAAGTTAGATGACAAATCAACAGAGAGAAAACGGGATACTCGCGCCGAAGAAAAATCAGATAAAACCAAATTCTGTGAAATGATGAAAACTCACACGGTACATGATTATGGTTTTGGATTTTTCAGACCTGCGATTATGAATGCTTCTGTTAATGAGAAGATTGAAACTTACGAGCAACAACAGCATTCACAGAAAGCACTGATAGTATAAATAGAGCGGTGGAAGTACATCACGTCGTCCTCGCGCAAGATTGCCCACAATAGGGAAAGAAGCACTGAACTTTCGCAATCGAGTCGCGAGGATCCAGATACGATAATGAAAGGACCCTCTGATTATCGTACCTGGATCCCTGGTCTTCGGCCATGAAAACACCTATCTCCTCTCACTATCACGAATGGCCTTCGCCAGGGACGACGTAACGAACTTTCACAGCAAACGGGTGGCGCTGGAAAGCGGGGCCCCCATTGTGCGCTTTTTGCACAATGGGGTGCTTGCAAGCGACAGGACCCGTTTGCTGCTACGGATTTTTTGAATTGATTCACATGCCAAGTGTTAAGTTAAGTTCTGCAAAATAAACACACTAATGCTGCAACGCTTTCCGATAAAGATCAAACGCTGCATCCTTATCACCTAAAATCTCTAACACCTTACCCAAAATCTCATAACCCTCAGCACAAGGCACTTGCTGAACACTCATCTCAAGATAATGCTTCGCCTTACCCCACAAACGCGCACGCATTGCTAATCTACCCAAACAAAGCAAAAGCACTGGATTTTCTGGATATCGATTTAAAAATCGTTCGGCAAATCGAAGTTGTTCCGCTGGCTTATTAGTCAGCGTCTTGCCATAAAGCTCAATCAGCGCATCACTCCATTCATACCGCAAATATTTGCTTAAGATAACTTCTGCATAAGCTGGCTGATTTTCCTGGCATAACTGCTCGGCATAACAACTAATAAATTCCGGATCAGCTTTAAGATAACGAGGAATAGTGCTCCAAACATCTGCAGCCAGTTGTGAATTTTTTAATAAGACCAAATAAGCCTCATGCTCAATTGCAATAATAGAGTCTCGACTCTCCAAAGGAGATTTTTTTAGCCTTGGTAATAAATCAATCAAATCTTGCCAAGCGTTAAGATGCTGATAAACCACTTTCAATAACATCAGTACATTGGGATTTTTTGGTGCTTTTTCTGCAAGAGGTTTAAGAGTTTTTAATCCATCTTCCCAAGCTTGATTTTCAACTTCAAGTGTTGCTTTAGTAATCCCAATTGCAATAGAGGCTTTAGGTTCTTGTTTAAGTGCTTGGCGAAAATAATGTTCCGAGCGCGCATAAGCTTTTTGGAAAAAAGCAGCTTTTGCTGCATTTAAATAATTGATTAAAGTAAGCGGACTATCACTGGCAGCTCGTGATAATTTTTTTTCTCCTGATTTAAAACGACCATGCAAAACATCTAAAAAGCCGCGATGGGTTTTTTCAATTGCACGTTGGCTGCGCCGTTTCTTTGACCAGAATTGCCAATAGATTCCGGTTCGCTTGAGGTGATAAAACAGGCGAAATAAGCCATAAAAAAGCCAAAAAATAATCAGCACCAATGCTACACCTAACCATAAAGGCATTTCGATTGTCCAATGATGATAGGCAACTAAAAGATAGCCAGGATCTTCAGTGATCTTTACACCCAACCAAAGCGCAGCAACTAAAAAAATGAGTACTATAATACGTTTCATACCACATCCTTAGCCTCTAATTGCTCTAAAATCCCATGCAAATCAGCAAATACGTCTGGAGATGCAGGCGTAATATCAATTTGTGACAACGTATCGATGGCTGTTAAAAATTCCTTAGTTGCTACTGCATGAGGATCAAAAAATTGCTTAACCCAGGTAGTAATTTTTTGCAGACTTGAATGATAAAGATCATTATCACGATAAAGCACTGCCATATTTGTTTGCTCAAGTTGCAATGTTAAATTTTGCTTTAAATAAACATGTTCAAGTGGAGTAATCAACGGTTCAATCGGTTTTTCATGATGCCTGATCACAATTAACTGTTTTACTTGCTCCCAACTTTCTTGTAATGGCTTTAAAATACCTGAAGCAGTATTCTGTGCAGAATTAGCTACTTTTGCATTTGCAATTTGCGGAAGATTTAACGGTAATTTCTCTACCTGAGTTTTCAATTGATCCAGCTGGCTAATAATATTATCTCGATTAACCACTTTGGTTGATTTCAATACCCGAATCACGCCAACAAGATGACTTTTTATTTCATCGGCTTGTGGAACTGAAAGCGTATTCAACGTATTTAGTGCATCATTAAATAATCCAATAGCCCCATCAATATTAGCCAATTTAAGCTGATAAGTTCCTTGCTTAGTAAGATATGCTGCTTCACGATAAACCCAACTCCTTTTTGTCGCTTTAATTTGATTTAACCATTCATTAATACTTTCTTGCTGATTTTTTATTTCGCTTTGTAATTCTGGCAATTGTTGTTGCACTTTTTTTAGCGAGTTCTCGATAATGGTATGGTTAGTTGTAAGATCAGCCATTTTATCCCACAACAGCTTTCCTATGCTTAAGCTCGTACCTATAGCAAGCAATGAAAGTACCAGAGCAAAAATAAATAGCCACTTGCCATAAAAACATTTTTTAGTTTTATGCTCTTTATCCATCGGTTTATTTTCGAATTCATTTTTCTCTGATAATTCACCATGATTCATAGCTTATCTTCCTTATTTAAGGTCTCAATAATAGCATCTACATGCGCATTTTGACTTTGAATAACAGTTTGAATATTCATTTCTTTGGCTAATTCTACCAAACGAGGACTCACCACTAAGGATGGAATATTTTTTAGCCAGTCATGCGCTTTATCATCAACCAACTTAAATAAATTTAGCATTCCTTCCGCACTAGTATAAACAATCCGATTCACACCTGCCTGCTGCCACTCACGTACCCCCGGCAAACTAACCGGTGAAGATAACACGCGACGATAACAGATGGCTATTTTTACTTTCGCGCCTCGCAGCGTTAACACTTTTTCTAATAATCCTCGCCCAGTTTCACCCTGAAAAATCATCACGGTTTTATGATGAACTGCTTGCAAATCAGGCAATGTAAGTAACGCTTCACTATTAAATTCATCTTCAGGACACACTACCTGCACAGGAAGATAAGCTTTAAGAGCCTGCTCCGTACTTTTTCCAACAGCTACTAGCAAAAGTTTTTTCGGTATTTTAGGCCAGTAAGTCAACCAAATGGGCAGTGTTTTCTCAACAGCGCGTGGACTAACAAAAATAGCAATATCCACCTGGTCAAGTGTAGAAATCGCTGTATGCAATGCCGCTTGATCCAATGGATCTTCAATTGAAAAAGTTGGAAACACAATGGCCTTATTTCCCTGCTCAGTCAGCTTCGTTGCCAATTCATTGGCTTGTGGTTGAGGGCGGGTAATAAGCACGCAAAGAGAGTTCTTTCCAAACATTAATGCTTATCTCCCGCAAGCAATTTCTTTGCTCCTTTGGCAAGCAACCTTTCAGCAAGTTCTAACCCCACTTCTTGCGGGTCGCTGCCGCTGATTTCATCTTCAAGATATTCATAAGTAAATGGATTAGCTACCATTCCTCTTAACACTAAGTTGTCATTTTCAAATGTAGCATGCGCAGCAATAGGCGCATGGCATCCGCCTCCTAAACATTCATTCATCCTGCGTTCCGCGGTAACACATAGTGCTGTTTCCAAGTGATTAAGTGGCCAAATCAACTTGGCAACACGGTCATCTTGATCGCGACATTCTATCCCTAACGCTCCTTGTCCTACTGCAGGAATAAATGATTCTTCCGGCAAAAATTCTGAAATCCTATCAGCAAATCCCAACCGCTTGATCCCTGCTGCAGCTAAAATAATTGCATCAAATTCCTCTTCATCCAGCTTACGCAACCTAGTATCTACATTGCCACGTAAATTAATCAGCTCAATATCATCGCGACAACGCCTGAGTTGACATTGGCGTCTAAGACTTGAAGTCCCTACACGCGCCCCCTTCGGAAGTAACTTAAGCGATGAGTGGTGATTGGCAATAAACACATCTCGTGGATCTTCTCGTTGGCAAATTGCCCCCAACACCAACCTATCTGGGAAAGAGACTGGTAGATCTTTCATAGAATGCACTGCAATATCCGCTTGATTTGACAATAACGCTTGCTCAAGCTCTTTAACAAATAGCCCTTTGCCACCAAAATCAGCGAGTCTCGCCGACAAAAGGCGATCTCCTTCTGTTATTAAAGGTACGATTTCAATAATTATCCCTGAATATAATTGCTCAAGTTTTTGCCTAATATAATGAGCTTGCCAAAGCGCTAACTGGCTTTTACGCGTAGCAATTCGCAGTGTTTCTTGGACCATAAAAACCTTTCAATAAATTTTGTTTAGCCTCTTCCACGGCAATCGCGCCAGAGATGGTGTACACAAGTCTTTTTTGAAAAGACAACGTAGCAATTAAAACTAAGCGTCCCCTCTCCCAGCCCCAAAGCATAGAAAAATCTTCTAACTTTTTTCTGGGAGAGGAACAGGGTGAGGGAAAGTGAATCAACTTCACTATCTGTTCTGCTGCTGTTTTCTGAGGTTCTTTCGGAGGATTTATGCTTACATCGCCCCGTGGTTTTCCCTCACCCTGTCCCTCTCCCAGAAGCAGATCACGGCCCTTTTCAGCATTCGGGCTGGGAGAGGGAACGCTTAGTTTTAATTTCTACTTCGTTTCAATTCTGACGCGATTGCTCTAAGTTCTCCCCCCGTGTAGGCTACTGTGCTCTCCATTTAAGGTATACTATACCCTATTTTTTGGGAACAAATTTTAATTACATCATTAAATCAAGAGAACAAGCATCTTGAAAAAACTCATAAAACCTTCAACCATAATTTTTTTAGGATTTAGCTTAATTGTCGCGGCTTGCATGATTGCCCTATACATTGCTATTCCTATTTTAGGCACACGAACAGCTGACATTGAGGGTTTGGCAACCCAAATTCTTCACCATCCAGTAAAAATTGAATCTTCAAAAGGTATCTGGCTCGATACAGAACCTGGAGTGATGCTAAAAAATCTCGTCGTTCTCGATGAGCAAAGTAAAGAACCCACATTGAAAATCTCGCAATTACAGGTAGGGTTTAAAATTTTAGCATCACTTTGGCAAAAAACCCCAGTCGTCGGGCATTTATATATCAATGGCGCAAATATTAATATTCAACAAATTTCCAACAATCAAATTATCATTAAAGGATTGCCCGAAATTAACCAAAAAAATTCGCCTTCATTTGATAGCTTATCAGAACTTTTTCAATGGATTATGTTAGAGCACGAAATAAAATTGGATCACATTACCATCGATTGGCAAAAACCTGATGGCAGCAAAATTAACATTCCTTATTTTTTCTTAACTTCTTATAACTATTGGCATGAGCATCGCGGAAACTTAAAAATTTACCAAACTAATTTGGGGGCATTACTCAAAGAATACAATATAAAAGGATGGCAGATCACCAACGGTAAAATAAATAAGCTTAACCTTCACTGGGGATTTAACTACCACAATTTTAAATATCTTAAGGGCTCAATTGATGCAAATAACTTTACAATTATTCAACCCAACCTGTTACCGCCCTCCTCTGCTCACAAAACAACTTCTTCTGCAACCATTGCTTGGCAATTAAATTCTCTACTAGGTCATTTTCTATGGCACGGAAAAATAAATGATCAATGGTTACTCAAATTACAACGGTTAGAATTCAATTTAGATGGAAAAAATTGGCTAGAAAAAAATCTGCAGATTAATGCGCTACCCATAAAAAAAGGTGGATGCTTATACACCATTCATGCAAGCAATCTTCATTTAGCCAATCTTTGGTTACCTCTGACCAAACTAGGTAAGCTTTCCATTGAAAATCAAAAATTAATTAAACACTTAAATCTTCAGGGTGACTTAAAAAATATTTTCTTAGAATACCCTTACGCCGCCGCGGAATCTAAGGCAACCACAACTTTGCCGCAAACATCAACTACTTCAGCTGCATTACTCACTAAACCTGTTTCACTCGTCGATAATAAATTATCTTTGAATTGGAAGTTTGCTGCGGAAATTCATAATTTCAATATTAACCCCTGGCAAAAAATTCCAGGAATCCAACAATTAAGCGGTTACTTACAGATCGCAAATGAGATGGGACAATTTAGATTAGATAGCGAAAAATCAACCTTAATTTTTCCAAAACATTTTCGATCACCCATATTTTTTGAGAACGCACAAGCAAATATCGATTGGCAAATTTTACCTAATGGCTACAAAATTAATGCAGTAAATGCACAAATCAACAACTCAGATGCAAAATTTAAAGGTGATATGAGTTTATGGCTTCCATCTAATGATCAAAGTCCATTCATCAATCTATTTGGCGAGTTCACTGTAAATGCTAATGCTAAAATTTCTACTTATTTACCAATTGCAATTATAACCCCTGATTTTATCAAGTGGTTCGACCAAGCATTTTTATCTATCGCTGGCGGCAACGGTACATTAATTTTACATGGGCCACTGAAAAATTTTCCTTTCCCCAATAAAGAAGGCACTTTTGCAGTACATGCACAGATCAATGATGTCACATTTCGATATCTCCCTAATTGGCCAGTTATCAAACATATATTTGCAAAATTGAATTTTGATGGCCCTAAAATGAGTGTGCTCATCAATTCTGGGAAAGTGTTTTCCAGCCAAATCAAATCAGCTTATGCTGAAATTCCAGTTATTCTTAAAGGAATAGATGCGGCTCTTCATGTTCAAGCTGATATCGTCGGCGATTTGCGTGATGGTGCTCGCTTCATTGCCCAGAGCCCTCTTAATAAAAAATTCAGCTCAACGTTAAGCCCATTAAAGATAGATGGAGATTCTGAAATTAAATTAACTCTCGATACTAATTTAGAAAGCGACAATGTCCCTACTAAAGTCCATGGCAATATTGATATGTCTGAAGCAACTGTGGCGTTACCATTCAAGCAGCTTATTTTTGAAAACCTTAGCGGCATTTTACATTTTACCCAAGATGGTATTGAAACAAGCGTTGTTCAAGCAGAATTTCTTCACGAGCCAATTACTATAAATATCAACAATGATGAAAGCACACAAACATTACTTCAATTCAGTGGCAACGCACGGATACTAGATCTACAAAAAGCGTTTGGATTACCACGTCTCCCCTATATTGAAGGAAATTTTTCCTACCAAACTAAACTCAGCGTTCCACACAGCACAAATAAAGAACCTAACCATTTGTTAATTACTTCCAATCTAAAAGGTATCAAAACTAATTTACCAGTTCCTTTTAATAAATCCGCCAATGATTTAATGCCATCACAAGCATTAATTACTTTTGGTGAAAATTATCCACCAACAATTAATTTTAAGTATGCCAATAAACTGAATGGTATACTCCAATACCATTTCAAAAATTTTGACTTTGATCGCGGCAATATTTCAATCGGCACTGATAGTGCAGAATTGCCTTCCCAAGTAGGGTTATGGATTACAGGCTCATTACCAAACTTTAATTGGGAAGAATGGAAAAGATTATTTCAATCATCAAAAAAAAATTCTACTTCTCCCTCAACTACATTCTGGCCAAAAATCCTAAAACAAATTAGTCTGCAATTTAATAACATCCAATTACTTCAGCAAAATTTTCAAAATATTAAATTTGATTTATCACGAACAGAAAATGATTGGCTGCTTGGGTTAAATAGTGCAAATATCATCGGTAAAATAACCATTCCAGATGACAAAGAAGCTGCTTGGAATGCTCATTTTGAAAAACTTTACTTGCAAACAAATAACCAGACCCAAAAATCGACCTTAACGCCTACTGATATTCCTGCACTAAATTGTTTTGTGCACGATTTTCACTATGGCAACAAACAGCTTGGCCAAGCACAGCTAGTATTAGCTCCATTGGAAAATGGCTTGAAAATTCAACGTCTATCTGCAGAGTCACCAGCATTTGCTTTACTTGCACAAGGTAATTGGCAAATGTTTGCCAATCGTCAGTACAGCAATCTATCAGGGCAAGTAACTATTCACGATATAGGTAGTACACTGGTTAGACTTGGTATGCCTGCTAGTGTTGTCGGCAAAAATGGGAAATTATCATTTAATTTAGGATGGCCTAACCCACCTTATGATCCACTCATCCAGTCATTATCAGGCTATCTTGATATAGCGCTTGATAATGGACGAATTGTAGATATTGGCGAAGAAAATTCGCAAAAAATCGGCATGGGCAAATTACTAAACTTTTTTAGCTTACAAAATTTACCCCGGCATCTCACTTTAGATTTTAGTGATGTATCAAAGCAAGGGTTTCCATTTGATATTATGCGCGGCCATTTCATGTTAAAAAATGGCAATGCTTATACCAAAGATACTTATTGGGATGGCCCCGTTGCACTTATCTCAATGAAAGGCAACATTAGCCTTGCCAATGAAAATTACGATTTATATTTAAGTGTTACTCCACAGATCACCTCAAGTTTACCGATTGTGGCAACAATTGCTGGCGGGCCAGTGGTTGGATTAACGACTTGGGTTGCCGATAAATTATTAAGTAAGCAAGTTGGAAAGCTAATGACATACTCATACCATATGCATGGCCCATGGTCTAAAGCTTCTTTGACTGAGGCTTAGTTGCCCACTGTGAACAAAAGCTTTGATCAAAATCCCTTACTCCATCCCTGCACTTCACTTAAAAACGTAGGGACAAAAACTTATGCGCTATTAAAAAAATGCGGCATTTCAACCATACAAGACTTGCTATTTCATCTACCGCTGCGCTATCAAGATAAAACTAAAATCACTCCCATTAATCAACTCATCGCTGGAGAATATGCTGTTGTTCAAGGGAATATCATTGAAACCAAATTAACTCGTAGTCGAAAATCTTCACTAATTTGTTATCTCGATGATGGTACTGGCATCCTGACGTTACGCTTTTTTAATTTTAGCGCTGCACAGAAACAACAATTTGATCAAGGTGGAAATTTTCGCTGCTTTGGAGAAGTTCGCTTCTGGAATCACTCTGCCGAAATGATTCATCCTGAATATCGTCAGATTCAACCCGATCATTTTAATGGCTTGGATACAACTCTAACCCCTATTTATCCAACCACAGAAAAACTGCATCAAAGCGTGTTACGACGATTAACCGCTGAAGCATTAAACTTAGTTAAAAATAGCGCGCTTCCTGAATTAATTCCTGACATCTTACTTAAAAAATTTCATTTACCGACTTTAGCAACAGCATTATATGAAGTACATCGTCCACAAAAATCTGCTGACTTAGCTGCTTTAGAACAAGGTCTACATCCAGCACAACAACGCTTAAGCTTAGAAGAGCTGCTCGCGCAACATTTAAGTCTTCGAAGGTTAAGAAAAAATCTCCAACTCAACGCAGCAATACCATTTGCTCGACATACTTCAATAACACAAGAATTTTTAGCTAACTTACCTTTCCCTTTAACCAAAGCGCAACAACGGGTGTTACAAGAAATTTCTCAAGATATCTGTCAGGAAACACCCATGCTGCGACTGGTTCAAGGTGATGTAGGTTCCGGAAAAACTGTGGTCGCTGGATTAACGATGTTAAAAGCTATTGAAAATGGTTTTCAAGCTGCATTAATGGTGCCTACTGAACTTTTAGCCGAACAGCATTTTCAGCAATTTCAACGTTGGTTTTCGCCACTTAATATTGAAGTTTCTTACTTAACTAGTCATTTATCAACAAAAACCAAAGAGAAATTTTTAGCCGAGCTTAAAGAAGGCAGAAGTCAAATCGTCATCGGCACTCATGCGTTGTTTCAAAAAGGCGTCGACTTCAAATCGCTAGGTATTGTAGTCATTGATGAACAACATCGATTCGGTGTTCATCAACGATTAGCGCTTTGGCAAAAAGGCATCAACCAAAATTATACACCGCACCAATTAATACTTACCGCCACACCCATTCCACGAACTTTAGCCATGGTATTTTATGCTGATTTGGATGTATCCATTATTGATGAATTACCACCAGGTCGAAAACCTATCACCACGGTAGTGATTCCTTCACAACGCCGTGATGAAATCATAGAACGTATTAAAAACGTCTGCGCACAAGGAAAACAAGCTTACTGGGTATGCACCTTAATTGAAGAATCTGATGCATTACAATGTCAAGCAGCTGAAGTAACCACACAACTTTTGCGCGATTTTCTACCAAAAATTAGCATTGGATTAGTTCACGGCCGGATGAAAACTCAAGACAAAGAAATTACGATGCAAGCCTTTCGTGATGGCGCAATTGATTTACTCGTCGCAACAACCGTCATTGAAGTTGGGGTAGATGTACCCAATGCAAGCCTTATGATTATTGAAAACTCTGAACGATTAGGATTATCGCAACTGCATCAGCTTAGAGGACGAGTAGGCAGAGGGGCAGCAATTAGTTATTGTGTGCTACTTTACCAAGGACCTTTGTCCGAACAAGCACAAATGCGACTTTCCGCCATTCGTGATAGTCAAGACGGATTTGAAATTGCTAGAAAAGATCTTGAATTAAGGGGGCCCGGCGAAGTATTGGGCACTAAGCAAACTGGTATGGCACGATTTCGCATCGCTAACATTATCCGCGATCAAAAATGGTTGCCCCATGTTCAAGAGCTTGCCGAAGAAATGCTGCAAAATTATCCCGAGCATGTGGAAGCACTCATTGAACGCTGGCTTGGCGGGAATGAAAAGTATGGCGTAGTTTAAGCCGCTCCCAACGCCGATTTAGCTTTCTCAGCTAAAGAAGCAAATCCTGGTTTATCAAATACAGCAATATCTGCAAGAATTTTTCGATCGACAGCAATAGAAGCTTTCTCAAGACCCGCAATAAAACGGCTATAGGAAAGACCATGTTCGCGTGCAGCAGCATTAATACGGACAATCCATAATGCTCTAAATACGCGCTTTTTCTGACGACGATCACGATAAGCATATTGCCCTGCACGAGTAACTGCCTGTTTCGCAACCCTAAAAACTCGGCTGCGCGCCTCGCGATAGCCTTTTGCTTTCGTTAACACTTTTTTATGTTTTGCTCGCGCTGTAACACCGCGCTTAACTCTTGGCATGATTTTTCTCCAAATATTCTGATCTTACAAATTCAACCTCTCTCCGTGAGGCCGTCATTGCGAGGAGTGCGTAGCACGACGAAGCAATCCAGCAAAGAAATTTAAGCCTTTTTACTGGATTGCCGCGCGCTTCGCGCTCGCAATGACGGTCTCACGAAATAGAGAATACGTTTTTACTTTTTTTACCTTTAAGAAGCATCGCCTAACATACGTCGAACCGACAACACATCACAATCTTTAACCGCCGCAGTACCACCTAGTTGGCGTTTCCGCTTGCTAGACTTCTTAGTTAAAATGTGACGTTTGTGCGATTGTTTATGCTTATAACCATTAGCCGTGGCTTTAAATCGCTTGGCAGCGCCGCGGTTAGTTTTCATCTTTAATTTTGCCATAATATACCTCTCGGAAACAGGTTTGTGGTTTTTTTCATCTCATTTTACTTCGATATTTTAATGTTCTTCAATCGAAAAACCTCGAAATACAGGCCAGTATTCCTGCGGTTTTTCTCAATCAGAACATTAAAATATCTTGTAAACTGACCGAAAAAATTCCGCAAACCTGTTTCCGAGAGGTATAAAATATCCTCTTAAAACGTATTATTTCTTTTTAGCGGGCGCAAGCACCATAACCATTTGCTTTCCTTCCAACTTAGGTAATTGCTCTGCAGTACCATAAAAAGCGAGATCGTTTAACAATCTCTGCATCATTTGCATACCTAATTCTTGATGCATTAATTCTCGACCTCGAAATCGCAGGGTTATCTTTGCTTTATCCCCACTTTCAAGAAACCGGATCAAGTTTTTCAATTTAACCTGATAATCACCCTCTTCAGTTGCCGGGCGAATTTTCATTTCTTTAATTTGAATCTGCTTTTGTTTCTTTTTCGCTTGGTTTTTTTGTTTGTTTTGCTTAAATACAAATTTACCGTAATCCATAATACGGCAAACAGGCGGATCTGCTTGTGGTGAAATTTCCACCAAATCAAGCGTGGCTGCTTCCGCCATTTTTAATGCTTCGCTCAAACTCAAAACACCGATTTTTTCGCCTTCTGCACTAACCACGCGAACCTGGCTAGCGCGAATTTCATGATTGATGCGAAATGCTTTGTCAGCTTTCTTAATTGCTTATTCCTCCTCTAAAATAGGTATCTGCCGAGAATTAACCTCATCAGCTAAACGCTGAGTAAAAGCTTCTAATGTTACGTTATCAAGCTGTTTGCCTCGATAAGTCCGAACAGAAACTGTGTTGGTCTCTAATTCACGATCGCCAACCACTAATAGATAGGGTACACGACTTAATGTATGTTCGCGGATTTTAAAGCCGATCTTCTCATTTCTCAAGTCCGACTTTGACTACGATACCCTGTTGTGTAAGAACTCTAACCCATTCTTGCACATAATCAGCCTGACGATCAGTGATATTCATGATCACCGCTTGAACAGGCGCAAACCACAGCGGCAATTTTCCAGCATAATGTTCAATTAATATACCAATAAAACGCTCTAGCGACCCTAATATAGCGCGGTGCAACATGACCGGCGTTTTGCTTGACTATCTTCCGCTATATAGTGCGCTTCCAGCGCTCCGGCATAGAATAATCGACCTGTATAGTGCCGCATTGCCACACACGATTACAACTATCTTTTAATGAAATTCAATTTTTGGCCATAAAATGCGCCTTCTCCCGGAGAACTTCCAGGTTAATCCTTTTTGATCTAATGCGTTTTTAAGCGCTTCTTCTGCCTTATCCCATATCCATCAGTGCCAATCCGGTTATCAGGGCGAGTAGCTAATTTAATTAAGATATCATCAAACCCAAAGGTCGCATACACATTAAATAGCAACTCGATAAAACGAATCACTTCACTTTGAATCTGGGCCTCAGTACAAAAAATATGCGCATCATCCTGGACGAACTGAGCGGACTCGCATTAAGCCATGCATGGAACCAGATGTTTCATTGCGGTGACAACAACCAAATTCCGCCAACCGCAATGGTAAATCACGATAACTTTTAAGCCCTGTTTAAAAATTTGCACATGACAAGGGCAATTCATTGGCTTAATGGCAAAGTCTTGATTCTCAGAGTGCGTCGTAAACATTTCCTCGCCAAATATTTCCCAATGCCCCGAATGTTCCCATAAATCTACGGCTGAGGACTTGCGGAGTACGAACTTCTTGATAACCCTGCGTCTTTTGAACTTCGCGAATATATTCCTCAATCGTTCGATAAATAGTCCAGCCATTAGGATGCCAAAACACCATGCCAGGCGCTTCTTCCTGCATATGGAATAAATCCATTGTCTTGGCTATTTTACGATGGTCACGTTTTTCAGCTTCTTCAAGTTGATTTAAATAAGTAGTTAGCGCCTCTTATCGGGAAAAGCAGTACCATAAATGCGTTGCAACATCTCATTTTTAGCATCGCCGCGCCAATAAGCACCAGCTACTTTCATGAGCTTAAATGCTTTTAAACGACCTGTTTCTGGAACATGTGGACCACGACATAAATCAACAAATTCGCCTTGTTGATAAATAGAAAGCTGCTCATTTGCTGGGATATCTTCAATAATTTCTACTTTATATTCTTCGCCAATCTTGTAAAAAAAGCGATAGCTTCATCTCGCGATACCAATTTACGTTCAACTTTCAAATTACGTTTGGCAATTTCATGCATTTTCTGTTCAATTTGTTCCAAATCTTCTGGGGTAAATGGATGTTCATAAGCAAAATCATAATAAAATCCATCTTCAATCACTGGACCAATAGTTACTTGTGCCTGGGAAATAATTCCTTAACCGCATGTGCTAATAAATGCGCTGCAGAATGCCGTAACACTTCAAGGCCCTTGGGATGATCTGCTGTGACAATTTCAATCGCAGCATCCTTTTCAACCAAATAAGAGGTATCAACCAATTGACCATTCACACAGCCAGCAACCATCTGTTTGGCTAATTCTGGGCTGATAGATTCGGCGATGGCCTGGACAGTAACAGCTTGGGGAAACTGCCGTTTACTACCATCAGGCAAAGTGATAACTAACATAGTTTTATTTCATTTTGGATTATGCAAGGTGTGGATAAAAATAAAGCTTGGTAGGCACGAGTGGGATCGAACCACCGACCACCACCATGTCAAGGTGATGCTCTACCACTGAGCTACGTGCCTTTAATCAATCACTTTTATTTGGGCTGCTATAATATACTAATAACCCAATGAAAAAAAGATGAAAAATGGACTTAGCACTTTATCTTAACCGTGATCTTAGTTTTTTAAAATTTAATTTCAGGGTTTTAGCACTAGCTCTCGATGAGTCAATCCCTGCGTTGGAACGGCTAAAATTTATCCTGGTTTGTAGTTCTAATTTAGATGAATTTTTTGAAATTCGTGTAGCCGGGTTAAAACAACAACTTTCTTATGGCGGATTTACCGCTCATAACGATGATCTTTCGCCAGCAGTAGCATTAAAACAAATTAGCCATCTGGCACATAATTTAGTCGAAGAACAATACCGAATTTTAAATGAAACTATCTTACCGCTTTTAGCCGCAGAGCATCTTTATTTCTTAGCTGAACATGAATGGAGTCGAACCCAAAAAAACTGGCTTAAACGCTTTTTCCACAATGAAGTCGTTCCGATCGTTAGCCCAATCAGTCTTGATATTGCGCACCCTTTTCCCCGTTTGGTTAATAAAAGTCTGAACTTAATTGTCGAATTGGAAGGCAAAGATGCTTTCGGCAGGAAAAGCGGTCTGGCAATTATTCATGTGCCACACATTTTGTCACGCGCAATAGCCTTACCAGAAAATATCTGCGGCAAAGGCAATTATTTTGTAATGTTAAGCCATCTCATTAAAGCTTTTGCAAAAGAGCTTTTTCCTGGCATGAAGATTCATGGCTGTTACGCTTTTCGGTTAACACGTAACAGCGATTTAATGCTCGAAGAAGAAACCGATGATTTAGCCCATACCATTCAAAATTTGTTGCCTACAAGACGTTATGGTACGGCTGTTCGATTGGAGATATCTGCTGATTGTCCTTCGCCTATTGTGGAATTTTTATTGCAAAAGCATAGTCTTGATCAAGATGATCTATTTATGCTCAACGGGCCAGTAAATCTAGGTCGATTTACTACATGGGTCGATAGCTTAAATCGTCCAGAATTATTTTACCCTCCTCTTAACAACCCCCAGATTTATAGCGAAAACTTATTTGCCTCTATTCGCCAATCTGACATTCTGATTCATCACCCTTATCAATCCTTTACCACTACCATTGAACTCATAAAGCAAGCCACCAATGATCCTAACGTGCTTGCTATTAAACAAACGTTATATCGAACTGGTAATGATTCTCTGTTGGTGCGTACGTTAGCGGATGCGGCAAAAGCAGGCAAAGAAGTTACTGCTGTTATTGAAATTCGCGCTCGATTTGAAGAGGAGTCTAATATCGAAGTGGCAAATCAACTACAAGAGGCAGGAGCATTAGTTGTATATGGTGTAGTAAATTTTAAAACTCACGCTAAACTCATGTTAATCGTGCGCAAAGAAGGTGGAAAACTCAAAAATTATTCTCATCTTAGTACTGGCAATTATAACGCCCATACTGCAAAACAATATACCGACTATAGTCTGTTAACTTACAATCAAGTTATTGGCGAAGATGTGCAAAAAGTCTTTGCCCAATTAACTGGCAAAAGCAAATTAATTAAACTTAAAAAATTACTGCATGCGCCATTCACTTTATTTCCTAAACTAGTAGATCTTATTGAATATGAAATTCAATATGCGAAAGCTGGTAAAAAAGCACATATCATGATCAAGATCAACGCTTTAACTGAGCGAAAAATTATTGAGCTACTTTATAAAGCCTCAAAAGCAGGGGTAAAAATCGATTTAATTGTCCGTGGTGTATGTTGTTTGTGCCCAGGGGTCACAGGAATTTCCGATAATATCCAAGTTCGTTCAATAGTAGGAAGATTTTTAGAGCATGAACGTATTTATTATTTTTTACATGGCGGAAAGGAAAAAATTTTCTGTTCCAGCGCTGATTGGATGGAGCGAAACTTTTTTAAGCGAGTTGAAGTATGTTTCCCAATAGAAAATAAAAAATTGGCAAAGCACATTTATGAAGATCTTTGTCTTTATTTAGCTGATAACGCACAAAGCTGGCAGTTAAATCAAGATAGCAATTATCAACGGGTCATTGCTCTTAGCTCCGAAGCCAAAATTTCAGCCCAGGAAACTTTGTTGGATGCTTTTACCAAAACATAGCATAAAGTAAAGCTTGTTATGCCAGCTTTCGCTGGCATGACAGGTTTTCTATAATGCTTTCTTAATTGTGTTCACGACCAGACTTTCTCGTAGGCAGCTCCTGATCTCCACCTTGAGTAAGACGCGGTGATGATAACGGTGTTACTGTTTTTTTCTCTTGAACAAATGGTGGTGGAAAAACTTTGCTTTGATCTATTTCTACCTCCGCCACTTTAAAACCACTGGATGATCGTGATGAAATACCAATACTTTCCTTGAACACATTGAGCACTTCCTGGCTACTAGCTACTTCAAAAGGTCTCTTTCCATACCGATTTGGAATATCAATATTAGCATTATGCTTTAACAGTAATTGCACCATCTCTACATGACCGGTGCGCGCCGCGATATGCAGTAAGGTTTCCCCTGCTTGATTACATCGATCAATATCAATCCTCTTTTCTGCCAATACACTACTAACCAATTTAGTATCCCCACACGGCACAGCTAAATGTAATAATGTATTCCCTAACTTATCTTGAGTAACTGACTGAGCTTGGCGAGTGTTAGCATTTTTTTGCGCTTCATTCCATGTTTTCTCTAGCGCTGCATCATTCTCTGTCTTCTTTACTAGAAAAATTTGGTTGTGCTTTATATGCTGTTCCAGAGAATTTTTCATCAAAAAACATTGACGTCTTTGTTCATCTAAAGAGGAGATTAATGCCTCATTTTTTCCCTGTTTCTGTTTGGCAAGCTCTAACTCTTTAACTAATAAATTATGTTTAGCTTCGATAAGCTCACTGACTGTTTGTTTAAGGTTAGTCTGTGCATTTAGGTCAGCGCCATACTTTAACAACATGCGAAACAGCCTCAAATCCCCTTTTTGTACTGCCAAATGCAAAGGCGTTTCGCCAAAAGCATTTTTAATATCTAATTTTGCTCCAGCATTTAATAATGCAGCAACAACACTTTTACTACCAGAACGTATGGCAACATGTAATGGTGTTTCTCCCGCATTATTTCGCACATTAATATCTTTTATTAATGGTAAAAACATCACTACCATCCAAAGTTTATTATCGTCTTGTGCCGCGATATGCAATGCTGTATCCCCAGCAGCATTTTGTTGATTGAAATCAACTCCATCCGGTTTAATAATTTCCACATTTTCCGTTGACCCAAATGCTGCTCCAGAAACCACCGCAGTAATCTTTTCCACAGCAGTAGCAGCAGCTTTTCCAGCCGCTATACCGGCAAGTGGAGCAAATGGTCCCAAAATAGGTAGCGTTACGATAGTAATTGCCGTACCAGCTACCAATCCAGTAGCCTTCTCGGCTATTCCCCCTAAGATGTTGCCGCCAATATCTCCAATCTTTTCTGCAATAAAATCATCTGCTTTTGCACCAACCTTACCCGCCATATCTTCCCAAAATCTACTAACTCGCTTTTGCCACCCATCCGGTATTAACCATGCTACTACCGCCTCCATATTATCTTGAACTGCTAAATGCAATAAGGTGTTGCCTTCTCCATCTTTAAAGTTGACATCCATACTGCGATTAGATTTACTCCATTTGTTCATTTTTAAAACTGCATCTTTTCCTTGTTGATTTTCACGGCTTTCCACATCTAAGCGGCTAAATTCTGAACTCTTACTGAATATATCCTTGCTTCTTTTATAAACTTCAATGATATTTGGCAGGGTGTCATACACTGGTTTTAGCGCTTCAAAGCTCTCTCCCAACATTTTACTAAATTCTCTGAATGGCTTAGTCAACCCATCGCCCGTTGTCTGTTTTCTTTGTGCTGTTAGCTCAGGGGACTCAAACAAATGACCATCTAACAAATCGTAAAAACCTAATCCTTGTGGCGGCAACATGCTTCTAGGAACATACTGAATTAAAAGACGCGCTATCTTGGCATAATTTTGTTTTTGTGCTGCTTGTTCTTCCGTTTCTTCTTCACCGCGCAATATCGCACGCTGTCTTTCCAACCCCCATCGTGCTAGCGGATCAAGTAATGTTTTATCTTGAGATTGGCCAATAGCACCCTCATCATCTTTTCCACTCGGTAAGCTAATCAGTTCAAAAATTCTGCGAGTTATTAATTGCTTTTTACTTACAGCTGATGCTGGCAAATCTGCCATTTGGCTATCCAATGTTTTAAACAAATTTTCTACATATTGAACATTGCCCTTTTCTACCGCGATAAATAATTCTGTTTTTTGTTTATCTTTAATCTCTAGATATTCTTCTGATAATTCTAGATTGGCGCCGCTTAAATAATTTTGAAACAAGAGAGGCAACTGTGAAAAAACTTGGCTGCTCTTCAGGCTAGCGGCAACTTCCATACTCTTTTTCACTAACACCTTAGCAATTTCAAAATTCCCTTGTTGGATAGCAACATCCAGCGCAGTATTCCCCGCTTTATTTACACACTCAAGCATTTGCTTTAATTTTTCTCTATTAGTCTGCTGCGCCAATGCTTTATTTACAAAGTGAACATCATTAGTTGCGACGGCTAGATGTAATAATGTTTCCCCTTGGCCATCGACAACAATTTTGTCAATATTATTAGCTGCTTCTTTACGCAACACTTTATAGCGCTGTTTTATTGCTTTGTTATCAGCTGCAGGAGCAGGCTCTAATTCATTCAATCTAATTAATGGTGTTTTATCTTCTTGATCTTTAATATTAGTTTTTGCTCCTTCACTAATTAAAAATTTCACCACTCCTAATCTGCCTTGTTCAGCAGCAACATGTAATGCCGTTTTTCTTCTATCGTTTATAGTATTCACATCCATCTGTAGATCTTTCACCAAATACTGCACTAACGACAGATGACCTTTATCTGCGGCAACATGCAATAAAGTACCTACATCTTTTTTCTGCAGTTTTAGATCATTCTTCGTTACATATTCTTCAACCAACAGAAATTGAATCATATTCACATCACCACGTTCAGCGGCAAGGTGTAAGATATTTTTGCCTTCAGCATTTTTATTTTTTATATCTGCTACTAAATTTAATTTTTGTTGTGTATTTATCCTTCTAGTACGATTGAATACCGATGCAAAATCTGAAGTTTCATAATAATCAACCAGTGAGCCTATCGACTCATTTGCTTTTTCTGCTACTGGCACTGCTGATTCCTTAGATGTAGATCTAGCAACTATTGTAGGCAAAATAACTTTTGCTGGAGGCTGAGTTTTAAATGGTTGCTGTTCTAACTCACGAATCGCTAGCGATCGATAAGCTTCTTGCATATTAGCGCCTAGCTGTGCACCTCTCCCCATTAATAACCTCACTAATTTAATATTTCGGTTATCAATTGCTAATGCTAATGGCGTTTTACCTGCACGATTAGGCAAATCGACTTCTATAGACTCGATTGCTAATAATTGATTTACTACAGAGATAGAACCACTTTGAACGGAAAGATGAAGAGCGGTATTTCCTTCATGATTTTGTGCATTAATTGTCTGCGCTTTGTTAGAACTCAACCACCAACTATTTATTTCTTTCAATAAAAATGCCACCAGCTCATCATTGTCATTTTCTGCTGCCAGATGTAAAAGATGATCACCGGTTTCTTTATCTTGCACCTCGAATTGCGCTTCTTTATCTAACAAAACTTTCACTAATTCGCCATCTTTTGCTTTCGCAGCAAGATGTAAAAATTTATTTTTAACTTCTTGAGATTCTATTTCTATATCTGCTCCGTTAGACCATAATAATTTTGCCAAATCAAAACGGTGTTGCTGTATTACAACATGCAACGGTGTGATCCCAGTTTTATTTTTTAAATTTACTAATTCTGGATTGCTTTTTGCTAAATCCCCAAAAAACCTTTCCTTTTGATCTGACGCCGTATCTAATAATGCCAACATTAACGGCGAAATATCTTCTTGCTCTCCTTTTAGCTTGTATTTTGCTAATTGGTCTTGATAAGCTTTCTCACGTATATCTTCAGAAAATTCTTGCTCAGATTCTCTTAATGCTTTGAGCTCTGCATTTAATTTGACTAACTGATCTTTTAGTGTAGCTTGAGTTACATCAACAATTTCAGAACTTTTTACTACCTCTATTTCACGATAATTAGCTTGATGAGTTTGAATTGCTTGTACTTGCTGCGTCAGCTTACCCATACTTTCATTCCAACTACCCATTTCAACCGACCATTTCGCTGTTTCGGATCCAGCATCACTTAAAAACACTTCATCAAATAAATTAATACTTTCGGAAAAAATCTTTACACTACTAGTAATTACTTCAGTGCTTTTCTGCTCAAGTGGATCTTTTAGTTTCACCATTTGATCAAGATTTTCTTGAATAGCTTTACGTTGATTGATTTGATTTTTTAATTCATCCTGCTGTTGCTTGAAACTTTTCAGCCACTGCACCAGTTTCCAATCCTGCCGATCTGGGGAATCAAAAATGCCTAACACAATATCTACCAAACCCTCGGTGACAAAATTAGCGCGCAATTTCTCCTGGGCTTCTTCAAGATTACGAGTCAATGGCAACATTTGTTGCGCAACCTGCTGCATTTCAGAAAAATAACGAGGCAAATCATTTAGCGCAGTAAGCTTTGTTGCCAACTGATCATAAATAGTCTGTTTCTGCTCAATTTGTTGCCTAACCTTAGACAACTTTTTTGCATCGGTGTTTTTTGCCACTTCTGGCTCAACTTTACCGCTTGATGACTTATCTTCTGCCATTACACTGCCTCTTTAAAAACTTAATAACATCAGCCTACCTTACCTTTTTAAATCTGCCGCCTGTTTACCATACCAACCAATCCTTAAGGTTTTATCAAAAGCCTTTATTTGAAATGACAAAAAAACCGCTTTCCGCTCGCTATTTAAAGCAAATTAAGCGCAAAAGTAGATACCTACTCCTTTACTAAAGTATAGATGATTATCAAATTGGAGTTATATGAAGTGAAAGGCTAAAAACAAAGAAAAAGCTTAAAAAATTCTTTATTCTTTTAACAAGAAATCACCATCAACTGTATCCATTAGGCCAAGCGCACGACCACCGCCAAAAGCAACGCATGTTAAGGGATCTTCAGCAATAATCACTGGTAAACCAGTTTCTTCCATCAAGAATCGGTCGAGATGCTTGAGCAAAGCGCCTCCACCAGTCAAAACCATACCACGCTCAGCAATGTCACCAGCTAATTCAGGTGGGACTTGTTCCAACGCCGCACGAACAGCGCCAACAATTCCAGCTAACGGTTCTTGCAACGCTTCCAAAATTTCATTGCTATTTAAAGTAAAGGTCCTGGGAACGCCTTCGGCTAAATTACGCCCTCGCACTTCAATTTCCCTAACTTCACTGCCCGGGAAAGCAGTACCAATAGTTTGTTTAATCCGCTCAGCCGTAGTCTCACCAATCAAGCTACCATAGTTACGACGTACATAATTAATAATTGCCTCATCAAATCTATCGCCACCAATGCGAACAGACTGCGCATAAACAATACCATTGAGCGAAATGATAGCTACCTCTGTAGTGCCTCCGCCAATATCAACCACCATAGAACCGCGTGCTTCTTCAATGGGTATACCACAACCCAATGCAGCAGCCATAGGTTCTTCAAGCAAATAAACCTCTCGAGCCCCTGCCTCCATAACAGCTTCACGAATTGCACGACGTTCAACTTGCGTTGAACCATAAGGGACACAAACCAATACTCGTGGACTTGGGGTTAACATTAAAAATCGACGACGTTCATGCGCTTTATGAATAAAATGCTGGAGCATTTTTTCAGTAACCTGAAAGTCAGCAATAACACCATCTTTTAAAGGACGAATAGCATTAATATTGCCTGGTGTTCGACCTAGCATCAATTTAGCATCAACACCTACTGCAGCAACTCGTCTCGCACCAGTGCCTTCCTGGCGAATTGCTACTACTGAGGGTTCATTTAAAACAATTCCTTTATCTTTGACATAAATAAGCGTATTAGCTGTACCAAGGTCAATGGAAAGATCATTTGAAAAAAGTCCGCGAATTAACTTAAACATGATGTTGTGTTACCTTAGGTGAATTTTGATAAATTAAATAATAGCCATTGCGCAACATGATAGCATGTTATTATAATTTTTTTACACATCAACTATACAAAAACATCGATATGTCAACCCTTACTAACGCCGATATTAAAAAAATTGCCCGATTGGCAAAACTATCCATCAAAGACGAAGATTTCTCCATTTATCAAGAAAATCTGTCTAATATCTTAAACTTAGTCGAACAAATGAACCGGGTTGATACCACACACATTGCCCCGGTGGCCCACCCCTTCTCGTTAAAACAACGGCTGCGTGCTGATATCGTTACTGAAACGAATCAACGTGAGCTTTTTCAAAGTAATGCGCCAACGGTTGAAGCGGGTCTTTATCTTGTTCCCAAAGTCATTGAGAAGGAAAAAACTTAAATTATGCATAGCTATACCATTGCCGAGCTTATTGATGGCCTTAAGCAGAAAAAATTTACTAGTGTTGAACTCACCCAGGCCTATTTAGACCGTATCAAAACACTTGACCCCAAAATTAATAGCTTTATTACTACCTTAAGCGAGCAAGCACTTGAACAAGCACGCGCATCAGATGAGCGCCGTCAAAAACAACAATTATTAAACCCATTAGATGGGATTCCCATTGCACAAAAAGATATCTTTTGCACTCAAGGCATTAAAACGAGCTGTGGTTCTAAAATGCTCGACAATTTTATCGCTCCCTATGATGCAACTGTTGTCACGCGATTCAAAAATGCTGGCGCGGTATTACTTGGCAAAACCAACATGGATGAATTTGCCATGGGGTCATCCAATGAAAATAGTTATTACGGAGCCGTCAAAAATCCTTGGGATCTTACTCGAGTTCCAGGCGGTTCTTCAGGTGGTTCAGCTGCTGCTGTTGCCGCTCGCTTAACGCCAGCCAGTACAGGAACTGATACCGGTGGCTCTATTCGCCAACCAGCTGCATTATGCGGTATTTCCGGAATCAAACCGACTTATGGGCGTGTTTCTCGTTATGGCATGATTGCTTTTGCTTCCAGTCTTGATCAAGGCGGCCCCTTTGCAGTAAGCGCAGAAGATCTTGCGCTTTTATTAAATGTCATGGCTGGATTTGATGAAAAAGATTCCACCAGTGCGCCACGAGACAGTTCCTGATTATACCCAAACACTTTCACAAAATTTACAGGGAGTTCGCATTGGCTTACCAAAAGAATATTTTGAAGGGCTAGACAAAAATATGGCTGCCGTTATTGAGGAAGCGATTAAAGTATATGAAAAACTGGCGCTAAAATAGTTTCATATTAGTTTACCTAATAGCCATCTTATCCGTTCCTGCTTATTATGTTATTGCTCCGGCTGAATGTTCTTCTAATTTAGCCCGCTATGATGGAGTACGCTATGGTTATCGCTGCGAAAAACCAATTGATCTGGAAGATCTTTACTGTCGCTCACGGAGTGAAGGTTTTGGTGCTGAAGTTAAACGCCGCATCATGATTGGAACTTATGTATTATCTGCTGGTTATTACGATGCTTATTATATTAAAGCGCAAAAAATACGACGATTTAATCAGTGAAGATTTCCGTCGAAGCATTTAAAAAAGTAGATATTATTCTGGGCCCAACCACCCCTACCCCTGCTTTTAAAATAGGCGAAAAAACCAATGATCCCATTAGCATGTATTTATCAGATATTTATACCATTGCCATGAATTTAGCTGGTCTACCGGGCTTATCAATTCCGATGGGATTTGTTAACGATCTGCCTGTTGGGCTACAATTAATCGGTAATTATTTTGAAGAAAGCCTTTTGTTAAATGTTGCTCATCAATATCAGCAGCATACCAATTGGCATCACAACCAGATGTTGACAATCATCATCCTACGCGTTTCCGGAACGGATCCGCATAAACCGCGGCACTGCTTTGGGCCAATTGTCAACAAATAAATTTAATATAGAAACTACGCTATGACACATTGGGAAACAGTCATTGGTCTTGAAGTTCATGCGCAATTATCAACAAAATCTAAAATTTTTTCTGGTGCATCTACCGCATTCGGCGCAGAACCCAACACGCAAGCTTGCGCCATTGATTTTGGATTGCCAGGTGTATTACCAGTGCTTAATCGAAGATGCAGTTAAAATGGCGATTAAATTTGGCTTAGGCATCGGCGCTAAAATTGCCAAAATCTCAGTATTTGCTCGCAAAAATTATTTTTATCCTGATTTACCGAAAGGCTATCAAATCAGTCAATATGAATTACCCGATCGTTGAAAAAGGGTTTTTAGATATCCTGTTAGAAAATTGGAATTTAAACGTATTGACATCACTCGCGCACATTTGGAAGAAGATGCAGGGAAATCATTGCATGAAGATTTTCATGGCATGACCGGCATTGATTTAAATCGCGCAGGCACACCTTTATTAGAAATTGTTTCAGAACCTGATATGCGTTCTGCTAAAGAAGCAATTGCCTATCTAAAAACTCTGCATTCTTTAGTCGTTATTTGGGAATTTGTGATGGCAATATGCAAGAAGGTTCATTCCGTTGTGATGCCAATGTATCTGCTAAGGCGTGCTGGTGAAACCACTTTGGGGACACGTGCTGAAATTAAAAATCTTAATTCATTTCGTTTTGTTGAACGCGCCATTAATTATGAAATTGAACGGCAAATTGATATTTTAGAAAATGGTGGGAAGGTCATCCAAGAAACACGACTTTATGATCCTGATAAAAATGAAACACGTTCACATGCGCAGCAAAGAAGAAGCGCATGATTATCGCTATTTTCCTGATCCTGATTTATTGCCAGTTGAATTAGATGAAACTTTTATTGAAGCTTTACGTGCCCAATTGCCCGAATTACCGCAGCAAAGATTCGACCGCTTTAAAAAACAATATGGCCTCAATGATTATGATGCCAACGTTTTAGTTTCGTCGCGCGAATGGGCTGAATATTTTGAACAAACAGTCCAGCATGCAACTGACGTTCCCTGCAAATTAGTTGCTAACTGGATAACAGGAGAACTTGCTGCTTGTCTTAACAAAGCAAACCTCGATATCACACAAAGCCCTATCCAACCTAATGACCTCGCATTATTAGTTACCCGTATTCACGATGAAACCATCTCAGGGAAAATGGCTAAAACCGTATTTGAATCCATGTGGGAAAAAGAAGGTTCAGCCGATGAAATTATTAAAAAGAAAGGACTAAAACAGATTACAGATACTGCATTAGAAAAAATCATCAGCGAAGTGATGCAGGAACATCCAGAACAGTTAGCAGAATATCGAAAAGGCAAAGACAAATTATTTGCTTTCTTTATAGGGCAAGTTATGAAAGCAAGTAAAGGTCAAGCAAACCCACAACAATTAAATGAGTTATTAAAGAAAATGTTAGGATGACGGCCTCACGGGTTGAGGTATCGACGCATAATCTACGTCACGTCGTCCTCGCGCTGCCGCGACTAGTTCGCGGTATTGCCCGCAATAGGGAAAGAAGCACTGAACTTTCGCAATCGAGTCGCGAGGATCCAGATAAGATAATGAAAAGATCCTCTGATTATCGCGCCTGGATCCCTGGTCTTCGGCCATGAAAATGCCTATCTCCTCTCGCTATCGCGAATGGCCTTCACCAGGGACGACGTAACCTAGATTATGGATGCCCCAGGCCTTACGGGGGAGGCTGAGCTTTTACTCGCAAGGAGGGCGAAAACGACCGTTTTTTGCTAGCACTGAACAGCTCTGGATTTTCAACTCCTCTCTCGGGTTCCTTCAGTGTGAAAATAACCATTAAACTAATTACCGTCATCCCCATCAAATAATAGGCAGGCGCAAAATTACCCCACTGATAAGTTAATACACTTACCATCATAGGCACACTACCGCCAAACAATGCATTTCCCAAATTAAACGCAAAAGCAATCCCGCTATAGCGAACACTTAATGGGCAATTTTCAACAAAGGTAACCAACATGTTACCTTGCTCTAATGAGCTCAATAGGGTAGCAATTGCTAACGCAATAAAAATAGCCGCAACTATTTTTGTTTGTAGCAAATAAAAACAAGGCAAGGTAAAAATCAGGATTCCAAATGCAACAACCAGCAACATTTTTTTACGCCCATAAAAATCACCCAAAACCCCTGCTAATGGAATCAATACTATCATTAGTGCTAATAAAATAGCCTGCACACTAAAAGCGGTATGTAGCGATACATTAAGTTGCTTAGATAAATAGCTTGGCATACAACCAAAAAAAACATAATAAAAGGTTGAACCCATGCAAGTTAACCCAAAAATTTTTAATAATTTTCCGGGGAAATTCCGTAAAGCAGTGAGTAATGGGTGTGTTTCAATTTGTTTTGAAGCTTTTAAAAAAAGATAAGGGCGCGTTTCTAATAGCTGTAACCGATAATAAAAAATAAATAGTCCCACTACCCCGCCAAGAATAAACGGTATACGCCACACCCAATGATCTATCGCTAACAAAGGAAAAATAGACTCCAACCATAGGGCGCTTAAAGTAGCAAATAAAAATCCGACATTAGCTCCGATTGCGGCAAAGCTAGTAAAAAATCCCCGCTGACCAATCGGCGCTGATTCTGCTAAATAAATCGCCGCACCACTGTATTCTCCTCCGACTGATAGCCCATGTAGCAGCCGCAATACCGTAAATAATAATGGAGAAAAAATTCCAATTGTTTGGTAAGAAGGCAAAATGCTAATCAATAAAGTGGAAAAAGCAATGACAAAAATCGACCATCGCAGGCCCTGAACACGACCATACCTGTCGCCCAAATAGCCAAATAAAATACCGCCCAAGGGACGACAAATAAATCCTGCAGCAAATACGCCAAAAACTGCCATGGTAGCAGTTTGTGAATCGTTAGTTGGAAAAAACTGTCGGCTGATAATTGGCGCTAAATAAATAAACAACCCAAAATCAAACCACTCTAAAATATTCCCAAAACTACTCGCGATGAGATCGCGCTTATTCATCATTCATAGCCTTAAAAATTCGCCATATTGCGCATGGTAGGTTATTTTTTTAATCTGTCAATCAGCTAGATTGTAAACACGCCCTAATAGCCTTCTTGTATGCTATAGTACATCTTTTGTGGAGAACCGCGTGGCAACCCCTAAAATCAAACATATTATCGCTGTAGCCTCCGGCAAAGGTGGTGTTGGCAAATCAACCGTTGCCGCTAATCTTGCGCTAGCTTTAGTAAAACAAGGCGCAAAGGTAGGCATATTGGATGCTGATATCTACGGTCCTAGCCAACCAGTTATGCTGGGCGCAAAAACATTACCGGAAGTGCTTGAAAACCAACAAATAAAACCGTTGATACTACATGGCCTACAATCCATGTCGATTGGCTATCTGGTAGATCAAAATGCAGCAATGATTTGGCGAGGCCCAATGGTGAGCACAGCGCTACAGCAACTATTTCATAACACTGCTTGGGAAAATTTAGATTACTTAATTATTGATTTGCCGCCTGGTACTGGCGATATTCAACTCACATTAGTCCAAAAAATTCCTATTACTTCTGCTGTTATTGTAACTACCCCTCAAGATCTAGCGTTGGCAGATGCTAAGCGTGCAATCATGATGTTTGAAAAAGTTCGTGTACCGGTATTAGGTGTAATTGAAAATATGAGCTTACATAGCTGCTCTCAATGTGGCCATCAAGAAGCTATTTTTGGCCAGGCCGGTGGAGAAAATTTAGCTAGCCAATTTAACATCCCGTTCCTTGGCGCACTTCCATTGAATCGCAGCATTAGAGAACATGCAGACCAAGGCTGCCCTACGGTAGTTGCAGAACCTGATGGTACAATTACTCAGCTTTATGTTGAAATAACCCAAAAAATGCTTGAACCACTAGCGCAAATCGCGAAAAATTCTCTTTCCAAATTTCCCAAAATCGTTATTGAACAAAAATAAGAGGTCACAATGGGCATTAGATCAGACAAATGGATACGACGCATGGTTAAAGAATGCAATATGATAGAACCGTTTGAACCGGCTCAAGTCAGCATGACTGAAAAAGGCCGCGTCGTTTCTTATGGAACTTCCAGCTATGGCTATGATGTTCGTTGTGCCGACGAATTTAAAATTTTCACTAACGTTAATTCTGCTATTGTTGACCCAAAAGCTTTCTCTGACAAAAGCTTTGTTGATTTTAAAGGAGACGTTTGTGTTATTCCGCCGAATTCTTTTGCATTAGCGCGTACTGTCGAATATTTTCGTATTCCACGTGATGTTCTAACAATTTGCCTTGGTAAATCCACCTATGCTCGTTGCGGAATTATTGTTAATGTCACTCCACTTGAACCTGAATGGGAAGGCCAAGTTACTCTGGAATTTTCCAATACCACCCCGCTGCCAGCACGAATTTATGCCAATGAAGGTGTAGCGCAAGTATTATTTTTTCAAGCAGATGAACTTTGCGAAACCTCTTATAAAGATAAAAAAGGGAAATATCATGGGCAAAAGGGCGTAACTTTACCGCAAACATAAGAGCAAAAATTCATGTCTATTACTTATCAACAAGCTGGCGTTGACATCGCAGCAGGCAATAACCTGGTAAATCGTATTAAAAAAATAGCGCCAGCCACCCATTCTAGTCAGGTATTAGGTGGCATCGGTGGTTTTGGCGCACTATTTGAACTACCTATTCAGCAGTATCAAAACCCTGTCTTGGTTTCCACCACCGATGGAGTGGGTACAAAATTAAAACTTGCACTAAAACTTGAACGCTACGATACGATAGGCATTGATTTAGTCGCTATGTGCGTTAATGATTTGATTGTGTGTGGCGCAAAACCACTATTTTTTCTCGATTACTATGCTACGGGCCACTTAGAAGTTGATATTGCCGAAAAAATTATTCAGGGTATTGCTAATGGTTGTTATGAAGCAGGCTGCGCTTTAATTGGCGGCGAAACAGCTGAGATGCCCGGTGTTTACCAAGCCAAAGATTTTGACCTAGCTGGTTTTAGTGTTGGCATTGTCGAAAAAAATCACATCATTGACGGTCATCTAGTTAAGCCAGGAGATGCTTTAATCGGTATTGCTTCCTCAGGCATTCATTCTAACGGCTACTCACTAGTGCGACGTATTTTAGAAGTGAATCAAATTTCACTAAATACTCAACTAAATCAACAGGAATTAGCAGATATTCTCATCAAACCTACACGTATTTATGTCAACGCTCTTTTAACCTTGTTGGCAAAAATCAATATTCACGCAGCAGCACATATTACTGGCGGCGGACTGATTGAAAACTTACCTAGAGTCATGCCGGCTCATACGCAAGCCATTTTGCATCGAAGTTACTGGGAAGTACCCGAAATTTTTCATTGGATTCAAAGTCATAGCAAAATCACCGATCAAGAATTATTCAAAACTTTTAATTGCGGTATTGGGTTTGTAGTTTGTGTCGCAGCACAAGATGCTGATGCCACATTAACGATTCTAAAAGAAGCTGGCGAAACAGCTTGGATCATTGGTGAAATTGAGCAAAGTGATCAGCCAGAACCTCGAGTTATTATTTAAATGTCAGATTTTTCTATTGCGGTGCTCATCTCTGGCAACGGCAGCAACTTACAAGCCATTATTGATGCAATTGCTAACCAACAACTTCCCACAAAAATTTCCTTAGTCTTAAGCGATCGTGAAACAGCATTTGGACTTGAGCGCGCTAAAAAAGCCAACATTACTACCAGAGTAGTAACCCCACAAAACTATGCCTCTAAAGAAGAATTTGATCTTGCGCTAAAAACTGTTCTAGACGAATACCATCCTGATTTAATTGTACTAGCAGGATTCATGCGTATCTTAGGCAAGCCATTTGTACAACATTTCAACCAACAGGTTATCAACATCCATCCCGCACTTTTACCTGCTTATAAAGGTCTTAATACCCACGAAAGAGCCTTAGCTTCCCACGCAAAAATACACGGCACAACGGTTCATTTCGTTACTGAATCACTTGATGATGGTCCTATCATTGCTCAGTCTAGTTTAGTAATTCATCCAGACGATACACCAGAAAGCCTTAAACACCGTGTTCAACAACTAGAACACACCATTTATCCTCTTGTCATTCGTTGGTTTGCTGAAAAAAAAATTGCGTGGTTAGCTGATGGTATTTACTTTGAAGGAAAAAAAATTCCTGTGGATGGCATTAAAGTAAATGGATCCCCGCTTTCGCGGGGATGACGGGTCTTTCTTATAGCAGTTTCCAATAATATTGAGCTCAATATTATTGGAAACTGCTATAAGTTCCGCGCATAAAGCGCGGGACAACAAAAAGCAAAAGCACGAAGCAGCTTATTTAGGAGGGAGATTTTTCCCTGGTTGTTGTTGCTTTGGATTAGCAGGTTTATTATATGGGCTGCTGCCACCTTGTTGCTTTTTCCCAAACCCACCTAAACCTCCTTGTTGCTCACGAGATCCTTGTTGGGGATTAGCTTGTTGTCTTGGGTTTTGGCTAGGTTGATTTGCTGCCTGTGATTTACGTGGGTCTTGGTTATATTCCATGATACTCTCCTTGTTAATGTCACGACAAAATAGCTAAAAGAATTTTTAGCCGTTTTCCCTACTTTAATCCTTGTCTTGCTTGTTTTTTGCTACCTTATCTTTCTTCTCACCTAACTCTTTTTTAGTTTCTTCTTTTTTTTGTGCGTATTTATCTGCTAATTCCCCTCTCATCTTCTCATAGGCGGCTTTCATTTTCGGTAGATCGTTTGCAGTAAACTCAGCCCAACGCTGCTCCAACTTACCTTTTAACCCATTCCAATATCCTTTGACGATATCTTTATTCATGTGTGTTTCCTTGCTGCGTTAAGCCTAAAAAAGAAATATTTTTACTCTTAGCTGAAGTTATAGTAGAGAAAAAGCAATTATGCAAATCAACCGATTTAAGAAAAATCTGCAAAATAGGCTGAATAGTTACCTGTTAAGTTTTTTTGTTGCGTCGAGAAGACCTTTTTTTGGTTAACGCTACGGTCTTTTTGACTTGCTTATTGAGGCTTTTAGGCATGCGGGCAATATTTCTTCCGTAAAAGATTTCGAGCATCTCACGTCGTAGCTGTTCTTCAATTCCAAACAGCTCGCTTTTAGAAAAATCCGTTTGCCCTGATCCAAATAGGTAATTACTTAAGTTGAACTCCTTAAGTAGCATTTTGGTGTGAAAAACATTTTCTTGATAAACATTAACATCAATCATTGAATAATTATTGCGCGTATCTTCGGAAATATAAGCCTGAATTGAATTGATTGGATGATCAATGTAATGTTTTTTTCCGTTAATATCCCTGGTAAATCCACGTACACGATAATCAATCGTGACAATATCTGAATCAAATGAATGAATTAAATAATTCAGCGCTTTAAGTGGCGAAATAACTCCGCAAGTTGAAACATCAATATCCGCACGAAAGGTGCTAATCCCATTATCTGGGTGGCTTTCAGGGTAAGTATGTACAGTAATATGACTTTTATCGAGATGTGCTACTACCGCTTCTGGCAAAGGTCCCGGTGATTCTGTATTAGCCATATCTGCATGCTTCATTGGCAACTCAGAGATCAGCATCGTTACGCTAGCACCTTGTGGATCATAGTCCTGATAAGCGATATTCAACACATTAGCACCAATAATACGCGTAACGTTAATCAGAATTTTAGTTAGTCGTTCTGCGTTATATACTTCGTCAATATACTCAATATACTCTTTTTGATGCCTTTCTGTTTTAGCATAACAAATATCATAAATATTAAAGCTAAGTGTTTTAGTCAGGTTATTAAACCCATGTAGCTTCAATTTATTTTTAACCATTACTTAAACCCTCACGCACATTTCACAATTTGTCACAAATAGGCGGATGATAAATTATCTGAATGCTATTGCCATCTGGATCCAGACAATAAAAACTTCTCGCCCCATCTCGATGATCACGAGGGATTGTTTTAATAGCAACTTGTTGCTCTTTTAAATAATTATACCACGCATCAACTTCTTCACGATTTTTAAGCATAAAACCAAAATGATCTAGCCGCTGGTGCAAAGACCAATTAAAATCCTCGTTAATACGATGCAACGCCAAATTATCTGCGCCAAACGTTAAATAAATATTATTTCCATCAGGCTGCCATTCGACTGACATCCCTAAAATTTCTGTATAAAAGTGAATACATTCGGAAAATTTTTGCACAAATAAAGCAATATGGCGTAAGCTCAAACTAGATTGAGGTTTTGGCATTGCGTTCCCTAGTCGCTTAAAAACGGCTAATCGTAGCGGTAACTGCCAAAGAACTCAACATTTTAAGTATCCACTGCGCTAGTTTTCTTCACGAAATTTTTGTAAAATAGCAAAAATTGCGTCTATTAAAAGCAGAGGAGATCAATATCATGGTCCAATCGCTCTCTACCTTAACATCGCTTGTTCCGGTCGGAAGTCTTGAAGCATACATTCGACAGGTGAACCAAATCCCAATGTTAACCTTAGAAGAAGAAAAAGATCTTACTGAGCGGCTGTTTAATTCAAATGACTTAGAAGCGGCAAAAAAATTGATTTTAGCCCATTTGCGTTTCGTTGTCCGTGTTGCTGAGCGCTACTCAGGTTACGGGTTGGCATTAGGTGATTTAATTCAAGAAGGAAATATTGGATTAATGAAGGCTGTACGGCGTTTTGATCCACGCATTGGTGTTCGGTTGGTATCTTTCGCTGTGCATTGGATTAAAGCGGAAATTCATGAATTTATTTTACGTAATTGGCGGATTGTTAAAATCGCTACGACCAAAGCGCAGCGTAAGCTCTTCTTTAATCTTCGTAGTGCTAAAAAACGTTTAGGGTGGTCCACGCGCAATGAAGTTGATGAGATTGCCAAAGAATTAGGGGTTAGCGCTAAGGATGTTTATGAAATGGAAGCGCGCATGAATGCCTATGACACTAGCTTCGATCTACCTGTAGATGATCAAGATGATGAAGGTGGCGGTGCTACCAGAACCAAACTGGTTCCTGCGCAATATTTAATGGATGAACGCTATGATCCTCTGCAACAACTAGAAACCGATAATACAACTGAATATGAGCATCATGCGTTGCAACATTGTTTGATGCAATTAGATTCTCGTAGTCGAGACATTTTGCAAAAACGTCACTTAAACATCAAAAAAACAACACTACACGCATTAGCAAAACAACATGCAATCTCTGCAGAACGCGTACGTCAGTTAGAACAAGCAGCATTTGCTAAGTTGAAACATGCGTTGCAAGGCCAATAGAGTTCTAAAAGGGTGCAAGAATTTAATCTACCTAACGGCTTGAAAATTCTGGTGAAAGAGGACCATCGAGCAGCCGTGGTAGTCTCACAAATCTGGTACAAGGTCGGTGGAAGTTACGAAGCTTTAGGGATAACCGGCATTTCACATGCACTTGAACATATGATGTTTCGCGGTACATCTTGTCACCCAGGGGCAAAATTCAGCCAATTAATCGCTGTTGAAGGCGGAAGAGAAAACGCCCAAACCAGCCAAGATTACACTTTTTATTACGAAGAATTAGCTGCTAGTCAATTAGCGCTTGCTTTTGAGCTTGAAGCTGATCGCATGCGTTACTTGCAACTCAAAAAAGTAGATTTTGACAAAGAAAAACAAATTATTCTGGAAGAGCGCCGCCTGCGGGTTGATGATGATCCATTTTCTTTGGCGTATGAAAAATTTGCAGAAAAAGCTTTTTTAAATACCTATCGCAACCCTGTTATTGGCTTTGCAAAAGACATCTATGCGCTTAATGTCAGTAAACTCAAAAAATGGTATCAAACCTGGTATGCGCCAAATAATGCAACTTTAGTAGTAGTGGGAGATATTAACCCCACAGCAGTGTACCAACTTGCAGAAAAGTTTTTTGCTGGCCTTTCAACCAGTGTTATTCCAACTACTAGTTCAGAAACTTTCACAACAAGTCCAGGACAACAAGAAATTATCATCAAACTACCGGCAAAACTACCTTGGGTTTTACTTGGATTTAGAGTCCCTTCGCTAGTAACTGCAACACCGAAGTGGCACGCTTATGCGCTTGAGGTTACTGCTGCGATTTTAAGTAGCGGCCGCAGTGCTAGGTTAAATAAAAAACTTATTCGAGAACAGCAGCTAGCCGCTGACGCAGAAGCAAGTTACGATTTATACAATAGGCTTGATGGATCATTTCTCATCAGCGCCATACCTGAAAAAAAAATAACACTTAACCAACTCAAGACAGCACTGCTAGATCAGATTAAACAACTGCAAAATACCGAAGTAAGTCAAGAAGAATTAATTCGAATAAAAAATCAAGTGATGGCACGACAAATTTACAAAAAGGATTCTATGTTTGGCGAAGCTAGAGAATTAGGATTGTTAGAAACGATTGGACTATCCTGGAAATTAGCTGATCAATATGTTACAAACATTCAGGCTGTCACTACTGAACAAATTCAATTTGTTGCTAAACGTTATTTACAGGAAGAAAAGTTGACCGTTGGTATTTTAGAACCCAGGAACATGCACGAAATAACTTGAGAATTTAGCGCTCAGATTGGGTTCAGATTTGAATATTTTATTTTGAAGAAAAATACGCGTATAGCTGGGCTATGTAAGTGTTTTTCTTCAAAATAAAATACTCAAAGATGAGCCTAAGATGAGATGCTAAATACACAAGTTATTTCGTGCATGTTCCTAGGTTAACGCCCTATTCCCGAGAGGCATATATGCTGCCCATTCAACATTGGATCACTTCGACACAAACACCAGTGTATTTCGTAAAAACTCCCGAGCTACCAATATTGGAGCTAAAAATTATTTTCGATGCTGGTTCTGCTCGCGATGGAGCATACCCAGGTACTGCCGAATTAACTCATAATATACTTCGTGAAGGAACAAATAAATTTTCAGCTGAACAGATTGCATTTCAGTTCGAAAATGTCGGGGCAATATTTCATACTTCAAATGATCAGGATATGGCTACTGTTAGTCTGCGAACTTTAACTAAGCAGCAATTTCTAGGCCCTGCATTAGCAACATTGTCAAACTTATTAAATGCTCCACAATTTTCAACTTCGGGCTTTTTGCATCAACAAAAACTATTGCTAACATTTCTTGAACATCAAGAGCAATCGCCTGGCGATCTCGTCTTACATTCGTTTTTCGCAGCACTATATCCGCACCATCCATACAAAAATCCGTCTGCCGGCATAAAAAAAAGTATGCTTAAATTAACTCCAGAACAAATAGCAAATTTTTACCGACAATATTACTGCGCCCAAAATGCACGTATCGTTATGGTAGGCGATATCACTCTTGTCCAAGCACAAAAAATTACCGAACAACTTTCTCACCAGCTACCACAAGGCAATCTCGCACCAAAACTACCTATAGCAACTAGCACCGCAATTGCAAAAACTGAAAAGATAACTTATCGTTCAGCACAAACACATATTGTGATGGGACAAGTTGGTATTAATCATGCCGATCCTAATTATTTTCCATTGTATGTAGGGAACCATATTTTAGGCGGTGACCCATCAATCTCACAATTAGGTCAGTCAGTACGAGAACAAGAAGGGTTAGTTTACGATATTCATAGTTACTTTTTACCGCTTGCATATAAAGGCCCATTTTTGATCAGCTTGCAAACACGTAGCAAAAAAGCGGAACAAGCTTTGAGCATGGTGAAAAACACGCTCCATGCTTTTCTCGCTAAGAAACCACTTACTGCTCAAATAAAAGCAGCAAAACATAATATCGTAAAAGGATATAGTTTACATTTTGACAGTAATGCTGCAATTGCCGCAAACTTAGTAGAGCTTGCTTTTTATGATTTACCACTCGACTACTTTGATACATTTACCGATAAAATTTCCGCAATTACTGCTGAACAAGTACAAAAGGCATTTAAAAAAATTATTAACCCTGAGCTTTTAACCACCATTTTTTTAGGGAAATAGTAAAAGCTCAGCCTCCCCCGTGAGGCCGTCATTGCGAACCCGCGCAGCGGGTGAAGCAATCCAGAAAATCATCTCTGGATTGCCACGGCAGCTTCGCTGCCTCGCAATGACGGCCTCATGGGAGAGGCTGAGCTTTTACGGGAAATATACCACTCGTAGAGGAATATAACATGCGCATTTTTTTCTATATTTTGCTCTTTATCATTGTATTGTTTGGCATAAGCTTTGCAGCACTTAATGCAGAGTCCGTTACTTTTCACTATTATATTGACACGAAAAAATTACCTTTATCTTTTCTGTTAGCGTTTTTTTTCACCCTCGGAGCATTATTAGGTTGGCTATTAAGCTTGGGGATGTTTCTGCGAGCTAAACGGAAAATTTTTGCACTAAAAATGCAATTAAAACGCATTCAACCTCCAGAAAGCCCTGCGGAATAGGGGCAGTAGGCAAATCAAATATAAACAGGCCCTTCTATGTCAAACTTTACTGCACCACACATTATTGTTGCGCTCGATAACTTGGATAGAACCTCTGCTGTTTTACTTGCCAAGCAACTCAATCCCAAGCAATGTCGCTTAAAAATTGGCAAAGAATTATTCACGGCTTACGGCCCTGCATTAGTTGAACAATTGATGAAGCTTGATTTTGAAATATTCCTTGATTTGAAATTTCATGATATCCCCAATACGACGGCAAAAGCTTGTCTTGCTGCCGCAAAACTGGGGATCTGGATGCTTAACGTCCATACCTTAGGTGGAATAGAGATGTTGAGAACAGCGCATGAGGCAATTGACAAATTAACTGGCTACAAACCTTTATTAATTGGAGTAACCTTATTAACCAGTTTAACCGAGCAAGATTTATCAGCTTTAGGCTTTCAAAATTCACTGGAACAACAGGTTTTATCACTAGCGGAACTTGCTTATCAAACTGGATTAGACGGGGTAGTTTGTTCACCACATGAAGCATTTTCATTACGAAAAAAATTTGGCGAGAAATTTTGTTTAGTGACTCCCGGCATTCGACTCGCAGACTCACCACCAGATGACCAACAACGTCATCTAACACCAAAAGAAGCTGTTTCCCAAGGCGCTGATTATTTAGTCATTGGGCGGCCGATTACACAAGCCAAGAACCCTGCGGAAATTTTAGATTTGATGATTAATGAGATTGCATAAATTCGTATAGATCTTCACATTCAGGCTATCATACCAGCCTTTGCTCACTAGTGTCCGGGGAAGCTGTACAATAAAATAAACAAACAGGCTGTTTTTCTGTAAAAAAATAAAAATATACGTTCCCCTCTCCCAGCCCCAAAGCATAAAAAAATCTTCAAACTTTGTTCTGGAAGAGGGCCAGGGTGAGGGGAAACCACAAACAGTGTGACCAAAATTTACTCTCTTTCCCTGGACACTTCTGCTACCACCACTTCTTCCTCAACTCTTTGAACTTCAACAAGTTTTTCACCCGCATGAAGATTAATCAACCGCACACCTTGTGTATTACGTCCGACTAAAGAAATTTCATCTACATGGGTTCTAACCAACGTACCTTTATCACTTATCAGCATAATTTCATCGCCTGGAAAGACTTGAACGGCACTAACTACTTCACCATTTCTTGGGCTTACTTGAATAGAAATAACGCCCTGGCCACCTCTGCCTGTAATGCGATAATCATCGATTGGAGTACGCTTACCGTAACCATTGACTGTAGCAGTTAAAATTTGGCTATTGGGCCGCGCCACGATGAGCGAAATTACTTTTTGCTTTTCTTTTAAGCTAATACCGCGCACACCGCGTGCAGTTCGGCCAGTGGCACGAATTTTTTGCTCAGAAAATCTCAACGCCTTCCCTGCACTACTAAACAGCATGAGTTCAGATTCACCTTCAGTTAAATCAGTACCAACCAGTTGATCTCCCTCATCAAGATCTAACGCAATAATTCCATTACTTCTAGGTCTTGAAAATTCAGTGAGACGAACTTTTTTGATTACTCCCTGCGCTGTTACCATAACCACATAGCGATTTTCGGAAAATTCTTTAATTGGTAAAATCGTATTAATTTTTTCATTGGCTTGCAGTGGTAACAAATTAATGACCGGTCTACCACGCGCTACTCGTGAAGCCTGAGGAATTTGATAGGTTTTAAGCCAATATACTTTTCCAGCACTTGAAAAGCATAAAATAGTATCGTGACTATGTGCCATCACTAAGCGCTCAATAAAATCTTCATCTTTTACCGTAGTAGCTGCTTTTCCTTTACCGCCACGCCGCTGCGCTTGATAAGTCGAAAGTGGTTGAGTTTTCACATATCCCTCATGCGAAAGAGTTACCACCATATCTTCTTGTGTAATTAGATCTTCAACAGATATATCTGCGCCATCATCCACAATTTCTGTACGTCTTTTATCGCCAAATTGTTCTTTAATCGCTAATAATTCTTCGCGAATTACTGCCATCAAACGATCAGGATCGGCTAAAATTTCTAGCAACCCGCTAATAGTTACAATCAATTCACGATATTCATTTAAGATTTTATCTTGCTCAAGACCGGTTAAACGATGTAAACGCAGATCTAAAATAGCTTGGGCTTGTTGTGGAGATAAATGATAACCAGCATCGGATAATCCATATCCAGGCTCAAGATCGGTTGGCTTTGCAACATCTGCATCTACTCGATTCAGCATGTTAAGTACTAAATCTGCGTGCCATGCTTTAGCTAATAATTGTTGCTTTGCTGTAGCAGGATCAGATGCTGCTTTAATTAAAGCAATCATTTCATCAATATTGGCTAACGCAATACCCAATCCTTCCAAGATATGCGCTCGTTCACGAGCTTTCTTAAGTTCAAACAAGGTGCGGCGCGTAACCACTTCACGTCGATGTCTTAAAAATGCCTCAATCAACTGCTTAAGATTTAATATTTGTGGGTGACCATCAACCAAAGCAACCATATTAATTCCAAATACCACTTGCATTTGCGTTTGGGCAAATAAGTTATTCAAAATAACTTCCGGCATTTCATCACGCCTAAGTTCAATCACAATCCGCATACCGTCTTTATCGGATTCATCACGCAGCGCAGTAATACCTTCAATTTTCTTTTCTTTGACTAATTCAGCAATTCGTTCAATCAGCCTAGCTTTATTTACTTGATAAGGAAATTCAGTAACAATAATTGCTTGTTTTTTACTCTTCATCTTCTTCAATTTCTGTTCTTGCACGAACGTAAATGCGACCACGTCCTGTTTGATAAGCTTGTAAAATACCAGCACGACCATAAATAATCCCTGCAGTTGGAAAATCAGGCCCTGGAATATATTGCATCAAAGTTTCTAAAGAAACTTCTGGATCATCCATCATCGCAACACATGCATCAATGACTTCATTTAAATTATGCGGCGGAATATTGGTTGCCATACCCACAGCAATACCCGTAGAACCATTGACTAATAAATTCGGAACCCGTGCGGGCAAAACCACTGGTGCAAACTCATTTCCATCATAATTTGGGACAAAATCAACAGTTTCTTTTTCTAAATCAGCTAATAAAGCATGCGCAAATCGAGACATGCGAATTTCGGTATACCGCATGGCAGCAGGTGCATCGCCATCAACCGAACCAAAGTTACCCTGGCCATCAACCAACAGATATCGCAATGCGAAAGGTTGCGCCATACGCACTATCGTGTCATAAACCGCAGTATCACCATGAGGATGATATTTACCAATCACATCACCGACAACACGAGCCGATTTTTTATATGGCTTATTCCAATCGTTACCTAATCTCATTCATCGCAAATAAAACACGTCGATGTACTGGTTTTAAGCCATCGCGTACATCAGGTAATGCACGCCCCACAATGACGCTCATCGCATAATCAAGGTAAGACTGCTTTAATTCCTGTTCAATATTAACAGGAACGACTTGTTTGGTAAGCTCGCTCATATATATTTACACTCATTACATTTAAAATTTTCGGGCTAATGAAAATTTTACTTTACGCTACCCTTTCACTCGCACAGCAAGCACATCACAAAGTGCACCATGTAGTACTGCATTTGCTGTTGAGCCTAATAAAAGCCCTAGTCCATGGCGGCCATGACTGCCAACTACGATTAAATCTGCTTTAACTTCTTCCGCTTTTGCGAGAATAATAAATTTTGGCGGCCCTACCTCAATATATTGATTCGCTGGTTTAATCTTCCAAGACTGCGCTAACTTAGCTAGCTCTTCTCTCGCATCGTTTACAATTTGTTCCTCAAGATCAAGAACAGTGGGATAAGCCTGAGCAATACCATAAGCACTAATATGCTCAATTGCATGAACCACGCTCAGTTTAGCATCAAAACCCTCTGCAATAGCGACTGCTTTTGCCGCTGTCGTTTTATCACAGTTTGGATGCAGATCAATTGCTAACAAAATATGTTGGTATTTTTTAACCATCGTTTTTCTCCCTGAAAATGCAAAGATTCAACTTCTTATTGTATATACCTCTCGGAAACAGGGTTGCAGTTTTTTTCATCTCATTTTACTTCGAAATTTTAATGTTCTTCAGTCGAAAAACCTCGAAATACATAGACAGTATTCCTGCGGTTTTTCTCAATCAGAACATTAAAATTTCTGGTAACCTGAGCGAAAAAATTCCGCAATCCTGTTTCCGAGAGGTATAATTTGCGCAGCATATATAAAACAACTTAAATACCCCGTCAGTATATCATTTTTTCAAGTTAAAAACCGCCTTATATCATTCATTAATGCCTGTACCATCAAAATAGCAATAAAAATAACACCAAGACGAAATGCAAGGATTTGAACTCTAATTGACACCGCTTTTTTCGTGATACTTTCGACAAGGATATAGCACAGCTGCGCACCATCTAGAACCGGAATTGGTAAAAGATTAATCACAGCTAAATTAATGCTCAACCACCCTAAAAAGAAACAATAGGTTAGTAGCCCCTGTTTTATTGCATTAAACAATCCTGATAACAAATCAATCGGACCACTTAAGCTCTGTAATGAAATCACCCCAATTATCATCTTCCAAATAATGACAAAATTAAAAAAAACATAAAACCACACTTGTTTGGCAGCCTGCCAGGTTGATTCAAAAGGAGAAAATTTTAAGTAGCGTAATTGTGCATCAGATGCTTTAGGATGATATTCGACTATACCTAAACTTTTTATTAAGTTTGGATGAAGCTCATCAAGGGACCACTGCCGAACATCTAAAGCACATACCAAAGGTTTGATTTTGCCCGCGGGTAAAACTGTCACATTGATCTGCTCTACATCACCATATTTTAGGGCCAACATCATCACAACTGCCCCCCAATTTGAAGTTTTCCGATCATCTATCGAAAGAATTTGATCAAACGGCAAAATGCCCGCATTTGCCGCAATGGAACCAGGAATAATCATGCCTATTTTAGGGACAGTAAAATGAATTCCGAGAGTGAACACTAACCAAAAAGCGAACCAAGCAAAAAGTAAATTGAATCCTGGTCCAGCAAAAATAATGCAAAATCGTTTCCAACAGGCTTGTCTATTAAAGGCTAAGTGGACTTCGTTTGCTTCAACCTTACTCTCACGTTCATCTAGTAAACGAACATAGCCGCCAATTGGTAACATACCTAGCACATACTCTGTGCCACGCACAACTCGTTGCCACAAAGGCCTGCCAAAACCTATGGAAAAGCGCAATACTTTTACACCAAACAACTTAGCAAAGAAAAAATGACCTAACTCATGAATACTAATAACAATAGCAATTGCAATGATCATCGCAAATATGTTTATGATTAACATTGGTGATTTCCCGTCGCCATTTTTCCCTGCTTGTTGTCACATTGATCTGTTCCATTATGCTCAGGGCCTGTTGACATTTGATTTACCTACTCCAAAAAGCATAAGATTAGCTAGAATTTTCCCAAATTTTTGTCAAATACGACCTAGTATTCTCCTCAAATTTGGGAAAATTCTAGCAGAATCTCTGCTTTTTTCGCTACGGTAAATCAAATGTCAACAGGCCCTAATCAATTAAAAGATTTCCAAACTATTCTCTCACCAGCTATTGAAGCATTTTTTCACAATTACCGACAGCAAGTTGAAGCCTTATGGCCTCTTGCTAAAGATATGTTTGAAAAATTAGCCGAATTCACTTTGCGTGGCGGTAAAAGAACGCGGCCAGCATTACTCTATTATGGCTATATAGGTTTTTCTGCTGAAAATCCCGAAAAATTGCTCCCTATCTGTATTGCTTGCGAATTAATGCAATCATTTTTACTGATTCATGATGATATTATGGATCAATCAGATTTAAGACGTGGTGGTAAAACGATTCATCAGCAATTTAATAGCGAAAAAAATTATTATGGTGAATCTATGGCGATATTAGTTGGAAATCTAGCTGGTTACTTAGGCCTACGCGCTATTGCTAGCAGCGAATTTGCTACAACAGTTAAAAATCAGGTGATGGATTTATATGCACAGATTTGTATCGATGCGGGTTATGGGCAAGCATTAGACATTTCATTTACTGCTTTACCTAGTTTACATGAAGACAATATTTATACCATGTACCGCTATAAAACTGCCCGGTACACCAGCGAATTTCCATTACTAAGCGCAGCTATTTTAGCACAGCAAAATGATCGCAATACTGCACATATCAAAAATATAGCCATTGATTTGGGAATCTTATTTCAAATTCAAGACGATATTTTAGGTTTATTTGGTGCTGACCACATTACTGGCAAGCAAGCTTCATTAGATCTACTGCACGGGAAAAAAACCTTATTGATTTGTAAAGCGTTTGAAAACAGTAATGAAGAACAAAAGCAACAGTTATTACGTGCGCACAATAATCCTAATGCAACCTCTGAAGATATAGCGTTAGCAAAAAAAATTATTATTGGTACTGGCGCATTAGCTTATGCCAATGAAGTGATAACAAAACGCACTGCTTGCATATTAAATGAAATTGAAAAATTATCTTTAAATCCTGTTGGCGAAGCTTTTTTAAAAGATTTAGTGCATTATTGTGGGAATAGGAATTATTAGGGCCTGTTTGCATTTGATTTACCTACTGCAAAAAGCATAAGATTAGCTAGAGTTTTTCCAAATCTTCGTCAAATACGACCTAGTATTCTCCTCAGATTTGGAAAAACTCTAGCAGAATCTCTGCTTTTTTCGCTACGGTAAATCAAATGCAAACAGGCCCTAAATGAATCGTCTTGTTAAAAACATTTTAGGCGATAAAACCTTCATCCCCAAAGCACAAGGCTTTGCTTTTGCACCAGTAAATTTTGCTTTGATCAAATATTGGGGAAAACGAGACTTAGCACTAAATTTGCCTAAGACCAGCAGCTTATCTCTTGCTTTACCTGAAAAAGGGGCATTTACCAGCGTTAAAGTCATTGACAGCACACAAGATGAATTTATCTTCAATCAACAAATTTTATCTGCTGAACATACTTTTATTAACCCTATTATTGCTTTTCTCGATCTCATTCGACCACAAGATCACTATCGATTTCGGATTGAAACTCAGATGAATCTTCCAGCAGCTAGTGGCTTGGCTTCATCTGCCTGTGGGTTTGCTGCTTTAACTCTTGCGCTGAATGATTTGTTTGATTGGCAATTAACTCCACAGTACTTATCGATTTTAGCACGGTTAGGTAGTGGTAGCGCCTGTCGCTCATTATGGCCAGGATTTGTTATCTGGCATGAAGGCAAACAATCTGATGGCATGGACAGCTATGCGGAACCTATCGACGTAGTTTGGAACTCGTTATGCATGGGCCTTTTAATTTTACATCCCGAAAAAAAGCCCATTAGTTCACGTGTGGCTATGCAAAAAACTGTAGAGTCTTCTTGCTATTATTCAGCATGGCCTAGCAAAGTTAATAAAGATCTACATGAATTAACCCAAGCTATTACCGAGCAAAATTTTGCTGAGTTTGGTCGTATTTGTGAGTCAAATGCTTTAGCAATGCATGCAAGTATGTTGACCGCTTGGCCACCGATTTTTTATTGGACACCAGAATCTTTGCAAATTATCCAAAAAATTTGGCAACTAAGAAAAGCCGGATTACCTATTTATTTCACCCAAGATGCAGGACCTAACCTAAAGCTATTATTTCTTACTGAGGATTTACCTTCAGTGCGCGCTGAATTTAATGACATGGAAGTGGTATGGCCATTTACTCCACCAAACATGAATAATCATGTAGTGCTGGTTGATGAAAAAGATAGAGCAACTGGCGCTCTCGAAAAACTTCCAGCTCATCAGCAAGCACTTTGCCATCGGGCTTTTTCTGTATTTGTTTTTCGCCAAAAAAATCAACAACTTGAGCTGTTAATTCAAAAACGGCAACACGATAAATACCATTGTGGTGGACTATGGACAAATACCTGCTGTAGTCATCCAAGACCTGGAGAAAGTCTATTAGCCGCTGCAAAAAGACGTTTAAAAGAAGAATTAGGCATCGAGATTCCACTACATTATCACGGATATTTTCACTATATCGCTCCATTCGACAATCAGCTAACCGAGAATGAAGTCGATCATGTGTTTGTGAGTTATGGCGATCCAGAAAATTTACAGCCCGATAGTAAAGAAATTGCTGATTTGCGTTGGATGAATGTAAATAGCCTAAAGCAGCAGCTCACTGATACACCTCATCTTTATACTCCTTGGTTTAAACAAGCATTAGAAATCGCGCTTACTTTTTCGCCGAATAAAATCATCAATTAAATGTCTTGAAATACTGGCAGGAGAAGGCAATAACGGTAACGCTGATATATTAAACCAACGCGCATCTTCAAGCTCATGATCATGGGCACAAATATCGCCACTGACATAACGCGCCGTGTAAGCCAACATAAATGAATTAGGAAACGGCCAATTTTGTGTACCAAAATATTGAATATCACTAATTTCTATTCCAACTTCTTCTGTTACTTCGCGGATGACTGCTTCTTCAGCAGTTTCCGCTGGCGCAATAAATCCTGCTAATGCACTGTATACACCTTGAGTAAAATGCGGCGATCTAGCCAGCAAAATTTCATTGTCTCGTTCTATTAATACCATAACGGCGGGTGAATAAAAGGGATAATGAATTCTTTGACAATTTTGACAAATTTTTGCTACTTCTGTTTGACTCAACTGGGTTAAATGCCCACAAGCACCGCAAAACCGGCTTATCTTGTGCCAATTGAGTAATTGCTTTGCTTTACAGACTAAATGAAACAATTCTGGATTTAATGTTTGTAATAATTTGCGAATCGGTAAAAAACCATAATGATCTTGCTCTGCGATTATCTCAGTAGAAATTTCGACTACATGTAATCGCTTGTTTGCTAACTCATCAAGCAAATAACTATTTTCAATCCAACTATCAGGCGGTTTAATTATCGCTAGTTGTTGCAGAGAAATAATAAATTGATTATTTTGTTGCTGAATTAATATTTCATCGCCATGAAAAAACAGCCCAAAATCATTAGCTAAAAATTGTGCTTCCGTTTGCATGGATTTTCACTCCATCTCCGATTTGGATCGCTTTCTCTTTAAATGAACTAATAATAACGAAATCGCAGCAGGGGTTATTCCCGAAATCCGCGCTGCCATTCCTAAAGTTGCTGGTTTATGTTGCTTTAACTTCTGGCACACTTCTGCCGATAAACCAATAACTTCCTGATAATCAAAATCATCTGGCAATTTAAGATCTTCATAGCGACGTTGGCGATCAATTTCTGCGACTTGTCTAACAATATAGCCTTCATACTTCGCTTGAATTTCTACTTGTTCAGCAGCCAAAACATCTAATTGCTGAGCAAAATTAAAGTGGGCAATTGAACGATAAGTTAACTCGGGACGACGTAATAAATCATATAATTTATATTCACGTTCTAATGAAGTTCCGATAATTTTTTCAATCTCATTGGCTTCTAATGTATTCGGTCTAATTAACCTGGCTTTAAATTGTTGTTCTGCCATATTCATCGCTTCGCATTTTGTAGCAAAATGCCGCCACCTTTCTTCACTCACTAAACCTAACTCTCGACCAATGGGTGTCAATCTTAAATCAGCATTATCTTCACGTAACAACAACCGATACTCTGCTCGACTGGTAAACATGCGATAAGGTTCCTCTGTACCACAAGTCACTAAATCATCAATTAACACGCCAATATAAGCCTCATCACGACGTGGATACCATCCTTCTTCTCCTTTTACATAACGTGCTGCATTTAATCCAGCAATCAATCCTTGCGCAGCAGCTTCTTCATAGCCAGTAGTACCATTAATTTGGCCAGCAAAAAATAACCCTTGAACCGCTTTTGTTTCAAGAGTTGGTTTTAACCCACGTGGATCAAAAAAATCATATTCGATCGCATAACCTGGGCGAGTAATATGCGCTTTTTCCAACCCTGGGATGGTTCGCACAAATGCGACTTGGATTTCAAATGGCAAGCTGGTTGAAATGCCATTCGGATAAAACTCTTGGGTATTTAGTCCTTCTGGCTCCAAAAAAATCTGATGTGAATTTTTATCGGCAAAACGCACGACTTTATCTTCAATAGATGGACAATAACGAGGACCTGTCCCTGCAATTTTTCCACTATACATGGGTGAATGAACTAATCCCTGTTGAATTAATTCATGTGTTTTCTCATTGGTTTTTGTAATAAAACAAGGAATCTGCTCTGGATGATCTGTCGCTTTACCTAAAAATGAAAATACCGGCAATGGCTCATCACTATATTGCGGTAACAACTCTGCAAAATTAATGGTTTTGCCATCAATTCGTGGCGGCGTACCTGTTTTCAACCGCCCTACTTGAAAAGCCAAGTCGCGTAAACGTTCAGCAAGCTGGTTGGCAGGCGGATCGCCAGCACGTCCACCTTGATAATTCACTTGACCAATATGAATCTTTCCGGCTAAAAATGTACCCACTGTTAAAATCACCGCTTGGGCATAAAATTTTAGCCCCATCTGCGTCACAATACCGCGAATTTGTTGATTTTCAATAATTAAGTCGTCTACGGATTGCTGAAAAATCGATAAATTTTCTTGATTTTCTAACATGCTGCGGATGACTTTTTTATACAACATGCGATCAGCCTGTGCACGCGTTGCTCGAACCGCAGCACCTTTACTGGCATTTAAATAACGAAATTGAATACCAGCAAAATCAATTGCCTGCGCCATTGCCCCGCCTAATGCATCAATTTCTTTTACCAGATGCCCCTTACCGATTCCGCCAATTGCCGGATTACAAGACATCTGCCCTAACGTTTCAATATTTTGGGTTAATAATAGCGTACGTAACCCCAGCCTAGCCGACGCCAAAGCAGCCTCAGTACCAGCATGGCCTGCGCCAACTACAATTACGTGATAATCAGTATTTAATAGCATAAAACAACTCAACCCCACCTCGGGCAATAGTATATTTAGTAATAGGACGATATGTTATACTAAAAGATGATAGAAACTTAATTTTTGCTGTAATTTATGAAGCTTCCAGAAGATTTTATCCCAACGCTTGAAAAGTTGGCACATCGGCTTTACGAACTCCTTCCAGAGGGAGCACGCCCTACCTCTATCGAGGGGCGCTCTACTTTAATTACCGAAGCGCAAATGAGCCAAGATGAAGAGGTTCATCGTGTTCAACGGTTTTATAACATGACGTGGCTAATACTCAATGAAATACTTCCAGGTATCGAGAAAATTAACTCGGAAAAAGAATTACAAGAATATCTATTCAGCAAAACACCCCTTATCCGCGAACAATGGTCTCAGATCTTATTAGATCGTATTGGAAGAACCCCGCCAAAACCAATTGATATTACCTCTAAACCCCCTGGGTTAATTCCGCAAAGCCAATTAGAAACCAATACCATTAATACGCTGTTTATGCAGCTAGCTTATAACCTTTTCTACCTCTTTGGGATTGAAATACCACGACAAGAAGAATGTAAATCACCTGAAGAGTTCGACTGGCTTTATCTAAATCAAAGCCAAAGTACTGTGGAACAATTGAAATTACCCGTTTTTAACTACCTTGCAAACTTTTTACCGGAGGCAGAGAAGCCGATACCAGACCAAGTCATTGCCGATGAAAAATTAAGTCCGAGCCTTGAAGTTCAATTTTTTCAGCGCCTTCATAATATCGTTTGTGTACTTGCCAATGAAATTTTTCCTAAATTGCAAGGTAAATGTCATTCTACCGATGATTTAATGTCGCACTTGGTTAACCCTAGTATTAAGAAGGTCGTTCACAAACAAGCCATCCCGCTATTAGAGGCTACAATCGATAGTTTTATAGATAACCTTTATCAGCTAATTCCGGAAAAAAATCGACCCGAAAAAGCTGGAAAAATTATTAAAAATAAACAAATCAGCCAAGAACCTTTTAAAACGGATCCCAATCTACAATTCATTGCATCGTTGTATAACGTGGTTTGTCAAATAAAAAACAGCGTCCTTCCTCGAGTCAAAAAAATTGATTCCATCGAAATTGGTGTCATTGGCATTGCTAAATTAGCCAAAATAGGATGGGATTTTCTTGATGAAATCAAACCTCTGTTAGAACATTTACAACCCATTTTGAATCAGATGAAAGTAATTTTCATCAATGATCTCTACAATCAATTATCGGAAGATCAACGCCCTAACCAATGCGGTGAATTAATCCCTGACGATAAACTAAGCAAAACCGATCCAAATACATTTTTTATTCAAAAATTCTATAATTTAGCCTGTTTTATCTTAAATCAAATTATTCCAAGCATTAAAGAATGTACTTTTTCAACCAGCATAATTTCTGTCTTTACCGAACGAGAAAAGGATTTTGATAAGCATTTTGGGTTTATTAATGAACTGATGGGCTATGGCTCCATTACCCTTCCGGTTGCTGGGCTCGATGATACTGCTTTAGCTGAAACAGTTGCTGAAGCTGAAGTTTCACCTCCCTTAAAAATAACCCAGGATGAAAGTCTAAAAGCATTTAAAAAAATTGCTCAGCCTTTTCTAAACATCATAGAGAAATTTTTGGATAACATATCAAAAGTTGTTGTGCCTCTGATTTCCTTTGTTACTCTATTACTGAAAGAAACAACCCAATTTACTAGTCTTTCCTTTACATTAACAGATTCTGTCAATGCCCCGTTAGTCACTGGAAATTTAAGTTATTACGCTGGTTGCTATATTTATGAAGCAATGGGAGCTTTAGGCAATTCGTTGGATACTTTAAATGATTCCTTACGAGAAGAAGCTAATAAAAATAAAAAAAATAACGACAAATCATCAGAAGAACAAAAAAGCATTTGGCTACTTAAAAGTTATCTAATATCCCCATACCGGCTAACTAATCGTTATTTTGGTAGCAATAGAAATAGTCGTCCCTCAGATTCTGAGATAACAGAAAAATCCGAAGGAATTCAGTTTCTTTTTGGTCAAGAATCCTCTTTGGTAACAGAAGAAGCTAAAGAAATTCCCGTTAAATTAAATAACCTAACAGATGAGTGGGGAGCGCTAGAAAAGGAAATACAAAAATTTTCAAACAACCCTGATCAAAAACCACCTTTTGTTGCAAAAGAAGTACAAGAAATTTCTGATAAACTAAAGGTGTTAGATAGCCAAAGGGATGATTTGGAAAAGGAATTAAAACACTTCTCACGATACCCATTAACTCCGCTAACTTGTGAAAACATTCCCATTGGGTTAACGCTTGATAATATCCAGAAAAAACACCAAGATTTTCAGCAAAATATTGAAGCTTTTTCCGTTCATCTTAACGCCTTACCAAAAACAAACTTCATTTATTTTTCTAGCCGGGGAACCACGCTCACTGATAAGTATTCTGAACTTCAACAGACATTATCGTATTATAAACAAAAAAGCGATGATTTTGATAAATTGATCAAGAGTAAAGCAGAAACACTTCAGCAGTTAAAAGCCAATAATCTCTATATAAAAACCGCATATGAAAAATTATCAGCGTTAGTCGTTCAACCGGCACAAGCTCTTTTAGCAGCAGAAAAGCCTACTTCTTATCAATTTACTTATCACGACCAAGCTCATCATCTACTAGCTACGCTAAAAAAAGAACCTTTTGCTGAGCCAACTGTTAGCTCTTTACCTTATCCAGAGGTTGATCCAGAAAAATATGCAAAAAAAACTGATGATTTACATCAAGCATTTGAGACGACACGTCAAAAACTTATCCAAAATCTAGAACAAGAGCTAGCGAAGCAAAAAACCTATTTTAATCAATACTTAAAAACCACTATTGAGCAAAAACTTGCTGATTTAAATAAAGAGATGCCTGAAAAGAAAGCTAGTTTAATCAATGCTTTCAAGGATATTGGAAAAGAATCTGGGGAAATTACTTATACTAAAACCTTAAAAGATGCTGAAGATTTGCTAGCTAAAATCACCGTTGAACAATTGATTTCAGCCGCTTTAGATCCACTAAAACTTACAAATCCCGATTTAGTGAAGCAATGGGTTGATGAATTTTCCTGCGCAGAACATCAGCAGCTTTCCAGTTCGATTGAAAAATTAAAAACTCCGTTGGTTCAAATGATTGAAACTCAGAGAATGGAATTAAACGCTACTAATCAAAAAGAAATTGAACATCTGCAAAGCGAAATAAAGGATTATCAGACAAAGCTAGAACTCTGTACAAAAACACTCGATAACATTGAAACACTTAAACAACAGCAGCAACAAGAAAAAGAAAATTTACAAAAAAATTACCAGAAACCAAGTCAGTCTACGCAAGAAGCGATTGAAAAAGCTAATGCCCCCGCTGTCAGTCTAAATCTAACACCTATTCCATTTTCACCTACTTCACCACCCTCAAGTCCTGCTGGCGCACCACCAAACACACCACCTCCTTTATCCAGTAAAAGAATTTTAGAAAGTTTAAAAAGACGGGTCGCGAGCGCTAAAACAACTGAAGATATAAAAAATATTCCTGCGCATACACTAAATGTAGTAAAAGAAATTGATGAGTACATCTGGTTAAGTGTAGTAGATTCAATTAACACGCTCAAAAAAGGAATAGATGGAAACACAAAAAATGCCGTAATCCTTAGCTTAGATGCCGCATTAGAAGAACTAACGCCGGAAAAATCTCAACTATTAAGTATTAGACCGGATTTAGCGAAAAATACTCGCGCTACTACGCAAGAAACGATTGAAAAAGCTAACACCCCCGCTGTCAGTCTAACTGTTGTTACACTAGCAGTAGCGCGCTTATCTAAGGAGAGCGAAGAAAAATTAGCATCACCCAACCGTCTTGCTTTAACTGAATTTATTCCAAGTAAAAATGAATTTACCTCACTACCTAACGGAAAAATTTTAACTGGGCTAAAAAAGCAAATCCAGGATGCCAAAACAACTACAGATATTGAAAAAATTCCTGATTCTATTTTAAATCTAGTAAAAGAAATTGATGAATCCGCCGGCTCGCATTTAGAAAATTTAATTACTTCCCTCAAGAATGAGCCATTTAATAAAAACGCAAACACTGAAGCATTCGTTGTTGTAAATCAAATATTAGTAGGCCAAAAATCAGCATCAAAATTAAATAGCCATTCGGATTTAGCAAAAGATGCTGCTTCTGAGTTAAACCATGCTAGTGCATTAACTGAATCACTCAAAACGTTAAATCAAATGGTTTCAGAACAAAGGGAAGAAGCAACCAAAGCAATGGAAACCCTAAATACACAACATGAAGCTTCAGTTAAAGTAGAATATCAAAAATTATATGCCGGTATTCCAGAAGAAAAGTGGCCAGAAACCCCGCAAACCTATCTAGCAACTTTGAAAAGAGAACAACAGCTAAAAGAATTACAATTCGGATTAGCCAAAGTTAAAACCGCCTTGAATGAAAATCATGTCGCTTTAAAACAAGTGAATAAATCAGTTGAGGAAAGACCCGTTCCAAATGTGGTATTTAACCAACCTGGCGTTTTAACGCCTGAACAATGGGCCAATCATTACCAAACTTGCACAAAACAATTGGGAGTAGCTCAAGCGAAATACCTTGGAGATAAAAACACACTTTCTCGCGCACAAGCAACCTTTAAACAACTCACTCAACAAACCCAAGCATTGGATGAACAAATTGCATCACTTGTACAAAATGCATCGCCCGAAGTGAGTATTCAAATTAACGCATTATCCTCTCTTAAGGAAAGTATCCAAAAACAAGGGGAGATATTAGCCAAAGAATATACCGAAGTACAAAATAAATTGAAGGGAAAAACAGAAAATTTACAAAAAGCACTAAAATTATTAATTGAAGAAAATGAACAAGCAGACTTATTTAATCAGCAGTTAATTGCTGTAGCTCACATTCAAACTCGGGCGGATTTAAGGCTCAAACAAGTGCAGGCCCGTTCTCATCCTCTCGTTAACGACATCCTTGACGGTACTCAAAAAAATCCTAGTTGTATTTTGATTGAAGATCAATTTTATGAAAATACTAATCAATCTATCGCTAACCTTAAAGCACAATTAGATGAGCTTGAAAAAAATAAGATACAAAAAGAAGCACCACTTTCTGCTTTAGAATCTGCATTTAACCAAGCATTAGCCACCAAAATTACTGCGGCAAGAACAGCAATAGCCACTTTACAAACCAGCTATCAAACTAAAAAACAAGAATGGGAAGCCTATTCAACCGAAGATTTGCTATTACAACATTCTCGTCAAATCACCAATGCCCCAAACAAAATTAGTGACACATTAACAGATTGCCAAGGTTGGTCGCTGGAGCGGATTCAGTTAGCCGACAAAGACTTCCGAGGCGTAGCAATGCAAGATGCCAAACTTAATAATGCTACACTGCAACGATGCAATTTTTCAGGAACGGCATTAAAAGGCATGCATTTTGAAGGCGCAAACATAAACACTTGTCAGTTTGAAAACGCTAATTTTAAACAAGCCATTTTAGATGAAAAAACCCAATTTAACTGGAGAGCTTATGGCCAAAAAGTGTTATTGGACAATCTGTCTGACCCCTATTCATCTCCTTCTGAAATTTATTTGCATCGTCTGGTTAAAGTAGTTGCCCAAAAATCACCTGAGACAATTTCAGGTGATTTGATTCTTAATCTTCTAGAGCAAACTAAACAAACAGAGCGACCTGCTAATATTACAGAAAAAGCCCATCTTATCGCCCAACAAAATCATGCAATATCTATTGTTAATCACCTCGTTCCCCGGTTAACTTCGATTGATGAAGTATTAAAATTAAAAGTGTTAGTCGAAAATAAGCACAAAGAAGATGAGAAAAACCCTTATCGCTTTATTCGCCAAGAATTAGATTTATTTCGGCTTAAATACGGCAATACCCATGCATGGGAGCAGATTATGACCTGTATCCAAAAACAACTACAAGAACTAACTAAGGATGCTCAATTAGATGGACGACAATATCAAGATGGCGAAAAGATCATGAAAACCCATGTCAGGCATGATTATGGGGCTGGGTTTTTTTATACGCCTGAGATTGCGCATCAATGGGAAAAAGAGCACAAGTCTAATACACATAAACCCAGTTGAGTGCTTCACCTACTCTTGGTTTGCGCGACATTTGGGCGTCGCATACAAAGGTGAGGCATGAAAAATCAATATATCCATTGTATAATAAACAGCATTTGAATATGAGGATACAATGGCATTAAGAAAACTTGTTTATTTTCCCGATCCAGTTTTATTAACTCCTGCGCAACCGGTTACTTCGTTTGACAACAATCTACAAACGTTAATCGATGATATGATTGAGACGATGTATCATGAGCGCGGGATAGGTCTTGCTGCGCCACAAATCGGTATTAATCAGCAACTTGCCGTTATTGATGTTTCCGAAAATAAATCTTTAGTTTATTGTTTGATCAATCCAGAAATCACCCATAAAGAAAAGTTAATTAGCACGAAAGAAGGTTGTTTATCTGTCCCCGGAGGCTATGAAGCTACTAAACGCTTTTATCAGGTACATTTAACAGCACTCGATCGTCATGGTAATCCTTATGAACTCGACGCCGATGGATTGTTAGCACATGCGATTCAACACGAAGTGGATCATTTGCATGGTAAACTTTACATTGATTTAATTTCTGCATTAAAACGGCAGCGCGCGATTTATAAAATGCACAAAAAACTAAAATTAAAATGAAGCATAACTACTCGCCTCATATCCCTCCGCCTACGCACCGCGACTGGTTCGCGGTGTCCAAATTGCCAACTGGATGCCGCGGACAAGCCGCGGCACGTAGGGGTAAGTAGCTATAATGAAGCTTATTTTTGCTGGCACACCTGAATTTGCTAAAACTGCTTTGTCACAATTAGTCAAAGAAAATCTCGATATTCTGGCGGTTTATACTGCACCCGATAAACCTAAAGGTCGTGGCCAAAAATTACAAATGAGCCCGGTAAAAACCTTGGCACTTGAACAACATCTGCCGGTTTATCAACCAGAAACATTGCGTGATTTAGCTACCCAACAAACACTAAAAGATCTCAATCCTGACATCATGGTCGTAGCAGCTTATGGCTTGTTACTACCTAAAGCGGTGTTATCTATCCCTCGATTAGGCTGCATAAATATCCATGCATCCTTATTACCAAGATGGCGTGGAGCCGCTCCAATCCAACATGCAATCATAGCTGGCGATAACACCACTGGCATCACCATTATGCAAATGAATGAAGGCTTAGATACCGGCGATATTTTGCTACAAACTCATTGCGAAATACGAGCAGATGAAACCAGTGAAACTCTATTTAATCGCCTTGCCGAAGTGGGCGCAAAAGCCATTGTTGACGCTCTGTTAGCAATCGAACAAAAACAACTTAAGGCCATACCACAAAATGCTGATTTAGCATGTTATGCCGCTAAATTAAATAAAACAGATGGGCTGATTAATTGGGAAAATTCCACGACTCAACTTGATAGAAACATTCGCGCGTTTAATCCATGGCCTGTTGCGTACAGCTATTTAAACCACGAACTTATTCGGATTTGGCGCGCTGCGCCGCTGCCAAAGCCTACTAACCCTATGCCACCCGGAACAATTATTGCAACTACAGCTAATGCGGTGCATGTAGCTACAGGCGATGGCGCGTTAGTCCTGTTAGAGCTACAGTTTCCTGGTGGAAAACGCCTGGAAACACGGGCTATTTTACATGCCAAGCCAGAAAAATTTATGGTAGGCAACCGGTTTGGTGATTAACTCATGTTACTCAGCCGCGCAACCGCCGCCAAAATCTTAACCACTGTTTTGCAGCACAAAAAATCTTTGCGTGACACAACAAATTATTTAAAACAGGATCCTTTTGCACAGGAACTTTGCTATGGCGTTCTACGCTATTATTTTCAACTAGATTTTTTTCTTACCAAGCTTATTAAACACCCAATCAAAGATCATGAAATTAAAGCATTATTATTAATTGGGCTTTATCAACTTTTTTTCCTTGAAAAACCGACCTATGCTGCTGTCACTGAAACAGTAAATGCCGCTAAACAACTTAAAAAATCCTGGGCAACTGGGCTGATAAATGGTGTGCTTAGAAATGCAATTCGCTCGCAAGAACAGCTCAAACAAAAAACTTATGAGGATTTATCAGGTTATTATGCGCATCCTCTTTGGTTGATCGAAAAACTACAATTTGATTTCTCAGAGGATTGGCAAACTATTCTCGAGCAAAATAACCAACGTCCTCCACTAACACTACGATTAAATACCACCAAAGTAACCCGTGAACAGTATTTATCTATAATCAAAACACAAAACATTGAAGCAATACCTACTTCAATTAGCCCATACGGCATTCAAATTAAAAATCCGTTACCCGTGCAAAATATTTACGGATTTTCACAAGGTTTAATTTCAGTTCAAGATGAAGCGGCACAGCTTGCTGCAACCTTGCTAAATTTATTCTCTGGACAAAATGTGTTAGACGCCTGCGCAGCACCAGGTGGAAAAACCACGCATATTTTAGAGATTGAACCTAATCTTAACCAATTAATTGCAGTTGACTCCGATCTAAAACGATTACAACTTGTTCAATCCAATTTGGATCGGCTAAATTTAACCGCAGAATTAATTGGTGAAGACATAAAAAATTTCGCTACCCGTTGGGAAAAAACTTATTTTGATCGTATCTTGCTCGATGTTCCCTGTTCTAGCTCTGGCGTTATTCGTCGTCACCCTGATATCAAATTACTACGAAAAAGTACGGATATCGCCAAATTGGCGCAGGAACAATATGAAATCTTAACGTCGGTTTGGCCATTGTTAAAACCAGGCGGCATATTGCTTTACGCAACCTGTTCAATTTTCCCTGAAGAAAACAGCATGGTATTAACTAAGTTTTTACAAAATACTTCAGATGCTAAAGAAGAATTAATTTTAGCACCATGGGGGAAAACCATAGTTGTTGGCAAACAAATCTTACCTGGGTGTCATAACATGGATGGTTTTTATTTTGCTAAGTTAATTAAAATTTAATGCAACTGCTGGCTTCGTGCCCGCCCGTCTACGTGCCGCGGCTTGTCCGCGGCATCCAGATTGCGAAGTGGATGCCGCGGACAAGCCGCGGCACGTTGTAGAGATCGAGTAGTTACAATTTAATTATCCTAACTCACTTCCCCTGCACATCACCCCAAAGCAATTTATGTAATTGAATCTGAAAACGAACAGGCAAACAATCTGCTAGAATCCAGTCAGCTAACAAGGTAGGAGAAATTTGGGTATAGCTAGGTGAAAAAAGCACTTCACAATAATGATGAAGCTGGTGTGTCAACAAAGTTGTTTTAGCCCACTCATAATCATTGCGATCACAGATCACAAATTTAATCTGATCATGCGGCAATAAATAGTTTAAATTTGGCCAATGATTTTTCTCACTTTCTTGTGACGCAGGGGTTTTAATATCCATAACTTTAATCACGCGCGGATCAACTTCTTCAAGGCTGATTGCTCCACTGGTTTCAAGCGAAACTTGATAACCAGCATCACAAAGTTGTTGCAATAAATTCAGACAAGCTTTTTGTGCCAGCGGCTCACCGCCAGTAACCGTCACTAATTGCGCCCCAAAATTTTTCACTTGCTCCATAACCGCATCAATATCCAGCATATTTCCGCCTTGAAACGCATAGGCCGTATCACAATATTGGCAACGCAAAGGACAGCCAGTTAGACGGATAAAAACAGTGGGGATACCTACTGTGCGGGTTTCGCCCTGCAAAGAAAGAAATATTTCAGTAATGCGAAGTTTCATTGCGATAGCTGATGATTAAAACGATGATTATACATTATATTTGTATATATTTTGCTCCGTTACCACCCTATCTAAAGGCACATCCCACGGCTTACTTTCGAGTAGTTCAACTCGTTGAAACTCATAAGCTAACCCGATTAGCAACGGTTTGTGTGCTGCTGACGATTGAATAAATTCAAATGTGCGATCATAAAATCCTCCACCCATGCCTAAACGACAGCCATGCTCATCAAACGCCACTAACGGCATGAGCACTATATCTAACTGCCAAGGTGTTTGTTGTCTATCAACTAAGATATCAGGCTCTGGAATTTTATAACGATTGAGTTTTAATCCATCACCAACTTGATACCGCACAAAAATCAAATGATTTGTACGCTCTCTATCCAGCACTGGTAAATAATAAGACTTTCCTAAACTCTGTAACCCTTCCGCTAGATAAGCCGGAGAAATTTCACCATCATTAGCAATAAACCCTGCAATATGTTGACTATTTTGCACTACCGATAAATTAAGCACGTTTGTTGCCAATTGCTTCGCTGCAGTTTGCGCAATTGTGGTTGAAACAGCGCGGCGGCGGGTGCGCATGATTTGACGTAATTTGGCGCGAGACATATTCATTACTTTTGCGCTTGATACCCTAAAGCAGCTAGGCGATCTTCAATGGGCGGGTGGGTTGAAAACAAATTCGACAATGATTTAATCGGTTCAATGCCACATTGAACTGGATCGTATAAATAGGCTTCGCGCCGAATATCTTCATGTGGGGTTTGACTATACGCAGCGCCATATTGCTCGCGATGATCCAAATGATCTTGATGAATTTTTAACAACGCATTAATTAATGGCTGATTATTGCGTGTTAGCTCAACACAACCAGCATCCGCCATATATTCTCGCGTACGACTTAAATAAAGTAACAACAATATCGTAGTAATCGGCAGTATATAACGTAGTAAAATAATCACCAGCACAATACCATTACCACCATTCCTGCGATCTCTATCATCTCGTCCAAATAAAACACTATAAAATAACATATCAAGTACGATCAGCATTAAGTTTGCCAACACTGATGCCATTAAAGTTAGCTTAATATCCTGATGTAAAATATGACTTAATTCATGCGCCATAACTGCTTGCAACTCAGCACGATCTAATTTTTCCATCAAGCCTCGTGTAATCGCTACCATTGCTGACTTTTCACTATACCCACTAGCAAACGCATTCATATAATCTGCTTCAATAATATACACTTTCGGCATAAATCTAAGCCCTGCAGCCACTTTCATTTCTTCAATCACATTATAAAGTTGCCGCTCTGCTAAATCTTTAGCTGTTTCTGGCGTTACTTCATGATAATCAGTGCCAAGCAACATGATCCGATCATGAAAGCTATAAGTCACAAAAATTGAAATCGTCGCAACAACCGCCATGCTCAATGTTGCATAGGGAAAAATCTGCAGATTAGCTAATTGTCGCAAAATTTCAGTAACAGGCAGTGGCGGGAAGATAGTTTGCATAGCTAGAAAAACATCGATCAGTAACCCCAGCAACACGTACAATGCGATAAACATGACGATAACAAAGCGTGTGCGACGTTGATTGGAGCGAAGTTGTTCGCGCCAATCAACTGCTGAGGATACAAAACCTTTATAATTCATTGCGTTATACCACTAGGGCCAATTGTCAACAGACTCTATTCCTTCGGTGGCTTATTTAAATTTACTGTGTAAGCCTCTTGCTCAGCAATTTTTTCTGCTGGCAAGTTCCAATAGACAAATTCTTTATTCAACTTATCAGGAACCATTGTCACAACAATAGATTCAAAGAAAGATTTTTTAGTTTCATTATACTTTTGAATACTGTCATTATAGGCTTGCTTAGCAAAGGCTAGTTTATTTTCCGTATTAGCAATTTCTTCTTGAAATTGCTCTACATTTACACCAGCTTTCAAAGCAGGGTATTGCTCAAACACTAGATTAATATTGCTGGCAATCTTCGAAATGGCGTCTTCTGCCGCAATTTTGCCTTCTTGATCGCCAGCTGCTGCAGCATGCTGCGCTTGGTTTCTGAGTGCAACAACCTCTTTAAGTGTGGATTTTTCATAATCCATATAGCTCTTAACCACATTAATCAACGATTCAAATACCTTGTATCGTCTATCAAGCTGAATATCAATTTGCTTATTATTGTTATTCACTTCTTCAATATAACGAATTAATTTATTGTAAATTGAAATAAACCAAGCGGCCAAAGCAACTAAAATAACAATAACGAAAAACAATGTGCCCATACTTATTTTCTCCAAGATGTATTTTAAATCCACTATGAGTTAACATAGCATTTTTATGGCCATCCAGCCAATTTTACAGGTTATTTTGTACTATAGATAATTTTATGGAACTATCTTCACTGACTGCTATTTCACCGCTCGACGGTCGCTACCATGAAAAGCTAGCGGATTTAAACCCTCTATTTAGTGAATACGGGTTAATGCGATTTCGCCTAACTATTGAAATTGCTTGGCTAAAAGCGCTGGCAGATGAGCCACAAATTCAAGAAATACCGCCATTAAGCGAACATGCTGTTCATTTACTAGACAAGCTATTAGAAAATTTTCATGAAAATGATGCAAAACGGATCAAAAACATTGAAAAAACTACTCAACATGACGTTAAAGCGATTGAATATTTTTTAAAAGAAAAAATTCAAGGAAATTCAGAGCTCAATTCGATCAGCGAATTCATCCATTTCGCCTGCACTTCGGAAGACATTAACAATCTTTCCTATGCCTTAATATTAAAAACCGCTCGTCAACAATTTTTGTTGCCAGAGCTGGATAATTTAATCAGTGATTTAACTCACTTAGCCCATCAATATGCAACCCTACCGATGTTGGCTAGGACACATGGTCAGGCGGCAACTCCAACTACCCTTGGAAAAGAAATTGCCAATGTAATTGCGAGGTTACGTCAACAAATAGATTGTTTTGCCAACGTTAAAATGCTCGGGAAAATTAATGGTGCAGTTGGAAATTTCAATGCCCATTTCGTAGCGTATCCAGACGTTAACTGGCCTTTATTGGCAAAGAATTTTGTGGAAAAACTTAATCTTAATTGGAACCCCTACACTACCCAAATTGAACCACACGACTACATCGCTGAATTTTGTCATACACTGATTCGACTTAATACGATCTTAATTGATCTAAATCGCGATATTTGGGGTTATATTTCATTAGGTTATTTCAAACAAAAGATGGCAGAAGGTGAAGTAGGTTCTTCAACTATGCCACACAAAGTTAATCCAATTAATTTTGAAAATGGAGAAGGTAATTTGGGTATGGCAAATGCAATTTTAGATTTTCTCGCACGACAATTACCTATTTCACGCTGGCAGCGAGACCTGGTTGACTCTACTTTACTGAGAAATCTTGGCGTCGGTATTGGTCATACTTTGTTGGGTTATCAATCTACTCTCACCGGTATTAAAAAGCTCGAAGCTAACCCTGCAAAAATGGCACAAGACTTAGATAACAATTGGGAAACGCTAGCTGAAGCCATTCAAACCGTTATGCGACGCTACGGCATCCAAAACCCTTATGAACAACTTAAAGCACTCACCCGCGGCAAACAAATTGATCAACAAATTTTACGCGCTTTTATTGAGACCGTAGCTTTACCACCGGCAGCCAAGCAAGCATTGCTTGATCTAACGCCCGCTAGTTATGTGGGGAATGCGGCAGAGATGGGGGAGAGGATATAAGCTGAAGTATCGACGCATAATCTACGTCACGTCGTCCCCGGCGAAGGCCATTCGTAATAGCGAGAGAAAATAGGTGTTTCATGGCCGAAGACCAGGGATCCAGGCGCGATAATCAGAGGATCCTTTCATTATCATATCTGGATCCTCGCGACTCGATTGCGAAAGTTCAGTGCTTTTTTCTCTATTTTGGGCAATCTCGCGCGAGGACGACGTAACATAGATCATGCGTCGATACTTCAGGGATATAAGACAGCTTCAATTTTTTGAGTCTCACACAGATGCAAATAATCATCCACCGAATCCTTAAATGCCTTTTTTAATCCTTTTTCGTTAGCTGCTTCGTAACTTATAAGTGCTCGAACAAATTCAATTTTTCCATAAAAAATCAGCGCTTCCTCATCAAAATGAACAGAACCATAATAATCTTTGTAATGCATTAAATCTTTCATAGTAAATTCTCCTGTTTTAGCAGATCTACAATGTCATCTAATTAATAGTACTTTAGAATTGGGAAAAACTTGCTGAGTAGTTACGAAAAAACATTATCTTACTAGATCAGCATCGATTTTGACTTCTGTGATCTGTAATGCTTTAGCAATTTTTAACAGCGTTGCTCTTTGCGGCATAGCATTAGAATTAAAGAAGCGTGAAAGAGAAGGCTGAGGGATTTTCGTTTTTTCCGAAAGCATTTTTAGCCCCCCTGCTTCTGATACAAGCGCCAATAAGTTATCCTTAAATTGGCGAATATGCTTTGCAATTGTTTCCAAATCATTAAACTTAATATAGGAATACTCGCTTATTCCAGTGCAAGCACAAGCTTCTATCATTTCCTGAAGATCAGCAATAATTTCGTTTCGCTCACTTACATCAGTTTCTTGATCCCATAATTCAACTAACTCGGCCACACCTTCATAATGGAGCGCCGTCTTAATCGCTTCAGTTATAAACTCATCCGATAAGCCATTTTTTTTCATCTCCAATGCAATTTCAAACAACTTCATTTCATGAGCAGGCGTGTATTCAAATGTTTTTAATAAGGCTGCTGCATTCATATCAATCTCCCGCATACAGTGAATTTTTGCTGTCTAATTAACTGCAAATATGTTTTAAACTTGGCAAGCTCACGTTTTTCTTGCTTTGTATTTTGCTTGACATAAGCAGAGCAGAGAAAAGCTTCCTTAAATATCCCCACTGGAAGACGTAGCTGCACTAACCCATTTCCTACTTGATGCCACTTCATCTTATAACCATTAGCAATTATATTACCTGCGCTATCCTGAGCCTTTGACCAAAATTTTGATTGTGTAAACTTAGGGTCAAGAGGGTAATTTTTTAATAGCAACACATCGCCCCGAATTTTTGATCGATATTCAGCGGGTGTAAAAACGCTTTGGTGAAGCAAATCTAAATAAGAATTAAGCGCCCACTGTGTGATAATAATGTCCACAAAACCTCACTAAATCTAATAATTATAAGTAACCCACCTGCTAATTATAGCATTTATAACAAAAATAACAAATTTTATCTATTCATTTCCAAAAACATCTTGTCAATGCGTAAGTCCTACGCGACAGGATACCAATGGCTTGAGTTGCATCAATCCATTTTTAGGGGCTAAAAGAAAACTATTCAATCCTGCTTGTTTTTTAAAGGTGTCGAATTCGACACCTTTAAATTTGGATTATGTATCTGTTCCCATACCCCAAAAACTACAATTACAAATACAATTAACCATTATTTTTTTATTTAATAACCTACCTACGCAACTGTTAAATGCTGACGCACCCATTCCTCTTGTGAATTTTTGGTATAAATATAACGAACGCTAGTAGGATAATTTGAATCAACAAACAAATATTCCCAAAAATAAGGAACCGCTACAATCAATCCAAAACAATCAGGAATTTTCTGCGGAACACCCAACTGTTCTATTCCTTGATAAGCAACATTAGGGGTATATTGATCATTATAAATTTTCTTCACATCTTCTTTCATCATATTCCAATATTTTTCAGCGCAATCAGGTGCTAATCCATAATCAAGAAAGCTCACCTCACATTTTGTTCTTAGTTGGATTTGATGCTCTGGATGTAAGAAACAAATCGCCATTTTAGGGTTATTTTTCAACTCCCGCCATTTTTGCGAAGTTTTACGAGTAATAAATACTAATCCTCTATCCTTTTCTATCCCATACAATCGAACGGTACGAACATTTGGACAATCTTTTGCTTGCGTTGCTATCTGGCAAAATAAAAGTTTTTCTGGAAAATGGAAATTCATTCTGAGTGAAGCTTCAATATCATTAGGTAGCATTGACTATTTTCCTTTTTTTGCACCATATAATTTATGCCGCTTATGCCAATCTTCAATCGATTCTTCAGTAAATCTGGCAAAATGACTATCATTTTTGCTGTTTGGAATTTCGCACCAGTTTGCGGCAAAATTTAATAAAATATGCGCTCGTTCTGGCGGTTTAGGCAAACGGGTATCCATTGCTGAAGCAAAGGGATAAATCCACTGTGGCCAACTTGGATCATAAATCCATAAACAACTACCACAACATTTACAAAAATGGCGCCGGCCAGAACTACGCCGAATTCGTTCCGCTTTAGTTTTACCCATAACAGCGTGATAAACCTGTAGATACTTTTTGCCTTGAACACGTAAAGTATCGGATTGTTCCATAATATTAATTGCATAGCCTCCTCCTCCGGCAGTCTTGCGGCAAATGGAACAGTAACAATACATAAAAGGATAGGGGGTATAAGACTCTACGGAAAATTTTACTGCTTTGCAGTGGCAAGAACCTTTTAATTTCATCGAATATCCTTAGAATGATAAAAACCAAATTTTAATCGGACAGGAGCCTCCATGCTAGTTGACTCACATTGTCATCTTGATCGCTTAGATCTTACCCTACACAAAAACTCTTTAGATAAAGCATTAGATGCTGCTAAACAACAGGGCGTTAGCTATTTTCTATGTGTTTGCATCGATATGGAAAATTATCAAAACGTTATTGAAATTGCCGAGCGTTATGCAAACGTTAGTGCTTCAGTAGGATTACATCCAACTGAAGTAGTTACCGATGAACCAACATTGGAAGAATTAATCGCACGCGGTCAACATCCAAAAGTCATCGCTGTTGGCGAAACAGGGTTAGATTATTATCGAGACAATACTGATCATGCTTTGCAACAAGCTCGTTTTCGTTGCCATATTCGTGCCGCTAAAGCATTAAATAAACCATTAATTGTTCATAGCCGCTCGGCCCGTGAAGATACCATACGTATTTTGCAAGAAGAAAAGGCTGATGAAATCGGCGGTGTTTTGCATTGCTTTACTGAAGACTGGAATATGGCAGAAAAAGCCATTGCAATTAATTTCTTTATTTCTTTTTCTGGAATTGTTACTTTTCAAAATGCCGCTTCTTTAAAAGAAGTTGCCAAACAAGTGCCGATTGAACACATGTTAATTGAAACAGACTCGCCTTACCTAGCGCCAATGCCTTACCGCGGCAAGCCTAATGAACCTGCATACGTTAGATATGTTGCAGAAGAAATTGCAAAATTAAAAAATATAGCTTTCGCAGAAGTAGCACAAAAAACTACTGAGAATTTTTTTAAGCTATTTAGCATTAATCAAAAACCATAAAATAAGGCAAATTTATTATGCAAAACAACTTCTTAAAAACCTTATTTGTTTTATTCAGCTTATTATTCGCAGCTATTGCTTTTGCTAACCAGCAATATCAACTGATTTTTGCGGCGGATTTTATTCGCCATGGTGATAGAACGCCAACCTTCTCTATTCCTAATGATCCAGTTCCATGGAAACAAGGCTTAGGTGAATTGACTCCGAAAGGCATGCAGCAACTTTATACGATTGGAAAATCGCTGCGCAAAATTTATGTGCAGGAATATCACTTGCTGCCTTCACAATATACTACCAACACTATGTATGTACGCTCATCAGATTACAACCGCACCTTAATGAGCGCAGAATCATTGTTACTTGGCCTTTACCCTTTAGGCAGCGGCCCCAAGCTGACTAAACAATCATTTGCATTACCGCAAGGATATCAACCTATTCCTATTCATACCGTTAATACTAAAAACGATGATTTACTAACACCATCCGATGTTGACGGTAAACAATTTCAAGAATTATTAACCCAACAGGTTTATTCCCAGCCTTTTTGGCAAGCTAAAGAACAAGAAAACCAGGCTAAATTAGCATTATGGAGCAAACAAACTGGTTATAACATGTCGCAACTGAGAAGCGTCGTATCGTTAGGGGATGCGCTTTATATTAGAAAGTTATCGAATATCAATCCACCTGCTGGCTTAAACCAAAAGGATGTTGAAGAAATTATTAATCTTACAGAATGGATAATGGTTAACAAATTTAAACCGACGCCCGTTGCTAAATTCATGACTAAACAATTTTGGCAAAAGTTAAAAACTGATATGGAAAATGCTGCCGCCAACAACAAAGAAAAACCACCGCTAAAATATGTGCTTTACTTAGGCCATGACACCAATATTTTAAGTATTATGAGCGCATTAGGTCTGCCGTTATCTCATGAACCACCTTATGGCTCTGACGTTCGATTTGAATTATTGAAGGATGAACAAGAACGATTGCTGGTAAAAGTTAGCTATAACCATATAGAACAAAAACTTCCTGGCTGTGAAAGTTTATGTTCTATGGAACAATTTTTTAAACTAATTATTACTTAAATAGCAATCGTAGTTTTTTATTATCGTACTTCAATAACATTTAACATTTTGTCTAATTTAGTCTTCAATTCAGGAGAATTTTTATGGCCATGCTGTTTAACTGCATGATCAACTAACGTGTCAAGAAGCTCGTTTCGTTGTTGATTAGGCGCCATAAATACTGCTCTGCAGTTTTCTTCACTGGCGATTTTTCCACAATTTGCAATAACCCATTGGCCTTTTTCTAAATCTAGTTGTTGTTTAATATCCATGTTTGAAATCTCCCTATTTAATGACAATTTCTATTCTAACCATAGTAGATGGCGCTCAAAAGTCAAATTCCTTTATGGAGCAATTTTTTAAATTAATTACGTAAAAAACTCTGTTTTTATTCAAAACTATTGATACTTTTCTTAGATATTAGAGACGTTATGTCTCGCTATTCCCGTTTGACTATGGTTTTCATTTCCTTTATCAAGCTCATCTAATAAACGAGGATTTTTTCCTAATAGATGAAATAATTGACTCAATGACCTAGGTATTGGTGTTTCGCCACGTTCATAACGGCTAAACGCGTTCACGCCACCACCAAAAAGTTCTGCTGCTCTATGTTGAGTTAAATGTAATAAAGCCTCGCGAATATGCTTAATCTCATCAGGCGTTAATAATCCATCAACTTCTGCTCGAAATGACTGTAATTCTTTTTGCGTGGCCTTACGGTCTTCGCCGCCAATAACAGCTTCTCTACAGTGATCACACCAATATCCTGGCTGATTTACCGTAATTGAATGAGATTTATAATACAATGTCATTGGTTTTGTTTGGTGGAAATAAGCCTCTTCACCACAAAACGGGCAATGCTCAACCACACTTTTCTTTTTACTTTTCTTCATACCTAATTCACCTCTCTTTAAAAGAGACAATCATCTCACCTCGTTTATCAGCTTGAAACTTTACATATAACTCAACATTTCTAAAAACTGGTGTATATACATCTTGTGGTTTTTGAAATTCCGGATGTTTTGGCGACATAGACTTATAAAAATCATCTTTTGTGAGAGATTGAATAACATCTACTACATCCTGATCGCTAAACCCTAGTTCATATTGACCCTCCATCGCTGACTTGGTCATTCTTAGCTGTTCAACAGAACTGAAAGCTGATTTGATATCCGCTATATCATAGCTAGGATCACCCTTCTGCTTCATATTAATATTAACCTCTAAGGTTATTTTTGTCAAGATTTAGCTCTTCTAAACTTAACAATCATGCAAATTATTAGTGAATCTATTATCGCATCATTCGTTTTTAACCAACATACCGCAAAAAACCTCGTCCACCACTAACCCAGCGTTTAAATTCATCCCGCGCGCAATTTGATCGCCTAAAACATATAACTTATCCAAATAAGCGTATAATTCAGCAGCATTTAAATGTGCGCCTATCATTTGCAATTTATCCATTTGATCAGAATGTACAATATGCGCTGTTCCACCAGCTTTTAATCGAATTACATCAACTACCATTGTTTTTGTCCAAAAAAATAATTTATTCAACCCTAATGCTTGATATTTTTCTGCTAATCCTAGCGGACTAATTTGTTGCAAAATCACGGCTGAAAAATCAGCAAATAATTTTTCTCGCCACATTAAATCATCACTTTCAGCAAATTCTAATGTAGCTAATGGACTTTCTTGCGCAAGATTAAATAAAAACTCACTTGAATACTGTTGGGTCGACTTAGCAGCCAAATGAGTTTCTAACCAGTCTTTTATTTGGGAAAATTTTGGTTTTGGAAAATTAATTTTTTCACAGCGACTGCGAATCGTAGCAGGAATTCGATAAAGACTATCCGTCAATAAAATAAAAACAACTTTAGCAGGCGGCTCTTCTAAAGTTTTTAACAATGCATTACTCGCTGCCTGATTCAGTTGGTGCGCTGCTGCAATGATGACCACTCGATAACCACCAAAATGCGCTGTTTTAATGATATTTGCATTTAATTCACGAATTTGATCAATTTTAATCGTCTGACTCTTACCTTCTCCAGCAATGTAGCTTAAATCTGGATGTAATGAGGTTTTTAGTAATTCACAAGATCGACAATGACCACAAGCATGATCAAGGTCCTGGGTTTGACAAAGCAAAATTTCAGCAAATGCTTGAGCAAAATGAGCCTTGCCAATGCCTTCTGCGCCTGCAAATAAAAAAGCATGCGCCAAACGATTCTCTCGATAGCGCTTAACAAGAAGTTCCCAAAGAGGGGTTTGCCAGGGGAAAATTTTAGGCATATGGATTTTTATTGTCTTGATTTGTAATTTAAAAACTGCCCTATTATACAGCTACTGATAAAAATGGCTTAAAAGATTTCTCTATAAAGTTTGTTTAAAAATTAACAAAAATAGTATATAATTAAACAAAAATAGCTTAATAGGAGGAATAGTTATGCGCCCTAAACCCACAGAAAAAACATTGCCTTCGCTAGAAATAGTAGAAAATCGACAAGAGCTAGCCAAAATGGTTATTCGCCTTTTTAAGCACTGGGATATCGATACCGCTACCCAACTCAATTTATTGGGATTAAGCGAAGCAAGTCGGGCAGTACTTTCTAAATATGGCACAGGCAAGACTCCTATTTCTAATAACAGAGACACGCTGGATAGAGTAGGATGGCTATTTGCTGTTCATAAAGCACTACGGCTACTTTACCCCTACAATGAACAGCTACGTTATTCTTGGGTAATGCGTAGAAATGAAATGTTTAATAACATGCCACCCATTGAGGTTATGAAAACACAAGGATTAATAGGAATCGCAAAAGTAGCTAGATATTTAGATTTTTTAAGAGGAAGGTAAACATTGCGTTTAAATAAACTATTAGATTTTAATCGCGACGTGTTAAGGAATATTGTTTCTTTAAGGAAATCAACTGACTTATTTGATGATTTACATGACAAAAATGAGCTTAGCTCAGCCATAGCGGTAGCAGCAGAAAGTAGAGTTAAACAACATATTCTAGTCGGACAAATTGACAGAGCTTTTTATTATTCAACCGCCATTAATTACCCTTTTGAAACAGAGCCCTATCAAACAACTCGGTACAGTAATGGTAGCTATCCAAGTTGGTACGGTTCTCTCAATCTAACCACTAGCGTTTATGAAACGGCTTATCATATGTTAAAAGCAGAGCTGGCTATAGAAGGGGTCAATGAAAAAATTATTAGAGAACGAGCAGTTTATGATGTTCATTGCCAAGCAGCGCTCATCGATTTAACGAATCAGCAAAAATTTTATGCTCAATTAACTCATCCTACTGATTATACTCTTACTCAACAAGTTGGTCAGCGCATTTATCGCGAAGGGCATCCTGGCTTAATTGCACCATCAGCACGCCACGATAAAGGAGCTAATGTAGTAGTGTTTAATAAACAAATTTTACAAAATCCCAGATTGAAATGTTATCTAACTTATCTATTAGATCCATTCAAAAAAGAAATTACGGTCAAGCGTTCACTTGATCGAATTTGGTTTAAAATTCTCTACTAATACTTTAACCAACTCCTGCCGAACTATCTCAATACTCGGCGAAGCATCAATCACTCGGTAACGCTGATATTGTTTTGCGCGTGCTAGATAACAATTACGTACACGATTAAAAAAAGCTTTATCTTCTGCTTCAATTCGATCCGATTCACCTCTTTTTTGTACACGAGCTAAAGCAATCTCAACTGGCGCATCAAATAATAACGTTAAATCGGGTTGTAAATCGTGATGCACCCAATTTTCCAATAACGCAATTCGTTCGGCTGGAATATGGCGACCACCGCCTTGATAGGCATAGCTTGCATCAGTAAAACGATCGCAAATGACCCATTGGCCACGCTGTAATGCAGGAATGATTACAGTGGCTAGATGCTGCGCCCTTCCGGCAAATAAAAGCAATAATTCTGTATCTGCGGTAATTTTTTCAGGGAGTTTTTCTAAAAAAATCGCACGAATGCGCTCAGCAACTGGCCCACCGCCTGGCTCTCTGGTAGTAATCGCCGAAATTCCTTTTAATGAAAGCCAATCTTTTATATAACCTAGGTGCGTACTTTTCCCAACGCCCTCAATACCTTCCAGTGTAATAAATTTGCCCGTATATTTATGATTCATAGTGAGTGCAACTCCGGCTCCATTCTGGGAACCAATTCAAAGTTAGCAAATAAATCTGGCAAAAGGTAAGGCACGATCGATATACCAGGCTTTTTACTAAATGCCTTATAGCGTGCAACAGCTTTATGATGTTCATTAAGTGAAGTAGAAAAATAATGCCCGTGGCCTACGGCTGCAACAAAATAAAAATATTGAGTATCGCGTGGATGAAGTGCGGCGTAAATTGCATCTAACCCAGGCATGGCAATCGGTGTTGGCGGCCATCCTTTATTAAGATAAGTATTATAAGGAGTAAGCTGCCCTAGATTTAATTTAGTCAGATGCACAATCCCACCCAATCCATAACTGACTGTTGAATCAATTTGCAAAGGCATCCCGCTTTGCCAACGATTTAACAAAACACCAGCAATTAATGGCCTTTCTGGCTTGAATCCAGATTCTTTTTCAATAATAGAAGCAGCAATAAGTGCCTGGTAAGGCTCTTCATAGCTCAAACCAGGAGCCCGATGATTCCAAGCATCATTAAAACGTTTTTGCATCAATGCAAATGCCTTTTTCAAAATAACAATATCTGCAGTTCCGCGGGTAAAAAAGTAAGTATCTGGAAAAAACTGCCCTTCCGGCGAAAGGCCTGTATGGCCTAACTTGGTCATGATTTCTTCCTCAGTTACTTGCGAAAGGGTATGTCGCAAATAAGAATTTGCTTGTATCGTCATACGCATTTTCTGAAAGTTCCAACCTTCCAAAAAAGTGATATGCCGCCACATAAATTGGCCTTGGGTTAATTTTTTGAGTATTGCTTGCGGTAACCTACCACCTTCTAAAAGATATTCCCCAGCTTTTAAATGATGCGCACCTCCATGCAAGTAGGCAAACAAAATAAACTGATATTGTTTTTCAACACTTAAGACTCCCAACTGGTGCAAATTTTCAGTAAAATGATAAACCGATGTTTTCGGTTTTAATTCATAAACTAGTGATGTACCTTTTGGGATTAATGGTTGACTAGAAAATTCCCACCACTTATAACCTACCAAATTAATCGTTAAAATAACAAAAAATATGAATAAATAAATAAGAAATTTTCGGGTATTCGTTGTAAAATCTACATTCAATCTGTTCATCACATTTCTCAGAAAACTCATATGCGGCATTTCATCAATAGCACATCTTGGAGCAACCTATGCTAAATCGTCAAACTTTGGCAAACGCTATTCGTGTCCTTTCCATGGATGCTGTCCAAAAAGCTAATTCTGGTCATCCAGGTATGCCAATGGGCATGGCCGATATCGCACAAGTTTTATGGTGCGATTTTCTTCGCCATAATCCTAACAATCCCAAATGGATTAATCGCGACCGTTTTATCCTTTCTAATGGTCACGGCTCGATGTTGCTTTACTCGTTGCTTCATCTTTCTGGCTATAATGTTTCAATCGAAGATTTAAAACAATTTCGCCAGCTTCATTCAAATACACCAGGACATCCAGAAATTGGCTACACCCCCGGCGTTGAAACAACCACCGGCCCTTTAGGCCAAGGCCTAGCAAATGCTGTAGGGATGGCGATTGCCGAAAGAAGCCTCGCGGCAAAATTTAACCGCCCAGATTATTCGATCATTGACCATTATACCTATGTTTTCTTAGGTGATGGATGTTTAATGGAAGGAATTTCACATGAAGTATGTTCATTAGCTGGTACTTTAGGGCTTGGCAAATTAATCGCCTTTTGGGATGACAATAATGTTTCAATTGATGGCCAAGTAGAAGGATGGTTTACCGATAATACCCCCCTACGTTTTGAGGCTTATGGTTGGCATGTTATTCCCCATGTAGATGGACACAACCCCGAAGCAGTTAAAGCTGCGATTAAAGCCGCCCAAAGCGTAACCGATAAACCTACTTTTATCGCCTGTAAAACTACCATCGGTCATGGTGCACCAAATCTCGCCGGTAGCCATGAAGCGCATGGATCACCGCTAGGTGAACAAGAAGTTGCAGCAACGCGCGCTAATCTAGGCTGGTCATTCCCGCCTTTTGTCATCCCACAAGAAATTTATGCTGATTGGGATGCCAAAGGAAAAGGAATAAAACTTGAAAAGGAATGGGATAACCTTTTTAAGGAATATGAAGTGAAATTTCCGGAACTTGCAGCTGAATTTTTGCGCCGAATTAACGGTGAGTTACCAGAAAATTGGTCAGAACAAGCAGCAAAATTTATCGAGTCCATGCAAGAAAAACAGGAAACTATTGCCACCCGCAAAGCCTCGCAAAATACCCTCAATCATTTTGGCCCGTTACTTCCAGAACTTATTGGTGGATCTGCCGATTTAACTGGCTCGAATTTAACGCTTTGGAAAGGCTGTAAACCCCTTGATCGTAACTCCCCAGACGGAAATTATCTTTATTACGGTGTTCGCGAATTTGGCATGTCCGCTATTATGAATGGGATTGCGTTATATGGTGGTTTTATTCCGTATGGTGGAACATTTTTAACTTTTGTAGACTACGCTCGCAACGCGGTTCGCATGGCCGCGCTGATGAAACAACGTGTCATTTTTATTTATACACATGACTCCATTGGCTTGGGCGAAGACGGTCCCACGCATCAACCTATTGAACATATTTCAATGCTCAGATTAACGCCTGGTTTATTTGTATGGCGTCCCTGTGATGCAGTTGAATCTGCCGTAGCTTGGAAACTGGCTATTGAACAACAACACGCACCTAGCTGTTTGGTGTTTTCAAGACAAACATTATCGCCACAACATCGGGATAAAAATATGCTTGCTAATATTACGCGTGGTGGTTATGTTCTATTAGATTGCGAAGGTGAGCCCAACACTATCTTGATTGCCACCGGTTCAGAAGTTGATATTGCGGTTAAGGCAGCAACAACCCTTAACCAAGCAGGAGAAAAAGTTCGCGTAGTTTCTATGCCATCAACTGATATCTTTGCGTTACAACCATTATCTTATCAAAACAGTGTATTGCCACCTCATGTTACAAATCGCATTGCTATTGAGGCAGGCGCAACAGATTTTTGGTATAAATATGTCGGTTTTGCAGGCAAGGTTATTGGTCTTGATCATTATGGCGAATCAGCGCCGGCTAAAGATCTATTTAAAGCCTTTGGATTTACCGTCGAAAATATCATGGAATGTGTACGAAATAACACGAGTATTGTTAATAAAGCTTTAAGATAATTACTCACATCTTGCGACGTGCCGCGAACAAGTCGTGGCAGCGGCACGTAGGCGGCGGGTACGGGGCAAATAGTTACGTTTTAAGTTAAATTTATTTGTTGGAGAAATTACATGACAATTCGAGTGGCAATTAATGGTTATGGGCGTATCGGCCGAAATATTTTACGCGCTCTATACGAGTCACAAAGGCTCAATGAAATTAAAATTGTTGCCATCAATAATCTAGGTTCTCCTCATGCAGCTGCTTATCTTACCCGTTACGATAGCACCCACGGAAAATTTTCAGCTGATGTGACAGTTGAAAATTCTGATCTCGTGGTTAATGGTGACCGCATTCGCATGACAAGTTCTCGAGATCCACTTCTGCTCCCTTGGAAAGAACTAGATATCGATGTTGTTTATGAATGCACTGGTCACTTCACCAGCAAAGAAAAATCAATGACGCATATTCAAGCGGGAGCTAAAAAAGTGATTATTTCAGCGCCTGGCGGAAAAGATGTTGACGCTACTATAGTTTATGGAGTTAATGATCACATTTTAAAAAGCACTGATACAATTATTTCCAATGCATCATGTACTACTAACTGTTTGGCGCCTTTAGCTAAAGTGTTGCATGAAAAAATTGGCATTATCAATGGGTTAATGACCACTGTTCATGCTTATACTAATGATCAAGCTTTAGTTGATACACATCATAGTGATCTACGTCGCGGCCGTTCAGCCACTCAATCAATGATCCCAACTAAAACCGGCGCAGCTTCTGCTGTTGGTTTGGTTTTACCAGAGCTTGCCGGAAAACTGGATGGTTATGCGATGCGTGTACCTACCATTAATGTATCTGCAGTTGATTTAACTTTTCGTGCTGCACGCAAAACCGATGTAGCAGAAATTAATCGTGTCATTAAAGAAGCTTCCGAAACCAATTTTAAAGATATTATTCTTTATAATGAAGAATCTCTGGTTTCAATTGATTTCAATCACAATCCAGCTTCATCTATTTTTGATGCAACAGAAACTAAAGTCATTGATGATTTAGTAAAAGTATTATCGTGGTACGATAATGAATGGGGCTTTTCTAATCGCATGTTAGACGTGACCAAAGCATTGATGAATGCTAAGTAGATGCTCCTGTCCGTGAGGCCGTCATTACGAGGCTTGCGTTGTTTGCAAGGTTGCGAGCGAAGCGCGGCAAAGCAATCCAGCAGCAGTAATACAAAATAGTGCGGTCTTTACAATTAAGGAAAAAATCAATTCATGAAATCCATCGGCTTCATCGGCTTAGGCCACATGGGAACCCCCATGGTAAAAAGTCTGTTAAAACAAGGGTATCAAGTAAAAATCTTTGACGTCGTTGCAGATGCTGTTGCGGCTTGTGCCGAAGATGGCGCTATTCCTACACTATCATTGTCCGAACTTGCCAGTGATGCAGAAGTTATTTTTACTATGCTGCCAACCGGACAAGATGTCGAAAACGTATGGCTTAATCAAGCAGGATTATTAAATCATGCCAAGCCTGGTACTTTACTCATTGATTCTTCTTCCATCGATGTTCAAACAACTAGACGACTCGCTGATCTGGCTGAAAAAAAGGGCTTACATGTACTAGATGCGCCAGTATCTGGCGGCGTTGCTGGAGCAAAAGCTGGTACGCTTACTTTTATGGTAGGCGGCAACGAAGAAGATTTTTTAACTGCAAAACCCATTTTAGCATCCATGGGAACCACAATCGTTCATGCAGGACCACACGGCAATGGTCAAGCAGCTAAAATCTGCAACAATATGATCCTGGGTATATCGATGATTGCAGTTTCAGAAGCATTTACCTTAGCTAAAAAACTAGGGTTAAGTGCAGAAAAATTATTTGAAATTAGTTCCCATGCTTCTGGTCAATGCTGGTCAATGACTAGCTATTGTCCTGTTCCTGGACTCGTTGCTACTTCACCCGCTAATTACAATTATGCACCAGGATTTACCGCGCAAATGATGTTAAAAGATTTATATCTTAGCCAACAAGCTGCACAAATGAGTCACACCTCAACACCACTTGGTGCTTTAGCTACTGAACTTTACAATTTATTTGTCAATCAGCAACACGGTCAACTAGATTTTTCTGCCATCATTAATATGATTGCGGGAAAGGAATAAGCTTGGAGATCTACCTAGTTGGTGGTGCAGTTCGTGATGAACTATTAGGTTTCCCTATCAAAGAAAAAGATTGGGTAGTGGTAGGAAGCACACCAGAGGAAATGAAAACATTAGGATTCTTGCAAGTCGGCAAAGATTTTCCAGTATTTTTACATCCCGAAACCCACGAAGAATATGCTTTAGCACGCACTGAGCGAAAAACCGGGCGTGGTTATACAGCATTCAGCTGTGATGCAGCGCCATATGTTTCTTTGGAAGAAGATCTAAAACGTCGTGACTTAACTATTAATGCTATTGCTAAAGCCGCTGATGGTAAAATCATTGACCCTTACGGTGGACAAGAAGATTTAAAAAACAAATTATTGCGCCATGTTTCAGAGGCATTTGTTGAAGATCCGGTTCGCATTCTACGCATTGCCCGCTTTGCTGCACGTTACACTCACTTAGGATTTACCATTGCAGATAATACCATGCAACTATTATGTCAGATGGTGCAATCGGGTGAAGCTGATGCATTAGTACCCGAACGAGTATGGCAAGAACTTCATTCGACATTAACGGAAAAAAATCCCGAAGTATTTTTTAAAGTTTTAAGAAGTTGTGGTGCGCTTAAAATTATTTTTCCTGAATTAGATCAATTATTTGGTGTCCCTAATCCAGAAAAATGGCATCCTGAAATTGATACTGGAATTCATACACTAATGGTGCTTCAATCTGCTTGCCAATTAAGTCTTGATACAAAAATTCGTTTTGCGGCTCTATTACATGATCTTGGTAAAGGATTAACTCCAAAAGACAAATGGCCAAGCCATCCAGGACATGAAGCAAGAAGCGCGGTACTCATTAAAAACTTATGTGATCGCTATCGTGTACCAAAAAATTATTCGGAGCTAGCAATACTCGTTGGCAAGTATCACGGACTTTGTCACAAAGCACTTGAATTAAAACCCACTACACTAGTTAAATTGTTAAAAAAACTAGACGCTTTTAGAAAACCAGAAAGATTCAAACAATTTTTAATTGCCTGCGAAGCAGATTTTCACGGCAGACCTGGCTATGAACAGCTGCCCTATCCACCCACAAATTTTTTACTCCAAGTTTGGGAGGAAATGAATCAAGTTTCAATAAAACCTTTGCTTGAACAAGGATTAACAGCCGCTAAATTAGGCAACGCAATTTATCAAGCACAAGTCACTGCGGTGAAAGAGTTTATTGTGTCAACACGTCCTAAAACAGATTAAAAAAAGGTGGATATATAGAAACCACCATTCCAACAAGCGAGATAAACAATGCCTACCTACAAATATGATATTAACTATTGGATAAAAAAATATGATTTACAAATCCATCCAGAGGGTGGCTATTATAAAGAAACGCACCGTTCTAATGGTACGATCACTAAAGATAAAGACGAACGTAGCATCTCAAGCGATATATACTTTCTATTAGGAAGCTTTGGTATCGGGCATTTTTCTGCTTGGCACCGCTTAAAAGATATCGAAGAAATTTGGCATTTTAATTACGGCGATGATATCACTGTTTATTGGTTCGATGAAAAAGGTACTCTTGTAGAAAAAATTTTGGGAAGCGGTAAAAACGCGGAAATGCAGGTACATATTCCAGCAAACTGTTGGTTTGCAGCAGTAGTGAATAATCCTGATAAAGATAGTTACTCCTTGGTTAGTTGTACATGCGTACCTGCGTTTGATTTTAAAGACTTTAAGCTTGCTGACAGAGATGAGCTTACGAAAATATATCCACACCATGCCAAAGTTATCCAAAGATTTACTCGATAAGGATTGATTTCCAAGAAGAGAAGCAAAGGATGCGGAAATCCAGAAAAATTCATAAATAGGATTATCAATCAGCGTGCCCAGAACGCCTTCTAAATCGAGATTTTTTTCACCATCAGTTTTACAAGCTTGCGCATTTCATCTATAGACATTTTATATTTTTCCTATACCAAATAACTTTCAATTTTTCTTATTCTTGTTAAACGGTCTCCCAAAATTTCAATAATTTTAGGATGATCATACTTTGGAAATATATCGCATATATCATCACGATATATTTTTTTAAAACATTTATCAGCTAATTTACGATAAACAGGATTCTCTTCAGAGTATTCTATAATATGTTCTTTTGTCATTGGCAAGAATACAATTAAATCTAAATTATTTAATGCTTCTTTTACTTCAGAAAAACTATCCGAAATTTCACTATCATTAATATCAATAGAGTCCTGATTTGTCACGCACATAGCGTAAGCTATAAAATCAACTGGACATCTGTCAAAAATTACATTGAGATCATTTTCGCATTGATTCAATTGCTTAATGCTAAAATCGAGCTGCTCTATCAAACTATCAAGACTGGGTTCTAGTGATAGTTCCATTACTTTTTCATCTTGTAATTTATAATATGGCTCATCCTCAGATCTATAATCAGGATGTGCTTTAATAAAGTCATTAATTAAGGTACTTTTTCCCATAAAATGGGTGCCAGAAATAGCGATACGCATATCATTTTCCTACTTGAATATTTCATTTGAAGTTGTATAACCCAAACTTTTTCTTGGTCTATTGTTTAATTTATTCATAATTTTCGTAAGATCATTATCGGTAATATTGCTGAAATCAGAACCTTTCTTTAAATATTGTCTTAGGCGCTTTATGCTCCAGGACAAAGAAGAATAAAAATCAAAGAACGATATTTTTTAGATATTCACCAGGGGGAAGAATCATTAAGCCAGCAATATGTTGCCCATAATAACGGCCAAAATCTCGGCAATCTTTAGGTAAAATATGACATAGTCCGACATTAAAATTAGCCCCTCAAACAAGGTCTAAAAACCCTGCTCTTCAGCAAAAACATTCTTGTAAACTCACCAATATAACGAAAAAACCTGGTAGGTCTCCACGTTGTTAATCTAGAAAGACAATCAGCTTAAATCAATTCAAAACACCATATAGTAAAAGATGCAACTAGCAAATCAAGAATTAATCCCCAATATAAATACCCTAAAAGGGTCATTTTCTATTGAAATAATAACCATATGAGGTATAATTAATATGGAAAAGAGAAATATGACCTATGATTTATCGGCTATTAAGTTAGCTTTATCGTCGGTTAAAAAACTCCGTATTACTACTACTGCATTAAAAACAGCTCGTGCAATTGGATTTTCGCAGCAGGATATTGTTGATGCAGTACAACAGATTAAACGGAAAGATTTTATTAAATCGATGACAACTTATGCTGATCATCGAGTTTGGCAAGATGTTTATTACACAGAATTTAACGCGATTCTCAACTTTTCATGGTTTTACAAGCAATTCAAACTGAAGAGGTGGATTGCCTTGCTGTTTATTGATAAACCCGCATTTCGCGCTTGCGCGCGTTGCGAATCGTGCTGTTTTTAATGTTTTGTTAAGATTGATGCTTTATACTTGTAGAAATTCTTAAATTCAACAGGTAAAAAACATGGCTGATTCTAGAATACAACGTCGAATTCGATGGGGAGTCAATGCGCTCATTTTGGTTGCAACGGTAGTGCTTATCCTACTGGCATTGTTTATCCCCGGCTTTGCTATCGCAATGGGCTTATCTGCTGCGCTTACGGCGGTGGTTATGGGGGGGATAGGCGTAGGTGTTGGCCTATTATGGAATGTTGCATTCAGCTTTTTTAATTGGTTAATGACGCGTCATGAACGCCTTACAAAAGGAACCTCGATACTTGAAGATCAAGAAAGTCCACGACAAGCACGACAAGAAGGGGTCAGTCATTCTACCCCGTCGCAACAACCAACGGCCTTGTACTCATCATTAAGTTCTCCCATTCTTAAATCCACACCTGAAATAGTAAAGCTAGCCTTCTATGTGGTACAAGGCAAACAAGCCGAAGCAGAAGCGATGATTAAGGGAAATCCAAACTTACTGAAGCAGAAATGTCAGGTGGTCGATTATTCGGGCCGTACATTGGAAGGAACTCCTTTACAACTGGCTTTATGGGCAGAAGATGTGAAGTTCCATGAGAAGGAAGTATGTATGGTGGAAATGATTATACCTTATTTAATTCATTTACAGAATGGAAAGGCTGAGAAAGACAGCCAAATTTTGGAACAATTTCCAGAAGGTTGGGAGGCTGAAGAAGAAGCCAGGTTGCAAAAGGATGAGGAAGAACTCAGTAAAGTTGTACAAGGGATTGAAAACTCAACGACGGATGAAGAAGCGCAACCCTACCTCAAAGCCTGGGAAGCGTATTTAGCCAAACAAAAAGAAGGCATTATTAAAACGGGAAGACAGGTGAGTAGTCAATTAGTGGTCAAAGCCTTCGAATTATTTGATAAGAAGTTTGATGAGCTTGGTGGCTATGACAGCCGAAAGAATAATTTAGTTTGGCGGAGAGTGGTTGGCGGGGCCCAGCGTTATTTGCCAACCTGTTATGCCCAAGCCCTGTGTCAAGGCCCTTATGCTATTGTGGAAGGCAAGGAGTTCTTGAGGCGTAGTTTAGAGTTTCGATATTCGTCTGGTACAGTTTTTTATCCTCTTGATTTGGATCCTTCTTTTCGCTTGGGGGAAGATTATGCCGCGGCGGTCGCGCGCGGCATGGCGTGGGGCGGGCGGGTAGGGCGTGTGCGGGCGGGGGGGGGTGATGTCTTTTACAAACTATGTCAAACAAAAAACAGCAAACACTCGGAGCTTATTATGCCACGAGCCGACAATCAATCGAGGACTCAGGGCCACGTAATGTAGCGACGTGAAGGAGCGCAGCTGCGACGGCTTTAGGCTGAGGTGCTCTACAGCTTTCGATAAACCACTGAAGTAATTCGATATATTGCCAAACTTCTGCTGTTTTTTGCCACCAAAGTACAAAGCGATGAAGGTAGTTTTTGGTCTTTCGGTGAGAGACACCATGGGTGACCATCCACGTTACATTCTCGCGTGCCTTTCGCAATGTCCTCGGATGAGGCAGAATGCGAATGGCATCACCCTGAGATGATAAAGGTTGGTTGCTGCCCCCCCGAGGGAGGGCTAGGTGCACAGAACCAGAAAACGTCCTATCATCTTCAACGTGAGCGACTTTGATGTTATCCGCCGGTCGTGTCGGTGGATAATCAATGCCCAAATAATGAAAACCACTTTTGATGCTGCCGATATATGACTTTTTACGCGATAAGCTCAAACAACGTTCTTGTAAAACGTCCATCATGCGTCTTCTACAGCGATTTAACTGCCGTTTTGTCTTACAAAAAATCACAATATCATCCTGGTAACGAAGATACGTGACATCCATCTCGTCAAATGCATCATCCAGCGGTTTTAAATAAATGCCACTAAAAAATTGGGACAGTGGTCCACGCAGCGCAATACCCTGATCGGGATTTTTATACCCATTGGGCGTCTCAATGGGATTTGTAATGATATGCTTAAGCATCGTTTGCACTTTCGGGTCAAGATAATATTTTTTGATATCTTGCAATAACATAAAATGCGGTATCGATTTGTAATACGATTTAATATCAACGCGCAATATATAATTGGGCTTGTCCTCTTCCAACACCCGCCGAATACGCTGAGTGGCTGTCTTTACCCCACTGGGACCTTGCAAGTGATAGCAATTTTTATTCATGACATGCTGGAAAGTGGGCTTCAGTTCTTTCAGCAAAAGATGCTGTAAAATACGGTCAGATACATGCAGCTGATCGAGCATTTCATCGGGAAAGTAATGACGCTTCAAACAACGCGGTACATAGTTTCCATTGATAAGGGACTCTATCCCCTTCGGTAACCAATCCGCTAGCTCCCGCGCCATAAAATGAATCTCATGATTATGATGCACCATATATTTTTGCTGATGTATTTTTGTAAAAAGCTTTTGCCCAATAGTCAGCATTTCCGCTGCATTCCATCGCTTCATTTTAATCTGAAGTCCTTTTTTTTAGGCTAATGTAAAAAATAAATTGAAGGGCATGGATAAGTTTTGTAACTTCGGATTTGAGCAAAATTCAACGTTATAAAAGGAGTTAGCCATGCCTATAGAAGACTTTATCATTGCTGTATATTGTTTGGTAGACAAAATGTTAAAAGATTTAATGGCAGGACAAAAGCTACGCGAGAGAGGTTTTTCCCCCAATTTATCGGATAGTGAGGTAATTAGCATGGAAGTTGTAGCCGAATTTTTGGGGATAGATACAGATAAAGGCGCGTGGGAATATTTTTATCATCATTGGCGAGAATGGTTTCCAAAACTGGGTTCACGCGCCAATTTTGCTAAACAAGCCGCTAATTTGTGGTATGTAACACAGGAGATACAAAAAGTGTTGGCTAAACAACTCGGTGCTTTTTCTGATTTACTTCATTTATCTGATGGATTTCCGATGCCTGTTGCACATTTTAAACGTGCCTATTTTAGTCGTATATTTGCAGGCGAAGCTGCTTATGGTTATTGTGCTTCTAAGGGAGAAAAATATTATGGTTTTAAGGGAAACGTATTAATCAATTCAGAAGGTGTCATTACGGAAATAACGACAACAGCGGCTAATATTGATGAGCGAGATTCATTATGGGATTTGGTGACGCTCATTCGTGGGATGGTTATTGCAGACAAGGGTCTCATTGGTGTTGAATATCAACAGGAACTACGTGAGTTTGCACAAATTAATCTGCAGACGGCAGTACGCTCAAATATGAAAGAAACACGAACTGAGAAATTTATTCGGTGGTTAAAATCAACAAGACGTCTTGTTGAGACGGTAATAGGCCAATTAACTGACCGTTTTCACATTGAAAAAATACGAGCTCGTAAGCCTTGGTATTTGACAAATCGTATTGCAAGAAAAGTTTTGGCGCACACAATCTGTATATTTATTAATAAACAACAAGGCAATCCACCTCTTCAGTTTGAATTGCTTGTAAAACCATGAAAAGTTGAGAATGGCGTGAATTTAATGGCTATCTACTGTACATTAAATTTCAAGTAGATGAATTAGGCCACTTTATAATTTCATTTAAAGAGAAATGAACCATGAAATGTCCAGCATGTCACAAAGGCGTTTTGATTCGTAACACGATACCGCAGATATTTACTTATAAAGGTAAATCTATTTCTCTGGATCAGCCAGGTCTATGGTGTGATGTTTGTCATGAGGGCATATTAAATGGCGAAGATATTGCAGAAACCGAAAAAGCTTTCGAACATTTTAAAGCTAAAATAGATAATCTCTTAAACCCTGAAGAAATTCACCATATTCGAAAAGATATTCTTAAACTTTCTCAAAAAGAAGCCGGAAAATTATTCGGTGGTGGAAAAAATGGCTTTAGTCGATATGAACGTGGTGAAATAAAACCGTTACCGGCTACTAGTAATTTACTAAAAATGTTTGAACGCCACCCAGAAGATTTAAAGTATTTTATAGATATCTCAGATAAACATAAAAGCGCCTAGCTTGACGAACTCTCTAAAACCTCATCCTCTGCGCGATAATTAAAAGCATTTTTATCCATTTGCTGCAGCTTATGTGTTCTTAGCCAATCAACAGATTTCTTTATAGCATCTTCTACTGAGCTTAACTCTTTATAGTTAAGCTCATGGCGTATTAAACTGGTATCTATCGCCAAATCTTGTTCCCAGGCTAAATTTTCTATTAAATGTGCTGGCAATTTATCGCTAGGCATAGTGACTATTTCATTGTTCACGCCAGTTACTTTTTCAATTAATTTAATCCATTCCATTTCACTATAAGCGTATTGTTCTCCTACATTATAAATGTGACTATCACCAGATGGATCCAATGCTGCCAATACAATTGCATGAGCAACATCTTCTACATAACCACGACATGTACGCCATTTAGCTTTTTTTTCATCTAGTAAAATCGGTCTATTATCATCCATTCTTTTCAAATACGGATAAATACGCGAATAATCCCCTGGCCCATAAACCATTGGCAACCGTAAGATAGTACTTTTGATCTCTGGGCAAGTACGAATAGTATTTTCGACTAGGATTTTCTCGTAGGTATATTGCCAACTTTGTGTATCTTGCGAAAATTCTCTATATGGATAAAAATTTTTCCGTAATTCAGCTTGTTCAGCCAACGGTGTGGGAACAATGGTATCAGTAAATACTTGACGCAATCGATCATAGGCACGATAAACATCGCAGCTACTGATAATAACTATTCGTGATACCTGGCCACGAAAAACTTCGATCAATTGCTTGGCATCAGCCTCTGAGTAAGCAATCATATCAATAACTATATCAGGAGATAATCCAGAAAATTGTTTTTTAACAGCTAACAAATTAGCTCTATCGCCTCGGATATTTGGCACTGAAAATGAAAACGGATGATGAGTTTCGCCACGATGAAATAATACAATTTCATGTCCTTTTTGGTGCAACATTTTCACCACATGAGGACCAATAAATTTAGTTCCACCTAAAATAAGAATTTTCATATGATTTGCCTTATAATTTATTTTTGCTACAACTTACCCATATCTGTTAATGAAAAATAAATTATACACCGTACCAAATAATTGGCCCTCTCCGTCTACTGACGCCATTTCTCATGCAAACTCTTTGTGTGATGTCATCATTAAAACGATTGAAGAACAACAAGGAAAAATTTCATTTGCACAATTTATGCAGCTGGCACTTTATGCTCCAGGACTTGGTTATTATAGTGCGGGATCAGAAAAAATCGGTGTATCAGGTGATTTTGTAACTGCGCCAGAAATATCACCGCTATTTTCCTATTCTATTGCCAAACAATGCCAGCAAATTTTGGCACACTTAGGTGAAGGAGATATTTTAGAATTTGGTGCTGGCTCAGGAAAAATGGCGGTTGATATTTTAACTTATCTCTCTGATAAAAACATTTTGCCGAAAAATTATTTTATTCTAGAAACTAGCGCCGAACTTAAACAAAGACAATTAGTAACATTTGAGCAAAATGCAGCACATTTACTGCCTCATGTACGGTGGTTAAACACGCTTCCAACTCATTTTAAAGGCATTATGTTGGCTAATGAAGTTTTAGACGCGATGCCAGTTAACCGCTTTTTAATTACCGATAATGATATTCAAGAATATTACGTTGGTTGGCACAATGAAGAATTTACTTGGTTAACTGATAAGCCAACTTCCTCTAATCTAACTCATGAAATCATTAAAATAAAACAAGAATGTTTATCCGATCCTGTAGAGCATTACACTTCTGAAATTAATTTACACGCACCAGCATGGCTTCATTCTGTGGGCGATAGCCTTACGCAAGGTGCACTACTATTAATTGATTATGGTTTTCCAAGAAATATTTATTATCATCCACAACGCGCCGAAGGCACATTAATGTGCCATTACCGTCATCGTGCTCATGCAAATCCACTGATTTTAGTTGGCTTACAAGACATTACTGCTCATGTAGATTTTAGTTCTATTGCTGAAGCGGCAACAAAAGCAAACTTTGCTATTGCTGGATATACCACACAAGCTGCCTTTTTATTGAATTGCGGCATTCTGGATCTTGTTGGACAACAAAGCAATCTGAAACAACGATTAGCAATGAGCCAGCAAATTCAAACGCTCATTATGCCGCATGAAATGGGAGAATTATTTAAAGTTATGTTACTAACAAAAAATTTAACTGGGGAATTTATCGGTTTTCAAGCGATGAAATGAATTGGACCCATGGAGAAATAATCAATGATCTCAATTGGATGCCGCGAACAAGTCGCGGCACGTAGGCAGTGGCTCAATGAGCCTTTCCCAACAACTATAGTAGAAATGTCAATCGTACATCAACTCATCTAACGGTGTTGAGGCAAGCGACGGCCCTGTATGCATCAGCTCAGCAATAATGTCGGCAATACACATATATCGCAACACATTAGGAGTTACTTCATCAAACGTTACTTTAACCCCTAACAGTGATTTGTCTGCTTCTTCAAAGGTAACCCCTAATCCATATCCTAAACAAAGCGTGCAAAGTTGATCTGCACGACGCGCTATTGCTGGCAACAATCCAGTTGGTGAAAACACTTCTTCATCACTAATTGGACGTTGTTTTAAAGTAAAGTTCGCGCCAAATGCACGGGCGATACTACTTAATTTACGGGTCATCTCAGCAGGACTAGTTGCCATAGTAGTTACGCCTTCCACCAAGGAACAGCCATTTTATGTGATCCGGCAAGTATACTTCTTGCCCAACGTAAAAATACATTGACTGTAAATCCATAACGCTCAAGTAAAGCAAAAAAAGACATGGTTACAACCGCAAAAATGAAACTCCAAAGTTTAATATGCAACAAAAACAAAAGAAACGGAAACGCTGCACGTGCATCAATTAAGAAAAAACGCGGGTTTCTTGCGGAATCTCGCCAATGTGTCCCAGCAGAGCGTAAAGCCATAATTTCTCCTCTCCCTGTTAAATTTTACTTATCTTATCAAAATCCTGACCCTGACCGAAATGGAGATGGCTTAGTTGAACCTAAAGCACTCCCTTCTTCATCTTGCTTACTTTGCTCACTTGCTCCATATCGACTATTAAAAGAAGGAGCCATAGAAGGAGATAGATTAGCAGAGATAAGGCTACGAATCTCTTTTCCTAAGGTAGTTTCCTTACCTTCTAAATCTGTGATCTTTTGATCAAGTGTCCGCTTATGTTCTGCAAAAAATTTATCTAAATTTTCTAATGAATCCTTTTGCCCTTGAATCACCGCCCTAATTACAGGAAACGCTTTCAGTGCAATCCGTATACTATCACCAAGTTCATGATTACTTCTATGAATAGCCATTAAGGATGCGACGGACGCAACTTCTATTGCTACGTCATATCCTCGTACCACTCGCTCTTTTACTACTGCTAAAGGAGGCGGTGGAGGAGGCGCTGGAAGATCGGGGCGGCGCAGAATACTAGGACCCTGATTGTGTTGTTGCTGCATTTTTTCATAAGAATCTATGGCTAGCTTATTCAAAAATCCCTCATCTGCCTTCTGGGTAACTAACTGACGTACCTGTTGAATTTGCTCTGGGGTAGCAGTCATATCAAATCCTGCAAAAGTATCATTAAGCTGTTGACTCTGTGCTGCTTTAAGCTGTTCAACTGCCTCTTGATATTGCTCCTCCAAATCAGCGCGCTGTTGTTTAAACTCAACTAGCTGCGCTTTTACATTGGTTAGCATGTCTTGCAGTGTAGTTAATCTAGGTTGTTGATCCTGATTTGCTTCTTCTTCAAGATCATCTTCAGAGGAAGATCCTTGCATAGTAAGGTTTGGAGCGGCATCTTTTCGTATCATCTTTTCAACATAATGCAGTTCTGCTGCTGCTTTAGCGATAAGTCCTTCTAACCATTGGCTAGCCACAATGACAACAATCATCGTTGCAAGTGCCTTGCTTTCTATAGAATTAGGATCTTTTAGCTTCTCGTCTAGTGTTTCTTTTGGTTTTTTAAATACCTTTTGCAATGCACCAGCCGCTTCAGTCCGAACTTGGGCATCGAGTACTTTATTATATGTTTTTTGCCTCATAACGATTACCTACCTCTTCTTTAATTCTAGTCAAAATAGCCATATTTTTCTAAAATAGATAATATGCACCTATATTCAGTATAGGCTGAAATTCTTAAGAAAATATTAAGAAAAGCCTTATAATTCTGGGTAAAATGAATTTGCATCTTGCTTGCTTATTAGTATTTATAGTCCATTTTGCGCGTTATACAAGGACGTCCAAAGGGGATGCCAAATATATGTAGGAGTTATTTATGCGGGACCCCTTAGAGCCTGTTCAAAGTCTCTAAGGCAATTGAACTTGCCAGGCCAGCGCTTCGTCTGCTTTAAAAGGGATAACTGCTTCCAAACCGGCAGAAAGCTGTTTGGGAACCTGCCAACTAGACTTTACTAAAGTAATTTTTTCTTCATTACGAGGTAACTGGTAAAAACTTGCGCCAAATTTACTGGCAAAATCTTCAAATTTATCTAAGGCGCCTGACAGCTCAAATATTTCTATATATAACGGCAATGCAGCAAAACTTGTATAAATACCGGCGCATCCACAAGTTGTTTCCTTTTTTGATTTAAGGTGCAAGGCGCTATCAGTACCCAGAAAAAATTTTGGATTGCCGCTAATTGCTGCTGCTATTAACGCTTCTTGATGTTTTTGCCGTTTCGGGACAGGCAAACAGTATAGATGCGGATGAATTCCACCAACTAATAAATCATTACGGTTAATCCAAAGATGATGAGCAGTAATCGTCGCCGCCACTGTTAGTGGAGCATTTGTTACAAATTGGACTGCTTCCAAAGTGGTAATATGCTCTAATACTATGCGTAACCGTGGAAATTTTTTAACTAATGGCGCTAGTATTTTTTCAATAAAAATCGCTTCTCGGTCAAAGACATCAACCCCAGAATCAGTAACTTCACCATGAATCAAAAGCGGTAAATCTACTTCTTCCATCGCTGCAAACACCGGCATTAAATGTTCAATATGTTTAACCCCAAATTCCGCGTGGGTCGTCGCATGCGCTGGATAAAGTTTGAACCCTAAAATATCATTTTGCTTTGCTGCTACCACCAACTCCAAAGTAGTTTCATCAGTTAAATAAAGCGTCATCAATGGCGTAAAAGCTAACTGCTTTGGCACTGCCGCATTAATTCTTTTTTGATAAGCTTTGGCTTCTGCCACTGTGGTAATCGGAGGGTTTAAATTAGGCATTGCGACGGCACGCCGAAAAGAAGCTGCTACATCCGGAACCGTTCTATCGAGCAACGCTCCATCACGAAAATGCATATGAAAATCATCTGGCTTAGTAAGCGTAAATTGCATAGATCAGGACATGTTTTATTAACCCGGCGGCCAATGCATGGGCCTACCACCTAGCAAGTGTAAATGAATATGATACACCGCTTGACCACCACCACGATTACAATTCATCACTAAACGATAACCTATTTGACTAATATCCAATTGACTAGCGAGGTTCTTGGCAACCTGTATCATATTGCCTATCAGTAATGTGTCTTCAGCTTGCAAGTCGTTTAATGTGGCAATATGTTTTTGTGGAATAATTAGCTTATGCTGTGGCGCTTTGGGATCGATATCATTAATTACCACAATCTGTTCATCTTGATAAACAAAAGTTGCTGGAATTTCTCCGGCTATGATTTTACAAAAAAGACAATCCATAATATCGATACCTCTATCAACAATTTTAAAGCAGATATTCAAAATGACTACCATCCTCACTCATCATGCCACTAACAAGGAAATTAGTAAAAAAATTATGCGTCTTGCAGTTCCGATGGCGCTCACTCAGTTTATGGTAATAGCAAGCAGTTTTTTATGCATGATGATGCTCGCAAAATTAGGGCATGAAGTATTAGCTGCAAGCGCCCTTATCTCTTCGCTTAATATAGCTATCACCGTCATTAGCATGTCTTTATTATTTTCACTCAGTGTTCTAGTTAGCCATAAATACGGAACAAAAGATTATTTGGCCATAAAAAACTTCTTGCACCAAGGCTGGCTTATCGCGCTAATAATTAGCATAGTAACCATGTTAATTTTATGGAATATCTATCCTATCCTCATTTTTTTTCATCAAGACCCAACACTTGCTCGAATTGTAGAAGAATTTTTTCATATAAGTCTTTGGCGCATATTGCCTTTATTACTTTCTGTTTGTAACCAACAAATTTGTTATGGCATTCATAAACAAAAAATCGATTTGATCGCAAACATAATCGGTGTTTCTATTTTATTAATCAGTAGCTATATTTTTATTTTTGGCAAATTCGGTTGTCCTGCGCTAGGTGTAGTAGGTTTTGGTTATGCAATTATTCTCCAATCACTTGGCTATTTTACTTTTATTATGGGATGTTTTTATTACCTTGATGATTTTAAGCCATTTCATTTATTCGATATCTGCCTTAAGCAAAATTGGCATCAGCTTAAATATTTACTTAAGATAGGCGTGCCTATTAGTTTACAAATCAGCGCAGAAGTACTTGCCTTGGCAGTGAGCGCCACCTTTATGGGTTGGTTAGGGGTCAATACCCTTGCCGCTTATCAAATTACGTTGCAATACCAATTTTTAGTAGTAACTCCTATTTTTGCTATTTCACAAGCTTGTGGTGTTTTAGTCGGTCAAGCTTATAGCAGCCAACAATTTACCGAAGTAAAACTACTTAGCTCTGGTAGTATTCGCATTACTGTTATACTTATGAGCAGCATTGGCTTGATATTTATACTTTTTCCCAAAGCATTAGCATCTCTTTACTTAAACTTATCTGATCCTGCTAATAACCAAACAATACACCTAACGGTCATACTTTTTGCCGCCATAGCGATCTCACAGCTTTTTGATGGCATCAAAAATATTTTAATGGGATCTTTGCGCGGATTATTGGATACAAAATTTTCTATGCTAATTGGTATTCTAAGTATTTGGGTTGTTGGCATGCCATTGAGTTACTGGTTTGCTTTTTCTTTGCAGTGGGGTGCAATTGGCGTAATCATTGGCTGGACAGTTGGAATGGCATTAGGTGCTGTTATGTTGCACCATCGCTGGAAGGTTAAAACCAGTTAAAATCGTAGAAATTTTGCCCTAACATGGAGTACTAACAATCTTTAAAGTATAATCCTAAAAATTTAAACTATAATCATCGAGACTACTATCATGAGCTTTGAAATCATTGACGCAGGTAAAGAAATTCCAAAAGATATTAATGTCATTATTGAAATCCCAACTCAGGGTGCTCCGGTTAAATATGAACTCAACAAAGAAACTGGTGCAATGTTTGTCGACCGCTTCATGTCTACAGCTATGTACTATCCGTGTAATTATGGCTATATCCCAAAAACATTATCTGAAGATGGTGACCCGGCAGATGTGTTAGTCATTAGTCCATTCCCTTTAATCACCGGTTCAGTTATTCGCTGCCGGCCGGTAGGTATGCTGCAAATGCAAGATGAGTCTGGAATAGACGCTAAAATTTTGGCGGTTCCAGTTAATAAATTAACACCTTTATATCAACATATTAATGATATTGGTGATGTCTGTGAGAATTTACTGAAAACCATTAGCCACTTTTTTGAACATTATAAAGATTTAGAACAAGGCAAGTGGGTCAAAATACAAGGATGGGCCGATGTTAAAGAAGCAGAAGCAGAAATTATGCGAAGTGTAGAGCGATATCGTGGAGAATAATATGCCTCTTAAAGAAAAATTAGCTTTAATCACTGGCGCTACCCGCGGAATTGGCCAAGCGATTGCGCTAGCGCTTGGTAATCAAGGCGCCACTGTTATTGGTACTGCCACTACTGCTGAAGGAGCAGAGCAAATCAGTAACCATTTAAAACAACAGGGCATTTCTGGCCAAGGATATGTATTAAACGTCAGTGAAATTGATTCCGTAGATGCTTTTTTGCAGCAACTAAAGCAAGCTTGGCGATTACCCGATATTCTGATCAATAACGCTGCGATTACGCGCGATAATCTATTTTTACGCATGAAAGATGAAGAATGGGAAAATGTAATCAATACGAATCTTTCGGCAGTTTATCGATTAACAAAATTGTGCTTAAAAGATATGCTCAAAAATCGTTGGGGCAGGATTATTAATTTAAGTTCCGTCGTCGCGTTTACTGGTAATCCAGGTCAAGCTAATTATGCTGCGGCAAAAGCTGGATTAATTGGGTTTACCCGCGCGGTAGCCAGTGAGGTAGCATCAAGAAATATTACGGTTAATGCCGTAGCGCCCGGGTTTATTAAGACCGATATGACTGAATCTATTTCTGAGCAGCATAAAACTTTGCTCCTCGGTCGTATTCCTGCAAGTCGCTTAGGCCAACCTGATGAAGTTGCTGCTTTAGTTGCCTTCTTGGCCTCGCCAATGGCTGGCTATATTACCGGACAAACGGTACATATTAATGGCGGAATGTATATGGGGTAGCTTCATAAGCTTATACATAAGTTGGAAATAAACCTATAGCCCACCGCCTACGTGCCGCGACTTGTTCGCGGCATCCATAATTCAAGGACTAAGAAAAATGATTTATCGCGTTGAACAATTTATCAATGGAGAAGTCACTAGCCAACCACAAGCAACTACTCAACCACTCTACAATCCGGCAACCGGCGATGTTACTGGTCAAGTTTTTTATGCAACTCCCGAAGAAATCAATCAAACCGTTAGCATTGCAAAAAAAGCATTTAGCGGCTGGTCATTAGAATCTCCACTTAAACGTGCGCGAATTTTATTTAAGTTTAAAGAACTGATTGAAAAACATCTCGATGAAATAGCTGCATTGATTACTCAAGAACATGGCAAGCTACTTAGCGACGCCAAAGGTTCTATTATTCGCGGATTAGAAATTATTGAATATGCCTGTGGTATCCCTGGCCTATTAAAAGGTGAGTTTTCAGAAAATGTGGGCACAGATATTGATAGTTATTCAATCCGCCAACCTTTAGGTGTTTGTGTTGGCATTACACCATTTAATTTTCCTGCTATGGTTCCTCTATGGATGGCAGGCATGGCAATTGCTTGTGGTAACACATTTATTTTAAAGCCATCTGAAAAAGATCCTTCTTGCTCTATCTATTTAGCAAAACTTTTTAAACAAGCAGGATTACCAGATGGCGTATTTAATGTGTTGCAAGGAAATAAAAGTGTAGTAGATGCCTTATTATCACATCCAGATATTGTCGCGGTTAGTTTTGTGGGATCAACGCCTATCGCAGAGTATATATATCATCAAGCATCTTCTCATAACAAACGAGTACAGGCATTTGGTGGCGCTAAAAACCACTGTGTGGTCATGCCAGATGTAGACATTGAACAAGCCTCCAATGCGCTGGTGAATGCAGCTTTTGGTTCTGCAGGCGAACGTTGTATGGCTATCTCGGTTGTGGTTGCAGTAGGAAACGATGTTGGCAATCAACTCATTGAAAAAATGAAGCCTCGCATTGCTGCGTTAAATTTAGGCCCTGGAACAGATGCTAATGCAGAACTTAGCCCTCTTGTAACTAAAGAACATTTAGCGCGGGTTACTTCTTATGTCGAATTGGGAATAAGCGAAGGCGCTAAATTGGTAGTGGATGGGCGAGAAAAAGGAAAAAATCTAACTGGTTTCTTTTTAGGGGGTTGTTTATTCGATGACGTAAAACCCAACATGCGAATTTATCAAGAAGAGATCTTTGGCCCAGTGCTCTGTGTAGTACGCGTCAACAGTTTTGCCCAAGCAGTTGAATTAATTAATCAAAATCCTTATGGAAATGGAACTGCTATTTTTACCCGAGACGGAAGCATCGCGCACACATTTGCCTCGCAAGTGAATATTGGGATGGTAGGAATCAATGTACCTATTCCCGTTCCAGTTGCTTATCATAGTTTTGGCGGCTGGAAAAATTCCATGTTTGGCGATATTGGTATGTACGGATCAGAAGGAGTACGGTTTTACACGAAGCTGAAAACTGTTACCTCTCGCTGGCCAATTGAGATGTCGGTAGGAGCAGAGTTTGTCATCCCGGGAACTAGATAATTTTTGTTAATTAAATTCCATGCGGCTGAATCCAGCCCATTAAAAAAGCAAAAATCACTAACACAAACAAACCAATCGACAGACTAATTCGCCAAGTTAATGCCTTAACCATTTTTGATGAGGGCTCCTGTTTTTTAACCAGGTAATAAAGCGCCCTTGCTAAACTTGCTATAATGCCAATTAAGATCATAATAATGATGATTTTCACGCAATGTACCTCATGAAACGCTTTTATTTTAGACCTAACTTTACTTTTACCATTACGGTGCTAATTTTACTGCCAATTCTAATTTCATTAGGCTGTTGGCAGCTTCATCGTGCCGAGGAAAAACGCCAACTGCAAGCAAAATTTGCTGCAAAAGATAAAATAGCGCCTATCACAATAGAACAAGCGCAAAATTTACCCACTAATAATAATTATTATCCTATTCAAGTAGAAGGCTATTTTGATAACACCCACAGTTTTTTACTAGATAATCAATTTTATCGTCATGCTGTTGGCTATCACATTATTACTCCTCTCCTTAGCACAAAAACTCATCGTTGGATACTGATCAATCGCGGTTGGTTACCTATGTCTCCCAATCGAAATATACTTGCTAAAATTCCAACCATATCAGGTAAAGTTTATCTGAAAGGATTTTTATATATTCCTAAAAACAACCCTTTTATTTCCGCTGAAATTGAATCAGTTTCATGGCCTTTACGCATTGAATATATAAATATATTGTCCATTTCAAAAAGGCTTGATCGTCCCTTTTACCCTCAGTTAATTTTATTAGATTCTAAAAGCCCTTATGGATTTATTCGCGACTGGCAGCCAGTTAATATGAAAGCATCAACCCATATAGGTTATGCGCTGCAGTGGTTTTCGTTCGCAGTTATATTGGTTGTTATTTATTTATGTTTGTCGTGTCGGAGAAAACCTTGAATAATTCTCTATTAAAAAACTATAAAAACATTCTGATTTTGTTTTTAATCGTATTCCTTTTCCTAAGCCCCTTCTGGGTGGCTAACTGGCTTTATTATCAAGAAAAGCAGCTTATTACACATACGACAAACCACGGAACACTCATCATTCCACCTATAGATCTAAGTCACCTACTGCTTAAAGATCTGCACGGCGCTACGTTGCATTCTGATCCATTCAAAGGTCAGTGGACTTTATTGGCCATTGCACCAACTGCTAATCCTGACAGCTTTAGAAAACTTTACGAAATGCGTCAAATACGCTTAATGCTCGGAAAAAATAGGAACAAACTCCAGCGTATGCTATTATTTTATCGCGCTAAAATGCCGATTATTTTATCATCGCAATTAACCGCTCTTTATACAGGTAGTTCGTTCACTGTTATTGATGAAAAAAAATGGTTAGCGTTATTTACGTCTAGCCAACTTAAGCAAAGTTTTCTCATTCTTGATGGATTTTTTATTATCGATCCACAAGGAAGATTAATGATGAGTTATCAACCTGATGCGAATCCGAAAAACATTATGCAAGATTTGCGTCGGTTAATTGAAACCAATACATAGGCTCTGTCTCATGTACAAAAATTATTTTTCTGTTCGATTTGCTTTCTTGGTGTGTTTACTTGCTTGGATTGTCATTATGCTTGGCGCTTATACTCGCCTAAAAGACGCTGGACTTGGTTGTCCAGATTGGCCCGGTTGCTATGGTCAAATCACCGTACCTCAAACAACACAAGAAATTAAAGCCGCCAAATTAGCTTATCCTAATCAGCCAGTAGAATCGGCCAAAGCATGGCCAGAAATGGTGCATCGTTATTTTGTCGGTATTTTAAGTCTTTCCATTTTAGTGTTAAGTGTAATGAGCTATCGAAAGCGCAATAAAGACCGCAGCACTTTTATGCTTTCGCTTGCCGCCATAGCCGTAGTTATTTTTCAAGCACTATTAGGCAAATGGACAGTGACCATGCAACTTTTACCAACTGTAGTTATGGGACATCTATTAGGTGGATTTACTTTGTTAGTTTTGTTGTGGATGATTTTTTTAAGATTGGACAAACATGGACAAAAACTAAATCGGTCAGATATAACATTACAAAAATGGGGAATAACTGGTCTTAGTCTTATTATATTGCAAATTATTTTAGGAGGCTGGACTAGTGCAAACTACGCTGCGTTAATTTGTCCAGATTTTCCACTTTGTCATGGGCAATTGATTCCTGCCCTTGATTTTAAAACAGCATTTAATTTTTTGATGCCCATTGGCCAAAATTTTCAAGGGGGCGTTCTAACAAAATCTGCTAGAATGACGATTCAATTTATGCATCGATTTGGCGCTTTAATAGTATTTCTCTACATTGGGTGGTTTAGTCTTCGTTGTATATCGGCTAAAACCCCGGTGATTCGATGGCTTGGCATCGGATTACTAGCCACTCTTTTTATTCAAATCATCCTTGGAATTTTAAACATCGAACTTATGTTACCTATATTTGTCGCTGTAGCTCATAACGGAATCGCTGCAATTTTGTTATTATGGATGGTAACCATCCTGCATTATCTATATATAGGAAATAAGCTTGATAAGATTAATGCATATAAAAAGAATTTTTAGTCGTTTCTGTCATTATGAAAAGTCGTCAAATCCCAATTTATCTTGATTATTTAGAACTCTGCAAACCTCGTGTAGTTGCGCTAATGCTACTCACCAGTGTAGTTGGTATGTGCCTAGCTACACCACGCTTAGTTCCTTTGGGCATGTTGCTATGGGCAAATCTTGGTATTGGATTAGTTGCAGGGGCTGCAGCAACTTGTAATCATCTAGTTGATCGTCATATCGATGCGCTGATGGGTAGAACAGAACGACGACCCATACCAACTGGTCGCATTACTGTTGCCCATGCCATCATCTTTGCTGTTTTATTGTGTGCTCTGGGCACACTGATATTAATATGCTTTGTTAACACACTTACAGCAACTTTAACATTACTCACTTTAGTTGGTTATGCTGGTATCTACACTTTATATTTAAAACGTGCAACTCCGCAAAATATTGTTATTGGTGGTGCTGCCGGCGCTGCGCCACCATTGCTAGGCTGGACAGCCGTGACAGGGCATATTGATCCTTATGCATTACTATTGGTATTAATTATTTTTATCTGGACTCCACCCCATTTCTGGTCACTTGCGATTCACCGTTATAAAGACTACGCACGCGCTCAAATACCTATGTTGCCTGTAACACATGGTATTAAAGTTACAAAGTTACATATTTTCTTATATACAATTTTATTATTTGTTGTTAGTTTGCTGCCATTTATTACTCATATGAGCAGTATTTTTTATCTGATTTTTACTATATTGCTCGACCTGGTTTTTTTATATTACGCTGCAATACTACTGTTTACAGAAAAACCCCAAGCTGCCATTCAATTATTTCGCTATTCGATTATTTATTTAATGAGTCTATTCATTATCATCCTAATTGATCATTATTCATGTTTTGGAGAAAAGTTATGGTTATCTTAAATAAGATATTCTCTTTTTTATGCCTATTTTTCATAGCAACCACCGTCAACGCTGGGCAACTTAAAAATCTGGATACTCAATCATTAACTGGAACTGTTATTGATAAACCTAAATTAATTAAAGACTTTTCTCTAACAAACAGTGATGGTACCCCATTTACAAATAAAAATTTAAAAAACCATTGGACCTTTTTATTTTTTGGATTTACTCGCTGCGGTTATGTATGTCCAACCTCAATGACTGCATTAAAACAAGCGTATGCAGAACTACAAAAAAATCCCAATCTACCCAAACCGCAAGTAGTTTTCGTATCTATTGATCCTGAACGAGATGATTTCTCACGCATCCATCATTATGTAACTTCTTTCAACCAAGATTTTATCGGCGCAACGGGAAGTAAAACTGCGTTAAATCAATTAACCAGTCAATTAGGAATATTGTATATGAAGATTATCCGTGCTGATCAGAAAACCAAAACCTCTAACGACTATGATATCGACCATACCGGTTCTATTTTACTAGTAGATCCTGATGGCGAATTAATCGCAGTTTTCTCTATGCCACATCAAGCAAACCGTATTGTCAAAGACTATAGTGCTATTACTTCACACTATACATAAACACCGAGAGTGTCTTTAACTTATACTGTCCTTCCCACCAAATAGGAATAGCTCCTTAGCGGGAAGGACAAATAATAAGCAAAAAGTAGGATAGCAATACGATTGGCTTAAGTTGTATTAAGCCGTTTCGACTTCTTCTTCTTCTTCAATTTTCGCTTTTTCACCATCGGCTAAAACGTTTGAAGCATGAAGCCCTTTGGGGCCTTTAATAATATCAAAGTTAACTTGCTGACCTTCGGCTAGGGTTTTAAATCCATTGCCTTGTATAGCGGAGTAGTGGACAAAGACATCAGATCCATCACCGTCGTTTGTTTCAATAAATCCATACCCTTTAGCATTGCTAAACCATTTTACCTTGCCAATTGCCATATTTTACCTCATTTAGGAAATTTACTAATTTTAAGACCGCTGCCTAAACGGTTACCGCCAACTCCAAGCCAGCAAGTATCGTGTTCCTGCAGTTCCCTCCCAGTATAGACAAACTTATAAAAAAAATATACTGTTCCGTGCATTTTAGTTTCTTAGTTCGTATTGTCAATGTTAGTTTTCTTACTAACATAACCACTCTATTTAAAAAAATCCTTTACAGCAATCCTCGCTGTTCTAGCCACTCATAATTAAACGCTTTTGACAGGTATTTATTGCCAGTATCACAAACAAAGGTTACTACTCTTTTTGGTGTTTTCTGTGCACGACAATAACTTAAAGCAGCGTGCAATAACGTTCCCGATGAAGAACCCGCCAAAATTCCTTCTTTCTTCAATAATGTTCTAACACTAGCAAAAGCATCCTTATCAGCAACAACAATTGCTTCAGAAACCAGTGATAAATCACAATTCTCTGGGATGAAATCTTCGCCAATTCCCTCTACCAACCAACTTCCTGCTGGCTTAAATTCTTTTGTTTTCACAAAATGTGCCAGTATTGAGCCTTCTGGATCAGCTAAAACAATTTCTAAAGCTGGATTCTTTTGGCGTAAATAACGCCCTGTTCCTGTTAGGGTTCCGCCTGAACCAACTCCAACTACAAGAGCATCAATCTTTCCTTGAGTCTGTTGCCATATTTCTGGCCCAGTTGTTTTTTCATGAGCTGCAGGATTTGCAGGATTTGCAAATTGGTTAACATAGAACGAATTAGGAATATCTTTTGCTAAACGTTCAGCAATATTTTGATAGTAATCTGGATGCTCTTTAGTAACATCCGAGCGGGTAACAATTACTTCAGCGCCTAACGCGCGTAAATGCGCCATTTTTTCTGCACTCATTTTATCTGGCATAACAACCATTAACCGATAATTTTTTAACGCTGCAATTAACGCTAAGCCAAGCCCGGTATTGCCTGCAGTGGCTTCTATCAATGTACTCCCTGGCTTTAATTGCTGATTTTTTTCGGCTTCATTAACCATTTCTAAGGCAATTCGATCTTTTATCGAACCAGCAGGATTTTGACATTCAAGCTTTAAAAAAAGCTCACAAGCTCCTGTATCAAAATGTGTTAGTTTTACTAAGGGAGTATTGCCAATCAAATCAAGAATAGAGTTCTTTCCAAGCTGCGTCTTTTGCTTGATTTCATCGTTATGCGTTTTTCTGCGGTGCTCATTTATGCTCATATAAACTCCGCTCCTCGAAAAACGCAAGCCTTGAACTCAAGCAAAATACTGTGCCTGGAAAGAACTCTAATATTTTTTTTCGCTATCATGTTTATTAGTCGTCTCTAAGGTAAGCTTATGTGAAATGTAAGGTTTTAGATTGTTTTCGGCAAATACTTGCAGAATCTTTTGTTGTAGTTCATTTTTTAAAAGAGTGTAATCTTTTTCTTTTACCCACACTGAAAACAATATTGAAATACCATCTTGAATAATAGATTGCACAGTAAGCTCCGGCGCTGGATCTTTTAAGCAACGTGAATCACTTGCTATCACTGTAAACCACAAAGATTTAATGGTTGATAAATCATGTTCATAAGGCAACATGACCGTTAAATCTAAGCGACGCTCCGAAAACCTTGATAAATTTGCTAATTTAGATTTAATCAATGCTTCATTGGGCACACGAATAAACAAGTTATCAGCTGTTTTAAGTTTAGTAGAAAGCAAATCTACTGAAAGCACCTCTCCAGTTATTCCATCAACCGTAATGGTATCACCCTCAGAAATAACGCGCTCAAAAATCAAAAACAATCCACTAATAAAATTTGAGGCAGAGGTCTGTGACGCAAAACCAATAGCCACTGAAAGAATACCTGCAGCGCCTAACAGAACCTTCAAATCAAATCCCACTTGGTCTAGTGCAGAAAACAAAAACAGCAAAAAAATAGTATAAAAAACCGCTTGCCCAGCTAGTTTTTTATATTTAACAGTACCAAGCTGAAGCAATAATTTTTCAGCTAATGTTTTAAGCATGCGAGCAAATATATAGCCTAAAACCAGGATAATTCCTGCTTTAAGCAAATTAATATAATCAATATTCAATTAAGCCTCTCGATTTTCTTTTCTTCTATAAAATATACGGACTAAAAAACCTAAAATGATTACAAAGGCAATCAATAAAATAACCTGCTCAATATTATCTATTATAAATTTCAACACATAGTCCCAATGCTGGGTTGAAAAATAACCCAAAGCGAGAAATAACGTAGTCCACAAAAAAGCTCCAGTATAAGCAAAAATAGCAAATTGCCTAAAATTTAATTCAGTAGTTCCGGCAACATAACCGGTTAAATGGCGAACTCCAGGGAAAAAATAACCTACTAATAATGTCCATTTACCAATTTTCTCAAACCAAACATGTACCCGATTAATTTTTTCTTCAGTAAGCCCAATGCGATGTCCATGTCGTTTAACTAAATAAGTGCCAAAAGTTCGCCCAATAAAATAACTAATACTAATTCCAAAAAAACTTCCCAAGTAAGCCGCAGCAACTGTGGGAATCATTTCCAAATTACCTTTAGCAATCAGTACTCCAGCAAAGGTCATGAGTGTTTCATCGGGAATTGGCAAGCCCACAATCCCTAGTGCAAGTAATCCAAATAAAGCAAAGCTCCCATATTGTGCTAACCAAACAACTAATGAATCCGGTGTTAACATATCTGTAAGCCTTTACTCGTTAATAATAGATAAATCTTTTTCCGGAAATTCGTCAATTAGCTCGCTTAGTTTTTTCCCTGTCGATAAAATTAAGTTAGGTGCTATTTCATATAACGGCACTAAAACAAATATTCTTTTATGAAACTCAGGGTGGGGCACAATCAAGCGTGGAGTATTGATTGATAAATTATCAAATAAGATCAAATCCAGATCGAGTGTACGCGGCCCCCAACGTCTAGTAGTACGCGTTCGACCATGTTCAATCTCAATTCTTTCAAGTTCAGTTAAAAGGTCATGCGCGTTTAGGCAAGTTTCCATTTCTGCCACAGCATTAATATAATCAGGCTGTTCTACGGGTCCCAGCGGTGGACTTTGATACAGATTTGAAACGGCAGTTAAATGGCTTTTAGCAATCTTACTAAGTTCTTTAATAGCTGATTTAACTTGATGAACTGGATTATCTAAGTTACTACCAATAGCAATATACACTTTATGCTTCGCTTTCATAAGGCTTCTCTTTTTCCCCATCCAATGTTTGCACATCTGTCCACCAACTAGCCTGTTTCTCCACATTTTCTCCTGCTTGTGCTCGCAATAGTAAAAAATCATAGGCAGCGCGAAACCGTGGATGATTCATTATTCGCAAAACATGCTTTTTCTGAATATTTTCAAGACGACTTTGCAATAACCAAATTTCTTGAGCGCCGGTAGTAAACCGCCTTGGAATAGAGGTTCTCTGTGCTTGCTTACTCAATACCTGATGAATTGCCGTCATCAAAATTTCCACTTGATTAGTATGATGGTCATGTTGCAATTCACGAATAGTTTTTTGTAATGGATACCATAAAAACGCTGCTAAAAGAAATGCTGGGGTTACCTTTTTCCCAACAGCCAACCGTTCATCAGTATTATGCAAAGCCTGCTCTAATAGTGGCAGCATCATTTTAAAATTATCCTGCTCAAGGCAAACCACCGTTTGTGGGAAAATATAATGGAAAAGACCATAGTTCTGTAGTAGCGCAAAAGAAGCAAGCGCATGCCCTTTTAAAAAAAGCTTTAAAAATTCATCAAATAAGCGCGCAGGTGGTACATGCTCAAGTAAATAGCCAAGTTCAAATAGTGGTGCTTCTGTTTCTTGCGCCATGTTAAATTTTAATTTCGCCGCAAATCGTACAGCACGCAACAACCGCACCGGATCTTCACGATAACGTACATTTGGATCTCCGATTAATCGCAGAGTTTTCCGTTTCACATCTTGCATACCCTGACAAAAATCAACTACCGAAAAATCCGCAATATTATAGTACAGCGCATTCACAGTGAAATCACGACGCCAAATATCTTCCTCAAGTGTCCCATAAACATTATCATGCAAAATCATGCCATGTTCAGAGTGATTTGAAATTGAATCTTTTAATGTGCCTCGAAATGTCGCAACTTCAATAATTTCTCTGCCAAAATGAATATGTGCTAAACGAAATCTACGACCAATCAATCGGCAATTATGAAATAGTCCTTTAACCTTTTCTGGCTGAAGATTTGTTACAATATCAAAATCTTTAGGGTACTCCCCCAACAAAATATCTCTTACCCCGCCACCTACTAAATAAGCTTCTGCACTTGCCTCTTTAAGTCGGTATAAAACTTTTAATGCATTTGGGCTAATTAATTTTCGCGAAATGTTATGCCCACTTCGTGGAATAATTTCAGGATTAGTCATAAAAAATTTTATTCTCTAACAATCCAAAGCAAGTTATACTTTGGGTAAAAAATACATAGTATAACAATAAAAAGGACAGTTCATATGATCGCGGATTTTTTAAGTTTTAGACGGATGTTAGCTCCGTGGCTTATCATCAGCATTTTTTGGTTAGGCACAGCCATTTGTGTTTCTTGTGGCATTTATGACTTTTTTAAAGTTGGTATCCTAAAAGGACTAGCTATCCTGCTATTTGGCCCACTTATAATAAGATTAATCTGTGAAAGCTTGATTGTGTTCTTTAGAATCAATGAGACGCTAACAGAAATTAAAAATAAGCTGCCTAGGGAGTAAGAGCCTGTTCAAAATACATAAACATCAAAGCGACTAAGCTTCCCGCTCACTGAAAAACTTGGTTTGATATCGCCAAGTGGATGAGCCAATCTGGGTCTTTTAACAATCACGCGATTTTTTGCCGTTTTAAGCGCAACCTGCAATAACGAAGAGGCATCAGCATCATCTCCAACAATCTCGCGCAAAATTTTCATTTCCTTGCGCGGCAAGGCAGATTTAGTTTTTTCCGGAAACATAGGATCTAAATAAATCACATCTATAATAGTCTTTTTTGCTAATTCAGGTAAATAAATTTTCGCATCTTGATGAACCAACTCCAGCGAAATAGATGAACTAGCAGATTGATGCAGCCTAATTAAACCATCCTGCAATAGTGCTGCAAGTACTGCTGATCGTTCCAGCATAATGACATGATAGCCTTTACTTGCAAGAATAAAAGCATCTTCGCCAAACCCAGCCGTCGCGTCTACAATTAGTGATGACTTAGGATCAAGTGAGCCTAACGCTTTTTGCAAAAGTTCGCGGTGATTGCTTTTTTGCCTATAACGAAGCTTAGCAGATAAAAAATCAACAAAAATTGGTTTAGCATTTTTAGTGCGCACATTCTTAAGCATCACTTTATCTGTACTAATTATCACGTAATCTTTAGTATTAGCTAACATTCGGTTAAAATCTCGTTAAACATGTCAAGTAACTACTCACCCCCCGTGAGGCCGTCATTGCGAACCCGCGTAGCGGGTGAAGCAATCCAGGCATTTTTTCTGGATTGCCGCGCGCAACGGAGCGAGCAATGACGGCCTCACGAAGGGGGTGAGCAGTTCCCATATCAAAACAATAAGGAAATTGATCTCATGGCAAAACTATCAAATATTTTAATAACGATTATTCTTTTCTTGGCTACCAATATGGTTTACGCAGACACCGTTATTCATATTTATTCAACTTCACAAAAAGATAAAGAGTTAGGAATTGTTACAGCTGTTGATACTCAATATGGTTTACTGCTTACTCCCAATCTTACTGGTTTACCGCCTGGCGCGCATGGATTTCATATTCACCAAAACCCTTCTTGCAGAGATCAGGGCATGGGCGCAGGAGGTCATCTCGATCCTTATCATACTAATAAACATTTAGGCCCTTATAACAGCGCGGGACACTTAGGTGATCTACCGATTTTATTCGTTGACGAAAATGGCCGAGCCACTCTACCTGTACTAGCACCACGATTAAAATTGTCAGACATTCAAAATCATTCTCTGATGATTCACGCAGGTGGAGACAATTATTCTGACAATCCTAAAATGGGTGGCGGTGGTGAGCGGATTGCATGTGGAGTCGTTGGTGGTTCTGGGGGGTAGTATTAACATTGTTATACAAACAAAATATCCATCGCACGGCAATCACGTCAGAATTGAAGCGAAGCAGAAGCTAAAACGAAGCGTCCCCTCTCTCAGCCCGGATGTTAAAAAGGGCTGTGATCTGGTTCTGGGAGAGGGTCAGGGTGAGGGAAAACCACAGGGCAATGTAAACATAAATCCTCCCAAAGAACCTCAGAAAACCGCAACAGAACAGATAGCAAAGTTGATTCACTTTCCCTCACCCTGGCCCTCTCCCAGAATAAAACTCGAAGATTTCTTCATGCTTTGGGGCTGGGAGAGGGGACGCTTCGTTTTAGCTTCTACGTTGCCTTATCAAAAAATACTTGTGCACATCTCTGGCGCGATTGTCCTGATATATCCATCACCTCTCTCCTTGTAGGAGAGGTGAAATTATGCTACTAACCTTTAACTAATTTACAGTGACTTTAGAATAAAAACTAAATTCCTTTGGAACAACACTCTCACAATATTCTTGCGCCGGGGCAAACATCCATTGGTATGCTTCTTTCTCTTGCTTGGCTTCTTCTCTAGATAATTTATTAGGTAAAAAAGATTCTTTTTCACTAGTAACTTCATCTAATTCATTTTCTGTGTTCAATACTGGCTGCTGTTTTCCAAAAGTAAAGAATCGTTGTGCGCTCTTGATCCAAAAATCACTACCTAGCAATAACGAAGCAACCCCAGCAAAAATACCAGCAACTATAGCAAGCGGTAATAAAGGTGGCGCCGCTATGCCGGCCGCCGCTAATAGCCCTCCGAGTAATAGCACACCAAAATAAGCTAAAACTCCATTCACAGCACCATTAGTAATTACTAACAAGATCCCTGCACCCCAGTTAGGCGCATTGATTAATTCTTTCCATCGATAAACGATGTGATCGCAAAAATCAGCGAGAAAATAGTGATAAAAATAAAACTCAGTAAATGCACCAAAAGTAAACGCTACTGAAAAACCAATAATTAAAGCAGGTAAAGCAGCAACACCAACACCGGTAAGAAAAGTAGTAAGACCCACCGTGAACAATAAGCTTAACGCCATCACGTTTCCTAGCGAGATAATCAAGCCAGCAAATCGGCCTGGAGTTAAATCTCTCCACCATCTTTTAATTGCGTCGGAGATAGAGGTTTTTTGTTCAGTAGAATTTTCTAAAAGTTGCGTTTTGAAAGCATCTAATTGCTGTAAAATTTGCGTTATTTCTCCTTCCGAAATCTCCGTATTTTTACAAGTTGGAATTTGTTTAATGATTTCTTTCTTTTTATTTAAATCCTTCGCTAATTTAGACAATTGAAGTTTTAATTTTTCCTGCAAAACCTTATTGTCAATTTCTTCACATTTTTGATTTAATATTGTTAAATCGAGCTCATGTTTTTCCAAATATACAATAATATTCTTAAGAACTTTAACTGCTGCTTGTTCAGCTTCTTTACCTTCTTTTTCCTGATTTTTTTCGGCTTCCTGTGCAAGTTTTTCTTTTAATTTTTTCAGTTTTTCTATTAAAAAAACTTTTTCAAGCTCTAGCTTAAGCGTTGTAAGTAGCTCAGGAATTTTGGTTTTATCTTCAGTATTTTTAATGTCATAAATGGCTTTATCGACTGTTAGAGTCACTGGATTATCAAAACTTTGCATCCAGGTTTCTAACTCTTGTGGAATCATCACTAAAGTAACAAATACTCCGGCCACAATCGCAGCAATAGCTAATCCACCAGTAGCGCCAACAGAAATTGCCGTCAAGCCAAATAAAATGCCAGTAATTACAAAAACGCCTATCCCTAAGCCCCACTGTATTCTTTTACCTACACCCGGCAAACTAGGTTTCCTTCCGGTTAATCTGTCCCAAAAAGATTCGAGTAATTCAATATTTAAACAAAAATTGACCACAGTACTAGCAATACCGCCAATCGCAGCACCTAATCCCCAGGCAGAAGCCGTAGTTAAGGTAGTCCCACTAATAAGAAGTTCGGCAACAGCAGTTGCATTTTGAAAGCCAGTACTTAAAGCAGCTAACAACGCCAATAGTGCGACAAAAGCGGCAAGAAAAGCCGCTTTTCTCTTTTTGAAGAAATTAATAAAATCGGATACAGGATCTGCCATATGAGACTCGCGTTTAGTAAATTAAATATTTATTCATTAATTTGAATATTTAATCATTTTTATGGTGGGTTGTCAAGAGGTAATCTCTTCCGTGAGGCCGGAACTGGATTGCCGCGCGCATCCTGCCCGCCGCGCTACGCTCGCAGCTAAAGGCTTGCAATGACGCCTCACGGGAGGGATGAGTGCTCGCAATAGGGCCTCTCACGAAAAATTTGCAAATAAACACAGCCAATTAAAATCGGCAATAGTGCAATTAAAGTAATTTGAAAAGCCAGCTTGGGATAACTATTGGCAAGAAATGCTAAAGGCCAAAGCCAAAAAAGATTAATGCCAATAACTAATAATGTTACTTTGCGATGACTTTGCCAATATTGTGCTAATATTTGATAGCTATGCGTGCGATGGGGCTGGTAAAAAGGTTCTCCCATAACAATACGACGAAGCAAGGTCAAAGTTGAATCAACTAAAAACACGCCAAATAAAATGGTGAACACCCAAAATGATGGTGGATATTCTTGGCTACTTTTAAGGGCTAAAACAGCAAATACATACCCTAAAAAACCAGATCCAACATCACCCATAAAAATTCGAGCAGATGGCCAATTCCAATACAAAAAACCAGTGGTAATCGCCGCAAGTGCGGCATATAACCAAACTTGGCAGAATTGGTAACTTAACCCCCCGATAAATGTTATCGAAACAGCAATAGTAATTGCTTGTACGCCAGCAAGCCCATCAATTCCATCCATAAAGTTATAAAGATTAATGAGCCAAACCATTGCTAAAAAAGTTATCACTGGGCTTAAGTGCCCCAAAGATAGCTGCCAATTACCTAACATGATAGTGGGCAACCCATCCAACCAATAAATCGCCCAAAGTGCAGCTAATGTATGCGCGGCAATGCGAAACCGAATAGGTAAAAACTTAATATCGTCCCACAAACCAATAATGGCTAAGATTGCCCCGCCACCAATCAATGCGATAAAAAGCTCCAATGAAATGAGATGACTATAAAATCCAATCCATGTTGCTCCCAGAAAACTAATTACTATTGCTAATCCTCCTCCTGTTGCTACATTACCCTCGTGAGAACTACGTTCATCAGCAATTGCTACTAAGTGAAGTAATTTCGCGTAGCGATAAATAAGGAAAGTTAACCCAAAAGTAACAGCAAACAATACCGAATAGAAGAGAAGATTGTTAGGACTCATTAACATTCTTAAAACGGCACATCATCATTAAATTCACTTGGCGCTGCTTGCGGTAATGGCGCAGATTCATGTGCCGACGACATCGCCTGATATGAAGGTGCAGATTCAAAATTCCCACCTGCTCCACCGCGGCTATCTAGCATTTGCATTTCAGCAGCAATAATTTCTGTAGTGTAACGCTCTTGACCATTTTTATCCTGCCATTTTCGAGTCTGCAATCGACCTTCAATATACACTTTAGCGCCTTTGCGCAGGTATTCTCCAGCAATTTCAGCCAATCGGTTAAAAAACACGACTCGATGCCACTCAGTTCGCTCTTGTGCTTCATTGGTTTGCTTATCCTTCCAAGCTTCGCTCGTTGCCAAACTAACTGTTGTGACTGCGCCACCACTTGGCATATAACGTACTTCAGGATCAGCGCCTAAATTCCCAATTAAAATAACTTTATTAATACCTCTAGCCATTAATGTTCTCCTGTTAAATACATGTTAATTAATCTGTAACTGACGTTAATAATACCCCGACCAACCAAACACTGGCGAGAATTGCCGTAAAAATAAATATGCCGGTAGTAGAGAAATAACCATATAGAAGGCCTCCTAAAAGACCCCCGAAAAAAATACCGATAAACTGCATGGTTGAATAAAGCCCCATTGCCATACCGCGCCCATTTACGTCAACCTGTTTAGAGACTTCGGCTGGCATCACCGCTTCAAGGAAGTTAAATCCTAAAAAAAACCATAATAATCCAATACTGATCTGCCAAAGATTGTAATGAAAAAACACCAATTCTAATTGCGACAGCATAATTAATCCAATAGATAATACTATACTAATGTTGAAGCGTTTTTTCTTTTCAACAAACACAATCCAGCCAAAAGTAACCAGAAAAGCCAGGAATAATACCGGTAAATAAATTTTCCATTGCTGGTTTTGTGCCATATCACCATATTCTTTAAGCGATACCGGAATACTAACAAAAGTAAGCATCAAAACCATGTGTAGCAGCATAGAAGAAACATTAAACTGAATAATCTTCTTTTGGGTAAAAAGTTGCTGTTTTAATCGATCTAATACTGACAAAAATGAAAAATTTTCTAAAGAACGGTTTTTTACTGTAGGCACAGCGCATAATAATATGATGATAGCAACCACTCCCATGATCGCACACAGCAAGAAAATTCCAGGAACACTCAGCCAAGCGTTTAGTACAGGCCCTAATACGATGGCAAGCGAAAACGAAACCCCAATGACACCGCCTAAAATGGCCATTGCTCGAGCACGATAACGCTCGTCAATCAAATCAGATAATAGCGCCATTAAAGCACTTCCTACCGCACCTGAACCTTGCAAAGCACGACCAACAATTAAAATAAAAATAGAGTCTGCAAAAGCCGCAATCACACTTCCTAACGTAAACAGCGCTAGCCCCAAGACAATAATAATTTTTCTTTCATTAAAATCTGAAAAAACACCAAATGGTATTTGTAAACAGGCTTGAGTTAAGCCATAAATACCTAATGCAATTCCCAATAAAAACGGTGTTGTATCCGGAAAATTCAACGCATATAAAGCTAGTAATGGCATGATCATAAAAAGGCCCACCATGCGTAGCGCCATTACTGTAGCAATTGAAAAAACTGCTTTATAGGGGATAACTGTGTTCATCTAAAGTCACTCAATCTTTATCGGCAAAATAATTAATTGGACCCCTTTTAGGTGAAGTTTTCTTTGAATGGCAAAAGCGGCTTCATTATGTAGTAATCTCACTAACCAATTATCATTAGCAAAAATTAACTTACTTGCAAAAAAGATCGTGTTTGGAAATTGCTTATGAATTTTTTCCGCAAGTTCAGTAAGTAGCGTGATTGGATCAGTTCCATAGCTACAAAGAGAAATAGCTGGTTGTCCATGTTGATGACAGTACTCAACAAAATAATTTAATTTTTCTCCTGCTTCTTTTTGCATTGCTTCAAGGCTATTTTGCCCACCAAAACTTTGTACATCTACGATACCACTGCTAATAAAAATAAAATTCTTAAAATGGTTTGGAAACATACGCTGCGCCCAAAGCAGAGTGTGCATCGTTACACCACGATTTTTTCCTACCATAAAAACCGCAGTAGGTTGTTTAGGATCAAGTGCCGGTAAAGATTTTTCTGACACTTTCTTAAGTGGCGCAAGTAAAGCATCTAATCGATTTAATTGTTTATTGGTATAGATATAATGTCTACGAATAAGCCAACAAATAAACACCACGGCACTCGTGACCAGCACTGTTACCCAACCTCCATAGGTAAATTTTGAGATAAGTGTGATTAATAAAATACCAACACTTACGGCAAGACCCAGCATGGAAAGAATTAATCTTTGTTTCCAATTTGTCCGAGTGTGCCTGTGTTTCCACCAATAAATACAAAGACCAAAAATTGCTAGTGAGAAAGTTAAAAACACATTGATACTATAAAGAATAACTAACCAGGAAACATGCCCTTCACTCAATAAAAGAATTAAGAGCGATGCTACTCCAAACAAAATCACTCCATTTTGTGTTACTAGTCGATTTGATAAATGCCCAAACCGATTAGGAACCCATTTATCTAGTGCCATATTAGCGAGCACCGCCGGCCCACCAAGAAACCCGGTATTCGCTCCTACTAATAGCAATCCTGCTTCTAGCACCAACACAACCATTAAAAGGTAAGGACCAAATTGCCAACCTGCTAAAATGCTGCTAAACACTGTCGCATTTAGCGTTTGACCCTCTGTAGGCTGCACCTGCCAAAGCAAATACAAGAGAATAATTCCTCCAGCGGTAAAGCTCAGTGAAATAGCCATATAAAGCATAGTCCACTTCCCCGTTTTTACTCGCGGCTCAGCTAATTGATTCACATTATTGGAAACAGCCTCAAGCCCCGTATACGTACCCCCGCCCAAAGAATAAGCGCGTAAAAACAGCGCAACAATAAACATCCACCCCATACTGCCAGCAATTTGCTGAGTTTCCTGGATAGTCTCAACAAATAACGCTGGTAAATGACTTTTATGCGCCATAATCCCATAAATAATCAGACAGCAATGTGAGATGACAAATCCAAGAAAAATTGGCATAAGGACTTTAACCGATTCTTTCATCCCGCGCAGATTCAAAACGGCTAGAAGGCCAATGAATAAACATTCTGAGATAAGCTTGTATGCTTGAAACCCAACCGGAAGGAAACTAAATAAAGCATCTATTGCACTCGCAACCGAAATAGCAATGGTTAAAATATAATCAACAATCAACGCAGCACCAGCAATTAAACCAGCAAAAGGGCCAATCAGTTGAGTGCTCACCTTATATCCACCGCCACCATTGGGGAAAAGCTCAATTACCTGATTGTAAGAAATTGAAATAATAAATACGGTTAATGCAGTAGCCAATGCAAGATAAAGACTTAAGTGGGTATGCTCTCCTAACGCTAAAAAGGCTTCTTCTGGACCATAACAAGAAGAAGAAAGGCCATCGGCACCAATACCTATCCAAGCAAAAAAAGCAATTAATGCAATATGGCGACGGGTTGCTGGATTAAACGGATTGCGCGGTGCCCCGAGCACATAGCGAGAAAAACTTTTTAATGAAAAGACTTTAGGATTCATAAGTTAAGACAACTATATACCAAACAAATTCATTAATATCCCACGAATCAAATAAACTATAGGGCCAACAATTTGTAACAAAAGACCTGTCGCTAAAAGCAACAATAAAATAATAAAGCCATAAGGTTCAAGCTTACTTAACTGCCAAGACCACTTTTTAGGTAAAAGATAAGATAAGAACTCGCCCACCATCAAGTGGCGGAATAGGCAAGAGATTTAACACAAATAAGACTAACATTCAGTAAAACCCCAACCTGCCCCATATAAATTAATGCGAGTGGCACACCGGTTAAACTATCCGTACCACTTGTCATAAGGGTTAACTTTGCGCAAATTGCCCAAGCTATCGCCATCAATAAATTTGCTAAAGGGCCCGCGACTGCTACTAATGCCATATCGCGATATCTATGTTTAAAATTTTCATACGTGATGGGCACTGGTTTTGCCCAGCCAAAAACAAAACCACCAAGCAGCAAAAGTGTTAACGGAACTAATACTGTACCTATTGGATCAATATGTTTAAATGGATTAATGGTCAAACGTCCTAACATCTTAGCAGTGGGATCGCCCAGCATAGCAGCAACAAACCCATGGGCAACTTCATGCAACGTAATAGCAAACAAAAGAGGAATGATCCAAATCAGCAACTGTTGAATAAAAGTAGCTTGGTTCATCAGGGCTGTCCAAAGCTAAACATCAATATTAATGGCTGAAAGTGCATTTTTCTCAATAAATTCACGTCTTGGTTCAACATCATCGCCCATCAACGTGGTAAAAATAGCATCGGCTGTTACCGCATCTTCAATGGTTACTTTAAGCATTCGCCGCGTTTCCGGATTCATAGTGGTTTCCCAAAGTTGATCAGGATTCATTTCTCCTAACCCTTTATAGCGCTGAATAGACAACCCTTTTTGCCCTTCCTGCAACAAAGCCTGTACCACCTCTGCAAGAGTCAATACAGTTTTTTCTTGACCCTCTGCTATTTTCAATTTGAGCGGATGTTTAAAAAGACCCGCTAATTTTTCGCCAAATTCACACAAATATTGATATTCATGAGAAGCAAAAAACTCTTGGCCAAAATGATAAGGCTCTGCAATACCATGAGTCGTTATCACAACCGATAAATAAATAGCATTATTAGCACTTGTTTCCGCAGTTACATGATATTGTATGGTAGACAAAGCTTCCCTGTTTAGACGTTGCTCTAAGTTTGCTGCAAAAGCCTTAGCCTGCTCTAAATCAACTAGCTGATCAATTTTTGGCAAATAAATAAACTGCTCAAGAATACTTAAAGGATAACGCCGTGATAATCGTTTGAATTTATGTGAAAATTCACGATATTGCTGAATTAACTTTTCAAGCCCGATCCCTGCAATTGATGGTGTATGTTTGTCTACTCGCAGTTCGGCTTGTTCTAATGCAGATTGTAATAAGTAATGCTCAAATGCTTCATCATCTTTAATATACTGTTCTTGTTTACCCTTTTTAACTTTATAAAGAGGTGGTTGTGCAATATAAATATGCCCTCGCTCAATAAGTTCACGCATTTGCCGATAAAAAAATGTGAGCAATAATGTGCGGATATGTGAGCCATCTACATCTGCGTCAGTCATAATAATAACTTGATGATAACGAAGTTTATCCGGGTTATATTCCTCGTCACCAATACCACAACCTAATGCAATAATTAATGTAGCAATTTCTTGTGAAGCCAACATTTTATCAAAACGTGCTTTTTCAACATTTAATAATTTACCACGCAACGGTAAAATTGCTTGAAAACGCCGATTACGCCCCTGTTTTGCTGATCCACCGGCAGAATCACCTTCAACCAAATAAAGTTCAGAAAGCGCCGGATCTTTTTCTTGGCAATCTGCTAACTTACCGGGTAATCCTTCTAAATCAAGCGCGCTTTTACGTCGTGTCATCTCGCGCGCTTTACGAGCAGCTTCTCTAGCCCTTGCCGCTTCATACATTTTAGCAATAACTACTTTGGCCTCTTGAGGATTCTCCAGTAAATATTCCTCAAATTTTTCTGCCATCAACGATTCAACTGCGGCTTTTACTTCTGAAGAAACTAATTTATCTTTGGTCTGTGAAGAAAATTTTGCATCAAATACTTTAATAGAAACTATTGCGGTTAATCCTTCTCGTGCATCATCACCGGTCGTGACAATTTTATATTTTTTAGCCAACCCTTCTCTTTCAGCATAATTATTTAATGTGCGCGTTAATCCTCCTTTGAAACCAGCGACATGCGTTCCGCCATCTTTTTGTGGAATATTATTCGTAAATGCCAATGTCATTTCGCGAAAACCATCATTCCACTGCAATGCAATTTCAACGGTAACACCATCTTTTTCACCACAAAAATGGAAAATCTTTTGATTAATTGCTGTCTTATTAATATGCAAATGTTCAATAAACGCTTTAATACCACCTTGATAATGAAAAGTCTCTTCTGCGTCATCTCGTTCATCTTTAAGATGAATAATGATGCCCGAATTTAAAAATGAAAGTTCTCGTAACCGTTTGGCTAAAATATCGTAATGAAATTCAATGTTTTTAAATGTATCTGCACTTGGCTTAAAGCGAACTCGTGTGCCAGTTTTATTAGTACTTCCCGTTTCAGCAATTGGCTTTTCCGGCACACCATGGCGATAAGTTTGTTGATAAATTTTTCCACCACGTTGAACGGTTAGATAAAGAGCTTCTGATAAAGCATTGACTACTGAAACACCAACACCATGCAACCCACCAGAAACTTTGTAAGAATTTGCATCAAATTTACCGCCAGAATGGAGCACCGTCATGATCACTTCGGCTGCTGATCGGCCTTCCTCATGATGCATATCCACTGGAATACCGCGACCATTATCCTCAACAGAAACAGATTCATCGGCGTGAATAATCACGCTGATTTCCGTGCAATAACCTGCTAATGCTTCATCAATGGCGTTATCAACCAATTCAAACACCATATGGTGTAATCCAGTACCATCTTCGGTATCTCCAATATACATACCAGGACGTTTGCGAACCGCATCAAGCCCTTTAAGAACAACAATGTTATCAGAGTTATACGCTGCCGTTTCGGCCATCAGTTTCTCCAAAATTCTCTAATTTAATGAGTAGATATTATACACTGATTGCACTGTATTTTGCGAAGTTTTCGTTGACTCACTGCCTATGCGTCGCATTACAATACCTACGTGCCGCGGCTTGTCCGCGGCATCTAGTCATCAATCGTGAATTAACAGCGAAGCTCTTCATACGAGTCACTCATTGTGAATTTAGCTTCGCAATTTATGAGTGTATTCTGCTTCCTTCAATTGGATGCCGCGGACAAGCCGCGGCACGTAGGCATTGCAGTGTGGCACGTAGGCATTGCAGTGTGGCACGTAGGCATCGTAGTGCAGCACGCAGGTATTGTAGTGCGGCACGTAGGCAAAGATCAGTTTATACCTGATTTTGTGCTGCTGGTGGTGCTGCTGCTGGCGCAGGGGGGGCTGCAATCAGTTGCTGCAATGCTTTGCTTACAGATTCAGATAACCCTGCCCTTAGATCAGTTATCTTAGTTGCTAATGCCGGAGCTATTATTCCATTTGTCGGCTTCACTATCTCTGCAAGCAATTTTTTTGCTCCATCCTGATTACCGCTATTAACCAAATGTACCAACGCTGATGCCTGTACTGCTACAGCTGCACTCGGATCTATGGCTAGCGCTTGCCCAACCAATAAGGAAACCTGCTGATTTGAATTTAACATTGCTACCGCTTCTCCCACAATATATAAATACGAATCTTGTCGTTCTTGTTGTGTTTGAGGTGCACCCTGAAATTTCGGTTTACTTAAATCCACAATATCTCGAAACTTTGCATCTAAAGGTCCTCCATCTATTGTGCGCACAAGATACTCCTTCAAAAACCCTGCAGTAGGTTTAGAGGCACGATCAATAATTAATTGATATTCTGTATTATTCAACACATTCCTTAATTCACCGCGTCGCTCTACAGTTAGGTAAGCATTATTTAGGCAAGCAACGGCTTGATTTGCAGCAGCAGCAGGACTTCTCACAGGATCATTTGCTCGCATAATCTGAGCAAGGTAGTTAGTAATATATGCTTGTTGCTTATCTAGGGGAAGGTACGCAAAAAACGTTCTTTGCTGTTTTAAATTATCATCAGTGAAGTTCTTTGAATATTCATTATACACTGCCTCTTGCTTGTTGTTGTCTAGGTCGGTTGGCAAATGCTGAAATATTTTTATCTTTTCTTCCGGATTAGTTATTGCCTGCAAAATATTAACTAACGATGGGCCATCTTTTTGACCCAACAATCCTTTAGTAAATTCCGGCTGTTTTATATGAGACAATAGCTTGACCAATTCCCCGATTTCAGCAGGGTCTTGAGGATTAATGAGCGCATCTGGCAACCTTGGCATTTTTCCATGGTTAAAGCAAACTTGTAAGACATTGGCCAAAAGTTCATAGTTTTCTCGTTGATATAAGAGCCCAACGAGTTTCTCTGCTGCCGCCTTAGCGTTCTGTTCTGCTGCCCTAGTTGCACCACCAACACCTTCACGAACATTAAGCCACTCTACTAACACTTTCCCGACAACATTAGGGCCTAAGTGATTTACAATTCCATTGAGTCGCACTCGATCTTGATCTTGCGGGCTATTTTCCCTGGCATATCCAACTAATGTAAATAATTGCTTTGCTAGCACAGCAGAAGCAGACTGCAATAATTTGGCGGCAATTTCAGTAGAATCCACTCCTGCTCTACTATAAAGAAATTCCGCGCCTGCTCTTTGCTGGTCAGCCTGAGCGTCTGTAAGCAGATCAATCTGTTCTGCAATTTTCGCATCACTCTGTTTTTCCCTGCTATTCAGTTGTTCTGGACCTGGAAAACCTAAACTATGTCTTGCTACTAAACTATGTCTTGCTAAATACATAGCTCGTATATCTGAGGTTGAACCAGGGTGCTCTGTTTCATAGTTTAAAAGAGCATCAACAAAGTTTATATTATTCCAAACTCTTACTCGTGAGGCTTTCGGCAAAGCTTCATACACTTTATCAATAACATTACGTTTTTGCGGATCCGGTAGATTCTCTATCATCTCCAGCAACCGTTGAATCGCCCAATCAGGCTTCCCATTAAGAAACAACTGCGCAACAATCACACTGGCTACCCCTACACCATTTGGGGTTGTTACTAAATTTTTTAATGCATTTTCTCTTAGATCTCTTGGAATTTCACGATATAAATGGTAGATCATTTCATTGGGTAACCCTGGAGCTTCCAATATCTTTATTTGCTTATTTAATGCCTCAACTGTCTTATCAGGTGACATATTTGGCTTGTGAATATTATGAAAAAATGTTCGTGCTTGCGCTAAAGGCAATCGCATCAATAATTTAGCAGCGGTTTCGGGCTCTAACCTATCAAATACCCCCTGTTTAATAGGGTCCGGAACTTTATTATTAAATATCTCAAAAGCACGATCAGGATTTTTGTTTGCAACTGCAACCGCATCCAACAATTGCTTAAATAATATTTCTTTCTGTGTATCAGTTATCCCTTGAGGTGGAATTACAAAGTTCATGTAATTTTCTTCGCGCTCTGGTTTATCGAGCAACTTTTGATCAAATGCACAATCGGCAATAATTGTTGCTTGCTGATCTATATTGGCTTTTTGAAATAATTGCTTCTGCTGTTCCGACGTTAGCGTAAAGAATTTGGTTGGATTTAAATTAAGATCATAGGGAATAGTACCTGTCAATTTCAGAATAACTGCGTTTATATTAGAGTCAGGTTGAGGTGTTTGTAGAGGAAAAGCATCTTCTATTAAAGCTCTAGCAGAGTTTCCTTTTGCCTTAAGCTCATCATCAACCAGCATAGGCTTGCCACGAACAAGAATATCCTTGTCTTTATACCCCACTCTGCGCGCAGCAAGATAAGCTTCGTTCTGCAAACTCTCTGGTATGTCATAGCCTATCTCAACACTAGACCAACCTTTGGCTCTTGCGGTGTGCATAAGCGTTTGAATCACTACTATTTTTTGTTCCGGGCTAGTAGCGCGTGCAACCGAACAAAGAATGGCGTCATCTGTGGCTGGAATTCCTTTCTTCTTATTTTCGTCAACACGTTGACCAAGTTGTATCTTTAAACTAGGCTCGTCGAGCAAAGGAGTAAATTTTTCCAAAAGCTTTACTGGCCCAATGTGTTTCATTATCCCCGCGGAAGGTAAATCAGTTAATTTGATCTCTTTTCTATTGAGCAAGTAATCAGCATCTTCTTCAAGAGGTACCCAATCTTTTCCCCACTCGCGTTCACCCCCTTTTCTGACACCAACGGTTGTCGCTTGTTTTTTTTGTTCTTCTTCCCAGACTTTTTTGGCTCGCCATTGCTGCTTGTCTGTATCCCATTTCAAATCCTCTGCAGCGGAAAAGCCGCTGGCCCGCTCCCTCTCGACTTCGCCTACTTCATCGTATCCCGGACCCGCTTTCCCCGCGAGTTGCTTTAAAGTGGAAAAAATTGAAGGGCGATAGTATTTACCGATTGCTTCTTCTTTTTCTTGAGCAAGATTAAGCACATAGGCAGAAAACTTTTGATCGCGATGCTCTGCCATTGTCTCTAGATTAAGGGAGTCTAGTCGTTGTTGATCATATTTTGCACGATTGTCGAGCCCAACAAGTTGCGCTTGCTGGGCGCCCTTAACTTGGATAAGAAAGTCACGGCGCTCCTTCAAAGAAAAAACACTGTTTTCGAGCGCTAATTCAAATTGCTCATACTGTTGTTCATGCAAATTGTTAAGCTGCGCCTTAAGTGCTTTATGATGATTTTCAAACTGGTCTTTAAGTCTATCTATATCACCCGCGCTAGGCACCTCTTTTTTAAGCAAATCCATAATGTCTTTGCGCGCTTTATTATCCTGGTCTGCTAGTTGGTCTATTTGTGTATTAGTAAGGGTATTCTGTCTTTTCAGTTCTTCCCTCAGCGCTAATTTATCTGCTGATTGGCCCGCATCCTTTATTACCCAGTTTTCTCCCTCCTGTTTATAACCAATAGCACCTAATACTGCTTCATTAAATGTCTTATTTAATCTACCAAATCCGCCAGTTGTAGCCATTTATAGTTCCCCTGTACCAAAATACATTTACTTCGCGCCCATACCTCGAGGTATATCGCGCCTTCACTTATAGAGTATAGATGAGTAATATTAACAAATTATTAACTTCTTTGTTCAGCGCTCGGAAAAACCTCATGCTAGAAAACCCATTTCCATTCGACCTTTCTGTTGAAAACGGTTTTCTACGCTGTCAAAAACTCCTACATGCTGTTCCTGGAAGATGCTTGATTATTGCCGGCCTTTGGCAACAAAAGCCTGTTTTTGCGAAAATTTTCCTAGCTCCGCTAAGTGGATGGCTTGAATTTAATCGAGAACTACGTGGCACAAAAGCATTATTAGCTGCACGTATCAAGACCCCAGTGGTCGTTTACGCCGGACACTTAAAAAAATCCGCTGCTTTTATTATTTTATTTGAACAGCTAAATGGAGCTACTGAATTTAACACTTGCTTACAAACATCCACCCTCTCACTTGAGCGACTAGCATTATTAAGACCATTAATCACTACAATTGCCAGACAGCACCAAACAGGGATTATTCAAACCGATTTACGCTTAAAAAACTTCTTATTAGCAAATAATACGCTATACAATATTGATACTGGTAGCATTCGTCTACAAAAAAAACCGCTTTCAATCAAAAAAAGTTTAACTTTATTAGCCAAACTCTTTACACAGACTAATTTAATAGAAGCTAAATTAAAAACCGAAGCTATTACTTGGTATTTTCAGTTACGTGGCTTAGCGCTTGAGCCTAAATTATTAAATTATATCAATAAACAAGAAAGCTATTGGCAAAAAAAACTCGAAAAAATTTTTCGTAAAAAATTATTTGATTCATCAGCTGAATTTGCTGCTGAGAAAACTGCTGAGCGATTTTGGATTTGCAATCGTAAATATTTAACTGATGAGCTTTTAGCTTTAATTAAGTCACCTGAATATCTATTTTCGTCCCCAAATATGCAAATCATCAAACATGATTGGACAACTACGGTAGGGGTTATACGAATCTCTCAACATCAATTTTTAGTCAAACGATATAATATCAAAAATTTTTGGCATCGCTTAAAGCGATTATTAACCAAAACCCGCGCGAAAAAATGTTGGGAAAACGCGCACCGACTGTTATTGAGAGATATTCCCACACCCAACCCAGTTGCTATGATTGAAGATCGATGGGGAGTATTTCGTGGAGTTTGTTATTTTGTTTCTGAATATATGCCTGGCGTAACAGCTAGCGAATACTTTAAGCCTCATCATGTTGATTTAACTCAAGGTTATAAAATAGCGCAAAAAATCATGAACATTCTGCGCGATCTAGTAAAGAAAAAAATTTATCACGGTGACTTAAAAGCCAGCAATATTCTGATTAATCAACAAGGTGTTTGGTTAATAGATTTAGACGCTGTGCAGTTTTATCAAACCAATTTTTATTTTAAATCGCGCGCACAAAAAGATAACGAACGATTCATGCGTAATTGGCAGGGGCAATCGATGATTAAAGATTTATTTAACTAAATTTATTTATACACGATAATTTTTTAAATTTGTCATGCCAGCGCAGGCTGGCATCCAGCATATTCCTTCGTAAGACCGTCATTGCGAGCACAGGATGTGCGCGGCAATCCAGTAACCATGTTGAATATTTCTGGATGCCAGCCTGCGCTGGCATGACAAGCTAAAACATCGTCGCATACAGACTAACTCTATGAAACAAAAACTGATTAATTTTTTCGCCACCGGTTTTGGCGCTGGTCTTATCCCATTTGCTCCTGGCACAATGGGAACACTTGTTGCCATTCCTTTTTATTTATTAATCCATAAGCTTCCCTTGACCTTTTATGCAATTCTTTTAATACTGAGTTTTACTATTGGCATTTGGCTATGCAAAGAAGCATCAAAATCTTTAGTCACGCACGATCACCCGAGCATTGTTTGGGACGAGATGGTAGGATTTTGGCTTACTATGTTTGCCATTCCGTTCTCCGGATTAAATATATTATTGGGATTTTTAGTTTTTCGTTTATTTGATATTCAAAAACCTTGGCCAATTAGCTGGGTTGATAAAAACATTAAAAATGGTTTGGGTATTATGTTAGATGATGTACTAGCAGCAATTTATGCAAATTTAATTTTGCAACTCTTTATATTTTTTACAAGGTAATTTGTTTATGCATAAAAAATGGATTGGCATCTTAATTTTAACTGGGGTATTGCAATCTGCTTTCGCAGATGAACCAATAAAACCTAATTCTATTGACCCTTATGAAAATTACAATCGACACGCCTATAAAATGAATAAAAAATTAGATCAACTAATTTTTAAGCCGGTAGCAACTCTCTATAAAAACGTAACGCCGAGTCCTTTACGCAAAGGCGTTAATAATTTTTTCAGTAATTTAAGCCAAATTCCTACCGTTATTAATGACATACTACAGGCTAATTTTCCGCGAGCAGGAAGAGACTTAGCTAGATTTGCGATTAATAGTACGATAGGGCTTGGTGGATTTATTGATATTGCTACCTGTGCAGGTATAGAAAAAAATCCGCAAGATTTTGGTTTAACGCTTGGTAGATGGGGGTATACATCTTCAAATTATTTTGTGTTACCAATTTTAGGACCAAGCACCATTCGCGATACGATTAACTGGCCTATTTATTACGAAATGACTATATACCCATTCATTCCTGATGATGCACTGCGTAATGCGTTATTAGGGCTAAATTTCATCGATGCTCGTACTCAATTATTAGATTTAGACCCGGTTATCGAACAATCTTTTGATCCCTATGTTTTTGAACGTGACGCTTACCTACAAAGACGTAATTATTTGATTCGTAAAAATCTGGGTTTATCAGATAAAGAAGCTGCACCAACTCCAATGTTATCTACAGCAGATGATAAAGGGAATAAAAGCGCATCATTCAAAAAAGAAAACTCCTCATAAAATCATTCAGAGAAAACAGATGAACAATGATCAATTAAAACAACAAGCAGCACAGGCTGCATTAGATTTTATCAAAGAAGAGATGATCATTGGCATTGGTACTGGTTCAACAGTCAACTATTTAATCGATGCCTTGCCAACCAAAAAAAATCTAATCGAAGGTTGCGTTGCCAGCTCCAATGCAACTGCTGAAAAATTAAAATCTCATGGTTTTTCCGTGTTTGATCTAAATGTTGTTAACAGTGTGCCGATTTATATCGATGGTGCCGATGAAATCAATAGTGATCTACAAATGATCAAAGGCGGCGGTGGCGCTTTAACTCGAGAAAAAATTTTAGCAGTAGCAGCGAAAAAATTTATTTGTATCGCGGATCAAACCAAGAAAGTAGATTTACTAGGGCAATTTCCACTACCTATTGAAGTGATTCCTATGGCACGCAGTTTAGTTGCTAGAGAAATTATTAAGTTAGGTGGAGATCCGATGTATCGACAAGGTTTCGTAACAGATAACGGCAACATTATTCTTGATGTATATAACCTCGCTATCTTAGAACCGATAAAATTAGAAGAACGCTTAAACCAAATTACCGGCGTAGTTTGTCATGGCCTTTTTGCAAAACGCACTGCTGATATTTTGTTGCTGGGGAAAAATAGCGGGGTGGAGGTTTTTAAAAAATAATCTATTAAAATTCCGATCTCCCCATACGATAACTTCCCTTCCTCACCGACATTCTTTGATGTGTTAAATTCGATGGCCGTCTGCCAGTTTTTAACAGGCGAGACTCATAGTCAATCCGAAATAAGATTGCAATTGCTACGCAAGTCATCATCATGCTACTACCACCATAGCTCATCAGCGGCAAAGTTAATCCTTTAGTGGGTAAAAGACCTATATTAACTCCCATGTTGATCATGGATTGCACGGACAACCAAAGACCAATGCCATAAGCTAAATAAGCAGCAAAAGGTCGGCCTTGTTTTTCAGCTTGTCTGCCAATATTAAAAGTGCGCCCAATGAGTAGAATAAATAAAAAAATAATTCCCACTGCACCAATTAATCCTAACTCTTCAGCGGTAACTGCAAATAAAAAATCAGTGTGTGCATCAGGTAAGTAAAAAAGTTTTTGAATACTTTCTCCTAAACCCACTCCAAACCATCCACCTCTACCAAATGCAATTAACGATTGCGTCAATTGATAACCACTATCAAATGGATTAGCCCAAGGATTTAAAAAAGTGGTAAGTCGTAATAAACGATAAGGAGAAGAAATCGCTAAAAAAAACAGGCTTATGGTGACTAACAAAAATAAAACTAAAAACTGCCACAACCTGGCGCCTGCTAAAAACATCATGCCAAGAGAAGTGATAAGAATCACAGTGGTTGCACCAAAATCTGGTTCTTTCAGTAGTAAAAGCCCAATAATTCCCAAGACTAAAAGTGGCCTTAAAAATCCACTATTACTTTCTCGCACCAATTTTTCATGGCGCACTAAATAACCTGCCATATAAATAATTACCGCAAGTTTGGCAAACTCAGATATTTGCAAGCCAAAAGGCCCGATGCCAATCCAACGCATACTGCCATTGATTTGCCGACCAATTCCCGGAATTAGCACCACGATTAATAAAAGAATGCTCATGATGAGCAATATGCCGCCAAACCGCTGCCAAATACTCAAATCGAGTTTCAAAACTAACACAGCTAATATCAAACCTAATAATAGAAAACTTACTTGGCGAATTAAAAAATGAAAAGGATTATGATAAAAATGATCGCTAACTGAAACAGACGCTGAAGCTAACATCAGTAGCCCAATGGTAACTAACCCTAGTGTAGTTAATAGTAGATAGCGATCGTAAAAAACGGGCTGCGTACTAGATTTTTGCGATGTATTGTTAGATTCATTCATGTTTAAAACAATGTACTAAGTTCTTAAATGCTTCACCACGATGTTCAAAATTTTTAAACATATCAAAACTAGCACAAGCTGGAGATAAAAGCACTGCATCATGCGGTTTAGCTGCTTTAGCGGCCTCTTCTACTGCTTCTTTTAAACTATTTGCATGAACAATTTCAACATCAGTTTGTAAAGTTTCTTCAATCAATTTCGCATCCTGTCCTATTAGAACGGCTGTCCGAACATATTTTTTTGCCGGCATTTTCAATGGGCTAAAATCCGCATTTTTACCAACACCGCCAGCAATCCAAATTAACTTGCCAGAAATCGCTGAACCAAGGCCTAAAAGTGCGGCAACTGCTGCACCAACATTGGTTCCTTTTGAATCATTGTACCAACTAACTTGTTGGTGCTCCGCAACAAATTCACAACGATGCGAAAGTCCAGAAAATTTTTTCAATGCTGGTAACAATTCAAATACTGAAACGCCAATAGCATGACAAATAGCTAAAGCCGCTAAGGCATTCGCCCAGTTATGTTGTCCCTTAATTAATAATTCTTTGCTTGATAAAAGTGGGGTTTTTCCCAAACATAATATAGTTTCTCCATGATCATCGCGCAAACCAAATTGATTATCACAAGGTGCATCCAATCCAAAAGAAATCAGATTGGTAACATGACACGGATGAGTGTTGTGATCTTGTCGATTAATCACTTGCTGGCCACTTTGATGGTACACTCTTTGTTTGGCAGCGATATAATCATCTAGTGTCTGATAACGATCCATATGATCAGGAGACACATTCAGAATAGTTGCAACTTTCGGCGCTAAACTAAATGTTTCTTCTAACTGAAAACTGGAAAGCTCTAAAACAAAATAATCAGGAGCATGATCTAGTAATAGATCTAACGCAGGAATTCCCAAATTGCCGCCCACCGCAACTTTTAAACCTATACTCTGCAATAATTGCCCAACCAAAGTAGTCACTGTGCTTTTTGCATTTGAACCAGTAATTGCAATTACTGGCGATTTTACGTGGCGCGCAAAAAGTTCAATATCACCAATGGCCGGAATTCCTTGCGTAATTGCTTGCGCGATAGCTTTTTCTTTTAAAGAAATCCCTGGACTAACAATCAATTGTTTTGCTGTTTGCAAAACTTTTGGATCAAACTCTCCTAAATAAACCGGTACATTGGGAAAAACTTGTTTAAACTGATCTAACTCGGGTGGATCATTCCGATTATCAATCACTATAAAAGGTTCTTGCTGAGCGTGCAAAAAATGCGCACATGATAGGCCAGTTTTGCCAAGGCCGATAATAACAGTTTGAGATGAGGTTTGTTTCATTTTGGTTAATAAACACCCTGTCCAGAGCAATACATTCAGGAAAATATTTCATCACATAATCCTATGTCACATAGAATTAATAGTATATTATGGAATAAAAATTTCCAAGAAAGATAAAGGATTTAAAAAATGGAGATCATAAGCCCAAAAGCTGTATGGCAACCATACCTGGTAGGAATTACAGTGATGGGTATCGCTAATACATTTTGGTTCTACTTTGCAATTCAACAAAAATGGTCAGCATTAACCGTTAGTTTTTTATTTTCGTTAATAATTGTAGAAAACTATTCCTTAAAATATTTATCAAAACTAACTTATTTTATCTTAAATGGGTTAATAATTTTTTCAATGGCAATGGGAAATAACTCTATCATTCCTAAGATTACAACACAAAGCTGTGCCCCTTACCTCTCTCAGCAGTTTCCCACAACAAATTCTACAGTTGGTAAATTGTGTACTGCTATTATAAAAAATGAACCTAAAAAATCAGTAACTATAACAGAAAGGAAGTTTTTTGATAGCTGGTTTAATTAAACTTTTTACCACGTGTTTGGTTTATAAAGCTGTGTGCCCAAAATAGGATTAGGAAGTTGAGAATCTGCTAAAACACCTGCGCGTATACGTTTGATAAAATGCGCATATTTTTTTAGTGCCTTTGATACCCTTCGATCTTTTTCATGGCCAGGTACTATTAAGCCAATTTCTTTATGGTGATCATGAATAATAAACCGCAATGCCTCAGCAATATCACTATCATTTGAAACAAGTACTGCAGAATCATACTTATCTAACCAGGCATCATTTAGCATATGAAGGGCTAAATTTACATCAGAACCTTTTTCTTCTGTCTTATAGACTTCTACATACGATGATGACTTTGGTGGTGGATTACACAACTTTGCTTTAATTTTAGATTGCAAATAATGACCATAATAAATGCTTAACTCAGGCGTATGTTTTTGAAGGGCATAGAGATAAGTACTTTGCCGTTTTGGAGCTTCATCATTAACTTTCTGATGTGATATTTTCGCAGTAAAGTATTTAATTTCGCTCACTAAATGATAATGACCCAATAATTTTTCAAATAAGGATTTTAAGTCAAGCCATTTATAGGGCGAATTTCTTAGCGAACCGTAATAAAGATTAAAACCATCGACATAAATAATCGTACGCTTTTTCATATCATGCTGAGACATATTAAAAACAAACGCCCCATAAAGGGGCGTTGTGGCCTGCGGACGAAACCGCAGGGGAAGTAGTATTATTAATTATAAAGATTATTTTGACGATTGCAACTTGCATTTTTAAAGTTAAAAATACGCTTTCTCTTTTTAACGCAGTTTCAAGGTAGCTAACCCGGTTAATACCAGCACTACCGTAATAATCCAAAAACGCACAATAACTCGCGGCTCTGGCCAACCTTTTAATTCAAAATGATGATGTAATGGCGCCATTTTAAAAATTCGTTTACCCGTTAATTTAAATGATGCTACTTGTAAAATAACTGACAAAGTTTCCATCACAAAAATTCCACCCATAATCATAAATGCAAGTTCTTGTCTGACAATCACTGCAATAACACCCAGTGCAGCACCTAATCCGAGGGCGCCAATATCCCCCATAAATATCTGCGCTGGATAAGTATTAAACCAAAGAAATCCAAGACCTGCGCCAACTAAAGCACCGCAAAAAACCACTAATTCCCCAGCGCCCGGAATATAGGGAATAGCGAGATAATTTGAAAATGAGATATTCCCAGCGACATATGCAAAAATTCCAAGCGCCCCACCCACCATCACGGTTGGCATAATAGCAAGCCCATCTAAACCATCAGTTAAATTAACTGCATTACTTGTACCCACAATAACGAGGTAAGTTAACACAATATAGAGAAGCCCCAAGGAAACAACTGCATATTTAAAAAATGGCACAATAAGTTGTGTTTCGGCTGGAACAATTGCAGTTGCATAAAGATAAATTCCAGTCGCAATTGCAATAATGGATTGCCACAAATACTTCCATCTAGCTGCTAATCCTTTACTGTTTCGCATCACCAGTTTTAAGTGATCATCATACCAACCAATTGCAGCAAACGAAGCAGTAACACCCAGCACAACCCAAACATATTTATTCGTTAAATTTGCCCATAACAGTGTCGACAAAATAACTGCCATCAGAATTAGCGCTCCGCCCATTGTTGGCGTACCTGCTTTGCTCAAATGACTTTGCGGACCATCATCACGAATTGGCTGACCCTTCTGATATTGCATTAGCCAACGAATCATGCACGGTCCAAATAACAACGCAATTAACAATGCTGTCAGACTGGCAAGAATGGCGCGAAGAGTTAGATATTGAAAAACATGAAACCCATGAAAATAATTACTAAGATATTGCGTTAATTCAAATAACATAAATTTTCCAGAATAAAAAACCCTATTTTTTCAGCATTAATCAACAAATACTGACTACTGTGTTTCCGTCAACGCAGCTACGACTTCTTCCATCTTTGCACTGCGTGACCCTTTTACTAAAACGGCTACATCATTGGTTAAAACCGCTCGAATTGCCGCAATAAGTTTTTGTTTGTCTTCAAAGTGATAGCCATTTCTACCAAATGTTTCAATCGCAAAACGACTTAATTTTCCGACAGCATAAAGCGCATTAATTCCCAATTCTCGCGCCTTTCGACCTACATCTTTATGGCACTCCAGCGCTTGTTCGCCAAGTTCTCCCATATCACCTAAAACTAGTATTTTCTCCTCTTTGCAATGAGCCAACACTAGCAGCGCCGCATGCAGTGATAATGGGTTAGCATTATAAGAATCATCAAGAATTTTTGCACCACTTAATGCTTTTTTAAGCGTCAATCGTTTGTTAATCGGCGATAATGATTCCAATCCTATCTGAATATTTGTTAAAAACTCGCTATTTTCTTGCGGTTTTTTGCTCTGAGAAGATATCGCAAAACAAGTAGCAACAGCAGCCAGTGCATTAGCGACATGATGTTTACCAAGCAGCGGTAAACGAATCAAAATTTCTCCTATTTTTGTTACTAACAAAAATTGTGCGCGCCCTTCTTCATCTAACCTAATATCCCGCGCATAAACATCAGCATCATAATTGGTTACACTAAATGTGATGATGGTTCGATCGCCGATGACTTTTCGCCAAAAATCTGCATAACTATCATCTATATTTAAAACTGCCGCACCGTCTAACGGAAGTGCTTGGTAAATTTCACTTTTGGCTTTCGCAACGTTATCTAGACTACCAAAACCTTCTAGATGAGCACCTGCTGCATTGGTAATTAATGAAACTGTTGGCCGCGCAATATTAGCTAAATAACTAATTTCACCTAAATGATTTGCGCCTAATTCAAACACTGCATAACAATGTTCTGCAGTTAATTTCAGCACGGTTAATGGCAGCCCAATATCATTGTTCAACGTACCTATGGTCGCAATTGTTGGACCTAGCTGCTGTAAAATACTGGCTATCATACTTTTAGTCGTTGTTTTACCGCAGCTGCCTGTAACACCAATTACTGGCAAAGACCACTGTTCCCGCCATTTTTTTGCAATTTCACCTAATGCAACTCGCGTATCTTCCACATAGATAGTTGGCAGTGAAGTTTGCACTGGCCTGCTAGCAATCACCGCAGCTGCGCCTTTTTCCTCTGCTTGCGAAATAAAATCATGGCCATCAAAACGCTCGCCTGAAATAGCGATAAACAGGGCCCCAGGTTCTAAACTACGAGAGTCAATGCTCACTGCATTACTCAAGGGAGCATCAAAACTTTGTGACGCATTCAGCCACGCACAAATTTTCTTTAATGAAATATTCATGATATTCACTCTTAATACTTAGTTCGTTAAAAGCCTGTTCAAAATCTCTACTATCTTGGCGAAAAAAGTTTGATTTTCTGCGATTCGCTGCTCACATACCTCTATTGTGTATGCTGCGCTGCGATTCTCGAAAATCAAGCTTTTTTCACTCAATCTAGCGAGATTTTGAACAGGCTTTAAGCACCAATTGTGCCTCAACTGCATCACTAAAGGGGATTTTTTCATCGCCAATTTGTTGATAGCGCTCATGTCCCTTGCCAGCAATCAATACAATATCTCCAGCATTTGCGCTAGTAAGTGCATGCAATATTGCCAAACGCCGATTGTGTTCAATAACTACCGCCGAATCAATAGCAAGACCTAACAATATATCCGCAACAATCGATTTTGGATTTTCGTGTCGAGGATTATCATCGGTAATTATCACATAATCTGCATGTTGCTCAGCAATTTTTCCCATTATGGGTCGTTTGGTTTTGTCTCGATCGCCACCACAACCAAATACACACCAAAGCTTACCAGTGCAATGTTCGCGTAAACTTTGTAGTGCATGCAAAAGCGAATCTGGGGTATGTGAATAATCAATTACCACCGTAGGTTTTCCTTCATCACTAATCACTTGCATACGCCCCGGCAAGCTATCTAATAGCGGAATCACTGAAAGCGCATCTGTAAATGCAACGCCCATAAGACATAAATTAGTTAAAACCACCAACAAATTACTTAAATTAAATTTGCCCAATAAAGGGCTACTGAGCAGTCCTTCGCCCCATGGAGTAACCACCGTTGCTTCAATACTTTTTTCTGAAAAAGAAAAACTCGGTGTATAAACCAAAAAATCTTTAGAAAATAATTGGCATATATCAGGCTGTAATGAATAACCATAACAAGGCTTTTGGTTTTTATACTCGACAAACCAGAGTCGTCCATAAAAATCATCTAAATTAAAAATGCTTTGCTGCAATGAAGGCCAATTAAATAACTGCTTTTTCGCTGCTGCATAATTAGCTAAACTGCCATGATAATCGAGGTGATCGTGGGTTAAATTAGTAAAAGTTGCCAAGCTAAATTCTACCCCAGCAACACGATGCTGCACCAATCCATGTGAAGAAACTTCCATAGCCACTGCTTTAGCGCCTTTCGCACAAAAATCAGCAAGTATTCTTTGGACATCAATAGCAAACGGCGTGGTATATTCAGCGCTATTTAAATCGCCAGGGAGCCCATATCCTAATGTCCCTATCACGCCACATGGTATATTGAAATAATTTAATGCTTTCGCTATCCATTGTGTACATGAAGTTTTTCCATTGGTTCCTGTTACGCCAATCACCGTGAGTTTTTTAGCAGGGTAATCATAAAATTTCGCGGCAATTTCACCGATTTTTTCCTCAAGTTTTTCAATAAAAAACATCGGGATTTTTTTGTCATTGATATTAATCAATACCGAAGCTCTATCAGCCTGATCTTTTTTCTCACACAAAACAGCTATAGCCCCCTTATCAACAGCTTGCTGCACAAACATGCGACCGTCTTTTTGCCCTCCTTCTAAAGCAAAAAAGATATCGCCTGGCTGGATATGTCGACTATCCATTGATAAATGATTAATCAAGCCATCATATTTTGTTTCGATTTCAATCCAAGAATTCAGTAAACTTTTAAGTGAGTGTTTTTGCATATAGAGTATTTGCTTTTCAAAAAAAGATGCACCATTATAGCCGCCCTAATAGAGGAAACACTATGCTCAAGGCCAATAAAAATCTATATAACATCGCACATTGGAGCGATGGATTTTTTGCCATCAATCAAAAAGGCCACCTTACTGCTTACCCTAACCGAAAACAAAATCAACCAGGCATCGATTTTATTGAGCTGATTCAAGCCATCCAAACCCTAGGATTATCACTACCAGTACTCATTCGTTTTAATGATATTTTAAATGAAAAGTTCAACCTACTATGCAACGCTTTCGATAAGGCCATCAAAGAAAATGCTTATCAAGGCGGATACAAAGCGGTTTATCCAATTAAAGTGAATCAGCAACGCGCTGTGGTAGAACAACTACTTCATCATGGCCAGCATCGCATTGGCCTTGAAGCAGGCAGTAAGCCTGAACTTATGGCGGTCTTAGCGCTTTCAACTCCAGGTGAATCTATTGTTGTCTGTAATGGTTACAAAGATAGAACCTATATTCGTCTTGCACTCATTGGACAAAAACTGGGTCATCGTGTTTATCTTATTATTGAGAAACTATCTGAATTAAAGATTATTCTCGAAGAATCAGCCAAGCTAAATATTAGACCTATCCTAGGCATCCGTGTAAGGCTCGCATCGATTGGTGTAGGCAAATGGCAAAACACCGGTGGAGAAAAATCAAAATTTGGGTTATCGCCCATGCAAGTTTTATCAGCCATTTTGCAACTTAAAACTGCTAATTATCTTGATTGTCTTAAACTGATCCATTTTCACCTTGGCTCACAAATTGCCAATATCCGCGATATTCAGCGCGGCATGCGCGAGTGTGCGCGCTACTATGCTGAACTATGTCAGCTCGGCGCGCCAATTGAATGTATTGATGTTGGCGGCGGCTTAGGAATTGATTATGAAGGAACTAGATCGCGTAGCAGCTGCTCAATGAACTATAGCATTGAAGAATACGCTCACAATATTGTTCATACACTTAAAGAAATCTGTGTGGCAGAAAAGCTACCACATCCACAAATCATCACCGAATCAGGGCGAGCCATGACCGCGCACCATGCAGTGCTCGTCACTAATATTATTGAAAACGAACGTCTTTTGCTTACTAAAGAAATTACTGCACCAACGGCCAACGAGCCACGCATTATTCATGATCTTTTTGAAAGTTATAATCATTTAGCTAATCGCTCTGCTATTGAGATTTATCACGACGCCTATCACTTTTTTAACGAAGCCCAAACTATGTACGTTCATGGTCTTATTACGTTAGAACAGCGCGCAAAAGCAGAAGAAATTTACCTAGCAACCTGTATAAAAGTGCGCAAATCGCTGAGTGCAACCCATCGTGCTGAACGGGAATTATTAGACTCATTGAATGAAAAATTAGCTAACAAATTATTTGGCAATTTTTCTTTATTTCAATCGTTACCAGACATTTGGGCAATTAAACAAATCTTTCCTATCTTGCCTCTTTCTAAGTTAAATCAACCACTTACTGAACGTGGCATACTGCAAGATCTTACCTGCGATTCAGATGGACGAATTGATCATTACGTTGACGAAGAAGGGCTTGATAACTCCCTACGACTACCTCAAGACGATGAGCAAAACCCTTATTTTATCGGCATATTTTTAGTAGGCGCTTATCAAGAAATTTTAGGTGACATCCACAACTTATTTGGCGATACGCATGCTATTCATGTTCAAATGACTGAAAATAATCAATATGTACTTCACCATCCAACCCAGGGAGAAACCATCACTGACGTATTGCGTCATGTGCATTTTGACAGCAAAAATCTTATTGAATCTTATCAACTACAATTAACCCAAGCGAAGTTAACCGAACAAGAACGCTCGAGTTATTTACAGGAACTATGTCAGGGATTAGATAGTTATACCTATTTAAAAAATTGATAGTAATATGACACCTCTCATTATGTAAATGCTTTACAAGAGGAGGAACTTATTAATGAGTAACCCTTTTAAACTATTACGGCAAAAAATGCCTAAGCCCGCTCAAAAAACGGCGAGGACTAAAACGCAACACATGCTAAAAGAAATGCCGCTGCAAGAACTGAGGCAAGCACAACATATGAGCCAAGAACGGCTTCCTGGAGGCGATTTACACATCAATCAATTTAAGGATATTTAACAGGCCGAATGTTTATAATTTTTATACAATACTGTAATTAGATCAGTATTTATCTAAATTAAGTTTAAGATATCATCTTTAAGCAACCCTCGAGAAAATATTTCAGTGATGCTTGAGGATGCAGGGGAATATAAAGTTTTTAATCATTCTCTTAATGCTCAAAAAAACTTTGCGAAGAAATTTACGGTTCGTTTAAAGAATTTGTGGGTTAGTTCCCCTTCCTCATAATTTAAGTGTCATTCCCGAGAAGACGCACTAGTGTCCTGGGATGCTGTATAATAAGCAAACGGGCTGTTTTTCTGTAAAAAAATAAAAATATACATCCCCTCTCCCAGCCCGAAAGCATAAAAAAATCTTCAAACTTTATTCTGGGAGAGGGCCAGGGTGAGGGGAAACCACAAAATGGTACAACCAATAAATCATGCGAAGGTACTAAGAAAAAAGCAACTGAAGCAGAAACTCAATTGTGGTACTTTTTAAGAAATAGAAGATTAAAGGGCTATAAATTTAAGCGACAAGAAATGATTAGTCTTTCATGTGGACGAAATACTAGATATCGTTTTAACTGAACTAGAGAAGAGATAGCAAAATTTATTCGATCTCCCTCACCCTGGCCCTCTCCCAGAATAAAGTTTGAAGATTTTTTTATGCTTTCGGACTGGGAGAGGGGATGTATATTTTTATTTTTTTACAGAAAAACAGCCCGTTTGCTTATTATACAGCATCCCAGGACACTAGTGCGTCTTCTCGGGAATGACACTTACCCACGAATTTTTCAAGCGACCCTAAATTCGGTATATTAACAACATTAAACAATTAGAGGAGGAGCAAGATGAGAAAAAACTATGCGCCTGGGGAGATGAATTAGTCACCGCTAAGACTGTTGAAGAAATTTTTGATCAAGAGCGATAAAGCTATCAAACAACAGCAAATTAAATAAGGGTTAGCGCTATAGGTTTAATTCTTCAACAAATGACTGCTTCGGCTTTCGCAAACGATCAAATTTGCCCTGGGAACCATCAATGCCAACATTTTTTTTCGAAACAAAAACCAACCAAACATACCCACAAATCCCCGATAACAAAGATCCCAACAAAATGCCTGATCGAAGACAGGCTTGATAATCAAATAATCCGTTTTCAAAAGATAAAAAGCCAATAAAAAAACTCATGGTAAAACCAATCCCACATAACAAACTAATTCCATAAAGATTTCTCCAATTCATTCCCGCTGGCAATTCAGCTAATTTACTTTGTACTGCAACCCAACAAAAACTCATCACGCCTAATTGTTTGCCGAGAAAAAGGCCAAAAAAAATTCCTAGCGAAACGTTAGTAAATAAAGTGCCAAACAAACTATTTAGCGATATCCCTGAATTAATAAAAGCAAAAAGTGGCAATAATAAAAAAATTACCCAAGGATGCAAGGCGCGTTGTAAATCATTGAGTGGCCGAGCTCGAGGAGCTTTTTGAATTTTTAGCGGCACTGTTAATGCCACTAATACCCCAGCCAAAGTTGGATGAATTCCTGAAACTAATAATAGCCACCAAATTAAAGCCCCTAACAAAAAATACAATATTGGTAGAGCTATTTGAAAAATATTAAGTAACACCAAAATCATTTCAACCAAAAACGCTAGTCCTAACCCTAGCCAAGAAATTTTTTGCGTGTAAAAAATTGCAATAATTAAAATGGCGCCTAAATCATCAAAGATTGCTAGTGCAGTTAAAAATATTTTAAGACTTAAGGGAATTCGACTTTTTAATAATGATAATACTGCTAAAGAAAAAGCAATATCGGTAGCAGTTGGAATTGCCCAGCCACCAAGGCCTACAGGATTATTCCAATTTAATCCAACATAAATCATTGCTGGAATGACCATACCACCTAATGCCGCAATTGCGGGCAACATGGCTCTTTTAACGCTATTTAATTCTCCTATGAGCAATTCTCGCTTAATTTCAAGCCCGACCAGAAAAAAAAATAAGGTCATCAATCCTTCATCAATAACAAAAGAAATTGGCACTACTGAATTTAAAGTCTTGCTCTTAAATATAAAATTTGCATTGATTAGCGCATCATAACTTGCTTGAACAGGCGAATTGCTCCATAAAATGGCAATCGCAGCTGCCAAAAACAGACAATACCCACCAGCAGCTTCAAGAGAAATAAATTTTTTAAAGATTTTCATAGATAAAAATCATAACCTATTTGATACGGTATTGGCCTATGATATACCATTGTTAAAATTAACCTAGGTATTTGTTATGAACAATAAAACAATTAGGCGCAAGTATAAAAAACCTGCAATTCAAGAAGCAATTTTTGAAGTAAAGTTTGATTATGCAGGTTTTGATTCAGCCATTCCTGGCCAATTTTTTGAGAAAGTAAGACAACTATATCCAAAAAAACAGGATATTAAACACATTTCTGTTTTTTTAGGCGCTTCTCACAATACTCCCCCTATACAAGCACCTTCAATTCAAGCCTGCAAAGAAGATGGCACTGAATTACTGCAAGTTGGGCCAGGGATAGTAGTTGCTAATTGTTTAAGATATACCTCTTGGGAAAACTTTAGTGAAACAATTTATGCTGCAATTAATGCCTACATTGACTTAGCAAAACCTTCTAACGTTACACGAGTAGCAACCAGGTATATTAATAGCTTTTTAATTCCTGAAGAAAAAATTAATCTCTCTGACTATTTTTGTTTAGGATTTCAAATCCCTTCCTCGCTTTCCAATTTAAAAGGTCTTGACTTAACACTACTTAATGAAATAGAAACCGATAAAAATCAATGTGATCAAAATTTTGAAATACGAACCAAATTCATGACAGATGCTTTAAAACCAGGAGAAATAGGTAACAGATTTATCCTCGATATTGACTGCTATACAACCACAGAAATTAGCCCTGTACAAAACAAAATACTTTCTCTTGCAACTCAGGCACATAATATACTTAGTAGTGTTTTTGAAACGATCATTACTGAAAAACTACGTTACCTAATGGAGGTTGAATAATGACCAGTTCTATCAATTTTGCTTCTACCACTCTCTCGAAAGAACTGATACTTCAGAATCCCGATAAACATATTGCTAAAATAAAGCCGGTGTTAAACGATTTTAGTTTAAGCATATCAAAATCCGACACATTACTTAAACAAACTAAAAGTGATTTAGAATCTTCATCAATTGCAATTACACTTGAGAAAAACCAGGAACAAATTATAGAAAACATAATGAACCTTAAAAAACCTTTGATTCAAGCACGCAATAAAATCCTGGATAATCCCTTAAAATATTTTCTGCCTTATTACAAAAGAAAGCTCGCTAAAATTGACATTGAGCTTGATAAGCTAGATTTATTACTTTATCAACTTGAAAAAGAAAATTTTATTGAAGAAAACGAACTCAATAAGATTGTTTTGTTTGCTCAAGCAAAGTTAAAAAAGTATTCGCATTATCTTCCAACAGAATCAAAAAATACCACTGAGCCCCCGTTTATTAATCCTACAGAACTCGATACTCCTACAAGAGCTCCGCAGTTTGATACTTCTACAAGCACACAGCAAGAAATTTCTCCCATTGAAGCAAAAGAGAATGAAAAACGACAATCATTATAAAATTTATAAATCAAAACTTAGGGAAGAGTTTTTCCATAGATGCGTATATTGCGGAACACGCGAACCAGAGCTTGGCGGTTCAAAATCCTTTCACATTGATCATTATAAACCTAAAAGCAAATTCCCAAAATTAGCAGCAAAATATTCTAACCTACTTTATGCTTGTAGAGATTGTAATGCTTATAAAGGAGACTATTGGCCAACCTATACTCAAAAATTTTCATGTGAAGTTATTTTAAACCCTCGTAGAGATAAAATTGAAAAGCATATCGATCAAACTGATTTTTCCTGGAAGGGGAAAACGATTAAGGGAAAGTGGAACATAGAAAAACTTCGTTTAGCTTCTAAGAGACTAATACAAATAAGGAATGACAGAAATTTAATTGAAAAAACAATTGAAGATTTAACAAAAACCTATGGATTATTAAAACAAGCTTTAGTTAGCGCCAAAGCGAATAATACCTCTACCTTTGAAACTCAAAACTTTGAGCAAGACATTACTGATATATTTGAGAAAATTAATGCATTAAAACGTAAAATCATTGGCCCTATAGACTAATTCTCATTATTCTGAAATTCTAAAACAACACTCCACCCTACCTCCCAACGCCTTAATCAACTGCACGCTTGCAAGCTGGCGACGTGTACGAATATCAATCGATGCAAGCTCGGCTTGCAACGCAGCATTTTCTACTACTACTACATCAAGAAAAGTTGAGACACCACCACGATAGCGATACTGTGCTTGAATCAGAGCACGCTTCGCTGCGGCAGTTGCTGCAGTTTGTGTGCCATTCTCCTGATTGAGCCTTCGAACAGCAACTAGATTATCTTCCACTTCTTGAAAAGCAGTCAGCACTGTTTGCCGATATGTAGCCACCGCCTCATGATAACTGGCTGTTGCTTGATTGAGTAATCCTCGCAATCTTCCACCATCTATCAATACTTGGGTAACTGTCGGTTGGATCAAAGTTAATGCCACAGCGGGCCCAAGAGACCAAAATAAACTGGGTTTAGAAATTAAGTTGGATATCTTAGCGCTTTCAAAACCACTGATTGCAACCAAATTAAAATCGGGATAAAACGCAGCTCGCGCCACACCAATATCAGCATTAGCTGCTTCTACTCGCTGCTCTGCCGCTGCAATATCTGGCCGGCATTCTAACAATGTAGAAGGAAGATTGGGAGAAAGCTTGATCAATGCCATGCTACATTGCGCTTTTGGCATAACAAAATTAGCAGGAATTTCTCCAATCAAAACGGAAATTGCATGCTCAAGTTGCGCACGTTTTAACCGCATATCTGTTGCTAGCGTCTTAGCATTCTCAAGTTGCGTTTCTGCCTCGTCGACATCCGCTTCTGACACCCTACCGCCTTCATGACGCTTTTTAGTTAAATACCATGCTTTTTGATAGGCAATCACCGTTTCATCTAACACACACTGAGCCAATTCATCGCCGCGTAAAGCAAAATAATCATTAGCAAGTTCGGCATGCAAACTTAAATCAACTGCCGCAAGATCAAATGCACTAGCTTGCGCCCGCTCTTCACTAGCAGCAACTGCATTACGCACCCGGCCCCATACATCAACTTCATAACTTAAATCAGCGCCTATTAAAAAATCATTAAACAAATTTACTGGCTGTGGATTAGCAACATTATGAGAAACTTGTTGTCTATCAACGTTTCCTACTCCTATCAATTGGGGATAATAAGCTGCTCGTGCAACGTCTGCGGCTGCGCGTGCTTCTTTGTAACGTGCATATGCTACTTGTAAATTTTGATTAGCACATATCACTTTTGCTTCGAGCTGATTTAAAACCGGATCATCAAATAGTTCCCACCATGGTTCACATCGCTTGCTAGGTGGCATAGCTTTAGCAAGCACCCACTTTTCTGATCCTTTATATTCTTTATAGTGAGCAGGAATTGGCATAGGAGGAGGACACTGATATTTTGGAGCAAATGAGCATGCAGTTAACAACAGGGCAAAAATCTCTATCACAATTAATTTTTTCATAGAGGAGATTTCCCTGTAACTACTCGCACTTTCTCCCCATTAAAAGCCGAATCTGGTGGATTTAAAACCACTCTTTCTCCTGGATTTAACCCTGCATTAATTTCTACCTCATTACCAAAATCACGACTAATGGCAATAGATTTCAACAGAATCTTATTGTCTTTAGTCAAAGTAGCAACCTGTAATCCTTCCTTACGAAATAACAAAGTATTAACCGGCAAACGAATTGTTTGAGCAGAAAGCGGCAAAGTAAAATGTACTTCGGTGTAACCACCTGGCAATAATTCATCATTGGCATTATTGGCAACAAATTGTGTCAATAGAGTTCGCGTAACAGGATCAATTGCATCTGCTGTTTGCAAAAGAGTAGCAGGAAATTTTTTGCCTGGATGTTCGGCAAAATGCAATGTAACTTTCATATTCGGTTTAATAGTAAACGCATAATTTTGTGGTACTTTTACATAAATACGTAATGGATTAGCCTGTGCAATACGAAATAAAGGTTTTGCAGTAGGACTACTGCCCGCATCAATAAGCGCACCAATATCTGTAGCACGCAAAGTAATCACCCCAGCAAAGGGAGCAATAACATGTTCAAAACTTACCAATTCACGTAATCTATCCCGATTTGCATGTGCAGCAGCCACTATCGCAGTTGAGGCTTTCGCTGCACTAACTTTCTCATCTGTTTCTTGTTTGGAAACAGAATCTGTTTTTACCAAAATCAACCAACGTTTTGCTGTTGATTGTGCCAATTTGTCATTTGCTTGTGCCGTTGTTAAATCTGCTTCTGCCTGGCGTAACTGTGCATCCAATTCTGGTGCTTCAATCTCCGCTAACAAATCACCTACTTTAACGCGACTGCCAATATCAACGTACCATTTTTTAATATAGCCATTCGTACGTGCATAAATAGGTGCTTCATGCCAAGCTTGTACATTGCCTGGTAAAACAATTTTTTCCTTCGCTGATCCTTGAGCTACCGTCATCGCAGCAACAGCAGGAATAGCATCTACTTCAGTATCACGATGCAGCAAAATTGCCGTCCATATACGCGAAAAAAATATGATGAGGACAATCGCTAACAAAATACCAAGAATAAAATTTCGTCGGCGCAACCGATCTTCAAGCTGGAACTCAATTTTGCTGCGCATTTCCTTAAAAATATGATTAAACTTTTGTTTAAGCATGCGTTTGTCCTTGAGCTGATTTTTGTTTGCGATGATGAATAGTATAAAAAACCGCTGGCACAAAAAATAACGTGGCCACCGTTGCAAACGATAACCCGCCAATTACTGCACGGCCTAATGGCGCATTTTGTTCACCGCCTTCACCCATACCCAACGCCATTGGCAACATACCGATAATCATCGCAAGCGCTGTCATCAACACCGGTCGCATACGCGTCACGCCAGCCTCAATAGCTGCAGTCATAGGATCATGCCCTTCTGCCATATGCTGACGCGCAAAGCTAATCACCAAAATACTATTTGCTGTTGCTACTCCCATGCACATAATAGCGCCGGTTAATGCTGGTACGCTTAACGTGGTGTGCGTTAAAAATAACATCCACACAATACCAGTTAATGCCGCAGGCAGTGCAGTAATAATGATGAAAGGATCAAGCCAAGATTGAAAATTCACCACAATCAGCAAATAAACCAATAAAATAGAAAATGCCAATCCTGCATATAACCCCCGAAAAGCGTGATGCTGTGTTTCCATTTGGCCGCGCGCAATAACACTGGATCCTTTTGGTACTGCGTTTTTGGTATGGCTGATGATCTTATTAATATCATGCGCAACAGCACCCAAATCACGATCTTGCACCGACGCAAAAATATCGATAACGGGTTGAACATTGTAATGTGATTCAACTACCGGCACTCCAGTACGCTTAATTGTCGCTAATGCTCCTAAAATTTGTGGGGCTGTAGTCATATTCAAATTAGCGATCGGTATGTTACGCAATGCTTGCAATGAATTCATCGCATACTGTGGTGTTTGTGTAACAATCGGATAAGAAACTCCATTTTTCGGATCGAGCCAAAAAGTTGGTGTTGTTTGAAAACTACCGGAAAGTGAAATTAATAAATTGTTGGCTACATCAAGTTGTGTAAACCCTAATTCACGCGCAAGACTACGATCAACATTTACTGACAATTGTGGATAATTATATGCTTGCCGAGTACGTACATCGACCAAGCCTGGTACATGCCTTAACTGCTCTAATAGCATATTGGCGTACTGACGATTTTCGGTAAGCTTTAAGCCGATAACTTGTAAATTGATCGGTGAGGGCAAACCAAAATTAAGAATTTGGTTAACAATATCAGCGGGTAAAAAAGCAAATGTCATGCCAGGAAAATTATTTTTTAACTCACGTCTTAATTTGCGCACATAATCTTCAGTTGCACGATGCCTAGCTTTTAGTGAAATTAAAATATCAGCATCTTCAGGACCAACTGCTGCAGAATTACTATAAGATAAATTAATACCGCTTACCGGCAAGCCAATGTTATCTACAATCCCCGCCACTTCTCGTGGTGGAATAACGCGCCGAATTACTGCCTCAATTTCATCTGACAATCTCGCTGTTTCTTCCACTCGTGTACCAGTAGGCGCACGTAAATGTAATTTAATTTGCCCTGCATCTACATTAGGGAAAAAATCTGAACCTAACCACGGTAGCAATAATACTAGTGAAATCAATAAAAAGGCCATGAAACAGATAATAAAATTTTTTGTGTTTTGCAATACAGACGATAATGACTCACGATAACGTTGACGTAATTTTTCAAAATGTTGGGTAAATAGCTGATGAAAATGCATACCTGCATGCTGTGCACCAGCTTGCAAAGCGGCATCACTTTTTTTATACAACAAATATTTAGCTAAAGTGGCAACCAAGGTACGTGACAAAAAATAAGAAGCTAACATAGCAAAGATAACTGCTTCTGCAAGTGGCACAAATAAATACTGTGCAACACCACCCAAGAAAAACATCGGGATAAAAACAATACAAATACATAACGTAGAAACAAAAGCAGGTATTGCAATTTGTTGTGCGCCATCTAAAATCGCTTGCTCTATTTCTTTGCCTTGATCTAGATTCCAATTGATATTTTCAACCGCCACAGTGGCATCATCTACTAAAATACCAACCGCCAATGCTAATCCGCCCAATGTCATGATGTTAATGGTCTGGCCTAACGCAGAAAGCGCAATAATTGACGCTAACATAGAAAGTGGAATTGAAAGTGTAATAATAAAAGTACTACGCCAACTACCTAGAAAAAGCAAAATCATCAATCCAGTTAGGAAAGCGGCAATCACTCCTTCCCTAATCACACCGCTAATTGCCGCAGTTACAAATATAGATTGATCAGCAAACATTGCTAGATTTAATCCTGCCGGCATACTTTCTCTGATTTTTGGTAGCAGCGCTTTAACTCGATTAACAATACTCAATGTTGAAGCATTGCCAGTCTTTTGCACAGACATCATCACCGCACGTTTACCATCCACCCGAACAATATTAGTTTGTGGTGCAAAACCATCTCGCACATGAGCAACATCACGAATATAAAGCACGCCGCCGTAATTTGTTTTAATCGGCATTTGATTTAATTCCTCTACCAATAGAGGGCTACTATTGAGCTTGACAATATATTCATACAAGCCAATTTTTTCTGTGCCTGCTGGTAAAATTAGATTTTGCGCATCAATTGCGGCATTGACCGCTTGCGGAGATACTCCATAGGTTTGCATGGCCTGAGGATTAATATCGACTTGAATTTGACGTGTTTTCCCACCATAAGCAAAAGGAAGGGCCGCACCTTGCACCGTAGCAAGCTGGGTACGAATAAAATTATTCGCTAAATCATTGAGGGTTTGTTCAGGTAACGTAGTGCTCGATAAAATAATCTGTAAAAGAGGCACTGTAGAAGCATTGTAGCTCAACACTAAAGGTGGTGTAGTTCCAGGAGGTAAAAATCGCAGAATGGTTTGTGCAATAGCCGTTACTTGGCTCAATGCAATGTCAATATTAACTCCTGGTTGGAAAAATAGCTTAATTACACTTACACCAATCAATGACTCTGACTCAATATGCTCAATGTCATTAACCGTCGTGGTCACCGCTCGCTCGAAGACGCTGGTGATTCGATCTGCCATTTCCTCAGGTGGTAGACCGGTATAAGTCCATACTACGCTAACGACTGGGATGCCAATATTCGGAAAAATATCGGTCGGCATACGGATAATGGATAGGACCCCGAGAATAAACAGCATAAGAGCCATAACAATAAAAGTGTAGGGCCGTGAAAGGGCAATCTTTACAATCCACATGGCTGCTTATTCCCTAATAGTAGTCCTAAATCCATAAAAATTGGGTGCTTTTCTTGCAACCTTAATAAAGTTGCATATAATAAGCTTTTTTCAATTCAAGAGTAAAAAATATGGTTACAATTCGTTTAGCTCGTGGTGGCGCTAAAAAGCGACCGTTTTATCATGTCGTTGTGGCAGACAGCCGTCGTGCGCGTAATGGTCGCTGCATTGAACGTTTAGGGTATTACAACCCTTCCTCTCAAGTAGATGAATTAAAGCTCAATAGCGATCGCGTGACTTATTGGCTTTCTCAAGGCGCGCAACCTTCCGAGCGAGTCACTCGCTTAATCAAACAAGCTTCCAAGGCTGCTTAAATTCCGCAAGTTTTGTGTCATCTATTATCACCATTGGACATTTAGGCGGCTCGCACGGAGTTAAGGGCTGGATAAAAGTTATCTCCAACACCGAGCCAAAAGAAAATATTCTCAATTATCTACCCTGGCAGCTTTATTTGAACCATCATTGGGTAACCGCACCAATTAAAGCGAGTCGTTTGCTGGGTAACCAAGTAATTGTTCAGCTCGAAGATTGTCATACACCGGAAGATGTGCGTCGATATAATGCTATCAAAATAGGCATCCACGAAGATCAGCTGCCAAAATTACCTGATGGCAAATACTATTGGTCACAACTAATTGGTCTTACCGTTATTAATTCCAACGGTGTTTCTTTAGGTGTTGTCGATCGCTTATTTGAAACCGGTGCTAATGATGTGCTGGTAGTTGTTGGTGAAAAAACCCATTTTATCCCTTATTTACAACAGCGAGTCATTCAGAAAGTTGATCTGATTACCAAGCAGATCATTGTCGATTGGGAAGAAGATTTTTAAGAGAATCTAATATGAAAATAAGTGTCATTACACTTTTCCCAGAAATGTTAGCTGCTTTAAATTATGGCATCCCCAAAAGGGCGATCGAACGAAATTTATTAACGCTACAATGCATAAACCCACGCGATTTTACTACCGACAAGCATAGAACTGTTGATGACAAACCTTATGGCGGCGGCCCTGGCATGCTAATGAAAGTCGCGCCTTTATCCTCTGCGATCAATGCAGCAAAAAAAACTTGTCCGGCGGCTAAAGTTTTTTATTTATCCCCGCAAGGTAAAACAATTTCACAACAACACTTAGCCACTTTCTCAACCTACCCCGAGCTAATTTTAATTGCTGGCCGTTATGAAGGCATCGATGAAAGAGTGATAGAAACAGAAGTAGACGAAGAGTGGTCCATTGGTGATTACGTTTTATCTGGAGGAGAGTTAGCAGCAATGGTAATCATAGACAGCATCATCCGCTTATTGCCGGGAGCACTGGGCGACGAAGATTCCGCAAAGCAAGAATCTTTTACCACAGGACTTTTAGACTACCCTCACTACACCCGTCCCGATGAATTAAACGGCATGAAAGTACCTGAAGTACTGTTACGTGGCGATCATAAAGCAATTGAACGTTGGCGACTGAAACAAGCGTTAGGGAGAACTTATCTTAGAAGACCAGATTTACTAGCTTTACACGATTTAAGTGAAGCAGAAAAACAGCTCCTCGATGAATTTCTAAAAGAACATTCCTAGGGAAAAAGTGATCTTACGCACTTTATTCATAGGAAAAAGGTGTAAACCCTATTGGCCAACAGGAATTTAAGAATTATTGCTATGTCAATGATGTAGTCCTTTATTTTTAAAAATTTTTCCCGCCTTAATAAATCCTTAAGATTACCATGATACTCTACTGAACATTAAATCCATATGTTGTTATGAGGTATTAAAATGGATCAGAAAGAATTATATGAATCATTAATAAAGCCAAATGGTCAATCATTATTTGATGCAATAGAGCAAAATAATCTCAACTTATTTGAGCAATTGGTAAAAGATTATAAGACGAAAAATAAAAACTTTAAGCTGAGTCAAGTAACACTTGCAGAAGAGTATAGTTATTTTATTACCCCCGGTTCTTCATTACTTTATTTCGCCGCCGCAGTAGGCTCAACGGCAATAATCGAATTTTTGTTAAAAGATGAAGAAATCAAAAAAACTATTAGTAATAAAAGAATCGTTTTGGAATGGATACCATCAGTCCGACCAGAATATGTTGAAACGCCACTTTCTGCGGCAATTCGCCATGGCAATTTTGAGGCTACCAAACTTCTACTCTTATCAGGAGCCAAATTTGATCCTGATAAATATTATAATCAATGTTACGAAGGAGACGCGGGCAAACAACCTAACAAAATAAGTGCGCTTATCGATTTATACAAATACAGATCAGATATAGATAAAGAGTTAAATTCTTTCTTTTATAAAAAAGTTGTCTCCCCCTTAAAAGCTCAAATAAAAGCCAACATTACCTTTTTCAAAGAACCATTTCCCTATGAAAAATCGGTAAAATCACAGCTAGCAAATCTGTTGATTAATATCTTCGAGGGTAAAGAACTAGCAAGTAAGTTAGATGAATTAACCCCAGAACAAATAGCTGCTTTACAAGATGGTCGATTAAAAACAGCATACGACCAAGTTATCCAGCAGAAATTACTAGAAATAAGCGCTAATAATTCGATTTTTACAGCCCAAAATAATTGATTTGCCATTTAACAAATAGAGATTTGCTGTTAATTCAAGATCGATGGCTGGATGCCGCGAACAAGTCGCGGCACGTCGATAGCAAAGCAAAATTTGCAAAACGCCTAAATTCCTAGAAAAGTAGGCTTGCAAATCAACTATATCTGTGTAAATATGGAATTCAATTCCATATTTACACAACTATGCGCTACCATCACCGCCAACTAGAAAGCAAACTTCAGGAATATTTACAGAATTTCTCTGTAGTTGGTTTGACTGGCCCGCGTCAATCAGGGAAATCTACCCTACTTTTACATTTGTTAAAAGATTATCAATATGTAAGCTTCGATGACTACCAATTGCTCAATTTTTTTTATCATGATCCTGAAAGATTCATGCGGTTATATGCGGATAAAGTTATCTTTGACGAGGCGCAAAAAGCGCCTGAATTATTTAACCATATCAAGCTGGCGGTCGATAAAAACCGACAAACCTATGGTAAGTTCGTTTTAACCGGATCCGCGCAGTTCACTTTAATGAAAAGCATTACTGAGTCGTTGGCAGGGCGTATTGGCTTATTATCGTTGCTACCTTATGAAATTACTGAAGTTCCAAAATCACTACGCAAAGAATCTATTTATCAAGGAGGATATCCCGAACTCATCAATAAAAAATATCATTTGGCGTCGGATTGGTTTTCATCCTATTTAGAAACCTACATTACAAGAGATGTGAGTGCACTCGCTCAAATTGGTGATAAAAGGGATTTTCGCCAATTGATTTCTTTGCTTGCCGCAAATACTGCACAGCAATTAAATTTTAATCGATATGCAACTGATTTAGGCGTTGATGTAAAAACGATCAAACGCTGGATTTCCATTTTAGAGGCTTCTTACATTGTTTTTCTTTTACCCCCCTATCACAGAAATTTTGGTAAACGGATCATAAAAAGTCCTAAAATTTATTTTTATGACACGGGATTAGTTTCCTATCTAACTGGCATTCATTCAACACGGTTATTTGAACAAGGCCCCATGACTGGTAGTATCTTTGAGAATTATATTGTGAGTGAAGTTCTAAAACGTGAATTGCATCGTAAAACACACGCAGAATTATTTTATATTCGCACCAGCCACGGCGCTGAAGTTGATTTGATTATTGATCGGAAAACTCACAAAGAATTAATCGAAATTAAAAGCGGCGAAACCTTTAAGCCGATGATGGTAAATGCTCTGGAAGAATTTATGGAAAAAGGAGATCAAGGTTATTTGTTATATCGAGGAAAAGAATTTCCTTATGATAAAAGAATTCGCGTGATGAATTATCAAGATTATTTTTAAATATCAATAGCCTCTAAAGTAAAATGAAAAAATACGCCGTGATCGGTAACCCCATTTCACAAAGCCTTTCGCCTTTCATTCATCAACAATTTGCTAAACAAACAGGCATCGAGTTGTCCTATGAAGCATTAAATCGCGACTGCGCTACGCAAATTCATCTTATCCAAACACTGACACAATTATTCAATGAAGATTACAGTGGACTAAATATTACACTGCCCTATAAAGTTTGGGCATTTAACATTATTCAAGAAAGAAACGGCCTATCAACACGCGCAGCACAATCAGGTGCGGTAAATACGCTAACATTTATCAATCAAGAAACTTGGTTAGGCGACAACACAGATGGTGTTGGTTTAGTGCGGGACTTAACTAACAATTTAGCCTGGTCAATTAAAGATATAAATATACTCGTCTTAGGCGCTGGCGGAGCAGCAAGGGGTGCGATTTTTGCTCTGGCTCAGGAAAAGCCCTCTTGCATTCACATCTTAAATCGCGATTCATTAAAGGCTGAAACGCTAGCAAAAATTTTTGCAGAAGAGTCCTGTGAAATTAAATCTATCACACCACCATTTACTTTAAACTATCAGCTGATCATTAATGCAACTTCGGGAAGCCTCTGGCAACAGCTACCTACCACTATTCAATATGTAGACGCTAAAAACGCGTACTGTTACGATATGGTATATAAAGCTTCACCCACCGTGTTTTTAGCCTGGGCAACAGAAAAACAGGCTAAATCAACCAGTGATGGCCTCGGTATGTTAGTTGAGCAAGCAGCGGAATCTTTTTTAAAGTGGCATCAAGTAATGCCAGATACACATCCTATAATTCAACAACTAAGATGTAACTTATGACTGACTATAAAAACACCTTAAACCTACCGCACACTGATTTTCCGATGAAGGCAAATCTACCAAAACAAGAACCTGAACGATTAATTTTTTGGCAAGAGAAAAAAATTTACCAGCAGCTGAGAAAATTACGCGCAGGTGCAAAAAAATTCATTTTGCATGATGGCCCGCTTTACGCGAATGGACAAATTCATATCGGCCATGCAGTTAATAGAATCCTGAAAGACATCGTAGTTAAATCTAAATCGCTAAGCGGATTTGATGCGCCTTTTGTTCCTGGTTGGGACTGTCACGGCCTGCCGATTGAATTGAATGTGGAAAAAAAACTGGGGAAAAAAACGGTTTCTCCAAAAGAATTTCGCCAAGCCTGTCGCGATTATGCTGAGAGCCAAGTCGAGATTCAACGTGAAGCTTTTATCCGTTTAGGAATATTCGGAGAATGGAATAACCCTTATCTAACGATGAATTTTTCTTATGAAGCCGACATAATTCGATCGTTAAAAAAAATCATAGAAAATGGCCATTTACATCGAGGCTTTAAGCCGGTGCATTGGTGTATTGAATGTGGTTCAGCATTAGCTGAAGCCGAGGTGGAATATCAAAACAAAACCTCAAAAGCGATTGATGTTCGTTTTCGTGTCGTAGATGAAACAGCTTTTCTCGATCGGTTTGAAGCAAATCTTTCTGACGCAGGAGAAGGGCCCATTTCAATCCCTATCTGGACAACCACTCCCTGGACATTACCGGCAAATCAAGCAGTTTCACTCAATCCCAATTTATCTTACGCGCTGATTCAAGTAGAGACCGATCAAGGATCCGAACGTTTGCTGATTGCCGAAGAATTATTAGACAATGCTATCCAACGCTATGCGATTAAAAAAGAAAGCATTTTGCTCAAAACTTCAGGGCAAAAATTAGCAGGTATTTTACTAAAACATCCTTTTTATGATCGAAATGTGCCCATTGTGCTCGGTGAGCATGTCACCGTAGAAACCGGTACTGGCGCTGTGCACACAGCGCCGGCACACGGTCTAGACGATTATCTAGTGGCTATTCGCTATGATTTACCGTTAAACAATCCGGTTAACTCGCGAGGACTTTTTATACCAGACACGCCATTAGTTGGCGGAAAACATGTAGTACAAGTCAATGATTACATCATTGAAATTTTAAACGCCCACGGCATGTTATTACGCTCAGAGGCTTTCTCCCATAGCTACCCGCACTGCTGGCGCCATAAAACGCCGTTAATATTTAGAGCCACTCCACAATGGTTTATTAGCATGGATCAAAATGGGTTAAGACAAACTGCTTTACAAGCTATTTCACAAGTCAATTGGATTCCCGACTGGGGTAAAACGCGTATTTTTGGCATGATCGACGGACGACCCGATTGGTGCATTTCACGCCAACGTAATTGGTGCGTACCCATGGCGTTTTTTGTGCATAAGGAAACCGGTGAATTACATCCTGAAACACCAAAATTATTAGCAGAAGTTGCTAACCAAGTCGAAAAAAATGGCATTGAGGCCTGGTATCAAATTGATAAACCCTCGTTACTAGGAAAAGAAGCGGATGATTATGAACCATCATCTGATACATTGGATGTTTGGTTTGACTCTGGCGTAAGTCACACTGGAGTGCTTAAAGCACGTCCTGACCTACATTATCCTGCCGATCTTTATTTAGAAGGATCGGATCAACATCGCGGCTGGTTTAATTCATCGCTTTTAACAGCCAGCGCTATGTACGGAACTGCTCCCTATCGTTCAGTGCTCACGCATGGATTTACGGTTGATGCAGAAGGGCGCAAAATGTCGAAATCGCTGGGCAATGTGATTGCCCCCGAAAAAGTTATTGATAGTTTAGGTGCTGACATATTACGTTTTTGGGTCGCCACTACGGACTATCGCGGGGAAATAGCTGTCTCCGATGAAATTCTAAAACGCAATGCTGATAATTATCGACGAATTCGTAACACTGCTCGTTTTTTACTCGCAAATTTGCACGATTTTGATCCTAATATTCATAGCTTAATGCCTGAGCAATTATTATCGCTTGATCGTTGGGCCATCCTTCGTGCGTTGTCTTTACAAACCAATATTCAAAAAAACTATGATGATTACCAGTTCCATTTAGTTTGCCAACAACTGCATAATTTCTGCGCTATTGAGCTGGGAAGCTTTTATCTAGATATCATTAAAGATCGTCAGTACACCGTAGCAAAAGACGCTATCGCGAGAAGATCAGCACAGACAGCCATGTATCACATTCTACATATGTTAGTTAGATGGATGGCCCCTATTTTAAGTTTCACAGCAGAAGAAATTTGGCAATACTTACCTGCAAAAACCACTGAATCTGTTTTTCTCTTAACTTGGTATGAAAATTTATCGCTTTCCTTTGAACAAGATCGCCTGAACAAAGCTTATGATTTATTAAAAGAAACTTCTCCCGCATCAAATTGCTTAGCTTATTGGCAAATTCTCATGCGCATCCGAGAAATAGTGAACAAAGAAATAGAAAATCTTCGCAATCAAGGACAATTAGGTGCTCCGCTAGAAGCGGAAGTTACGCTGTATTTTCCTGAGAAAACATTATTATTTGAGTTGCTACATACTTTAAATGATGAACTTCGTTTTATTTTTATTACTTCAAAAGCAAATGTTGTTATTGGATCACCCGAAAATAATGCCTCTCGTGTAACGTTTGAATTAGATTCCACCGAAACAACTTTTTACATTGAAGTTTTGCCCTCAAATAATCCCAAGTGCATACGTTGTTGGCATCGCAAAGCAGATGTTGGACAAATAGCTAACTATCCAGATATTTGTACACGTTGTGTTGAAAATATAGAAAATGCAAGTGGAGAAACACGGTATTATGCTTAGCATGTGCTCTAGGGCTGGAGTGAGGGCAAACAAAAAAGAGAGCCTATTATGAACTACAAAAACCTAAACTGGCTGTGGGTAAGCGTGCCAATTATTATTCTTGATCAAATTACCAAAAGGTTAGCCACAAATCATCTCATTGCATTCAAGCAAACTGCTATTTTTCCATGGCTAAACTTGCATCTCATTTTTAATAAAGGTGCGGCATTTGGTTTTTTACATCATGCCGGGGGCTGGCAAAGTTGGTTTTTCATTGGTACTGCCATCGTGATTTGTGTTGCAATTATCGTTTGGCTTTGTCGATTATCGCGTGAAGAAAAGTATTTAAAGCTCGGGCTTAGCTTAATTTTTGGCGGAGCCATCGGTAACCTTTGGGATCGCATAACTCTTGGTTATGTTATCGATTTCATTGAATTTCATCTTAACCAATGGTACTTCCCAGCATTTAATCTGGCGGATTCTGCTATCACTATGGGAGCTATTTTATTACTCATCAAATTATTCGTTACTAAAAAATAATTCCCCTCACAACATGCATTGAAATTTTAGTTGTCTTTACTGAAAAAAAAGCGTACTCTATCCCCTTGAGTTCGTTCAGTCACTAACTCTTAGTGCATCCAATACTGCTTATATCTAATAAATAGATATAAAAATTGCAGAGTACTTTAATAGTATTTTTAAAATCTCCCAACGGTTTTAATTGTTTGACAAAGAGTTTCAGTTTACGTCTGCATGGGAAACTCTACGCACGCATACATCTTAAAAACAAAAAATATGTATGTTTGTTAAATATTTTTAATCTAAAGGAGATTACATATGTCAAAATCCACCGGCACTGTTAAATGGTTCAATCCAGCTAAAGGGTTTGGTTTTATTCAACCTGATCAAGGCGGAAAAGACGTCTTTGTGCACATTACCACGGTCGAACAAGCAGGGCTCAAGACTCTAAATGAAGGGCAAAGAGTTAGCTTTGAATTGCAAGAAAATAGAGGCAAAGTTTCAGCAGTAAATCTTGAAACTGTTAAATAAGCTATCCACATCCCAGTGCAGTATCAACCTGATTTTAATCCATTATTTGTCGTGCCAGCAAAAACTGGCGCTCAATTAATACAGGGTTAGTCCTGCAATAAACCTGTTCAATTGAACATAAATATCTGGCCGCCGGTTTTCATTAGTATAACAGCATACAAAGAGAGCCTAGCCCAAGATATCATCTTTTCGGATTTTTATATGAATTTTAACGACTTAGAACTACCTCCTTTTTTAGTGAAATCCCTTAATTTTATGGGCATCGCCACACCAACCCCTATTCAAGCAGCCGCTATTCCGCCTGGTCTTGAAGGGCGCGATATTTTAGCTTCTGCACAAACAGGTACTGGAAAAACTATTGCCTATTTAGTTCCGCTGATCACAAGATTGTTAAACTCGCCAACTGACACCGCCCTGATACTAACGCCAACAAGAGAATTAGCTATTCAGGTAAAAGATACTATAGAGAAATTGCTATATAAACATCTTCCCAATCCCGTTGCGCTTTTGATTGGTGGTGACCCTATGCGTAAACAATTGGATCTGCTAAAAAAACGCCCCAAAATTATCGTTGGCACGCCAGGCCGTATTAACGATCATCTTTCAAGAAATTCTTTGAAATTACAAAAAACGCGTTTTTTCGTTATTGATGAAGCAGATCGAATGCTAGACATGGGATTTGAAGAGGATTTAGAAAATATCACGCAACAACTTCCTCAAGAACGGCAAACATTTATGTTTTCAGCAACCTTGCCGCCAAATATTGTCAAATTATCTCAAAAATACTTGATGGATCCCCAGCGTATCTCCTTAGGCTCAAGCACTAAGCCTACAGAACAAGTCAATCAACAGACCATTCAAACAACTGTTGCTGATAAGTTTCTCTGTCTCCTAAAAGAATTAGAGAATAGAGAAGGCTCCATTATTGTGTTTGTAAAAACCAAGATTGGCGCTGAAAATTTAGCTGATAAGCTTAAGAGAGAAAATTTGAGTGCTGACGCCATCCATGGTGATTTAAGACAAAGAAAGCGCGAACAAGTAATTCATGCCTTTCGTAACCAAAAAAGACGCATTTTAGTTGCTACCGACATTGCGGCACGCGGATTGGACGTTCCCCACGTACGACATGTCGTCAATTATGATTTGCCGCAATGTCCTGAAGATTATATTCATCGCATCGGCAGAACAGGCCGCGCGGGATTAGTAGGAGAAGCCATCTCACTACTTTTACCTGCGGATAGACATGCATGGAGAAGGATCAATGACTTTATCAATCAAAAAAATGGAGCTCATTCTTCCAGCGCACCTTTACAAAGAAGAACTCGAAAAAAACCTTACCAAAAAACAAGGCCATCTTTCTCAAATGGTCAAAATGGTCAAGGAGAATATCGCCGTTCTGCTACCGCTACCAGCCGTTTCCGCGGCGAAAGAACGGTAGAAAATGATAAATTTCCGCGAACGTTTCGCAAAAAAGGCGACTTTAGAACAAGTGCCCTTGGTGTTCGCTCCTCTTCCCATCCTGCACGTCCAATAAATCCCTCAAGAAGAACTAACGCTTTTCCTGCAGTAAACTTTAAATCGAAAAGCGAAGGTGGTTATAATATAAAAAAACGAAGGGCAGAGAATATGGGAGAGATTGTTAGATAAAACGCGATACTGTCATGAAGATAAGTTGGTTGTCCCAATAAATTAAGGAAAATTTTAAGTTTTCCTACATGCTAGTCTATGCTGGCATGACCATTAATAAAATAGGATATAGTATGGACCCTCGTGTTACTATCTTAATCCCTAACTACAAAACCCCTTTATTGACTAAACTTTGTTTACGTCTCATTCGCAAACATACTGATTTATCTATAGCAAAAATCATCGTGATCGATAACGACTCAAATGACGAGTCATTATCCTATTTAAAAAAACTTAGCTGGATCACATTAATAGAAAGAAAACTCGAACCAAATGAAACTCCTGCACTATCACATGCCAGAGCATTAGATGTAGCGCTTGCCAAAGTTGATACGCCTTACGTGTTATCCATTCACACTGATACTTTAATCAAAAATCCCCAATGGTTAAATTTTCTCATCGAACAAATTGAACATGAACCACATATTGGTGGCGTTGGTTCGTGGAAGCTTGAAAAGAAATCTTGGATACTTCGTATATTAAAAAATATTGAACACGCATTGCAGGCCTTATATTACCGATGTATCCAAAAAACCAATCATAGTCTTGAAGGCACTGGGAAAAATTTTTATTACTTAAGAAGCCATTGCGCACTCTATCGAACAGATTTAATTAAAAATTTGCATTTAACTTTCTCCGAGGACGAAAAAGGTGAGCATGTCGCTGGAAAAATGTTACATAAAAAGCTCGTCGAAAACGGTTATAAAATGATATTTATTCCTTCAGAAATATTATTACACTATTTAGATCACATTAATCATGCAACTATGGTGTTAAACCCAGAATTGGGCATTAAAACACCATCAATTAAAAAAGGATTAAGACGTATTAAAAAACGCTTGGAAGAATTTCATGCCAAAACTGTTTTGGCTAACGACCAATTGGATATTTAATACTAGGGCCTGTTTACATTTGATTTACCTACTGCAAAAAGCATAAGATTAGCTAGAGTTTTCCCAAATTTTCGTCAAATACGACCCGGTATTCTCCTCAAATTTGGAAAAACTCTAGCAGAATCTCTGCTTTTTTCGCTACGGTAAATCAAATGTAAACAGGCCCTATATCTTTTGAGGCGCATATGACTGATGATGAAAATAAAAATGATTCCTTTGATTGGTTTGAATCTATTAAGGACATTTTTGAAAATCCGACTATCCCAAAAGAATGGATGGATTATTTGCAAAAAATTTACGCTTATCTCGATATAGGCTCTTCTGCAAATACTTCTTCCGAAAACAAATCAGTTTCTTTGATAAAAATCGAAAAAAGTGGCTGGACATTACATGACTATGGCAGTCACATCGCTGTAAGTTCTGGAGATTATGCACATGGCTTATGCGAATCAGATAAAGTTGGTGATAACTTCAGTCCTGGTTACGGTACTATCGTTGCACAATCTTGGAATAGTGCCCAAAAAATAGTAGAACTAGCCAAAGAACGATGGCCTGAAGGAGCGCATCTTCTTGGCGGTACGCCGTTTATGCAATTCGCTGCTGGTTATGCCGCGTGGTTAGCAAATTACGAAATTTCTGGATTATTGGTTCATCAATCTGACAAATTAGCTTATGAACAAATCAAAACCTTGCTTGGGCAAACTTCTGAATTAACCTCTGAACAGCGGCCAAGATAGGGCCTGTTTACAATTTATTAGCAATGAACATAATTAAAATTCGACACGCCATCGAGTTAGCAAAACAACGCTGTGGTAGAACATTAGATCCAGTCGAACTTGTAGCTGTTTCTAAAGGACAACCTATACACAAAATTGAAGCTGCAATTCTAACTGGACAAAAAAAATTTGCTGAAAATTATTTACAAGAAGCTTTACCTAAAATTGAAGCTCTACGCGAATTTAAGTTAGAGTGGCATTTCATAGGAACAGTTCAACGTAATAAGGCCAGAGATATTGCCGAAAATTTTGCTTGGGTACACAGCGTAGATCGTAAAGAGATCATAAAACGACTCAGCGAACAAAGACCCATTCATCTGGGTAATCTTAATGTTTGCATACAAGTCAACGTAGTTGGTGAGTCGCAAAAAAATGGAGTATCGCCAGATGAATTGGTGACACTTGCCAAATATGCATATGGCTTGCCTGGCATTGCCTTAAGAGGACTTATGGTAATCCCTCCATTCACTGAAGATTTTGTTTTACAAAGAAAATCTTTTCAAAAATTACGGGAATTGAAAGATAACTTAATCAACCAGGGTATTCCATTAGACACACTTTCAATGGGTATGAGTCATGATTTTGAAGCGGCTATCATTGAAGGCGCAACTATAGTTAGAATTGGAGCAGCCATTTTCGGAAAAAGGAGATGAACCAATGCAGGAAAAAATTGCTTTTATCGGTGCAGGCAATATGGCAAATAGCCTTATTGGCGGGCTTATTAATAACGGCTATGCGGCTGATCTTATCTTTGCTAGCGATCCCAATCCAGAAAAGTTAGCCAGCCTTCGAAATCGCTATGGAATTCACATTTCAGAAAACAATCACGACGTAGTGGCTAAAGCAAATGTGGTTATTTTCGCTGTTAAGCCACAAGTGTTAGGGGGGGTAGCCAAAGACTTAGCCCCAACAATTCACCCTCTAAAGCCTTTAATCATCTCAATTGCGGCTGGTGTTCATATACAATACATTAGTGCCTGTCTCAATCATAAATTGGCCATCATACGTTGCATGCCAAACACTCCCGCATTATTGCAAGCTGGCGCAACGGCTCTTTTTGCCAATGCACATACTTCCGTAATACAGCGTGACTTAGCTGAATCTATTATGCGATCGGTGGGCATTACTGTGTGGCTCGATGATGAAAAAGATATGGATATTGTCACAGCGCTTTCAGGTAGTGGCCCTGCTTATTTCTTTTTCTTCATGGAGGCATTAGAACAAGCCGCTATTGAACAGGGATTATCGAAAGAAGTTGTTCATCTCTTAACTATCCAAACAGCATTAGGCGCATCTCGTATGGCCTTAGAAAGCAATGAAACTATCTCTATCCTTAAAGAACGCGTTACTTCACCCGGTGGAACAACCGAGCAAGCGCTTAAAATTTTTGAGAGTTCCAATTTGCGCACTATTCTAGCGCAAGCAGTTAACGCGGCTAAAGAACGCTCAATAGAATTAGCCAAACTTTTAGAGATATAGGCCCAACATGAAAATTATTAAAATCATACTTCTTTCTATTTTTAGTATGCTAGGAATGAAAGTTTTTGCAGCTCCTTATTATTGTTTGGAAACCAACCAGATCGTAAACGAAGGAGACTCAATGGAAAAAGTGCAGGCTGCTTGTGGTACACCTACTCGCGTGAGCATCAAAGATGAAATTTCAAGCGCGCCAAAACAAATAACTGAATGGGTTTATATTAGTCGGCCAACTGATCCAACTAAAACCCAAGATTATCTTGCGCGCTTGATTGTGGTTTTCAACGATAAAGGTAAGGTGACACAGCTTAAGCAAAGTCAATTGCAAAATAATGAGCAAACAAATGTTACCTGCGGTGTTGGCTCAGTCAACATAGGTGATGATATGCCAACCGTGCAAATAACTTGTGGAACCCCTTCATTTATTAATAAACTTCAATCTTCTGAAGAAACCACTAAAAAAGTAGTCGAATGGAGTTATCAAAAAAATTCCCTCATTGTCCCTTTAGTATTCAGGTTTGAGGATGGTATCCTAACGCAAATAAAGAATGGGTAACTACCTATGATGATCTTACGAATTTTTTTAAGCTTATTCGCTCTTCTCATACTCACCAGTTGCTGCCATGAATGTTTAGAGAATGATTGCGCCATGTCACCTGGTTGCTGTAAACCAGTGCGAACATGCTGCTGCTTGGAGAAAGATCCTAATTTAATCAACAAAATTAAAAAAAGCGGTGATATTCAAATCGAACGAATGGGTGATGAAGTTCTACTCATATTGCGAAGCGACAAATTTTTCTATGGAAAATCAGCCCACCTAAATTCTTATGCTTATCCAGAAATTTGTGACATTATTACTGTCTTAAATTGTTTTGAAAAGATAGAAATTAAAGTTGCCGCCTACACCGACAACAGAGGATGTATAGATGAAAATCTTGGACTTACCTCTCATCAAGCTACAAATTTAGTATCTTACATGTGGCAACATGGATTAGACGCTCGTTTTGTATATCCCGTTGGATATGGGCAATATTGCCCAATCGCTAGCAATAATACTTCATGTGGAAGAAGCCAAAATCGGCGCATCGAAATTACTTTAATACATTTGCCGCCGCAAGTTTCTGGAGAGTAGTTACCGTTACTTTATTATTAGTTCGTGCTAGGTTATAGTTTTTAAATCACTAACGCCCTTCTCCTGCTGTGCGGGAGAAGGGTTGGAAATGAAGGCATGGATAAACCTTCATCCCTACCCCTTTCCCACTTGTGAGAAAGGGGTGTTGACGTATAAGACCTAAATTTTCAGGGATACAAGTTATGCTATCTGATGCACTAGAAAAAATAAAATTGCACAAAAATTTTTATCGCGATTGCTATTTGCGCGCTTTAAATTTCTTACTTTCTAATTTTTCGCTTATTATTATTTTGCTGTTAATTATAATTTTTTTAGCGTTAACTAGGCCAGAACCTAGCTACTATACAACAAGTAGCAGTGGAATAATTACGCCATTACATGCGCTCAGCGAACCTAATTATTCACACACGCCTCTTATACAATAAGAAAGGAATTTCCTTTGGATAGCCAGAGCAAAATACCAGAAGATGCATTAGTCGTCGTTAAAAACAGAAACGATTTTTATCGCGATAATTATAGAAAAGTAGTAGGAATGCTACTCTTTTCAGTTTTGATTATGACAATATTGGCTGGTGGTTTAATTTATCTCGTAGCAAATCCACCTCAGCCACGTTACTTTGCAACCACCATAGACGGTCGCATCTCACCTTTGGTGCCACTAGACCAGCCCAACATTGCTCCATCTGCTCTCCTACAGTGGGCAAATACTGCTGCCATTTCAGCATATACCTATAATTTTGTTAATTATCGACAAGCACTTCAAGAAGCCCAAAACTATTTCACACCAGATGGTTGGTCAGCATTTATGGAAGCATTAAACAGCTCAAACAATTTAACTGCAGTTATAGCAAAAAAACTAGTGGTTTCGGCTGTTGCTACAGGCGCGCCAATTATTTTACAACAAGGTATACTTAGTGGCATTTATGCTTGGCGAGTTCAGATGCCGATGTTAGTGACTTATCAAAGTGCTAGCCAATTTTCTAGGCAAAGTATTATTGTTACTATGCTTATTACCCGGGTATCAACGTTAAATTCCCCCCAGGGTATCGGAATTGCACAGTTTGTGGCCGCTGGCACAAGTACGCCGTAAAAAGCTTACGTTTGCTACAAAACTATGAAATAAAAATATGAAAAAAATGAATAAACAACTTTTTTTGAGATCTTTATTGCTAATTGTCTCAGTTTTTATAGAAAACTCAAATGTGGTGGCTGCTGATAACACCTCCGCAAACGATTTACAACAGCTACAAGCTTTGCAACAAATATCTCAGGCTCCCCCTATACGCCAAAATTTACAGTTAAATGGAAATAATCAAACTACTACAGACAATAATGCCAATGTGGCGCGTGCATTAACAAACAATGCCGCCGGAATTGCTCCATCTTTACCTCCACCAAGTGGCACAAATAACTTACCGCCAAACCCATCAGATCCGGCAGCAGGTGCTGTCAATTTTCCAGCCACAGGACAAACACCTCCTCAATTTCAAGGCGGGGGAAATTTTTCTAATCAGTCAGCCTCTTTTGGCCAGCAAGCTACTGTTGCTGTTCAAGGAGGCCCTCAAATGTCTGCTTTTCAAGCTCCATTTACACCACCAGGAAATCCTACAGGCGATAGCGACATTAGTCAGTCTGCTTTTAACAGCATGGTAAATACTGCTTTGCCGATGACGCCTGATCAAATTCATCGTCTAAAACAACTTTTCACCGCAACTCAATATGCTCAAGCTGCTCCTCCAGGTATTCCTCCGCGCCCAGTAGCAACCTCTCAAATTGTAAATTTAGCTCCTGGCGCTACGCCTCCGGTTATTCGATTGGCTCAAGGTTTCGTCACTTCATTGGTATTCATTGATTCAACCGGAGCACCATGGCCAATTGATTCTTATAGCATTGGCGATCCACAACGGTTCAATATTCAGTGGAATAAAACCGATAATACTTTGATGATTCAGGCTCTATCTCTTTATAATTACGGAAATCTAGCGGTCCGCTTAAAAGGGCTAGTAACTCCAGTTATGTTAACGCTTATCCCTGGGCAGAAAGATATTGATTACAGAGTTGACCTTAGGATACAAGGATTAGGGCCCAACGCAGTCCCCTGTGTTAGGCGAGTGTTTGCCTGGTTCAGCAAATCCATTGTTATTGGGTGTTTTAGATGGTATCCCTCCGCCCGGTAGCAAAGAACTCACTGTATGCGGAGCAGATTTTCAAGCCTGGCTTCTTAACGATAAAATGTATGTACGAACCCATTTCACCATTTTATCACCTGCATGGCGCGCTACTATGTCAAGCGCTGATGGAACAAAAGCCTATGAAATGCAAAAAACGCCCATGCTGCTCGTTTCATTGCACGGCAAGGCAGTACCTATAAAAATAGAGGGGTTTTAGGTTATGGCAGGTGAATTAAAAAATATCTCCAAGCTTTTCCAAAACACTCGAACACGAGCAATTCTTGTTGTTACCATCGGTTTAGTATTAATTATGTTTGTAACTGGCATTATTCACTTAAATAAGCGCCTCCCTAAACCTAAAACCGAAATTAGCTTGCAAGGGGCTCCTTCAGGAATGGGCTCTGTTCCAGGCGGTTTTGAACAACCAGAAACAACTGAATATGTAAAATTGCAAACACAGCAAAACGTTGAGCAAGCAAAACAGGCACAACTCAGTGGCGGCAGTGCTGTTCCCACTATTGTTAGTTCTTCCACCCTTTCGGGCGCCTGGCAAGGAGGAAATTTTTCCTCCTTGAATCAAACCCTACCAAACAACTATTTGTTAAGATCCCTTGCTCAAGCAGGCGGACCTGCCGATGCTGAGGGTATCCCTGTTTATAACCAACAAGGCTTAATGACAGGGCTTGCTTACGGTAAAGGGGCTGCTGGAAGAGTTTGTGTTATGGATTGCACTGCCGTAGGTACTGTAGGTCCGGATGGTTTGATTCGTGATGCAAAAGGTAACGTCATCGGCAAGGTAGCGAGTTCTGCATTGGGTACTCCTGTTTATGATTCCCAGGGTCGACTCATTGGCTATGCAGGCGCTGACGGCAAGGTACGTGATTTAAAAGGCAATGTCATTGGTTCTATTGGTCCTGACGGAGTATTTAAAAACAACTCTGGCGCTCCAGGAGGTGGGGCTCTAGGAGTACCTGTATACGATTCAAACGGTCGATTAATTGGCTACGCTGGGCCAGATGGAAAAGTACGCGGATTAAATGGAAATGTCATTGGAACATTAGGGCCGGATGGCACAGTGCGTGATCTAAAAGGCAATGTCATTGGAAAAGCGGGGAGCTCCCAATTAGGCACTCCGATTTACGATGCTCAAGGCCGCCTTATCGGTTATGCAGGGCCAGACGGAAAAGTGAGAGATATAAATGGTAACGTTGTTGGTACCGTAGGCCCCGACGGAGTGGTTCGCAATGCTAGCGGTAAAATTATTGGCAAAACAACACCGCCAGTTGTCAGGGCTGTCCCTCTGGTTCCATCGGGAACTCCAGTTTATGACTCTCAAGGGCGACTCATTGGTTATGCTTCCCCAGATGGTACTGTAAGAGATCCTTCGGGAAAAGTGATTGGCAATTTAGCTGCTGATGGAACACTGCGAGATGCTAATGGCAATATTATTGGTAGAGCTGGGGGTGCTGCTGGCGCAGGCGCAGGTGCAATTACACCAACAACTACCGCCCCTGGAGGGGTGGCCGGCGGCCAAAACATACCAAACTCAGGAATATCTGCTATTGCTCCTTCTGAAAATGATCAGCTACAAGCTGTTCGTCAACGGCAAGCGCTTCAGTTAGAACAACAAAAAATCCAGCAGAACCAGCAACAACTTTCATCATCAATGAACTCTCAGCAAGGTCTATTGTTTGCTGCTTGGACAACTACTCCACCACAACAGTATGTTGAAGGCGAAAAAGACAAAGAGGGGAAAGAGGGAGCCGGTAAAAGCGGTGGAGGAGCTGGAGCTGCCGGCGCATCAGCTTTCGGCAAGGGCGGCCCTGCAACGGTCTCTTGTGAACCCCCCCTTATTAAAGCAGGCACTATTCTTTTCGGAGTATTAAATACGGGCGTAAATAGTGACCAACCGGGCCCCGTAATGGCTAGTGTAGTAGGTACGCAACTAAAAGGCGGTAAACTATTAGGCACTTTGGTCTATCAACGCGAAAGCGTTATGCTTACCTTTAATGTACTTACTTTACCAAACACCGTAAAAAGTATTTCAATTAATGCTGTTGCTATAGATCCTGATACAGCAAGAACTGCTTTATCAAGTGATACGGATCACCATTATTTACTTAGATACGGCTCATTATTTGCTTCTTCCTTCATGCAAGGATATGGTCAAGCAGTGCAACAAAGCGGTGCAACTGTTGTTTCAAACGGCTTAAATACGGTTACTAATATGCCAAGATTATCGCCTAAAGGCGAGGCATTAAGCGCTTTAGGTACTGTGGGACAAAATTGGGGACAAGCTATCAGAGGCCTATTTGATAAACCCCCTACCGTCCAAGTTTATTCTGGCACTGCTCTTGGCATACTATTTTTACAAGATGTTACTGCCCCTCCCTGTTAGGTACAAAAATAGAGGTTACTCATGGCAAACTACAAATCCGATGAAGAGTATCATTTCAGTGAAGGAGAAACACCCGTATCTTACACCACGGAACCAAAGCAATCGGTAAAAGATAAAGATTTTCAAGGTCGAAGAAAAGGTCGAAATATTATTCTTCTTCTCGCTATCATAATGGCGTTCTGGGCGATTTATAAATTCATGGGAATTTTTTTTTCCCAAATAAAACAAGCTCAACATAAGCCCGCTGTTTCTGTTCACCAACCGATCATGGTTACAGCTACACCCCCTAAACCTCAACCTATCCAACCTTCAATTTCTCAAAAACAGTTACAAGAAATCTCGGAGCAAAAAGACCGTTTAAATAAACTTGAGTCAGAAACTATAAATCTTCAAACAACTCTAGCCGATATCAACACCAAACTTAGTGACTTATCTACTCAAATTAATAATCTTACTAGTCAGGTTAATAAACCCCCTGTAGTAGAAATTAAAAAACCTATTCGCATCAAAAAACGCCCCCCCAGAAGATACAAGCCTTATATTTCTTATTCCTATCAGCTAGAAGCTGCTATTCCTGGCCGCGCCTGGATTATGCGTAGTGACGGAACCAATTTAACCGTTAGCCTAGGCGATAGGATACCAGGTTACGGCAGCGTGGTAGGTATTGACCCAAATGACGGAGTTGTACAAATGAGTTCTGGTGCTAATATTAAATATAGAGCTCGTTAAAAAAAGAGATGGTGTATTTATGACGCTAGCAGCCAGTTTAATGGTAAAAGCGCAGCCCCTATTTCGTAAGACCGTCATTACGAGGCTGCAGAGCGGCCGTGCAGAAAGAGACGTAGGGCTCTTAAAGCTAATGATGTCGCTAGGATTCCTTGTCATTTTGCTGAATCTAGCAGGATGTTCCGCGTCTGTCCAAGACAGCGCGAACATGATGGTGAACCTCAGCAGATCATATCCACAGCTTCAACGATTAATTACGGGGGCTGCCGTTTTAATTGGGCTTGGCTTAACAATGAGAGCTATTTATTATCTAAAAGTATATGGTGAAATGAGAACTATGATGGCTTCCCAAGGCAATTTAAAAGTTCCTCTCATTTACCTCATGGTGGCAGCAGCACTTATATACTTGCCCCAAACAATTAATGATTTTATGCTTTCGTCATTTGGAACGACGCAAATTACCCCTCTTAATTATAATGTTAGCTCAATTAACGGGCTAAGCCTTCAGGCAACTAACGCTATTTTAGGATTTGTACAAATAATAGGCTTGATTTCTTTTGTTCGAGGATGGATGATTGTCGCTAAAAGCGCTCAAGGATCGGCGCAAGGGGCTTCTTTTGGCAAGGGAGCGACTCATATTATTGGTGGAATCTTAGCCATTAATATAGTTGGAACTAAAGATGCGTTGTGGGCTACTTTGGGACTTTCTTAATTATTCCATGCCATTTTAATATTTAACTCTTAAGGAGAAAAACGTGAAAAAACTTGTTTGCTTAAGCAAAACTATTGTTTATTTTTGCACTTCACTGCTGTTTTTTTACATGAATCCTGTCATGGCGGATGATACTACCGTAGGCGCAATTGCTACAACCATAACGCAATCGTTTAGCGGCCTTTCCAAACTAATTACCGCGGGGGCATTCTTGGCAGGAATTGGTTTTGCTATGGCTGCCATTCTAAAATTTAAAGCGCATAGAGATAATCCTCAACAAGTTCCTATTGGCGCTCCCATTGCCCTACTTTTTGTTGCTGGAGCGTTAATGTTTTTACCAACCGTATATGGTTCGATAGGCGTCAGCGTATTCGGAACAGGGGCAACGAAAGGTAGCCTAACAGGCGTCACCATTTAATAATTTATGCACCCCCTTGAATTATCAGTCAAGCAAGGCGCATGGCGACTTTTTGCAGCAAGAAAGGCGGATCCTGCCTTTCTTGCTTTTAGCAAAAAAGTTTGGGCGCGCGATGACTACACCTGTCAGTTTTGTGGCTTTCAAGCAAAGGAATATCAAGAAGTCATAAATCTAGACCAAAATTATTTAAATAATCGGTTATCTAATTTAGTTACCGCGTGCTGTTTTTGCGCACAGTGTTTTTTTTTAGAAGCTGTGGGAAAAGGCGACTATGGCGGTGGGGTTCTTATTTATTTGCCAGAAATTGACCAAGCTAACTTAAACAGCTTTTGCCATGTTTTATTTTGCGCTATTGCAAATAATACTAGTTACAAAGCTTCTGCCCAAGCAATTTACCGAAATTTAAAATTTCGTGCTCAGGCAATTGAAGAGCAGTTCGGCGAAGGAACAAGCAACCCTAGTGTTTTAGGTCAATTAATGCTAGAAACCAGAATGAATGATCCAGCATTAAAAGATGCAATGCTTCGATACGTAAGACTTTTACCTTCTTTAGGGCGATTTAAGGTTCAAATTGAGCACTGGGCAACTACTGCTATGAAAGAACTTTCAGGATAGCAAAAAACATGGCTACTATTTTTGACTCCTTCATTGATGGGCTCGACTCATTTTTTGCTTGGTTAAGCACCTCGCTTAAACAAACAACAGAAAGCTACTGTGAATTGGAAACAGCAGACAGCCAGAATGTTCTAGTAGCCCACGACGGCTCTTTGATCTCTGTCATTAAAATTTCAGGAACAACTGCATTAATTGGAGAACCCGAATTTAATCAATTGCATGAAGGGCTCTCGCTTGCTCTGCAAACAACCATGTCACATCCAGGACATGCTCTACAAGTTCTATTTCATTACGATAAAGAAAGTGTTGAAGACGCAATCAAAAATATTTTAGCGCCTGCTACTGCTACTAGCCAACGGTTAAATCTTGCGCTCGATGATCTATTTAAAGAACGTGTGAAATATCTTGCTCAATATTGTGCTGAAGAAAGTGTTTACTTCGTCCTCTGGACGAGAATGAGCTTATTAACCAAGGAACAGTTTCAACGTGCAAATAAAGAAAAACAGCGTGTCATTAGAGAAAATAAAATTCCTCCGTTTAAAGTAACACAAAATGTTATGGCGCCGTTCCAAGATTTAAGAGATCCGCATGATGCATTTGTTCGCTCGGTATTAACCGATCTTTCATCATTAAATGTATACGCAAAACTGCTTGATATTCACGAAGCAATTTATGAAATGCGTCACATTGCTGATCCAGAATTTACTGATAGAGAATGGCAAGCTGTATTGCCAGGAGATAAAATTCGACTAAAAGAATATAAGGCTTCTACCGGCGCATTATCTGACTTACTCTGGCCATCATTAGCAAGACAAATTTTACCTCGCGATGCCGAAAACCTTGATTTAAGAACCGCACGAATTGGTGATAAAATTTATTCTTCTATCTTCATCGATTTATTTCCAAAAGACATCAAAACGTTTATTGCTTTGTTTCAAAGAACATTAGCGACTCACATCCCATGGAGAATTTCTTTCTTCATTGAAGGTGCTGCTATTCCATCCATCAAGTTGAAAGGATTATTAGCCAGTATTTTAGGTTTTTCCTCTGCTCAAAACCGCTTACTATCAGACTCAGTTAAACTATTGAACTATATCGCTATCAACACAGATGATGCCGTAGTTCGACTACGGGTCGCAGCAGCGACTTGGGCGCCTTATGATAACATCCCCCTATTAAGAACCAGGGCTTCAGAACTTGCAAAAGCGATAGAAGGTTGGGGTTCTTGTGATGTTTCAGAAGTTAGCGGAGATGCATTTGCTGGAGCTGTTTCAAGCTTGCTCGGTTTTACCAGTCAAAGTGTAGCTGAACCTTCTGTCGCACCATTGTCAGATGTTATTTACATGCTTCCTATTACCAGACCGGCTTCGCCGTGGAAGAATGGAGCAATATTGTATAGATCGCCTGATGGGAAAATTTGGCCGTATCAACCTGGTTCGAGCGAACAAACCACGTGGATCGATTTACTTTATGCTAGACCAGGGTCCGGTAAATCCGTCTTGTCTAACACAATCAATTTAGCTCTCTGTCTTTCTCCGGGAATCCAGCGGTTACCTCGAATTGCTATTATTGATATTGGGCCATCAAGTAGTGGACTTATTTCTTTGCTTAAAGAAGCGCTCCCACCTCAGCAGCGACATTTAGCAGCTTATCACCGCTTGCGAATGACCCCCGATTATTCCATTAATCCTTTTGATACTCAGCTTGGCTGCCGATTCCCAACGCCCCAAGAACGCAGCTTTTTAGTCAATTTTATTACCTTGCTTACCACTCCACTAGGAGCCGAACGGGCATATGATGGCATTGCAGATATGGCTGGTCTTATTGTTGATGAACTATACAAAAACTTAGCAGATGGTGTTAACCCTTATACTTATACGCCCGGAGTTGACTTACTAGTTGATGGCTTACTTGAAGAAATTGGTTTCATACGCGACCAACATTCTACATGGTGGGAAGTAACCGATGCACTTTTTATTGCGGGCTTCAGTCACGAAGCAATGCTAGCACAGCGTTATGCAGTACCTCTACTAGCTGATGCGGCATCTATTGCAAGAACTCCCGCAGTAGAAGATTTATATGGAAAAATCATTGCGCCAACTGGTGAACCTTTGATAGGCGCATTTGGTCGAATGATTTCAAGCGCTGTACGTGACTATCCAATTTTATCTCGAGTTACAAATTTCGATATCGGCGACTCTCGTATTGTATCTCTCGATTTAGATGAGGTTGCAAAAACTGGGGGGGATGCGGCTGACAGACAAACGGCAGTAATGTACATGCTAGCTCGATATACTTTAGCAAAACACTATTATTTAACCGAAGAAAACATCCGGGATATGGCGCCCGCTTACCAGGAATATCACAAAATTCGTATTTCTGAATTAAGAGAAGATCCAAAGCGAATTGTTTATGATGAATTCCATCGTACATCAAAAGCTCAAGCGGTACGCGATCAAGTCATTGTTGATATGCGTGAAGGTCGCAAATGGAAAGTTCAGGTCGCTTTAATTTCTCAATCTATTGATGATTTTGATGAAATCATGGTTGAATTTGCCACCTCAATTTACATTATGGATGCAGGTCCGGCGCAAACGGTAGAAAAAACCGCTAAGATTTTTGGGCTGTCACAAACTGGGATATACGCTCTAAGAACTACGAGTTCATGGGCCACGCGAAGGCGGCGCAACATTTTTAGCACAATTTGCCACAAAGGCCGGCATGAATACGCAATTACTCACTAGCACTATCGGTCCAATCGAGTTATGGGCATTTAGTACTACAGTTGAAGATGCTAATATTCGAAATCAACTATATAAGCGAATTGGCCCAATTGAAGCGAGGCGCATTCTAGCAACTTTATTTCCTTCAGGAACAGTAACTAAATTAGTCGAAAAACGATTAAACACTTTAAAAGAAGAGCATGGCATAATCACTGACCGAGAAAAAATAAGTGTCGTTGATAAAATTGTTGAAGATATTTTAACAGAATATAAGAAAAACCCTGATTTTAAGAGTTTGCCGGATTAAGAATTGCTTCCCTAACTTATTTTTGTACGAGAGATACCTACATGAGCTGGTTTAAAAAGTTACTTCCTTCTCGCATCCATACAATAACCAATCCTAAAAAAAAATTTCCTGAAGGATTATGGACGCGCTGCGATGCTTGCCACGCAGTTCTCTATCGCGCCGAATTAGAACGCAATTTAGAGGTTTGCCCTAAATGTGAATATCACATGCGTATGGGAGCCCGCAAACGTTTATTACAATTTTTAGATCCTGACTCCGATGTTGAAATAGCTGCCGATGTAGAAGCAGTTGATCACCTGAAATTTAAGGATCTTAAAAAATATAAAGATCGTTTAACTATTGCTCAAAAAACCACTGGAGAAAAAGAAGCATTGATTGTTATGCAAGGACTATTAAAAAATATGCCTTTAGTTGTAACCGCATTTGAGTTTGGTTTTATGGGGGGTTCAATGGGCGCAGCTGTTGGAGAGCGCTTCGCAAGAGCCGTTAATCTTTGTTTGGATCGTAAACTTCCTCTAGTTTGTTTTGCTGCAAGCGGTGGTGCTCGAATGCAGGAAGCCTTAATTTCATTATTGCAAATGTCAAAAACTAGTGCAGCTCTAGCTAAACTTTCCGAAGCAAGATTACCTTACATTTCTATATTAACCGATCCCACTATGGGCGGTGTTTCAGCGAGCCTCGCTATGCTAGGAGATATCATTATCGCCGAGCCAAAAGCTTTAATTGGATTTGCTGGTCCTCGCGTGATTGAGCAAACCGTTCGCGAAACCTTACCTGAAGGGTTTCAACGCAGTGAGTTCCTACTCGAGCATGGCGCAATTGACATGGTAATTGACCGTCGTCAATTACGTGATCGAGTTGCCAGGCTCTTACAAAAACTCTTAAGCTAAATTCTATTAGACCTCCTGCAGTTTCATTCTTCGCCACTATCATATTGCATCTTGTTCGAGACAACTTAATAGAACTTAACCCTATTTAGATCCCGAAATAAAAGCCACAAAATGACAATTAATTTTAATGCTTACTACATAAGCAAAAATATTCTTTCGTTTTTTTAAAAAACTTGCTAATCTTGCCCTGTTAAAAGGTGAATTGGTTAAGTATGCCAAGGAAGCCTAGGTTAATTAACGTTAATTAAATAGGAATTGACTATGAAAAAAGCACTTCTGTTAGCTATCATGACAATCGCTTTGGTTGGCTGCCAATCTGGTAATCAATCCAAAGAAACTACTACTACCGAAACTACTACCACCACTACTGAACAGCCAGCACAAGAACAAGCTGCTCAAACTGCTCAGTCAGCAGATCAGGCTGCTCAAAATAGTGCCGCTGCTGCACAAAACAGCGCTCAAGCAGCTAACACAGCTGCAACTGCTGCCGCTCCAGCTGCCGCAACAGGCAGTACTACTGATAGTGCAACACAACAAAGTGCTCCAGCACCTGCCGACACTAGCGCTCAGTCTGCCATGAGCACAGCGTCATCTTCCGCGCCTGCTACTTCTACTACTAGCAACTAAGCCTTATGTCCCTAGCTTAACTATGGGGCAAAATTTTTGGCCGAACGAAAGAGAATCGTTCGGCCAAACTTTCTAAATAAAACGATTATTTTCGCTAAACTCTCTAAGTACACACAGTTAAATCAAGGAATTTTTAATATGAGTGAACACCTAACGCGCGAAAATCCAATGGGAACTGATGGTCTCGATTTTGTTGTTTTTGCTTCTAAAGCCCCAGAAAAATTATATTTACAACTTAAAAAATTAGGCTTCAGAGCCGTAGCAAAACATCGTGCCAAACAGGTCACTCTCTATCAACAAGGCCACATTAATTTTTTTATTAGCCAAGAGCAAAACAGCTTAGCCACTGAATCTGCAAAACAACATGGAACATCTATTTTTGCCATGGGGTTTAAGGTAAAAGACGCAAATTACGCCTTTGAAAGAGCTATTAAACTAGGAGCAAAACCTTATTACGGTGATGAAGAAGGATTTAATATTCCTGCAATTTATGGGGTCGGCGGAAGCCTAGTCTATTTAGTAGACCACGAAAATGCTACTCATCTATATGAGTATGATTTTCTTCCTTGGCAAGAAGAGAAGATTAGCGTTAAAGACAATGATGTTGGTTTAATTTATATCGATCATCTTGCTCATAATATTCATCGTGGGACTATAGACAAATGGACTGCCTTTTACCAAAAGTTATTCAATTTCCATGAAATTCGTTATTTCAACATTAGCGGCAAAATGACAGGTTTAAAAAGTCGAGCAATAAGCAGTCCCTGTGGAAAAATTCTAATTCCACTTAATGAATCTTCGGATGACAAATCACAAATCGAAGAATTCTTACGTGAATATCACGGAGAAGGCGTGCAGCACATTGCTTTAACAAGCGAAAATATTTATGAAACTGCTGAAAAATTACTTGCTCAAAACGTATCATTTTTAGAAGTGCCCGATACCTATTATGAAATGGTTGAAAAACGTCTACCTAATCACGATGAAGACTTAGCAAGGCTAAAAAAAGACCACATCATGATTGATGGAACAACTCAACCTAAATCTAAATTGTTACTACAAGTTTTCACTCAGCCCATGTTAGGTCCAATATTTTTTGAAATTATTCAACGAAAAGGTAACGAAGGATTGGGAGAAGACAATCTTCAAGCATTATTTGAGGCAATGGAATTAGATCAAATTCGCCGCGGAACTCTAGGATATGTTGCAGACAAAGAAGCTATACAAAATTTGCCAGGCAAGCACGAAAATCCTAAAATTTAGCCAAATAATAGTTATTTACTATTGTTAAAAATGCTAGTATTGCCGTAAGATACGGGGTTTATGTAATTTCGATTGCTAAAACCGTTATTTAATCAACTTAAACTTAAATTTATATTAACTTTTGGAGAATACCCGTGGCCAAAGTAGTCGTTGTCACCTCAGGAAAAGGTGGTGTAGGAAAAACCACCACGAGTGCAGCAATAGCAACTGGGCTTGCAAGCCGCAAGCTTAAAACAGTCGTTATTGACTTTGACGTTGGTCTTCGCAACCTAGACCTTATCATGGGATGTGAACGCCGAGTTGTATATGATTTTGTTAATGTAATTCATAAGGAAGCTAATCTAAATCAAGCACTTATCAAAGATAAGCGTGTTGAAAATCTTTACATTTTACCTGCTTCACAAACTCGCGATAAAGATGCACTAACACTAGAAGGTGTAGAACAAGTTATCCAAGAGCTTAAAAAAGAATATGATTACATTATATGCGATTCTCCTGCAGGTATTGAAAAAGGCGCGCTAATGGCTATGTACTTTGCGGATGAGGCTATTGTAGTTACCAACCCTGAAGTTTCGTCTGTTCGCGACTCTGATCGAATTTTGGGAATTTTAGCAAGCAAGACATCCCGCTCTGAAAATAATCTCCCTCCAGTCAAAGAACACCTACTCTTGACTCGATACTCTCCAATTCGAGTTGATCGAGGAGATATGCTAAGCGTTGGCGACGTCCAAGAAATTCTTGCCATCCCGTTGATTGGTGTTATTCCCGAGTCACAAGCTGTGCTGAAAGCATCCAATGCTGGAATTCCAGTTATTCTTGATGAAACCAGTGATGCCGGTCTTGCTTACAAAGATGCTGTCGGGCGTCTTCTTGAAGAAGAAATCCCATTCCGATTCTTAAAAACGGAAAAGAAAGGAATTATAAAACGTTTATTCACTAGCAAAAGCCGCGAGGAAGCTACTTTATGAACATGTTGAATCATCTTATTCGTACTCTTCAAAAAAAATCAGTAACAGCTTCGTTAGCAAAGGAAAGGCTTCAGATCATCGTTTCACATGAACGATTAAGAAGAAACGGCCCAGACTACTTACCGTTATTACAAAAAGAATTATTGGATGTTATTGCCAAATATATTCCTGTTGAAAAAGATCAAGTTAAGGTTGATATTGAGCGAACTGAAAATAGCGCTACACTTGCGCTCAACATTACGCTGCCGGAAAGTATCATCGAAAAATAGTGTTTTATGAAAAATCGACTGGTTAAATCAGCTATCGAAATTCGTAGTCCAACGATTGCAAAATATGGAGTTTTTGCAACAAAAGATTTCAAGAAAGATGAGACAATTGAAGAGTGTCCCGTATTATTACTAGATAATGATGTTCCAGATGAGTTTAAAAATTACATATTTCTGTGGGAAAATGACAATATTATCGCTATTCCATTAGGGTTTGGCTGTCTCTATAATCATGCCGAATTGCCAAATGCAGAATGGATCCGAGATAAAAACAATCAACTCATTACATTTAAGGCATTAAAACCTATTTATAAAGGGGATGAAATTAGCATTTATTATTCCCCAGCCTGGCTCTCTATTCGAGGAATAAAACCAAAAACCACTACTAATTATTTATTCAAAAATTCTTATCGTTTAGGTCGAATAATATTTATATTAACATTGTTTCTTGTCTTTAAGATGGCGCTTTTCCCTACTCCACAAGACCAGCAAAAAGCTTCTGGCATTCTAAATATTGAACATTCACAGCATTCATTTCAAAAATGGGAGCATAAGGCATGAATTATTGGGTTATGAAATCAGAGCCTTCCGTATTTGGCATCGATGATCTAACTAAAAAAAATAAGCAGACTGAACCTTGGGATGGTGTTCGAAATTATCAAGCTAGAAATTTCATCCGAAATATGCGGTGCGGAGATTATGCTTTCTTTTATCATTCAAATTGCAAAACACCAGGCATCGTTGGAATCATTAAAATAACAACCGATCCTTATCCAGATTCTGCAGCATTTGATCCTGAACATCGCTATTTTGACCCCAAAAGTACCCATGAAAATCCGCGTTGGTATCGAGTTGACGTCACATTCAAAGAAAAATTTAATTCTGTTATCAGCCTTGCAAAACTAAAAACAAATCCCCTCTTAAAGAATATTTTACTTATACGAAAGGGTAATCGACTTTCAATAACCCCATTACAAAAAGCTGAATGGAACGCTATTATCCAAATGAGTTAATTTTATATGAAAAAACTTAACAAAAATTTTAAAAGTAATATTGACAAATTCTTAGAAGATTTTGATAGACAATACCCAAAACAATCTTCTTCTCAGCAAGAAGAAATTAAAAAATATTCTCGGATTAACCAATTACGGGACTTACCAATATCTCAAGAGAATGCTGATAAAATTTGGGAAACTTTTTAAATCAATTTAATCCATAATTCGTGCTTTAAGTACAGCGTATACTTCAATATGACAAACAATCTACCTTCATCACAGAATTTTTCATTTGCAAAAATGCAAGCTCTTGGCAATGATTTTATTGTTATTGATGGAACAAAACAAAAAATAAACCTGTCTCCTAAATCTATTCAGCAACTGGCTGATCGACATTTTGGTATCGGTTTTGACCAAATTCTGCTTATTGAACCACCCAAAAGCCCCAAAACAGATTTCTTCTACCGGATTTTTAACGCTGACGGCAGCGAAGTATCCCAGTGTGGAAACGGCGCTCGGTGTATCGCGCGCTTTGTCAAAGAAGCAGGGCTAACTTCGAAAAAAACGTTAATTTTTGAAACACACCACGGCATAATTAAGTCATATATCCTAAAAGGTAATCTTGTGCGGGTAAATATGGGAATTCCTGAACAAACACCGGATAAAATTCCATTTATTGCCAAAAAAGAAAAAGTAGAGCATACTTTATCGGTAAACTCCATTAAGAAAAAATTTAATATTTGCGCGCTATCAATTGGAAATCCACACTGTATATTATGGGTAAAAACCTTTGAAAAACTATCTATTCAGAAAATTGGATCTTTATTATCCAAACACCATCGCTTTCCCAAGCAAACAAATGTAGGATTTACCAAAATACTCGATCGCAAAACTATCTTGTTACGAGTCTTTGAGCGCGGTGCCGGTGAAACCTTAGCATGTGGGAGCGCAGCATGTGCAGCTGTGGTAGCTAGTAAATTACGTAACTTAGTAGATAGCCAAGTTGATGTTTTAATGAAAGGTGGTAAATTAAACGTTGAATGGAACGGTAAAGGTATGCCAGTATGGCTAACAGGGCCAGCAGAGTTTGTATTTAAAGGTAAAGTCCATTTATAAATAAGGGATAAAATTAATAAAGCCTTAAGATTTAAGTGTTATTATTAACAAATAAGAACTAAAATATAAATATAGCCATTTCAAAGGAGTGATCTGGTAGGTTTTGTAGGATAAATCAGGGTAGGTTTAAGATAATTATGTTTAGTAGTCCAGATCATAAAAAAGTGACGGCTGAAGAATCTATTAATGAAGCTGATAAGATGCCAGATGATGGAAAAATGACGGCTGAAGAATCTATCAATGAAGCTCATAAGATATTTGAATACATAGCCAGTAGCTTGGAAAAAATTCTGAGCGCGGATGTTAACTCAGGGCCAAGTAATGCGAGCGGCTTTTATAATAGCGGTACTGCAAAAAACCTTTCTGTTAAACGCGAGCACATGCAAGTAGACTTAGAGCTTAGTAAAGAAGGGGCCAAAGGATCTCTTGAGTTAAGAGAAGAACTTTTAGCAACCAACCTCGTTTTACCAGAAAAATATTCCCCCTAAACATAGGGCTTTTTTACTATGGCATTATCCAACAATGATTTTGTTTTCAGTAAAAAATTGATTGAACTATTGGATAAAATCATCGAAAAAGGATACTGGGAGGATACTCTTTTTCTACAAGCAGCCGGAAAAAAACTTAGAGAGTTTCGAGAACGCTTAAAAAATAATCTTGCTGTATCTGCTGAATCCGCTGAAGAAAAAGGCACGCTAATTCATCGTTACGCGCAAAAGAAAATTTCTACCAAAACTCAGCTGGTTTTTATTCTGGTGTACTCTGCGGATGGAAGCAATTTAAGACAATGGGAAAGTGTCATTAGTTCTCTCGCTGCTCATAGCATGACTCGCCCTATTTATAAAAACGAAGAGGATGTTCAGGCAGTAATTCGAAGCAAATCCAACAAAGAAAATGATGCCTATATTGCCTTTACCATTACAGAAAATGATATTAGCCCATTTTTTAATAATAAAGTTCCCGTTGACCGCCATGGTAACGAATTAATTGTTTTAAAAGAGGGGGTTATTCACCCTGATAATATTGAATATTTCATACATGTGAGCGGACGCTATATTTTTCAAAATGGCAAATTAACCCACGTGGAAACTCTTAATCCCTAAATATTAATTTGAAATTCCCCATGTTCCACGTAGAACATCTTTAACTCTTCTGATGGGATATCGAAAGATAACTGTTCTGGTTCTAAACAAGTTAAAAATACCTGCGCATCAAGTGAAATAAGAAAATCAACGATCTTTTTTCTATGGCTTGCGTCTAATTCTGCCGCCATATCATCAATTAAATAAATGGCTTTCGTACCAACCATTTTATTCAATAGTTTTGCCTGTGCCAGTTGCAGAGCAAAAATCAATAATTTTTGCTCTCCACGAGAAAGAATCTCTTGTGCAGGAGCTCCTTTAAAATTTATTTTCAGATCTGCGCGATGCGGTCCAAACAATGTACAATGCTGTTGTTGTTCTCTGGCGCTATTATTTTTTAACAGGTATTCCAGCGAATTCTGATGGCTCCACCCAGAATAATACTCCAAAGATAATCCCTCTAAATCAGTTAAACTAACGATAATGCTTTGAACTTCAGGAATTAGTTTTTCGACGTACCCCAAATAAATTTGATCTAATGCTAAACTTAAATTGACAAATTCATTATCCCAAAACTGTACTTCTCTCAAAGGCAATTCCATTTTTAAAGCAGTATTTCTTTGCTTTAAGCATCGCTGAAAACTTCTCCATATTGAGATAAAAGATTGTTCTACGTGGAACGTTCCCCAATTCAAAAAATGACGCCGCGCATTAGGTCCACCATGAATTAACTCATAGCTATCAGGGTTAATTAAAATTGTGGGTAAAATTTTAGCAAGAGAAATAGCAGTTTTAGAAAGCTCTCCATTAATATGAATTTCTGTTCCTCCACTGCGTGCTTTTTGAATACCCACAGCGGTCTTCAAACTACTATCATTTTTTATAGTACCAAACACTGTAGTTAAGGCTTTTTGGTGTTGAATGATATGGGTAGTTAAGTGTGTTCGAAAAGAACGAGCAAGTGCTAAAAAATAAACCGCTTCAAGGACACTACTTTTGCCGCTACCATTTAACCCATAGATGATATTAAACCGAGGCGATGGCTCAATCGAAAATTGAGCAAAATTTCTAAAATCTTTTGCCTCAATAAATGCAAGCATGTATCGCTACTCATTGGTTATGGTGTTGATTAAAGCCTGTTCAATACCTCTACTATACTGGCCAAAAACCGTGATTTTCTTGCGTTCCGCAGCTCATATACTTCTATGTATGCTGTGCTTAGATATCCACGGTTTTTGTCTCAGCCTAGCGAGATTTTGAACAGGCTTTTTTAGACGCACAGTTTATAAGACTAAATATAATACAGGCTATAAAATCGGCATTAAAACGTAAGTAAATGTTTGCTGTTCAGGATCTTTTACTAAAAATGCTTGTTCTGCTGAAGCAAAACATAACTCAACAAACTCTGAACGAATAGCTGCTAATACATCAAGTAGATAATTAGCATTAAATGCTATTTCCATGTCTGTTTTTTTATATTCTATGTTAAGTTCTTCTTCAGCATATTCTTGAACTACGTTACTTGCCAGAATCTTAAGTGTATTATCATTAATTTGAAAGCGTATTCCTCGAATCTTTTCATTTGAAAGTACAGAGGTTCGTGTTACACCCTGTTTTAATTCGTCTCGATGAATCCGAAAAGATTTATCACAGTTTTCTGGCATTAATTCACGATAATTAACAAAACCACTATCAATCAATTTAGAAGTAAATGTGTAGTTTTTAGTAATTATCCGAATATGGTGTGCGCTTAATCCAAAAATAATTTTATCTTCATCGTCTTGAAGAAGTCTTAGAAGTTCAATAACCCCTTTTCTTGGGATAATGGCGTGTAAAGAATCAATTTCAATAGGCGTTGGTAAAAAGCCAAATGCTAATCGATGCCCGTCCGCGCCTACAGCACTTATACCGTCATTATTCACTTGCACCTGTAACCCATTTAAAAAATAACGAACATCTTGTTCTCCCATTGCAAAGCTTGTTTTTTCAATGAGTTGTTTCAATTTATTTTGTGATATTGAAAATTCAGTAAAGTTCGATTCTTCTTCAACACTTGGGAATTCTGCTGAGGGGAATGTCGATAAAACGAAACGACTACGACCCGACTTTATAGTTAACTGAGAATTTACATGAGACAGCTCTAAAATTGCTTTTTCTGGAAGTAACCGGCAAATATCCATTAATTTATGCGCTGGTACAGCAATTTCACCTGCTGCCAAAATATTATTGCTACTAAGTGGTATTCTTCCTATCAACTCAACCTCAAGGTTTGTACCAATCAATGAAAGTTGCTCAGTTTGAGTAATCATA
>CAWJOP010000001.1:0-655158 GCA_963844535.1 uncultured Gammaproteobacteria bacterium | reverse complement strand
AACCAAACAATATACAGCAATGATAAAGTCTTCTATAGGCATGGCTAACTCCTTTTATAACGTTGAATTTTGCTCAAATCCGAAGTTACAAAACTTATCCATGCCCTTCAATTTATTTTTTACATTAGCCTAAAAAAAAGGACTTCAGATTAAAATGAAGCGATGGAATGCAGCGGAAATGCTGACTATTGGGCAAAAGCTTTTTACAAAAATACATCAGCAAAAATATATGGTGCATCATAATCATGAGATTCATTTTATGGCGCGGGAGCTAGCGGATTGGTTACCGAAGGGGATAGAGTTCCTTATCAATGGAAACTATGTACCGCGTTGTTTGAAGCGTCATTACTTTCCCGATGAAATGCTCGATCAGCTGCATGTATCTGACCGTATTTTACAGCATCTTTTGCTGAAAGAACTGAAGCCCACTTTCCAGCATGTCATGAATAAAAATTGCTATCACTTGCAAGGTCCCAGTGGGGTAAAGACAGCCACTCAGCGTATTCGGCGGGTGTTGGAAGAGGACAAGCCCAATTATATATTGCGCGTTGATATTAAATCGTATTACAAATCGATACCGCATTTTATGTTATTGCAAGATATCAAAAAATATTATCTTGACCCGAAAGTGCAAACGATGCTTAAGCATATCATTACAAATCCCATTGAGACGCCCAATGGGTATAAAAATCCCGATCAGGGTATTGCGCTGCGTGGACCACTGTCCCAATTTTTTAGTGGCATTTATTTAAAACCGCTGGATGATGCATTTGACGAGATGGATGTCACGTATCTTCGTTACCAGGATGATATTGTGATTTTTTGTAAGACAAAACGGCAGTTAAATCGCTGTAGAAGACGCATGATGGACGTTTTACAAGAACGTTGTTTGAGCTTATCGCGTAAAAAGTCATATATCGGCAGCATCAAAAGTGGTTTTCATTATTTGGGCATTGATTATCCACCGACACGACCGGCGGATAACATCAAAGTCGCTCACGTTGAAGATGATAGGACGTTTTCTGGTTCTGTGCACCTAGCCCTCCCTCGGGGGGGCAGCAACCAACCTTTATCATCTCAGGGTGATGCCATTCGCATTCTGCCTCATCCGAGGACATTGCGAAAGGCACGCGAGAATGTAACGTGGATGGTCACCCATGGTGTCTCTCACCGAAAGACCAAAAACTACCTTCATCGCTTTGTACTTTGGTGGCAAAAAACAGCAGAAGTTTGGCAATATATCGAATTACTTCAGTGGTTTATCGAAAGCTGTAGAGCACCTCAGCCTAAAGCCGTCGCAGCTGCGCTCCTTCACGTCGCTACATTACGTGGCCCTGAGTCCTCGATTGATTGTCGGCTCGTGGCATAATAAGCTCCGAGTGTTTGCTGTTTTTTGTTTGACATAGTTTGTAAAAGATAACGCCCAGGCCCAACTGCCGCGACTCCCGCATTGCCAGTAGCCCGCAGACCGACGCGTTACCGCGGCATAATCTTCCCCCAAGCGAAAAGAAGGATCCAAATCAAGAGGATAAAAAACTGTACCAGACGAATATCGAAACTCTAAACTACGCCTCAAGAACTCCTTGCCTTCCACAATAGCATAAGGGCCTTGACACAGGGCTTGGGCATAACAGGTTGGCAAATAACGCTGGGCCCCGCCAACCACTCTCCGCCAAACTAAATTATTCTTTCGGCTGTCATAGCCACCAAGCTCATCAAACTTCTTATCAAATAATTCGAAGGCTTTGACCACTAATTGACTACTCACCTGTCTTCCCGTTTTAATAATGCCTTCTTTTTGTTTGGCTAAATACGCTTCCCAGGCTTTGAGGTAGGGTTGCGCTTCTTCATCCGTCGTTGAGTTTTCAATCCCTTGTACAACTTTACTGAGTTCTTCCTCATCCTTTTGCAACCTGGCTTCTTCTTCAGCCTCCCAACCTTCTGGAAATTGTTCCAAAATTTGGCTGTCTTTCTCAGCCTTTCCATTCTGTAAATGAATTAAATAAGGTATAATCATTTCCACCATACATACTTCCTTCTCATGGAACTTCACATCTTCTGCCCATAAAGCCAGTTGTAAAGGAGTTCCTTCCAATGTACGGCCCGAATAATCGACCACCTGACATTTCTGCTTCAGTAAGTTTGGATTTCCCTTAATCATCGCTTCTGCTTCGGCTTGTTTGCCTTGTACCACATAGAAGGCTAGCTTTACTATTTCAGGTGTGGATTTAAGAATGGGAGAACTTAATGATGAGTACAAGGCCGTTGGTTGTTGCGACGGGGTAGAATGACTGACCCCTTCTTGTCGTGCTTGTCGTGGACTTTCTTGATCTTCAAGTATCGAGGTTCCTTTTGTAAGGCGTTCATGACGCGTCATTAACCAATTAAAAAAGCTGAATGCAACATTCCATAATAGGCCAACACCTACGCCTATCCCCCCCATAACCACCGCCGTAAGCGCAGCAGATAAGCCCATTGCGATAGCAAAGCCGGGGATAAACAATGCCAGTAGGATAAGCACTACCGTTGCAACCAAAATGAGCGCATTGACTCCCCATCGAATTCGACGTTGTATTCTAGAATCAGCCATGTTTTTTACCTGTTGAATTTAAGAATTTCTACAAGTATAAAGCATCAATCTTGCGTATTCCAGTCCAAATCGCAGGGTATTTCTAAATTAATTCGCAGGGCAATTCCTATTTAATTCGCAGGGCAATTCCAATTCAAATCGCAGGGCGATTCCAAATTAATTCGCAGTGGTATTCCAGTTCTGATATTGCTGATTATTTTATTGGAGTAAAGCGACAACTTGGCGTGCGTTGTTGTGTGTGGTTTTTATCTACGCAAGCGCATTTTAAAAATATGCTGTGCTTTTAACTTAAGTAAAGAGAGGCACAGTTTTTATGTCGAGGAGTCCATTGTCCATGAGAAAGATACGAGAGATTTTACGTTTAAAAGATGGAACTCACAGCAATCAATTTATAGCAAAGAGTTTGGGCATTAGTAGTAGTACGGTAAGAGAATGTCTGCGCAGAGTGGGTGAGGCACAATTAAGTTGGCCCTTACCCGAAGGGTTAGATGATGAACAATTAGAAAGAAAGCTCTATCCACCGATTAAACGGCCCATGCCGGAAGATAAGGGTGAAATTGATTTTGCACAGGTTCATGCACAACTGAAAAAGAAACATGTCACACTGATGTTATTGTGGCAAGAATATAAGGAGCGTTATCCGCGCGGGATCAGTTACAGTATGTTCTGTGCGCTCTACCAACAATTTGAAAATAAATTGGATGTTTGGATGCGTCAAACCCATAAAGCAGGTGAAAAACTCTTTGTAGATTATGCAGGAGATACCATACCGGTTTTATTTAATCGACACACAGGCGAAGTGCAAAATGCACAAATTTTTATTGCGGTATTAGGTGCTTCCAATTATTTTTATGTAGAAGCCACTTGGACCCAAGGATTGCCAGATTGGATAGGCTCGCATGTGCGTACCTTTGAATTTTTAGGTGGTGTTCCTGAAATTGTGGTTCCAGATAATTTAAAAAGTGGGGTTCAAAAAGCGCATCGTTATGAGCCTGACTTAAATCCGACGTATCAAGAAATGGCAAGTCATTATGGGATTGCTATTTTACCCACTCGAGTAGCTTCCCCTAAAGATAAAGCCAAAGTTGAGCAAGCCGTTTTACATGTCGAACGTCAAATTTTAGCTAGATTCAGAAATCGTTCATTTTTAAGTTTGCAAGAACTCAATGAGGCATTACATCACTTACGTGATGAACTCAATAAGCGCCCATTCCAAAAATTGCCAGGTTCAAGAAAAAGCCAATTTGAATGTTTGGAACAATCTCTGCTGAAATCTCTTCCTGCCACACGTTACGTTTTTGCTCAATGGAAACAAGCGAAAGCAGGTATCGATTATCATATCGAATTGGAAGAACATTATTACAGTGTACCCTATACCTTTGCACAAAAAACTTTGGATGTGCGTTTTACCCAGCCATTGGTTGAAGTGTTTTATAAGCGAAAACGGATTGCTGCTCATACCCGTAGTTATACCAAGTACCAACATACTACACTCAATGAACACATGCCCAAATCGCATCAGCGCTATGCCGAGTGGACGCCTGAACGTATTCAACAATGGGCAAGTAAAACTGGTGCATCGACGGCTTCTCTTGTCGAACAAATCATTTTAAAAAGAGCACATCCTCAACAAGGCTTTCGTGCTTGTTTAGGACTCCTGCGTTTAGGCAAACAGTATGGACAAGAACGACTTGAAGCTGCTTGCAAAAGAGCTTTAGCCATCGGGGCGTTTTCCTATAAAAGTGTCGAAGCCATCTTAAAAAATCGTCTTGAACAACAACCGCTACCCACTCATTCACAAAGTACCCATGTCACACAAAAAAATCATGAATATGTCAGAGGTCAGCAGTACTTTGAATAACTATTTACCGGAGAAATTTATGTTAATACATCCTGTCATGCAAAACCTTAAAACCCTTCGCTTAAGCGGTATGGCCAAAGCGTTGCATGAACAATTACAGCAATCTAATATCCACAGTTTAAGCTTTGAAGAACGTCTGGGATTTATGGTCGACCGAGAGTTACTTGAACGTCAAAATCGGCAACTACAAAACAGACTGCGAAAATCACAATTAAAACAGCAAGCTTGTCTTGAAGATATTGACTATAAAGCTCAAAGAGGCTTAGACCCATCGCTTCTGAACTCATTGGCGAGTTGTCAGTGGCTCCGTGCACACCATAATCTATTAATTGTTGGCCCAACGGGTACAGGCAAAACCTTCTTGGCTTGTGCACTTGCGCATAAAGCTTGTTTGGAAGGCTTCTCTTCTTATTATGCTAGAATCTCCAGGCTTTTACCTGAATTAGCTATCGCTAAAGGCGATGGACGATATACGAAAAAAATGCTTGAGTTAGCTAAAATGGATGTGCTCATTTTAGATGACTTTGCATTAACTCCCTTTACCGATGAACAGCGGCGTGATTTATTAGAATTATTAGATGACCGCCATGAAAAGCGTTCTTGTATCATTACCAGCCAACTACCTGTGAAATTTTGGCATGAAGCTATCGGTGATGGTACGTTAGCGGATGCCATTCTAGACAGATTGGTTCATACCGCTTATCGTGTTGAACTTAAGGGCGAATCTATGAGAAAAAAACAGGCTACTTTAATAAAAGGAGGTGAAGCTTAATCAAGTTACCAATAAAATTATAGCGTCGCTTCGCTCCGATTTAATGATCTATATTATGAAGTGGAAAAACTATCTGAAAATTTTAAACCAGAACCACTCTGCAAATTAAATCAGAATACCACTGCGAATTAATTTGGAATTACCCTGCGATTTGTATTGGAATCAACCTGCGAATTTATTTGGAATCGCCCTGCGAATTTATTGGAATACGCACATCAATCTTAACAAAACATTAAAAACAGCACGATTCGCAACGCGCGCAAGCGCGAAATGCGGGTTTATCAATAAACAGCAAGGCAATCCACCTCTTCAGTTTGAATTGCTTGTAAAACCATGAAAAGTTGAGAATCGCGTTAAATTATCAAACTCAATAACACTGCATCTAAATTTAACATCACGATAATTATCACGGTTCTTTATAACTATTTTGCCTGGATCAAAGCCGTAAATTAAACAAACAGCATCATGTAACAGGCAAGGTGCATCGCTTACCCATCTTTTCATATTTTTTTGTGTAATCGTCATAATTATGATTCTCCTATAGTTCAGATAACAACGAATCCAAATAATCTGCCCAATCCTGCATCATCTTCTTTCTCTCAGGTAAAAAGGCGGTTCGGTTATATGCGCGCCCATTTGGATCGCGCACAGCATGGGCTAGTTGATGCTCGATAAAATCTGGACGTACCCCTAACACTTCATCAAGTAAGGTTCTGGCTGTTGCTCTAAAACCATGCCCCGTAGCCTCTTCTTTACTAACCCCTAAACGACGTAAAGCCGCTAAAATAGCATTGTCACTCATAGGGCGTTGATTACTCCGCGCGCTAGGAAATACATATCGACCCGAGCCAGTCAGTGGATATAATTCTTGTAAAATAGTTATTGCTTGTCTCGAAAGGGGTACAACGTGGGGAGTATCAGTTTTCGTGACTATGTAACGCCATTCTGCATTTTCAAAATCAATGGCCGCCCATTCTGCATGGCGTAACTCACCTGGACGTACAAAAACAAGCGGTGCCAAGCGTAGAGCGCAACATACAGTTAAAGTTCCTCCGTAACTGTGAATGACCCTTAATAATTGAGCAAATTTTTTGGAATTAGTTTGGGCAGCAAAGTGAGTGCCTTTGACTGGCGGCAATGCGCCTTTTAAGTCTTGAGATGGATCTCTTTCTGCGCGCCCTGTTGCGACTGCATAACGGAATATTTGTCCGCAATTACCCATTGCGCGATGTGCAGTTTCTATCGCTCCGCGGTTTTCAATACGCCGAAGCACTATCAATAAATCTGGGGATGTAATTTCAGCTACAGGTTTTGCACCCAGCCATGGGAAAACATCACGTTCCAATCGACGAATGATTTTATCCGCATGACTGGCAGCCCAATTTGAGGAATGTTTGGCAAACCATTCACGGGCAACCAATTCAAAGCTATTTGCTGCTCGATCAGTCGAAGCAGTTTTCATTACCTTTCGGTGTTCGCCAGGATCAATATCAGTCGCTAATAATTTACGCGCTTCATCACGGCGTTCACGGGCTAAGGCCAATGTAACTTCAGGATAAACCCCAAGAGCTAATAATTTTTCTTTCCCTAAAAAGCGGTATTTAAGACGCCAATATTTGCTGCCATTCGGTGATCTTGCAACCTTTTTTTGGACACATCAAAGAGAGATGTTTTCCTGCATTTGGTACACTCTTTCAAACTCATTAGGTGATAGATAGTTTAAAAAAGAGTGTCGCCGTTGGTTGTTATAAAAAATTTCTACATATTCAAAAATACTTTGTTTTGCCTGTACACGGGTTTCATATTTGTGAAAATAAATATGCTCAGTTTTTAAAGTATGAAAAAAACTTTCTGCAACCGCATTATCAAAACAATTACCTGTTCCACTCATACTGCACGTAATCCCTCGTTTTTTGAGTAAGTCTTGAAATCCACTACTCGTATATTGGCAACCCTTATCTGAATGATGTATCAGTCCGCCATTAACCTCACGACGTTCTAAGGCTTGGTTAAGCGCTGTTATCACCACCTCTTTTTTTAACCGTTCGCTCATCGACATGCCCACCACCTTGCGTGAAAATAAATCTAAAATAACCGCTACATATAACCAACCTTCCTCCGTCCATACATACGTAATATCAGATACCCACTTTTCATTTGGCTTATTCGCCTTAAACTCTTGCTGTAAACAATTAGGCGCTGCTACCACCTCTGGGTCGACTTTCGTTGTCACCTTAAACTTTTTTCTCATCTTTGCACTTATCCCTGCTTCTCTCATTAATCGCGCTACCCGTTTCCTGCTGCAACCATGACCTTTAGCACGTAACTCTTTATGAATCCTTGGACTTCCATAAGTCTCTCGACTCCCTGTATGAACCTTTTTAATGTCAGCTAATAACCGTTCATTCGCTTGGGTTCTTTCACTTAGAATTCCTTTTAAAAATTGGTAGTAACCACTACGGCTGACTTCCAAAACATCTGCCATCTCCTGGATAGTCCATTGTTCCGCATGCGCTTTCATAAATTCATATCGCTCCCCCCGTACGATGAGAAGATGGCTAGTGCTTTTTTTAGAATATCTCTCTGACGCCTTAGATAATTAACTTCCTTGCGTAAACGCCTGACTTCCTCTTCGCCTGGCCTTGCATTTCCTTTTCCGGGAAATGCTTCAATTCCATCTCGCTTATGACTCTTTAGCCAACCCGCTAAAGTCGCTTCCGGAACTCCTAATTCTTCACTTAGCTTTGAAATACTACGGTTCCCTTCTAAGTACAAATTCACTGCATTGGTTTTAAATTCTTTGTCATATTTTCTCATCTCACGTCTTGACATCACACCTCTCCTCTGATCAACGATTTTTACACTTTATCGTCTCTCTTCGATGTGTCCACTAAATGGTAGCAAGATCACGGGGTTACATAAAGAAATAAGCCTTTTTCATCAGAAAGCTTATAGGGTTTCTCCTGACCTTTGGCAGTACGTACTTTGACATCAGTTAACGACATTGGGGGTATCTCCTTCACAGCTTGCCAAAGTACCCCCAGATATACCCCAACATAGGCTTGGCTTTTGGGGGTACTTATTAAACATCGTTGGACGGAGATTACGGCATAAGCCCTTTTAGATCAAGGGCTGTAAGATGGTGTTGAATATTCTTGGAAGTGTAATTGGTGGAGGCGGCGGGGATTGAACCCGCGTCCGCAAGTCCGCTGCCTTTGGTCCTACATGCGTAGCCAGATCTTTAAATTAGCAAAGATTGCCTCCGATTGGCAGGATGCAGCTTCGCGATCCCGAGCGTTTTAACGAGTTACCTTCAGGAACGATAACACGCGATCTTATGTAAATGACCATTAAGTCTTTCGCATAAGCACAAAAGGTTAATGGTGGTTGCCGGTTTTTAAGCGGCTTGACCTAACCGTGTGCTATTAAAAGCAAGCTGTGGTTAAACAGCTTCGGCTAAATCACCAATGTTGTCTTCGTTGGCAACTATAAATTTGCAGCATTTTTTACGAGGCTAGCTAACATCCTCGGCATGCACCTTAAGGGTTTGTAACCCACGTCGAAACCAGTGTCGCCCCCATTTGGTTGATTTTTTAAAATCTTCACTCTTTAAGTATACCATTTGTAAATGGTGTTGTGTATGGCTTACGGGGCTGAGGTATCGACGCATAATCTAGATACCGTCGTCCCTGGCGAAGGCCATTCGCGATAGCGAGAGGAGATAGGTGTGTTTATGGCCGAAGACCAGGGATCCAGACACGATAACCAGAGGATCCTTTCATTATCGTATCTGGATCCTCGCGACTCGATTGCGAAAGTTCAGTGCTCCTTCCCCTATTGAGGGCAATCTCGCGCGAGGACGACGTGATGTGAATTATGCGTCGATACCTCAGAGGGTCTTTAAGAGAACTTGTACAAATTTTTTACACCCTCAATTATGCATATCAAAAATAGTATAGAAGGATTTACCTATCGTATCTATAAGGGATTGGCAAACCTTTACAATGCTTTTAACTTAGCAAACCCCGCCAACAGCCATTTTAGGCCTTCACTTTCAAATTTGACCGCAATACGAGCATTTTCGCCGTGTCCTTCGTAATTGGTAATTACGCCATAACCAAATTTTTGGTGATGTACGCGTTGACCTAGTTTAAGGCCATCGTAAATTACGTCAGCGGAAGAAGAAAAGTTAAGCTCTTGAGTAACTGGGCGGCTTACTCGCGCTTTAGGGCGAATTTCTTCAAGGCAAGAAGCGGGGATTTCGCCTAAAAATCTCGAGGGGCGTTGAAAACTTTCTTTGCCATGAAGTCGCCGATTTTCAGCATGACTTAAATAAAGTTTTTCACGTGCACGGGTGATACCGACATAACATAAGCGACGTTCTTCTTCGAGCTTTTTTTCTTCTCGGATCGAAAGCTCATGTGGAAATAACCCTTCTTCTAAGCCGCAAATAAATACAATTTTGAACTCAAGCCCTTTAGCGGTATGTAACGTCATCAGCTGTATACAATCATTAGTGAGTTGGCTTTGGGTTTCACCTGCTTCAAGTGCGGCATGGGCAAGGAAGGCTTGAATAGGTGTTAATTGTGAGTTTTCTGGTGCAAATTGGCTGGCTGCAGTAATCAATTCTTCCAAGTTTTCTACTTTAGCCTGGGCTTTTTCACCTTTTTCCTGTCGATAATGATTAATTAATCCACTTAACTTAAGGGTTTCTTCCATTTGTTCAGCTAAGTTTTGTAAAGGTTGAATGGTGTTACTAATCTGCTCAATCAATTCGATAAATGTGGCTAATGCGGAAAGTGCACGATTGTTTAAAGTTTTTTCAGTGATGATGATCTCTACCGCTTGCCATAAAGAACAATGATGAGTTTTGGCGGTTTCTCGGATAGTCATTAGTGTTTGATCACCGATGCCGCGGGTTGGTGTATTAATAATTCGTTCAAATGCAGAATCATCTTGTCGATAATAAATTAACCTTAAATAGGCCAAAGCATCTTTGATTTCAGCGCGTTCAAAAAAGCGAAATCCACCGTAGATTCGATAAGGAATATTGGCAGCAATTAGCGCTTCTTCTAAAACACGTGATTGTGCATTTGAGCGGTAGAGAACTGCAATATCTTCATGGCTATAACCATGCCCTGACCAATATTTGATTTGAGCGGCAAGAAAATGTGCTTCATCTAAATCATTAAAAGCAGTGTACAAACGAATCGGATCACCTTGGCCACTCACCGCTTTGAGTTCTTTACCTAGCCGATTAAAATTATTGGCGATCACATGGTTCGCAGCTTTTAAAATACCGGCAGTAGAACGATAATTTTCCTCCAATCGAACGGTTAGTGTATTTTGAAAGTTGCGATAAAAATCCTGAATATTTTCAATTTTTGCGCCACGCCAACCGTAAATAGATTGATCATCATCGCCCACCACTGTTAAATGGCCTTGATCACCGACTAATAGTTTTAACCATTCGTATTGAATGGTATTCGTATCTTGAAACTCATCCACTAATACATGTCGAAAGCGTTGTTGATAATGTGTAAGTACAGTAGGTTGCTTAAGAAAAAGGTCGTATGCAGAAAGTAATAGCTCGGCAAAATCTACCAATCCGCTGCGTTGACATAATTCTTCATAGGCTTGATAAATTCTTTTCAGTGTCATGCCATGTGCATCAAGTGGTTTGAATTTATCTGCACGTATGCCTTCATCTTTTTTAGCGTTGATAAATCCTTGAATTTGTCTTGGAGGATACTGTTTTTCATCGAGATTTAAGCTGGTTAAAATCCGCTTAATGAGTCTTTGTTGGTCATCTGAGTCAATGATTTGAAAATTTTCGGGAAGACTAGCTTCTTGAAAATGTGCACGAAGTAAACGATGTGCCAAACCATGAAATGTTCCAATCCACATGCCTTGCGTGGGAAGGTTAAGTAATTTTTCAATCCGTGCGCGCATTTCACCAGCAGCTTTATTGGTAAATGTCACCGCTAAAACACTATAGGGGGAAAGATGTTCTGTTTGTATGAGCCAGGCAATTCGATGGACGAGTACACGAGTTTTACCACTGCCAGCACCAGCTAAAACCAAAGTGTAGGGTGCGGTTGAAGTAACTGCTTGTTGCTGTGCGTCGTTTAAAATGTTTGAGCTTGCTTGCATGTTCATGGTAATTTGTAGCGAAGTTTAATTTATCTATTATGATTATGGGGATTTTTTATGGCATACCAACATATTCACGTTCCTACTCAAGGGCAAAAAATCGTCTCTAATGCAGATCATACCCTACAAGTTCCCAATATACCTATTATTCCATTTATCGAAGGTGATGGTATTGGTGTGGATATTACACCGGTAATGCGGAAAGTTGTGGATGCAGCAATTGCAAAGTCTTATGGGGAAAAACGGGCAGTTGCCTGGATGGAAGTGTATGCAGGGGAGAAAGCTACCAAGGTATATGGGCAAGATGTTTGGTTGCCAAAAGAAACCCTTGAAGCTGTGCGTGATTATGTTGTTTCTATTAAAGGCCCGTTAACTACTCCAGTTGGTGGTGGAATTCGTTCATTAAATGTTGCGTTACGCCAAGAATTGGATTTGTATGTTTGCTTAAGGCCAATTCGTTATTTTCCAGGGACACCAACGCCATTAAAAGAACCAGAAAAAACGCACATGGTAATTTTTCGGGAAAATTCTGAAGATATTTATGCGGGTATTGAATGGGCGGCGGATACAGAGGATGCAAAAAAAATCATTCGGTTTTTAATTAATGAAATGCAGGTTAAAAAAATTCGTTTTCCAGAACACTGTGGTATTGGAATAAAACCGGTGTCTAAGGAAGGTACTTTTCGCTTGGTAACACGTGCTATTGAATATGCAATTGAGCAACGGTTACCGTCGGTTACCCTAGTGCACAAAGGCAATATTATGAAATTTACCGAGGGTGCATTTAAAGAATGGGGTTATCAAGTAGCGCGTGAAAAATTTGGTGCAAAGCCATTAGATGGAGGGCCTTGGCATGTATTGAAAAATCCCAAGACTGGGCAAGATATTGTAATTAATGATGTGATTGCTGATGCCTTTCTACAGCAAATTTTATTAAGACCTGAGGATTATAGTGTGATTGCGACACTTAACTTAAATGGTGATTACATTTCTGATGCACTAGCAGCGCAGGTGGGCGGAATTGGTATTGCACCGGGTGCTAATTTGAGTGATACCACGGCAATGTTTGAAGCAACTCATGGCACTGCGCCTAAATATGCAGGACAAAATAAAGTTAACCCAGGATCTTTAATTTTATCAGCGGAAATGATGTTGAGATATTTAGGTTGGAATGAAGCGGCTGATTTAATTATTCATGGGATGGAAGGAGCCATTTTAGCAGGAACAGTGACTTATGATTTTGCGCGCTTGATGCCGGACTCAACCTTGTTGAGCTGTTCTGAATTTGGCGACGCAGTCATTAATCATATGAATAAAGGTTGAGAATTTTTAGGGTCTGTTGACAATTGGGCCACCCCCCGACGTGCCGCGGTTTATCCGCGGCATCCAGTGGGATTCCGCGGATAAACCGCGGGAACGTCGGATTTGAGATGAATTGTCAACACGCCCTACTATTAGGGAACATTGGTTGTAGAATCTGAATCGGTAGAATCATTTTTGCTTGAAATTTTTGCAGATGTTTCTTGAGATAAATTAGGTTCTTCGTTTATAGAATTTTTTGGAAGTTTTGAAAAAACACTGCTGAAAAATGAGGTGAAAGTTTGTCCAATTTCAGTAGTACTTTTATTTACCTCTTTTACAATTTCAGTAGCCGTCTTATCTACTTCTTTTAATAAGGTATCACCCGCTTCACTCACCTTTTTTACTGTATCAGTTACTGTTTTTTTAACATCTTCTTTAAGTTCTTCAGCTGTTTTCTCAAGAATACTTTGATCCTTCTGTTCCCTCGGTTGGTTTATCATTTCTGTACTTGCTTTTATTTGTTTAAGCTTAGGAATCATTTTGTTATTTTCTGCTATTTTTTGTTCGATTTTTGTGAGTCTACCTTGATACTGTCGGTTTTCTTGTTCTAATTGCTTTACTGTGTTTTCAATTGTATTTGTATTCTTATAAAGATCTTCGTAGTCTTCTGCAATATTTTTTACTAGTTTTTCGAGACCTTCTAGTGACATTTTTAGCCAAATTGGTAGTTCAAATTTTTGTAATATATTAAGTTGATTTTGCATTTGCTTTAATGGGGAGATCACTTTTTCAGTTAGATTCTTTTGGTGAAATATTCTTGAGGTTTAAGTATGAAAGGTAATTGCAAGAGTCATTAAAAGTTTTTTTGGCAGTGGCCATTTCGGCACTGGGGGATGACAGCCAGTTTGGTAAATTAAAATATATGACAAATTTTTCCCATGTTGTTTGGTTTTCAGTTTCAAGTGTTGTAAATTTAGATTTTATTCCAATAATTGATGTGGATTGATTTTCTGCTAATAATTTTGGGTATTTGTTATACCACGCCAGGATTTCTTTGTTTGTTTGCAATTTAGCAGAGATTGAATTTTTTTCTGTTTCTAGTGTTTCATTCTCTTTTTTTAGGGTTGCTATATCTGTTTCAAGTTGGTTAGTGCTATTTTTTAACTGGGTTACAAAAGCTCTATTTTTGGTGATAATTTCTTTGGCTTTGGATAAATTTTCTGTAAGATTTTCTTGCTGAGTTTTAAGCTTAGCCATTTGTTCTGGAGTTATATTGGCTTTGTTATTGTTGAGTTGTTCGTACAATTTTGTTGCTTCTTTTATGCTTACTGTTATTTGGTATAGTTGGAACTGAGCAGGGGTAAATTCCTCAAAAGTGTTAAAGTTACCAGCAAACAATTTGTTAAATTCAGGTTGCAGGGGTCTTTGAAATTGGAAGTGTGCTTTAAATTTACCGAAGATAAATTCTTGTTCCCGAAGTTCTTTAGTATTTATGGTTTTTTCGAGTACGTCTAATGCGCTTTTAACCTCGGTTAGCAGTTGATTGACTTCGGTTTCTTTTGCCTCTTTTTTGCTTTGTTTTTCGTATTCTTCTAAATGTTGCTCAATTTTTTCATTACTCTTTAAGATTTGTTTGTGAAGCTCAGTATATTTTTCACACGCTTCCTCAACGCTTTTTGCAGTTGCGTCGTTAGAGTTGGTAAAAGACTGCTGAAATTGTGTATTTTCTTTTTGATAAGCAAGATAAGCATCGTGAGCATAGCCCTTGAATGTTTTATTTGTGATACCATCAACGATATAATTTTCAGAGTAAGAATTTAGTTTTTTTGAATTTTCATCGAATAGTTTTAAAGCATTAGCTACTTCTTCTTGTGTTTGTTTTGCCTTATCTAACAGTGTAGTAATTACTCGTAGTTCGTGTGCTTTTACCTCTTCCACTAACTTAGCTATTATTTGCGACTCAGAAGCTTTTATTTCTTCAGCTTTAGACTTTATATCAGTAGTGGATTTGGTTTCTTCATCAAATTTCACTACTCTAGAAGATTTCTTTGCTTTTTTTCTTCTTGATTTTTTGCTACTAGTAGTGGCGGAAATATTTTCTGCTTTTTTTTCTGCTGAAGGAGGATTCTCGTAAAGAACTTTTATTTGCTTTAATAGCTCATCAGCAGCTTTCTTTTGCGTATCCAATGTAACTGTGAGTGCTTTTAACTGAGGTAAATTGTCTGTACTCATGGTGATTAGTTTACTTAAAGTGCTAAATTTAGTACTGCTGTCTTCCATACTGTTAAGTAAATCGGAAGCTTGTTGAGAAAGGGAGGTTATATGTGAGGTTTGTGTAGCCCATAATCCTAGCTCTTTTTTTCCTGATTGTAAGTTTTTAATGTAGGTTTCCCTGAGTTCTGTAACCAAGGGTTTGATTTTTTGCAGGGTTTCTATCTATATGTTCAATTAGTGAGACCATTTCCTGCTGTAATTCGGTTATTTTTATTCTGAGATTTGTTAAATTTTCTAGGCTGTTATAACGTGTCTCGTTTGTTACTTTAACTCTTTCGGCTATAATCTCGCTTTTTAATATATCTATTTTATTAAAAATCTCTTTAGCTTGCGGATTATCTTTGTAAGGCCCTAATAGGCTTTTTTGCTCTTGCAAACCTAAATTAAACAAATTCCTTACATTTTCGAGCAACTTAAGTTGTTCATCTTTTTTTGCTTTTTCTTCCCTTTCATTCATGCTGCACCTATTTGCTTATTTGGATGAAGCTTTACCCTTTTATAAGTATAGAGCAATTATGAAGGGTTATTATTTGAGGGAGCTATTATTAAGGATTTATGAAGAGAGTAGTTTTAAAGATTATATTATTTAGCGCGTATTCTTTTTCGTTTTTCTACTTGGCGTTTGGTCAGGGTATTTTTTTTATGGGCAAAAGGATTTTTTCCTTCGCGTAGTTCGATGCGGATAGGTGTACCAATAAGGTTTAATTTTTTTTGGTAAAAATTGGCTAAATAACGGCGATAGTCTTCCGGTAGCGACCCTGCTTGGTTGCCATGAATCACGATGGTAGGGGGATGATGACCGCCTGAATGAGCATAGCGCAATTTGATTCGGCGGCCGTTGACTAAGGGTGGTTGATGCTCAGTGACGGCTTTTTCTAATAGCTCTGTGAGCTTATGAGTGGAATGTTCTTTAGATGCGCTATTAAATGCTTTTTGCACGGCTTTGAATAGATTACCTACATTAGTGCCATGCAGCGCTGAAATAAAATAGGTTTCGGCAAAATTAACAAAAAATAATCGTCTGAGTATTTCACTGCGAACATTTTTACGTTGCACAAGTGGTAATCCATCCCATTTATTTACCGCAATGACCAATCCTTTGCCCGATTCTAAAATAAAATCCAGCAGTTTTAAATCTTGATCAGTCACGTTAGTTTGCGCGTCTAACAACATGACCGATACATGTGCTGTTTCAATTGCTTGTAATGTTTTGACAATTGAAAATTTTTCTACCGTCTCACACACATTTTTTCTGCGGCGCACACCCGCGGTATCAATGAGTACATACTGCTGTCCTAGTCGTTCAAAAGGAATGCGGATACTATCCCGTGTTGTTCCAGCGGCATCATAGACAATGACACGTTCTTCACCAATCATGCGATTCACTAAAGTTGATTTGCCCACGTTGGGGCGACCTACAATCGCAACTTGAATACCTGGTAGGGTTGTTTCAGGATCAGTCGTTGATAAAGTGGACAATTTAGGCCATACAGCCTCCATTAAATCTTCAATACCTCGTGCGTGTGCCGATGAAATACTAATGGGCGCACCCATGCCCAGTGCATAAAAATCGTGATTTAACTCTGCATTTAAGTTGTCATTTTTGTTGGCAATTAATACCCAAGGTTTATTAAGTTGCCTAAGTTTTTTGGCAATATCAAAATCATCTGCAGTGGGCCCTTCTTTGGCGTCGACCACAAAGAAGATGAAGTTGGCTTCGTGAATAGCTTGCAATGCTTGATCAACCGTTAGGTTTTCGAGAGGATTAGCGCTTTGTGTCAGGCCACCCGTGTCAATCACGATAAATGGTTGATGATTAAATTCACCTTTGCCGTAAAGCCTATCGCGTGTTACCCCAGGCATATCGGCAACCAGCGCCTGTCTGCTTTTGGTGAGACAATTAAATAGTGTAGATTTCCCTACATTGGGGCGGCCGATGATGGCAATGGCGACGCTCATGGGGGCTGAAATATCCAGGAAAAATTAAGTTTAAAGGATTATATTATATCGTTTATGTCTGTTTGTATCAAAATCTTTGTGGGGGCTAATGCAAATGGCAAAGCATTCAGAAGTTCAAGCTGAAAAAATTTTAGCAACTAAAAGTGCGGTGATTAAAGATTTTGAAATTGACGAAAATGAGTTTTTGCGATCTGCCGAAAACATCAATCAAATTTTACATAATGGTGCGATTAATAAAGATTACAGAGCTAGAGTAATATCAGCTTTGTTATTAGCTTTAGCGGAAGGGTCGAATGTTGATTTATCCGTTAATCCGGCGCTATTAATTCAGGCAATTAATTTGCGTGTTAATTTAATCCTGAAAAAGCATGGCAAGCAGGATTTTTCAAAGTATATTAAATTAGACCTTCCTGCTAGTGAAGATAATCATATTAAATTTAGCGAGGCAATAGCCAAGACAATTCAAGAATTGCTTGAGCTTAATATACATTCTGCAATGAAGTCTGGGAAAGATATTTTAGGCAAGTTTTATGAGGTATTTCTAAAATATGGTAATGGTGCAAAAGAAATTGGAATAGTACTAACCCCGCGTCATATTACTAGGTATGTTGCTGAAATCATGCAAATAACAGCAGATGATTTGGTTTTAGATCCAACTTGTGGAACGGGTGGATTTTTAGTAGCTGCTTTAGACGAGGTAAAAAGAACATGCAGCAGTGATAAAAAGTTTGAAATTTTCAAGCAATGTGGAATATACGGAATAGAAGAGCAGGATCCAGTGGTGGCACTTGCGCTGGTCAACATGATATTCAGGGGCAATGGAAAAAATAATATCATTGAAGGTAATTGCTTCAATAAGTGGTTAAATTTAATAGAAGTTAATGGGGTTTCTGCTGCGGAATATTGTGATGCTAATACACAAAATAGAATTCCACCGATTACTAAAGTTTTGATGAATCCACCTTTTGTACAAAAAGGCGCGCAAAAAAAGGAATATCATTACGTTGAGCAGGCTTTAAATCAAATGCAAGATGAGGGAATATTATTTGCAATTCTTCCCTTGTCTGTGTTGGTCAGAGGAGGTGAAGAGTTGGCGTGGCGTAAAAGCTATTTACTAAAGCACCATACTATTTTATCCATTGTTACCTTTCCTGAAGGGATGTTTTATCCTGTCAACATCATGACCTTAGGAATTTTGATTAAAAAAGGCGTTGCTCATTTACCGCATAAAAATGTTTTTTGGGCAAAAGTAAATTGTGATGGTTTTGCAAAAAGTAAAGGTAAAAGATTAATCTCTTCTAAAGCGACTAATCAGTTTGAGGAAATAAAAAAATTTTTAATCAGGGCAGTCAATGAAGAAGAATTTTTGGTAGATAAATTAAAGTTTTATGTGACAAAACCTATCGATTTTTCCGATGAGCAATTGGAATTAATCCCTGAAGTCTACTTAAATGAGGGGTTAGTATCTATAAAGGGTACTCTTGCGGAAATCGATAAAGTTGCTAGGGAACTCATCGCATTTTTAATTGTTAGCCAGAGAACTAATAACCCATTTTTAAAATTTGTTAAAACCCAAAAAACCATACCTTTTAACGCAAAAATTAATTATAAAATATTTAAAGCAAAGGATATTTTTAGTTATATTAAAGCAGGACGTTTCCATGCTAGTGGCGATTTAGCTGAGGGGAAAATACCTTTAATTTCATGCAAAACTATAGAGAATGGAACTGAAGGTTATTTTGATATCAACAAAAAGAAAATCTTTGATCATTGCATTACCATAGCATCAGATGGTAAACCAATGAGTTCATTTTATCATCCTTATGAGTTTTCAGCTAAAGATAATGTTGTTGTGTGTAAACCAAATGATGAGCTTGGTTTAAAAGCTATTCTTTTTATTACTGCGCAGCTTAATAGTCAAATGTGGCGTTTTTCTTACGGGAGAAAATGCTATTTAAATAGAGTGGATAAAATTGAAATACCATTGCCGGTAAATCAAGCAGGTAAGATCGATTTTCTTACTATTGATGCAATAGTTGATAGTTGTCCAATTTGGAGTGAATTGGAAATGATTTGATTGACACATAATCTACGTCACGTCGTCCTCGCGCGAGATTGCCCGCAATAGGGAAAGAAGCACTGAACTTTCGCAATCGAGTCGCGAGGATCCAGATACGATAATGAAAGGATCCTCTGATTATCGCACCTGGATCCCTGGTCTTCGGCCATGAAAACACCTATCTCCTCTCAGTATCTCGAATGGCCTTCGCCAGGGACGACGTGACGTAGATTATGCGTCGATACCTAAGCACAAGGGAGGGGGAGGCGATGGGCATCCTTATTATTTTATTGCTCAGGATGTTTTAAAAAATTTGCACTGAATTCGCCTTTAGCGTTTGACATCAAATCAACTTTTTCTTCTTTAAGCGAGAGATTAACACCAGTAGCGCTGACTTGATAACCAGGTTGTATGAGTAAAACAGGTTGATTGGTATTAGCAGTTTGTGTTTTTGGATGCAGCGTCACAGAACTCGTTTGCAAATTAAGTTCATGATTTGTTTTACCCTGATCTTGATGAATATGTACATTATCCCATAATTCAACCGATTCAATGCCATAAGTAGCTTGGCCATGTAGCGCAAAGATATGCCAGGGCGAAGTGTTTTTGGTATAAATAAGAAAATGAGGATTTTCAAATTCAGTTTTGTTTCCTGAATAATAGTGCAGCATCTTTGGACTGTTAAACTGAGTTTGTAACTTGCCGTCTTTATTTAAATAAAATGCGGTTACTTTGGTTAAAAAAGCATCAGGATCACGGTCAGCATCATTAAATATAGCTTGTTTGGGATTCATTTGATTTAAAGAATAATTACCTACAACACACAACATGAAACACGACAGCGCTAATGAAAGATAAGAATTTTGTAACAGCATTTTGTATTTGTTCATTTTAGAATTTACTCAATTTGTAACTCAGTTTTTGAGCAGGATAAATAACTATTATGTATACCAGGTAGCAACCCTTTAGCGCGCAGAATAAGCTCGCAAACTTCCCGTGCTGCTCCTTTGCCGCCGCTTGCTTGGGTAATCCAATTTGCGTGTTCACGAATAAATGGGATCGCATTAGCAACAGCAATACTCAGACCCACCCGTTGCATTAATGGTAAATCAGGCAAGTCATCGCCTAAATAAGCCACTTTTTCATCGCTTAAGCCAAGTTTTTTTATTAATTCTTCATAGGCAGAAACTTTATTGCCAGTAACTTGGTAAACATGAGGAATACCTAAATAATTTGCTCTTAATCGCACAATAGCTGATTGAGAACCAGTAATAATCGCTGTATTTATGCCACTACTTTGTAATATTTTAATGCCTACTCCATCATGAACGTGAAAAGCTTTAAAAATTTCTTGATGTTCACTGAAATAAATATGCCCATCGGTTAAGACACCATCAACATCAAAGATTAATAGCTCAATTTTAGCTGCTTTTTTTAAAATATCTTCCATAGGGCCTATTTACATTTGATTTACCGTAGCGAAAAAAGCAGAGATTCTGCTAGAGTTTTCTCAAATTTGAGGAGAATACTGGGTCGTATTTGACAAAAATTTGAGAAAACTCTAGCTAATCTTATGCTTTTTGCAGTAGGTAAATCAAATGTAAATAGGCCCTACGGTCTAGACCACTCTTGCTTGTAGTAAATCATGCATATGAACGATTCCAATAGGTGAATGTTCCTCGTTGATTACAATTAAAGAAGTAATCTTATAGTTTTCCATCATGTCGAGTGCTTCAGCAGCTAGCATACCAGATGAAATAGTTTTGCAGTTTTTTGTCATAATTTGATCAATTTGTGTGGTATGGATATTAACACCTTTATCAATTGCTCTTCGCAAATCGCCATCGGTGAAAATCCCAAGCAGCTTATTTTGCTCATCGATAATAGTTGTCATCCCTAAGCCTTTTTGCGTCATTTCAATTAATGCAGTACTTAATTTAACTTCTTTTTGTACTGATGGGATTCTAGTGCCAATCCGCATAACATCATCAATCCGCAGTAATAACCGTCTGCCTAGGGTTCCAGCAGGGTGTGATCTTGCAAAATCTTCACTAGTAAAACCTTTCGCTTGCAGCAAGGCAATTGCTAATGCATCACCCATAGCTAGGGTGGCGGTGGTACTTGAGGTAGGCGCAAGTCCTAGTGGACAAGCTTCTTGCTTAACGCTGACATCTAATGCAACGTCTGCATTGCGCCCCAGCGTTGAGGTTAGATTTCCGACTAAAACGATGAGTGGAACATGTAACCGCTTAATAAGCGGAAGAATCAAAATGATTTCATCTGTTTCGCCTGAATTGGAAAGCGCGAGTACTACGTCTTTTTCGGTGATCATCCCTAAATCACCATGACTGGCTTCCCCTGGGTGGACAAAGAAAGCTGGACTACCCGTACTGGCAAGTGTAGCAGCAATTTTACTGCCAATATGCCCAGATTTTCCCATACCCATAACAATAATTCGGCCGGTACAACCCAACAGTAAACGACATGCTTTAGCAAAATCTTGATTGATTTTAGGCGCAAGGGCGTTAATGGCATTAGCTTCTATTTCTAGGACGGCAAGCCCAAGTTCACAGAATTTTTGGTCGTCTAACATGCTCAAACCTCATTTTTACCGCTATTTTTTACCCTATCGTAAACAAAATTCGCTGAAAATTCAAAGAAACTGTTTTGTACTATGCTTAAAGTAGATGTGAAAAGGAAGAAAAGAGGAGGCAGTAATGGGGCCTTTATTCATCCAATTGATAGAAAAAGCTAAGAAAGATTTGCCAGGTATGTTTGGGGAGGAGGATTGGAATACTCTGGCCAGGTATACAAAGATAAAAGAGCTAAGTTCACTACAGCAGCTGGAAGCATTAGTGCCGCTTATCTATCTACGGGGTAAAGGTAACCACGCTGCAGAACAATTAATCACTAATATTATAACAACTTTTCTCGTATTGGCCAAGCCATCTCCTCAAGATTATGAGGAGCTAATCCAAATATTTGTTGGTATACAGCGTGGAGGATTAGTTGGTGAATATTTACAGCAGCTAATTAAGGATTTAGTGGCGCTTAGAGCAAATCAAATCATCAAAGAGGGAGAGGGAAAGCAAGATTTTATTGAATTTCTTGCTACCGTTGATCCTAAAAACACCTATTTTAAGTTAGTTGAAAAAACGCTCAATGAAAGGGATATATCTCCATTGCAAACCAGCATATTGTCTGCACCATTTTCTCCAGAGAAAGGGCAAGCATATATCGACTTTGTTTCTAATCTAATGGTTTTGCAAAAAGATAACAATCTATCGGCTGAACAGATTGACCAGGAACTAAACTCCAAGCTATTAACTGGTAATTGTATAACAATTCAGCAATGTAAAGATTTTTCCAAATTTGTCCTTGCACAGTTTGCTACTGCAGGAGATAAAACTGTTCATAATTTGTTAATGGAAAAATTAGCGGATCGGCTAAAGTTAAGTGGTTATATTGAAGTAGTTAAATATCTGATAGAAGAGAAGCCAAAACTTAATGTAGAAGCATTTTTGACTGCTACTCTTTCTGCCGTAGCTAAAAAACTAAAAGATGCTGATAGTCGTTTACAGTTCATTAAATTTGTTCATGAAACTATAAAGGCAAAATTAAATTATTCATCCCCGGTGTTAAATGAATGTGTCGAAAAAGCGATAAAGGATCAGCTTGGAAAAGATTTCAATATAGTCGAAAAGAATCTTCAAGAAATTAAAGCGCTAGAAATAAAAATAAACCAGCTAGAAATACCAAAAACTATTGTAGGACATATAGAAAAACTTGGAAAAGATTTTTTACAGGAATTTAATCAGGCTCAAGATCGCTTATTAAAAGATAAAATGGGTGATAGGCCTCATTCTTTTTCGATATCAATTGAAACTCAATTATCTAGTACAGAACCAAGGATTTTTTCTGCTCTAAGTAGTTTAGCTGATATGAGTAATGCGCTAAAAGAGGAGCTTGCTGAAGTATACGTTGATCATAAAGAAAGTGTTGAGGCACTTTCAGAAAAAGTAAATACCGAGTTTAAACAACAAATCAGTTCAGTAGAGAATGAAAAGAACACATTAAGCAAAAAAGTAAAAGAACTTACTGAAAAAGAGACAAGTCTACTAAGGCAAGCAGGAAATATAGGAGAAGAAGTTAAAAGATCAGAAAATTCCAAGCCGGCTGTGCAAAAGGAGCTTAATAATTTGTTCAAAGGCAGTGCGAGACAGCGAGGGTTTTTAGCTTATTTAAAAAATGATATGGCGGCGTATGTTGATAAGCAGCTTAAAGATATCAATAAGGAACTTAAAGCTAACCGAAGAGCGCAATGGCGGGCGGGTATTCGACGTGGTATATCTCAAAGTCTTGTTTTACGAGCGCTAGTATTATTTAGTGTGCCAAAAACAGAGAAAGTCCAACAACAGTTAGACAAATTAAAAGAGCGGGAAAAAGCTTTAATAGAGCGTAAAAATGCTATTGAGGAAGTGAAAACCCAAGTAGGCAAGCTAAGTGTAATAGAAGATCCAGCTTCCGAGGCAGGACAATTAGCTTTTTCTCAATCCAAAGCTATTTTGGAACAACTTAATGTAGACATGCCAATGTTGTTTACAGCTTCCCTGATTGGGATTGAAGCAGCACAAATTGCTTATCAAGCAAGTGTACGAGAGCTGGAGCTTCTTAAAGGGGAAAACTTAAGTTTGCGTGAGGCAATTAAAACCACTGATAAAGCTAGGAAAGAATCAATAACGCAATTACAACATTTAACGGAAAAATTAGATGTTTTAAAAGATGCGTATCAAAAATATAGAGTGGAATCAATGGAGGATTTTTTAGTGCATTGGCGAGAAGAACATGCGCTATTACCTGAATCAAAGATAGATTTTAGTCAGCATTTAGATCTAGTTAATAAATTACATCAGTGCATTTCTAATGGTGATCTTGAAGGGACTAAGCAATTGCTTAGGAATGCACAAAATTGGGATATTCCACAAAACCAAGGAAGTACTCCATTACAATTAGCATTGTTGGATGGTCAAATTGATATTGCGAAGTTTTTGATAGAACAGGGGGCAAACGTAAAACCACCTATGCTTCCAGGACAAAATACACCGTTATTTTTGGCTTATCTTAGTCTTGCCAACGCTAGTGAAGAAAATAAAAGTCGCTTTAGTGAAGTGTTTGATGCTTTAAAGGATAAAGGAGCACAGTTTTTACTAGATGAAATCGACAAAGAAAAAAATACAGTTTTGCATCTAGCAGTAAGGAATGGAGATGTTGAGCGTGTTAAACAATGGGTTGAAAGACAAAGTGGGGCGATTCAAAAAATTACCGGCTTATTTAAGCTGGCTGATTTACCTATTAATCAGCAAAATGCGCAAGGAGAAACGGCACTACATTTAGCATTAAAAGCTAATAATTTAGCAATGGTTAACTACTTGTTAGAGCAAGGAGTAGATATAACCATTAAAAACGCGAATTTGCAGATGCCGTTTGAAACACCAGAAGGAGCAAATTTTCTTTCGATACTTGATGAAAATATGCCACTTTCTGCAAGGCTTGCTGAAATTCTGGCCTCAAGCAAAGCAGAGCCAAAGCAAAGAGAAGAAAAGATACCAGTACCACCCGTTGCTCCATCTGCCCAAGAGCATCAAGAGGTAACAAAAACGCCAGAAGAAGTATTACCATTGCCGAAAGAAACAGCAACGAAAGAAGAGGTTGTCGAGACACCTATTGAAATTGATCAATTACCCATTTGGTTAGAAGAAATTAGCACGAGTAATTTTAGTGAAGATTCGGAAAGAGAAAAATGGATAAACATATTTAAAAAAGCGTCGTTTAAACAACAATGGGAATTAGTTAACGCGCAGGATAAAAATGGAGATACATTATTACATGTGGCAGTTAAGCGGAAAGATTTGGAAAGTGTAGATCTTTTGGTAAAACATAATCCGGATATGATGATTAAAAATGGGATGAGCCAAACAGTATTGGGGTTAGCGGATGCAAATTGGCAGAAGAAAGCAGATACATGGGAGTACTTCTTTAAGGTTGAATTGCCGAGGGACATAGCAGGTGCTGAGACGTCTAAACCGATAGAACAGAAAATATATGAAAGTATAAGAAACTGTAGCAGTCGGCAAGATTACAGTTATAAGTCATCGATATTAATATTTAATGGGATGGGAAGGGAGTTGGGGCGCGTGCTAACAGAGTATGGAGGTTTATTATCGGATAAAATAAGTGCAGATAATGCTCGGTTTGTAACTGCAGTAAAAAAGATGTTTGAAGAAAACCCGAAATTGATTAAAGATTATGAAAGTGCATATAAATTCATGAGCCAAGGCATAGAAGATCCTGAACGATTAGCCAGACTTAAAAGATTTTTGCTGAGCAAACAAGAGACAGCTCAAATGCTAACAGATTCTGGAGTTTTATTAGCAGATAAAGTAAATGCAGATAATGTTCAGTTTACAGCTGGATTAAGAAAGAAGTTTGAAGAAAATCAGAAATTAATTAAAAATCACGAAACTGCATATCAACGAATAAGCCAAGGAGTAAAGGATCCTAAACAATTAGCCAAACTTAAAGGATTTTTGCTGAACAGACAGCAGGTAGAAGGGATTATTAAAGAAACGAATAAATTACTTGGTTCAGTGAAGGAACAGATCGTCAAAATGAAGATTGAAGCTAAGCGAGCGCCATGGTGTGAAAATGAAGTGGGGAATAATCTGTTTCATGGTTACACAAATAAAGGCAATATTAACTTTCTTGAGAGAAATTTAACCATATGGATCCAAAGTGATCCTAGCCGCCTAGAAACAACGATAAATCAAACGAACACCAGTGGTTATACTCCTTTGCATTTGGCAGTAGCTTTTGCTGCAAGCGGTGTTCCTCAAGATCAAGAGGCAAGTTTAAAAATGGTTGAATTGTTGGTGGAGAAGGGCGCAGATATAAATGTGTACACGGAGGTAGACCAAGAAAATGGTACAAAAAAAGTTATCGGTGAACCAGCGTTAAATATTGCAATTAAAGTGGATTTTTTTAAAGAGGGTTCTTTGCCTATCTTTGACTATCTCCTTAGTAAAGGGGCAAATGTGAATTTAAAAGACAGTCAAGGAGAGACTGCATTACATATTCTAGCGCGGCGAACTGACGAAGCAGCTGTTTACATGGTTACAAAACTTTTGGCACGAGCTGACTCTAAGATTGACATGCCAAATAATAATGGAGAGACTGCATTACAAATAGCACAGCAATGCGGTAATCGAGGTTTTATAGATTTGTGCGAAAAAAATCAAAAACTATCTAAGCTAGGTTGGGCAAAAACTACTTTTTTCGCAGAACCTTCCTCCGAGAATCAGCCGGCAGTTGTACAAGAAGAAGGAGCGACTCAATCATTGACGAGTGACTTTAAGGCCTTGAGAGCGAAAGCGAGAATGCAAAAGGAAGAACAAAAACAACCAGAACTTGATCAAACACCTAAAACACTTCATCAATAAAATGAATATTAAAAATCCTCCACATTTTTTAGCTATTGACCCTGATCATGTCGATCAACGAATCGACAATTTTTTGCGAACTTATCTTAAAACTGTACCTAAAAGCCATATTTATCGTTTGCTTCGTAAAGGTGAAATTCGCGTGAATAAAAAGCGAATTAAGCCCGATTATCGCCTTAAGCTAGCAGATAGCATTCGTATACCACCATTTTGGCAGCCAGAAACGATTCAGAAGGCTAAACCCAGGCAGGAGGCTGTTTTATCTATTGAGCGTCATATTTTATTTGAAGATAGTGGCCTGATTGTTTTAAATAAGCCTAAAGGTATGCCGGTACATGGAGGAACAGCTGTTTCTTTTGGAGTAATTGATTTAATTCGGCTGGCGCGTCCAAAAGAAAAGTATCTTGAACTTGCCCATCGTTTGGATCGAGAAACTTCTGGCTGCTTAATTTTAGTTAAGAAATCCAGTTTACTTAAAGAAATTCATACATTATTTAGAGATGGAAGGGTTGTAAAAGTCTATTGGACTTTGGTAAAAGGACGTTGGCCTTCATCACTGACAAAAATAGATGCCCCTTTGCTAAAAAATCAGTTGAAATCAGGCGAACGTATGGTTAGCGTTAGCCACGAAGGAAAAGAGGCATTAACTACCTTTAAAGTTATTGAATATTTTGAAGAATGCACGCTGGTTGAAGTAACGTTGCATACCGGTCGTACACACCAGATTCGTGTTCATGCCGCTTTTGCAGGACATCCTGTTCTGGGTGATGAGAAATATGGTGATAAAGAGTTTAACCAGATGATGCGAAAAAGAAATTGCCGTCGTATGTTTTTACATGCAAGGCATCTTTTTTTAGAGTTGCCATTAAGCCATCAGGTAGTTAACATCTCTGCCGATCTGGATGACGAGTGGCAGGCTTGTCTTTTGAATTTGAGCAACGGTTTGCGGCTGTTAACAGACTCTAATGAAAATTAACTATAATTTATATATAAGCTTTTGAAGTAGAGACCAATGACTATGCAATATGAAGAGCCTAATAAGGAAGAACTTGAAGATATTGATCACGGTGATGATTTAAAATCACTTGAAAGCATTTCAATTGATGATGTATCGAGTAATTACGAAGAAGACGATTATGAAGTAATCGATATTGAAAATGTGGGTTCAAAAGGGAAAGGGCGCCAGTCTGATCATGAGAGCCTAAAAGCTCGTCGTGCGTTAGAAGAACACCTTGAAAATAAACGTCTTCGTAAAGAGCTAGATTATCTATATGATGATGATTTTATCGAAGGTGATGAAGAAGAATCGGAGTAATTCTCGCTATGACTCAATATGATTTTCAAACAACCGCACATGCTAAATGGATTCTGGCAGGGGAGCATGCGGTATTAAGAAGCTCACCAGCGTTAGTTTTTCCGGTTCCAAATAAGTATGTGGAATTGTCTTATCTGGCAGCAGAAAACGAGTTATCAGCCGATTTCTCTGCGCCTTACGGTGAAACTCTATTGCTATTTTTTTGGGGAATTTTGGAAGAAGGTTTGCATCATCTCGGATTAAAACAAGAGCAGTTAAAAGGTAAATTTTTTCTTAAAAATAATATCCCTATGGGTGCTGGTATGGGATTTTCTGCAGCGCTCTGCGTCGCTGTGGCGCGTTGGTTTGCATTTCAAAACTGGATTTCAAATGATGCGTTATTTGACTTTGCAAAAAAGCTTGAAAATAGCTTTCATGGAAAGAGTAGTGGCGTTGATATTGCTGGTGTACTAAATAATCAAGGTATGCGTTTTAAAAGCGATACTAAAGTTAAACCTATTGAATTAGCTTGGCAGCCTAAGCTTTATTTATCTTGCTCTGAGTCAATTAGTGTAACGGCTAAATGCATTAAAGCAGTTGATGAACTGTGGGATCATCATCCTCATCAGGCAGAAAAAATTGATGCCGAGATGGCGGCTAGCGTTGAATTGGCAGAAAAAGCATTGAGGTTAAATCAACAAGAGGGATTTCCATTATTAGCCGAGGCTATTTTGGCCGCACAACGTTGCTTTGAACAATGGGGATTAGTTAAAGGCGCGTTAGCACAGCATATGCAAGCATTAGTTGAAAAAGGCGCAGTCGCAGTTAAGCCCACTGGTGCAGGTAGTGGTGGTTATGTATTAAGTCTATGGAATCTTGAGCCACCTAAAGATTTGCCATTTGATCTTGATCCTTGTTTGGGGAAGTTTTAATAAATGGTTACCATTACCGCTGACGAAAACGATTTACTTGCACAACGCCGCTTAAAACTTGATGAACTTCGTGAAAAAGGTGTTGCTTATCCAAATAATTTTTATCGTAATGCGTTGGCGAATGAATTACATGAACAATACGGAGCGCAGTCTGCCGAAGAGCTAGAAAAATCTTCAATTGAAGTTAAAGTTGCTGGGCGGGTTATGTTTAGGCGCTTAATGGGTAAGGCAAGTTTTACGGTGTTGCAGGATGTTTCCGGGAGAATTCAGTTATATGTTCAATCCAATCATCTAGGCCAAGAAGCCTATGAATCTTTTTTACATTTGGATATTGGTGATATCGTTGGGGCAGAGGGAGAATTATTTAAAACTAAAACGGGCGAGCTTTCTATTAAAGTAAAATCGCTGCAGTTATTGACTAAGTCTTTGCGCCCTTTACCTGATAAATTTCATGGGCTTGCTGATCAAGAATTACGTTATCGACAACGTTATCTTGATTTAATTATGAATCCGGAAGTCAGAAAAATTTTTCAAGTACGCTCGAAATTAATTGCCGGTATTCGACGTTTTTTATTACAGCGAAATTTTATGGAAGTAGAAACGCCGATGATGCATCCTATTCCTGGTGGCGCGATTGCTAAGCCTTTTGTTACCCACCACAACGCGCTAGATATGGAATTGTATCTTCGTGTTGCACCTGAGCTTTATTTAAAGCGTTTAGTAGTTGGGGGATTTGAACGAGTATTTGAGCTCAATCGCAGTTTTCGTAATGAAGGCATTTCAACCAGGCATAACCCAGAATTTACTATGTTGGAGTTTTACCAGGCTTATGCTACTTATGAAGATTTAATGCGGTTAACGGAAGAATTAATTCCGGAACTTGCAGAGGAAGTATTTGGAACTCAAAAGATTACTTATCAAGGCCAAACCCTTGATTTTAGTCGTCCATTTGCCCGTATGACACTTACAGAGGCAATTCTTCAATATAATCCACAAATAACTCAGCAAGATTTGGCGGATATTACCAAGTTACGGGCTATTGCTGAGCGTTCAGGTGCACTGATTCATCCAAATGATGGTCTGGGCAAACTTCAAGTTGAAATTTTTGAAAGCACTGTTGAACCCAAATTACAACAACCTACTTTTATTACGGCTTATCCTTTAGAAGTTTCGCCTTTAGCTCGCTGTAATGATCAAGATCCTACAATTACCGATCGCTTTGAATTCTTTGTTGGTGGTAGAGAAATAGCAAATGGTTTTTCGGAATTGAATGATCCACAAGATCAAGCCCAACGTTTTCGTATGCAGGTGATGGATAAAGATGCGGGAGATGAAGAAGCTATGCATTACGATGCTGATTATATTACGGCATTAGAATATGGGTTACCGCCAACCGCAGGTGAGGGGATAGGTATTGATCGGTTGACTATGCTGTTTACCGATTCGCCATCTATTCGAGATGTTTTGTTGTTTCCGCATATGCGATCAGTTAAAATTTAAGGTATATTATAGTTTCATTATAAAATACACTTAAAAAATTATGTCAGAAGTCTCATTGTTTGATCCTACAAGTCAGTCTATTGAACCAATTACCTTAACGGCAGCGGCTGCTTTTCGTGTAAAGAATACCATTGCCAAACAAGGTTCTGGCAAAGGATTGCGGCTAGTGATTAAAAAAACGGGTTGTTCAGGTTATTCTTATCAGGTCGAAATTTTCAATGAACAACAAGCAGATGACTACATTTTTCCTGCGCAAGATGATTTATGTGTGGTGGTATCAAAAGCTTTTTTAGATTTAGTCAAAGGTACCCGTATTGATTATATTCAAGCAGGATTAGGTAGTGGATTTAGATTTTACAATCCCAACCAGAAAGGTGAATGTGGTTGTGGTGAAAGTTTTACAGTCTAACAGAAGAGGTCTTCTATGACGCTAGAAAGAACATTGTCAATTATCAAACCTGATGCGGTTGCTAAAAATTTGATTGGCGAAATCTATGGAATATTTGAGAAATCCGGCTTTGAAATTATTGCCGCAAAAATGCTCCATCTAACTCGTGAAGAAGCAGAAGCATTTTATGATGTGCACTCAACCAGGCCATTTTTTAAGAGTTTAGTTTCATTCATGATCTCAGGTCCTGTGATGATTCAAGTTTTACAAGGCGATGATGCCGTATCGCGTTATCGTGAACTTATGGGCGCTACAGATCCAAAAGAAGCAGTCCCGGGTACTATTCGTGCACTTTATGCTGATAATATTGAGGCAAATGTTGTGCATGGTTCTGATAGCCTTGAGACAGCTCGGCGTGAAATTTCGTTTTTCTTCCGCGACGAAGAGCTTTGTGTGCGGAAATGACAATACCCAATTTGTTGAATTTTGATTCGGTTTCTTTGCGTGAGCTGTTAGTGGTTATGGGAGAAAAACCTTTTCATGCAACTCAGTTGATTTCATGGATACATCGACACGGAGTAACGGATTTTGATGTGATGACCAACTTAAGTAAGTCTTTGCGCCAGCGGTTAAAAGCCGAAACGGTAATCGAAACACCAAACATTATCTTAGAACAGGCTTCCAAAGATGGAACGATAAAATGGTTATTACGGTTAAACGATGGTAATGCAATTGAAACCGTATTTATTCCCGAAGATGATCGTGGTACGTTGTGTGTATCTTCGCAAGTAGGTTGTAGTCTGAATTGTAGCTTTTGTTCTACTGGAAAACAGGGATTTAATCGTAATTTAACTGTAGCCGAAATTATTGGCCAAGTTTGGGTGGCGGTACATCGTTTAGCTGCGCTGGAAGATGGTGGGCATTTACCACAACAAATCTTTAAAGATGAACAGTATCAGCGGGTAACTAACGTAGTCCTGATGGGAATGGGCGAGCCACTACTTAATTTTGATAATGTCGTTAAAGCTTTAGCGCTTATGCTTGATGATTATGGTTATGGGTTATCAAAAAGGCGTGTGACCTTAAGCACATCTGGCCTGGTTCCTGAAATGGAACGGTTAGCTACAGTTAGTGATGTAGCTTTAGCAGTATCTTTACATGCACCTAACAACGCGTTGCGAGATGAATTAGTTCCTATTAATAAAAAATATCCTCTTGAAATGTTAATGGATATGTGTAAACGATATTTTCAGGGGCAACCAAGACGTAAAGTAATGATGGAATATGTCATGTTAAAAGAAATTAACGATACCCCAAAACATGCTAAAGAATTAATCCGTTGTTTGCAAAATGTGCCGGCAAAGGTTAATTTAATTCCATTTAATCCATTTCCAAATACGGAATATGAGCGCTCCACGCCTGAATCGATTCAGCAATTTTCTGATGTTGTCAAAAAGGCTGGTATTGTAGTGACGATACGTAAAACACGTGGAGATGGTATTGATGGAGCTTGCGGCCAATTAAGGGGACGTTTTCAAGATCGGACAAGTCGTCGTCGATTAAGCGATATAAAAGAGGGTACTTAAATGAGTAATGAATCTTTTTCACAAGGTAATCAATATAAAGAACTAAGTCAGATTGGTTCGCGGTTAAGAAATGCGCGAGAAGAACTTTGTTTAACGGTGACAGATGTTTCCAGACAACTACGGTTGACAGAAGAGCGTATTGAATCCCTTGAAAATGATGATTATCAAACTATGCCAGGCATAACTTTTGTTAAAGGTTATTTAAGAGCTTATGCGCACTTAGTTAATTTACCAGCAGATGAATTGATTGCGGATTTTGACCGGTTAAAGCCAATGCCAGAGATAAAATCATTTATTGTATCTTCACGTTCGCGCAAACAACCTATCTTAAAAAGCAATAAGTCTATGCGCTGGATTATTTATTTAATTGGCATAGGGTTATTAGTTTTAGCGGCAACTTGGTGGAGCTCTGTGATCAGTAATGATCCCGCCAATCAGAATTTAATGAACTCAAAACATCAGCCTGCAAACAATATGCCTTCGACCAATGCGTTGACTAATCCAACGCCACCACCTGCCACAGTAAATGAGCCCAAAAATTCTGATAATGCAGCATCTAGTGCAGAACCCGCAAAAACTCCTGGCTCACAAGGAGAGGAAGCGGCTAACGTAGCGCCTGCAGCTGCTGTTACTCCACCTACTACTGAAAATCAGCAAGCAGTGACACCTTCTTCAGAGAATACGTCACCTGCTACTACTTCATCTGCTTCTCCGCAGTCGCCAGAAACTAACGCGCCAACTGCAGAGAAAAATACTGCAAATACAACAGATGAAAACAGTGATGAACCGAAACCTGCTAAGAAAAAGCCGGCGCGGGAAGCGCATTCTCGTTCGGAGTTTGCTGATTCGGCTGATGATGATGAATAGAATAGGTTAGGTCATCACTTATGAAGCATACTATCCAAGCTATTCGGGGCATGAATGATCTTTTCCCTCCAGCTATAGATTATTGGCAAAAGGTTGAAAATGCCCTTAAAGCAGTTGTTTCAACTTATGGCTACCAAGAAATTCGATCTCCTCTACTTGAAAAAACCGAGCTATTTAAACGATCTATTGGTGAAGTGACTGATATCGTCGAAAAAGAAATGTATACCTTTGATGATCGAGGGGGAGAAAGTTTAACATTAAGACCTGAAGCAACTGCAGGATGTGTGCGTGCTGGTATAGAACAAGGCTTACTTTATCACCAGCTACAAAAGTTTTGGTATCTAGGCCCGATGTTTCGTTATGAAAGACCACAAAAAGGGCGTTACCGACAATTTTATCAATTTGGAGCAGAAGCATTTGGTTTTAAAGGCCCAGATATTGATGCTGAAATATTATTAATGACTGCACGTTTGTTTAAAATGTTGGGATTGAGCAAGCTAACTTTGCAAATAAACTCGCTAGGGTCTTTAGAGGCAAGAAATCGCTATAAAACGCTATTAGTGGATTTTTTACTCCAACATCAACAAGAACTAGATGAAGATAGTCAAAAGCGTTTGCACCGTAATCCACTGCGGATTTTAGATAGTAAGAATCCAGCGATGCAATCCTTAATCGCAAAAGCTCCTCAACTGATTGATTATTTGGATGAAGATTCAAAACAACACTTTGAAAGCCTTTGTGCAGTGTTAAAAATGGCAGAGATTCGCTATGAAATTAATCCGCGTCTCGTTCGTGGGTTAGATTATTACAATAAAACAGTATTTGAATGGGTCACTGATGAATTAGGTGCGCAAGGTACTGTTTGTGGCGGTGGTCGATATGATAGTTTGGTCGAGCAATTAGGAGGTTCGCCTACATATGCGGTTGGTTTTTCATTAGGGCTTGAACGGTTGGTTGAATTAGTTATGGCAGATGAAGCAAACCTTACTCTGCGACAAGATGATGTTTATGTTATTTTAGCCAGTGAAGCTGCGACTGCTGTTGCGCTAGTTGTTGCTGAAAAATTACGCACTGTTTTTCCGCAGTGGAAAATTATTACGAGTTGCGGCGGTGGTTCGCTAAAAGCTCAATTTAAACGCGCAGATAAAAGCGGCGCGAAATGGGCGATTGTCATTGGTGATGATGAAATAGCACAGGAAAAATTAACCTTAAAAACATTGCGAGAGAGTTCAGAACAAGAATTACTTTCTCTTCCGGAATTGATAAAACGTTTGAGCGAAGTTTATTGAAGTTTATTAAGGTGCAGTTTGCTTTTAAAACTTTTAACAGCTAAGATGCTGTCAAAACTTTTAGGCCGATTTTAACGCCGAAAATTTGCATACATCGGGGTATAGCGCAGCCTGGTAGCGCGCCTGCTTTGGGAGCAGGATGTCGGGGGTTCAAATCCCTCTACCCCGACCATTTTCAATGACCACGATAGACCTCAAATCTACGTTATCTACAATTCGCCTTGAAACTGCACTAAAAGTGCGCTTCCGAGAATAATAGAACTACCTAGTGCTTGTAAGTAGGATACGGATTCATCAAGCAGTAATACGCCAACGAAAACTGTTACAAGTGGTTCAAGCACGGAAATAATTGATGCGCGCATGGTGCTCACATATTTTAAACCCTCAAACATTAGTTGTATTGGCAATGCCGTTATAAGAATGCCGAGGACTAGAAAATATAGCCAATTTTTTATTGAGTTTGGGAATACAAAGCTACCGGTTGATACTGACAGTGCAAGAAAAATAAATGCACATCCAAAGCACACCATGATGGTTAAAATCTTCGAGTTAACTATGGTAGAAGAAAATTTTTTACTACCAATCAAATAAAATGCATAGCAAGTTGCAGAAACCATGCCAAATAATATTCCTATAATACTGAGTGAATATTCTGTTGAATTTTTCAGAAGAATTAATCCAATCATCATGATAAGCAATGCAAGAATTGTTCCTAGATTGAACTGTTTTCGTTGCACTATCCAGGAAAATAGCGCCACCATGAGAGGATATGAGAAAAAGATTACCATGGCTAATCCTGTCCCAATATATTGAGTCGCTATAAAATAAAATCCAGCCGAACCCGCATAGCCAATGGCACCAATAAAGAACATAAATAATAAAATACGTTTATCAATCGGACCAATCGCCTGTTCTGCTGGATTTTTTTTAATAATAAATAAAATCATCCAACACCCGGCAATAAAAAATCTCCAAAATAACATGGTTGAAATTGAAGTATTTTCTTTTAAAATGCCTGTTCCAAAATAGCCAAGAAATCCATATAAAATTCCAGAGAGCGCTACTAATAAACTGGCTTGAAAAATTTTTTTATAATCTGCATGCATGAGGTTTCCTTTATTTTTTTAATTTCGGAGTCAATACTTGTAGACAAGGCCAATAAAACAAATTGGCCTTAATGGTATTTTATAGTAACAATAGGGAGTTAAGTAAATCATGCTGAGATTAAATATGGCAAACAAAGACAAAGTGTATCGATCATACGAAAAAATAGCCGATTGGTTTGATAGTGTTCGGATGCAGGACCTTTCTTTTGAAAAACCTTATTTAGATATGGTCACCACACATATTAAACCGAATGGAAAAATTTTGGATTTGGGATGTGGCACGGGTCTGCCAGTTGCTAAATATTTTGTTGATGCAGGGTTTCAGGTCACAGGAATTGATGGCAGCCAAAATATGATAGAAAAGGCCAAGCGTTATGTGCCAAAAGCAACATTTTATGTGCAAGATATGCGGCATCTCTGTTTGGAAGAAAAATTTGATGCTATTGTCTTGTGGCATAGTTTTTTTCATTTACCCGCAGATGATCAAAAGTTAATGTTTGCTGTGTTAGAAAAACACATGAATCCTGCTGGTATTTTACTATTCACTTCTGGACATGAAGCAGGAGAAGTATGGAGTGATAATGGGGGCGAGAATCTATACCATGCTTCTTTGTCGACATCTGAGTATAAAGAGTTGCTTGAAAAATATAACTTTGAAGTAATCACGCACAAAATAGAGGATGCAAATTGTGGTGATGCAACGGTGTGGGTTGCGAAATATCAGAGATAATAAACTCTACTTCGCGATTACAATTGCTGTCGGCCATTCGCTTTTGATCTTACTATAGGTGACCCATGAATATTGTACTACCCAAAATCTCTATTTTTATTGCCATGAGCATTGATGGGTATATCGCAAGAGAAGATGGTAACTTGGATTGGTTAGAAACGGTTCATCCAGCAGAACCACTGCGTCAAGATTGTGGTTTTCATCAGTTTTTTGCTTCTGTGGACGCGTTAGTGATGGGTCGTAATACCTATGAAAAGGTATTAAGTTTTGGGAAATGGCCTTATGAGGGCAAAAGAGTGATTGTGCTGAGTAATAAAAAAACTGAGCCACAAAATAATGTAGCATTCTATCAAGGTGATGTGATGCAACTTTCACATCAACTCTATGATGAAGGAGTAAAACATCTTTATATTGATGGCGGCATAACCATTGCGCAGTTTTTACAGGCAAAACTGGTTGATGAAATGATTGTAACAATTATTCCTGTGATGCTGGGTAAAGGGATACCACTGTTTAACCCAATAACATTGGAAACTAATTGTCGCTTACTGAAATCAGAAATCTATTCAACTGGCTTAGTGCAGTTGCATTATGCTTTTGTCAATGCGATGCGTTGATGCGACAGCAACCTACTGATGTAACGAGCTAATTAACAAACGGTGCATAAAGAACTTGCTCTATGCCAATATTTTTTAAAAATTCTTGATCATGTGAAATCACAATCATTGCACCTTGATAGTTTTTCAGTGCGGATTCAAGCTGTAAAACACTTGATAAATCGAGGTGATTTGTAGGTTCATCTAAAATTAGCAATTGAGGTGGTTGCTTTGTCATTAACACACAGGCAAGTACAGCGCGCAGTTTTTCTCCGCCGCTTAATTGTTTGATAAGTTTATGCACCGTAATATTTTTAAATAAAAACGCTGCTAAACATCGATACGCATCATATTCTTTAACGCTGGGATTTAAAGCCATAAAATTCTCTAATAACGATAATCCTGGATTTAATAAGCTAGCTTGTTGATCTAAATAACAAATGTGTTTCGTGCCTAAATCAATCGTCCCTATCGCGGGTTTAAGCTGACCTAAAATTAAATTGACTAATGTAGTTTTGCCACTGCCATTTTTACCAGCTAAAGCGACTCGTTTTGGCCCACAGAGTTGTAAGCTAAATCGTTTAATGATGGGTTTTTGGGTATGTGAATAGCTAAATGTCACTTGTTCGAGATGCAAAATTAATTTCCCATGAGGAACTCGTGTCGCTGGCAGTTCAACATGAATTTCATCGTTGATCTCTATATTTGCTTTAGCGGCTTCTAGCTTTGTTTCAGCGTGATCGGTCAATCGTTCTTGTTTGATGGATAATTTATTTTGAGTGCGTTCACTCCGTCCTTTTTTGGAGTTGGCAGCCATTTTATCAATGCTTCGGCTTTTTCTTAAGTTTCGACCATACGATTGCTTTTGCTCATGCTTTTCGCGAGAAGCTTGAATCGTTTGAGAAGTTTTTTGCAGTAATTTTTTAGCGTCTTCGAGTGAACGAACATGGGCTGCCTGCTCAATGGATTTCTGCTCGATATAGTGTGCATAGTTGCCACCATAACAGGCAACACCCAAGGTATTGAGCTCAATGATTTCTTCCATGAAATTTAATAGCGTTCTATCATGGCTGGCAATGACAATGCCTCCTTGCCAATCCTGAATCGCTTGATTGATCTTGCTACCATTTAGTGGACACATCGAAGAGAGACGATAAAGTGTAAAAATCGTTGATCAGAGGAGAGGTGTGATGTCAAGACGTGAGATGAGAAAATATGACAAAGAATTTAAAACCAATGCAGTGAATTTGTACTTAGAAGGGAACCGTAGTATTTCAAAGCTAAGTGAAGAATTAGGAGTTCCGGAAGCGACTTTAGCGGGTTGGCTAAAGAGTCATAAGCGAGATGGAATTGAAGCATTTCCCGGAAAAGGAAATGCAAGGCCAGGCGAAGAGGAAGTCAGGCGTTTACGCAAGGAAGTTAATTATCTAAGGCGTCAGAGAGATATTCTAAAAAAAGCACTAGCCATCTTCTCATCGTACGGGGGGAGCGATATGAATTTATGAAAGCGCATGCGGAACAATGGACTATCCAGGAGATGGCAGATGTTTTGGAAGTCAGCCGTAGTGGTTACTACCAATTTTTAAAAGGAATTCTAAGTGAAAGAACCCAAGCGAATGAACGGTTATTAGCTGACATTAAAAAGGTTCATACAGGGAGTCGAGAGACTTATGGAAGTCCAAGGATTCATAAAGAGTTACGTGCTAAAGGTCATGGTTGCAGCAGGAAACGGGTAGCGCGATTAATGAGAGAAGCAGGGATAAGTGCAAAGATGAGAAAAAAGTTTAAGGTGACAACGAAAGTCGACCCAGAGGTGGTAGCAGCGCCTAATTGTTTACAGCAAGAGTTTAAGGCGAATAAGCCAAATGAAAAGTGGGTATCTGATATTACGTATGTATGGACGGAGGAAGGTTGGTTATATGTAGCGGTTATTTTAGATTTATTTTCACGCAAGGTGGTGGGCATGTCGATGAGCGAACGGTTAAAAAAAGAGGTGGTGATAACAGCGCTTAACCAAGCCTTAGAACGTCGTGAGGTTAATGGCGGACTGATACATCATTCAGATAAGGGTTGCCAATATACGAGTAGTGGATTTCAAGACTTACTCAAAAAACGAGGGATTACGTGCAGTATGAGTGGAACAGGTAATTGTTTTGATAATGCGGTTGCAGAAAGTTTTTTTCATACTTTAAAAACTGAGCATATTTATTTTCACAAATATGAAACCCGTGTACAGGCAAAACAAAGTATTTTTGAATATGTAGAAATTTTTTATAACAACCAACGGCGACACTCTTTTTTAAACTATCTATCACCTAATGAGTTTGAAAGAGTGTACCAAATGCAGGAAAACATCTCTCTTTGATGTGTCCAAAAAAAGGTTGCAAGATCAGATAAAGCTGTTCTCTACCCACACTGTCTAAGTGATTGGTAGGTTCATCGAATAATAAAAAATCAGCATGAGAAAAAAACGCCAGCGTGAGCCGTAAGCGTGTGATTTCTCCGCCGCTTAGCTGATGAATGGGTGTATCGTCAGCCAAGTACTGTATACCGAAAAGTTTTAATTGTTGTTGCAATCGTTCTTCAACTTGCCAATCTTCATCCAGATCAATGAAATCTTGTGCCTCGATACTGCCTTGATAAATACGCTGCAATGCGTGAATTTTTTGCTCAAAACCTAATAGGCCAGCAATAGTACAGTTAGGAGCAGCTAAAAAATCCCAAGATTGAGACACATAAGCGAGTGTTCCCTCAACGTGAATGCTGCCAGAATCGGGATAAAGCTCGCCTGAAATTAAGCGTAATAGTGTGGACTTACCGATACCATTTTTACCCACTAACCCTATTTTGCGTTTTGCAAAAACCAGATTGAGATTGTCAAACAGCACCTTGCCGTCTGGTAGAGTAAAATTGAGTTGATGAATAGTAATTTGCGTACGTTGCGTCATATTAAAGCCTCCAAGGTGTTTTAACACATGATCAACACAGGAATGGTTGATCTTCACTTGAAAACTTAATTGCGCATGGGCGGGATACCTCAAAAAGAGAAATGTAATAAATATAATAACATAAATTGAGAGTGAGCGATTATTTCCTAATGCTGTTCACATTCGTGTTCATTCCTTTAACGACGTCAATTAATCGGGTTACCTAAGCCATGATTTTCGGAAGATTTTTTTAAAACCCTGCTCACTTACTGAAAAAATAAAACGATGTATCTAATACAATACGTTCCCAGACTTGCAAATATTTTACTCGTATAAATATAATGGAATAAATTTCAGGTTTTGTAGTTACGCAAAAAAATGGAGAAACTTATGCTAAAAGAGATTATTGCTAAATTTTTACAAATCCCTGAGCAACAAGCTCAAATATTGCTTAACTTATTAACTCTGGAAAGACAGTGGCAAAAAAAGCAGCCATTAGGAAATAAGCTAATTGACCCTGTTGATATAAAGACTCAATCTGAATTAATTGAATTTTTACAAGCAGTGGGACAAAATAAATGGTTTAAAGGGCATGATCGTTCAAAGCTTCCACCTCATTTAACAGAAGTTGCTATTAAAGAGATTTATTGGGATTTATTCAATCAATTGGGAATGACTGAAAGAATAATATCTAATGTTATTCCTAACTATTCTGTAGTACTAGGTTCTTCAGAACTTAATGTAAAGTATCGAACCGAATCGCTGATAGAAGATATTTTTGACAATAAAACTCCGACAACCGCTGTTATATTTGGAAGTGGAGGAAACCGCGAACTAGGCAGAGGCGTTGTAGTTTCTGAAGAAGATAGCATCGATAAACTTAAAAAGGCGAGTCTTCCTCTTACAGAACTCAATATGGTTTCTTTAATCGTTCAAGAACAACTGGCGCAACATGGCCTTAATCAGAAGTTTAAGTACATCCCAGTCAATGTGGGTGGTGCGAGCAGTCGAGATCAAACAGGTTCTGCTAAAACAGAGCAGAATGCGCAAGGAATTTTGGAGACAATCCAGAAATTAAATGCTAATCAAGATAAGCCAGAACAAATTGTCTTGACCGTTTATTCAAATCAGCCTTATATTCAAAGGCAAAAAGTGGATATGGAAGAAAAACTTAAGAAAGAGAGTAGTGACACGAAATATCAAGTTAATGCAGTGGGGCGTAGTTACAGAAAGGAAGATTTCTTTGCCTCTCCTACAAGTATTAATCTTTTCTTAGGAGAAATTGCTCGCACTACTAATACTTTATACGACAAAGGACAAAACCCACTACTCATAGCAAATGTTAGTTTAACTGAAGAAGAATTAGCTGAACTACATGATTTAACAAAAAATAATAAAGCGGAACAAATAACTACGGTTACAGAACAACAAATTACTAAAGAAAGTTTTCAACCAGTGTTTGTGCAGCTTCCAATTGAAAACATCTTACGTCAGCCAGAAAATAATCAAGTTTCGGTCCCTGAGTCAGAGAAACTTACTTTCACTTAAGTTAACACCATAAGTTCTCTTGACGGTAAACTATAGCATTTTTACGAAGAATCTCATTGTATGCGAATGGTAGTTATAGAAAAATGTTGATCAATTCAAACAGCACATTCGTGTTCATTTAAAATGGCATCAATAATTTGCTGTTGCTTCATTGCCTCTGGACTAGTCTTATCCTTGAGCGCTACAAGCTCAAAGTTAGCCTTCCATAAGGCCCAGCCGCGTGCTCTGGCCCAGGTGTCGGAGTCTAGGTCAACCTGTTCCTTAAAAATTTTTCGACTTTTTTTTGTAAGAAATGTCCAGGCGATTACCAAATCACAAGCAGGATCGCCAACACCCATACAGCCAAAATCAATAACGGCAGCAAGCTGCTGGTTTTTTAAGATGAGATTCCCACTTGCAAAATCACCATGAATCCATACGGGTTGCTTACTCCATTTAGAGCTAATAGCCTTTTCCCAAACCGATATCGCTTTATTGGCATCAATTAAATAGGATAATTTGGCAATCGTTGATCGGGCTTCAGCATCGTAAACAGAAGGATGAGCGCCACGCCAGTAATTGTGAAGCCCCGGCAAAGGAGCATTTTTTGTATCAATTCGCTGTAACTCAGTTAAAAATTTGGCAAGTGCTAATGCCAATGATTGTAATATTGTCTCATTCAGATTCAAGGTATTGGCACTTTCTCCTTCAATCCATCGATAAACTGACCAGTGCCATGGATAATGTTTTGAAGGCTGTCCCATAGCCAGAGGCAGAGGAATAGGGATCGACAAATGTGGAGCTAAAATAGGTAACCATGTTTGTTCTTTTTTCACTTGTGCTACATATCCTTGTGCGCTTGGTAAGCGTATAGACATATCACTGCCTAAGCGAAAGGTTTGATTGTCCATGCCGCTTAATTCAATGGGGTTAATTGGTAAATGAGCCCATTGTGGAAATTGTTCTGCAATGAGGTTAGTTACTAGTGATAAAGTAATTTCTAGTTTATCGGATGTTTGAGTCGTAGACATTTTTAATAAAATACACCATGGTCATAGTGGCAAATTTGTGAACATAATGTAACTAAATAATAGGACTAAAAATAGCCAGTAGGCTATTCTTTTAGTAGTTACCTAACTATCGAGCCTCACAATTGGATTGTTCTCAAGCAGAATCAAGGTGCGATTGATTTTTATAAGAGCATTCACGGGGCAAAAGAAGTAGGCTACATTCATTATATGCGAATGGAAATTTAACCCGTGTTTTATAAAATCATCTACACACCAGATCCCAGCCCTGAAGATATCAATTTCTTAAACAAAGGCATTGCCGCCTATGCGAGCCAACAGAAAGGACATGACCCACTGGAATTTTTTGGTTTTTTTATTCGTGATGTAGATAATAAGCTTCAAGGCGGCTGCAATTGCACAATACTCTATGGCTGCTTACATATTGATTCACTTTATGTTGAAGAAACTTTACGCAAACAAGGTTATGGTACAAAGCTGATGCAAGCGGCTGAAAAGCTAGGAAAAGAACGAGGTTGTATGTTTTCAACCGTCAATACGATGGATTGGGAGGCATTAGAATTTTATAAAAAACTGGGGTATAGCGTTGAATTTGCTCGCCAAGGGTATGCCAAAGATTCGACTTTCTATTTTTTACGTAAAGAATTTTGTTAAATACCTTTGAAGTGACCAAAAAGTTTATTTTAATAAAAATAGGATAATTTATGAATAATGAAAAAATAACATTTGAAAACTATTTAGTGCTTCTCATGGGTTTTCCAGGTGTGGGTAAAAAAACTGTGGGTGAAGCGCTTGCAAAGAAAACGAATTTTACCTTAATCCATACTAGCGAATGGATTGATCCCATTTTGAAATTGTTAGGCGACGATTATCAGATAATGTGGGAGTTGGATGCGAAGGCATGGGAAAAATTAAATGCGGCTGATGATCTGATTTTATCAACGATTGCTGATGTTTGCCCAAAAGAAAAGAGCTATGCCATTACGCAAATGATGTTTGATCAAGACCCTTACCACAAGATTTTTTATGATAAAGTAGTATCCGTTGTTGAAAAGCGTAAAGCACCTTTTTTCCCCATTAGATTGTTGTGCGATGAAGATGAGTTGGTAAAAAGAGTCCAAGCTGAAGATCGAAAAAATTCTTTTAAAACAAGAGATGTAGAATTGTCACGTTGTCGTTCACGTGAAAAGGTGGTTTTTTACTCACATCATCCTAATGAGATTACTATTGATAATACGCATAAATCTCCTGATGAAGCAGCTAATATGATCATTAGCCATATACAGAAAACCTTGTCCTAATAATGAACAAATTAATTGTTATCTCTGGTTGCTCAGGTGGAGGGAAATCCTCGCTCTTAGCTGAATTAAGTCATAGTGGATACTCCATTGTTCCTGAAATAGGCAGAGAATTGGTAAAAGAACAATTGGCAATCAATAGCGGTATCACGCCTTGGCAAAATCCAGAGGCTTTTTGCAAATTACTTATTGAACGATCAATAGTCACTTTTCACGAAGCAAAAGTGATGCAGTCTACTAAGGGGCAAATGGTTTTTTTAGATCGCTGTTTTTTAGAAGGAGTGAGTTATTATCAAACTTTACAAATCAAAGATGCGCATCAGTATGATCACTTCGTCAGTGAGTTGAGATATGACTCAACAATTTTCATGACTCCTCCTTGGCAGGAAATCTTTTGCCAAGATGATGAACGAAAACATTCGTTTGAGGATGCAGTGATGGAATATGAACGATTGCTAGAAGCTTATCCTCGATATGGGTATCGTATTATCGAACTTCCTAAAACGAGTGTTAAGGAGAGAGTTGCATTGTTACTTTCGTTTCTTTACTAGGGATGAGTTCTAAAAAATAAAATGGGGAAATGTACATGGCAAAATTTCTATTAATGGGTCTTCCAGCCACAGGTAAAACCACTACGCTTAAAGCATGTGTGGATATTTTGAAAAAACAAAGCATAAATTGCCGGTTGATTTCCACGGATAGCTTGATTAATACACGAATTAAATCAGAAGATAGCGTGATTCAACAATATGAAAAAGACCATGGGCTCAAAATCTCGCCAGATATTTTTACAGCAGACGATCCTTCTAGAGCGTTTTTAACAGCTTATGGTGAGGCTGCATTAAGTGATTTAGAAGAAAGATTTTTAGTTGACACAATCACATCTTCAGATGAAAAAGATTGGTTTGATTTTGGTGCTAGAGCGCTATTACTTCCTGGTGTAATAAAAGCGATAGAAGCTAAAAAGATAGTGCCTGTTTTCCTTTATGCTGAACATGAAACTATTCTCGAGAGATTAGAAAAAGAGGATGGTTGGAAGCAAAGGCCTACTTATGCGAATGCTGCTACAAACAGTTCTGATGGACAGGGTTGGAAAAATAATGCAGAGTTTCATCGAAAAACTAGATTAGAAAAATACGTTGAACTTGCAAAAATTATTGTTTCTGTTGAAAAAACGGATTCTGATCTTTCCGTTTCTTATAAAACACCTGAAGAAATCGTGCAAGAAATTTTTGAGAAAATAAAAGCGCTTGAATTAGCTACATTGAATAATAATCAATTTAGTCAGAGTTGTACGAAGTTTTTTGAAAGCAAACCATCGGAAAAATTTTTAGGTGAGCAACAGCTTCAAGATACAAAGGAATATTTAGAAAAAAACTTAAAATTTCGCGGAATGAATGGTTAGTTCATTGAAGGAATACCCATGATCAGCAATTACTCGAATAATCCTATTCTCTTTGAACGATGTATAAAACTTATTGATGAGGTTTTTCCTGGCTGTAAGGAATTTGCAGTGAATGGACTGAAGCATAAAGCGTCTTGGAGCAAGGGATCAACACCTTTTATTGTAGAAGACCAAGGGGAAATTATTGCGCATGCTGGTGTGTGGCCAATGGTAATAATGCTAAACGGAACAGTCTGTCTTACTGCTGCAATTCATGCTGTTTGTGTCAAACAGGAACATCGTGGTAAGGGTTATTTTAAACAGTTGATGCAAGAAGTTATGCAATATGTAGACAATCAATTTGATTCATCTCTGTTATTTACGACCAAACCCTATTTGTATCAAAATTATCCCTATAAAATTATGCTGCCAGAATATGATTTTATGGTGAGCGAAAAGATAAGATTGCGTTCAAAGAACAATGGTTCTGATATCAGAATAATCAATCTAGATAATCCTGATGATTTAGACTTGACCTATCATTTACTTTCTTCTCGCTTACCCTTATCAGATCAACTCGGTATTCTTAAGGAAAACGGTAGCGCACTTTTTATTTTTAATATGTTGCAGAAAAAGCTCTATTATTCAGAAAAGTTACACGCGTTAATCGTTTTTGAAATCATCAATCATACGCTTTATATCAAAGAAATTATTTCTCAAAAGCAATGTCAAATCACCGACATCATTGGGTTGATTCCCGAAGAATTTAATAAAGTGGTATTACAGTTTTGTCCCGATAACTTTTTAGATGAAACAGAATATGAGGCTATATTAGCTGCACCTGAATCCTGCATGATGACGTCAAAAAGTTTTTTGTTTAATGGTAAGTATTTTCGCTATCCGGAGTTATATGCTTGTTAAGCATATTGAAAGGAAGTCACTCTAGGGTAACTAAGCATAATACTTCACACCTAAATAAGGACCATCAAAGGCTAAATTACTCGTATTGTTTTTGTAAATAACCTCGCCATTCCCGCTTGTGTCGACAATTCCCGTACGATCAATAACGTTGAAATATTTGGTAAGCTGATATCCTGTTTCCACAATTAAAACAGATTTGTTACATGTAGAAATCGTATAGGTATAATCAACTCCCAATTTTGCATCAAGATTCGGAACCAAACGATTTTGCGAACTATTTTTGGTTCCTAAAGAGAAAATAGGATTTTGCTGATTAATTGCCAGCGCCTGCACATCAAAGCGACTATCGATTGTTCCTAGCAGTAAAGCTGTACTTAGACTGGCATCTAGACCGAATCCACTGCTTAAGCAATAACGACTATCAACGCCAATCCTTGGGCCTACTCCTTTAAAATGCGTACTAAACTCTTGATCGACAGAAGATATAAATTCTAGCCCAACTGGTGCACCCGAATGAGTAGTCAGTTCATTATCAATATTTGCATAGCGCACTCCAGCAAACATACGCATGTCGTAAGCCCCGGTGGTAAAACGTTGGCCACCTTCTAAATCGACAGCGTTCAAATTAAACGTCGCTTTGGTTTGTACGCTACTAAATGATACTCCTGCCGTACTAATTGGCATAACCAAAAGAATCGGACTAATCGAATCACTTCCAGTTGACGGCACAACCGCCGACTTGGGTTCGTTACTGCGTAAATAAGTATAACCCACGGTCAAATCATTACCGGTGCACGGGAATAAATAACCCACTTTTGCATAAAACGCCCAATCATAGCTGGGATCAATGATTTTATTTTGTTCTACAATTTCTGAAAGACCGCCTGGAAAAGTAACTACTGTGGCATAATCCAATTGACTATTGGTGGGAACGTAGATACAAAGCATCAATACCCATCTTAAAACCACCGTGTTGACTCGGCACTACCACAGCACTATTACCAAATGCAGGTGCACTCAACGCTAGAATAGCTAGTGTCAAAGATAAACGTTTCATGTCATGCATTATTATGTTCCTTTTTAAGGATGGATATGATGGGTTAACAGGGCTTTTATCGTGTGGGGCTGCGCACTTCCTTTTCCGATAAAGCCGTAGCAAAATCCTGATAGGTAAAGACAGGGTGCTTTCTTAAAAATTGCTAGACAGAGGTTACCATTTATTTTCAAATTAAGTTAGTAAGTACTAATAATATTGGCTTTTACTAACCCAATAAGCAAGTTATTACGTTGGAGTATCTTAATTTTTTGGCAAAACAATAGATAAAGTTAGACTGCTTCCAAAATAGTTTTACAGCGGAACAACGATCCATCAAACCCATTGGAAAATCGTGTGGGTAAAAGTCAAACAACGCAATCATTATTTAGATGCAGAAAGTTTAGCGTATTTGGCGGTGAAAGTTGTGAGTAGCGGAAGAGGGTTTGTGATGGAGGGTAAGTTAGCAATGTTTACAGGAAGCGGTGGTGGGTGGTTAGTAGGGGGGTTGTTGATAGGACGGGATTTTGAGATATTAATAAAAGCATTAAAGGGATATAAACAGATGGACACATGCTTTGCACAAAATACTGGACTAATAGCGTTTTTTGGTGTTCTTGCAACTTTGGTTTCTCCTTTTTTAACGTTATGGTTACAAAAAATATATACTGAAAAAAGAGTAAAAAAATTGAATATTTTTAAAACTCTTATGGCGACACGTGCTGACGTAATTTCCATTAAGCATGTTGAAGCTTTAAATATGATAGATATTGAATTTTATAAGAAAAAAAATATTGAGCATGCTTGGAATATATATCGAAATCATCTTAATTCCAGCATGTGTGATTTTCTTTTGGCATCTTCTATCCTGCAGAAAGAAACCATCGGCACTTTATCAAGCACTTATAATGGAATATATATTCGGTATGAAAACCAACTTTATTATGTGAACAAAAAAAACAATGAATACAGAACGATTAACGATCTTTCTGCGAAAAAACTTGAAGCCCTGGATGAAAAAATAAAGGTTAATAATTTTTCTAAAGATAAAGTTAGAACTTTAACTGTTACAGAGTTAGAAAGTATTCGTCTAATTACGAATCATATTCATATTCCAAATGAAGAGGATAACACCTACTGGGTAAATAAAAGTCGTGATTGTTTAGCTGAGCTACTTTTTTCTATGTCTAAATTTTTTAGATATAAATTAACTAAAGATATCTTAAGAAATGGAGCGTACTTGCCAGGCGTACATTTTCGGAAACCTTACCAAGAAGAATCTATTAGGACGCTTCTTATTAAAGAGTTAAATCGGGAAACAGCTATAAAAATAGAAACATCCTCGCCAAATAATACTAATCAATCTCATCAATAATTATCATGGGAAAAAGGAAATCGTTATGAACATGGACGATTTGACTTTTAAAGAGGCATTAGAAGAAGCAAAAGAAGAACAAAAGCCTATTAGTATTTTATTGGGGAATGGCTTTAGTATGGCTTGCCTTAAAGCATGTGAGCGTGATTCATTTAGTTACACTTCACTTTTTGATGAAGTTAAAGATGAATTATTGATAGATGAAAAGTTAAATTCAATTGGCAAACTTTTTGATTTATTAAAAACAAAGAATTTTGAGATTGCTATTCGCGAGATTGAGAAAATTGCGCCACTGATAGAATATTTTTTTGATAAAAATAAAAGTGATTTTGTATTAGAAAATATAAACCCCTATAGTGAAAAAATAAAAGAATTTTTTTTGCTGGCGGTCAAAAAAACTCATCCTAATCAAAATGAATTAAAAAAAATTTTTAACACATGTGGTGAATTTTTAAGAAATTTTGGCAATATTTTTACTCTGAATTATGACTTGTTTTTGTATTGGGGTTTGGCAGATCAAAATCTTCTGGGCGATCCTTTTAATGACGGATTTTGCCGTCCTGATTCTGTTGGAGAGATTTGTTTTTGGAGTGAGTCTTTTGAAGGACAAAATATTTTTTATTTACATGGAGCGCTTCATATTTTTAGTGAAAACTGTCCACATTTAAAAATTCAAACCACCTATAAATTGAAAAATACAGGCTTTAAAAAATTAACTGAACATATTGATAAAAAAATGAAAGAAGGGTATCTTCCATTATATGTCTCTGAAGGAGATCCAATAAGTAAGCTTAATAAAATAACAACTAATCACTATTTAAAAAAATGTTATGACGCATTAAGAAAACATGAAGGAATTTTGTTTACCTACGGTGTTTCGTTTGAAAATGATGCTCATGTCTTATCAGCTATTGGAGAAAGTAAATTATCTAAATTATTTATTGGTAGGTATAACAATAATCCTGATTTAGATCGCATACGTAAATTTTTATCAAAAGAATATCCATTCTGTGAAATTTCATTAAGAAGCTATAAAGCAAACTGTATAATTATGTAAGTTATTGCTAGAGAGTCTATATGATAGAGTATCTTAAGACCTACAAAGGCGCTCTTTTTTAGTCCGCAACAGCACTCGAATATTAAAGTTTAATAAATAAACCAGGAAAACTAACCATGTTAAAAAAAGTCGCATTTACTATGTATCCTGTTGAGGATATGGATCGTGCTAGGAGTTTTTACGAGAAAAATCTAAAGCTTTCGGTTGGAACAATTTCCGATCAAGGTGCATGGGTGGAGTATGATTTGCCTGGTGGAGGTTGTTTGGCAATCACTACACTAGCACAAGGAGTTGCACCAAGTGCGGATGCTGGAGGTAGTATTGCATTTGAAGTAGATGACTTAGATGAAATTGTTTCGCGCTTGAAATCGGAAGAAGTAAAAATAAAACTAGATATTTTTTCTTCGCCGGTATGTAGGATGGCAGTTATTATTGATTCAGAAGGGAATGCAGTTATTTTGCATCAATTGAATAAGTAATCATCATATTACGCAGTTGTGTCCTACATTTGTCATGCCAGCGCAGGCTCACTAGTGTCCGGAGAAATTGTCCAATAAAGCAACAATCTGTTTTTCAGATAGAAAATAAAAATAGACGTTCCCCTCTCCCAGCCCGAAATGTTTATAAAACCCCCAGATTTTATCCTGGGAGAGGAACAGGGTGAGGGAAAACCACAAAATGATACAAACAATAAGAAAAACAGATAAATAAAAGTGAGTTTGCTGCCCCTTCATGAAGTTATGGCATCTTCTTGAATCATTCCATTTTCCCTCACCCTGGCCCTCTCCCAGAACAAGCTGAGGAGGTTTTATGACCTTTGGGGCTGGGAGAGGGGATGAAATACCGATCATTTGAGTTACTAATACAGTGTGATCAAAACTTACTCAATTTCTCCGGGCACTAGTGAGCCTGCGCTGGCATGACAAACATTAATGTACTCACTTTATTGGATCAGCTTACTTTATGGCAATGTTGATAGACGTGATCAAATTGATGGAGATTATTTCCCAAAAACTAACTGTAACGCTAATGATTTCGGGCGTTTAATTTTTTTCACTTGTTCTACGATTTGGCATAACCCATAAGCAGTCATCATGGTAGCCAGCACACTTAAGGTGAATACCAAGCGACTATCAATAGCAGTATACCCAGACCAAAGTAATAAGAAATTAATGATATAGGTTCCTACTGTCTGATGAAAAAAATAAATGAGTAATGTATAGCGACCAAAGGTAGCGATGATAGAACTTATTTTATATTGGCTTAATTTTTGTGCGAGAAAAGCAAAAATAATAACTATACCCCATGAAGACAATATGTAAGGTAGTGTGGAGGGATAAAATATCTCGGAGTAACCATCGCGTAATTCGATGATTCCGCCATTCACAAGAGTAGGCAGCCAATTTGCATTAATTGGCAGAAATAGACCTAAGAATCCTAAAGTAACTGCGAAAATAGCAAAAACCAACCAAGAGTTTGGTATCTTTCCATCTTTAGTGTTAAAGATGAATCGAAAAAATACTGTGGCTAAAAGCCCATATGCTAACCATGGAAATAGAGGAAACCATCCATCGACGAACCAACTCAATAAAATACGTGAGATACCTGGCCAAAATGGTTGAGTGATAGGCACTTCTAATGCAGCAGTATGATAACCCAATAATTTTTGCAATAAAAAGCTTGTGATAATAAAGAACGGCACACCAAATATTAAAAGCTGACGAGAGCTGTAGCGTTGAGCTAAAAACGTAACAGGTAAGGCCACACCAATTAAGTACAACACATCAACGGAAGTAAATGGCAATATCCAATGCAAACATATGTCGGCTAGCGCGCCGAACCCTATAATCAAGCCACCACGAGAAAGATAATAGCGTAAATTATGTTTATGGCTATTTAAAACTATCATGCCTGCGCTAACCATAATAAAAGTAGGTGCAGCATAAGAATCCATAATTCGATACCAAAGAGCATGTGGCTCTCCTAACCAAGGAGAAAGGTTAGCGGGAATCATGATGAGGATTGCAATTCCACGTAAAATATCAATCCAAGTAATATGGCCGGCTAGGTCTGACATTACTTATTAACCTCAGGTTGAAACTTCTCTCCCCTGAGAAAACAAGCAAATCACTTTGTGGTTATTTGTAAATAAAGGGCTTTTTATTATTAAATAGTAAAAGCATAAGAATTATACCATAATCTTAAATTATACTTTGCGTCACACTTAAATTTGGTGAGCTAATACTATGAACAAAGAAAAAATTAAGCTTGATAGTTTTATCCTTGCTGGTATATCCGCACGTACTAATAATCAAAATGAAATGAATCCTCAAAACGCTAAAATTGGCGCGATGATGAATAGTTATTGGACACAACAAATTGCCAATGAATTTGAGCAGCGTATTAACCCAGGTGTTACTTATTCTGTTTATACCAATTACGAAAGCGATGAACATGGTGACTACACTTATTTTCTTGGGGAAAAAGTGCAATCTGTTGAGAACCAAATTGGTTCGAAGATCAATTCGTTGCTGATTCCAGCTAGTTATTACCAGAAATTTACGGTTGTTGGTAAATTACCTGATGTGGTGATTGCAGCATGGCAACAGATTTGGCAGATGACGTCATTGGATTTTGGCGGAAAGCGTACTTATAAAGCAGATTTTGAAATATACGATCAAAGAGTCGTTGATCCTAATCATGCTACTGTGGATATTTACATAGGTATCGAAAGCAATTAGCAGCATAACCAAGTATTATAGTATTGAAGATAAATATCCGTAATAGATAGTGTCGCCTAAAAGCACCTGCCATCGTTAAAGGTTAGCAAAAAACTCGTCATTTAGCGCTGCTAAACTTCTCATTTTTTGCTAACCTTTGCCTTGGCATGCGCTTTTATGCTCGCTCTTATTACGGATATTTATCTTCAATACTATATGAGAGGAACGCTATGGATAAAGATAAAGTTTTGATTTTAGGTGGTACTGGGCAAGTTGGTAAATTGATCAGCGATAATTTGAAAAACAGTTCGGCTATAGAATTAATTATTGCTACGAGAAAAAAAGAAAAATTAGCTACGCTTGCCAACATTTATGGTCAATCCATTTATATTGACCTTGATGATCCAAGAACCTTTGCAAATGCATTGCAGAATATTGATAAACTTTTTTTGTTAACAAGCTATTCTGTTTCGATGCTCAATCAAAGTAAAACAATCATTGATGCAGCAGTGAATGCAGGGGTGAAACATATGGTGCATCTAGGTGTTTTTAGTCAAGCAAGGGATTGTACAGCGCCGCATTTTTCCTGGCATCAAATGATTGAAGTTTACATCAAGCACAGTGGACTTAAATGGACGTTCTTACATCCTAATTGTTTTTTACAAAACCTAACTGGATTTTCGGTTATCACAAATAATAAATTGCGCTGGTATACCCAAAAACCTTGTGGCTGGGTTGCCTTAGAAGATGTGGCTGAATCAGCAGCAAAAATTCTAGCTGAACATTCTGATAAACATCACGGTAAAGATTATTGGTTCTCAACAGAATCCTTTGATATTTATGAACTTGCCAATATTCTATCTGAAGTAACTGAAACAAAAATAATCCCAGATCTTCGTTCCGCCGATCTTTTCATTAAAGATCTGAATGTCGATCCAAAAACACTCGATCCTTATTTTTTTAGTGTTGCTGAGACATGTGTCCAAATTGAAGATGGAAGAATGGATTACATTGGCAATGTAAAAGATGATGTACAAATTTTGCTAAACCGTAAAGGCACAACCGTACGCCAATGGGCCAACATGCATAAAGCAGAACTCATTGCCTTAATAAAAAAAGAAGATCAAAGTATGAATTGGGGTGGGTCGACGTAAAATTGCTAATAAGTAAAGAAATTATTTTTCTAACTCTCTTCTCCCTCTCCCTATTTATTTTCCCTTGGTAATACCAAATTTTACACTTACTTGGTTAATCAGTAATATAACGTCTTATTTTTAGGATAATTACGGATAAAAAGGAGACTAATCATGGATGATAAATTGTTGGAGACTGTAAGACGAAAAGATTCGCAGCAGAGAAATGCTTTTCATATAGCTGCTGAAAGGGGGGATTTAACTACTATTCAATCATTAGTAAATGATTTAGATGAATCTTCAAGAAAGGGAAACATTAAAGGAAGCCAAAGTGTTTTAGGCGGGGTTCTTTCAGTTTTGGCCGATTCGTATCATCGTGCAGAAAATAACACCAGCATTCTTACGGGTGCTTTATTAAAAGCTGAGGATAGCCAAGGTCGGCAACCGTTACACTATGCTGCCAGAAATGGTCATGTTGAAGTGATGAGGTTTCTACTATTAAAAAAATCATATATTAATGCCACAGATCAAAGAGGGCATACTCCTTTATGTTTAGCTGCTTTTCATAGACAGATTGAAGTTGTGAATTTTTTGCTTGGAAAGGGCGCAGAGATAATATTTAAACCTTATTTTTATAGTGCCGAGAGCGAACATAATACACCTTTACATTTGGCTGCTTTGAATGGTCATTTGGATGTTTTGGTGTCTTTGAATGAACATGCTGCAAGAGGACGTTCATTTATCAATGTAAAAAATAAGCGTGGCTATACTCCTATCCACATGGCAGCTTTAAATGGTCATCACCAGGTAGTAAATTATTTAATCCAAAAAGGCGCGCATTTTAATCAGAAAAATCTTTATAGAGACACTGACTGTTATGCTGGTTTTCCTCTTGATACTCCTTTAATGCTTGCAGCGGGGAAAGGTCATGTAGAAGTAGTTAGGACACTTTTAAATCATGATGCATCTGTGAATGATTTTAATGCTAATGGCGATACTGCATTGCATTTTGCTTGTAAAAACCAACATAAAGAAATTATACGCTTATTATTGGCTGCAGGGGCAAAGAAAAATGTAAAAAATCATCAAGGCGAATTGGCATTAAACTTTGTTAAGGATAGGGAGTGGCTACATAATTTGCTCGCGCAGGATGGTCAGCAAAAAATTGAACGCGAACTATCACTAGATGATGCTAATCAACCACACTATCAATATGCATTAATTAGTATTATGTCGAGCTATAGAGAGGAAGCTACACTAAACCAGCTTAAAGAACATGAGATTAATAAACATCGTTATCGTGAAGTACTAGCAAAACAATATGGATGGGAGCCTTTGGAAACTAGTGAAGAATTAGGAATCGATCAACATGGTTATTTTGGTGTGGCTTATTATAAGTTAAATGAAGCTACTCATACTGCCGAAATAGTGATTGCACATCGTGGCACTTGTTTTGATAAAGCCGGTAATGTGCTAGCTGATTTGAAAATAATGGAAAAAGAAAAACCGGAAATTTTAGAACAAGCTGCTTTTTTATATGTTGAACAAATACATCATAAATATTCTCACATCATGGTTAATAATAGTGGAGTAGAGACTAGAATACCTGTCACAAAAGTTACTCATGTAGGTTTCTCATTAGGTGGCTATATTGCTGCTGCCCGTGCTGTTTTACCAAACCCTGTTAACGCTTTTGCTGTAACATTTGATGCACCAGGATGTGGTTATTTGGGCGATTTTGATGAGCAGATTTCAATGAGAGTGATTAATTATGTGACTACTCCTAATCTAGTGAATACTGCGAATACGCATGTGGGGGTAGTGCGTCGGCTCTCTAGTTTTCCCGAGGTTAATGAAAAAGGTTATAAGTATAAAAATACGCCTCTTAAGTTAGAAGTAATCAATCTTGATACTTTCCAACAGCTTTTGAGCACGCTAGAAAGCCATTGTTTAGAAAAAATTATTACTGATACTGAAAGTCTTGGTGTTTTTCGTTATGAGGAAGTTTATAAATGGCCAACTGCAAACAATACAGTTGTTTATAAAGAACAAAAACGCAAAGATTACTATTATTTTCCTAAAGGTGACCCTGTGGTTAATTTTGCGTATGGTTTGTTTCAGATGTTTACAGGTGTCGCTTCTGATACGCTTTGGGAAATGACTAAAAAGCAAACTGATAATGGAGAGGTAGGGCTAGTCGCTGTTGAGCATGAACGTAATGATTTAATTTTTTATAGTAGGCAAGCATATGAGGCTCATTTAAGTAGCAATCTATCTTCATATCAGTCTAAGCTTAGTTAGAGCGGGAGAAAAAATGGACGATAAAAAAACAATAAAAAATAATTATGAAGTTGCTGTGCTTTTTCGTAGTCAGCTTGATTTAGTAACAGAAGAAAGTGAGCGTGGTATCCAAGCTAATATTAATGTTGGATTAGCCTATCAAAACTGTATTAGTGTGGATAAGTCAGAGGCAAAAGAAGACATTTTAAATAGTGCGGCAAAATATTATCTTGCCGCGTTAACCTTAGCAAAAAAACTTAATCAAGCCGTCTACGTTGAGCAAGCCATTAAGCTTTTGCAAGCTATTGGAAGAAATGAGATGGGGGAAGTAGTAACTAATAATTTAAGCAGTTCATCAATTTTGAAACAGCAGATGGTTTAGAAATCACCAAACATCTTTTAGTTTTCATAAGTTCATCATTTTCTAAATTTGTAGTGAGGTAATCAATATGTCTTCTGAAAAAGATCCAAATCATACACAATCTTATCTTCTCTGGGAGGATTTGTTATATCTGAACCAACAAAAGCTGTGCTTGCGCACAGTAGCTAATAAAGAAACGGCAAAAAGAGAGCAGCTTCAAGGTGGTACAGGGGATGCTGTATCTTTATCGACTTTTGGCTATCCCGGTTCAACTTGCGAAGGTGATATTCACTCATTTTTGCAACAAAAAAACTGGATTCCAGCAGGGGATGTAAAAGATGACTACCCTTTAGTTATTTCCTGGCTTTCTTCCCAGTATAGTGACTTTATTATGAATAATTTCCCACAGGCAAAATCTGAATTAGCTCAGCGTGTCAATGATGGAATACTAGAACATATACAAAAAGCTTTTTTTTATTCAGACACACCAGCATTTATATTGCTTTCATCTGGAACAGCTGATTTAGTTTATGACTTAGATAAATACACCTTAGGGAAATTGGGTAAGCAATCATTTAGCGATGAACAAGTTAAAGCTATTATTGTAGAAAGCAATGGCACAATGTGGAATTCAGCGACAGCTGTTAATGCCATCGTGGCAGAAATTAAGAAATTAATTTTGCAGTCTACTCATAAAGAGAGTTATCAGCCTGTTTTTCAACCACCTATTTCTTCTCAAGAAAATACTGCAAGCCATACTGAAAAGCCCAATAAAAATATAAGTGAAAATAAGGGATATAGAATTAGTTGTTCTCTACTTTAATGCTCTACCGCCAATACAGTAAATAGTCGGGTTATCTTACCAAAAGAAAATAAGTCATCATCAGGCGAATTTATCAACGTTGGTTTTAGCATTAATGCAACAAAAAATATCTCAACAAGTGAACTTATTATTGCTTGGTGCGCCCAAAGCAGGTAAGACAAGTATCTCAAAGCAGTTGGTTTATAGTAGATTTGATTTAGGTTACCAACCTACTATTGCTGTTGATATTTATGCTCGATTTATCTGTTTTCAAACAGATATATTTAAAGTTTCTTTATGGGATGCCAGCAGCGCAAAACATTATCGTTTCTTGACTCATACCTATCTTCAAGATAAAAATCTTAATGGAATAGGGTTTGTATTTGATGGCTCAGTGCCATTAGAAGAAGCTACCATCTTAGATTGGTTGGGATTCGTCTTGGAACAGACAATCACTGTTCCGCTTTTCTTTTTGTTTAATAAATTAGATTTAATTGAGCAAGCTAATAGAATTCAACAAGAAGCGCTATTAATTCAAAAGCTACAAACCATATTAGCGCAGAAAATTTTAAATGATCTAAAAGTTAGCATACATTTTTGTTCTGCAAAAACTGGCGAAGGAATTCAAGCCACATTTGATACGCTACTAGCAGATATCCATGCAGCGGAACAAAAAAAAATTAAACATAAACTGGATCTGGCTTTATTGGCTGCAGAACCTAAGCCATCTCTCTTGCAGCAATTGGATTTAAGTTGGAGTGAATTTGCGTCAAAGTTATTAGCAAGCAAATGGTGGATGGGCGGGAATCTATTCATTTTTCTATTGACCATTGCATTATTCATTGTTACCTTATTGCCTGTGATAGGAAGCTTAAGTGTGATAGGTATTTTACCTGCCTGGGCAATGTGTGTTGTTTTAGGAGGCCTTGTTTTGTTAGGTTGGAACATTGGTTGTGTGTTTTATTATTATGACTACATACCTCCTCAAAAAACAGCGCAAGATCATGCGGAAATAAAAGATGTATCTGAAAAGACAGATAATTTTGCTTGTAAAGAAACAGAGATAATATTTCACCCTGTTTTATTTAGATCTGAGCGTACTGCTCCTATTTCTTACCCTGTTACTCAAGCACTTCCAGCTCATACCGTATATCAAACTCCACCGCGTCTGGGTTTTTTGTAATAGCATGTTGTTTGAGTATTGATTTGACAAGTAACATAATTTGGGCTACACTGTAGCACATACAGTGGAGATTGATTATGACAGTAAATGCAGTGGTACGCGCCCGTATTGATGAAGATATCAAAGAAGAAGCATCCATTGTCCTTGCGGCAATGGGGTTGACTATTTCTGATGCTTTTCGTTTGTTATTAACACGAGTTGCCAAAGAAAAAGCGTTACCTTTTGAGCCACTTATTCCCAATAAAAAAACCATTGCTGCAATGCGAGCTGCACGACAGGGTCGTCTAACTACGGTAAAGAAACTAGATGACCTGTTGGATAGCTTAAATGCGGACGATTAAATATACGAACCGTTTTAAACGTGACTTCAAACGAGAAAAACGCTCGGGACAGCACAAAAAAACCTTAGATAAGGATTTGCTTCACGTTGTAAAGTTACTTGCCGCTGATGCGCCATTGCTGGTGCGCTATCATGATCATGCTTTAAGCCATAACTGGAAAGATCATCGCGATTGTCATATCAAACCGGACTTAATTCTTATTTATCGAAAACCTGATCAAAAAACGTTGGAACTTGTGAGGTTAGGTTCACATAGTGAACTTAGTTTGTAAGTATCAGAAAACGCTAATAGCAATTACTAATGATTATCAAAAGCTGAAAGTACGCGTGCAGGAATTGTTGGCTCGGGGTAATGTTGTTTAAGCAGAATTTCGCTGGATTTTTTTGCCTCTTGAATATTCTTTTTAAATTGGCTGATATATTCGTCATTTTCTTTTGGCAAATCAGTTTGTAGCTTAGTAATGAGTTGCTCTATTGGATTGGAACTTACTAGAACATTTTTACTATCATTGGAAGTAATAAGATTTGGATAAGCAGAATTAAAGATATTGATTAACTGCATATCATTTTTCTTGCTCATTTCTTGAATACAATATAGTCCGATTAAATAACCTGCTTGAAAGCGTAGCTCTGGTTGATTTGCGACAGTAGCTACAAAGTCAGGTGAGATGTAACCCAAAATGCCGAAATGGCTTTTCACTTGAACCAATAAGGCACTGTAGTTTACATATTTGTTTCCTCCCTTAGACTCTGAAGCTTCTTGATAATGTTTTTTTAGCCATTCCTGAATTAAGCAATAAACTTTTTGGCGATCATCAAAACACTGTAGAGAAGCTAGTATTCTCTTAAGTTTTTGAGAAAGGTCTGGAGATAAGGGTTTCCATTTTTGTGAAGACAATTCTGTTTTCAACCGCTCTATTCGTTCTTCTCGGGTAAAAATACTTCCCCATTTGCAAGCTAATGAAAGATTGACCAGGCTTTTTTGATCTAAATTTTTACTAACTTTTGGAATTATTGCATCAAGGGGTAATTTTTCAAGTTCAGATGCCATACTATTATTAATTACGTAAATGTGAGTTTATTCTTCTCGTCGCTTGTTAGATTCATAGCTAATACAGAAGGGTCTCCCTTAAGTATACCTGCTTTTATGTCTTCCGCACGTTTTTTTGTTTCCTCATCTGCAAGAGGATCCGAGCTAATTTTTTCACATTCAGATAATATTTTTTCTGTGTGCACTTCCGCTTCCAATCTTTTCTTGGTTTCTGAAACAGTTAAAGTGCTTATATTTATGGGGTTATTAGGTGTATTTGAATTGGACAAAAAATACATGACTTTATATTCTGTATCTGGTTTATGCTCAGGAACCAGAGTAGAGAATGGGCTACTTTTATCTACTCGCCAATAACGTTTATGAAAACCAAGTGCAGGTGCATCAACCCAGCCAGTAGGGAGCGTAGTATGCAATAATAGCCTGATAGAATTTAAAACACCTGGCTCGGTAGCTGTAGGAACTAAAAATCCTTTAGCACCGATAAGATTACACTTTATCACTGAGGAGACTGAATCTACAGTGATTGCCTTAAGTAATTTTTCGGAAAAAGAGGCTGAGGTCACTTTTCCATTTTCATCTACCGAATCAACAGCTGAATAGCAGGAAGGTATACAAATTTTTAATCTTTGATTCAGTGAATCAAGGTGTGCTTCTCCGGCTATAACTTTACTGTATGGAAAAACGACCTCTTCATTTTTAATATTTTGTAGCAAAATTAATGAAATTTCTTCATAGCTAAAACGTTCTTTAGATTTTTTAGGCTCTTTGGTTTCAGGATCTATTTCGCCCGTTTCATAAACTGGATCGCTGGAGATATAGTTTGAGCCTGGCGAGCAGTGGCCCACAATATAAATAAGGCTTTCGCTATCAACGTTTTTTAATGGGTCAAATTTAGCTAGATCGGGGTCATTATCCCTTGCATCCAGGTAAATAATATGAATGCGCTCACCATTGGGATCACCATGTTTTTCTTTCCACCTGGCCGTTAACCCATCGGTAATTCGCTTGTGCTCTTCTAGTCTTTCTGCTTCGCTGGGAACGTTACATACCAAGATAACAAATTGTGAATATTTAGCTACTTTTTCTGTCTTTATTTCCACAACAACTACCTTCTATCTGCTCAACTGCTTAATTTAAATATAGACCATTATTTAAAGCAGAAACTTAAAGATAACTTAATTAATGTACTTATATTTTTGAACTACACTTAGGATGAAGAACTAGAATTTATATACCGAAAACTAAAAGGTGAGGAGTATAAAACAGAGGTGTTTTATGAAAGGCACTATTGTAAGGACAATAAAAACAAAAGGTACTTCTTATCCTCATTATTCTTTTTTTATTGAAGACGAAGAAGGTCATAAGTATTTTGCTGAGGTTGGCGATATAGAAGAAAATGAAAAACTTTCGCGCAAAAAAAAGCCAACTCAATATTTGCAATTAGGAGATGAAGTAGAATTTGAAATTTTTAATGATAAAGCGATTCATATTAAAAAGTTGGATCATCCCAAATGAGCTACTAATCGGTATCAGCTGTCATGCCAGCCTTCGCTAGCATGACAAATCTGAGCAAGGCAAGGCTTTTTCTAAAACTACTATACACAGAAAATAGTTTCTAATAAGTCTAATGTAGTTTTTAGTGTAAAGTGTCATGAAAATCCTACAGACAGTAGTTGTACCCTAATCTATACTGCCAATATGAAAAACCTACCATGCTGCTAAGGGATGAGCAACGGATTGCATTTTAAATAGGGATACTCAAGGAGGAGCATGGTAGGTTTTTCGTTTCTAACTCAAAAATTCTCAGTTTGGCTATAGTAATGCCTATCTCTACATAAGTTTCTACAAACCAAAAACCCCCCAAAGATTTTTTTGACCTTAATAAAATCTTAAGAATTTGATGATATACTGCTCCAATTAAATGTAATTAAGATACTGATAGGAGCTTTTATATGTTACAAAAGTTACAAGAAACCTTTAAACCGGTGGGACATATTTTCGCCGATATTCCCCGAACATTTACCCCTTATAGACTAAATCACCCGGATTTTGCTCTTGAAGCGTTTAACTCACAAGAATTTAGAGATGATAACCTCTGGGGCGATGTAGCACAGCCTGTTAGGGGTATAGTCAATATGGCTAAAGGTGTAGGACGCCTTTTACTATTTGTTTTTAGTATTATCCCAGTTACGTTTCCTTTAGTGGCTTTAGGCCGATTGTTATGGGAGAGACGTCAAGCAAAGAAGAGGGGTGAGTCGTTTGGCTATGATAAGGACAATGAGGAGTTTCGTGGGCCAGTAACATTTAAAATGGCGGCTTGGACGGTATTTAAAGAAATACCCTATAATCTTATCAATGGTATCGGGATACTGTTGAGAGGTGCATTGCAGTTGGTTACCACACCGCTAACTTGGTTTATTCGTATCCCACTGCGACGAGCGATTACTGCAGGGGTAAACAATCCGGAATATACCGCGGAGTATAATCGAAAAACAGCAAACAACTATATTGTTAGTACCCAATCACCTTTTCAAAGAATAAAAGGGGATTTTAATGGGACATTAGCCGCTTATGATAAGGAAAATTTATTTTGGAACGTTATAGCAGACTTTTTCCAACCTTTTAGAGGTCTGTGGAATATTGCTAAGGGTGCAGTTTTGGCTCCACTTGCCGTGCTTCGTTTTATCTTGGGAACCATTTTACCTTTTGAATTTTTAGTACGTTGTGTATTTATGAAGCAATCTGCAAAGGTGGTTTTCTTCGGAGAAGAAGATGGTAAGGATTATAATGCTGTGTGGCCAATGCTGAAGGACAGTATTGGGGTTTTAATGCGCGGTATTTTACAAGTAGTTACTACTCCTCTCGAATGGTTTATCAGAATGCCGTTGCGTGGATTGATTACTTATCATATGGGAGATAATTACGGCCGTCCTATTAAGATGAAAGGCGGAAACTATCGTCGAGAAAATAAAGCTGAGTTCTCTGATGATGAAGATAAAGATGAGAATGAACAGCAAGAATACGGAAGAAATACTAGGAAAACAAAGTTTAAGGAAAGAAATGACTTCGAAGGCGATAGATATTCAAACAGTGGAGCCACTGCTTACCCTGTTCCCGCTTCTTACCCCACTAGTGGAGGTAGTTATGGGTTCACCGTCGGGAGGGCCACCGGAAGAGGGTCTAGCGTTATTTCCCAATCAGACCCGTACTATGGTTATAGTGGTGACGATAGTAGTAGAGGTAGATCAACTAATACAACTGAAACTTATACTAGGATACCGACACCATCGCCTACGAGAAATAGTGATAGTGATAGTGAGTAGAAGTAAAGTATATTGAGGAAAATCATCGGCAAGGGTAGAGGAATGAATCCTCTACCCAAAATTTTTTGGATAATTAAGAAATTTTTAACTTAGAAAAACCCTATATTTATAGGGGTTTTTTATAAGCAATAGTTTTGCTTTAATGGGGCGGAATAAATTTTTTTTCATCTTTCCCTTTGCACTGAAGTATCGATGGATAAATTGTATGGTCATAATTAAAACTTGTGTGCGATAATAGAGCGACAACGTTCCTTCTCCCACCCCGATAAGCTATTAAAAATTACTGTACTTTATTGTGGGAGAAGGACAGGATGAGGGTAAACCTAGAAATTAAATTTTCATCCTACTCTAGCTTTTAATAGAAGTAGCAGAAAGTAAAATAACTTCTATCAAATCCATTCATTTCCCCTCATCCTGTCCTTCTCCCAGAACAAGACCCGTGATTTATGGTGTATGGGGCTGGGAGAAGGGACGTTTTAATGTTTATCGATGCAACCACAATTTATCCGTCGATACTTCAGTTCCTCACCCGCAAGAGGGGAGGCGATAACAGCTGCAAAGTAAAAACTAAAACTCTTTAAAAAGTCTTCATAAAACCTTAAGGATTGGATAGTAAAATGAACTAATTAAATCCTAAAGTTTGTTTTATGAGGAGATAAAAGATGAGTTTTGATGTAATTTTAATGTCAATAAGGGCTGACGGAACAAAGGCACCAGTTGTTGCTTTTAAATGCGAAACAATTGAAGAATGTTTTGATGTTTTGCATAAACGTGGTCAAAAAGTTGGCAAGGCCACTTTGCTTGACGCCTATAGTCAAAGTAGCGCAGCTAGGGTTAGACCAGAGGGTCAGCTAGATGTAGGTTATGCAGGAGGCATTGATGTTGCTCCTGTGCGTCATGGCACTACTTATGGAACGATAGATGACGCTTCTTCTAATCAAATTCAAATCCAAGGGCAACCTAATTCACAATTTTATTTAATTACCGATAATGATAATCAACTAACCTACAACGAATTTTGTAGTCGCCGTGATTCTTGGTCGCGTAATAATATTGCCCGCAAAATCTTTCATCCCGGCAATTCACTAACTATCGCATTTATTTTAACTGCAGTGGGTATTGGTTTAGTGGGTTTTGGTGTGGCATGTCCCCCTGCTTTAGCATTAGTCGCATTAGGTTTCGCTGTTTTTTCAGCCATCTCAGCGATTGGTTATGCCATTGATTGGATAAAACGCGATTGGAGCGTATACAAGGCCGAAGCTGAAGGTGCAAGTAGAGAAACCTCTTTAGGAGATTACCTAAAAAATTGCGCTACACGTTTGAAAGCTTGGGCGATAGCACACCCAGTACAAACGGGTTTTATGATAGCAGGTGCTTTACTGTTGTTAGGTGCGTTGATCGTAACAGTAGGTTACTTTATTGCCCCAGCAGTATTTGGTTTTATGGCGTTAGGTGCTTTAGGTGGAGCAATTGGTGCAACCAGCGGCTTTTTTGGCGCAGGCTTAGCTAGCATTCCAGCATTCGCTTCAATTGCAACGTTGTTAACCTCGATATTTGCCGGTGCAGCGTTAGTATTAGGCCCAGTCAATATTCTCGATACCTTCCGACGTTTTGTCAGTGGAATTTATTACGGTAGAGAAAAGCCTTCCAATGATGCTGATCAACCTCGTGTTGGCTTGGGAGAGCGGAATTCAATTGAGATTATTATAGTGCCAGCAGATGAGGATCCAGAAAATACTGCTACTACTTCTACAACCAATTCTTCTTCAAATAATGGTAGTTGGTGGGATAATTTCTGGAGCAAAGATAAAAAAGAGTATGGCAGAAAAACAGGGTATGCTTTTGAAGAGGGTGATAATAATGGCGAAGAAGTTGATAATATTTTAAGATTTGATGATTAGTATTTAATTGTTCATCATATGTTTACCAGGAAAAATGGAAGTAATTTGCTTATATTGGGCGCAAAAATTTGCGCCCAATTTTTTTATATATATTTTGTCATGCCAGCGAAAGCTGGCATCCAGTCGATATAAGCAAATTACTTCCATTTTTCCTGGATGTCAGCTGCTTAAGAAGTTATGACTATCCTATACAACTCCACGTATGTTGAGCAATTACAAGTTCCTCGTTAGTTGGAATAATTAAAACCGGAACAGAAATTTTGTCAGCTGAAATTTTAGTTTCATTAGCAACATTTGCAGTTAAATTTAAATGAGCTCCTAACCAACTTAATTGTTGGCAAACTTTTTCGCGAATAGTTGCAGAATGTTCACCAATACCACCGGTAAAAATCAGTGCATTTAGCCCACCTAATGCAGCAGTCAAAGAACCTATTTCGCGTACAATACGATAAACAAATAAATCAATTGCATATTGGGCATTTGGGTCATCACTGCTAATCAGTGTTCTGATATCACTACTGATCTTTGAAACACCTAACAGACCACACTGGTTGTAAAGTAAATCAGTCACTTCGGCAACAGTCATTTTTTCTTCAGCCATTAGATAGAGCACAACTCCTGGATCTAAATTGCCGCAGCGTGTACCCATCGGCAAACCATCAAGCGCAGTAAACCCCATGGTAGTTGCCATACTTTTTCTTTCCTGCATGGCGCATAAACTTGCACCATGTCCTAGGTGTGCCACAATTATTTTGCTATTAGCGATGGTAGAATCTAAATACTCAGGCAGTACTTGAGCGATATATTCATAAGAAAGCCCATGAAATCCATAGCGTTTGATCAGATTTTTTGCTACTGATTCAGGAAGCGCATAGCCGCGTGCTACTTTTGTTTGAGTGGTATGAAATGCAGTATCAAAACATGCGACTTGTTTTAGATGAGGGAGTTGCTGCGCTAATATTTTAATGCCAGCAAGATTATAAGGTTGATGGAGTGGAGCAAGTGGACAAAACCGCTTGAGCTTAGTAAGAATTTCAGTGGTGATCAAGATAGGGTGAGCAAATAAATTACCCCCATGTACCACACGATGTCCTGCACCAATAAACTGGTAGTTTGGGTATTCATCTTTCAACCAGTTAAGTAAATATTTAATGACTAAAGCGTGAGTATCATAATTTTCCTCACTAGTTAGTTTAATTATTTGTTCAGTAGCAATACCATTTTTATCGCATAGTTTAAGTTGTGTAGTTGTGTTAAGCGGCGCAAATTCACCTCTTATTTGCGCTGTGGTATCTAACTCGTGATTTGTTAAGGTAAAAACAGAGAATTTTAAACTAGATGAACCTAAGTTAATTACGAGGATAGCTTTTTGCATACTTTTCTCTGCAAGTATATTTTATAAAGTATCCCTAACGCACATGAAACTAATCGGCTATCTGCGTGATCAGCGCGACTAGTTAGCACAATCGGAATACGCGCGCCTAGCACCAATCCAGCCAACTTAGTATGTGCTAGATATTCTAATTGTTTAGCCAACATATTAGCTGCTTCTAAATTAGGTGCGATTAAAATATCTGCATTGCCTGAAACTGTTGATTGAATTTCTTTTATCTTGGCTGCTTCAATTGAAATAGCATTGTCAAACGCTAAAGGGCCATCGAGAATGCCGCCACAGATTTGCTTACGATCAGCCATTTTGCATAAAGCAGCTGCATCAATGGTAGAAGGAATTTTATCAGTGACTGTTTCAACCGCAGATAAGATAGCTACTTTTGGTTTTTTTATCCCCATTGCCAGCGCAAGGTCAATCGTATTTTGCACAATATCACGTTTTTCCATTAAGGTAGGCGTAATATTAATAGCGGCATCTGCTAACAGCAGCAATTTTTCATAGGTAGGAATTTCTAAAACAAAGGCATGACTCATGCGTCGGTCAGTGCGTAATCCCTGTTCTTTATCAACGATAGCTGACATAAACTCTTCAGTATGTAAACTGCCTTTCATTAACATATTGACAGCGCCGGAATGCGAAAGTTCAACTGCCTTTTTTGCCGCTGCATGGCTGTGTTCAGTGCCAATAACTTCGTAGTCTTTTAACGAGATATTTAATGCTGTTGCTGCTTGCTTAATTTTATTAATTGGCCCTATGAGCAAGGGAATGATTAAATTGTGTCGAGCTGCCTCAATCGCGCCACTCAATGCTTCAACTGTGACTGGATGTACCACTGCTGTTTTAATCGGTGGGTGCTGTTTTGCTAGTTGAATGAGGCGTTGGAAATTGGTTTTCATAGCTATCTCTTTTCTTATATATTGTTAAATTTAGAACTTTTTTTAGCTGCTGTCGAATCAATATTATGTCGTTTTGCAGTTTGCTTAAAAGCAATAGATGCTATATAGTGCATACGCTTTGAGCGATAAAAAGAAAGGGGCTCCAAGAGCCTATTTAGAATCTCGCTAGATTGAGTGAAAAAGCCTTGATTTTCGAGAATCGCAGCGCAGCATACATAGAAGTATGTGAGCAGCGAATCGCAGGAAATCAAGGCTTTTTCACCAAGGTAGTAGAGATTCTAAACAGGCTCTAAGGCCTTTTCTACCCCGACCAAACCCTCTAAGCGCCCGTAGCTCATTCGGATAGAGCATCGGCCTTCTAAGCCGAGGGTAGCAGGTTCGAATCCTGCCGGGCGCGCCAAGTTAGCAATGGTGAACGTAGCTCAGTCGGTAGAGCCCCGGATTGTGATTCCGGTTGTCGTGGGTTCGATCCCCATCGTTCACCCCAATAAATTTTCCGCGTTTTATCTTAAGTAGTATAAGGAAGAATGTAATGCTAGTTTTTTCATTGCATGAGCACGAATTAAAGCCAGATGTTAATCCAGAACAATATAAGCAAGAAATTGCTACCATTCATTTCAATAACGGCAGCGCCTGTAAAACGTCCATGACGCAGATCATCAAGTGCTTCATTCGTTTTTATTAATCGATGTGTAAGCATAAGTTTTTTCAGTATTTTTTACCACATTATTAACTTGCCTTTTCTCATTGTGTTACTACAAACAATAAAGGAGTATGAAAATGAAAAAGAAAGTTTTACCTTTATCTCGAGTTTATGGTCTTTTAGAACCAGGACCAGTTGTGATGGTCACAACTGCTTATAAAGGGCGGGCAGATATCATGACTATGTCATGGCATACCATGATGGATTTTGAGCCACCGATCGTAGGTTGCGTAATTAGTAACCGCGATTATACATTCAATATACTGAAAAAAACTAAAGAATGTGTCATCAATATTCCAACTGTGGATTTAGCTAAAAAAGTAGTAGGTTGTGGAAATACTTCAGGTCAAAAAATAGATAAGTTTAAAGTTTTTCATCTTACACCAGTCGCTGCTTCACGGGTAAAAGCCCCACTGATTGATGAGTGTTACGCTAGCCTTGAATGCAAAGTTATTGATATGAAAATGGTAACTAAATACAATTTTTTTATTCTTGAAGTCTTAAAAGCCTGGATTTCCCCTGATAAAAAACAACCACAAACGATTCATCATCTTGGAAAAGGTGTTTTCATGGTAGCAGGTAAGATCATTAAATTGCCTTCTAAAATGAAATAAGGTGAGAAACTGCAATATAAGGAGCTTTTAGCTTTTCAGGATTTGCAGTACTATAGGAGTTTTTCAGTCATTTGGGCCGTTAGCTCAGTTGGTAGAGCAGTTGACTCTTAATCAATAGGTCGTAGGTTCGATCCCTACACGGCCCACCAATTTTCCCTTATAAATCAATGGATCTAGAGAGAATAAGGCTCTTTTTAGGGTTTTGGAATTTTCCAAAACCCCCATTAAAAACAATTCCAATAAAAGAGTGCTGTTTATGACCTTGATATACTTATTATTAGGCACTGATATTGAGATAGATATGCGGTATATGAACCATATTAAGGACTTCTTTTTAGAACATTGGCAATTTTGAATTTTTTATATATCCTATCGATTGTTGTAGAAATATTGCGATGTACTAAAGTGGGATAATGCACAGGAAAAAATAAAGAACAAATTAAGGTGAGTTATCAATGCTGAGTGTCGCAAGTTTATTCGTAGGGTGCGGCGGCCTAGACCTAGGGTTTAAAGATGCTGGGTTTAATTTGGTGTGGGCTAATGATATTGATAAGGATAGCTGTGAAACTTACAAAAAATTTATCCACACAGAAATATATCATGGAGATATTAATAAATATATCAGCACTATTCCAAAAGCGGATATCCTAATAGGCGGGCCACCATGTCAATCATTCTCTCTTGTAGGAAAAAGAATAGAAGATGATCCCAGATCTGCTTTGCCTTTATCATTCGCGGAAGCTGTAAAAGCTATTATGCCCAAGGCATTTTTAATGGAAAATGTGCCTGGATTAGCTTCTTCAAAGGTTAATGGTCGCCGATTGCCGTTAATTTTATCAGAGCTATTTTCCGATTTAGGATATAAAACATACTTGATCAAAATAAAATCAGTTGATTATTTTGTTCCTCAGAAAAGAGAAAGACTAATACTATTTGGTTTTGTAAAAGAAAGTATTAAAAATGATTTTCAAATGATCAGTCCTAAACGCTTCTCTAAAATCATCTTTGGAAAAGAACTTGCATCCAAATTTATTTCATCCTATGAAGCGTTAGAAGATTTGGGAACACCACTGGGTAATCTAACAAGAAGAAATGAGTATTTAGATATTAACTATAGTAAGCCTCCATTCTCTGAATTTTCAATATTGATGAGAGAGAAAAATGAAACTGGGTTGAATTTACATTTTATTCCAACAATGTCTGATCGAGATAAAGAGTTCGTCAAGCACATCTCTCCTGGTGGAAATTATATGGATATCCCAGATCACATAGCCACCACAAGAATTTTAAAATTCAAAGAAACAGGCGGTAGAACAACTACCTATGGAAGATTGGATCCCAAAAAACCTTCCTATACAGTAAATACCTATTTTAATAGACCTAATGTTGGATCAAATTATCATTATTTTGAAGATAGATTAATTACTCCGAGAGAGGCACTACGTTTGCAGTCTTTTCCTGATTATTTCACTCCAATTTTCTCTTCTCAAAGAAGTTTGTTTAGACAGATTGGAAATGCTGTGCCCCCACTTATGGCAAGAGCAATTGCAGAATCTATCAAAGAGGTTCTTTATGGTTAATAAGTCGTGTACTTCTACATTATTGTTAAAGCGGGAGTTGGGACGAGTTTGGACGCCCGATGATATTGCTTATGAGATGGTGGAAGATTGTCATAACCTACTTCGTAATACCCATAAATCAGAAATTTCTATTTTAGATCCAGCCTGTGGGCCGGCTACTTTTCAAAAGGCAATTTTGAAAACTAGTATGCTTGTAAAAAATATGTCTTTTTATGATGTAGATAAAGAAATGACAGAAATAACAGAGTTATTTTGTAACGAAAATGATATGAATTTCCATTCAAATAGCCGTGATTATCTGCTGGATAATACGGAAAATAAATATGATTTAATAATTACAAATCCACCTTATATAAGGCATGAAAATTTCAATACTAATTATAAAAATAGCGTTAGGGAATTACTTGAAACTCGTGGAATAAAAACCATTAATGGTCGGTCTAATATTTTTATATATTTTTTATATAAAGCAATTACTGAACTTAAAGAAAATGGCATTCTATGTGCGATCGTTTACGATGCTGTATTTAACTCCAAATATGGAAAAGATTTCCTTTCTTTTATACAAAAAAAATATTTAATCGAAGAATTGAAAAATATTAAAACGCCCTTTGAGAATACAATAATAGATGCATCAGTCCTTTATATTCGCAAAGTTAAGAGTAAAGCAATCATCGAAACAGATAGTTTTCTTACTAAAAAAAAGATTAAATCGGGAGATGTATATTTAGACCAATTATTATCAGTATCTAGGGGCACTAGCTTTCCATCAAGACAAGTCTTTATTTCTAAAGAAAAATTGGGAAATTATAAAGAACTTTCTCGCCCAATTATAATAAAGCTACATGCGAAAGATAATCTTATTATTAAATCAACTGATTCTAGCGCATATTTTTTTGGTACTAATGCTGAACTCGATCGCTATCTTTTTAACCGTATGGAAGAATTAAGCATAAGTAATAAATTCAAGCCTAGAGAGAAAAATGGAAGGATACTTTTTAACTATTATATTAGAAATGAACCTAAACATTTATTGAATATCAATAATATTGCAGCATCAGATAATTTCTATGTATCTGAAGTGTTAAATGAGTTTTCAGCGGAGCTTGCTTGGTTGCTATTAAATTCATCTGAATATAAAAACCGCATTATGCAAAATAGCCGAAATCAAGGCAATGGGCTGAGAAAACTACAGGTTTATGAGTACAAATCAGCTATTGTTCCTGATTGGAGACTCATTACATCAAAAAAACAAGAAACCCTAAAGTCTGAAATATGTATGTTTATCTCTATGAACCCAAGTGCCAATGACGTACAAGGGTTTGCAGATGATATATACAATGAAATATTTGGATCTAGCTATGCAATTACCCCAGTATACCGACGATGAAGTTAAATGCTTCCATCCTGTTTTTGAAGCTTGTGCAATCAAAGCAATTGCAAATATGGGATTAGAAAAAACTATCAGAGTAATGCATCACAGGAGCTTCAATGGCATTACTGTTGATTTTTCAATTGAACGCATACAAACCTCTAAAATTGTTCTTTTAGTTGAAATTAAAAGAACTCAGAGTGCGGTTGAATCAACACGCTATAGGCATCAAGCCCTTAGTTATAGAAAAGAAGCTGATCATATGTCGGAAACAAATTACTACATATTAACAAATCTGGAAAAAACTGAGTTATTTCGCTACGATCAGGGCAAATCGAGAGTAAGTAGTCAATTAATACATGGATCTCCCTTTATTGCAGGTTCTTTTAACCAAAAAGACAGGGATCTTTTTATTGTTAATTTAACAAAACAAATTGAAATTATTCTTAATATTGCAATCACTGATCAGGGAAAATATGATGACAACATTGAGAAACTATATTACAGCCTAGAAGATAAAATTAATAATTATCCGGAATGGCATAAAACTTTAATGCCATTTTCTTATGAGTATATTCGTGGTGCTTCAGCCAATTACTCTAAACTGTCAGAAAAGATAAAATTGTATCGATGGAATGCAGTTGAAAATTATACTAGCCAACCTAGTCGTATCTCGGAGAAAGGTAGTTCTATCGACTTTGAACATGTCTTTAAGAAGCCTTTCCCGCAATCAAATGATGCAGATGCCTTTAATAATGAACTATTGGAAAATGCTTATAAAAATGGCAAAACAAGGGGTCAAGCTGAGGATATAGCGGAAATCGTATCTAAACTATTAGAACCCAAGGGGCTTGGTATTGTTGAAACAGATGAAGAATTAGCACGTCTTCTCTCTATAGTTTCTGAGAGTCAATTAGATTTTCCTATCTTAACAGATGAATTAATTTGTGATCCCGCTTCAGGTAGCGGGAGGCTTTTAGTAGCTGCGGCTCAAACAAGTTTTAACGAGCTTGCGCCTTATAATTTTTGGGCAAATGAAATTGAGGATTATTTCTCTGAAACCTTATCTTTAAGATTAGGCTTACATTTTGCTGACACGATTACGCCTGATACTGCTCCAAAAATAACTATTGATGATATTAATAATCTAATTCCAGAGGACTTTTCTCAGGTCAAAATAATATTGCTCAATCCGCCTTATATAAGTGGGGTTTATTCAAAAAAAGAAAAGCTGCAGATTTCAAAAACTATAAAAAAAATAACGGGATTAAATTCATTAACCAGCAAAGGTCAAATTGGCCTTGAAGTACCTTTTCTAGAGCTTGTGCACGTTCTTTCCGCATCGGGTACTGTAATTGCCGCAATTATGCCTTATGCATTACTAACAAGAAAAAGCCCAGAAGTTCAAAGTTTTCGAAATTTTCTAATCCATAATTTTGGATTGGTTATGATTGTTACTTACCCAAGATCAGGCTTATTTGAGAACGTAATTAAAAAAACGTGTATTATCGTTGGCAAAAAAGATAATCCTAGTAAGACCATAGATCGAGTAGAGATAAAAGTTCCTATAGAGCGGCTCGATTTAAATGAATTTAAAAAGTCACTCAAAGATAAGGCTAGCATGAGGGCTTGCACAATTTCTTCTGAAAAAAACTATTTCTATATCAATAGTATTGAAAATGGTTGGTTATCTGATATTAAAAACATCGCACAGGAATGGTTTTCCAACGCATTATTAAATAATTTTTCTGCTATCAATAAATTTGTTTTGTGCATTAAAAGGGGCACTTCTGGTAATACAGGGTCATCTGATTTATCGGCCATGCACAATGAAGACTTAATTAAAATCGTGCCTATTGATAAAAGATTACCTGCTATAAATAACTCTAACAATATGCAAAAAATTTTGGTGAAAGATAATGCGCCATGTGTGTCACCTGAAATTAATTTTAATGGCGATGAATATAATGATTATGTTCCAATGCTTATTCAAAAATACTTATCAATAAAATCAAATGCCAAGAAAACAAGTAAGCAAGAGAAAGCCCCTTTAAGTTATGATAAAGTTCTTCATTCGTTAAAACGAGATGTAAAAATTTCACCTGATAACACAGTTTTATTACCCCGTGGAACAAGAGCAAATTGTAGTGTTGGGGTTTGTTTAACTCCGTATGTGATTTCTACAAATTTTATCGTTATTCAATGCAATAGCAAAACAGAGGCTCTTCTTATTGGTAGTTGGTTGTTTTGTATATTTGCCCAGGTTCAAATGGAGTATCTATCTCATAATCAAGAAGGGCTTCGAAAGCTTGAAAAAAAAGAAATAGAGCAATTAATGATTCCTAATATTTATAGTATATCCGAACAGGATGTAAATAATTTAATTACGGTCTTTGAAAACTCAGAGCCTATTAATTGTTATGAATTAAAAATCAGAAGCATTGATGAACAGTGGGCTAATTTGCTGTCAAATAAACCCGATACTTTGTTACGAGAAGCTTTTGATTTGTTGTCTGATTTGATAGAGGAAAGAGACCCAAAAAAAATTAACTAGAAATTATTAAATTATAGTAATTTTTACCAATTGATTTTCTTTGGCTAACTGTTATGTTATGCCTTCACTTAAGCTGCTTCGCCGAGGAACTTCTATGTCGATTGAATCAATCCTGCTTCCCCCTGCTGAAATGGATAGCGCTTGGAAAAATGTCCTTGATGCTTATTTTCAAGAATTTATGCTGTTCTTTTATCCTACATTAACTGACTCCATTGACTGGTCAACGCCTTATGATGTGATGGACAAGGAACTACAGGCCATTACTAAAGATGCCATGGTGGGAAAACAATTTGTCGATAAGCTGATTAAAGTGAAATCTAAAGATGGTCAGGAACAATTTGTGTTAGTACACGTTGAAGTGCAAGGGGAACCACAAACTACTTTTCCACTCAGACTTTACCAGTACAATTACCGATTGTTTGACCGCTACCATCTGCCAGTGGTCACTCTGGCAGTTCTCGTGGATACTCATAAAAGCTGGCGACCTACGCATTACAGTAATATGGTGTGGGGGCAGGAAATTGTACGACTTAATTTCTTCACCACAAAATTGTTAGACTATTCTGAAGACCGTAGCGTATTAGAGCAGACTGATAACCCATTTGGCATCATCACATTAGCGCAATTGGCTGCCGGAGAAACCCGAAAAAATGTGGAAGAGCGCTATCAAATCAAATTTGTGCTTACACGTCGTTTATACGATAAGGGCTTAGGCCGAGATGCGATTTTAAATCTGTACCGCTTCCTAGATTGGGTATTAAGTTTGCCAGAGAATTTAGAAATTAGATACAATGAGAATGTTAAACAATTAGAGGAGGAACGATCTATGGAATATATTACAAGTGCTGAACGCATTGGCATGAAGAAGGGTGTTTTAGAAGGCGAACATAAGTTGCTTATTCGCCAATTAAAGAGAAAATTCCCAACTATTTCAGATGCTTATTTAAAGCGAGTAGAACAAGAGCAGGACGAAAGCAAACTTTGCGCCTGGGGAGATGAATTAGTAACCGCTAAGACTGTTGAAGAAATTTTTGACGAGAACCAATAGAGCTTCATGCTAATACTCTGCAGGTAGCATTTGAATAAGTAGCTACCTGCTGTGCTTTTCTTCAGTTTTTTATTTTGCCCAAATCAGGATAAATTTGCCCTCATTTATTTCTTTATCATAATTCAATCACTTTCCAGAAAAAGTGTTTAGGTTAGCTTACTGCTCCCTGTTAAACACCATGAGGAAATTAGCAGGGTTAATAATATATTTAAGACCTTAATTGATTGTCATTGTTGCGAGAAGTGTCGAAACGTCACCAAGCGTCGTGAAACGTCACGAAACGTCGCCAAATGTCTTTTCCAAAACTTTGGCGTAATTTTCCGTCATTACGAGACTCGAAATGTCACAAAACGTTATTTCAAAAAATGGGCTAAAATGAGAAAAAGCTTTATTTTTCAAGGGATTTTGGGATTTTTTAGCTCGAAACTCTTAATCAATAGGTCGTAGGTTCGATCCCTACACGGCCCACCAATTTTTCTTTGAAAGCGATTACTGGGGATGACTTTTACAATGAAAAGTAACTTCGACGCCTGATTGCAAAGAAGCACTAACTACTAACTTTGCTCCAACATCACCGCTTAACCAAACTTTTACGTCAGCATCTCCCACCGCGCTACAAACCGATCTTCTAAGCGGTTCAATAATGGCTTTAATTTCATCCGTGGAAATATTTACTACTGATGCAGACTCAACCGTTTTGTTTTTTTGTACAGAACAAACCGCAGTTTCTGTATTATAAACTATAAAAGGTATCGTCTCTTTTTCCGGCTGTTTTGTATGCGCCATTGAGTTTAAGCTGGTGAGTAGAATAGCTAAACTGCATAAAAGCTTAAAATAAATCATAATGGGTTCCTTCCTCATAAAATTTCATCAAGCTAAGTATAGGCGACTTTTTAATAAAGTTAGTTTACATCCGATGAATATATTGACTAATCCGATCTAAAATAGTTTCAAACTCAATTTGCTCTTCAAAATAAAGCGAGGACTTTTTCTTAAACTCTTTAGCGTATAAAGTTCTTATATCAGAATCCACCAGCGTAAAAGCAGGATTATTTTTTATCTCAAGCTCGTCCTTTACTCGAAAGCGCCGTTTTTTGTGCTCCTTATATGCGTCACTGCCCAAAAAATGAATAACTTGTTTATGCTCCAATAATTTATATACGTCGTAATAATGGCGCAAAAAATTGATGGGCATGGTTTGTTCTTCTTGCTGTAATCGATATTTTGTTGAAATGGCTTGCAGTTTTTCAACAAATGTATATTCAGGACAATAACAGGGAACTTGTTTAGCACGATTATCGGCTATCACTAAATTTAATTCATTTGTTTTTTCAAAAGCCCATGAAGTGATATCACAAGCTATATGAGGAGTGGTTTGATCAAAACCAAGCTCCAAGACAATACCTTCTTTTAATGTTGAAGTAGGTGAAAATAATGAGTTATATACAGCTCGAATACCTGCGCCTAGCATTTTTACCGAATCATCAAAACTAGGATCGCGGGAAAAAATTAAATTAGGAATGCAAAGTTGCTGTGCAATTTTTTCAAAAAACTGTCGACGGCTTTCAATATGAGCTGGTTTATCTTGGTTTTTCCCTATCTTTACACCATCGTCTGGCTTTGGATAAATTTGTATATCAATATTTTCACTAAACCGCTTAATGATATTGAAACCTTTTGATAAAGAAGTACCACCCTTTAAGTAAAATTTAAATTCTGACTGAGAAATACCCCATAAGCAATGCATAATCCAATAATCTTTCTCGACTAATATAGGTAAAATTTTTCGTTCTTTAGCTACGACTTCAAATAATGCTTGTGCATCAGCTAGTTGATGGAGAAATGGAGTATTAATGGGATATTTCCTCAAAAAAACGTTGAGTGGCTACTTTTCCGTAGCTTTTAACATAGTATGCTAATTTTTTACTATTAAACTTGGCTATTCTTTCTTTAATTTGTATTTTGATAGCTTGTGTATTTTCTGCTAATTCATTCAGATTATTTACTAGGTCGACTAGTAAAAATTCAACAGTTACTTCTTTTGGAAACCCGCGTGCGGGGCGACGAAAATCAAAGGTTTTTTCAGCCAATTGAAATAGCCCATGCCTTTTATAATTGTATACAACTAATCGATTATAAAGTTGCGTCAATCCAAGTCCTAGCGTGTTGTATTGATTCCAGGAATAAAGCAAAAAAACATTATCCCGTAGAAAGTGTTTGATAAGTTCCTCATCACGTGGTGGCAAATTACCAAAGCGAGAAGTAGCAGGCTTGTAATAAAGTCCGCTTCCCACTTTTTCTAAAATACCCTGTTGGGTGAGTTTCATTAAATCACGATCAATTGCCTTAGAAAAAGGCACGAGCATTTCACGTCGATAAGTTCGACCTGTTTTAAGATGAGAGGCAAGTTTTTTATAACTGGTTGTATGCATACGGTTATTATAGTTTTTATGGCTACAAATGCAAGTATTTTTATTAAAAAATCATGCATAATTATGTAAAATTAACCAAATGTATCGAAACGTTCCGAAAGGTCGTTAACGTCATCAAAGTATGTTGTCAGTCGTGATCCAAAGGCTTTTATGCAGGATTTAAAGCTGGTTTATAAAGCTGTCTTATAAAAATTACAGCAATTTCTACCAATTGATTTTCTTTGGCTAGTTGTTATGTTATGTCTTCACTTAAGTTGCTTCGCTGAGGAACTTCTATGTCAACTGAATCAATCCTTATTCCTCCTGCTGAAATGGATAGCGCTTGGAAAAATATTTTGGATGCTTATTTTCAAGAATTTATGCTGTTCTTTTATCCTGCACTCACTGACGCCATTGATTGGTCAACACCTTATGATGTGATGGACAAAGAACTACAGGGCATTACCAAGGATGCGATGGTGGGCAAACAATTCGTAGATAAACTCATCAGAGTGAAATCTAAAGATGGTCAGAAACAATTTGTGTTAGTGCACGTTGAAGTGCAGGGAGAGCCGCAAACCAACTTCCCCCTTAGACTCTATCAGTACAATTATCGACTGTTTGATTGTTACTATCTACCGGTGGTTACTCTGGCGGTCCTGGTGGACAATCATAAAAACTGGCGACCCACGCATTACAGTAATACCGTCTGGGAACAGGAAATTGTCCGGCTTAATTTCTTCACGACAAAATTGTTGGATTATGCCGAAAACCGCAGTGTATTAGAACAAACCGATAATCCATTTGGCATTATTACCCTGGCACAACTAGCGGCTGCAGAAACTCGCAAAAACATCGACGAACGTTATCAGATCAAATTTGCACTTACACGTCGCCTATATGACAAGGGCTTAGGTCGAGATGCTATTTTAAACTTATACCGCTTCTTAGATTGGGTATTAAGTTTGCCAAAAAATTTAGAAATTCAGTATAATAACGATATCAAACGCTTAGAGGAGGAACGATCCGTGAATTACATTACCAGCGCTGAACGTATTGGTATGCTAAAAGGTGAACATAAGCTGCTTATTCGCTTGTTAAAGAAAAAGTTTCCAACTATTGCAGATGCTTATTTAAGGCGAGTTGAGCAAGAGCAGGACGAAAGTAAGCTTTGCGCCTGGGGAGATGAATTAGTAACTGCAAAGACTGTCGAAGAAATTTTTGGTGAAAACAAATAGGACTTTGTCCTAACAGGCAGGTAGTGCATGAGTAAGTGACTATCTGCTGTGTTTCCTATAAGCGGGCGGTGCTTTTTTCTTTAGTTTTTTTATTCTGCTCAAATCAGGGTAAATTTAACCTCATTTTTATTTCTCATCATAATTCAATCATTTTTCAGCTCGAAACTCTTAGTCAATAGGTCGTAGATTCGATCCCTATTGCGAAAGCCATAAGCGCGTCGTTGAATCAATTTCATTTTTCTTTTTTGAAATTTCTCTGTTCAATTCCATTGCCTCTCTGAGCAAATAATCACACGAGATACGCTTTATTACCCAAGAAAATATAACGGATAGAAAATCAAGCTGACTTGATTTTTTGTTTGTTAACATAAATACCCTTCTAGGGTAGAGGTGATACAGCGGTATGGAAGAAAAAGAAGAAGCTGAATATTTAATGAGAGAATTGATCAAGAGAATGAAAACACAAAAAGCCGTAGCAGCTAAATTGGGACAAACTCCGCAAGCCTTTAATTATTCATTAAATTACGCGCAAACTGTTCCTTTGAAACGAATAATAATGATGAAAGTATTACTCAATGAGTTATTGCTCAAAGAACGAGCAGCGACGTTAATTCCTACGCCGTTGATAGAAGATGCTCATCTAAAATTAGAGTTATCTACTTCAGAGAGAAAAGAAATTTTAGCTAATTTTAAGGCAGTTCAATCTTTTTTGCTTGCTAATTATAACAGTCATTTTTCTTTAAAAATGATTAATACTGAGATTTATGGCGACCTTAATTTACTTGAAGCAGAAAAAAATACGCAGTTACCCTTGCGTACTGCCTTCATTGGTTTATTAGCCTGCTGTGATAAAAGTGGACAGTTTTATTGGGAACCTGAACATTTAAAAGCAATTATTTTTCCTTATATTTCCATTAATTTTAGACAATTACTTGATGTTCTCTGTACTTATGGATTTGTGGAGAAAAAATGGATTGCTGGCAGATTATTTGGGTGTATCCCACTAAAAAATAGGTTTGTATATGAGGTTCAATCAAAGAAAAAGTATAAAAAATGTTAAGAAGGTTATATGGACACTCTGGTTCTCGCCAGGGCAAATTTTCCAGGGATATTTAATGTTAAAAATTATTGAAGCAATCGTGAACAGAATCAATGTGAGGAGTTAGCTGTTGTGGACGAAAAAGACAATAAAAATTACAATTACGAAACACAAAGAGTTTTACTTCAGACTATTATTACTGAGTATTGCGATAGTATTAAAGCATTTAGTAAACATGGCATCCTTGGTTGGCTGGCGGCAACTTATTTATTAAATGAAATTATAAAAAATTGCGAAAATATTAAGAATGAACAAGCAAAATCATTTGTTTTGCGCACACAATTAAAAAGGTTTATTGCTAATGGGGAAAGTCATTGCTTGTTACCAAATTCTAGTACAGACCAATATGGGTTGCGTGGGCGTATTGTCACCAAATTTTTTAGTAAAGGTATCTATGAAATCAACCCGTTAGTTAATAGATTGAAACAAAAACAAGAAACAAAAAAAGCTATTTTAAAAAACAAGCGAGTAGAGCTTGAAATTCCTAGAGAAGGTGTTCCTTATAACTTTGCTCATAAGGTTGCTGAAGCAACTTACAAAATCAATTTAATACCTAATCTTTATTCTCATTTTAAATTGAAGGTAAAAGATGGTGTTCCCCATGATGTTTTTGGCAAAGAACTTCCAGATGGTATTTATCAATTTGTTATATTAACGAATAATGAATTTAGATTTTTGCCAACAAAATTCTCCGAAGAAAATACAGATCATTACGAGCCTTTTTTAAAATATCGTGCCCATCATCAAATAGCAGGAGGGCAAAATGTTTATAGTGCTGGAAATTTTGAAGTTCAAGATGGAAAAATAACTTGGATTGATGGTGGGTCTGGGCATTATGGTACTGAAAAGATGAAATTTGTCGATTATGCTGTATTTTTATTAGAATCTCTGGGTATTGATACAACTAATATCCAGAAGAAAGAACGTGAGCCACTTGATTGTTCTGAAATTTTTTATAGGGTATTAAAAAATATAAAATGGTTTGCTCAAGGCATTTGGAATCTAGGTCAAAACGGTGAAGTAATACAAAATAGACCTAGTACGGAAGAAGTTTGGGAAAATAAAGTGCCTAAGTTCTAAGATTTAGCTTTCTTTAATGCTCACATTACCGACTAGGGATTTTGCAAGTTTAACGGTCGTTTCTAAATTATCTACATTCACATAACTGCCCCAATATGGAGGCATAAGATTTTTTTCACCCATTGGCGTTTGCATTAAGCCGCCTTCTATAATTTTGCTAACCATTAGAAATCGAGGGCGTGGTTAGCATAACGGATGGAGATACTGTTTCAGATTGTGGAGCTGCCAATTTGGGCGTTTCTTCATTAGAGCCAGAACTTGTTGGTCTCCAAAAAGAAAGGTATTGTCGTTTCAAATACTCTGCAATTTCTGTTTTAGGTTGTGTTTGAGCAACATCGAAAGCGGTTTCATTGTTTCCATTATTCGCTGTTACATTCGCTTTTGCTTCAATCAAAAATTGTACAGTTTCTAAATTACCGTGCATTACAACAAGATGTAAGGGTGTCTGTATTATGGAAATTATTGCACCCGCTGAGTTATTATATAGTAAAGTACTCGGCGTATTTGGGTTAGCTCTCGCCTCAATCAACATCTTTACGACGTCATTAAGATTTTTTTTGCCACTTGTAATGGCAACCCCCAGAGGAGTCATCTCTGCTACTGTTTTATTATTTTCCCCCAACGAGGGAATTTTTTCATCCAACTTTTCGTCAAAAAAGCTATTTAGATTTTTTTGAACCTGCAACCGCCTTTTAGCATAGGTGTTTAATAAAGCTTTTAGTTTTAAGTTGTCTTTATCATACTTTTCACTTTCTATCAAAAGAAGATGTAAAGGAAGTTGGCCTCTTTCATTCGGTAATCTAATATTAATTTCCGGACGTTCTAAAAGTAAATTTAATACGTTAAGCTTGAGTAAAATGATGTAATGCAAAATTGTCATTTTTTCCTTCTTCATAACCTGATTAACATCAGCTTTTGCGCCTAACAAAGAATCAATCATGTGCAATTGTTGGTTTTTTGTTAAAGATGTTGTACGAAAACAACATAAAGCTAAGGGAGAATAACCAGCTTTGTTTACCTGACCAATGAGCTGGGGATAATCACTTAAACACTTTTTAAGTACCATCTGAAATACTGCCTCGCTCGCCTCCTCACACGCCAGGTGTAAAACAGTACCTGCAGTTTTATCCTTGGGCATAAGCACAACAGTGAAGTCACTTTTATCAAGGAGAAAAAGCACAGCAGAGATATTATTTTGCACAATAGCTGTTCCAAGTGCAGTAATCCCCGCTGTATTAAGGGTATTCCAATCAAATTTATTTTGATCAAGTATGTTTAAATAAGAAAGTAAATATTGCCTATTTTTTACCATCACTACCCAGGTAAATAAATTTCTTAGTGTTCCAGATTGGAGTTGGAGCTTTCTATACATTACAGAAGGATTCTTTTTTTATTTCGTTTGCAACGAATTTATAATTCCCGTTGCCTAAAGCTATTTGGAATGAAATAAGTTTAGCTGATGGAATAAATTCTGCATGTACAAATTCTTGTATTTTCTTTTCTGTTTCTGCCATCGTCTTATCAGTTTCTAATACTAAGGGAGTAATCGAAGGAACGGCGAGAGATTCTTCTGTTTTCGGTGCAAGCACTGATTGAATGAGCAACGCAATTTGTGCTAATTCAGGAAAACCATTTTGATTTTTATTAAATACCGTAGAAATAATTTGTTGATAATATGAACAGAGGTATGGAACAGGTGATGCTTGTAATCGTATTAACATCTTTCGAATCGTTGCGTGCCAATTCTCTTTCTCACTATTATTGGCTACCCATGCTACGATTTCCCAAGGGCAATGGGTGAAAATAGCAAATTCCAGGGGGGAATTATCATCTTTATCCACTTCAAAACAAGCCCCATGTTTCCTTACTTGTTCTAGTAACTTAATAAAAGGGTGCGGGGTAGCGTAATACTTCTGTTGGGCAGACAAAACAAGAATAGCAGTTATGACATTAGAATAATGTTTTTCAAAATCAAGAATGTTTAATTCTAATGAAAAATAGTGCTGCAATTGCTGTTTAATTTCATCTCTGTTTTGTGATAGAAATGCCTGACATAAACCCTCTTGTGCTCTTTGACTCTCTTCTTTCTTTCTTTGGATTTCTTCCTCTTTAAGTGCAGCGAGCTGCTTTTTTTCATTGGTTTGTTTTTTTGCATTATCTCTTTTATCTAAATTATCTATGAACATTTTCAACTCTTGCACACCTGGAATGTTAGGCTGCGCTTCAATACTTACAGATAAAGGGTTTCTCATATTTTGTTCATTTTTAATGAGTGCGCGTTTTAAATCCGTGCGAATAGTTAGCACTTTGCCTTCGTGTCTTTTTTCATAAATAAAAAAGTGGACAAGACGAGAATTTTCTGTAGAAATTGCCCACGCTAGAGGGCTATCTCCGGTATTGTTGGGCAGGGCAGAATCGGCATTTTTTTCCTTTAATAAAAAGTCTATTATTTTTTCATTTCTATTCTTGGTAGCCAGATAAATCGCGGTATTTCCATCCAAATCTTGACAATCTTTGTTATCATTCGTGGTAACCGCTTTAATAAGCCGCTTACTATTTTTCAAAGCAGCCAGGTGAATGGGGCGTCTGCCATTTCTTCCTCCAGGCTGATTAACATCTGCACCACCTTCAATTAATAGAGGGACCAAAGCTTTACAGAGAGTTTTTGGAAAATCAGTAAGAACATAATTTAAAGGATAGTGATTACAAAATGGTAGAAAAACTTTAGGATCAGCGCCCGCTTCTAAAACTGCTTTAAGCAACTCAATGTTTTTATCAAACATTGCTTCTTCAAAAAATTTTTGAACGAAATTTTTTATCAATCCTCTATAAAAGGGTTTTTCTTTACGGAGATTGAGGACATTTAAATCCGCACCATTTTTTATGAGTATCTTGCTCTTTGCCTCTCTTCCACAGGCCAATGCTAAATGCAGTGCAGTATTTCCTGCATTATCAGGCATATTAATCACGTGAGTCATAACCGCTTGATTTGGCCAATAATTCACTATTGCAGTCAGCATGCCGCTTAGAGGAGATTTAGCTGCAAGATGTAATGGCGTTTGTCCATTTTTGTTTTGGATGCCTATATCTGCCCCTGCATTAAGCAATATTTCGATACCTTTTATATTGCCGCCTCTAATAGCGCCATGCAAGGGAGTTTCACCCAGGTTATTTTGACTATTGCAATAAGCGCCATTTTTTATCAGCAAAGACAATGCTCCGTTATTTTGACTGGAGAGAGCTGCTAAATAACAAGCAGAATTTCCATTGGATGTTGGCAAGTTAATATCTTCTTTTTTAGTTAAAAATTCTTTTATTCTGGCTGTATTGTTGGTACGTGCTGCTGTATATAAAGACGGAGGTTCTGGTTTTTTTTTCGTAGTGGGTTTCTCTACTGGTCGTCGTCTTGGTAAGGATTTTTCATCAAAAGATTCTAAAGGTAGATCGGTTTTTTCTGGCGCAACGTTTTCAGATGTTTGCCAGTTACGCAGGGCTAGTGCATCATCTGCCTGAGAAACCGAGTCTGCCTGAGAAACCGAGTCTGCCTGAGAAACCGAGGGTAAATCGATGATTGGCTTTTGATGGAGGCTTTCCTGTAAAGTTTCGATCACCAAAGAAAAAGGATACTCCTTCGGTATAATAGACGCTAAAAAATTATTTAGTGTTGCTTTATCGTAGGAAAAAGTCAGCAATATTCTCGCGGCTTCCCAGGTAAACCATGAAGGTTGCTTATCGCGTGCAAGAAGATGCCATACAGTTTGGTGATGGCGATTGATGTTAACCGCTCCTGAGGGAATAGCATAACGCGATACGAGCAAGAGGATGGAGCGTAAATTTTGGTACATCACCGCATAGTGCAACAAACTATTTTTTTCTGCATCGACTACGTCACATTGCAGAATACCTGTATCTAAATAGTAGCAGATAAGTTCAATATTTCCTTCTCGTATTGCTTGATATAAAAACGTTACGGGCGAACGACGGCTTAAGCTTCCATCTTTTATGATAAGTAAATAAATTTCATCAAATCCACGGTTAAAAGCCTCTTCTTGAGGTAAACATCCTTTCTCATCAAAAGTACCGGTTGGCATTCCGCTTTGCAGCATATAACTAATCACTGCAAGATCTTCTCTCTTTTCTATAGCACGATGTAGCGCATCGTCTGCAAAAAATAGTGTGCCTGGAGTACAATAGCTTAATAGTTTTGAATAGATTTTTTGGTTCATATATTGCCCGCCGGTGAGAATAATGAGTTAATAATTTGTTTATTTTAGAGATACAGTCATAACCTCTGAGGAGCTTTTTTTAAACAAATACCCATAAATTCAGTTTGTTCAATAAGATATTGAAAAAGTCAAAGGTTTTTTGGCTTGAATTGAAGGCAGTGCTTGAGGGAATGTTCCGCCTTAGTATCTTGCTAGAGTTTACCCTGGTCAAGTAGCGTAAACTTCACTGGCATAACAATTTTATTAACTTCATCCTCTGAATTGGTAATCAAGTTAATTTCCTATTTTAAAATATTTACTATATTGAGAATAGGTGAAAGTACTTCAAGATGAGGAGATACTATCATGGAAGAAGACAAGGAAGAAAGAAAACGCAAAAAAGGCAAAGAAAAAGACTATTCATCGCATTCATTTGAAAGACCACCATGGACAAAACAAGGAAAGTTGTAATAACCAAAAAGGTTTTTAGGTTTTTTCATTAATATGATAAAAGAGATGAATTGGTAATTGCCAAGACTATCGAAGAGATTTTTGAACAGGATTTGATAACATTATGTGTTGTTAAAGCATAGATTAGTTAATTGCATGTAAAATTTTTTTTATTTTATTGAGATTATTTGTTGTTATGAAAAATGTCACCAGCTGTACCGAAACGTCTTCTAGCAATTTTTATTTTCTCAGGAGGTCAAAGTATAGGAAAAAAGTATATTTATATTACCGAGGAAAAATATCCTTTGCGTTGCCGCCTAAAAAATCAGTTTGAAATTATCCACGAGTAACATATGCCTATTACATAAGTTTTATCCGCAGCATTCAGAAGCTTTAGCAATTAATGAGAACACATTATCAATAAATTTTTCATTGCATTTTTCATCACGTTGAGCAGCGTTTTTCCATGTTTCTTTGCATAATATCGAGCAAATGGGCCAGTAAAATGGGCGAAAAAAGTAATTTTATACCCTATATCATGGGATTTAATCTCATGAGTAAAATTCAATTTAGTAAATAAAGGTAATTGATAATAATTACTATATCGATTATACGGTTTTATATCAGTAATAACGAAACGAGAAACCGTATTATCTTTTGCAATTAATATTCCTGTTGCGCCAACAGCAAAAGTTCTATCAAGCTTTGCAGATTGAACATCGTGATCCCACTGGCTCCAATTTGCTACATCTATTAATATATTCCAAATTTTTTCTTTAGTGGCATTGATGTGAATGCTATGTTGAAAGACTTGCATATATTTCTCCCAAAATTTATTGTAGTTTATTTGTTAATGGCTAAATTTTAATGAGGTATTTTTATTATGCAAACCAAAGCTCCGATACGTACGCGTCCTGGCGACAGACAAGTTATGGATATTCCGGATTTGAAGCAAAATTCTGCTAATCTACGTATTATAGTAGCGGCTATGAATGGGGTAATTGAGAAAGATGAGGTCGCAGAAGGGGAAACATTTATTGTTTATTGCGTTAAAAAAATCTTTAAAAAAAGGATGGCCTAACAGAGAATTAAAAAAGCTTATTATTCCTTACCTTTTTGAATTAGAGTTAAATACACGCCGTATAAAAAATAGATCTGAAGTTATTAAATTTTTAATAGCAAAGGGGGCGGAAGTAGGTGATATATTGGTTTCTTCCTTGGATTTTGAGGCAATCAAAGCGTTTGGGGAAAATGGAGTGAATCTTAATTATTCGAATTTTGGATATACTCCTTTACATGCAGCAGTTACCAGTAGTGAGAACCCAGAACGGAAGGAACAAATTGAATATTTGCTTAAGAAAGGCGTGGACCCTAATAAAAATACGGAAAAGCTGCAGGTTGGTACAGCCTTGCATCTCACAATGGCAAATGAATCATTCGAGATTGATGCCCAGCATAATACAGTTACAAAGCATGATATAGCAAAATATTTGCTAAATTTACTTCCTCAATATAAGTACAATTGGAATATTCAGGATGGTGAAGGAAAAACCCCGCTGATTCTTGCAGCAAAAATGCGAGCAACAGATTTAATCACCCAACTTATAGCAAAGAAAAATACCGGTGAGGCAGAAATTAATTTAAATGCTCAAGACAATAATGGCAGAACCGCCTTACATTTTTGTTGTGCATTGGGAGATGCAGAAGGTGTTAGAGCTTTATTAGAGGCAGGGGCATCTGTTGAAGTAGTAGATAAACAAGGTCAGTTACCCTTTGATTACACAAGCCTTGGTGTGGCTTCAGTTCGAGGTACTTTAGAGGAAATACATATCGATCCTGATAGAGATGAATATGCAATTAATAATCATATTGTGGGAATAGATGGAACGCCTACTAGAGTAAAAAAACATGGTGCTGAATGTGATCTTTTGGCTAGAAAGGAAGATTGGGATCTGTTTGGTGAAAAGCTTCTTACTCGCTTGAAAAACTCACATTACAAAGAGGAAAAATGGCGCGAGTATGATCAAAAATTTTTTAAGCTACAAGGAAATCTTTCTGGCAAACCATTGTTTCAAGCTTGTCTTGATGGACAAAAACAAGCACGAAATGATTTGCTTACTCATCTTACAAAAGAATCTTTGACTTATACAAAGCTTCTTGAAAGAACAAAGCAAGTTTTGCAGCGTAATCCAGACAAACAATGTGTGCAAGATGTTTTAACTGCTATTCAAAACCAGGATTTTGCAAAAGCTTTAAGATATGCGAGTGCAGAAGGGGAAAATTATTTAGTAGCTTTAATCGTTGCTCATTTGAAAACAGCGGGGTTATCGGTTAAAGAACATATTGATAAACCATCAATGAATGGAAAAACAAGCTTGCATTGGTCTGCTGGGGTAGTTAAAAAAACAGGAGATAAATGGCTACTTGAATTATTTCTTACCTATCAGCCGGATACTACCGTTCGTGATAACGCGCAAAAATTATATTCTGACTATTTGCCTGTTGAATCTGTTGCAACGAATGTAGCGAAGAACATCGTGAATTAAAGCTGGCTTGCTTTAATATCATTGTGGTATCTTTTAATATTCAATACCAACGGGTTGTAGGTTCGATCGCCAAATAACAAGGAGTAAAAAATGCTACAGAAATCAATTAGAGTTCTTCACTTTACTGACTACCACGGCTATTTAGAAGGACAGAATGGTTGGGGTGGTTTAGCTTATCTGAAAGCAGCAGCTACAGAAGCGAAAAAAGTTGATTCTAATACGAAGGTTTTTACTCTCTATGGCGGAGATTTGATTGGTCAACATCCGTTATCTAAGCGTTTCGCTTATAAACCTGATATAGAAATACTCAAAACAATGCAATTAAATGCATTTGCATTAGGTAATCATGATTTTGATGATGGCCCAGCAGTGTTAGGAAAAATTATTGATAGTTTTAATCAAAATGTTGAGCAGAAAACTGCGTTTGTATGTGCCAACATTGATGTAACCAATGAGCCAGAGCTAGCAGGCAAGGTTGTACCCTATGTGGTTGAGGGAGATGTTGCCATTGTAGGATTAATTACCTTGGAAACCGAGAAGGGCAGTAACGCGGGAAAAAATGTAGCTTTTCATGATCCATTTGTTACTGCACAAAATATTATTAAAGAGTTGCAAGGCAAACAGATAAAAAAAATTATTTTCTTAAGTCATTTAGGATTTACTGAGGATCAAAAACTTGCCAAGCTTTTAAAGCCTTATGGTATTGATTTTGTTATTTTAGGTGGACACACGCATACGTTACTTGGCAACAATTTGGATCCAGCACTTGGGGAAAGCCAAGGTGATTATCCGATAGTAGTAAAACATGAAGATGGTAAACATAAAACTTTACTGACTTCTGCCTCTTATCATGGCAAGGTTTTAGGCCAGTTGGATTTAACTTATAATGAAGCTGGTGAAATTGAAAAATATTCAGAAAACTCTGTTATCCCTATCGATCAAACTAAAATTGTACCTGATAAGGAAGCAGTTGCCGTCATCGAAAAATATAAAACCGAACTGTTAGCTTCAGATAAAAAATATTTTGATGTGATAGCACACAGCAATGTTTATATGATTGGGCTTGATTCGTTTGAAGAAAATGGGTTAAAAAAATTAGAGGATATTTCACGTTTGGAAAAGAGTATCCCTTGTACGTTAGCCGCTACTGCGCAGTATGATTATTTCAAAGAGGTTCTGCAGCAAAATGTCGATGGTGCTTTATTCCACGCTGGCGGATTTCGAACCGATATTGCTCCTGGTCCTATTTATCGTTGGCAATTATATCAGGCTCATCCCTTTGAAAAACAAACCTTAGTTACAGTGAAGCTAACTCCAGCTGAGTTAAAACTTATTCTTGAAGAAGGGTTAAAGGAACTTGGTACTTCTGTCCTATCTGACCTAGAACGTATTCGTAAAGAAGGGGTAAGAGGAGTTGGTCAGTATCACCGTAATGCCCAAATGCTTCATGGCTCATTAGGTTTTACCTATGAATTTGAATGTATTGAGGGGCAATTACCAACCGTCAAAAATATACAGTTAAACGGCAAAGAAATTGAGGGTAATGTTACAGTAGTAGTTAATCGTTTTATGATCGGTGACCCAAGCAAAGAAGAACAAAAGCAACCTTATCCCACACTTTTTAGAATTGCGAAACAGCAAGGTCTGCATGCAGCAGCAGAAAAAGGCCCACGTGATTTAGAAGCGTTAATATATGAGTGTGAGCAGAAAAGACCTATTATTGGTGAATCCTTATTACAAGGAATAGAGTCTAATGTGCCTTCTTTGCGTGAAGTATATGGCTGTGATGCTGATATTCATCCAAAAGAAAAAGTTTCTGCTCGTAATCTATTAGTACCGGTGCCAACAACTAACAAACAAGAAGAGTTGGATAATGTAAGTGTAGATAGTAGCGCAACGTATACTAATGTGCTTGTTCCTACTGCTAATACTAATGTAGCTGCTTCCTCTACGCCGCAAGTGGCTGCTACAACACCACAAGTAAAATTATTGATCAATCAATAAAGTGCTATTAATGCGGTTAACTGCTTGTTTGGCTTCAGTTACTAATAGGTTATCATCGATATCATGACCATACAGTAAGACAGTTGACATGCTATATAACCCTAAAAAGCGCGCATATTGCCAAGTGGTTGCATCAACCTTTCCATAGAGTTGAAAAAAATATGGGTGAGCGCTTTCAGGATAGAAGCTCCACATCACCGATAAGTCAACAGCTCGGTGGTTGATTCCTGCGTCACCCCAATCAATGATGCCAGTTAGTGTTGCATGATCAAACAACAGATGTCGGCAGTATAAATCACCATGCACTAGGCAGCGTTCATCAGCTAATTTTAGCTGAGAGATAATTGCCGTTTCTTGCTCAAAAGCTGTTTGGTTAATGTGACATATATTCCGCGCAAGAATTTTGTCAACGCGCTCGCGCAAAGTATTCACGGTTTGGATTACATTGGTTCGATCGAACACCTGTAGCTTTGCACCTAGCGCCAAAGCATTTTTTTCATCAATGCTGTGTAGTTGTTTTAAAAAATGAGCCAATGCAGGCAGGTTTGCTATACGTTGTTGATTGTTCAATTGCGCATGACAACCTGAGATACCTTTGATCAGCGAGTATCCATGAAACGGATAGGGATATCGAGTGGTTGGCTGGCCGATATATTCAGGATAAGGAATTGTTAGCTCAAATCTTGATTGCAGATTTTTTAATAAATTATTTTCATTCTCAATTAATTTAATAGCAATTTTGCGACGCGGAAAACGAAAGACAATGGTTTCGTTAATTAGGAAAACGCTATTATCCCACCCTTCACCAATACATCGTAAGGATTTTATTGGCATAAGAGATGGAAATTGATCTTGTAAGCAAGCTTGGACTAGAGCTTTATTGACTTCTATATCTGCATGCCATTGTTCGTTATTCATTGTTAAAAGTCACTCATCAGTCTAGTAAGTTAGGATGCTGCATAATAATTGCTGCTGCATGTACTGAGGGAAGATATTTTTTTAATTCCGGATTGCCTGAGCCGGAACGAATTAATTGCCATGGATTAGATTGGCCTGTTTTTGCTATCAAATGATGAATTTCTTCTTCCCCTTGGTTGTATGCCATGATCGCTAAATTCCAATCATTAAATTCAGTATGTAATTTTGTTAAATACGTTAATGCTGCTTGAGTTGCTTTGGCAATATCGAATCTTTCGTCATATTGTGGTTTAACTACTAAGCCATAATGTCGTCCAGTACTTGGAATAATTTGCCAAATTCCTGCTGATTGCACTTTATTTTCTGGTAGAGGTTGATAGCCTGATTCAGCTAAAGGTAACGCTAATAAAGCTTGTGGTAAATGACGTTGTTTTAATTCTGCACTGATCATAGGTTTTACCGCAGCCATGCGTTTTAATGATACGCGCATAAATTCACAGCCAGCAGGATTGGTGCGGATCTGGTTAATGGCAGTTACTACTTCTGGAGTTACATTGAGTTGTAACTCGTTAGCATTATTTGCAGCAGGAAACAATGCGATGATTTCTGCAGTAGAGAGAGGATTTAAATTATGGTGATTCATAGCATAAGTGGCCATGGAACTTAATCCGATTAAAGCAATTGCTATGATCCAAAATATACTCGGTGTTGTTTTACGTTGTTGATAGCAAAATAGCATGGTGATTCTCCGTTTGAGTAACGATGATGAATGAGGATTAGTTAAGATTTGTGTGGCTAAAATTGATTGATTTGCAATGTTATCAGCCCAAGCTGTTTTAGCTACGTTGAGTAAGCATTGGCCATAGTCGGCAGGGATTACTTTATTACGTAATATCAATGCCTCATCACAGGCAAATTCATGTAGTTCATTAAACCAACGTATCCAATAGGCCAATAGTGGATTAAAAAAACATAACCCCTTAAAAATAGCTAGTATATGCAGCCATTTTGTATCCCCTTGCCTTAAATGCTGGAATTCATGTTGCAAAGCAACTTTTAAATCATTTTTTTCCTCAAGTAAGCTATTGGGTACTATGACATAAGCACGGCGCCAGATATTTGCACAGCAGGGTATGCTAATGTCTGCAGAAAATAGTACACACACACCTTTAATTGCATGTAGTTGATAGCTTGTTTTGATTAATTTTTTTATGCTAGTGATCTCTTTGATATATCGATAAATGAAGATCAGCATGCCAATAACTATCAGTGCCAATATTAGATCATAGCCATTTACTGCAGAGCTACCAAAAATAGTGATCGGTTGATGCCAGCTTATTACTGGTTGTCCGACGTTGAGATGTGTTGAGGCTTTATGTAGAAATGATTGTAGCTGAAAATTTAAGCTGGGTTGGTAAGGTAGACATGACAGAATTTTCTGGCCTAGTAAAGGCATCAAAGTTACTAATAAAAAGGCTAATCTTGCTAGTTTTAACCGTTGTTTTTGGCGTAAATGGGTTTTGACATAAGATAGATTTAGTAAGCCACGTGTTATCCCATAGCCAATAATTAACCATGCATTCAATAGTAGATATGAATAAAATATTGATAAACTGTTCATTAGGTTAATTCTCGTTTTTTCTCATTGAGCAATTTTTGGATTTGTTTCAGCTCTAGGGTTGAAATACGATTTTTATCCAACAAATAACTAACTAACTCGACGGAATTACCAGCAAAAACTTGGTTGATTAATTTTTCTATGGTGTGATGGGCAAATACTTGTTTTTTTAGTAAAGGCCGATAGATATGTTGGCGGCCTAATTTACGCGCGGTTAATATTTTTTTATCCTGTAATATACGCAAGATAGTTGAAACAGAGGTATAAGCTAAATCTCTTCCCTTTGGTAATTCATTGAGTACGTCTTGTACTGTACCTTCACCCAAACGCCATAAAATTTCCATAAATTCATGCTCTACCGCGGTTAAATTTTTTGATAAATTCATAGTAAACCTTTTTTGACTAGGGTCTGTTGTAAACAGACCCTGAAGTATTAGTTGAAAATTTATCGTCACACTAACTAATGATTTAGTTGATGTCAACTAATTATTTAGTTGATTAAATAATTTTTAAGCTTATTTTTTATGGATTTTTGGTCGGTAGTATATAGAAAGTAGAGTGATACTAGGCTTAGTAACAAGGGTGTTATAAGCGCAATACCAATTTCACGAAATCGATGCTGATAAAAATAACTGGTGATTTGTATACCAATTGAAACTAGAATCCATTTTGTCGCGTTTAATAAGGCTGCCATACGACCTTTTGCGTTAGGAACAATTTCGAGTGAAATTGGATAAAGAATATTAACTGGAAATACTACACCCATGGCAAGCAATTGCAGTGCCAAAGTAATTAATACAGCATTATTAATATCACATAGGATAAATGCAATCATACATATGATAAATGTAACAATTAATGCCACACCGGCTAAAAAACATTTTTTTGTGCCAAAACGAACTAATAAATAGCTACTGCTTAAACTAATGAGCGCAAATGCTATTGATATGGCCCCTTGATAAAAACCAAATGCTTTGAGGCTAATGCCCAAATCGCCCATATAGAAAATAGGAGCTATGCTGATAAATAACCAATAACTTTCGATTAATAAGCAAATTGTTATGAGGTAGAGCAAAGCTTTTTTACTTTGAAAAATTGGCAAATAGGCTTTAAATGAAAGTTGAATATCAAGTTTAATTTGGCTTTTTGGAATGAATAGCATGCTCAATAAAAAGCATACAATGCCCAACAGTAACAGAATCATAAAGTTACCTTGCCAATTAAAAAATAGATTAACATAGCTACCAATCACCGGTGCTAAGGCCATAGCAAGTGTGATAGCACTATTTAAAATTCCTATTAAATATTGTTGTCTTTCAACCGAATAAGCATCGGCGATGATCAGATAACCTAGGACAGCAGGTGCTGCGATACCGATTCCCTGTGCGCATCTTCCTAGTAACAATTGCCAATACTGATTGGCAAATAGACAAACTAGACTGCCGATTATAAATAGGCTTAAACCATATAGAATGACTGAACGGCGGCCGTAGCGATCACCTAAATTTCCGACAACGAAAGAGGTAAGACATTGAGCAGTTAAATTAATGCCGAGCATCCATTCAACCATAAAGGGGGTAAGGTGAAAGACATGCTGTAGATTGGGAAAACTTGGTACAAACAAGTCAATTTCAGCGCCAGTCAAAATGCATAAAAAGAGGGCAGTCACAAATTTCATAACAAAAGTTTAACATACTAATCAGAAATCAAATATTTAAGGGAAAATCTATGCCAAATCATCTGTTGGTATTAAGTCGTAAGGAAAGTCGAATGCTTGATCAGCAAGCCATTTTAGCGTTTGGTGTGCCTAGTATTATCCTTATGGAAAATGCTGGGCGCGGTGTGGCCGATTTTTTATTATCGAAGTATCGTTCAGGTACGGTACTGATTTGTTGTGGCAAGGGCAATAATGCGGGAGATGGTTTAGTAGTTGCGCGACATTTGGATAATCATCACATACCGGTTAATGTTTTATTATTTTCTTCCCCAGATGATCTGACAGAAGATGCCAAAATCAATTATAATATTGCCATTAAATGTGGGATATCGGTATCTTGTTATTTACCAGAAGATGGGTTTAATCAGACGATTGAAGCGCAGCTAATGAATGCTAACTGGATAGTGGATGCGTTATTTGGTACTGGCCTGACAGGCGAAGTAAGAACGCCTTACGATAAAATTATTTCAGGTATTAATGCCAGTTCAGCGAAAATTTTATCAATTGATATTCCTTCAGGATTGGATTGTGATAGTGGGTTATTATTAGGAATAGCTGTTAAAGCAGATTATACGCTTACATTGGTAGCACTTAAAAAAGGTTTTGTGCATTCCGAAGCAAGAATGTTTTTGGGAGAAGTACAGGTTATTGATATTGGTATTCCACGCAGGTTACTTGCCGAAGAGAGAACTTCAATATAGAGAAGAATATTGAAAAACTATTTATCTAATTTGGAGAAATTAATAAATGAATATAAAAAATATTGTTTTTGATATTGGTAATGTTTTAGTGAAATGGTCACCATTGGATATCGTTAAAAAAACTTTCACTCACGGTAATGCCCAGAAAATAGTGGAAAAAATATTTAGAAGTGAAACTTGGCGTGCGCTAAATCTAGGCAAAATTACTGAAGCTGAAGCAATCGATCAATTTTGCTTGGATGGAGAATTTAATCAGGAAGAAATGAAGCTTCTTTTTCATCATATCAAAGCTACGCAAGATCCTATCCCAGGAGTAATGGAATTATTAGTTAATCTATATGAACGTGGCTATGCTCTTTTTGCACTTACTGATAATGTAAAAGAAATTATTTCTTATTTGCATGAACGCTATGATTTTTGGCAATATTTTTCAAATGTAGTGGTGTCAGCAAATATTGGGTTGATGAAACCAGATCCAGCGATATTTAATCATCTGTTGGCGACTTGTAATTTGCTACCTGAGCAGACTTTGTTTATTGACGATTATTCGGCAAATGTGGAAGCTGCTCAATCATTATCTATTAATGCATTTCAATTTTTTGATGCTGATCAATGCAAAAATAAATTGATAGACTTAGGGGTTTCTTTTTGAATAAGAGGTAAAATAGCGGTGAAAAAAGCAGTTGTTCTTTTATCTGGCGGACTTGATTCTACTACTTGTTTAGCACTGGCTAATGCTTCAGGATTTGAATGTTACGCCATTAGTTTTGATTATGCGCAAAAAAACCATGCTGAGCTAAATGCAGCGCGTAAAATTGCTGCTTATTATGGTGTGCCACATAAGATTATTAATATTCCATTTGACCAGATAGGGGGTTCAGCGCTTACTGATGCAGCTGTTGATGTTCCAGATTATACTGGTTCAACAAAAATTCCACCGACTTATGTGCCTGCAAGAAACACAATATTTTTGGCATTTGCTTTAGGATGGGCTGAGGTTTTGAATATTAAGGATATTTTTATTGGTGTAAGTTCAATTGATTATTCCGGTTATCCTGATTGTCGACCAGAATATATCCAAGCTTTTCAGCATTTGGCCAATTTGGCTACTAAATTTGGAGTTGAAGGTGCAAATATACAAGTTTACACTCCATTAATTCATTTATCTAAGGCACAAGCCATTATGTTGGGTACAAAATTGGGCGTGCATTATCAAATGACTGTAACTTGTTATCGGGCTAACGAAAATGGTTATGCCTGTGGTTCTTGTGATAGTTGTATACTGAGAAAAAAAGGCTTTGAGGCGGCAGGCATTGAAGATGTAACTCTGTATGTATCTAAGTGATGGCTTCACAGAAATATCTTTATTTCTTATGATTTATGCCTGCTATAATTTAAAGGAAAGTATGACAAGATAATTTAAACCAATAATTGTTATACGTAATAGGAGAGAACAATCATGGAAAAATCTAGCACTATTTTGTTGGTTGAAGATCATCACCTTGCTGCAAAAGTCGCCAAAAATATCTTATCTAGCTTAAATTGCCAGGTAGATATAGCTATGGATGGTAAATCTAGCCTCGAGATGTTTCAAAGCAAGCATTATGATTTAATTTTTATGGATATTGGCTTGCCAGATATGAATGGCTATGAAGTAACCCGGCGCATTCGCTCCCAGGAACTAACTAAGGAGCATGTTCCTATTATTGCATTAACAGCGCATGCAGATAATCAAAATCAACAGCAATGTCTTGATGTTGCAATGAATGCAGTGATTAGTAAGCCATTAACTAGAGAAAGAGCACAGGGTATTTTGGATACATTTATTCTTACTCGTCAACAACATGAAGAGTATGCGGGTCACCATGAAGATTTGGGTGAAACTGAGACACATGGGGAAAAGATTGTTGATTTTGAATATGCCAAAAAGCTGTTTGGGAATAATGAGGGGGCCGTGCGTGAAATGCTAAATATGTTAGTGGATAGTTTACCGCATGAAATGAAGAAGCTGGAGGCAGCTTATCAACACGAAAATTGGGAAGCGATTAGGGCAATTGCACATAAGCTAAAAGGGGGAGCAAGTTATTGTGGAACTCATGCCTTAAAATTAGCATGTAATGATCTGGAAAATTATATTAGGTCAGGAGCAACTGTACAGTTAACTGAATTATATCAACGCTTATTATCTGAAATGTTAACTTTACAAAAGTTTATGGCGGGAAAAAATCCTCGTTAACTATAACTAATACACCACACAATATGTGCCACACAGTGACAAATTTTTTTGAATTTCAATGGTTTGAATTTGACAAATTCGATAACTACTTCTATATGTTTATAGGAACTTATATAAAATAAGGAGATTAAAACAATGGCTAGAACATCATTAAAAGCAGGTAAACCTTGGACCAAGGCTGATGATCAAATTATCATTAGACTTGTTAAGCAACATGCTGGGACAAAGCAAATTGCAAAGACATTGCGAAGAACTGAAGGCGCTGTTAGAAGCCATGCAAGTCAGCGGGATATTTCGCTGGTAGCCAGGGGCAGATAATTTTAGGCAAAATATGAAGTGAAACGGATTTCCTTTATTTTGCATAAAAATATCTATAGTAAGAAGGCCATCGCTGTAATCGAAACGAATCGTTAAATTCGGTGATTGCAAGCGGTGGCCGGTTTTTTTGCGCAAAGTATATCTGCAGCGGATGCTATACTTAGTAAAGGTTTTATAGCTTTAAGAGTTTTTATGGTTATGCCTTTGCATTTAGTTGGTTATGCTTATGGCCAAGCGGCAGGTGACCCAGGTTGTGCAGATGGGCCAGATGTTTTTAAAAAATCCTCTTGGTTTAAAAAATTAACTAACGAACAAAAAAATATTATTTGGGATACCACCTTTTATCCACAGTCATTTTTAGATAAATATGCAGATACACGGGTCATGTGCCAGCGTTTAGCGCTAAAAATACAGGAATTAACTAAGGTTGGTAATCGATTTATTACAATTGGTGGGGATCATTCTTCTGCAATTGGAACTTGGAGTGGTGTTTATCACGCAGCTTATTCTCAAGGGCCATTAGGGTTAATTTGGATTGATGCACATATGGATAGCCATACTACACAGACATCACCTAGTGGCAATATTCATGGTATGCCGTTAGCGGTTTTGTTGGGTTATGGCGAACCTGCATTGGCTCAGCTTATGCAACCAGTTGCCAAACTTTCTCCCGAGCATGTATGTTTGATCGGCATTCGTAGTTTTGAATCAGGAGAAGCTAAGTTACTAGAGAGATTAAAGGTGCGAATTTTTTATATGGAAGAAGTTAAACAACGTGGGTTAGCTGCTGTATTTGCTGAGGCTTTGTCAATTGTGCGACAAAATACTGCAGGATTTGGTGTAAGTATTGATCTGGATGGCTTAGATCCGAGTGAAGCGCCTGGGGTTGGTACTCCTGAAGCCAGTGGTTTGTCGGCATCAAAGCTTTGTTTGGCACTTTCAGAGATTAGGGATGATCAAAAGTTTTTAGGGGCTGAAATTGTAGAATTTAATCCGCATCATGATAAAAGTCATAAAACAGAAGAAGTCATTTATCAATTAATTTGCGCGATGAATATGAGGTAATCCATGAATCCTTTGATTGAACTTGAGCAGCGCTATTGTGCGCGAAATTACCATCCGCTTCCGGTGGTACTTACCAAAGGGGAGGGGGTATATGTTTGGGATGATCAAGGAAAGCAGTATATCGATATGATGAGTGCTTATTCCGCAATCAGTCATGGATATTGTCATCCAAAATTAGTTGCTGAACTTACACGGCAGGCAGATCAGCTGGCAGTATGTTCAAGAGCATTTCATAGTGAAAAATTGGGTACGTTTCTTAAAGTGGCTTGTGAAATGTTTGGCTATGAAAAAGCGTTGCCGATGAATAGTGGTGCAGAAGCTGTTGAAACAGCTATTAAAGCAGCGCGTAAATGGTCTTATACCCATAAAGGTATTCCTCATGATCAAGCGGAGGTTATTGTTTGTCATGGCAATTTTCATGGGCGCACCATTACGATAGTTAGCATGTCTTCTGAACCGCAATATCGCAACGGTTTTGGACCTTTTGCTCCAGGGTTTCGGCAAATTCCTTATGGTGATGCAAAAGCGTTGGCAGCGGCGATTACTCCTAACACAGCAGCTTTTTTAGTTGAGCCAATTCAAGGAGAAGCTGGAATTATTGTTCCGCCAGAAGGTTATTTGCGTGAGTGCGCGGAAATTTGTCGTCGTCATCAAGTCTTGTTAATTTGCGATGAAATTCAGACAGGACTTGGCCGAACAGGTCGTTTGTTGGCTTGTCAGCATGATGAAGTAAAGCCTGACGCAATTGTCATTGGTAAGGCATTAGGTGGAGGTTTGTTACCTGTTTCGATGTTTTTGGCCCAAAAAGCCGTAATGGATGTATTTACTCCGGGTGATCATGGTAGTACGTTTGGTGGTAATCCTTTAGCTTGTGCAGTTGGTAAAAAAGCGCTTGAACTTTTAGTTGAAGAGCATTTAGTCGAACGCTCTGCAGAACTAGGTGAATACTTATTGAAACAATTAAAGCAAATTCAGAGCCCATTAATCAGTGATGTACGAGGTAAAGGCTTATTAGTGGGTTTAGCAATTGATCCAGCTAAAGCTAAAGCACGTGATGTCTGTTTAAAATTGATGGAGCTTGGTGTTTTAACTAAAGAAACTCATGAAACAGTCATTCGTTTAGCGCCGCCATTAGTCATTACTAAGGAGCAGTTAGATTTTGTAGTTGAACAGATTCGTAAAGTCTTATAACAACGTAAAAGCTCAGCCTCTCCCGTGAGGCCGTCATTGCGAGCGCAGGATGCGCGCGGCAATCCAGTAAAATTGCTTAAATTTCTTTACTGGATTGCTTCGTCGTGCTGCGCACTCCTCGCAATGACGGCCTCACGGGAGAGTTACGAAACGGTAGGCGCGGCAGCAGGTGGTCGCGTATTGCCGGGACGCGGTGGTTTAGGAGCTGGTGCATCTTTGTGTATTGGTATACCTTTTTCTTTCAATAATTCAGTAATTACCGTTTGTCTGTTACGACCTATTGGAGTTACTGCTGGCGGTTTACCCGGTTTATAAGTGTCTATATACAAATCGAGGAGTTTTCCCATAGCTTCTCGATATGCCTCTGGGCTTAAGCGTTTAGCCACGTCATTGTCTAGCACCATTCTATCTTTGTGAACGGTAAACTCGACCCCGTTAGAAAGCGTACCGTGAAATGTGCGCTCTTTGGTTATTTTATCTGTACGTTCAATGAGTTTGTCTCCTAATACTTCTTCAAGTCGAGTACGAAATCCAGCACTCAATAAATTGTTTGCCTGAATACCTGACGGGGGAGGTGGGATCACTTCTTGGGGGGTAGAAAATCGAGGTAAGGATAATGAATCATTGGCATCAGCGTTATTCCAGGCTTGAACATATTCATCTCCGAGATCTGCAAGCGAAATACCACCCGCGCAAAATTCTTGTACTTTTCGTATCTCTTCGAGGACGAAGGGGCGTAATGTGGCAATGAAATTGGAATCTGCCAAAGAACCTTTGCCAAATTTCGGAACAATTTTTTGATTTTCATCTTCTACACAAGGAACGATGATAGTATGGCTAAACTTAATTTGAGGATATATTTTTTCGAGAAAAAATTGCTTAATTTTATCCTTGGTTTCTTCAATATCCACATTGGGATCGTTATTAATGGGCAAGTTTAGGACACATAAATCATTGCCAGGTGTAGCAGGATCTTGATCCAGATTTAAAAAAATTGCCTGTGGATTTTTGAATTGTTCATTGAGAAAATCAGCACGGATTGCGTCTCGAGCAACATCGTCCCATTTATCAACACGAAGAGCCTGAAATTGTTCGATATCAGGATTTCTTTTAGGGCGATCTTTGTGAAACTGACGAATTTTTTCTTGCACAGCTTGATATAGCGGCAATAAAAAACTAACTCTGAGCCAATTAGCGGGCTGTAATGGGGAAATTCCACTCAATACGCCTACAAATACATGAGCATGATCGTTTAGCTTTTTCGGAGTTAAAAGTTTTTGTAAAGCGCGAGAAGCATCTTCAAGTTGTTCTAAACTAGCATTTTTTTTAATTTTTGGTGGATGTTGTGGATTAAGTTTGTATTTATGGACAGCAGTTATAGCCTGAATGTTTTCGGTTAATTCTTGATGAAACTCAAGAGATTCCTTCCTTTGGTGAATAGGTGTATAGGTAGGACGCCCAGTTAAATCTTCACCTGGCCAAGCTAATTGATCCCACTGAGCTTTTACTACAGTACTTTCTTCTCGTACTGTATTTCGATTCTGGAGGAACAAAGTCAGGATTAGCCGACTCTAGGTCCATTTTTAATACAGCTCGAACGTAATTTCTAACCTCACCTAATGTAGCCATATGTCCATTGTAACGAGCTCCTTTGCTATTCAACATATGTTTGTGCAACCCTTCACGCGTTAGATAGTGTGCTTCAAGTGTTTTTAGTTCCTCATATGTTTTAGCTGTTAAGTTACCAGGATAGGTTTGTTTGTATCCTAGTAGATACTCAATACAGGCTTGATACTCTTTTAAAGAAGTACAGCTTGTTTTTAATTCCTGTAATATATTTGGTGTTACTGAAAGATTGCCAGTCAACAGATCATTAAGGTAGCCTTTTTGGTAGTTGCTTAGATGAATTTCTGGAAATAAATTTGGATTAAGAGCAGGCACCTCATTTCTTAAATTGTGCCACTTAAATGTTTCTTCAGATATGACATCTAAACCTAAGGGTTTACTATTGAGAGAAACAACATCATATCGGTAGTACTCATCCGTATCATAGGTTCGCCAGAAAAGTGCAGTTTTTCCTCTTATCTCGACCACGCTGATCTCTTTATCACCAATCTGAATATTCAGTGGAGGAATCAGTCGAGAAGTAGGAGTTATTTGGATATGGGGACCAATACCGCTACTAGTTTTTTGGCGTAGCCAAAAGCCTACGTAATTAGGATTCACACTTGGAAGCCCGTCTTCATAGCTAATTTCATACTGCTCATCAAAAAAAATAGGGTGATTTGTCATATTTACTCTACGTCTAAAAAATTTTATATCTATATTTATTCTAACAAAAAATAGCTTAAATTTCTTCTGAAATCTTTATTTCTTGTACTTGACTAATGAATTGTCCATCAGCTAATTGAGTATGGATCATACCACCAACCGACAAGGTTTTTGCCGATTGAATGATATGACCATCTAGGTCAGTCACGATAGCATAACCACGGTTGAGGGTTTTTAACGGGCTCAACGCATCGATTTTTTCGCTAAGTACATTTAATTTCAGTTGTTTTTGCGTAACTAAGTTAGTTTCTATACGGATTAATGTTTGCTCTAATTGATCCAACTGTTGCATTCGATTCTGTAATGTTTCTCTTGGATGTCGTAGACGTTTCTGTAGATGAACAAGAGTTTGTTGATGCTGCTGGATGGTTTTTTTAACGTTTTGATAAAGACTCTGCAGTGAATGTTTTAATGCAGATTCCCATTCAGTTTGATCAGGACTTACTAGTTCGGCTGCTGCAGAAGGAGTTGGCGCTCTGATATCAGCAACAAAATCAGCAATGGTAAAATCAATTTCATGTCCTACAGCGCTAACTAACGGGATTTCACTGGCAAAAATAGCACGTGCAACCAGTTCTTCATTAAATGGCCAAAGATCTTCTAACGAACCACCACCGCGCGCTAAAATTAACACATCGCACGCTTGATGTTGATTAGCAATGGCAACCGCCTTAGCAATTTGCTCACTCGCTTTTGTACCTTGTACCAGCGTAGGATAAATAATCACTGGAATAGCAGGGAATCGCCGCTTAAGTATCGTCAAAATATCTCGTATAGCGGCTCCAGTCGGTGAGGTAATAACACCAATTACTTTGGGTAATTCGGGTAGTGGTTTTTTATATTCAGGCGCGAATAATCCTTCTTCTGCTAACTTTTTCTTTAACGCTTCAAACGCTTGTTGTAATTTGCCATCTCCGGCTATTTCAACCCAATCAACAATTAATTGAAAATCACCACGTGCTTCATAAAGGCTTAATTTGCCTTTTACCATAATATGCAAGCCATTTTCTAATGGAAAGTTTAATAAGCGTTGCCGATGTGAAAACATGGCGCAACGAATTTGTGCGTCGGCATCTTTCAAACTGAAATATGCATGCCCTGAAGAAGGCTTGGCTAGATTTGAAATTTCTCCTTCAACCCAAATAGAAAAAAACTCGCTTTCCAAAAGATGGCGAACGTTCTGATTGAGTTCGGAAATACTATAAATTTTTTGCTCACTATTTTCGATGGCAAGCATGTAGTACCTCGTATAGCACTGTATTTTAATTTGAAAAAAATTTTTTATACTGTTTTTGTTTTGTTCACACTTGTCATGTCAGGATTAGCTCACTACTGTCCGGGGAAAGTGAGTAAGTTTTATTCACCTTTGCTTAATATTTCGTCCCCTCTCCCAGCCCAAATGTTGAAAAGGGCTGTGATCTGCTTCTGGGAGAGGGTCAGGGTGAGGGAAAAAGTTGATTCAATTTCCCTCACCCTGGCCCTCTCCCAGAAAAAAGCTTGAAGATTTTTCTATGCTTTGGGGCTGGGAGAGGGGACGTCTATTTTTATTTTTTTACAGAAAAACAGCCTGTTTGCTTATTATACAGCTTCCCCAGACAGTAGTGAGCAAAGGCTGGCATGACAAAATAGGATCACTCCATGCTCAAAAAATTCTGCTTTTGCTTATTTCTCCTATTTAGTAGCGAACTTATCGCTAAAACTCATCTGATCTCTCTTGAACTCGATCATGCAGATGTTCGCTCGGCTATTTCCTTGTTGGCCAATCACGCGCATTTGAATCTGGTGTTGGCTGATGATGTTCAAGGCAACGTTAGTGTACACTTAAATGAGGTGAATTGGGATGAAGCACTTAATCTGGTGCTAAAAAGCAAAGGGTTGGCAAAACGGCAAATTGGTAAAATCTTATGGGTTGCCAAAACCACTGAAATCATAGCGCAGAGCAAGCGAGATAACCAATTGCGTGAGCAAATTGATGAGTCTGCCGAATTATCTAGTCGTGCTATCCCGGTTTATTATGCAAATGCAAAAGAAGTGGTGGCGATCTTAAAAGACAAAGCAAGTGGCATGCTATCTTCACGCGGACATGTGGTAGCAGACGAAAGAACTCATCTCATTTGGTTAAAGGATACTCCAAAGCAAGTTAATCAGGCGCGAGCATTTATTCGCTATCTTGATATACCTTTAAAGCAAATTATGATTGAAGCGCGTATTGTTAATGTGGATCGTTCTTTTGAAAAAAGCCTTGGCTTACGCTTTTCTTTATCTAATTCAATCGAAAATAATGCTACTGAAAAATCGTATGGATCTAAAACCCCATTACGATTAATTTCCTCTGAGAAAAGTGCAGCAATAATGCCGCCGTTAGGTATGTTTGTCGCTAAATTAGGGCAGGGCATGCTGCTTGATGTTGAGTTGACTGCTTTAGCTAATGAAGGAAAAGGTGAATTTATCTCAAATCCTAAGTTAATCACGCAAGATAAAAAAACTGCTTTTATTCAAGCGGGAGAGGAGATTCCTTTTGAAGAAAAAACACGCGGTGGTGCAACCAGTATAGCGTTTAAAAAAGCGGTTCTTAGTCTTGAGGTTACTCCAAGAATTTTACCGCATAACCAATTGCTACTTGATTTAAAAGTTAGTCAAGATGCGCCCGGAGTTAATGCAGGTAGCAATATTCCTATGATTGATACCAGGCAAATTGAGACGCATGTACAAGTGCAAAGCGGTCAAACACTGGTACTAGGTGGTATTTTAGAATCAAATCAACGCCACCAAGGTAACCAAGTGCCTGTATTAAGTAAGATTCCTTTATTAGGTTATTTGTTTCAGGAACATAATCGGGCAAGAGAACAACGCGAGCTGTTGGTGTTTATTACTCCAACCATTATTGAAGCGTAAAATTTTCTAATCTACTTTTTTACACGCACGCATAAAATCTAAAAAACTACTATAATTAAAGGCGTAAGCGATAGATCTTTAAAAGAAAAATTAATTATTCCTTAAGATTTATGAGATGTATATTTGACGATATAGCTAATTATTAATACTTACTTAATTTTTTGTCTTGGTAATTAGTGAGGTAGGGTAGAAAAATGGACGAGAAAGAAGTTTCACAACAAACACTTAGTGCGCTGAGAGCCGAAATTGACGAACTTCTAGGAGAATTTAAAAAATTATCTGGTTATCTCATCGGACAAGAAAGTCAGGCGAAGCACCATGGAGTTAAATACACAGCTAATATTGTAAATTCGGAAATCAAAGAAGAATTTTTTGCATGGCATGAGAAATTTATAAACCTATTGAAAAAGGCCGAAAATTCTGGAGCAATTGATCAGGGTTTTTTTAATAAGTATAAAAATTATACGGCCGAGGATTGGGAGCAAGATCCATCTTGGCAACAAATTCAAGCTCATTTTAAACAATTGGATGAATATGATGAAAAAATTCTCGAGTTAAGTTTTCAAGTAGGACAACTTGATTATGCGCAAGGGGTAACAAACAGGAGCTACGGGCTAGCGGCTATAATTACTAGCTTTACTGTGGTAATTCCATTGTTAATTGGGTTAGTTTGTTTAATAGATAACATTGCACATGCTGTCAAGATTAAGGGTATAGAAGATCAGAAAGCGCCGATTAACCAACAAATAGAAGCTGCTAAGTCTGATTTATCAAGCAAAAATATCTCTTCTGACCAGAAAGATTTATATTATCAAGCAGCAAAACTGGGAAGTTTGAGCTTTTTTAAACCATTGAAGGAAGAAGCAATTGAAAAAGAAGCAACTAAACAAGCTACCTCTGGCCCTAGCCTCAGTAATAGTAGTAATGATAACAGCAAGTAGTTCCATTATAAAAACTCTTAAGCTAAAGATTTTTCTTTGATCTTTATTTGAGTAAATAGTTTTTTGTTCTTTGCTGATTGATGTCGTTGTTTTAATTCAATATCGTTATAACGATCTGTAGTTGCAATCGAACTATGTCCTGCATCATCCCGCACATGCGCTACAGGGCGACCGCGTTTATTAATATCATCAGAAATACCAGTATGGCGCAGCCAGTGCACGGTTGCAGCTTCTAACGCATCAGCTTCCACCAAAAATTGATTTTGTCTTAGCTTATCTACCGCCTGATCAAAACAGATTTGCACCAACCGACGAATATGACGAGTACTGGTGATTGCTCCCATTCCTTTACCTTTAGGTAACAGGGGAGTTTGATCATTCGGCGAGGGGAAAGCAGATAGCTGCATACTTTCACGATAACGTTTTAAAGCAACCAACATATCGTCACTGACCGCGATATTACGTAGTTTGTTACCTTTTCCTACCGTTTTAAACCACCAATAGCCGTGGCTATCTTGGTAGAAATGACCCATCTGCGGTATCCAGCGATCACTTGCTGCTAATTCAGAAATACGCAGATAAAGTAAATAAAGTGCACTCAAAATAAACAGCGTTCGCTCATGTTTAGCGGCATCGGTAGTAGCCAGATTTTTAGCAGTTTGCAGGCAAAATTGCCATTGTTTTTCACTTAACCGCATCACAGGATTTTGATGTTGCCGTTTTTGCAAATATTTACTTTTCTGTTTAATTAAGGCAACGGGGTTAGTGGATACTTTTTCTTCTAGAACTAAGTAATTGTAAAAGCTACTTAACCCAGTAAAAATTTCCTGAATAGCTTTTTGTGATAATTGATAGCGGTTTTTATCTGGTTTAATACCAGTTTTATGTTCAGATTTGCTCACCTTGGTTACAAATGGTCGCCATTTTGGGTGCGCTTTACGCATACCTTCATGGTTAATAAACCGCGGAACCTGTTGCTCGCCAATCCAAGATTTTGGCGGTTTAAGGCAAAAATTAAGGTAATTTTCTATATCTTGCCGTTTAAGCGTTAATAAAGATTTTTGTTCAATACGCCAAGCCCATTGCAGTAGCCGTTCAATTTCACGACGATAAGATTCGAAAGTAGCTTTGTTACCAGAATATTGCTTTAAAAACTCTATGACTGAAGGAAAATCTTGTGCCGCCAACGTTGAAAACTCAGAAAGCTGAATATCGGCGCTATAACCCGCTTCAATTGTGTCAATAAAGGGCGAAGGAAGGGGGTAATTTACCATGATGCGCCGATGTGGAGAAATAAGGAATTACATAGCTTTATTTGGAGGTGGTAAAATACACTTTTTCTTTATTAAATTCAAAAGATTGTTGTTTCATCAAGGGCTCTCTTCTTGTCTACGTGCCGCGGCTTGTCCGGGGCATCCAGTCATCCCGCGGCACGTAGACAAGGGGTTATTTTATTAATGAAACCTTAAGGTTCGTATGAGATAATAACCAAATGAATTAAATGAATTATTGGAGATGATGCGGTGTTTAAACAGATAAAAGAATTTTTTAATGAATGGTTAGAAGGTTGGAAAATAATGGATGAAGAGATCGAGAAGGGAAATGTGATACCAGTACCCTTAATTATGGTACCTATCATTATACCAGTACATAAAAATTGGCTGAGCTATCTGGCTAAAGGATTAACCGAAGGATTTGAAAATTTCAAAACATCAGCAAGTGATTTATTCAATGAATGGTTAGAGTGATGGAAAGCAATGGATGAAATGTTTGATAATCCAGAAAAATTTATTGGCGAAGCGGCGAACAAATTTGCTGCTAATAGCACTAATAATAGTCAGCAAACGGCAACTTGGGGCGAGGGTTATACAACTAGAGTGTTTGATTTATATGATGCGCCACCCCAAGCAGGTGAGCGGCCAGCGAACCAACAGCCTGCCCAACAAATTTCTCAACAACAGCCAGGAGTTCAATAATCTTTAAGTAGTACCAGTTAAATTGGTACTTTAAAAAGTCCAATAGTTTTTACTATTGGACTTATTGTTTGATTGACGACTACCAGCAATTCTTGGTTCGCCGCATTGTCACGCCAACACAGGACTGGATGCCAGCTTGCGCTGGCACGACATTAGATCCATGCTATGATAAATACTATATGACTTTGCATGGAGCACAATATGGTGATACGTGATATATACAATAATGTTCCTTCGTGGCTAATACTGCTTGTAATTGTAACGGTTTTTATGAGTGTAGCCGCAGCTATTTATTGGACATTACGACATATCTTTCCTAGTTTTACTGAAAGAGGAAATTTACAGGCACATGCAATTTTAGTTGGAATTCTTGCCAGTACCTATGGAATTATGCTTGGATTTATTATTGTAATTCTTTGGCAAGCTTTTACCCAGGTAGAAAACATTGTATCGGCAGAAGCCAGTGAGTTTGCTTTAATTGTAACGGATAGTTACGCATTTCCAGAAAAAGAGCGGAATAAAATTATTGATGCGGTTGCACGTTACATTAAATCGATACGTACTGATGAATGGGATGCTATGCGTGAAGGAGCGGTAAGCCCTAAAACTTTTTCTGCGTTAAGCGATTTATTTGTGCTGGCAATACAGTACCATCCACAAACTTATAGTCAGCAAGTTTTTTATCGAGAATTTATCGGACATCTTAATAATGCGGTGGCATATAGACGCCAGCGACTTAGTGCAGCCAATAGTTCATTGCCAAATACACTGCGCGCTATTATTGTGGTCAGTGCAATTTTAATTATTATCTTTATTTGTGTTTTGCAAAGTCAACGAAAAAAGCCAGATATGTTAAAAATATTACTAGTAGCTGGAGTGATGGCTGCCAATGTTGCATTGGTTTTTATTCTTGATTACCCTTTTTCAGGCGATATTTCTGTAAGTAGCGCCCCATTTGAACAAGGGATTCTTGCTGATTTTAAATTGTAAAAATCTTGTTATTACTTTAAATATGGAGCATATAATTTTTCAAATGCAGTATAAAGATCTTGTTTGCCATACTTATCTCGTTCCGCACAGATATAAGGAGCAAATATTTTATAATAATTAAATACCAACGATTCCCCACATAAAGCATCTAAACTGTTCCAAGTTATGTGATTTTTTTCACAAAGATAGCCGATGGTTTCCATAAAATCGAGGAAATTTAGCATATAAATAAAGTCGGATTTTTCTTGTTGATTTTCTGCCATGCCTTTTATTTTTTGCCCGAGAATTTCATATACTTCTTCCATCGGTTTTTTACGTCCTTGCTCATCTTTATAAACTGTTAGATAAAGTCCATGAATAATTTCCCTAGCTTTTAAAATTTCACTGCTGGTCCATCGTTCGTCAATTTTTAGTAGAAATTCTGCCTGGGTATTTTCACTAATTTTGCTCACCTGATACCATGCAACTCCTGCCAGGGTTATTGTACCTAGGGCTGTTAAAAAATATAGAAATGCATCTGTTAAACTAATTGGCCAGCGAAATAGCGACCAAAAAAAAATGATTAAAATTATCCCGCTAATTATCCATCTTAAGATAGATTGTTTTTTTAGTGGAAGGTTTGAAAAAAATTGCATAATAAAAAGCCTTTCTCTACATAATTTAAGACAAATTATAAAGTATTACTGCATTTTTGTCCTTGCCATTACTTAATTGGCAACTAAATGTAGTTTGTTTGATTGATGAATAATTTTTTGGATCTAAGAACTCACTAAGAATTTCTATCGAGTTATCTTCAAATATATGTAATCGTACATAATTATTAACAAACCCATAACGAGAACTTTTAACTAACATATTGATTGAAGTTGCAATAACGTCCTTTTTTGTAGAGTTATCAACTTGCAGCTTATATTTATTAAAAACGGTAAAATTCATGCCGCCAATAGCATCATTAGTTTCTTTATATTTAAGCGATGAAGAACATTTTTCTAATTGGATGATAGCACGTACTTGATTGCCATTTTTTAATGCATTTAATAGTTCACTGTAATTTATAAGTATCTGTGAAGAATTAGCCAAAACGGGTTGGTTGGTACTAATTAGAGCAATGATTAAAGCAAATAAACTTCCAATTTGTTTATTATTAATTGTCATTTAGTCCTCCGTTATTTATATATGGTAAATATTTGCAAAGCCTATAGTTAATTGTTACAGTATAAAAGAGTAGCTCTATATTTATGATAAGGGAATAGCATATGCCTCTAATTCACATACTTGTTGTGCTGATTATTGTTGGTGTTTTATTAGGGTTAATTAACCGATTCATACCAATGGCGTCATCTATAAAATCAATCATTAATGTACTGGTAGTTATTGCAGTTATATTATGGGTGTTGCAAGTGCTTGGTTTGATGGGCCCTCTTTCAAGTATTGGTGTAAAGTAAGCTAAAATTAAGCTAAAATTAAGCGCCTGTTTAGAATCCCTACCTAGTGAGGTTCTAAACAGGCTCTAACGCCCTGGTGTAATTTTATGCGCTAAGGCTGGCAGTTTTTACAATACACAGTGCTGCGTTGTCCAATACAAATTCCGCTAAGTATCGTGTGGCATTTTACACAAGGTAAGCCTGCACGGCCGTATACTTTAAGATAGTTAGCAAAATAACCTGGTTTTCCTTCGCTGTTTACAAAATCTTTAAGCGTAGTCCCTCCCCTGTTAATAGCTTTCTGTAAAATGTGTTTAATCGATTTGGCTAATTGAGCAAAAAGTTTGCGAGAAATATTACCCGCAGGTGTTTGAGGGTTTATACCTACATAAAATAGTGCTTCTGTTGCGTAGATATTGCCTATTCCTACTACAATTTTATTATCCATAATGAATGACTTAATTGGAGTTTTTCTGCCTTGAGCTTGATGCCATAAATAATTGCCTGAAAAATGACTATCAAATGGTTCTATCCCCAACTTGCTGAATAGAGGGTGCAATGTAGGATCTTGTTCTGTCCACAAAAATGCGCCGAAGCGTCGTGGATCAGTAAATCGCAAGATTTTATTATTGGTAAATTCAATGTCGATATGATCATGTTTTCTCGGCGGCATGTTTTGCGTGATGATGCGCAAGCTACCTGACATGCCAAGATGAAAAATGATAGTACCTTGATGTGTTTTAAGTAAGAGATATTTTGCCCGGCGCTCAAGCTGGTTAATTTTTTTGCCGATGAGCTTCTTTTTGATATTATTGGGCACTGGCCAGCGCAGCTGATTATGGCGTACAACAACATTTTTAATTAATTGATGTTCGATATGTGGCGCTATACCGCGCAAGGTTGTTTCAACTTCAGGAAGTTCAGGCATAAAATTAAATAAAGGATTTATTCGTGGTTGATCAACAAATTTACCCTATTCTAAATGAATTTTCCCAACACGCCTATATTGATAAAAATTTGTATGAAACATTATATGCGCGCTCATTAAAAGAGCCAGAGAGTTTCTGGGCTGAACAAGCTGAAAAGTTTATTCATTGGTTTGCACCTTGGAGCGAAGTGCAGAGCGGTGATTTTGAAAACTTAAATGTTCAATGGTTTACCAATGGTAAATTAAATGCGTGCTATAACTGTGTTGATCGACATTTACCTCAGCGTGCAAATCAGACTGCCATTATCTGGGAAGGAGATAAGCTTTCTGAATCATTACAGATTAGCTATGCAGAATTACATGAAAAAATTTGTCGCTTTGCTAATGTATTGAAAAAATATGGTGTGCAAAAAGGCGAAAGAATTTGTATTTATATGCCGATGGTTCCAGAAACTATTGTTGCGATGCTGGCTTGTGCGCGCATTGGTGCAATTCATTCAGTCATATTTGCTGGTTTTTCATCTACGGCATTAAAAGAACGAATTTTAGATGCAGATTGTCGACTGGTGATTACTGCTAATGAGGGCATTCGTGGTAACAAAATTATCCCACTTAAATTAAATATCGATGAAGCATTAATAGATTGTCCTAATGTAAAAACGGTTATTGTATTAAAACGTAATGAAAATCCAGTTCCCTGGAAAAATGAGCGTGATGTTTGGTATCACCAATACATCGATACGGTTTCTAGCCAATGTCCATGTGAAATCATGGACGCTAATGATCCCCTTTTTATTTTGTATACCTCAGGTTCAACAGCAAAACCTAAAGGAATTTTACATGTTACCGGCGGATATTTACTTTATGCTGCTATCACGCATAAATATATTTTTAACTACCAGGAAGGTGATATTTATTGGTGCACTGCTGATGTGGGTTGGGTAACCGGACATTCTTATGGTGTTTATGGCCCATTATGTAACGGTGCAACCACGGTGATTTTTGAAGGAGTGCCAAATTTTCCAACTCCTTCTCGTTATTGGGAAATTGTCGACAAATATCAAGTTAATATTATTTATACGGCACCTACCGTAATTCGAGCGTTACGTCGTGAGGGTGATAAGTGGGTCACCCAGACAAATCGTAAGAGTTTAAAATTGCTCGGCACAGTTGGCGAACCGATTAATCCAGAAGTATGGCGTTGGTATTATGAAGTGGTTGGAGATAACCGCTGTCCAATTGTAGATACTTGGTGGCAAACGGAAACAGGTGGGATTTTAATTGCACCATTACCTGGTGCAACACCGCTTAAACCTGGATCTGCAACCAAACCATTCTTTGGAATCGTACCCGCTATTTTAGATGACCATGGAGAGGTAGCTGCTCGTAATAAAGTAGCGAAGTTAGTGATTACTCGTCCTTGGCCTGGTATGTTACGTACGGTTTATGGAAATCCGGAGCGTTTTTTTAATGCTTATTTTAAAGAATTTCCTGGGAATTATCTTACTGGTGATGATGCCCGCTGTGATGAAGATGGTTACTTTTGGATAACTGGACGTAACGATGATGTATTAAAAGTTTCAGGTCATCGCATTAGTACAGGTGAACTCGAGAGCGTATTGCTGGAACATCCTATGGTTGCAGAGGCAGGAGTTGTAGGTGTTTTCGATGAAATTAAAGGTGAAAGTATCTATGCGTTTGTTACCTTGAAGGTAGATGCTAAAGCAAGTGAACAATTAAAAACCGAATTAATTCAACAAGTACGGCATTCCATTGGTCCAATTGCAACTCCAGACTATATTCAATGGACCGATGGTCTTCCTAAAACACGATCCGGAAAAATTATGCGCAGATTGCTCCGTAAAATTGCCAATAATGATTTGGCTGATCTCGGAGATGTTTCTACGTTAGCGGATCCGCAGGTAATTGATAGTCTTATTAAGGGTAGAAGAATTGCTTAGTTGAACTTTATCGATTCTCCCTATCATACACCACCTACGTGCCGCGGCTTGTCCGCGGCATCCATAAATTTTTCTAATTAAATGTAGGGTGTAAAGCTGCTTGAAGTACTCACTTTATTAAACGAAGGATCATCCAAATGGCAGCGTGTTATCACATAGCCTTCGCCATTTCCATCAATGCTATACTTAAAACGTGAGTCCGGATTAAGTTGGTTTATTGAAATCAAGCTTTTAGGTTCTTATGTAGCTTTCCCCACAATCGCTGCTAAATCATTGGCTAATTTATTCACCAAGGTTCCATTTTCTCCTTCGATCATAACTCGTATTACTGCTTCGGTACCTGATGAACGCACTAATACCCTACCCTTACCTGCCAATTTTTGTTCGGCCATAGCAATAGCTTTTTGGATTTCGGGTTGTGTTAAGGGATTTTTCCGCTTTTTTCTCGGTACATTAATCATGGTTTGAGGATATTTAGTAACGCCTTTTTTAACTTGATGCAAGCCTTTTTCTTCTAGTGATAGCGCGGATAACACGCGTAAAGCAGCGATAATGCCATCACCGGTGGTGGCAACATCTAAACAAATGATATGCCCTGAAGATTCCCCACCAAGTATCCAGTTATTTTTCTGTAGTAATTCCAGTACATGACGGTCGCCGACATCCGATCGAATAAATTTTAGCCCTAGCCGATTTAAAGCAATTTCTAAACCCATATTACTCATTTGAGTGCCTACAATACCGCCTATTAACTGTTTTTTTGTCAGCATAGTTTTGGCGATGATATAAAGCATTTCGTCGCCATCAACAATTTCACCTTTCTCGTCAACCATTAAGACACGATCACCATCACCATCAAATGCAATCCCTAAGTCTGCTTGATGCTCTAATACAGCTTTTTGTAAGTGTTCCATGTGTGTAGAGCCACATTGATCATTAATATTAAATCCATTCGGCTGAGTAGAAAGTTCAATCACTTTTGCACCGAGTTCTTGGAAAATATAAGGAGCAACACGACAAGTAGCTCCATTAGCACAATCAATTACTAATTTAAACCCATCTAAAGTGGAGTGGTGCGGTAGCACATTTTTACAAAACTCAATGTATCGGCCTGGAGCATCAATTAGCCTTGCTGCTCTGCCTAAACTTGCAGCATCAACAATCTCTAAAGGTTTTTCCAGTTGTTCTTCAATTTCAATTTCAATTTCATCCGGCAGTTTAGTGCCTGCTGATGAAAAAAATTTAATGCCGTTATCATAAAAAGGATTATGGGAAGCACTAATGACAATGCCAGCACTTGCACGTAGTGTGCGCGTTAAATAAGCGATAGCAGGTGTTGGTAAAGGACCTAGTAAATAAATATCTGCCCCTGCAGCTACTAATCCTGATTCTAATGCTGCTTCAAACATATAACCTGAAATACGGGTATCTTTCCCAATTAAGACTTTGTTGGCCCCTCCTCGTGCAAGTACTCGTCCAAAAGCCCAACCGAGTTTTAAAATAAATTCAGGAGTAATAGGTGGTTCTCCAACTTTTCCACGTATGCCATCTGTGCCGAAATACTTTTGTTTTTTTATCATTTACTTCTCTATGTTGTTTCTTGATGAATTGCCATAATGACATCGATAGTATCTTTTGTTGCTTGGACATCGTGTACCCGCAAGATTTTAGCTCCTTGAGTTAAAGCCCATGTAGAAAGCGCCAGGCTACCTGCTAAACGATCAGAGACAGATTTGTCCAATAACTCTCCTAACATTGCTTTCCTTGATGTTCCTACTAGTATGGGGAACCCTAAATCAACCAACTGCTTAAGAGATTTTAAAAGGCTTAAATTATGGGCTAAAGTTTTTCCAAATCCAAACCCAGGATCAAGAATTAGGCGGTGCTGAGGGATGCCTGCCGAGACACAGGTTTGTATGCGTTCTAATAGAAATTGAGATACCTCGTTGACTACATTTTTATAATGAGGATTTTTTTGCATAATTTGCGGTGTGCCTTGACAATGCATGAGACAAATGGGCACTTGAGCTTTTGCAGCAAATGATAAGGCTGCTTCGTTTGCAAGTGCCGTAACATCATTGATAAACCCAGCTCCTGCGGAGGTAGCAGCGATCATAACTTCTGGTTTGTTGGTATCAATTGAGATAGGAATGGGACAATCACGCAATGCTTCAATAATAGGAATAACGCGGTCTAGCTCTTCCTGAACACTTACCGGTTTGGCATTAGGGCGAGTGGATTCACCACCCACATCAATGATGGCAGCGCCTTCGCTAATCATTTGCTCAGCACGAAATAAAGCGGTATCTAAAGTTTGATAATGTCCCCCATCACTAAACGAATCGGGAGTAACATTAAGAATACCCATGATTTGCGGATAAGCGAGATTTAATGATTTTCCATTACAGTCAAATATGTTTTTGTTTTCCACTGGGCGCTATTTAGTTTGGTTTTTAACTCTATTGTCCTCTACTCAGCAATAGTCGAATTTTCGTCCTGAACAGACGTTGGTGACGTTGGTGATGTTGGTGGATGATCATCATACCAATCTTCCGGCGGAAGTGGTTCTTTGCCAGCCATAACATCATTAATTTGATCAGCATTGAGTGTTTCATATTTGATCAATGCTTTTGCCATAATATGCAGTTTATCGGTATTCGACTTAAGCAGCTGCTCGGCGCGTTGATAATTTCGATCGATAATAGCGCGCACTTCTTCATCGATAAGATAAGCAGTGCCTTCTGATACTTCTTTATGCCTTGTAATTGAATGCCCTAGGAAAATTGCATCGGAATCTTCCCCATACATTAAAGGCCCCAATCGTTCGGAAAGCCCCCATTTTGTTACCATGCTGCGTGCAATTTCAGTTGCTCTTTGGATGTCATTCGAAGCACCGGTTGTTACGTGATCAATGCCAAAGATAATTTCTTCGGCAATACGACCACCAAATAAACTTGAAATTTGGCTTTCCAGTCGACGTTTAGTGTAGCTATAACGATCTTCCTCAGGTAAAAACATGGTTATGCCAAGTGCCCTGCCACGAGGAATAATAGTTACTTTATAAACAGGATCATGGTCGGGGACTAAACGTCCAATGATAGCGTGGCCTGATTCGTGATAAGCAGTGAGTTGCTTTTCCTGGTCACTCATGACCATAGAGCGACGTTCAGCGCCCATCATCACTTTATCTTTAGCTTTTTCAAAATCCTCCATGTGCACTAATTTTTTATTATCACGTGCAGCAAACAAGGCAGCTTCATTGACAAGGTTTGCTAAATCAGCACCGGAAAATCCAGGAGTACCGCGAGCTAGCACTTTCGGTTTTACATTTTCTGCTAGCGGCAGTTTAGCCATATGTACTTTTAATATTTGTTCACGGCCACGAATATCAGGTAGAGAAACCACCACTTGTCTATCAAAGCGCCCTGGTCTAAGTAATGCCGGATCAAGTACATCTGGACGGTTCGTTGCAGCAATGACAATCACTCCTTCTTTACCTTCAAAACCATCCATTTCAACTAATAATTGATTTAAAGTTTGTTCACGTTCGTCGTGGCCGCCGCCAAGGCCTGCACCACGATGACGCCCTACTGCATCAATTTCATCAATAAAGATGATGCAAGGAGCTTGCTTCTTAGCCTGATCAAACATATCACGAACCCGTGAAGCGCCCACACCAACGAACATTTCAACAAAATCTGATCCTGAGATGGTGAAAAAAGGCACTTTTGCTTCACCAGCAACTGCTTTAGCTAGTAAGGTTTTACCAGTACCTGGCGGACCCACTAATAATACACCGCGTGGAATTTTGCCGCCTAATCGTTGAAATTTGTTTGGATCTTTCAGAAAATCTACTAACTCTTTGACTTCTTCTTTTGCCTCATCAATGCCCGCTACATCTGCGAAAGTAATCTGAACTTGATCCTCGCCCAGTAAGCGTGCACGACTACGTCCAAAAGATAATGCTCCTCGCCCGCTGCCCCCTCCTTGCATTTGTCGCATAAAAAATACCCAAACACCAATGAGTAATAGCATGGGGAACCAATTAATAAAGATATGCATTAAAAGACCTTGTTGTTCTGGTGGTTGGCCTTTAATATTCACACCTTTTTTGTATAAGGTGACTAAAAGATCTGGATCTTGTAACGGCATATAAGTTGAAAAAGGTTTGTCGTTCTGAGTAACACCATGAATATTTTGATTTTCGATGGTAACTGAGCTGATACTGCCTTGTTGGACTTGCCGTAGGAATTCACTATAGCTGAGTTTGTCTTCAGAAACTTGTCGTGGGTTAAAGCTGCTGAAAATAGAAATTAAAATAATGGCAATGACTGTCCAAAGTAAGAGATTTTTTAAAATATCGTTCAATTTTGAAATACCTTTAGTTTAATTGTGTTAATGGTATCTTAGCTTATCTAACTACTCTACTTCAACTTACAGAGTACTTTTTCCCTTTACATACCAAATAAACTTCTGCAGAACGGCCACGGGAAGCTTTGGGTTTTCTAACAATAACTTGCTTAAAATAAGTTTTAAGCATTTTCAGGTAAGTATCAAAAGCTTCACCTTGAAAAACTTTTACTAAAAAACTTCCTTCTGGTTTTAATACTTCTTTAGCAAAATCAAATGCTAATTCTGCCAGATATATGGCGCGTGGCTGATCGACTGCCTTTGTGCCACTCATATTGGGGGCCATATCGGAGGCTACTAGATCTACTTGTCGGTCTAGAAGTGTGGCGCGTATCTGTTCAACTACACTTTCCTCCTGAAAGTCCCCTTGAATAAAAATCACACGGTCAATAGGATCAATGGGTAAGATATCAACAGCTATCACTAATCCTTGCTGACCTATCCGGTTTGCAATGACTTGAGACCATCCTCCAGGTGCTGCACCTAAATCAATAACTGTCATGCCTTTTTTGAATAAATGATCTCGCTCTTCTATTTCAATTAATTTGTATACTGCGCGTGAGCGATACCCTTCTGCTTGTGCTTTATAAACATAGGGGTCATTAAAATGTTCTTTTAACCAACGGGCACTGCTTTTCGATCTCGACAAATTTGTCTACCTTTGTAATTATAGCCACATTTTGAAATTAGGCTTTTTGGGTATGCCAGCCTTTCAAACATCCTTAATTTGTAGGAATTTAATCCATGAATCTCCATATTGTTATTTTAGCTGCTGGCCAAGGTACGAGAATGTATTCCAAATGGCCAAAAGTACTCTACTCTCTTGCTGGTGTTCCTATTTTAGAGCGAATTTTACAAACTGTGCAAAAACTTAATCCCCAAGGCATTCATGTTGTTTATGGAAATGGTGATGATTTGTTGCCAAAAATGCTGACAGGTTATCCAGTACATTGGTGTCATCAGCATGATAGATTGGGTACGGCACATGCTTTGGCACAGGCATTACCTGCTATTTCAGATGAATCTAGTGTGCTTACATTGGTTGGCGATATCCCTTTAATTTCAGCAGAAACTTTAACGCATTTAATTCAGATGACAGCTAATAGTCAATTTGGATTAATTACTGCGGTTTTAGCAGATCCAACTGGAATGGGGCGTATTTTACGCGATGATATTGGTAAGGTTGTTGGTATTGTTGAAGAAAGAGATGCAACAGAACAACAAAGAGCTATTCAAGAAGTGAATACCGGTATTATTTTAAGCACAGCACAACAATTTAAAGCTATTATTCCGCAACTAAATAATCAGAATGCTAAAGGTGAGTATTATCTGACCGATGTCATTAATATCGCAGCAAAAAGCGGACAAAAGATCTATGCTACTTGTGCTAGTGAGCCAGAAGAAGTTATGGGAATCAATGATCGTTCTCAGCTTGAATATCTCGAACGTTATTATCAGAAAAAAACGGCTAACTCGCTGATGCTTAAAGGAGTTACTATTTGTGATTCTAGCCGTTTTGACATGCGTGGTTATTGGGAAATAGCGCAAGATGTCACGATTGATATTGATGTAATTCTTGAAGGGACGGGAGTAATAGGTTCTGGTTGTAAAATTGGTCCTTTTACATTGCTCAAAAATGTCACACTGGGTAAAAATGTAGAAATTAAAGCGCATTGTATGGTTGAGAATGCTGTTATCGCTGATGATTGTATCGTGGGGCCATTTGCCAGAATACGTCCGGGAACACAATTAGCCCAAGAGGTGCAGGTTGGTAATTTCGTTGAAATTAAAAATTCTCAAGTTGATGAAGGAAGTAAAATTAACCACTTAAGCTATATTGGCGATACCACAGTGGGTCGTCATGTTAATGTGGGTGCGGGTACTATCACTTGTAATTATGATGGAATTAATAAAAATCGAACTATTATTAAAGATAATGCGTTTATTGGATCGGGTGCGCAATTGGTTGCTCCAGTGACGATTGGAGAAGGGGCGGTTATTGGTGCTGGATCAACTATTACTAAAGATACTCCTGATCAAGCCTTAACCTTAAGTCGGGTAAAACAGGTCTCTATAGAGGGCTGGCAACAGTCTAATAAGAAATCAGACAAAAAATAGGAGAATTCCTTATGTGTGGCATTGTTGGCGCAATCTCAGAGCGAGAAGTAGCCAAAATACTGGTTGAAGCGTTAAAACGATTAGAATATCGAGGCTATGATTCTGCAGGTATTGCGATACTTGATGCACACCACCAAATACAACGGCTTCGTACGGTTGGAAAAGTTCATGAGTTAGAAGAAGCGATGCACCATCAAAATTTGTCAGGACAAGTTGGGATTGCTCATACTCGTTGGGCAACGCATGGAAAACCTAGTGAAAATAATGCGCATCCACATATGTCAGGAGAAATAGCATTAGTACATAATGGCATTATTGAAAATCATCAAGCACTGCGCAAAAAGCTTGCTGCGGCAGGTTATCAATTTCAATCTGAAACAGATACAGAAACGGTTGCACATCTTTTACATCAGCACTTAAACCAAGGTCAGCATTTCCTTGAGGCAGTTAAAATGACGATACAAGAGCTAGAAGGTGCTTTTGCGATTGTTTTTATGAACAGCAAAGAAGCTGATCGATTAATTGCTGTTCGGCGCGGTAGTCCATTAACAATAGGTGTTGGAATGGGCGAACATTTTATTGCTTCAGATCATATTTCATTGTTGCCATTTACGCAGAAATTTATTTTTTTAGAAGAAGGTGATGTAGCAGAAATAACTCGTAAGCACATACATATATTTAATGACAAAGATGAAGCAGTTGAACGTAAGGTGCATCAGTTAAGTACTCAACAAGATGCAATCGATCGCGGAACCTATCGTCACTACATGCAGAAAGAAATTTTTGAGCAACCTTTAGCGATTAAGGATACGCTTGAAGGGCGTTTGGGGAGCACAAAAATTTTAGAAGAGTGTTTTGGTCCGAATGCTGCTGAGATTTTTAATCAAGTTCAACAAGTGCAGATTGTGGCTTGCGGTACTAGCTACCATGCAGGAATGGTTGGGCGATATTGGCTTGAGGGTTTAGCGGGAATTTCTTGCCAGGTAGAAATTGCTAGTGAAATACGCTATCGCCATCAAGTGGTTCAGCCAAATACTTTATTGGTAGGCATTTCTCAATCTGGCGAAACAGCAGACACTTTGGCAGCTTTTCGTGTTGCTAAGTCGAAAGGATATCTTGCAACTATGGCTATTTGTAATGTGCCACAAAGTTCTTTGGTACGTGAAGCTGATTTAGTTTTTATGACTCGGGCTGGTATTGAAATTGGAGTGGCTTCGACGAAAGCATTTACCACCCAATTAACTGCTTTACTGCTTTTAACTGCGGTACTGGGCAGACGTCACTACTTAACAGAAGCCCAAGAGGTAAATCTTGTAGAGTTATTAAAAGCTTTAGTCAAACAACTTAATCGAGTGCTTTTACTAGATCCTATGATTCGAGATTTAGCAGCGCGTTTTGCTGATAAAGAGCATGCACTGTTTTTAGGTCGAGGAATACAATATCCAATTGCGCTTGAAGGTGCTTTAAAGTTAAAAGAAATTTCATATATTCATGCGGAAGGTTACCCAGCCGGTGAGCTTAAACATGGGCCACTTGCGCTAGTGGATAAAAACATGCCAGTCATTGCAGTTGCGCCGCATGATGAGTTGCTAGAAAAACTTAAATCTAATTTGTCAGAAGTTCGAGCGCGTGGTGGAGAGTTATTTGTATTTGCTGATGAAGCAACTTCAATTGAAAATGAACCCGGGACACATTTTATTCCAATGCCTACGGTTGACCCCATCACAGCCCCATTGATCTATACTATCCCTCTGCAATTATTAGCTTATCACGTTGCTATTTTAAAAGGCACAGATGTTGATCAACCGAGAAATTTAGCAAAATCAGTCACTGTGGAATAAGCTTTTGAGGAAAGATAATTGTATATAAAAAACTCTTATAGCGCCCGATTATCATTAATAGCATGGATAGCATTCCTTATCTTTTTGCTCGTGGGATTAGCGACTTTGGGGATTTTTTTGCCCGCAGTACCTATCATCGTCCCTATTTTGGCATTTTTACTTTCATCTATAGCAGGAGTACTTGGCTCAATCACTTTATACCAAAGTGTTGGAATCGGAAAAAAACCTCAAAGCTCGCATGTTGCTTCTGAAACAAAAGGAGATGTGCAATTAAACCAGAAAAATAATGACCTCCCCTCAAAGAAAGAAACAGATGTACTTCAACCTGCTTTATATCAAAAAGTAGTAGGCCAAAATGACTGTGCCAAATTAGAATTACCAGATGCGGAAATAAGCCGGCAAATTGGTCAAGCTTTAAAAAATAGGCAAAGCGACTCATTACACATAGAAGTTTTTACTCCTCTAGAACAAAAAATATTTGATGAATTAATAAGCCACAGTAATGTTGGTAGCGCTGAGATAGTCAGAGGGATATTTTGGGATGAATGTTGCCTTAGGACAACATCGATTTTAAATTATTTTCGGAATTTGACTGGTTATAATATGTCACATTCTTTTATTATCGATATAGGTGAAGAAGCCAAAGCGCAACAAATTGAAAATCAAGGAGGCATAAATTTTAATCAGCCGAAACTTAAATTAAAAATAGTTCTATCCAACGACTACGAAATTCAAAAGAAAATTAATGAGCTAGTTCAGCATCCAGATTTGCCTGATACCGAAACCGAAATGACTGTAGAGGTTTTAATTAATGAAGCATTAAGGGATTATAAAAAAGGACCATTGAAAATCTCTTCTTTTCCAGGAGAGAGCCGATTATTTGAAGCTATCTACTCTAATAGAAAATTTATAAATATTTCAGAGCAAGGTCTTAGTAGCATTAACCAGAGAATCAATCAACTTAAAGCTAAAATCTTGGAAATCATGCCTAACGCAGAATTAAATTATGATGAGCGACAATTAACATTTAGCCTGAAAGCAGAGCAAGCAGAAGAATTTAAGCGTTTGTGGCCACGTACAGCTTATAGTGATCAGCCAATAACAGCTACTCCATACTAAGTACCTAAAGACGTTAACACAAAGAGAGCAATATTTTCCAGGGCTGTCCGGTACTAAAAAACAATCTTATTTTCTGTCGTTGTGAGCCCCGCACTTGTTGCGGGGCGAAGCAATCCAGTTAATCAATCGAGCATTTCTAGATTGCTTCGCATCCTACGGATGCTCGCAACGACGAGCTTTTATTTAGCATCGGACTGCCCTGAATATTTTCCTTCTAGTTATTATTTGCTATCAAATTATTGACAACTGGTGTTATTGAGCTTAGGAAAGCTTCCTGCTCTTGTTTCTGCTTCACTTCTAATTCTGCTTTTTCTTTACTCTGACTACTGAATAATTCTTGCAGCTTGAGCAATAATTCTTGCTGTTGCCGTTGGTGTTTTTCTGCTAATTTTTGCCTCTCTGCTTCTTGCGTAGCTAAAAGCTCAATTATTCCTTCTGGCTTTTCTTCAATAGATTTTTTTTCATTAACGTTTTTTTGCTCTCTTGATGAGGAGAACATAGGAGCGTAACTAGCTCCGGATTGGGTGATAACAGGTTCAGATGAAAAACCCTCCTGGTGTACCTGGAATTTAGCTAAATTCTCGGTTGCTTCTGTTAGCTTTTTTTCATCTTCAATAGAGTCTTTTTGGTTAACATCTGTCGCAGGGAAAACAGGAGCGCCACTAGGTATGGCTGGAGCAGGTTGAGGTTGAGTAGCAGGTTCAGATAAAAAATACTCTTGTATCTCTAATTTAGATACTTTTTGTAGCAAATCTTTGTTTGCTTTGAGATCATGTTCTCTGCTGTTTAAGGCGGAAGATTCACTGAGTAAATAATTAGCCAGCAGCTTGGCAAGCAATGTGTCAGAGGAAGCTTTTATAAATTCTATACAAGCTTTAATTAGCTGAACATCATCCCTGTCCACCTCTAAATCTTTAAGCAATTTATTATAAGATTCAGGAAAACATTTATATTTCACAGGGATGCATAATTTTTCTTTATTTTTTTCTAAAGCATTGTCAATATTTCCTCTATGAGGACGTGATTCAACGGGAGAATGTGTAAAGTGTGCTTTTCCAGCAATATGGCTCTCCATAACCTTAGCAGTATTGTCTAACACAACTCCCTCAGAGACGCTGAAGAAAACAAATGATTTTCCATCAAAAATGCCTCCTTTATAATTATCAAGAATTGTTTTAATACCTTTGGTTAACTTTTCATACATGATTTACACCTTTCAAAATATTTAAAAAAGAAATTGTTACACAAAATATAATTCTCTGTCATTCATAAAAAAATCATTAATTACCCTGACCAGAACAAAACTATTAAACGAAAAATAAAAATTACCTAGGAAGCCTTTTTAACAACTAGTATTAAGCTTTCACAATACCTTTTAACGTTACTTGTCAACCCCTTCCGTTCCTACCACTTTTTTAAAAGCGAACTATACTGAAAACGACCATTCATTAAATTACAAGGAGAAGTGAAGCCATGAATAGTATTATCAAACCCATTATATTTGTTTTCTTAGCTGCCTCAATTGGTCCAGCTTATGCGGCTACTCAAGCCACGGCGGATACAGGGATGGGCACTACTAATATGACAGCAAGTCAGCAGCAAAAAAGTGGTGCTATGGGTCAAAAAATGATGATGCGTCATCATTATCGACATCATCACCATCATCACTATTATCACCATCACTATTGCGGTTATCGTCACCAGTATTATGGCCATCAGTACAGTGGTTACCGTCACTATTGTGGCTGTCGTCACTCTTGTGGTTGCCAGCAGCACCGTTGTTTCCCATTTAACCTCTTTAGTGGTAATGGTTGCTGCAATACTAACTACTCCTATCATAGGGGTTGTTGCGCTGGTAATTATTTTTACGGCTAATATAACGCCCATCAAGTCTGGCAGGAGGATTAGGTCTTTGTATAGACCTAATCTTCCTCCAGTTTTAGTGTCTCTTTAAAATTAAAATCTCATCTTCCCCAACGTTTTTTTATAGAGTAGCTATACTTACCTAAGAGTAGTATGTCGTTTCATAAGGAGAAGTGAGCTATGACTAAAATCTTTAAATCTATTCTATTCGCTTTATTAACATTCTCAATTTTGCCTAGCTATGCAGGTGTTGTGGTATACCATGACCATCATCGCTATTATGGAGATAGGGGTTATTATCATCATTACTACCACCACTATTGCAATAACCATAAGCAATGGATTGGGGGTCATTGGATATATCGCTCAAGGTTTAATGATAGGGTTTGGATACCTGGTCATTGGGTATGGGTAAGGTGGTGTAGATAGGTTGTTACTTCCTTTTTTCACGGGTTTGTATGTGGGCGATGTGTTTTTAAGGGAACGCACGTCGTGTGCTCGAAGCTAACGCCGTCCATGGCCGCTACGTCCCTTAAAACACATCGCCCACATACCAAACCCATGAAAAAATCCAATCTATGCTTGGGGGGAGAGAGAGTATTCAAATACAACTATCAATAAAAGCTGTTAGCTGGGTACGTGATAAAGCGCCTACTTTAGTTGCTTCAGCATTGCCATCTTTGAAGAGTATGAGTGTAGGAATACCTCGCACGCTGTACTTAGCGGGTATACTTGGGTTTTCATCAACATTAACTTTAACAATTTTAAGTTTGCCAGTGTAGTTGGGCGCAATATCATCTAAAATGGGGCTAATTGCTTTACAAGGGCCACACCATTCAGCCCAGAAGTCAACCAGTACGGGTAGTTCAGCGTTCAAAACTTCCTGTTCAAACATACTATCATTTACTGATACTACTAAATCGCTTGTCATTATATTTGCCTCTTTTGTCAGTTTAAATTACAGTGCATTCTCTTATTGTGAACTAACCTGCCACTAAAACTCAATATGTCACCTTTACTACTTAAAATTTTAGCAGGGTTTATCATTCTTGCGGTTACTTTGTTTTGTGGCCTTGCCCCTATCCGCAATTGGTGGAAGAAAACCCATTCTCATACCCTTGGATTGGCTGAGGCATTTGCAGGTGGTATTTTTCTTGGAGTTGCTTTATTTCATATGCTGCCTGAAGCCAATGAGGGATTTACAGATGCTTTAGGTCAAAGTGGTTATCCTTATGCAAATTTGATCTGTGCTATTGGGTTTATGCTTTTATTAGGATTAGAAAATATGATCTTACGATTTAATCGGCATCGTACTAATCCTATTTCCTATTTGTTAGCAGTTGTTTTGTCGATTCATGCTTTGATTGAAGGGGGAGCTTTAGGAATTAGTGAAACACTGGCAAGTACGGTGCTGATATTTGTTGCCATTATTGTGCACAAAGGTTCTGAAAGCTTAGCATTAGCAGCAAATTTAGTGCGAAATTCGACATTTCCCAGTCAAGCTATGTTAGTTTTTTTAGTATTTTCAGCAATGACGCCATTGGGAATTTTAGCAGGTGACCTCTTGGCGGAAACATCAATAGGTATCCAAAGTCCATTTTTAGAGCCTATCTTCAATTCGCTTGCTGCAGGAACTTTTTTATATATTGCGACACTGCATAAAATTCACCATAAACATCTTCACGAAAATATTGGCAATTTAAAAGAATTTAGTGCAATGACAGTAGGTTTAATTGGTATGGCAGTAGTTGCCATTTGGATTTAAGAGCCTGCTCAAAATAGAGATTTTGAACAGGCGTTAACATTTGGAGAAAAGATGCGTCCCAGTCAGCGATCAGTAAACGAGCTTCGCCCTATTCTTATAACTCGTGGGTATACTCAATATGCTGAAGGATCAGTTTTAGTTGAATTTGGCAACACTAAAGTTCTTTGCACAGCCAGTATCGTTGAAGGTGTGCCAAGATTTTTAAAAAATAGTGGCCAAGGTTGGCTAACTGCAGAATATGGAATGTTACCCCGTTCGACTCACGAACGCATTGACAGAGAAGCCAGCAAAGGAAAACAAGGCGGGCGTACTGTGGAAATCCAGCGACTTATTGGGCGCTCATTAAGAACAGCTGTTGATTTATCGCTTATTGGTGAGAATACAATATATATTGATTGCGATGTTATCCAAGCAGATGGTGGTACTCGAACTGCTGCTATTACCGGCAGTTGTGTTGCATTGGCTGATGCAATTTCCTATCTTGAAAAAAAGCAGAAACTTAAAGTCTCTCCTCTTAAGTGTTTAGTTGCTTCAATTTCTGTTGGTGTTTACCAAGGAACGCCAGTTTTAGACCTTGACTATATGGAAGATTCAGAAGCCCAAACGGATATGAACGTAGTTATGGATGATCAAGGTGGGTTTATTGAGATTCAGGGTACTGCTGAGAAGAAGCCTTTTTCTCAAGATGAGCTTGGTCAGCTTTTAGCCCTTGCTAAAGAAGGTAGCCTACAGTTGTTTGAAAAGCAGAGAGAAGCATTAGGAATGTGATGAAATTGGGCATATGTTGCCAAGATGTTCGTTTTACGATAAAGTTTCGACCTTGAAATAACAGGAGAATTCATGTATGTCCACCGTTTGTGAAGTCACTGGCAAACGCCCGCTTGTTGGCAATAATGTGTCACATGCAAATAACAAAACTAAAAGACGTTATTTGCCTAATATACGTAAAAAACGTTTTTGGGTGGCTGAAAAACAAGCATATGTTACTTTAACAGTAAGTAGCGCCGGTATGCGTTTGATTGATAAGTTGGGCATCGAGAAAGTGCTTGAACGTATCAAAGAAAAACGAGGTAAAAACTAATGGCTAGTAAGAAAATAGAAAAAATTCGACTCATGTCGACTGCAGACACTGGTTTTTATTATACGACTACTAAAAATCGACAGGTTCATCCCGAAAAATTAGAGAAAAAAAAATACGATCCTGTTGTTCGTAAGCATGTTTTGTTTAAAGAAACTAAGATTAAGTAATCTATAGACTCGCGTTTAGTTTTATTTCACTGTTTGCATTCCAGCATATAGCATTTAAGATAAATATCCGTAATAAGAGCGAGCATAAAAGTACATGACAAGGCAAAGGTTAGCAAAAAATGAGAAGTTTAGCAGCGCTAAATGACGAGTTTTTTGCTAACCTTTAACGATGGCTGGTGCTTTTAGGCGACGCTATCTATTATGGATATTTATCTTAAATGCTATGGTTGAACTTGAGGCCTAAAGTTTCCATGAATATCAATCAAGCTCAAATCAACATGCTTAAACAGCAACTGCGAACTTGGCATGTGCCAAGTGATACGGTATTAAGCGTGATTGCTAAAACTCCTCGTAATCTTTTTGTACCAAACTCGTTTGAACATCTTGCTTTTACTGATATTCGTATACCACTTAGCCATCAGCAATTTATGTTGACGCCTAGGGAAGAGGCTTGGATATTAGATGCTCTTGCTCTTGAACCTTTCCACCATGTACTTGAAATTGGCACGGGAAGTGGCTACTTCACTGCCCTTTTGGCACAGATGGCACTTAAGGTAGATACTATAGATATTTTTCCTGATTTTATTAAGGAAGCAGAATATAAACTAAATTCTCTTGATGTTCGAAATGTTCATTTTGCCACAGCAGATGCTTTGAGTTTGGAAACTACTACAACTTATGATGCTGTCGTGATTACTGGTTCCTTGCCTTTTTTGCCGAATCGATTTCGTAGCATGGTGACTAGAGGTGGACGCTTGTTGGCCATTGTTGGCGTTGCTCCGGTAATGACGGTGCTGCAGTTGAATTATACTCATGATCGGAATTGGCAGGAGGTTAAGTTATTTGAGACGGTGGTAGCGCCTTTGATTCACGCGCCATCTGATAGATTATTTAGATTCTAGTTATGAAACATGCCTTTCATGCTTGGATGTTATTATGGTTGTTATTTTCAAATGTAGCTTATGCACAAGATTTGGTTGCCATTTATCAGCAAGCTTGTGCATGTGATCCAGTATTCCAAAGTGCAAGAGCAGCTTATTTGGCTGCAGCTGAAGCTTTGCCACAAAGCCGCGCTAATCTTTTACCCAATGCAAATTTAACCGCGAATACCACGAGAAATAATATACTTGTTCAACCGACTGAAATGGGTATGAATTTTCTACCGGCAGGGTTACTCAGTTTTAACTCCAATGCCTATGCGGTGACTTTGACACAACCGTTATTTAATTTTGCTAGTTGGGTTCAATTTAAACAGGCAAAAGCTACAGTTAAGCAAGCGTGTGCTACTTATGGAGCTGCTTTACAAAATCTTGTTATCCGTGTGGCACAAGCTTATTTTGCCGTGTTATTGGCGCAAGATAACTTAACTTTTATTCAAGCTAAAAAGCATTCACTGGAGCGGCAACTTTATCAAATTCGCGAGCGTTATAAAGTAGGGCTTGAGACAGCTGCCACACTAGATGAAGCAAAAGCTTCTTATGATAGCACTGTGTCAGCAGAGATCGGTGCGCAAAATGATTTAGTTAATAGTTTTGAAAAACTCAAACAAATCACGGGTGTAACTTATTGTAATTTAGCAACTTTGAAAAAAGATTTGCCTTTATTAACTCCTAAACCTAATAATAGTGATCAATGGATTTGTGCTGCGCAAAGACATAATCTTTTGCTGATTGCCGCCCGTTACGGTATGCAGGCAGCCAAGGAACAAATTAAGATTAATTTTGCTGGTCATTTGCCAGTGATTAACGCAGTCGGAATCCATGAGCAGCAAAATGGCGCAATTTATAATTTAGCAAACACTAAAACAGATTCAGCAGCACTGCAGTTAACTTTGCCTATTTATTCAGGTGGAGCAGTTAGTTCACAAGTTAGGCAGGCAGAGTATCAATATCAAAAGGCTTCGGCCGATATGGAAACAACCCATCGAGAAGTAGTTTCTAACACGCGCCAACAATTTAATAACGTCATCACTGCCATTAGTAAAGTTAAAGCAGACAGCCAAGCAGTTATTTCTAATCAAACTGCGCTAAAGGAAAATCAAGCTGGGTTTGATGCGGGAACGCAAACTATAGCTGATGTTCTGTTAGCCGAGCAAAATTTATTGAATGCACGACAGGTTTGTGCGTCAGATCAGTATAATTATTTGATAAATACGTTGCTTTTAAAACAGGCAGCAGGAATATTAACGCCTAATGATTTGTGCTCGATTAATCGGTGGCTTACCGAGGCACATTCTGTCATGCCAGTAGAAACTTTAGAGTAACTATGTCCCATCAGTGCTTATCTAGCCCCCCGTGAGACCGTCATTGCGAACCCGCGTAGCGGGTGAAGCAATCCAGGCATTTTTTCTGGATTGCCGCGCGCATCCTGCGCTCGCAATGACGGCCTCACGGAGGAGGCGAGCAGTTACTTTATCTATAAAAATAATTATTCTGCTCTTATTATTTTTTACTCCCCTATCCTTTGCACAGTCTTATCCAACTGTGCCTTATGCTTGCAAGCAAGATACTCCGGAAGACTTAGCTCATAGACTCGGCTGGATTGCCGATCCTTGCGTGCATAATCTTTGTGAAGGTTATTATCAATTATCTGTTCTTGACCATTTTCATCAGCTTCTTAAGCCTATTGGTCAAAGCCCTATCAGCATTAGTGCCAATCAATCTTTTTTATCGATGTCCGGTGCTTCCAGTTTATCTGGAAAAGTACATGTTTCTGAACCAGGCCGTTTAATTCAAGCGAGTCATGCATCAGTCACACGAAGTCCTGTTTCAGGGGGCTTAAGTCAGATTGATTTTAAGGGAGATGTGCGTTTGGAGCAGCCTGGGCAGCTCATTTTGGCAAGCCAAGCACATGTTGATTGGCCAAACAGAACAGGCTATTTGCGTAGGGTACTTTATCGTTTGTTATTAAACGAAAAAACTTTACGTCCGACATTAACTCCTTATGGTGAATCTGTTACTTGTGCTACCTGTCAAGCTAGTGCCTGGGGACAAGCAGAGGCCGTTATTCAAAAACCATCTGGGATAATTGAATTAAAACAGGCAACTTATTCAACTTGTTCACCACTTAATACCACCTGGAAATTAGTTGGTTCACAAGTTGATTTGGATAGGAAAGCAGGCAGAGGATACGCAAAAAATGTTACTTTTCGGGTGAAAGAATTACCGGTTTTGTATGTGCCTTATATCAGTTTTCCCTTAGATAAACAGCGAAAAACTGGCTTTCTATTTCCAACTATTGCTTCTTCTCAGGAATCAGGCTTTAACTTAAGTGTACCTTTTTACTGGAATATTGCACCGAATTACGACGACACTTTCGCGCCGCGATTTTTTAGCGAGCGCGGTGTTCAATTTAACAACTTATTTCGTTATTTAACTAAAGTAAATGCCGGTACGGTAACGGCAAGTTTTTTACCAGATGATCGCGAATTTGCAACTTTTCAACGAAAGATGGCTGTCGATTTTTCAGGGAATCCTGCTTTGCCTCGTCTACTAAATGCAAGCCGCAATCGTACTTCGGTTTTTTGGGAAGACAATATGCAGTTTAATTCGCATTGGTCTGGCAATATTAATTATGCTTATGTGAGTGATGATTATTGGTTTCAGGATTTTGGTAATGGCTCAGTACTTGCTTTAACTAATCAGTTATTACAGCAGGCTGGAGTAACTTACACTAATGATGTTTGGACATTTGCCGGACAATTTCAAGGCTATGAAACGTTGCATCCAGTTAACCAAAGCGTAGTAAATAACCAATATGCAAGATTGCCACAGTTAACATTAAGTAATACTGCGCCACAATGTTTTTATGGCTTAAATTATTTATTTAATAGCGAGTTAGTTTATTTTGAGCGGCAAAAAAATCCTGGTGAGTTAATTACACCTCCTGCAGCCACGCGCCTGAATATTCAACCACAAATCAGTTGGCCATTAATTAGCGCAATGGGCTATCTCACACCAACATTACAGTTAAGTGCTACTAGTTATGAAATTAATCATCCAATGCCGGGCGATCCTAATAGAATCAATCGTTTTTTACCTATTTTTGATATAGATGCCGGACTTTATTTTGATCGGCTAACGCATTGGTTTGGCACTCTTTATCGTCAAACTTTGGAACCAAGATTATTTTATTTATATGTACCTTTTCGTAATCAAAATGATATTCCTATTTTTGATACGACTGCGCCAGTTTTTAACACCGATCAACTTTTTAGAACTAATCGCTTTACTGGAATAGATAGAATTGGTGATGCCAATCAAATTACTGTTGCGGCAACAACCCGTTTTTTATCGACTGAAACCGGTGAGGAAAAAGCGAATGCTAGTATCGGTGAAATTTTTTATTTCCAAAACCGGCGTGTGACACTATGCCGTGGGTTGAATGGATTTGATTGTGAAGATGTAGGAATTGGTGCAGTGCCGCCTAAAAGCGCTACCTCCCCTATTGTTTCCCAGGTGAAGTATTTTTTCAACTCAAACTGGAATACGAGTGTTAGTTTATCGTGGGATCCCAATAATAATCATGCAGAGAACACTACGCTTAATTTTCAATATATGCCAGAATCAAACCACATATTTAATTTTGGCTATAATTTTATTCGCAATGGGGATGTGCTTGAGTTCAATCCGGCCGGACAGGTAACCGCAGATAGTATTCGTAATTTGAATCAAACGGCTTTTTCATTTGTTTGGGCACTTAATGACCACTGGCACATGATTGGCGATTGGAATTACAATTTAAGTCGCGGTTTTTCACAAACTTATTTTGGCGGTTTAGAGTATAATGGCTGTTGTTTTGCTATTCGTGCGGTTGCTGGGCGTACTTATACTTCACTTAACCAAAATACCAATCCAGTTTTTGGTAATGTTTTTTACTTGCAGTTACAATTAAAAGGACTAGGCAATTTTGGTACAAGCGATCCGAGTGCACTGCTTAAAGCCAATATTGCAGGTTATCAGGATATGTTTGGTTGATCTGCCATTATTCCCGCGTGAGTGGGAACAGGGCTGTTCAATGCTACCCGTGAGGCCGTCATTGCGAGGCTTGTGCCGTTTGCAAGCCGCGGCAATCCAGCAAAGAAATTTAAGCATTTTTACTGGATTGCCACGCGCATCCTGCGCTCGCAATGACGGCCTCACGGGGGGGTCAGCTTGAAAAATGGATCCCCGCTAATCAAGGGGATGACAGCAAGGTGTAAATTAATTCAATAGGTTTTATTATGCGTAAATATATTATTCCCTTTTTATTACTGTTTTTTACTAACGTTCATGCAGAGGGCCATTCGCTCGATAAAATTGTGGCGGTGGTTAATGATGGCATTATTACCGAGCGCCAAGTATTAAATGAAGAACAGAAAATGCGAATGCAATTAAAGCAGATGCGCATAGCAACCCCTCCAGCAAATAAGTTACATAGCCAAGCACTAGATAAACTGATTGATAAAGAACTTCAATTGCAACTCGCAAAAAATGCAGGAATTGAGGTAAGTGATGCTACTTTAAATCAAGCTATAGATGATATTGCAAGACGTAACCGTATTGCCGTGCCAGTTCTTAAACAGAAATTGGCTCAGGAAGGAATTAGCTTTTCTGCTTACCGACAAGATCTTCGTGAGCAGATCATCATGAGTCAAATTCAACAAAGGCAATTAGTGCAAAGCGTTACAGTTACTGATGAAGAGGTTAAGCAGGTTGAGAGTAAAATTAAACCAATGGCGAAGGGCGCTGCTCGTTATCACGTTATTGATATTTTTGTGGCTATTCCTGACCATCCAACTGCAAAGGATGTCAGTGCTGCAGAAACTAAGATCAAAAATTTAATGGCACGTCTGCAAAAAGGTGCTGATTTTTCTCGATTGGCCGTTCTACAAGCCACTGAAGCGCATCTTCCCAACGGAGGTGATTTCGGTTGGCAAACTTTAGATCAACTCCCTGAATTATTTGCGCAAAAAGTTCAAGGCATGTCTAAAGACCAGATTCTTGGCCCAATTCGTGCAGGTAATGGGCTACATATTATTAAATTAGTAGATATCCAAGGTGCTGGTATTATGCCTCACTATACTAAGCAAACACATGTTCGTCATATTTTGATTAAAACTGACAAAACCACTAATGATGAAATTGCTAAGATACGACTCTTGCAGTTAAAAGAGAAATTACAAAAAGGTGCTGATTTTGCTGAAATGGCGAAATCAAACTCTCAAGATCCTTTAAGTAATGTCAAAGGTGGTGATTTGGGTTGGGTGCCTGAAGGAGCGTTGGATCCTAGTTTTGAACGAACAATGAATAACCTTAAAGTTGGGCAAATTGGTGGCCCGGTTAAAACTCACTTTGGTTGGCATTTAGTGCAAGTTCTAGGCCGTAGGCAAACAGAGGACACAAAGGATTTAATCTCAAACCAAGCGCGGAATATAGCGTATCAGCAAAAAATTCAACAGTCTTTGCCAGGGTGGCTACAGCAGTTGAGAAGTAGTGCCTATGTTAAAAAATATTGAGGGATGTTTTTATGTACACCTACTACCCTGCTATTACGCCAAATGCTGAATATCAACTGCCGGTTGATGACATACACACGCTTTATGTAGAGGAAAGTGGTAATCCTAATGGCTTACCGGTGATTTTTTTGCATGGTGGACCAGGAGCCGGTTGTAGTGCTGATCACAGACGGTTTTTTGATCCAGAAATTTACCGAATTGTTTTATTTGATCAGCGTGGCGCGGGGCGATCTACTCCGCATGCTGAATTAGTGAATAATACAACTGCTCATCTTATTGGCGATATTGAAAGAATTCGACAATTTCTTAGTATTGATAAATGGGTTGTATTTGGCGGATCGTGGGGCGCAACTCTTGCATTAGTTTATGCCGAAGCTCATCCAGAGGCTGTATTAGGATTGATAGTAAGAGGTGTTTTTTTAGGGCGAGATCAAGATTTACGTTGGACTTTCCAAGAAGGGGCAAGTTATATTTTTCCTGATTATTGGCAGGAATTTTATACTTTTATTCCAGAAGATGAGCGACATGATTTAGTCAATGCTTACTATAAACGGTTGACTGGCGATGACGAACTAGTGAGAATGGCCGCTGCCAAAACTTGGTCTTTATGGGAAGGGCAATGCTTGGCTTTACAGCCTAATCCAGAGGCGATTAGTCATTTTGTTGATCCTTTTTTTGCGATTAGTTTGGCACGCACAGAATGCCATTATTTTGTAAATCGCTGTTTTCTTAAGCCTAATCAAATTTTAACTGATTTACCAAAAATACAGCATTTACCTGGCATTATTATTCATGGCCGGTATGATATGGTATGTACACTAGATAATGCTTGGTTGCTGCATCAAGCTTGGTCAGGCTCTGAGCTTAATATTGTGCGGGATGCGGGGCATTCCGCCAGTGAACCAGGAACCACCAGTGCTTTGGTTGAAGCAACGCAAACTATGGCAAAGCGTCTAAGGCCTATTTACATTTGATTTACCTACTGCAAAAAGCATAGGATTAGCTAAAATTTTACCAAATCTTCGTCAAATACGACCTAGTATTCTCCTCAAATTTGGTAAAATTTTAGCTTAATCCCTGCTTTTTTCGCTACGGTAAATCAAATGTAAATAGGCCCTAGCAAGAAGTTCTTAAATTTTTTATTCATGAAGAGGCTTATATGACAGAAGACAACAAACGCAATGCACTTAAAGCTGCTTTAGGCCAAATTGAAAAGCAATTTGGTAAGGGATCAGTGATGCGGCTTGGTGATACTACAGTGGTGCAGGTGGAAGTAATTCCAACGGGTTCAATTAGTCTAGATATAGCACTGGGAATTGGTGGGTTACCACGTGGACGAATTGTTGAAATTTACGGCCCTGAATCATCAGGCAAAACAACATTAACCCTCCAGGTGGTTGCCGAATGCCAAAAACTGGGTGGAACTGCTGCGTTTATTGATGCTGAACATGCCTTAGATCCAAATTATGCGAGAAAACTCGGAGTAGATGTTGATAATCTCTTGGTTTCTCAGCCGGATACCGGTGAACAAGCGCTTGAAATTGCCGATATGTTAGTCCGTTCTGGCGGGGTAGATGTCATTGTGGTTGACTCAGTTGCTGCCTTAACACCACGAGCCGAAATTGAGGGAGAAATGGGTGACCAGCATGTTGGGTTACAAGCGCGTCTGATGTCACAGGCGCTACGTAAATTAACTGGAAATATTAAGCGCTCTAATACTTTGGTGATCTTTATTAATCAGATTCGGATGAAAATAGGGGTGATGTTTGGTAATCCTGAAACGACTACCGGTGGAAATGCGCTTAAGTTTTATGCGTCTGTGCGGTTAGATATCAGACGAATTGGTGCTATTAAAAAAGGAGATGAAGTGGTTGGTAGTGAAACGCGCGTTAAAGTAGTTAAAAATAAGGTTGCTCCGCCCTTTAAACAGGCTGAATTTGATATTCTTTATGGGGAAGGTATTTCTCGTGAAGGAGAGCTCATTGAGCTAGGTGTACAAGCCGATTTGATTGAAAAATCTGGCGCATGGTATAGCTATGAAAAAACTCGTATTGGTCAAGGCAAAGATAATGCCAGACAATTTTTAAAGGAAAACCCGGTGATGGCTTTGGCTATTGAGGCAAAAGTTCGTGAACGGTTAGTGGTTCAACAGCCGATATTAGAAACTGAGGGTGAATTGGAAGAGGTTTAAGATTGACTCATAATCTGCGTCACGTCGTCCTCGCGCGAGATTGCCCGCAATAGGGAAAGAAGCATTGAGCTTTCGCAATCGAGTCGCGAGGATCCAGATACAATAATGAAAGGATCCTCTGATTATTAGGCGGGAATGACAAAAATTATAAGTTAAGTTTTTGCTCTGTAACTGGCGGTTCAGGTACTTCAATGCCATGTGTCGTTAAAATAGTTTTAAAAAAGCCCTCTAGCCTCCCATCGTTAAGGAATTTTAGATACTTATCTTTATTTTCATCTTGATCTAACTTATCTAACCACGTTGCTAAAGCCTGTTTTGGGTTTTCACGATCACACGCCGCATCTCTTAATTCCTTAGCCAACTTTAATTTAGTTTCTTTGACATCTGTATCAAAACCTTGCTCCTCAACAAAGCCGACAGATTTGGTTATTGCATCGGGAAGATGTTCGGGTTTAAAAAACAGATAAAGTTCATTAAATGCGTTTTTAAGCCCAGTAAAATCAGATTCTATTGCGCGTGTTTCAATATAGGATTGTAATTCGACTAAATCACGTATTTGCTGTTGTACAGAAGGATTTTCGCCTGTAGGTGCTAATTGCCAAGATTTAATTAAATCACGTACTGATCTGATACCCTCCTTTTGGTCATCTATTCTTGCGCCGTTTTTCAGTAATGTTTGGACTATTTTTAGATTTTCCTCCTTAACAGCGTAATAGAGGGGGGTTGTGATAGTATGAATTATATAGGATTGTCGTCCACTATAACCGCGAGTGTTATGTGTTCTACCTTGGTTAACAAAGTTTTTCCTTGATGCTTCTGTTCTTGTTTCCACTAGTCGACAAATTCTTTCAGTTCTTTCTTCAGGGGGTTCTTTCTCATTTTCCCCTTTGCCCCAATACTCCTTCCTTTCCATAGCTGTGATTAAGCTGATGGGAGCAGGAAAACGATCCTCTGTAATATGATTTTGTTTAAGAGCTGCTCGAAGAAGACCGCGGAAAAATCGATCACTAAGTTGGAGTGTATCTTGATATCCTAAAACTTCTTGAAATTTGTTATACCCTTCTCCGCCGAATTGCTCTTTTAGCTCTTTTTTTGAAATAACACCTCTTTGAGGTTTTCCGTTGGGATCAATGACTTTAAAAGGTAATGCTCCATCATCATCTAGCTTGTTTGCTATTAAAAACTGATCGTTACCAAATTGTTGCTTCGCATGTATCATTTTGGTGGATACTACGGCAAGTTTATACGGGGGATTTCTCAGAGATCTTTGCTGCATGACTAAACCTTCCTACTATTTCAAATTTCTTACTTGTGATCATAGCAAAAAAATACTTTTTCGTCCATTTGCCATTAAAAATTATAGGTTTCTAGCAGCTTTTCTAGCGGAAAATCAGTTTTTATTGGTGGTTCTGGTTGAAAGGAAATAACCCCTAAACAAGGAGCTTTTAGAAATTTTTTGAGGGTTTCGATATTTTCTGTCGCCATTTCCATATTAGGATCAATCTGGTTGGCTATCCATCCCCCTAAGGTTAGGTTTGCATTAAGAATAGCCTGATAGGTTAATAATGCGTGATTTAGACAGCCTAATCTTAATCCCACCACTAAAATTAGTGGAAAAGCGAATTTTTTGGCTAGATCAATCGTAGTTTCTTGATCGTTTAAGGCTACACAAAACCCCCCTACTCCTTCGATTAAAACCACATCGGCGGATTTATTTAAAATAGGCTGACAAGCTTCCCAAATGAGTTGGACATTTAATGGTTTATTTTCTAGGGTTGAGGCAATAGAAGGAGCAATCGGTAATTTAAAGCAGATAGGGTTAATTTCATCCAGTGTGCAAGGGATGGTGACATGATTTGCCAGTAAAATTGCATCCGCATTGGCTTGTTGTGCTAAATCAATACCACTTGCCACTGGTTTTAACGCAACGGTGCTTTTTCCTTGTTGACGAAAATGATCCAATAAACAGGCAGTAACATAAGTTTTGCCTACTCCCGTGTCTGTACCTGTAATGAAGAATCCTTGTTTTACCATGGGGAGATCATTTATTAGTTATCATGAATAGATAAGTTCTTGATTAACTACAACAATAGGAGGAGTTGTGGTTGGGTTATTCTGAGTAGAGGTAGCAGCAACTGGCGCTGCTGTTGTTTCAGCAGCAGGTACATCTTTAAAAAATGCTGTATGTTGAGCGGTCGAAGCAGCCGGAAGTTTTGCTGCTAAATGACTTTCAGCATCAAAATTAACTAGGGTTAATTGGGTTTTAAGCGCTGATTCTGTTTCTTCCCGCACTGTCAGTTCATTCTGTACCACTTTTAATTGACTTTCTATGCTTTCCCATGCAGTGACTAAAGCCGCTCTTTGCTGATCTAATCCTTCTAGCTCGGTTTGCTTCTTTTCTAATTCTTCTTTACTAGTTAATAGAGTTGCCTTTTTTTGATCTAGAGTTCCATGTATCTCGCGAATATCTTTATGTTCTTTAATGAATTCAAACTCAAAGAAATCTCTAAAAATAGTTTCAAAAACAAATAATACAAAAATTGTCCACCATAGGTATTGATTCATTAAGTCAATGTGGGTGTTAATAATGGAAATTTTTGCCTGAACTTGTTGGATAAATTGTTTTTGCTGATTTAGGTCAGCCCAATTTGTTGTAGCAAGATTGGAAAATGTTTTTCGGGTTTCTTCGCCTTTCTGGGTAAGCATTCGAGTAATTGCTTGATCAATAGTTTGGACTTCTCCTCTAAGTAGCCCAATAGCTCCACCGAGAACTGCGTGTTGCGTTCTACGGCTTAGTTGATCAGTTTCATTAACCCTTTTTTCTTCACTAATTTTCTTTTCAGCTGCCCTTCTACTATTAATTTGTGTTTTCAGCTGCTGAATAATTATAGAGGTTTCTTCCCCTAGCTTGGTTTGTGCGGTTTTTAATGATTGTTCAATTTGGTCGGTAGGTTGGCAAATTTGCCGTTTAAATTCTGGAAGTTTTGCCGATAATGCAGTAATTTTTTCCGCACGCACTTTTAAAGTTAAACCGTCATCTGCAAGTAACGTAGCTAAATCATCAAATTCCTTTAAAACTGTTGTTTCAAGCTCAGTTCGCTTAGCTTGTTGCTCCTCTTTATTTTTAACTGAAGTATCAATATTCGCTAATGCAATATCAATATCTTTTTGTTCTAAAGAAGTGGTTAATTTGGCATCGTTAATAATTTGATTAATTTTAGGAACGGTGGTTTTTAGAGTACTAATAGCTTGTGTGGTTTGTTCTGCTTTGGTTTTATCAGTTGATAAAAAGATCGTATGTTCTGTTTTTAATGCTTGGTAAGCAGTCTGATTTTTCTGCTTTAATTTTGCGACTCTATTATTTATGCGGTTTTCGAGGAGAGTAACTTTTTTGCTGAAATCATTCCACCGTTGTTGTGCGCTTGTTAAGCCCGAGGCTATCTCCTCCAACATTTTGGGGGCAAATTGTTCTAGGCAGAGATGTTCAAGTCCATCTTGCAAATGTGTTTCTAGAGTAGTTCTGGATTTTTCAGTTTTCTTACTTTCTGCTTCATGATTTTTTTTAATCGATTCTATTTCTTTCTCAATTTCTGCTATTTTTCTCGAATATCTACTAGGGAAAATTTCAGTTAACAGAAATATATTGTTGTTGATACTATCAGGTAATTTAAACTCATTTATTTGTTGCTGAATTTTGTCAAATTCAGCCTTGTTCTTACTACATTCACTGCGCGCCACAAATTTAATTGCAGCAAAGATGTTTTTGTGTTCGGCTGAAGTAAAGATGTTTTGGCGTTCGACTAGCGAGAGCGATTTAACTTTTTGACCGTGTATTTCGCATAGTTTGATAATAGTCTGAAACAATTGAATTCGTTGTTGATTGTCAGGAAGTTTTGCAACTATCTCAGGAACTGTGGCATTCACAAATTCCCACATACTGGCAATACTACGTTTGATATTTTTTTCATCGGTCGCTTCAATAGTCTCTTTAGGAAAAGCAGCTTGAATAAATGCAATATAGTCATCTGCAGTCATTTTTTTAGCGATTTGCTGATACACATTTTCTTTAGTTTTTTTCTCTACTAAACTAGGTGAACATTCAAATAGAAATTTGAGTAACTGTTGGTCTTTACCTGCGGTCGATAACAATGTGATCGCATGGTTAATGAACTTTTTGACAAATGCTATTTCTGTTTGGTTAGTCAAATGATTGATATGGTTAGCAATAATCTCAAGGTAGGTATTATTATTTTTAGCTGAACATAGCAATGTTATTCTTTCATTTACTATGCTACTTATCATTCCCTGGTTGTTAATTGATTCGCAAAAACCGTAAAGTACCTGGGTTTTTTGAAAAAATCCTATTATTTCGTTCTCACCAGTTAAGGGTTCATGAGCTGGATTAATTTGAGCTTGTAATGCCTCATTACTGATTGACTGTAAAAAGACAGAGTCAAGAAACGAAAATTCTGTGTTTAAGCGATGAATCAGTTCAATAAATGTTTTAATTTCATCAGGGAATTGATAGCCACTACTAAATAATGATTGAATGCTGCTTAATTTAGTCGGAGTCGTTTGGGTGAGAAGTTTTTGTTTTAATTTAGTAAGAATTTGCTGAATGAATGGTTGATTGAATTCAAGCTCAGGAAAATCTTTTTTCTGTTGCAATAAGTGAACAATAAACTCGCCGCAATTTTTTTGTTCGGCTATATAAGTTGCTAATTTTTCAGTATTATTTGCTTTGAGCTCAGCGATAAGCTGCAGTTCATTACTATTTTGTGAAACTTTTAATTGTAGCCCAGCTAAAAATTCAGTAAATTCTTGCGGAATTTTTGTATATGGGTTTTGTAACAGGATGCAGGTTGCCCATGTATTAGCGATCAACCACCGCTCTGGACTATCTTCAGCGAGTTGATCAATCACTTCTTTCAAGCTGTATAGATATTCAATAAAAAGCTTAAATTGTGCCCATGGGGTGCGCGTATATCGCGAGTCTTTGCTGTAATTAAACAATATCTCTAATTGAGATTCACTGAATTCAGCTCGTTTGTTAGCCCATCTATTGAAAATACTGCTAATGGCGGAAATATCAGTTTGATATTTCTGTAGTGAAAATAAAAATAATTGATGTTTTTCTATCGACATAACTCTATTTCCAGTTTAAGTTTGTGATGGAATTTAGCATAATAACCTAATAGTTAGGCTAATTGCATCCTATAATCGACGAATTTTTTCTATCGAAACTGTTGTTTCTTGCTTTGAGGTCATATCTGGTTTTGGCAGACGCCACGCAAGCCCGTAGATAATCTCATAAGTTGCAGGTAATAAACCATCTTGGCGATAGTCTTCATAGTGCTTTACCATTTGCTTAAAACGCTTTTTACCTGTTAATGTTTTGCGTTTACCTGCAAAGCTATTGTGTGCTCCCAACATACGTAAATCGCCGATCAATCCGCTTAAATCGCCATAGTGCATTGTAATATATTCCATATCCATCACTGGATCAGACCAATGAGTTTTTAGCAATAAATCTCCAATGTGGTGCATGTCGACAAATGAATTAACATGTGGGTAATCATCGACTTTACTCCAACAGTTACGCAATTCTTGTAAAGTGTCTGGCCCCATAACACTGAAAATAAAGAATCCGCCAGGTTTTAATATACGATAAATTTCCGTGAATACACTATTAAGATTAATGCACCAATGTAAGGTAAGGTTAGAAAAAATAAAATCCATGCTTTGATCTTTGAATGGCAGGTTGACTGCATCAGCAGCAACAAAGCGTTCTCGGGTGAACCAAGGGGCTTGTTGTTTGGCAAATTGCAGCATGCCAATGGCTTTATCTATACTGTAGATACGCGCTGTTCGATAGCGCTTCTCTAAAATACGGGTGAAATAGCCTGTTCCCGCGCCTAAGTCGGCAATTGCTGTTGGTGATGTTCGGATAACTTCAAGCCGTTCTAAAAGTCTGTTACCAATTTCACGTTGTAATATAGCAGCTTCATCATAGGTGTTAGCTGATTGGCTAAAAGAACGAGCAACATCAAATGGATCAAGATAAAGATTTGGATTTTTCATAACTACTACCTTAATGATCGGTATTTCATCCCCTCTCCCAGCCCCAAAGCATAAAAAAATCTTCAAACTTTGTTCTGGGAGAGGGCCAGGGTGAGGGAAAACCACAAAATGATACAATCAACAATAGGAAAAGCAGATGAATAAAAGTGAGTCTGTCTATTCATTTCGTTATGACATTTTATTAAGTCGTTACATTTTCCCTCACCCTGTCCCTCTCCCAGGATAAAATCCGGGGGGTTTTATAAACATTTTAGGCTGGGAGAGGGGATGTCTATTTTTATTTTTTTACAGAAAAACAGCCTGTTTGCTTATTATACAGCTTCCCCGGACACTAGTGAACTTTCGCTGGCATGACAAGAAATTTTTAACATCGAAAAACCCTAGCAAGCACAGCGAGCAGTCGGTCAATATGTGATGTTTGGTGGTTGGCTGTCAAGGTAATTCGTAAACAGCTTTGATTAGGTACAGTAGTTGGTGGTCGCATCACTGCGGCGAAAATACCCTGTTCTGCTAATTGTTTTCCTATGTGAAGAGCGGCGGCTGCCGAACCTACCTGAATACATTGGATTGGTGTAATTGAAGGCGTGTAAGATAACGAAAGATCATTTAATCCTTGTTGGAAATAATGGATTAAATGATTCAATGTATCGCGTCGCCAGCTTTCTGTTTGAAGTAGTGTCAAACTCTCACAAGTTGCTGCCGCTATGGCCGGTGGTAAAGCAGTGGTATAAATATAACTTCTGGCATATTGTTCTATGGCTTCGATAATTAAGCTATCTGCTGCAATGAATGCACCGAATGTTCCAAATGCTTTGCCAAATGTGCCAACTAAAATATCTATCGCTTTGGTAGGTAGTTGAAAATGTTCTAAACTACCTCTCCCATTGGCTCCTAATACACCAATAGAGTGTGCATCATCAATCATCAGTAATTTCTGAGTTTGATGAGCTATGCAGCTTAACTCGGGAATAAGTGCTAAATCTCCTTGTACACTGAATACACCATCACTGACTACCAGGCCAGGTTGCTCCGGGTATTTTTCGAGCCTTTTTGTTAAATCTTTAATCGAGTTGTGTAGATAACGCTCAAAAGCAATTTTTGCGAAAATACCACCGTCTATTAGTGACGCGTGATTACGTTTATCTTGCAAAACAACCGTTAAATGCGCTGATAGGGCCGTTAAAACACCTATGTTGGCCATATAGCCAGTTGAAAAAACTAATACACGAGGATAACCAAAAAAATCAGCAAGCTTTTCTTCTAGTATTTGATGCGCTGTGGTGTAGCCACTAACAACATTGGAAGCGCCGCTACCTACACCATAAAAATCAGCAGCTTGTTTAAATGCAGCAATAACACGCGGATGGTTTGCTAATCCTAGATAATCATTGCTGGCAAAATTGATGAGAGATTTTCCATCGACTATTACCTGAGGAACAACTGGGGAGTGCCGCACTTTTCGTTGGCGAGTCAATGCTTTTTGCGATCGTGAAGATAGCGCGCGTTCAAGTCGTGACTGAATTGACATCGTCACATTCTAGAGGTTTCATCCCTAAGCGTTGTAAAAGGTTTTGATCGTGCTCAACATCAGGATTACCTGTAGTCAGTAACTTTTCTTCTCCATAAAAAATTGAGCTTGCACCAGCATAGAGACATAGCGCTTGCATTTCATCACTCATTTTGTCGCGTCCAGCAGATAAACGCACCGTTGAACATGGCATCATGATTTTTGCAATGGCAATTGTTTTGATGAATTCAAATGGATCAAGCGGTTCCATATCCCCCAGTGGTGTTCCAGCAACGGGTGCTAAATGGTTGATAGGCACGCTTTGTGGATGTTCTGGTAAATTAGCCAGCTGTACTAGCAGACCCGCCCTATCCTCTCTAGTCTCACCCATACCAATAATACCGCCGCAGCAGGTTTTCAACCCAGCTTTGCGAACATTTTCTAGTGTATCTAATCGATCTTGATAAGTACGAGTAGTAATAATTTTGGTGTAGTACTCAGGTGAGGTATCCAAATTGTGATTATAGTAATCAAGTCCTGCTTCTTTAAGCACTACTGCTTGTTCAAAGGTTAGCATTCCTAAGGTAATACAGGTTTCAAGCCCCTCTGCTTTGACAGCTTTAACGATTTCAGAGGTTAGTTCAATTTGTTTGTTAGTTGGACTGCGCCACGCAGCTCCAGCACAAAAACGTGTTGCACCGCAAGCTTTGGCTTTTCGTGCAACATTTAATACTTTTTCAACTGACATCAGTGCTTCTTTTTGAATGCCTGTTTTATAATGAGCACTCTGAGGACAATAGGCACAATCTTCTGGGCAGGTGCCAGTTTTAATGCTTAATAATGTCGAGAGCTGAACTTTTTGTGAGTCAAAATTTTGGCAATGAATGGTGTGAGCTTCATGTAATAATTCAAAAAGTGGCCGAGTGTATAAATCTAGTACTTCGTTAATTTGCCAATTGTGGCGAGTGAGATTAGTCGACATAATGATCTTTATTATCTTTATAAAATGAAACAAGGGCCAATTATGAACCTAGCTATTCGCGATCTCAACTCCATTTGGCATCCTTGCTCACAGATGAAAGATTACGAAACCTTTCCCCCACTTCCTGTGGTATCTGCACAAGGATCCTATCTTATCTTAAGCAATGGGCAAAAAATAATTGATGCTATCTCTAGCTGGTGGTGTAAATCACTAGGGCATGGCCATCCGCGCTTAAAAGAAGCATTAATTGTCCAAGCAGAGCAGTTTGAACATGTCATATTTGCAAATATTACCTATGAAACAATCGTGGAACTTTCTGAGCAGCTAACACGGCTTACTGCCACGCTGAATAAAGTATTTTATGCTAGTGAAGGTTCAAGTGCGGTTGAAATTGCCTTGAAGATGGCAATTCATGCACAAAGGTTAAAAGGGAAACAAGGTTCTAAATTGGTAGCGTTAAAAAATGGTTATCATGGCGAAACCATGTTGGCATTAGCAGTAAGCGATCTTGCACTATATAAAGCGCCTTATGCTGGTTGGGTCAATTCCGCAGAATTTATTTGTCCCCCCTATGTCCATTCCACCAACACACCACTTTGGCATGATGCAGCGCTTTCTTGGGCAAAGGTTGAAGCAACACTTGCCCCGTATCAAAATGAAATTGTTGCGATTATTTTTGAACCGATTATTCAAGGTTCAGGTGGCATGCAAATGTATAGCCAAGATTTCTTGAAGCATCTACGTAATTTTACGAAAAAACATGGAATTTATTTGATCGCTGATGAAATTATGACGGGTATGGGTCGCACTGGAAAATTACTTGCTTGTGAACATGCAGGAATTGAGCCAGATCTTTTATGTTTAGGCAAAGGGTTAACTAGTGGATTTTTGCCATTTAGTGCTGTGTTACTCACTGATGAGCTGTATCAATTGTTTTATGCAGACTATAGTGTGGAAAAATCTTTTCTTCATTCACATACTTTTAGTGGGCATGCCTTAGGAGCAAAAGTAGCGTTAGAATGTTTACGAGTGTTTGCTGAAGAAAACATTATTGCTAACGCCACAACACTTGAGAAAAATTTACAAACTTTGATGCAAGAAGTAGCAGAAAAAACTGGTGCTTTAGTCAATATTCGTGGTATTGGCGGAGTTGTAGCCGCTGATTTAAATAGTAATCAACCAAGGCTTGGCTACCAAGTTTATCAAAAAGCAGTAGAATTAGGTGCTTTATTAAGACCATTAGGCAATACCATTTATTGGTTGCCACCATTGAATATTTCGTTTGAAACACTTAAAGAACTTCAAGCTATTACTATAGCGGCAATTAATGCGGTAAAATTGTAAACAGACCCGCTAGAAGGGAGTACCATGAATAATATGTTCAAAATTCAGTGCCTAAAGGGCCAAGCCGTTATTCCTTATCTGTCTGAATTGGCTAAATTACGGATTGAAATTTTTAAAAGTTATCCTTATCTTTATGAAGGTGATTTGGATTATGAGGCAGACTATCTAAAAACTTATGCGCAATGTGCGGAAAGTATTATCGTATTAGCTTTTGCGAATGAAGATGAAATTGTGGGTGCTTCAACTGCTATTCCTCTTTCATTTGAAACCGAGGAAATTCAAGCCCCTTTTATCAAAAATCATTTGTCTATTGATGATGTTTTTTATTTTGGTGAATCAGTATTGTTACCTCAGTATCGAGGTAAGGGCATTTATTTGCATTTTTTTCGCGAGCGTGAGGCGGCTGCTAAAGCATATGGGGCTAAGATGGCAACGTTTTGTGCTGTGGAGCGCCCAGCAGATCATCCAAAGCAGCCTAAAGATTATCAGCCTTTAGATAAGGTTTGGCAAAGATATGGTTATGAAAAGCAGCCGGAACTCTATACTTATTTAGCATGGAAAAGTGTTGGTGAATCTGCCCTATCGGCCAATAAAATGATTTTTTGGTTGAAGACATTATAATGCGCATCGCCTGTTCTCAATATGCTCTTGATAACTTAGCTGGTTGGGATAGTTATGCCAACAAAATGGAAGTTATTGCACAAGAAGCTAAGCAACAAAGTGCGGATTTATTGCTATTGCCAGAATATGCGGGTACGGAAATTGTTGGACAACATGCTACGGATATACAGCTATTTGCAGCGATTCAACCGTTACTTCCTCAATATCTCAATTTTTGCCAAACGCTTGCTAGCCGTTATCAATTTTACTTACAGCCAGGCACTATTGTGGTTGAAATAGCACCTCGGCAGTATGTTAATCGAGCATATTTTTTTACACCTAATGGCGGATATGGTTATCAAGATAAGTTACAATTAGTTGAGGCAGAAAAAAGTGTTCAAGTTTTAGTGCCTGGTCAAATACAGACATTATTTGATACTACAGTGGGAAAGATTGGTGTTGCTATTTGTTATGATAGTGAGTTTCCTGCTCTTGTTAGGCGGCTTACAGAAGCTGGTGCACAATTAATTCTTGTGCCAAGTTATACAAGTTCACTTGCAAGTTATCACCGAGTCAGTATTTGTTGTCGTGCACGTGCCGTTGAAAATCAGTGTTATGTTGCCCTATCTTGTGTGGTGGGTGCAGTTGCCTTAAGTGGTGCAGCAGAAACTACTACTGGAAAAGCAGCTATTTTTGCGCCAGTGAATCCGGGGTTTTCTGATGATGGAATTATGATTTCTGGTGTAATGGATAAAAAAATGATGTTAACCGTTAATCTTGATCTGGAAAAGATTTCTTTTATTCGTACCCAGGGTCAAACACATAATTTTGAAGATACAAAATGTTGCGAAAATATTATGCATAGAAAAGTTAACATATTGCATTTGTAATTTAACTCAAAAAGAGGGAACGAATATGCTATTACTTATTTTGGCTGGATTACTACTTTTCTTTGTTTACGATGGATTTTTCATCGTTGATCAACAAACTGTGGCAATTATTGAACGCCTAGGTAAATTTAACCGCGCTGCATTGCCAGGATTTAATATCAAGCTCCCCTTTATTGATAAGATTAAGGGGCGTGTCAGTATGCGTATCCAACAGCTCAATGTTCCAATCGAGACCAAGACCAGAGATAATGTTTTTGTCAGTATTGTAGTATCTGTTCAATACTATATTTCTGAAAATAATATTTTTGAAGCATTTTATAAGTTAACTGATCCTGCCAAACAGATTCAATCATTTGTGTTTGATGTAGTTAGAGCGAAAGTTCCAGCTATGGATTTAGATGATGTGTTTGAAAAAAAAGATGATATTGCCATTGCAGTAAAATCTGAACTTTCTGATTTAATGGGTGAAGTAGGTTATGCCATTCTTAAAGCATTAGTCATTGATATTAACCCTGATGAAAAAGTAAAAAGTGCTATGAATGAAATTAATGAGGCGCAACGGTTACGAGTAGCTGCCAATGAGCGTGGCGAAGCCGAAAAAATACTTAAAGTTAAAGCAGCGGAAGCTGAGGCAGAAAGCATGCGACTACAGGGACAAGGATTGGCGGCACAACGTAAAGCCATCATTGAAGGTTTAAAGCAGTCTGTCGATGAGTTTTGTCAAAGTTTGCCAGTAATTAAAGCAGAAGATGTGCTGAATTTAGTCTTAATTACCCAGTATTTTGAGACGCTAAAAGAAATTGGAGCGCATAATAAAAATAGTACTATTTTACTTCCCTATTCGCCCGGTGGGCTTAATGATATTTTTGAGCAGATTAGAACCGGTATCATGACTGCCAATCTGGCAACATCAGTTGGGAAGCAGGGGAATTAAAATTTAACTATTCAGGCTATTCAACGCTACCCGTGAGACCGTCATTGCTCGCTCCGTTGCGCGCGGCAATTCAGTAGAATGCTGAGTTTCTTTACTGGATTGCTTCGGTTTGCAAACAGCGCAAGCCTCGTTCATTCCGGCCTCACGGGGTGAGTAGTTACACTAAAATTTAATATCGTGTTGTTTGAATTAGAAATGGAGTTTTTTATATGCCGGGTACTAAAGAAGTATTAAGTGGGCTATTTACAGAACAAGCTATTACTACTAAAGCCAAGGGAATTCCGCAGAATAATATTTATGCACGTTTAGCTAAGGTTTACCAAAAAAAATTAGTACCTATTTTGAGTGAATGTACCCGGGATGAAACAGATACTTGGGATGTCATCGCCAATTACACTAAAACACAAGCAATTCAGCTAATAAAAAAATTATCCAAATCAAGATCGTGTGCTGAATTATTGCAAATTGTTCGTTTTCAACGTGCTTTATTGGGGAAAGAACCTTATCGATTTTTTGATAGTTCATCATCTTCTGTTTTTTCTAGCACAGTAACTACAATTAAGCGAGATTATAATTATCTTGATTTAGCTGAAGACGACTTTAACCTAATTAAGCAGCCACTTACTGTTTTTCTAAGAAAAAATAATAGCAATCAACTCAATGGCGCTTCTAGATCAATTGGTATTCAAGGTAGTCTTAATCCCCATTGGGTGCCCTACTCTATTTTATTTGAAAAATTGGGGGAGGATAATGGCCAATCGTTAACGAAAGAGGAAATTTTAGAAGTACTAACAGCTACTATTATTGAAGAGCCTGATAAATTTCAACATCGAGCGTTAAAAAATAGCTTAAATGCATTATCTGATACAGAAATTGTTGAGCTCTTTAAGCATAAAAAACTTTCTTCACACAGTTTTCAAGCTGTATTTACTGCAATTTTCAACAGTAATAGTTTGCATGCCAGTGGCAAATCGTTGGAAAAACCACAACTTGTCAAAATTCTTACTTATCAGCCAGAATCTTTTAACTATTTCTATCAAACATTTCCAAACGAATTAGCAAAACTCACTAATGATGAACTAGTTAATATCCTTACTCAACAAAAATCAGCACCCTACCAAATTGGCGATTATTATAATTATTACTATTTGGAAGAAGAGTTTTACGAAACTTTAGTTTTAATAAACGAGAAAGATCCACAGTTTTTTACTACGCTTTCACCGAAATCATTAGTCAAGATTCTATGCCGATTAGAGTTTTCTGCATTGCCATCTGACAGAGCAAAAAATCGAAGAAGTGAAGCAGTTTTTACCATTATACAAGATAGCATGGGGTTGCTCACAGATGAATTTTGGTTAAAGCTATTACTGCGCGCGGATTCAACAATGATTGAGAGAATTTTATCGTCACCGCTAGCGGAAAAGTTAACTGACATTATTAGCAGGTTATCTAAGCCGAAATTACAGGAGTTATTTACTGAAAAAAGAGTAAATAGTTATAGCCAATATTTTGCACTCGTTATTTCTAGTAAAACTCTTAATCTTATTTATCCTCATTTTGAGCTAAGCTTATTAGAGGCGAGTCAAAAAGCCAAATTAATTATTGTATTAGCTGGTAATCTCACTGAGCAAAATTATACTCGTATTATTGAATTACTTTCTACTCGCGAAAATTTTTCTGTTGATGATTTAAGCTTTATAGTAACTAAACTTAATAAAAATGATGAAAGGTCAATTCAGCTTCTTAAAAAATTATTTGCGAATTATTACAGCATATTTGATCGGCCTAATCTTTTAAAGCTTTGTCAAGAGAATTCTCAGGTTGCTATGTTGCTTTTTACTCATGAAGTAAGCGCAGTAAAACAACATGTTTTTGATAAACTAGAAATTGTTGATTTTGCGGAAATTGCAGTAAAATCAAGCCACCAATCAGATATACAAAAATTACTTGGAGTTGGGTTGGTTAAAAAAGTTAGCCAGCTTCCTCCTCATCCAGTTGGTGGTGTAATTGCTCAAGAAGTTTCACGGGCACTGTCTTGCATTCTTCGGCAAAGAAATGCTGCAACAGACGTGGGTATTTTCAATTTTATTTATAATAATAGAGAGGTGCATTTTTTATCTTATATTACTACCGAACATTTAGTTATAAGTTTTTCTCATCAACTTATTACAGATGATGCTAGATTAAAACTTTACTTATCGAGACTATTTGTTCCTTCTGCTACAGGTAAGTTAAAGCAAGATGATCTTTTTCAAATTTTTCTTGATGCGCAAAAGAATGGTTACGTATTACCAGTTGCAATTTTAAATCTGCTTATCATAGGAGTATTTCGTCGGATTGGAGTTGATCATGAGGGCGAGAAAAATTTTATTTTCCAATTACATACATTTCTATCAAAAAAATTATTAAGAGTCGATTCTGAACAGCAAATTCAGCAAGCCTATTGTTCATTTATTTTAGAAGCATACAGATTGTCTAGCGTAGTAAGAGAGTATCGTAATCATTTGACTACAATTCTTAATTATTTAGGACTCTCTACCGATAATTTCATTACTTTTTTGATTGCTAATCAGGCCAATCATCCCTATCTGCCTATATTTCTGAGTAATTCAAACATCATATCTTTATTAAAGCCAGGCGATGTTGCACAAATATTTTGGATTATAGAGAAAGAAAAATTTTTTTTGCCAACTGCAGTTAAGCAACAGTTAGTTACCCAGCTATTACGAAAAAATACTGATTTATCAAGAGAGCTAAGTTTTTTTGCGCACAATGCTCGAAGAACTATTTTATTGGACCCTGAAGATGAGCTACTGCTTGAGAAAAGATCAAAAAAATCTAAGCGACAAAATGTCGATGATATAAGTCTAGTATCTGACATTGAGCAATCTGAAATAAATAAGTTATCAGTTGACCAAATTCAGCTTGAAAAAGCTGAAACTCAATTGTTAATAGAAATTCACCAGCAGGTTTATCAGACGAATAATAATAAACATTTTCAATTAATTAATTGTTTGACTGAAAATAGTCTTGGTCGTTTGGTTAAATATCAAAATAGACATCGTCAATTGATTGAGTTATTTAAAGATCATTTATTGTTGGCAAAATTGACCCCGGAAATAGCGCAAAAATTATTGATTGCTAATCCGTTATTACCAAGCTTTATTAGCCAAAAGCTATTTAATCACATGGTTCGAGTTGATACAGCACCTGCGTTTAAAAATGCGATAGTTACTTTGGTTGATCAGGTATTTTTTGGTGGGGGTAATGCTAGGGCACGTTCAGCATTTTTATTAGCAGCATTTAGATATGCTTGCGCTGATCGAAACTTAGCAAAATTTCCCGGCTTAATAGATTACTTTAATGAACATCCTGATGCGATTGCAGGCATTTTTTTATACGGTGTTAATCATGCAGAAGTTAACTTTGATAGTGCGAATTTGTTGCGCCTGGTTCAAACACCGCAAATTATGGCAATTTTAGCTGCGAAAAAAAACCAAGATCATCTTGAATCGACTTTTTTCAATACAGTTAATTCTCAATTGAATGTGAGTAGTCAAATACTTATTACTACTGCACTATTTCCCAGCCTAACTCAAGAAAATATTGTTCAGATTTTTCTTAAGGCTCAAACCCGGAAGATTGATTTTAATAATCAAATCAAAAGAATGTTGGTTGAAAAATTAGATTTCAGAAATTTACATCAGTTAATTAGCCAGGTTAAAAATAATGTTGATGATCATGCAATGAAGTTAGCACTGCTTGATATCTGTACTACACAAATTCAACGGCAAAAAGACTTCTCTATTCCAGCATTTATTCTTAGCGCGTTGTATGGGGTTATATACTATCCTACTATAGGATGGGTTCTGCATTTTTTAGCACCCCCGACAAGACCTTCTTGTTTCTATAAGTTTTTAAGAGGTCAGTTTCAGCCAGTTGAAGTTGCCAGAATGAAACAAACAAAGTTTGAGCAAAAATCACACTTGGCACAAATTGCAGATGAGCAACTGGCTGTTAAGCAAGAAAATATTTTAGTGGAAGTTCAAGATACTCCTGTGCGCAATCGGAATGTTACATTAGATTTATTTGACGCTGACACGGGAGAAATAAGTCCACTTCTTCATCAATCAACAGGATATTTTTACCTATTCCCGGGCGAGAAAAAACGCTTAAATTTAAAAGCTGAAGCTATTGAAACAGAAATAGACTTGCAAAAAGCACAAGGAGCAGTGTTTTGGCAGCCGAAAGATAAACGTAAGTATGTTATTGATGAAAATGAGCATTCATTGACTTTACCAGCTTCGAAAAAACAAGAGCTTAATAATGCTGTCAAACGAAGTGAAGCTGATAGTGGACTTTATTATGGAACGATGGCGAAGCTCTAGGGATATGCTTATGGATATACTGACGCAACTTGGCATTATAGAAATCAATCAAGGAGCCTGTGCTGGTGCAAATGGTTGGTTTAAATTAAATGATAAACAGCCAATTTCTATTTTTAATCCTGCTACAGAAACCGAAATTGCTAAGGTTAATCGTTGTTCTAAAGAAGCTTATGAAGCAATCGTTACAAAATCTCAAACAGCTTTTTTAGTTTGGCGGGAAACCCCAGCACCACAACGTGGCAATATTATTCGACAGATTGGTAATTTATTGCGTGAAAACAAAGTTTCACTGGCAAAGCTGATTACTGCCGAAGCGGGAAAACTCTTGCAAGAAAGTTATGGTGAAGTGCAAGAAATGATTGATATGGCAGATTTTGTTGTTGGTCAATCTCGCATGCTCTACGGTAAAACTATGCAGTCAGAACGACCTAAACATCGCATGTATGAACAGTGGCATCCCCTTGGTATTGTTGGCGTTATTACTGCGTTTAATTTTCCAGTAGCAGTATGGGCCTGGAATGCCTTTATCGCTGCAATTTGTGGCAACACTGTGATTTGGAAACCATCCTCGCAAACACCTTTGTCTGCTATTGCTGTCCAACACCTCTGTAATCAAGTGTTGGCAGAAAATAATTGTCCGGCAATTTTTTCTTTATTTGTTCCCGAACATCCCAGCTTACTTGATCACTTTGTTGATGATCCAAGAATCCAATTAATTTCTTTTACTGGCTCAACTGCTACCGGCCGTAAAGTAGGGGTACGTATTGCCGAACGTTTGGGGAAGTCTTTATTGGAACTGAGTGGTAACAATGCTGTGATTGTTGACGAATCTGCTGATCTTAATTTAGCACTACAGGCAAGTGTATTTGGCGCAATTGGTATGAGTGGCCAACGCTGCACTAGCACACGTCGCTTATTTATCCATCAATCCATTTATGCTCAATTTGTTAAACAATTAGTAAATGCTTATCAACAGATTCGTGTTGGTGATCCTAGCAATGCGGAAGTATTAATGGGACCGCTAATTAATAAGAATGCAGTTAATGCTTATTTAGAGGCTATTGCCGAAATTAAATTAAATGGTGGGGTGATTCTTTTTGGTGGTCATTCATTGCCCGGTCCAGGCTATTTTGTTGAGCCTACTTTAGTGGAGGCGCAACATACCTGGCCTATATTGCAGCGTGAAACTTTTGCCCCTATTCTTTATTTAATTCCTTTTGCAAATTTTGACGAGGTAATTGCTTGGCACAATGAAAGTACGCATGGCCTTTCTTCTGCTTTATTTACTCAGAATGTTCAGCATATGGAGCAGTTTTTATCAGTAGTAGGTAGTGATTGTGGGATTGCTAATATTAATATTGGCACTTCAGGCGCTGAAATTGGTGGAGCATTTGGCGGTGAAAAAGATACAGGTGGGGGTCGTGAGGCAGGTTCTGATGCTTGGAAAGCCTATATGCGCAGGCAAACCAATACTATCAATTGGGGTGATATACTCCCCTTGGCACAGGGTATTCGATTTAAACTATTATGAATATCCTCCCAAAAACAAATAGTTGCTCTCCCTTCCTGTAAATATCTATGTTAGAATCCGCGCTTTTGAATTATTTAGGTAAAAGATCGTATATGAAAAAATTAGTTTGCTTAACTCTTAGCATCATTGTCTTGGGTTTTTCAGTAAATACCCATGCGCTTACATTTGCTTTACCAGAAAAAGACAATGATATTGTTGGCCAGGTAAAAGAAGTTACCGCTGAAGCTGGGGATAGCTTTGCTGCCATTGGTCGACGCTATGACGTGGGCTACTATGAATTGATTGAAGCTAATCCGAATGTTAATCCTGATAATACACCGGGGGGAACAACTATCGTCATTCCCAGCCGTTTTATTTTGCCTAATGCACCAAGAAAAGGCATTGTAATTAATTTAGCTGAGCTACGCCTTTATTATTTCCCACCAGATAAAAATCAAGTTTGGACCTACCCAATTGGTATTGGTAGACAAGGATGGTTAACGCCTACTTGCAATACCACAATTATTGCTAAAAAAGAAAAACCTACTTGGATTGTGCCTAAATCTGTTAAAGAAGATCGGGCAGCACATGGGGTTGATTTACCAGATAAAGTGTTACCAGGCCCTGATAATCCACTAGGTGATTATGCGATGCGTCTTGGATTGGCAACCTATCTTGTTCATGGAACAAACGAACCATCTGGAGTGGGTCGCCGTAGTAGTGCCGGTTGTATTCGTATGTTTCCAGAAGACGTTGAAGAACTATTTAAGTCAGTTAAAATTGGCACTCCAGTACACATTGTCAATGATGCGTATAAAGTGGGTTGGTATTATAGAAAGCTTTATCTTGAAGCTCATTTACCACTACAAGAACAACGAGAGGGATTTGATAACGATTTGACGCCCGTGGTAGAAGCTATTTTAACTGCTACACATGAAAATAAAGATGTGGTTAATTGGGATGCTGTTAATGAAGTAGCTACCTTTGAGTCAGGTATTCCCCATTGTATTAGTAGGTCAGCTGAGGCGGCACCGCAAGAAGAAACCGCTGACGAGAAAGAGGATAGAGAGAATAAAGAGCTTTATGCGGAAGTTGGTTCTGAAGAAAATAAAAATTAGACTGGTTTAATTGTTGCATTTGAAGTACTTAGCGGAACCTATTAGGTTCCGCTTTTTTTTGTCGCAATGCTTCAAATAAAACAATACCTGTAGCTACTGATACATTTAGGCTAGCAACATTACCGCACATAGGAATGGATAACAATTCATCGCAGGTTTCACGGGTTAAACGACGCAATCCTTTACCTTCTCCGCCTAAAATGAGTGCTAATCGACCAGTTAAATCGAATTGATAAATAGAGGTACGTGCAGAACCGTCGAGTCCAATGCACCAAATTTGGTGTTCTTTTAAAAAGTTCAATGTTCTTGATAAATTTGTTACCGTGATGAGTGGCACGGTTTCTGCTGCGCCACAGGCTACTTTTGCTACAGTTGGGGTAAGTCCAACTGATCTGTCTTTAGGAATAATGACTGCATGAACGCCCGCTGCATCTGCTGAGCGCAGACAAGCTCCTAAATTATGTGGATCCTGAATCCCATCTAGTACTAAAAAAAATGGTTGAATTTCAGGGTTATTAACTAATTTAGCTAAATCGTTTTCATTAAAATTCTGCGGTTTAAAGCATTCTGCGGCGAGCCCCTGATGATTAACTGAGCCAAATAATTGGTTAAATTTTTGTACTGAAAGCAATTTGATTGGGATATGTAATGATTCAGCTTGGGCAATTAATTTAGCCACAGAATTATTGCGTGATTCTTGTACGTACAAACCTATAATTCTTTCAGGAGACTGATTGATTAAACTAGTAACGGCATGAATTCCGTAAACCCAGGATTGCACCATAGTTATTACACGTTTGACGAAGTTGGTGAAGGCGATGGTGAAGCTGGGGGAGATTTTTTCTCTTCCTCAGCTGCTTTTTTCTTTTCCTCAGCAACTTCAAGTGGATTTCTAATATATTTCTTGTCTTGCATTTCTTTCATGAAGTTTTTACCTTCATCTGCAGTTTTAAAAGATAGTGTAACTATTTTCGTAGGAAATTTATCTTTCGCAGCTTCATAGTGTTTTTGCTCATCTTCGGAAAATTTTTTAAATGTATCACTCGCTTTGAGTTTTTCAAAGGTATTAAAAAGCTCATGTTTAGGTTTATACTTTTCTTTTTCATCAGGATAGTTTTTGGCTACGTATTTTTCATATTCTGCTAGAATATTTGTTATATTTTCTTTGATTTCCTCAGGTGTATTGCCAGCTATAGTGTAATTATTTGTTGGCTTGCCATCAGTGCTGCTTGTAGCGATGTTACTTGGTGGATTAATAATTGCATTTTTTTCTTCTTGCTGTTGCTTGTTGGCCACAGTGCCCTGTGCTGCTTCAAATAAAGATTGATATTCTGTTGATAGTTTTGCGAGTGCTAAAACTTCTTGGCGTTTCATTTCCTCAGCAAGATTGCTACCAATAATTTTCCATTGATTCTCTTTTGCTTCATCGAGCTTAGCTTGTGATAATTTCTCTTCAAATAGATCTTTCCATGCTTGTTGGTCCATTTCGACGAATTCTTTTTCATTTTTTATGCCTAAAAACCTTACTATTTCTGGTAGTTTCTCGGCTAGTTGTTCTTCCAATGTTTTTTCTTTGCTCATAGTTAAATGACCTTGTGTTTTTTAAATTATTTTTTGTTTTTATATAGATAGTATAGAGTAAAATCCAGAACCCAAATGGGTTTTTTACCCCTCCAACATCTCTTTTGCATGCGCTAAGGTTCGTTCAGTAATTTTAACTCCACCTAACATACGCGCAATTTCTAGCGCACGCTCGGCTTCAGATAGTTTTTGTAGTTTAGTATAAACCTTTCCATCTGCAATTTCTTTTTGCACCGAATAATGGTGATGTGCATTGACGGCGACTTGGGGTAAATGGGTAATAGTAATCACTTGGTTTTTTTCAGCTAAAAGACGTAATAAACGTCCTACTTGTTCTGCTGCAGCTCCCCCTATACCGGTATCGATTTCATCGAAAATTAACACTGGAGTAAGTTGTTCTTTTGCAAATATTGCTTGTATCGCTAAATTTAGGCGTGATAATTCACCGCCTGAAACTACTTTTTCTATGGGTTGTAGTGGCTGTCCTAAATTAGTGCTTACCCAAAACTCGATTTGTTCAAGTCCATAAGCTGATGGTTCTATAGGTATGAGTTTAATTTGAAACACTGTATTGGCCATACCAAGTTCTGGTAAATAAGCTTGAATTTGTTCAGACATTTTTGCTGCAACTACACGCCGTTGCTCGCTTAAAATAGTGGCTTGGTGCTGGTAGGATGTTTGAGCTGTCTGAATTTCAATTGCCAACTGAGTTCTTTGTGTATCAACCGTACTCAAATCAGCTAATTCCTGCATTAGCTTAGTTTGTAATGCAAGCAATTCCTCTGGGGAAACGCGGTATTTCCTAGCTAACGTGTAAATGTCACTTAATCTTTGTTCAATCAATTGTATTGATTCGGAAGAAGTATTGAGCTCTTCTAAGTAATTCTCAAGTTCGCGATTTGCTTCTTGAAGTGAAATGTGTGCACTTTCTAGCAATAAACTAATATTTTCGAGTGGCTTTGCTGAAGTTACAGCATTTTTTAGTAGTCCGTGTGCCTTAAAAGTTTCATTCTCACTGGTAGATATTTTTTGTAGTGCTGTATGTCCGTCACGTAATAGTTGATCTCGATAGTCAAGTTGTTTTTGCTTATTTTCAAGTTTTTCAAGCTCCCCTTCTACAAGTTGCAAAGCATTTAATTCAGTTAATTGATAATTTAAAAAATCTATTTTAGTTTGTGCCTCTTGTTGCTTTTGTGCTAATTCTTTATCTAAACACAATAAATTTTGCCATTCATGATAATGTTGTTTAACAGTTGAAAATAATTCTGCCTGATGTAAATAGCCATCTACTTGTTGCCTTTGATGCGCTTTATCGAATAATAGTTGGTTATGATGTTGGCCATGAATGGTTAATAAAAAGCTGGCAAGTTCTTTAATCTTAGCCAGTGAAACCATGTGATCATTAATATAACCACGTGAACGGCCATCTTCCGTTAAAGTGCGGCGGATAAGACAATCGTTGCCTTGGTTAAATTCATGATTGGCAAGCCAGGTTTTCACCGGTTGATTTTTACTGATATCAAAATAGAGGCTAATCTCACAGCGATTTTCGCCTTGACGAATTAAGCGAGTGTCAGCTCGCTCTCCTAGCGCTAATTCAATGGCATCAACTAGCACTGATTTACCAGCACCCGTTTCACCAGTTAAAACTGCCATACCGTTTGTAAAAGTAATTTCTAGCTGATTGATGATGGTGAAATTACAAATTTTGAGATCAACTAACATTCATACCTCTCGGACATAGAGTTGTGGTCATTTCCACTCCCAGTGCAATTTTACCCGCAATGTATCGAAATAATCATAATCTAAGGGATGGATTAAAGTTAATTTTTGCGATTTTTTTTCAATGCTAATGTAATCATCACTCTCAAGTTCAATATGCGCTTGTCCATCGCAACTTAATCGTGGAAATACCGTGCTATTTTTTGCAATATGCAATATTACTTTGCTATCACCAGAGATAACAATTGGACGACTGCTTAATGTATGTGGAAACATTGGTACTAACACAATTGCATCTAGTGCTGGGTGTAAGATGGGTCCTCCTCCGGACAATGCATAAGCTGTTGACCCAGTGGGCGTCGCGACAATCAGGCCATCAGCACGTTGCCTGCATACAAATTGCTGATCAATAAAGATTTCAAACTCTATCATGTGAGCAACTTGACCTGGTAGTAACACCACATCATTTAGCGCACTGCTGCTAATCGGTTGAGATTTTTGTACGGTAGCATTTAATAGGAAGCGTTGTTCTTTTTGATATTCTCCGGCCAGCATTTTACCTAATCTATCATTTAACTCATTTGGATAGATGTCAGCTAAAAACCCCAAATAACCGCGGTTGATACCTAAAATTGGTTTATCAAACTGTATTGCAGCTTGCGCTGCTTGCAGAATGCTTCCATCTCCCCCTACAACAATGATAAGGTCGCAATGTTGCCCTAATTCTTCAACATTGTAATGGGGCCAATTAACATCCCCTAAGAGTTCTGCGGTTTCACGCTCTAAAACTAGTTGACAGTTTTTCTCAATTAAGTAAACAGTTAGAGTTTTTAGAATTTCTGTAGCACTCTCATTGCTTCGTTGGCGGCTCATGAGTGCAATTGTTTTGAAAGGCTTATACATATACTTCCCGGAAACAGGGTTACTGGACTTGAAGTTAATTAAGTATAACCTCATATTATAGCCAGGATATACTTTGGAGACCTATATTATGCCTGAAGATATAAATGAACCCGATCAACCAGAAACTATTAGCACAGGTCTGCCGCATCCTTCTTACGAAGAACTTGTGGAGCAGCTTAATAAGGCAGAGGCTAAAATAAATGAGCATTGGGATACCATTCTGCGTTTGCAAGCAGATTTTGAAAATTATAAAAAGCGCGCTGAAAGGGATATTAAGCATGCGCATGAATATGCAAATGAACGCTATATCCGTGAATTTTTAGACGTTTTTGACACCATTGACCATAGTGTTGTTGCTGCCCACGCTGAAAACGCTGATATTAAGACCATTCAAAAGGGATTAGAGTTAATTGCTAGAATTTTGCATAACATGCTGCAAAAATTAAACTTAAAATCTATTGATCCTATGGGATCATCCTTTAATCCATCATTACATGAAGCAATGAATATGGAAGAAACAGATGACTATCCGCCAAATACGGTAATTCGGGTACTACAGAAAGGTTATCAGCTCCATGAGAGATTGATTCGCCCAGCACGAGTAACTGTTTCTAAAGCGAAATCTTGAAATTTTATTTGTTAATCCCAATATTAGTAGTAACAGCTAATTAGAACTTACGACCCTAGGGTGTGGTGACAATTTATCTCAAATCCTACGTTCCGCGGATAAACCGCGGCACGTCGGGGTTTGGGGCTAATTGTCAACAGACCCTACTTATCGCACTACAATTTGGAGACCTTTACTATGCCGGATACTTCAACAAGAGCCCCTATTATTGGTATTGACCTCGGAACTACAAATTCTTGCGTAGCTATTATGGAAGGAAACAAGCCTCGTGTGATAGAGAATAGCGAGGGTATGCGCACTACCCCTTCTGTGGTTGCTTACACATCAGATGGCGAGCAATTAGTTGGCCAGATTGCTAAACGTCAGGCAATCACCAATCCTAAAGAAACGTTCTATGCAGTAAAACGATTAGTTGGGCGTAAATTTAAGGATGAAGTCGTCCAGCGCGATATTAAGATGGTGTCTTACAAAATTGTATCAGCAGAAAATGGTGATGCGTGGGTAGAATCCCGCGGCCAAAAAATTGCACCGCCACAAATTTCAGCGCAAGTGTTGATCAAAATGAAAAAGACTGCTGAAGACTATCTTGGCAAACCTGTAACACAAGCAGTAATTACAGTTCCAGCTTATTTTAATGATTCGCAAAGGCAAGCCACTAAAGATGCTGGTAGAATTGCTGGACTTGAGGTCAAGCGTATTATTAACGAACCTACGGCAGCAGCGCTTGCATTTGGTCTTGATAAAAAACCAGGAGACTCAGTCATTGCAGTATATGACTTAGGTGGTGGTACGTTTGATATTTCAATTATTCAAGTGGCTAAAGTTGAGGGCGAGCATCAGTTTGAAGTGCTGGCGACAAATGGGGATACTTTCTTAGGTGGTGAAGATTTCGATTTACGTTTAATGGAATATATTGCTAGCGAATTTAAACGAGAACAGGGTATTGATTTACATAACGATCCGCTAGCTTTACAGCGGCTTAAAGAAGCAGCTGAACGCGCTAAAATTGAGCTTTCAACTGCTCAGCAAACTGAAATTAATTTGCCTTACATTACTGCAGATGCTTCAGGTCCTAAGCACTTAAACGTAAAAATTACTCGCGCTAAGTTTGAGTCCTTAGTGGAAGATTTAATTACTAGAACGGTTGAACCTTGCAAGATTGCGTTAAAAGATGCTGGTTTATCTGCTAAAGATATTACGGATGTTATTTTGGTAGGTGGCCAAACTCGTATGCCAAAAGTGCAAGAAACCGTGAATGAATTTTTTGGTAAAGAGCCACGCAAAGACGTTAACCCTGATGAAGCAGTGGCTATCGGTGCTGCGATTCAAGGGGCAGTACTGTCAGGTGATGTGAAAGATGTGTTATTGCTTGATGTCACGCCTTTATCCCTAGGTATCGAAACTTTGGGTGGGGTGATGACTAAATTGATTGAGAAAAATACCACGATTCCAACACGGGCAAGCCAAGTATTTTCAACAGCTGAGGATAACCAAACTGCAGTGACAGTCCATGTATTGCAAGGAGAGAGAGAGATCGCCTCGGCAAATAAATCACTTGGTCGGTTTGATTTATCTGATATCCCACCTGCCCCACGTGGCATGCCGCAAGTAGAAGTAACGTTTGATATCGATGCTAACGGTATCTTAAATGTCTCCGCTAAAAACAAAGCGACTGGTAAAGCGCAATCTATTGTGATTAAAGCTTCTAGTGGATTATCCGAAGAAGAAATTCAGCAGATGGTGAAAGATGCGGAAGCACACGCAGCAGAAGATCGTAAATTTCATGAATTGGTTGCGACGAAAAATCAAGCAGATAGTATGATTCATGGTACGGAGAAAGCACTTGCCGGCGTAGGTGAAAAAATCTCTGTAGAAGAAAGAGCACGAATTGAATCAGCTTTAAATGATTTAAAAGATGCAATGAAAGGTGAAGATAAAGCGCTCATTGAAGCAAAGATTAAAGCGTTGACTGATGTGACCACTCCAATGGCTGAGCGATTATATTCTGCAGCAGGAACTGAGGGTAGTGGCGGTGATACAGGAACAGAGACGGGTTCAGCGGGTGGACAAGAAGGTGGTGGTGCTGCTGGCGGTGCACAACAACCACCTAAAGATAATATTGTTGATGCAGAATTCGAGGAAGTTAAGAAGGATTAAAACAAGATATGGCAAAAGACTTCTATGAGACTCTCGGCGTTGCCCACAATGCGAGTCAAACTGAATTAAAAAAAGCTTACCGACAAATGGCTATGAAATATCACCCTGATCGCAATCCGGGTGATAAGTCAGCCGAAGAAAGCTTCAAAGATGCAAAAGAAGCATATGAAATCTTGTCGGATCCGCAAAAACGTGCTGCTTATGATCAGTTTGGCCATGCGGGGATTAATCCTTCAATGGGAGCTGGCGGCGCGCCTGGCGGTGGCGCTGAATTTCGTAATTTTGATGATATGTTTCGCGTGTTCGGCGATATTTTTGGGATGGGAGGTGCTGGCGAACAAGCCGGCCCGCATCAGGGGGCAAATTTACGTTATAACTTGCAGCTAACACTTGAAGAAGCGATTCATGGCACTACAAAACAAATTCGTATTCCTACTTTAGTCAACTGCAAAGAATGTAATGGTTCTGGGGCTAAAAAAGGCTCTTCACCGGTAAAGTGCTCTACCTGTAATGGTGAAGGACAAGTGCGCATGCAGCGGGGTTTCTTTTCGATTCAACAAACTTGCCCTGATTGCCATGGTCATGGGGAAATCATTAAAAATCCTTGCCCTGCCTGCCATGGTCATGGACGTTATGAAGACTATAAGACACTTTCAGTTAAAATTCCTGCTGGTATTGATCAAGATGACAGGATAAGACTTGCTGGTGAAGGTGAAGCAGGTATGTATGGTGGACCATCAGGTGATTTATTTGTACAAGTTAGTATCAAGCCGCATCCTTTGTTTACTCGAGATCATGGTAACCTCTACTGTGAAACACCAATTGGTTTTATAACTGCTGCTTTAGGTGGAGAAATTGAAGTTCCTACTTTAACGGGTGTAGTAAGACTTCATATCCCCGAAGGTTCTCAGAATGGTCAAAGTTTGCGCTTAAAAGGCCGAGGAGTTAGGACTTTAAGAAATTCAGTTACGGGAGATTTAATTTGTAAACTTGTGATTGAAACACCAAGGAAATTAACTGCTAAACAAAAAGATTTACTCAGAGAATTTGAAAAATCTCTAAATGAAGATGGAAAAGCAACACATTTTCCAGAATCACAATCATGGTTTGCGAAAATCAAATCGTTTTTTGAGCATTAGGATTTTCTCGTAAATGACTAACAGACACGCTTCAAAAATTATCTTTACAAGCATTGCCATCATTTATAGCAGCTTAATTTATGCACAAACTGATATTACTACTACCGAACTTTGCCATCCTGCTGTCGATACACACTTGCCTCAATATATTGTTGGCTATGGTTCTTTAATTCAGACTCAATCAAAAAATAGAACTTACCATGGCACTAGCAGTAACCTACCGGTTATGGTTTACGGTTATCAGCGTGGGTGGTTTACTAAAGGAAACTCACTAGGATTTAGCACGACTTTTTTAGGAGTTATCCGCGATCAGAAAAGTAAGTTTAATGGTGTAATATTTAAATTACCTACAAATGGATTGCTTTATTACGACAAAAGAGAACGAATCTATTGTCGCGAGGCTGTTGCCTCTGGCAATATCGAAATGTTAAATCACCAAGCAATTCCTAATGGACAATTTTGGATTTATGTTACCCCGCCTGCTAGGTTAGCTACCCCTTCTGCTACTTACCCAATTGTGCAATCTTATGTTGATACTTTTTTATCAGGATGTTTTGCCACTCAGGAGCAATATCATTTGCAGAATTTTGCTAGTGATTGTGTTGACACGACTCGTCATTGGTCTTCAGCCTGGGTCAACGATCGAGTTTGCCCACGGCGACCTCTTGAATATCAGCCTGCAGCTACACAAATTGATGAGCTTTTAGTTGCAAAAATGCCAGAGATTTTTAGGAAAATTAGGATTGAGTAAAATAGAAAGGCTGTCATGCCAGCGTAGGCTGGCATCCAGTCACGATCGTTAATCCGTATACTCAAACACTTTAACCACTTTCTTAACGCCCGTGCTATTGCGCGCAACTTCAGCAGCTATCCCACCTTGCTCGCGAGAGACTTTTCCTAATAAATACACCGTTGCATTTTCTGTAATTACCTTAACATGCGTTGCTTTAAGGTTGGTAGTACTTAGCATACGTGCTTTTACATTAGTTGTTATCACAGTATCACTACTTTTTTGCCCCAGGCTAATAGGTTTTTCAATGGTAATTTTATTAACTATACGGTTAACATCAGGGAGATTTTTGACTAAATCCTCTGCTCTACTTTTTAATTGTTCCGTAGGCGCTTCACCAATAAGCAGTAAAACATGGTTATAGCTTGCTGCTACAATATGCGCTTCTGTATTCAATGTTTTATCAGCAACTAAAGCTTCATGTGCGTGGTAATCAATGCTAACATCATCAGCAATAGTGCTGACGGTACGCGTATCTGACGCTACTGTAGCGCCGGCTGCCGATCCTGCTGCTACTACGCCACTTGCACAACCTTGTAGCGCTAGTGTCGGAATTATCGGAATTAATAAAAGCCCAATCTTTTTCATACAATTACCTCAATAAACATGTCTACACATAGTGAAAATTTTATTCGGACATTAAAAGACCAAATTGGAAAAGTCGCTATTCTAACTGATCCTGCTGACGTTTGGATATACCGCTCTGATTACAGTGGTTTGCAAAATATGCCGGTAGCAGTTGTTTTTGCTACAGAAACTTCCCATGTTCAAGCCGCTGTGAAATTATGCCGGCAATTTCAGGTTCCTTTAACTGTACGTGGCGCTGGAACAGCGTCTACCGGGGCTGCTACACCAATTCAACAGGGTCTGGTACTTTCTTTAGAGCGTATGAATCGTTTGTTAACAATGGATGCGTTTAATCGAGTGATGGTGGTTGAGGCTGGAATGACCAACCAAGCTGTCCAAGATATTGCGAAAGAATCAGGTTTTTTTTGGCCGCCAGATCCCGGTAGTGCCGCTACCTGTACTGTAGGTGGTAATCTGGCTTGTAACGCTGCTGGTCCGCATGCGATTAAATATGGCGCAACTCGTGATAACACTTTGGGGTTAAAGGTTGTGACTGGTGAGGGTGAATTACTATCAACCGGAACATATACAACCAAAGGTGCTTGTGGATATGATTTTACCCGCCTCATGATTGGTTCTGAGGGTACTTTAGGTATTATTGTAGAGGCTATTTTAAAGCTTACTCCTCTTCCAGAGGCTAAAACTACATTTTTAGCCAGCTATGATTCAATGATTGCTGCTTGTGAAGCAGTTTCACAGATTATGGCGCAACCTGTACAACCTTGTGCACTTGAATTTATTGATGAACGAGGAATTGCACTGCTAAATCAACAAGGAGAATTTAATTTTCCAAGTCATACCAAAGCATTGTTGATGATTGAAGTCGATGGTTCTTTGCACAATCTTAAAGAAAATTGCCAAGCAATCCAGCAAGCTGCACAGCATTTGGGCCTTATTTTACTGCATACTGCAGAAAGTCAGCAGGCAGCGGAAAAGCTATGGCGGGCTCGTAAAGCGCTTTCACTAGCACTCAAAACCATTGCGCCTAAGAAGATTAATGAAGATGTCGTAGTGCCGGTATCGAAAATGCCTGACTTTATTGCGCACATGCAAGTATTAGCAGAGCAATATCACATCATTATTGTTAATTTTGGCCATGCAGGTAATGGCAATATTCACGTTAATTTAATGGTTAATCCAGAAGATCCTGCAGAACTTAAGCGCTCAGAGCAATGTTTAAAAGAAGTTTTTGCTTATGTACTTTCGGTGAATGGTACATTATCTGGAGAGCATGGCATTGGTCTTACTAAAAAAGATTTTATGGAACAGGCCGTGGGTAGTGCCAATTTACGATTAATGCGGAAAATAAAACAGCAATTTGATCCTGATAATATCTTAAATCCGGGTAAAATTTTTGATATTGCTTAGGACGTGTTGACAGTTCATCTCAAATCTTACGTTCCCGCTGCCGCGACTTGTTCGCGGTATTATCCGGCGGGATCCATGGATCCCGCGAACAATACCGCGAACAAGTCGCGGCAGTGGCACGTCGAAGGTTTTGGGCCAATTGTCAACAGGCCTTAATAGTTTCTTAAGCTTAATGAAGTATAATTTTCTCTTAATATTACGGAAAAATAAGGCATAAATGGAGGTATGCTAGTCTTATAAATAGGTAAATAAAAAGATGTTACAAAAACAGCTTGATCAGACTAAAGAGAAAATTGCTGATTTGGCAACCCAGCTAAAGTTACTGCCGCCGAAAAGAGAAATTTTTGGTGGGATGATGGGGTATGAGCTTTCCTCTCCTATTTTATCTCGAGAAATTTCTACAGTTGTAATGCCAAAGAACGAAAAAATACCAACTACAGATGATTTAGAAGATTTTGAAGAAGTAATACCTATAACTATTTTGCCCCAAGCTGAACATGTGATTGATGAGGCTGAAGTTGTGCGGGCTTTTTATAATATTGCTACGATTTTAAATTATGTGCTGGTAGAAAATCTGTTGGCAACGGGTAAAGCATTGGCGGTTGGTGACTTAAGCCCATGGGGCAAAAATAAAGATACCTATAAAACAGAACTTGCCAACCAACTTAATGAAGCCTTTACCATTTTATTTCATGCCAAATTAGAAAATAGACCCAAGTTTTTACCGCTTGTTCAAGAGATTCAAAATATTGCCGTAACTATTATTGTTGAGATCGAGTCATTGTTCGATACGATCAATAGTTTTATTCTCATAGAAAAATTTAAGTTTCCTGCTATCTATAAAGATTCTGCTAAATCTCTTCTGACTGCGCTTCAATTTATCTTTGAGGCGGCTACAAGATACCAAACAGTTAATCAGCTAACTAATACTCTAGAAGCTAAATTAGCTAATGATGAGTTAAGTAATGATCAGAAAATCCAGCTTATTCAGCAAACTCAAGTTGATATTTTATTGGCATTTTTTGGTCAACAAAAAAATATCAATGGAAGAGATTCTATATTTGTTATAGAGGAATCAAAATTAAACGGAATTATTAAGAAAACCGATTTTAATAATATTGGGAAAACTATAGCCGAATTACTGGAATGTTTTATATCTTCTGAGACTACTCTTGCAAATCTCAATTCATTGAGGAGACATTCAATTGTTAACACGGTTGCTAATCAGTTTGATTTTATGTTTAACCGTCGTTGTTTGGTGGAGTTACCGCGAAGTATTCTAACTCTTCAAGAGAAAATAATTCAGTTGGAGCAGTCTAAAAAAGAAGAGCTTGAAAAAATTTCTGTTACAGATGAATCTTCAGTAGATGATGACGTAGTCTCACCTGATTTAGAGAAAGAGATAGTTTTAAATGAATCTCAGGAAATTCATGAATTATTAGTATTATCTAACTTTGATCAAACTGAATTACTAATAGTTCAGCCGGAAGTAGAAAGCCTACCTGAAAAAATTAATTTGGAGGACCATCAACAAGAAGTTGATGAAGTAAATACACATACCCAAGAAGAATTGCTGGTAGTAGAGCCAATTAACAGTGCTTTAAATAATGAAGATGCTACAGAAAAATCAAAACAAGAAAATCCAGAATTAAAAGAAGAAGAGCTACTAGTCTATAGCCCCATAATAGTTCAGACAGAAACAGAAAAACTTCCTGAAAAAACTGATTTAGAGAAGCCACAGCAAAATGTTAATGGATCAGATGCAGATAGCCAAAAAAAATCAGGGTCTGTTGACAATTCATCTCAAACTCTACGTCCCGCGGCTTGTCCGCGGGATCCATGGATCCCGCCGGATAATACCGCAAACAAGTCGCGGCAGCGGCACGTCGGGGGGGTGGCAAATTATCAACAGACCTTAGTAGTAAATCCAGAAGATGCTTTAAGTAATGAAGAGCAAACTAAAACTCATGTTGATACTCCACCATTGACAGCTTTAGATGTAATTACCTATATCAGCCTGTTCTTGATTTTCACTACAGTTGGTGTTGGCATAGGATTTGCAATTGGTGGTATAGGCGGCGCTATTTTAGGTGGTGTTCTAGGCGCGATGTTAAGTGAAGCAGCTATTTTTTATTTGGAAGATGAAAGAACTGCGGTGATTTCACCCGTAGAAGACCAGCCAATTAAACATAATAGAAATAATCTAGCGGGTAACTCTGGACTAAATGAAGCGCTTAAATTCAATCAAGGTAATATTTATTCGACAGGTAATCAAAGACAGTTGGATACCGCGAACAAGTCACGGCAGCAGCACGTAGGTAGCGGGCTATTGGTAAATCCCCAAAACACCTAAACAATTTTGATAAAAAGCTGTAATATAACCCAAATGTATACCTACCATACCTTTTTACAACATATTCTGACTCATGGCCTTAAAAAAGCTGATCGTACGCAAACGGGTACAATCAGTACATTTGGTTATCAAATGCGCTTTGATTTAGCAAAGGGCTTCCCGCTGGTAACCACGAAAAAAATTCATTTAAAAAGCGTTATTTATGAATTGTTATGGTTTCTGCGTGGTGATACTAATGTTCGTTATTTGCATGATCATGGGGTAACTATTTGGGATGAATGGGCTGATCAAAATGGAAATTTAGGTCCTGTTTATGGACGACAATGGCGTTCTTGGCCAACCGCGGATGGTACTTGTATTGATCAAATGAGCCAATTAATTCAAGAAATAAAGGTGAACCCAAATTCACGACGCTTGTTAATCAGTGCTTGGAATGTTGGTGAACTCGATAAAATGGCTCTGCCGCCCTGTCACCTGATGTTTCAATTCTTTGTAGCAGATCATCGTTTGTCGTGCTTGTTGTTTCAGCGCTCGGCAGATGCATTTTTAGGTGTGCCGTTTAATATTGCTTCTTACTCACTATTAACGCATATGTTAGCTGAGCAGTGTGATTTAGCACCTGGAGAATTTATTTGGACAGGTGGGGATTGTCATATTTATCTAACTCATTTAGACGCTGTTCATACTCAGCTTGCTCGCGATCCGTTTTCACTTCCGCAATTACACATCAAACGGAAGCCTAGTTCTTTATTTGATTATCAATTTGAAGATTTTGAATTTTTAAATTACCAATGTCATCCTGCCATTAAAGCGCCGGTGAGTGTTTAAAATGCTATAGTTAGGGCGCATATCCATTGCACCCTAACCTGGGGTTTGGCTACTAATGGGTCCAGTTATTCTTTTTAATGAACTCATTAATTTGCTTTTCAGCTTCTTCTTTTTTACAGCCATATCGTTTTTGCAATGATCCTTGAAGCTTATCGTAAGAACCTTCAATTTGTGTCAAATCATCGTCGGTTAACTTACCCCATTGTTGCTTAAGCTGTCCTTTTACTTCCTTCCAATGTCCTTTAATGATGTCTGCGTTCATAGTGATCTCCTTTTCATTTATAATGAATTAAGTTTGTTCCTACTTAAATTCTAGTATAAAGAGATAATGAATGAAGTAAGATTAAGCAATCAATTTTTGTAGGATAAAATAGGCTTTTTCTGTTCCAATTGAAATATTTAATCAAGATTGTTTTGGTGGATTTATTGTTTTCTTGTCATTTTTTTCATTTTCCTGTTCTATATCGAAATATTGAGATAATACATCTATTTCCTTTTTCGTTACTTCACGGTTTTGAAAAAATGTCGGGTATTGGCCCAATTGATTAACACACAGGTTTGTCAAAGAAGGAACTTCATCAGTTTTATAATGAACTAAATTCACCCCTGTACTATCAACAGCTAACATAGATTGATTCATTTTATCTGCATAGATATGTTTAGGAAATTCTCCACATTTTACAGAACTTAAGCATTGTTGATTGTCAACCGAATAATACGTTAAAGAGCTTTGCTCACAAGCAATAAGACAATGATTATCTGAAATTAGTTCAAAATCATGAACAACTCCGCTATTGGTCTGCACTGTTTTCGTTAGCTTTCCTGTATGGAAATTAAATATAAGCACTAAATTACTATGACCTGAACAAATTACATAAGCCTTATCCTGCGATACTTTAGCATTCCAAATTGAGAAATCAGCTTCAAAGGTTTTTAATAATTCTTGCGATTTAAGGCTATAAATATCTACAAACCCCTCTTTATCAGCACAAACCAATAAATTGTCTGTTAAATTGATATTCTTATATTGAGTTTTTAACAACCATGTACCCTCAATTTGACCAGTTTGTATATTTAAAAAAATTATTTCCGCTCTAAATCGCTCTCCTTCAAATTGCTGTTTTGTGATCCAAAAATCTATCGTTCTAGATACTACAGCGAGGTTATTATCGATACCCAATATTTGTCCACAATCACGAGGATCATCGTACAAACGCAACATATCAGCAAAATTACTATCAAGTGGTTCTTCCTCAAGTGGTTCATCATCATCGATAGGCGATATATTTTTGTAAATGGTTTTGTAAGTTCCTGAATCGATATCCCATAAATCGATAGTTCCGCCATTATTCCAACATAAAAAACTTTTTCCATCTTTCAAAAATAATAAAGAAGCTGGACGATAATCTTTTTTTGGGTGCTTAAGAACTTTTATTAAAGATAAATCTTTTCTATTTAATACAGTAATCTGGTTATCTTGACCAAAAATCACTAAATTAGCTTGTTTAGAACAATCAAAACTTCGTACAATGGTTTGATCATGCTTATAATGTTTATTATCTTTAGTTAAATATTCTTTTTTCTGGTCCATAAAATACCTCTAGTACGAATTAAAATTTACTAAAGAGATATTATATACACCAATTATTAACGTTTTCTTAAATTGAAAAGCAATATTAGCGTTTTTAAGGGGGGAGTGTTGATTTATACAACTTCAATGTGAAGCCTCTTCTACTGGAACTTCCTCATGAGTAGTATTTTTATTAACTGAAGTTGGGCGACTACTTACCTCTTCAACATTGGTTTTTTTACTATCTGAATTTTTCTCTGTTTTATTTTCGGTGTTTTTTGTTAGCTCTTTATCCAATTCTTTTTCAATTGCGGAATTAGACTCTTTGGCTGCAATAGGAGTCGTGGTTTTTTCTGCCTCATGAATAGGTTTTTTTGTTTCGTTATCTGCAATGTTTAGCTGCGCTTCTTTTTCTTTTGAAGCCGATTCATCTGTTTCATTGGCATTATCTTCTTCAGATAAAGCAGCTTCTTGATTGGGTACACTATCTTTTTCGAAGAATTCTGTTATTGCATTAAATTGAAATGTGCCGGCAAGTAAACCACTTTTCGGATCAATGCGTTCTGAGATGATGTTATCCGGAACTACCAAAGGTTTAGCAGGTTGTCCTGCTAATGCAGTTTTCATAAAGCTAATCCACATGGGTAAAGCTGCCTGCGCACCATATTCATGTAAGGAACGTGGTTGATCAAAACCTACCCAGGCCGTAGTAACAATATGGTTGTTGTAACCACAAAACCATGCGTCAATTTTTTCATTAGTGGTTCCAGTTTTTCCAGCAATATCTGGGCGATTTAAAGATAATGCTTGCTTACCTGTACCAAATTTAATTACATCTTGTAGCGCTGTTGTCATAAGATAAGAAATTTCCGAAGAGATTACTGAAGGTGCAAATTCTGTTGCTTGAGTTGAATTAACTACTTTATCTGCCTCTGATTTTTGACTACCTGTGGAAGTGGCAGATGTTTTGCTAGCGACATTATCGTTTTCTTCATCATCTTCTTTTTTCTTAGCTGTGGCTGGTGGAACTATTTTGGGGTTGGCTTCATAAACCACTTTTCCATGCAAATCTTGAATACGATCAATCAAATAAGGTGTTACTTGATAGCCACCATTTGCCAAAATCGCGTAAGCGCCAGCCATTTGTAGCGGTGTGACATTTGCAGTGCCTAATGCAAGTGATAAGCCATGGGGTAGTTGCTTCTTATCAAAACCAAATCGAGTTAAATAATTTACCGTATAACTAAGACCAATATTTTGTAGCAATCGAATAGTTACTAAGTTAACTGAATTGATGAGTGCTGCCCGCAAACGTATAGGCCCACGGAAAATATGATCATCATTTTGTGGGCGCCAAATGCCAACAGAAGGATCACTAATTTCAAGAGGTGCATCTTCAATCAAACTTGCCAACGTATAACCTTTATCTAATGCAGCCGCATAAATGAATGGTTTAAAACTAGAACCAGCTTGTCTTTGTGCCTGAATAGCACGGTTAAAATTGCTTTGTGCATAAGAGAAACCGCCTACTAGTGCTTTTATTGCACCATTTGCCGGATCAAGGGCAACCAATGCCCCTTCTACTTCAGGAATTTGCGATAACTTCCAGCTATTATTTGCTTGCTCCACTCGAATAACGTCGCCAGATTTGAATAGACTTTTACTGATGTTTGTTCCATTCCAGGATAATGTTACCGGCACGATTTGGCCGTTATCTAACAGTGCGGTGAGTAACTTATCACTAAGTTTAATCACTACAGCAGAGCGATTACCATGAATAGGCGGTAATTCAGAAAGTGCAGAAATCCACTCTTCTAACACACCAGGTTGGTAGGCTCCTAAGTTATGTTGTGGCGCACGATAGCCATGCCGACGGTCATAAGCAACTAAAGTATTTTGTAACGAACCATTAGCTGCTTCCTGTAATCGGCTATCAATAGTAGTAAATACACTATAACCACCCTTGTAAGCGTTTTCGCCTAATTGGCTAATTAAACTATCACGCACCATTTCAGCTACATAAGGCGCATCCATACCGAATGTTACACTGCGGGGCGCTACCTTAATTGGCATTGAAATTGCTTTTTGATAAGTTGGTTTGGTGATATACCCTCGTTCTAACATTCGATGCAGTACGTGGTCGCGACGATCTTTTGCTGCGGTTTGGTTAACAAATGGATTTAATGCTGAAGGGGCTTTTGGCAAGCCTGCAATAAGTGCCATTTCAGGTAACGTCAATTGATTTAGCTCTTTGCCAAAATAGGCTTGTGCAGCGGCAGCAACGCCATAAGCGCGACTACCAAAATAGATTTTATTTAAGTAAAGCTCAAGAATTTTTTCTTTGGAAATCTGTCTTTCAATTTTCATTGCCAACAAGATTTCATGTAGTTTGCGCAAATAGGTTTTTTTGCGGGTGAGATAAAAATTTCGTGCGACTTGCATGGTAATAGTGCTGCCGCCTTGTGACTTTGTGCCAGTCAAAATTAGTTGCGTCATAGCCCGCATTAATCCATAAGGATCAACACCCATATGTTCATAATAACGTTGATCTTCAGTAGCTAATACGGCATTGATTAAAGGTTTTGGGATTTGTTCAAATGTTACTGGGGTGCGGTGTAATTCACCAAATTCACTAATGAGTTTCCCATCAACTGTATAAATACGCAGAGGCGTTTGCAGTTGTAGGGTTTTCAGCTCATCTACATCAGGAAGTTGGGTATCTAAATAGAGAAAAATAAAGCTGCCAGCCGCAACTAAAGTAATAAATAAGCTAAGTAGCGTTAGTAACGAACGGGTAAAAATGTTTTGTTCAGTTTTCATAGGTGTTTAATGTTAAAACAATATAAATTATTAGGGCTAGATATTAACACAAGTTACATTAGATGGGTTCAAATCTATCATACTCCTGATCAAATGCCATTGATTAACAGTTATGGCGCTATAGCACTTGAGGAAAAACAATCCAATTTTACTCAAATGCTAAAATCACTCATTTTAAAACATTCATTGTCCAAAAGTGTCATTGGTGTAGCGCTACCAGATGCCAATGTACAAAAAATTACGCTAACTTTAGATGCAAATCTCTCAATAATCCAGCTTAAAAAAACTTTTAAAGAAGTAGCTGCCTCATTATTTAATCAATCTATAAAAGAAGTTCATTATCAATATCAAGTATTAGGATTTGCTAAAAATCACAGCGCACAGCTTAATTTTTTGCTAATTGCAGTACAAAAACAAGTTATCGAAAGTTTATTGGCAAGGTTAAAAGCTAGCTATTTAACTCCAAAACTTATTGATGTTGAATCCTTTGCTGTTGAACGTGGTCAAGAAGCTTTAAATAATCACCGCATAATGTTGGAAAAAAATCTTAATGCTGATGATTTTATCAAACAGTCTGAGCACTTAAAACTAAGTTTGGGACTCACTATGCACCCGGAATTAAAAAACTGTTGGTCTTTTTTATGGTAAACCTTAACTTTTTGCCTAAATTTCCAATAATTTTGGTTAAGTGGTCAACTTTTATACTAGTTAGCTTGATTATTATTATTTTATTGCACGAAAAGGATAAAGCCATTCTAGTAGCAAAACAGCAAAAAATTATTTTATTAAAAAAAGAAATTCAAGCAATTGACACAGATATTTCAAACGCTTCGCAAAAAAAGCTTACGTTTGGAATATCGAGTGGTAAACATGCACACTCATTGTTTTATTTATTAAAGAAATTACCTAACACCATACCTATTGGTCTGTATCTTACTGAGCTGTCTATGATTAAAAATAGCGTAAAACTCAGTGGTTATGCCCAGAGTGCTGAGTTGATTTCCACTTGGATAGCTAAATTAAATGCCGCACATTTTACTGCTCAAGTACGGGAAATTATGAGAAATAAAGAAGTTGATGGTTTTGAGATAAAATTTTGTTTATGGGTTAGATTTTAATGAGGTTAACTTTTTTGAGCAAATTTTTGGATACACCACTCAAATTATTATTGATTAGCATAATAAGCTTAATTGCCTTGCTGGTTCTAGGGCTAGATTTTGCCTCTCTTAGTAATGTAAAAGAAAACGAGCATGCTTTACAGCAAGTTCTGCTTAAAAAAGAAAGTATGCTTGCGCAAAAAATTGGAACTTCATCGCAGCAGACTAAGCTCAATCAACTAGCTTTTCTTAATCCAACTGAAGCAGTTTTTGTCCTGGCTGAATTTTGTGAGAATTGCCACTTACTGCTCACTAAAATTCAATTGGCAAAACCTACTACAAAAATTACCCATGATACATTTGAAATATCGCTTAATTTAGTCGGTGATTACTGTAATTTTATGATGTTTTTTAATCAACTTATTGAACTTTCTTGGGATATTGATTGGCAAATTGTGCAGATTAGTTTAAACGCCGCAAAAGTAGGCAAAAAAATTCAGTCTGATAAACAGGGCAATATTTTGTATCCACTTGAAATAAGAATTAAATTAGCCATTACTCATCAATATGTAATTACTAGAAAAGTGCCTCGATTAATCCAAAGGTGCAGAGGCGCAATTTCGCCATTTGTTATCCGGCGTTATATTGGTAGATTAATTGAGGATAATAAGACGATTGATTTGATTGCGGTGAAAAAAAACCAGCTGTTTGAATCCATCCAGGAACGCTGTTAGAAAGTCTCGTTGACCCACCGCCTACGTGCCGCTGCCGCGACTTGTTCGCGGTATTGTCCGCGGCATCCAGCTATCAATCTTGAATTAACAGCAAATCTCTTTGTACAAGTCATGCCATTGTGGATTTGGCTTTTCAATTAAATTGATTTTCTATCAACTGGATGCCGCGGACAATACCGCGAACAAGTCGCGGCAGCGGCACGTAGGCGGGAAGAGATCTTTTCCCAACTTATGTGGCATTCTTTTACATTGCAACTTTATTTATAAGCGGTATATACTTACGACGATTTATTAGCATGGAATACAACACTAACCCCTATTCAAGGAGCAAAAAAGCATGTGCGATAAAGCTATTTCCTATACCACTGTTACCGTTGCAGTTATCCTGGCCATTCTTGCCAGCATTTTATCCCCAGAACATTTAGGTACTATTATGTTTGCGGTTAAATTTTTTGAGGTAATGATTCCTGTCCTAGCAGTGGGCGCATTAATTAAGTATTTGTTTACCTATCAAAAAAAGCAGTAAAGGTAAAATAGGCATGTTGTCCCCGCCCCTACCTACACAGAGGTAAAACCCAGCGGGGACTCATTCTCTATGCAATTTTCTACTGCTACTCTTATTAGGCTGCTTCAGGCGAAAGGCATCAAGAATAAAAAGGTGCTAAAAGCAATTGGGCAGACTCCTAGACATTTGTTTGTTACCGATAATTGGCAAGCCTTTGCCTATGAAGATGATGCGCTTCCGATTGATTGTGGACAAACGATTTCACAACCTTACGTCGTTGCAAGAATGACTGAGCTTTTACTCCAAAAGAAACCAACTAAGATATTGGAAATTGGTACAGGTTCAGGTTACCAAGCTGCTATTTTGGCGCAGTTAGTTGAAGAGGTATACAGTATTGAGCGCATCGAAACCTTGTTTAAGCAGGCTAAAAAGCGACTTGAAGCGTTAAATTTGACAATGAATGTGCACTTAATGTGCGCAGATGGATCATTAGGGTGGCCAGAACATGCCCCATTTGACGGCATCATAGTAACTGCCGCCGCGTCTAGCATACCTAAGAATTTACTGACGCAGTTAAGTGATGGTGGTCGCTTAGTCATACCTGTTGGCGATGCTGATATGCAGTTTTTGTATACAGTTGATAGAACTGAAGATTATTACGAATCTAAACGATTTGATGCAGTGCGGTTTGTGCCGTTGATTAGTGGCAAAGCGCTCTAACTTATTACTTCCTTCTCTAATCCAGTCTCGCTCCAATGCTTAAATTGGGTATGATAAGGCTTAACTTTTCTTCAAATTTTGTTCGTGTATGATAAGGACTTTACCTTTAATTTATAAAGGGATGTGTGTATTTGTGGAGATTTTTAATGAACCAGAAAGAACCTTACTATTCTCCTTTACTTTCTTCTATCCAAAATACTTCTCTTTCAGAAAATTCTAACGTCACTATTGAAACTGCTAAAAAAGCCTATGAAAAATTTTTTGAGCACCATTTTAATAATCAAAAAATTACCATCAAGCATCAAAATAATTTGATTGAGCTTAAAACTCTTTTAGGCAACGGCGACGATAAACTGGTTTTCGATCTGGGTAATGGTGAGGCTATTGCTTTGCTTAATATAGAAACTCATGGAATTAATATCAGAATTTGGAATGATCTTATAAAAGAAGAAGTGATGCTTTCTCAAAAATTACGGAGACTTGGCTTGTGCACTCAAGCCTATGAAGAAACGACGTTATATTTTGACGATTATCCAACTAAAGCACTTAAAATGCCTAACTTCGTTGCACTAGCAACTCAAGGTCAACAAGTAAGAGATATTAAAAATAACGCTCCTTATGGTACTTCTCTTCTTTTTGAAAATCGAGCTAACCTACAAAGTTTCGAGCATTGGCACAAAGTATTAGAAGGATTTCAAGAAGATTTAATTATTTATTTCAGTCAAAACCTTGTTTTTGGTGGTGATACATTTAATTTAGCTGTTGTTGATTCGACTGAAACCCCTGCTCATGATCGCACTGCTTTAGCACTTTTTACAGAACGTAAGCAAAAAGTACACTTTTGTTTTTATGATTTTTTTTCTAAATCTCGTGAATACAAGGAAATAAAATATGATTTTTATAATTATTTGAAAGGTAGTCTTGATAAAAAGTTTATAGAAGAAAAGATAGGTGCTATATTTCCGCGTGTAATAGAAGTTATAGCACTTGGTTTATTGCCAGTAGAATATGTCAATATTCTAGGAGGAATTCATACATTGTTACTGGTTTCCGAAGATACTGTAGTAAAAGAAATTCCCGAAAAAACCATTATATTAAAGAAAATAAAAAATAATAAAGGTAATGAGGAAACTCAATATCGAGATTATGATGCCTATGTAATTAGAGAAAATACAATATTAAGGCGAGAAATAGATGCATTGGATCCCAGTTTCCCAGAACAAGTAATGCTTGATTTGCATCAGCTGCATACAACTTTCCTTTTACCAGGCGAAAAAAGTAAAAAAATAAGTATTAATGAAAATCGAATACTTGTACAAAGCATTGAATCTGCATGTGGTGTTAGTGAATATTTTCACCCTTTTCGTGGTAACAGGATTCTTGAAATTGCAGAAACAGCGCTTGACAAAGTTAAACCTTTATTTATTAAAGCAGTTGCCGATGTGGTTATGGAAAAACTTGAGCAACTTTCTCAGGAAAAGCAGCAAAATAAAGAAGAGCTTGCTAATGATGAATCTCGATGCGCGATGCGCTAAACAGGACCCGTGTAACAGCTCAGTTCCCTACGCCTACGTGCCGCGCTTTATGCGCGGCATCCAGGCAAATCTGTATATTTTTCTGGATCCCGCGGACAAGCCGCGGGAACGTAGGTTAGGGGGTGAGCTATTACAAGCATTTTTACTGGATTGCCGCGCGCAACGACGGCCTCACGGGGGGTGAGCTTTTACGGACCCGTTTGCTACTACGGTTTCAATTAACGCTTGTGCCAAAGTTTTATCGTAAAGACGAAAATGTGCGGGTACAATTTAGCACAAATGGGAAAGAGGAGTATTTAATATATTTCCCTTTTTGGAGCACGTGCTAATAGTTGATTAACCGCTTCTTTTGGTGAAACCTTTTCTGTTAGCACTTGATGAACAGCGCCCACAATCGGCATATCTACTTGGTGTTTGATAGATAAGTGAAAAATCTGTTCGGCGTTATGAGCACCTTCAATAACTTGATGAATTTGTTGCTTGGCAGTTTTTAAAGTAATTCCTTGTCCAATTAATAACCCAAATCGTCGGTTGCGTGATTGATTATTAGTTGCAGTCAGTATTAAATCCCCTACTCCAGCAAGCCCTAAAAATGTCTCAAGTTGGCCACCTAAGGCTAAGCCTAGTCGAACCATTTCTGCCAAACCTCGTGTAATCAAAGCACTTTGAGTATTTGCACCAAATCCTAATCCCTCGGCAATACCAGTGGCGATCGCCAATACATTTTTCACCGCACCACCTACTTGCACTCCTTTAAGATCGGTTGTTCGATATACTCGAAAATAATGATTGTGAATGAGTCTAATTACCTCATCTGCCAAGCTATCTGCAGAAGATGCTAAAGTAATTGCACTTGGTTGACCTCTGGCAATTTCAGATGCAAAGGTAGGTCCAGACAACACCGCCATTTGAACTGAATCCCCTAAAATAGATTCAATAGTTTCCGTTAAAAAATTTCCAGAAACTGGTTCTAATCCTTTTGTTGCGACGATTAATTGATGCCAGGGGCGTAAGTGAGGTTTAAGTGCTATTAGGGTTTCGCTAAATGCTTGGCTAGGAATAGCCAGGAAAATTGTTTGAACTTCTGTGGAAATAATCGATAGATCATCAGTAACTTTGAGTTGATCAGGAAAAATAGCGCCAGGTAAATATTTTGAATTGATTCGTGATTTTGCCATGTGGGCGATTTGCGATGCATCTCGCCCCCAAAGATAGAGCTCATGGCCATTTTTACCAATGAGTAAAGCTAATGCTGTACCCCATGAACCTGCACCTAAAACAGCTGTTTTATTCATCAACTGTAGTTGGTTGTTCGGCTGCTTGTTGTTGCAGTTGCTGTTCGTAGAGTGATTCAAAATTCACCGGTGCTAAGTATAAGCTTGGAAAACTCGCATGAGTCACCATTTCTGAAACCACTACACGTGCATATGGGTATAAAATGTTTGGACAAATTTGCCCTACCAGTCGATGGATATCTGCATCTGGGAAGTTTCGCATGGTAAAAATTCCCGCCTGATGGACTTCTGCTAAAAAGGCAACTGTTTCTTCGGAATGAACTGTTGCAGTAAGTTGCAAAGTTACCTCGTAGGCATCATCCTTCATTTTGATGTGTCTTACTTGCAGTTGAATTTTCAGATCAGGATTCCAAGGTTTTTGAAATATATCCGGTGTGTTGGGTGCTTCAAATGATTGGTCTTTAACGTAAATACGTTGAATAGAAAATTCATGTGGTTGTTCTGGAATTGCCATTTGTATTCTCCTAAAGTCAGTTTTGTACTAATAAATCTAATTGGCCAGATTGTTCAAGTGCAAATAAATCATCAAAACCACCAATAGTTTCACCGTTGATGACAATTTGTGGAACAGTTTTATGGCCGGTGAGCACAATCATTTCATCACGCATTGCAGTATTTAAATCTACTCGAATTTCTGTATAAGGAATTTTCTTTTGATCTAATAATCGCTTTGCATGGATACAATAGCTACAAGTTCCGGTGGTATAGATAATTACTTTTGCCATAGTGCACCTCGAAAATACTTATTTTTTTACTAAAGGAAGATTGGCTTCCCGCCAGGATGCTAAGCCTCCTGCTAAAATACCAATTTTTTCAAAACCTTGTTGCCTAAGTGTTTTTGCAGCATTGAGTGCTTGCCGCTCTTGGTTAGACACCAGAATTAACCATTCTGTTTTAGGATGGTTAAGCTGAGTGATTTTTTGTGGCCATTGTGAAAGTGGTACATGCATTGCATGTAGAATATGACCATTTGCAAAACTTTCAGTTTCATTCACATCTATTACTACCGCGCCTCTATTCATCAGTAAACTTAACTCAGAGGAACTCATGCGGCGAATACCATGCCATTTCGACTCAAACTCAAGCGAAATTAATAAAATAACAATGAGTAATGCTCCCCCCCATAAATAAGGATGTTGCAAAATAAATTGGATATATTGTTCCATAAATGTCTCTAATGTAAACGGGCCTTAGTATTTAATGACGGAATTTGCCATGGCGACTAATGTTTCTTTTTCTGGAACATTTGCAGTTAAGTTCCAACTTAATTGATAAAGAATGTTACCATCGCGCCATTCAATTTGCGGCGCCCAAAAATCAGCCATAGCATGTGATGGGGTAAAATAACCTTTTTTCCCGCCAACTAGATTGACTGGTACGGTGAGTTCTTTGTTATCTGTAGAATAATAAATCTGTGGAATACCTCCAACCGAAGCGGATAGACTACCAATCGTGCAATTATGTTTTCCATGGCAATCTGCGGTTTTATCCATGCTAATTAGATAATGTGAAGTACCTGGTTCTGCTTCAGTATAAATATAGTAACCTGTTAATGTTCCTAAAGCTGGAATTTTTTGTGGGAAAATCACTGGTAGCGATGTTTTTTCCTTCAGTGTACGTAGAGTTGTTTTAAAATCTGGTAGATTTTCGGTATTTATAAATTGGTTAGTAGTTTGTGCCCAACCTGTGTTTGATACCAACAAAATAAGTAACACTCCAAAAGAGTATTTTTTTCGTAACATAAGCATATCCTTTAAATTTTCTGGTGGGCGATACTGGGATCGAACCAGTGACCCCTGCCGTGTGAAGGCAGTGCTCTCCCGCTGAGCTAATCGCCCCACAATAATTACGACCATATCGTCGAAGGTTTCGTGTTTTAGGGTGCGTATGATATAACATTCTAAGAGTCTATTCAAAATCTCTGCTATTAAAAAACCAACCCGGAGAAATTCATGCACGTGCGGACTCGTTTTGCGCCTAGTCCAACTGGTTATTTACATATTGGTGGAGCTCGAACGGCTCTTTATGCCTGGCTTTACGCAAGACAGCATCAAGGTAGTTTTATTTTGCGTATTGAAGATACTGATCTTGAGCGCTCAACAGCAGAGTCTGTGCAGAGCTATTCTCGATAGTATGAAATGGTTAGGGCTTAATTATGATGAAGGTCCTTTTTATCAAACACAAAGATTTAATCGTTATCGCGAAATTGCTGAAAAATTTTTGCTGGAAAAGACTGCTTACCGTTGTTACTGCTCAAAAGAGCGTTTGGAGCATTTACGAGAACAGCAGCTGCTGAAAAAAGAAAAACCACGTTATGATGGCCATTGCCGTGATTTAAATCTGGGTGAAAGCGAAAAACCATATGTTATTCGGTTTCGTAATCCACAAACAGGTACTGTTGTGGTTGATGATCAAGTTCGTGGAACGGTGACATTTGATAATAGCGAACTAGATGATTTAATTATTATTCGTAGTGATGGAGTGCCAACTTATAATTTCAGTGTGGTGATTGATGATTGGGATATGCATATTACCCATGTGATTCGTGGCGATGATCATCTGAACAATACTCCAAGGCAAATGAATATTTTAGCAGCACTTAATGCGCCTATACCGGTGTATGCGCATCTTCCTATGATTCTTAATGAAGAAGGTCAACGTTTTTCCAAGCGTCATGGTGCAATGAGTGTGTTGCAGTATCGGGATAATGGTTATTTACCGCAAGCTCTATTGAATTACATTGTACGTTTAGGTTGGTCGCATGGCGATCAGGAAATTTTCTCAATTGCCGAAATGATTGAATATTTTGATTTAAAAAAGATCAATAAAGCACCAGCGGCGTTCAATCCTGAAAAGCTATTGTGGCTAAACCAACACTATTTAAAACATACCCCGCTTGAACAACTCGTGCCGCATTTGGTTTGGCAAGCGCACCATCGTGGTGTCAATTTTGATCAAGGTCCTGAATTATTAGAGTTAGCAAAAGCACAACGTGAACGAGTGAAAACTTTAGAGGAAATGATTGAAAAAAGTCATTTCTTTTATCATGACCAGGTTTTTAGTGTTCATGCAGAAATACTTGAAAAGCATCAACAGCCACAGTTACTACCTGCTTTAGTAACGCTGCGCGATCGGCTAAGTGAATTAACGGTGTGGAATGATGAAACGATTCATGAAACCCTCAGCCAAGTGGTACATGAGCATGCACTAAAACTAGGCCAGCTTGCTCAACCCGTCAGAATTGCCTTAACCGGAGGTACTGTTTCGCCACCGATTGATCAAACTATTCGATTACTCGGGAAAGAGCGAGTCATTGCGCGGTTGGATGTAACTATTGCTGGTTTGCGGGTTTAAGTTGTTAAATAACGGAGTATAAAAATGAACATCTTATGTATTACCCATGCTGATTTTGAAACACCCGGGGTTATTGAAAATTGGGTAGATCAATTAAATTATAACCTTACCGTATGTAAACCTTATCACGGTGAAAACTGCTTGCTGCATACCGATTTTGATTTCCTTATTGTAATGGGTGGACCACAAAGTCCGCTTAAAATGGAAAAATATCCTTATCTGAAAGACGAAATAAGCCTGATTAAACAAGCGATAGAAAAAGATAAAATTGTTCTTGGAATTTGTTTAGGTGCTCAACTCATTGGTGAGGCCCTAGGTGGAACTACTGTACCTAGCCCTGAAAAAGAAATAGGTGTGTTTCCAATTACACTGACAGAAGCAGGAATTGAAGATCCCTTATTTTCTGATTTTTCTCTCACGTTTCCAGTCATTCATTGGCATAATGACATGCCAGCCAAAACAGAAAATTCAGTAATATTAGCCTATAGTGAAGGATGTTCCAGACAAATTATGCGTTATGGCCGACTAGTTTATGGGCTTCAATGTCATATGGAAATTACCCAAGAAGGAATTGAAATGATGTTATCTGCTTGCCCGGAAGATTTAGCGCCTAGTCGTTTTACCCAAAATGAGTACGATTTTTTACAGCAAGATTACGATGGCATTAATCAAGCTATGGTTAAAATTTTAGATCGTTTGGTTGCTTTGAAACTTAAGTTATAAATAATTTTGAGGTAATTTTATCATTGTTTTTGTAGTGTTTAAGTAAGAAAGTCGTGATTTTCTCACTTAAACACAAACAAAATTGCTACGTCATGAAGGTTTATTGGTAGCAGATGACTGAATTGCACTTTTCCATTGGCTTAGTGCATCAGACTCCATAGCATAGCCTGCCGGTCCTGAGGCCGTATTCTTAAAAACTTCTAAGAGGTTTACAGAATTTTCGTCTGCATCCATAATCATTTTTACCTTTATAGGATCAAGCATTACAAGCTGAAAATCAAATCCAGCTTGCTGATTTGTCTCAAAATCTTCCTGGCTAATTTTGCTAGCAATGTTTGAATTTTGATTGGGAATATTAGCAAAAACCATGGGATCATGAAAAGGCACTCGATTGTATTCATTAATAAGAAGCTGTTTTACTTCAGCTACGGTTAAATTCTTGCCAAAACCAAAACCACGAAATTTAATTTCAGGATTAACTTCAGAGCAGACTATATTCCAACCTTGCGCAGGACCAACAGGATGTTTTTTTTTGTAATCTGAATGATTTCTAATTCCTATTTTATCTCCTACATTAATGACACTAAGATCAGTAATAATTTTTCCCGAAAGAAATAGATAAATTGGATTTATTTGTAACATATCTGAAATACGTAAAGGCAATGTAAAAGGTTCTTTTCCTGAAAAAATACGATCAAATCTGTTTTTACCAACTATACGTAAAAGAGCTGCGTATTGAGCAATATTAAAAACAGTCGCACATCCAAGTAAACATAAAGATTTTCCTTCTACAATATTGGTTATTTCTTCTGCTGGAGATAGATTCGGATCTTTCCATATGTATGTATATGGTTTTCTTATAAATCCTTTTTCTTTCACAGGTTGCCAGAATTTTTTTGATAGAAATCCATTTTGGTGAACTTCCTCTGCTAATAGCCAACTAAATCTGGTTGGATATTTTTTAACACATACTAAATAATCATTGGTATACCAAATACCAAGGTTTAGCACCTGTTGTTTTTCTTTTTCGCTGGCACTATCTGATAAAACTATAGCCATATTTTTAGCATTTTCATTATCTATCCGTTGCATAGCTTCTAAGGTGTAAACTCCTAGTTTTTCAGTAAGTTGTTTATCCTGCATGTTTATCCTCTTTTGCAATTGATTACTTTAAGATATTAAGTACTAAAAGGCTTGTCAAGCGAAGTTAAGCGAATAACATAGGGTTGAAATAGTTTAAATATATAAACTATATATTTAAGATAATATTTGCCCTAAAGGTGAGGAGTTTGGCAAAATAACTTTGAGGAAATATTAAGCAGAAAAAATAAGCTTATATTCAGTTGATTAAAAGAAGTTATAGCTTGATTTGCAAACCGAGTGCGTGACCATTTTCTGTTACCTGTTGTTGCAACCATTTTCTCCCTGATATTTTTGTATCATTTTTCCTAATTCTCTTCAAAAACAAACTCATTAATCTCCATTTTATCTTGCTGTTCTGCAAAAAAATAATCTAGACAAGCTTCGCAAACCGTAAATCCACCATCGAAAAATTCTTGAAATTCTTGCAAAAATCGTTTAGGAATAGGGCCGCCACTACATTCTTTGTGGGTACCGCAATAACCAGGCTTTTCTTTATAACCACAATATTTACATTCAAATAGATTTTCTTCTTTAATTAAAATAAAAGTATGATGCTGACACTTTTCACAATCAAATAATATTTCTCGGGTATCAAAGCTGGTTGTATTTCCATCTGGTGTATTAGTAGCGTAATAATTTTCTATATTTTCTTTTATTTTTTTATTTGCTGCTTTCAATCGTGCTTTTTGCGTGTCTATTAGTGTTTCTAACACGGCCAAACTTTTTTCTGATAAATTTTTGCGGATATTGCTTTCAATATTATGCTCTAAACAAACGTAATACATTAATTCGACAACTTCAGATAATTCTTTACTACTATTAATTTCATTATGTAAGAAATAATGTACTACATTATTTCTTAGATATTTTAAGCGTTTCAGTAGATAGATAAATTTTTTCTTTTCATAAGTTAGTGGCGCTGATACTAACTTAAGCTCAAGAATATTAATGTAGAATGTTAATGCTTGATCAAAGCTAATAGAAACTAATTCGCCGGATTTTATTGACTCTATATACCGATCAAAAGGTTTCTGAAAAATTAATAGTGGATGAATTTTGGCGATGAAATATTTTAAAATATATTCAACAAATCGCTGCATGTTAATAATAGATTGTTTAATTAACTGAGGTTCTTTTTCACTTTCTTTGTAAAACTTAAGACCATAGTCAAGCGCTTCAATTGCCTCAGCTAATAGCTTTTTTGCTATTTCATTGCTTAGATCTTTCATGGTTAAGTTCCCTTTAGCGACCAAATTACATCTTTATTTTTTTAACAGACTCTAATAATTTTATCAAACTCTATGTCTACTTTTTTAGAGGTAAATTAAATTTTTACTTTACCAAGCCTTGAAAAAACTCATGTGAGACAACATATATAAAGTAAGCAGATAAAATATTTTAAAACTAACCTTTAGGAGAATTTATTATGACTAGTTTACTCAATTTTCAGCAATCTATCCCTGTTTTCTTAAGACAACCACGAAATCCTTTTGCAAGAATGCAAATGACTTTAGATAAAACCATGGATGATTTTTATGATACATTTGAACTTCCTACTACTGCTAAAAAAGCATTTGAAAATTTAGCCATTACTCCTGACATTGATATTGTTGATGACAAAGATCATTTTAAAATCGAAGTTGAGATGCCTGGTATGAGTGAAGAAGATATTCAAGTGGCTGTTCATGAGAATATTCTTACTATTAAAGGCGAAAAGGAAATTTCTAAACAGAATAAGGATAAAAATTATCTAGTACGTGAGATTGATTATGGTTCGTACCAACGACGGATTCAATTACCCGATTCTGTGGACGTCAATAAAGCGAGAGTCACTTTTAAAAAAGGCATGCTGTGGATTGAGATTCCTAAGCAAGCGGAAGCTTTAAAAGAAAGCCAAATTTTAAAGGTGGAAAAAGTATAATTACTCCACCCTAGCCTACGTGCTAACTCAAAAAGCCTACGTGCCGCTGCCGCGACTCGTTCGCGGTATTGTCCGCGGCATCTGGCTAGTCTTTACTATACACTTCTCTTCTATGCCCCACTCGCAGTACTAATACTATCAATTCATTCTCTTGAATTTGAACAATGATTCGATAATCGTCTACTCGATAACGCCATAAACCTGTTTTATCATGGAGTAATGCTTTACCAAACACGCGTGGATCAACTTGACTGGCAATACGCTTGCCTAAATAGTCAGTAATTCTTTTTGCGATGGTTTTGTCCAATTTTCTAATTTGCTTTTGTGCCACTTCACTAAATTTAATCGTCCAAGCCACACATCTTCTCCACTTCTTCCAGTGTATAAATTTTTCCTGGGTTTTCTAACACATGCATGGCAAGATAGTAATCCTCTAAATCTTCAATGTAATACTCAAGTGCCTCACGTGCATAATAGCTTTTCGAGCGATGCGTTTTTTCAGCAAGAACAGAAAGTCTCTGCTCTAATTCATGCGGTAATCTAAGTGCAATAGCCATATTAAGTGTACTCCTCTCTTATGTTGTATACGTAATTATACACTATTATACAAGTTATACCAATGAGTGCCTGTTTAACCCAAATCTAGAGGAATATAAACTATATCTTTTATTCCAATATTTGACTATATACTAATAAACAGAATAAAATATATAGTATGAAAACTGAACTTGGTGGATTAAAAAGCATAAGTCGGAAACGGCTAGGAAAGCTATTCCAAGCCTCAAAAGAGAGCTTTACAGTAGCAGAAGCCTCCAAAATTTTAAATGTCAGCCGATATCGTGCTGCCTCTTTGTTGGCGATGTGGACGAGAAATGGTTGGCTTTACCGCGTTCGTAGAGGGTTATACGTTCCAGTTCCCCTACAAGCTACCTCCACGGAAGTCATTCCTGAAGAACCTTGGCTGATTGCTCATAAGCTTTTTTCGCCCTGTTACATCGGGGGATGGACCGCAGCGCATCACTGGGGATTAACAGAGCAGATATTCAACTCCATTTATGTGATGACCAGCAAAAAAGTACATCAACGGGAACAAAATCTAAACGGAGTCATCTTTAAAATAAAGACCATTCTACCTAAGAAAATCTTTGGCACGCAGTTCATATGGAGCGGTAAAGTTAAAATTGCTATTTCTGATCCCGCCAAAACCGTTATTGATGGATTAAATGACCCTGCTGTTTTTGGCGGCGTTCGTATGGTAGCTGACGTATTGTCAGCTTATGTTCATTCCAAAGAATTTAATCAGAAAAAATTACTCGAGTATGCAGAAATGATGGGGAACAGCGCCGTCTATAAAAGATTAGGCTTTCTCATCGAGTTATTAAAATTTGATGATGCTGCCACCATCGCGTCAATCTGCAAGAGTCATTTAAAATCTGGCTACTCTCAGCTTGATCCAGCAACTACTGGAGATCGTTTAGAAACCCAGTGGCATTTATGGGTACCTAAATCATTTAATATTGGGGAGCAAGAGTGATATTCAAAGAAGAAATTCAACAAATTGCTACCGCCTGCTTTAGAGGCTTTGTACGCGCAAAAAGCTTATACTTTTTTATAAGGCAAACATATTTTCCATCATCCCAAAAGTGGGTTACCAACCTGCTCCCGCTTGGCAGGAAGTGCTACAAGTTAAGCGTCTGCCAACTTTGGTGAGTGCAGCCTAATAACGCTAATTTTTTTTCATTTACTACTGTGGCATGTTTTATCTGCATCTACATCTAATTGAATTTTTAATTTCTGAAGTTGACTGCCAACTTTTTCTAATTCCTTTTTTTCTTTATCAAGCAAAAGTAATTGCTCTTCAATCTCTTTTGTATTACAGAACGTATTATTAGTTTGTTTAGCTACTAAGCAACTATTTTTTCTAGCCAATAAATTTGCAGCTTTGTTATCGGTTTCAAGTTTAAGTATTTCTTGAAGGCTTTTAACCGTTTCGTACATTGTTGTGTGAATTTTAATAGCATTCCCATAGAAGTCCGCTTCAATATCGTTTGAAAAATATGCTTTCCAGGCAAATATACCGACAAAACAACCTAACATAGTAAGTAAGAACGTAATTGGTACAACCCACCACTTCCATACCCATTTTGGAATATCTTCTAATGACATTTAATTATTCCTTAAAAATACGTTGCTATGTTAATCACAATAACCAATCCATCTTCTAATAAGTTAAGCAGAATTTTATCAAATCTTGAATGCGACACAAGGTCGGTAAAGTGCTGAAAAAGTGCGGATCGAGAGCCCCTTGTTTTCTTCAAAGGCCCTATGGAGATTCCTCGCTACGCTCGGAATGACAGCCGTTTTATAGGGTCTAGTGTATTTCCTGGCAGTCACGTTAAATGGCGTCCCCAAGGGGATTCGAACCCCTGTTACCGCCGTGAAAGGGCGATGTCCTAGGCCTCTAGACGATGGGGACTGTAGATGAACAGTAGTTATACAGAATAAGTTTTGGCGAGTATAAAGCAGCTTGGTGGAGCTAGGCGGGATCGAACCGCCGACCTCTTGCATGCCATGCAAGCGCTCTCCCAGCTGAGCTATAGCCCCTGAATTTCTTGCAAAGTCAGGGGTGGCATTGTAGGCGGGGGTAATGTAGCTGTCAATCCCTGTTATACAGAGCGCTAGGGCAATCGCGCCAGAGACGAGGCGTACACAAGTATTTTTTGAAAAGGCAACGTAGAAGTTAAAACTAAGCGTTCCCTCTCCCAGCCCCATAGCAAAGTAAATGCTCGTTACTTTATTCTGGGAGAGGGTCAGGGTGAGGGAAAATGAACCAACTTTGCTACCTGTTCTGTTGCCGTTTTCCGCGGTTCTTTAGGAGGATTTGCTTACACCGCCTGTGGTTTTCCCTCACCCTGACCCTCTCCCAGAAGCAGATCACACCATTTTTCAACATTCGGGCTGGGAGAGGGAACGCTTAGTTTTAACTTCTACTTCGCTTCAATTCTGGCGCGATTGCCGTATACAGGGCGCTTATTCATGAAGAACTTATTGTGTAGATGAGCTAAATCAATCCCAATCTCATCATCACTACTTTAATCATTGAGTTTAATTTATCTTTTAAGCTGCGTTTATAACAGTAGCTAATTTCATAAATACTATATTGGTCATTACTAGCACCCAATAGATAGTCATCGCTAGTAACTAAATCATCGACTAATCCTATTTCTCTGGCATGAGTGCCTAACCAATACTCGCCAGTGGCAACTTTTTCGATGTCGACGGTAGGACGATATTGGCGAATAAAGCTTTTAAATAATTGATGAGCCTCTTCTAATTCTTGTTGAAATTTTTTCCGTCCTTTATCGGTGTTTTCGCCAAAGACACTTAAAGTGCGCTTAAATTCACCTGAAGTTACTTGTTCAAAATCAATATTATGTTTTTTTAAGAATCGATGGAAATTAGGTAATTGTGCTAACACTCCAATTGAACCAATAATTGCAAATGGTGCTGCTAGAATTCGATTTGCTACACAGGCCATCAGATATCCCCCGCTGGCAGCAATTTTGTCGACAGACACGGTCAATGGAATGTGGCGTGCTCTAATGCGCGCAAGTTGTGATGCAGCTAGTCCGTAACTTTCAATCATTCCGCCACCACTACTTACTTTTACGAAAACTTCATCTTTTGGGGTGGCAACGGTTAAAATCGCTGTTACTTCTTCGCGTAAATTATCAACTGCTGTAGCTTTTAAATCGCCCTCAAAATTTAATACAAATATTCTTTTATTGGCTTCAACGGTTTTTTTAGCAGCTTTTTCTGCCTGTTTTTTTTCTTTGAGGTATTTTTTAAATTCCTTTTTTTCAAGCAGTTCAGATTTGAGTACTTCAGCGATTTCATTGTATTTATCATTAAGCTTTTTGACTTCTAAATACTCGCGTTTTTGCGAACGAGCTCGGCTTGAAATGGTGATACCGCCGGCAAGCAAAATCAATAATGCAATAATGATAGTGATAATCTTTGCTAAGAAAAGCCCGTATTGTGCCCAAAACTGCATGGTATGCTCCCTATTTTAGTTATTTACCCTTTTGAGTTATATACTTCTCTAAGACAGGTTTGTGGATTTTTTCATCTCATTTTACTGCGAAATTTTAATGTTCTTCAATCGAAAAACCTCGAAATACAGGGAGTATTCCTGCGGTTTTTCTTAGTCAGAACATTAAAATTTCTGGTAAACTGAGCGAAAAAATTCCGCAAACCTGTCTTAGAGAAGTATAGAATATGAGAGGTATAATACACGCATGCTAGAAATTCAAGCGCTATCTTTTAAACGCCAAAATGTTATTTTATTCCAAAACCTTAACATGCAAGTAAATTTTGGCGAATTATTGCAGGTAACTGGAGCTAATGGTGCTGGCAAAACTACCCTGCTACGTATTTTGGCTAATCTTTTAAAGCCTTCTGGTGGTGATGTTCGCTATATTCATCGTTCTATTTATCAGGTTAAAAGTGATTATCACACTCATATTGCTTATTTAGGGCATACTTCTGCGATTAAACCTGGGTTGACTGTGCGCGAGAATTTAATTTCACATGCATTATTAACTGGTGTTAAGCAGTTTGAGATCGATGTGTTACTCGAACAATTAAATCTTATTTCCATTACTAAACTTTTTGCTTATCAGCTTTCACAAGGTCAACAGCGCCGGCTTGGTCTAGCAAAAATAATTCTGGCACAAAAATCAGTTTGGATTTTGGATGAACCATTAGCTGCACTAGATCAAGCTGGGATTTGTCAGTTTAATCATTTTCTTAATTGTCATTTGTCTACGGGTGGTATAGCGATTGTTGCAACACACCAAAAACTTGATCAACGTTTAGATGTGATTAAGCAACTTTCATTGTAACTAAAACGTGTTGGCATTATTTTAAATGATGCTACATCTAGAAGTTGTTGGTGTGAATTTTCTAGTAGTTTTAGGGCTATCTGTAGTTTCTTGGTTTTGTGGTTCCTTGCTAAACAGTTTTGTAAATTCAGCAGATAATGGGAAATTATTTCTCTCAAGATGGCTAGTAAAAAGAATATTCTTTGTGGCTCGCTCGAAATGGTCTATCTGATATTCCATTTGAGTGATTATAGAAGAACGTTTGACGTTGCAATTTTCAGAATAATAGGTAAAACAAGCAGCTAATACCGTCAATGCTATCGTAGATAAGATAATAGCTGCTAAAATGGGCGGAGCAATGGCGGAAATTCCGCTAATGATTCCTATACCAGTAATAGCGCCAATTAAACCGGAGCATGGCCCTAATATGCAACCATAAGTGATAAATAAATTTACTGAAGTATATAATCCAGGCGAACTAATTGGGTTATAGTCACCTTCAGGTAATTTAACAGCCGATGCCAAAGTACTTGTAAAAGCTTCTATAGAAGGAAATTCTTTTTTTAGTGTTGTTTTTATTTTTTCAAGGTTGTTTGCAGATTCATTGTTATCCAACATTAGATAAATTTTTTGTAGAATGGGATTTTTTTCGTTTGAAGTATTTTCGTTTTTAGTGAGTGCAGCATATTGAATGAGTGCATCCAACAGTGCATCTTGTTTTTCTTCTATTTTGTTAACGAAATTTCGCGTATTGCTAAAAGTTCTACAAAAAAAATAGATACTTGAAAGCGCTATAATGCCGAAAACAACAATTCCTACAATAGAAATAAAGATTAGCGCACTGCCGGTAAGACCAAATAATGCAGCTAAAAAGGCTAATGATGGGAAAGCAAAACCTGCGCCGGTTCCCAATCCTCCCATTAAGGCATTAAAAATTAAAGAGAACGTCTCTAATTTATTTATTTGCATGTAACCAGTATAACTAGAATGAAAATTTTAGCTAGTTCAGCAAAGCTTAATTTGGTAAATAATGGCAAGAGTTATGAAGGAAAACTAAATTATGCTAAAATCCCGCTAGATTTCAGGGCTGTTCAACGCTACCCGTGAGGCCGTCATTGCGAGGCTTGCGTTGTTTGCAAGCCGCGGCAATCCAGCAAAGACATTTAAGCATTTTTACTGGATTGCCACGCGCATCCTGCGCTCGCAATGACGGCCTCACGGGTAGCGTTGAACAGCCCTGCGCTAGATGTTTTAGTAGATAAAATTAATTCAAAGATGTCCCTATGGTTCGTAATCCGATTTATATCATCATTAAACAACTTTTACTTGACGATCTGAAACAGGGATTACGTCAATTAGCTGATTTACTAAATCCATTATTATTTTTCGTTATTGTGGTTTTTTTATTTCCTTTAACAACGGATGCTAGCCCTGATGCTTTGCAAACCACAGCACCAGGAGCTATTTGGATTGCGGCATTGCTTGCTGTTTCGCTGTCATTAGATAAGCTTTTTTACTATGATTATTTGCATGGTACATTAGAACAATTGTTATTAAGCCCCTACCCTTTGCCGCTATTGGTGGCTACAAAAATCTTCGGGCATTGGTTATTAACAGGGTTTCCTTTATTGTTAATTACTCCTATTGTTGGAGTATTATTAGGGTTATCACTGCATGCTATTAAAGTAGTTATTTTTAGCCTAGCGTTAGGTACACCAGCGCTTAGTTTGGTTAGTGCAATAATGACTGCCTTGGTCATTGGTTTGCGTTATCGTAATTTTTTACTGCCATTGTTAACCATGCCATTGTTGATACCCGTATTGATATTTGGTGCTAACTGTTTAGTTGCGTCTCATACTAATTTACCTATTAACGGCCAACTGGCTTTTTTAGCTGCTTTTTTATTGTTAAGTTTGGCACTTTCGCCTTTTGCGACAGCCGCTGCCCTTCGAATTGGAATAAATAACGCATGTCATTGATTAAATTAATTTCACCACAACGTTGTTATGCTGTATCAGATCAAATAATGCCTTGGCTTTTTGGTTTTGCATTAGTATTTTTTTTATATGGTTATATAGGTGGTCTGCTATTAGCGCCTGAAGACTATCAGCAAGGTAATGGGTTTCGGATCTTGTACGTTCATGTTCCTAGCGCGTTCTTTTCATTGTTGGTATACAGTTTCATGGCTGCTAATGCACTAGTATTCTTAGTATGGCGCATTAAAGTTGCTGATATTTTGATACGCGCTAGTGCGCCTCTTGGTGCTTGGTTTACTGTAATTGCTTTAGTTACTGGTTCTTTGTGGGGAAAACCCATGTGGGGAACTTTTTGGATTTGGGATGCAAGACTAACTTCTGAATTAGTTCTGTTATTTCTTTATATTGGTCTGATTGCGCTTCAATCGGCTATTATCGACGAAAATCAAGCCGCAAATGCTGGTGCGTTGTTACTTATAGTAGGTTTTGTTGATATTCCAATTATTCATTACTCAGTTTATTGGTGGAATACCTTGCATCAAGGTGCTAGCTTAACGTTATTTGAAAAACCTAAAATTGATTCATCTATGCTTTATCCATTGCTGAGTATGATTTTGGCTTATGGGTGTTATTTTGGTGCTGTTGTTTGTTTACGCGTGCGTAATGAATTGCTACGTCGTGAGCAGCAAAGTGAGTGGGTAAAAAATATTTGTAGAGGGGTAACTATTCAATGAATCAACATAGCATCTATATTGCTATTGCTTTTGGTTTTTCCACTTTAATTTTGCTGTTAAATTGGTGGCTACCTTTGCGAAGATATCGTCAAATCATTCAGCAATCAAAGCAGAGTGTCGATGAATCGTCGTCATAAACAAAAGCTTACTTGGATCATAATTATTTTTTTGTTGATTGCTGGTGCGGTAGGATTCATCCTGTATGCCTTAAAACAAAACATCAATCTTTTTTATAGCCCAACTCAAGTTACTCAGGGATTAGCGCCTACTCACCATAGTTTTCGTTTGGGTGGGTTAGTAGCTGCTGGCAGCATCCACAAGGATCCTAATAGTCTTAAAGTTGATTTTTACGTTACGGATAAATCGAATCGTATTCCAGTTGAATACATCGGTGTACTTCCTGATTTATTCAAAGAAAGTCAAAGCGTTGTTGTTGAGGGACAACTAACGTCCAAGGGAAATTTTGTCGCCACTCAGGTACTTGCCAAACACGATGAAAAGTATATGCCTAAGGTAGTGCAAGACGTGCTCATGCCAGCGAAGACTGGCATGACAACATAGCATCAATTTTACTAGCGCCCCTTTAGAAACCACCATAGCCCTACCAATGAAAGTACCAGAAACAATCCTAATGTCCATTCAGGAATGCTTAAGTTAAGCAGCGTCCATTTAACTTGAGCGCAATCTGCACTGCCACGGACGAGGAATTTAATCGCATCTGGCCATGAAAGTTTTTCTAAAATATAGCTTAAGTTAGGTGCACAAGGAGGTAGTCGATTGGGTGGTAAATTTTGCAGATAAACTTGTCGGCCTGCTGCGGCTACACCTGAACCCGCTAAGAATAAGACTAAAAAGCCATGAAAACGAACCCATGCTTTTCTACTGGATTTATGCAGAAATCCAACTAAGAAGACGATAGCTAGAATAATTGTGATAAAGCGCTGAATCACGCAAAGCGGACAAGGCTCTAGCCCTTTACTAAATTGTAAGTAAGCAGCCATTGCAATCATTATACAACAAAGTGAAAATGCGATGAGATTAATAATTCTTATTTTCGAGAGGTGTTTCATAGCGTTTTTCCAATCAGTTAAGGAATATAGTAACTACTCGTGCTGACATTTAAAACCTACTCTTCGTGAAACCTTCATTCCTAGGCCGCATAAGTGGCTGTGGCAATCCAGTAAAAATTACGGCCTTACAGAGTGAGTAGTTACGAAATATAATTATAAACTACTTTTCCATATGGCAGTGTTAAATCGCTTAAAAAATGTTCAGCTGAAATTACTTTCTGAACAGGCAATGATGCTACTGATGCTGTGGCGTGAGGGACAAGCTCAAGTGTACCAGGTCCTGACCAAGCTCCCTTAATAGTAATATTTTTCAGCTGATATTCAACTAATTCGCAAATCTGCAGTGAACCATTGGCATGAGGGATAATTTTTAGTAAATAATTAGGTTCTTGCATGGATTTGAGAATTTTACTTTTGCTAACTTCAGCGTATTTATATCCCATGGTTGCTGTAGCAATACAACAACCACCATATTCTAGTTTGCCAACTAAAGCTTCTTTTTGAATTTTTAATTCGGGATTTGCTAATTTTTTCGGGAAGCCCCAAATTTCCCTACCCGCTGCGATTGGCGCATAGTCATTTAGGAACATGGATTGAATATAGATTCCTTGCTTTCCTTTAAATTTTACTGGTATTACTTGTCCTGATTCGGTATAGCTACCAAAACCAGATGAATCTGGCATACGGATAAATTCAAATTTCACAATAGGTTTACTAACTTCCAAAGGTTCAGGAACCGTCTCTCTTAAAAGGCTTATGTCTGTTTCGTAAGTAATGATTAAATATTCACGATTAATGAAACGATAAGGTCCGGGTGGGTAAGATGGACTATATAATGGCATGGAAAATGCATTTTGAATAATTTGTTTTTTGTTCATAAGTACTCCTGTATATTGCTGCCCATAGGGTCTGTTTACATTTGATTTACCTACTACAAAAAGCATGTGATTTGCTAGAATTTTGCCAAATTTTCGTCAAATACGACCTAGTATTCTCCTCAAATTTGGCAAAATTCTAGCTTGCATCCCTGTTTTTTTCGCTACGGCAAATCAAATGTAAACAGACCCTAATCCTTTTATGAAAAATTACCCTACCAGTAATTGGGCCATGTTATGCACTTTAATACCAGTATTGTCATCAATAGGTGCTAACCAAGGTGAATATTTCATTCCCTGTTTTGCATCACTGTAACCAGCTTCAAGATGCTGTTTAGTAGAAGCCTCTGAAAACTCATAGTCCTTTGAAGACAGAATCAGTTAAGCTGGATTTGTAAAAAAATCTCACAAGCGATATTGACCGATTACAGCCTCTTTCAATCATCGCACGCACCTTAGGGTTTTTTTTCTGTTTTTTAGGAATTAATTTTGCTAGTTCATTAATGGTATGTTTAAAACAATGCATGTCTTTGCACAGCTTAACAGCGTTAGTAAATTGACTAGAAAATTGAATGTCTTTTTTACGCTTTAAAATTTCATCGAGTGTCCTTGGTAATGAACCATTAGAATCAAATAAATCCACCATAAAACATAACGCAGAATGATATCGTTCATCGTAAATGAAATGACTGATAGGCGTGTTGTTTGAAATACCGCCATCCCAATATAAATCATTATCAATATTAACCGCTGAAAAACCAGGCGGTAATGCACAGCTCGCCATAATATGTTCTGGGCAAATTTGGCATTTGTTATTATCAAAGTAAACCATTTCTCCAGTTCGCACTTTAACTGTGCCAATGCTGAGTCTAATTTTTTTACTTTGGTTAATGCGATCAAAGTCAATGAAGCGCTCTAAAGTACTGTGTAATTCAGAGGAATCATAAAAACTGATTTTTTCCGCAGAATTTTCCATGCCTAATAAAGGATTTGGATAACGAACCTGGAAAAATCCTCGTTGTCCTGTGGTTAGTGTATACAAAGCAGATAAATAATTTTGAAAAAAATTCGCTAGCACACCGCCAGAGTATGGATATACTTCGATTAATGGCGTGGCAATGTAGTTCCAGAAAGCATAGAGCTTATCCGTGCGATCTTCAGGTTTATTGCCAACTACGATAGCAGCATTAATTGCGCCGATTGAGGTTCCAATAATCCAATCAGGCTGATAGCCTCCTTCTTGTAGGGCAATAGCTACGCCAGCTTGATAAGCACCTAGTGCACCACCTCCTTGAAAGCTAAATGCTACTGCTTCATAGGGCATTTTTTTGGCTTTAGTTATTCGCTTTACCATTTGCTATCCCTATTAAAAAAGATAACTACTGCATAAACCAACCATGACTAACGACTAGTGATTGTCCGGTAAGTGCATTTGAGGCAAAAGATGCAAAAAATAGCGCTGTTTCTGCTACATCTAACACCGTAGTAAATTCGCCATCTACGGTATCTTTCAACATTACTTTTTTGATGACATTCTCTTCACTAATGCCCAATTCTTTAGCTTGTTGTGGGATTTGTTTATCAACCAATGGTGTGCGAACAAATCCTGGACAAATCACATTAGCACGCACACCATATTGCGCTCCTTCTTTAGCCACGACTTTACACAAACCAATTAAGCCATGCTTTGCAGTTACATAAGGAGCCTTTAATGGTGAGGCTAATTTTGAATGTACCGATCCCATATAAATAATGCTGCCGCCCTTTTTTGCTTGATACATATGGCGTAAGCAAGCACGAGTAGTTAAAAAAGCACCATCAAGGTGAATGCTTAATAATTTTTTCCACTGTTCAAAAGATAATTTGTCGATAGGATCAATAATTTGAATACCAGCATTACTGACTAAAACATCAACTCCGCCAAATTGTTTAACTACTTTGTCAACACCTGCATCAACCTGTTTTTCATCGGTTACGTCCATGGCAACTGCCATTGCTTGATGGTTTTCTTTCTTAATGGATTCGGCGACCAGATTAGCATCGTCATAATTTAAGTCAGCAATCACTACTTTGGCGCCACGTTGAGCGAATAATAATGCTATTTCCTTACCAATCCCACTAGCAGAGCCTGTGATGATGGTTACTTTGTTATCCATACGCATAATTTTTACTCCCAGCTCTGTGAAATAAAGTGAAAATTTTCAAATAGTTAAATTGAAGTATAGTCAAAAATTTACGGTTATTTAGGGAATGTTAACAATTTATCTCAAATCCTACGTTCCGCGGCTTGTCCGCGGGATCCATGGAGCGGAATCCATGGATCCCGTCGGATAATACCGCGAGCAAGTCGCGGCAGCGGCACGTCAGGGAGCTAACTGCTTTAAGATTTCCATTAAGCGAAGTTTCATTTTGGCTATTTCAGTTTGATATAGGCTAAGCTCGGCTTGACCTTGTTGGATAGTAGCTTCTAGTTTTTGTTGAGTATGTAGTGAGATATTAGGTTGTGTTGCTAAAAAATCTTGTGCTTCTCTAAGCTTTTCTACCAAAGTATCAAGATCTTTTTCCACTTGTTTAATAGCCAAAGCAGCTGCCCGCTTATGAGTTGGCAGGATAACATTTGGTTGATTACGTAAGTGGATGAATTTTCTATCTGATTGAGCGGGCATGATGACTTTTCCATACTTGATATGAAGTATCATGTTTAGTTTAGCGTAAATTTTCTCTTTTGAATTTCATTTAGCCTTTAGTTGATGAGCAGTGGGTGACTCAGAAGGGGTAATTTCCGGGGTTTCTGCCTGTTGTCCTGCTATTACTTTTGTTTCAATTGAAGTAATAAGTTTGTTTCCCTTGTCGATATCTTGTTTGATTTGTTCACCGGCATGTTCTATGTGATTTTTTGCTTCTTTAGCATATTGGTCAGCTTTAGAATTAACAGGTGGGGTTAGAACAGCTTGAAATTCCGGTTTTCTGCTATACACATTATATAAATCCTCGTGAGTACTTAAAATGTTGAGTATAGATTGAATTGCTGCATTTTTTACTTTATTCATGGTGGGATTATTGAATCCTTTTTGCGCTAAAACAAGCAAGTCATTATTAAGTTGAAGTAAAAATTCTTTGCCAAATCTTGCTAAATTTTCCTCACTCTTGTTGCATTTAGCTACCATTTGTAGCCGATGATTTATCGATATTATTGAGTCTGACCAATTATTTGTATATTGGGAAAAAACTTCTGGCAATTGAGATTTAATTTCTTTAAGAACCGAAAGATTGGCAGTAGTAAGCAAGGTTTCTAAATTTTGGTAAATAAGATTGTCTCTACAGTCCGTTATTATGCTGCTTAGATCTTGATCTAATTCATTAAAGAAAGCTTTATTTAAACTACTTAAACGTTCAGGGGAATTAGTTGCATAATCAGTTAAAATTGATAATTTTTCTTGTGGGGTAAGAAGATTAGGGGAAAACGATAGCTTTTCTTCTAATGTTGCACTATTAAGTATGGCCTGATAAGGATTATTTTTTCGATCCTCATTTAATAAATGAGGATGTGCAGCAATTAATCTTAAATGTTCTTCTTTAGTAAATTCGGGGCGCTTCGGTGGTGATGCAGGTCCAATAAAGCCAATAAATTCACCCAGTTTTCGTATCCTAGACCGCGTATCTCGAGGTTCCACAATTTCTTTATAAATAGCGCTGTTGATTGATGCTGCAATAAATAAATTCTCTTTAGCATTTTCCTCTTGGCATATCCTTTCCACAAATTTTTTAGGAAAAAAATCTGGAATAGAATTTTGATGGTAATTTAAAAAAAGCTGTGCTACTAATTCTTTATCTCGCCCAGAAATTTTCATTGATTTTAGTTCGTAATGGCCTTTCGCATTTGGTTCCCAATTAGCTTCAATTTTGCATTGAATATTATAGATATCGGAATTATTTAGGTCTTGAATGCTGTGTATATTTAGTTCTGTCCGAACACCTATATTGCCTTGACTGGTTTTATACAAATTATCTAGGTGGGTGCTTTTGGTAAGTGTTTCAACTCCCATCAGGGTAAATGGTATGATGGCAACCGAACCTACATCTTGCCGATATCCCTGTTTAAATTTTGTTAATGCTTTATCATCAACATCTAACAGTTCTTTTATTAATAAATCTGCGTTATCTTCTTGTGTTTTCTGTTCTTCTTCGGTTTTATACCCTTCGCTACCCCACTTCCAATTTTCGTTAAATCTTTCTTTATAAAGTTCCGAGACTGTTTTATTGTTGCTGACCAATCCTCTCTGGAATTCTTGGTACATCTCTACAGTAGGAGGTTTGCCGATATACTTTTTCCCCTTTAAAAATTCGCTTACTCCTTTATGTTTAAGTAGTTGTTTGGGTGTGAGCGTGATTACATCTTCTTTCTCGTTCATAGCGAACATTCCCCCTTTTATTAAGTATAGTAGAGGGGTATAGCTAGCTTGGGTAAAATAGGCTAAATAGTGACTTTGCAAGAAAATTAGCAGATTTTTACCAGAAAGCAGCAGGTATTAGCTGCCGCTCTTTTGCCGAAGTGGCAGCTATTGCCTTTCGCTTTGACGAATTATTTAGAGACAGAAAAATATTTATTTCATAAATTGATTTGTTACATCTTGAATAACCGGTAGTGTCTCAATTGGCATTTTAAGTTTTGGTGCATTTTCTAAAAAGTTCAGATTTGCTAATGAAACAGTACGCAAGGCAGAGTTATGGTAGGTACGAAAGTAAATATTTTTATGTGTTAAATCCTTAAAAACCACCCATTGAGTATATTCATTGGTTGCATTCCCTGTTTTTGCTTCACGGACAAAGCCCAATGGAATATCAACGTTATTGATGATGTGTTCTGCCAAATTCAATGCATCCATTGCATTAGTAACTGGAAATACAGTTTGCTGCATTACAGCTACCTTAATAAAGCGTGAAGGTGGACTTATATCGCCAGGCAACCCCATCATACCAGCGCCTTGTCCAGTAGCAGTAAATGTTATTCCTTTAGTTACAACAGGTGCTGGAGTTAAAGGGGTTAAATTAATGTAATTACGCAAATTAGTTAGATGCCAATCATAAGTAGGAGCATTAGTTAATAAACCTAGTTTGTTTTCATATACTTTGACTTTTCCTTTGACGAATTCAACCACTAGACCTTTGCCATTAGCATCATAAATACTGGCATGAATCGGAAAAATGATATTGCCAGTTGTTGGTAATTTTTGGGCAAAAACAAGCACATTAGGAAGTGCATTTTTTACTTCATCAATAGTCTTGAAGTTACTGAGAATCCAGTCACCAAATTGTGTATATAGCAATGCACGCTGTTCTTGGCCGGATGGTATGGTTTGATATTGGGTTTCCCCAGGCAAGTAGAGTGCTCCGAAAGATAGTCCTTCCTCATTGATGCCATCTACCGAGCCATCTATATTGAAACCATCAAGATATAAATAGCCATATTTTGCTTTCCACGATAAACCAGTTTTACCATTGGGGGCACTGTTGTTAAATATCCTGCCGCGTGGAGAAGTACATAAGTTTGATTTTAAATCTGCAGCAAATTCCATACTACGTGTAACAAGCACGGTTCCATCTTTTGCTGTGAGGCGAAAATCTGTGCATGCCTTGGCAATATTTATGCCATAACAAAAAAAAATAGCTACGCTAAGAAGATAAATCGTATTTTTTTTCATGGTAGTTCCCTCTAATTAATTTCCGTGCTAAAAGTTAACATATATCGTAACTACTCACCCCGTGAGGCCGTCATTGCGAGCGCCGAAGATGCGAAGCAATCCAGCCTGGATTGCCGCGGCTTGCAAACAGCGCAAGCCTCGCAATGACGGCCTCACGGAGTGGATAATTAACATATATCTTAATAAGGTATAAATAAAGTTTTTTGTAGACAAAGTAAAAATTTAGGCTATTTTAATTGAGAGTAGCTATTTAAATTAGGGAAAGATTTTTTTGACTTTTAACGGACGGTAATCCTATGCGCTATCTATTTCAGTTAAACGAACCAGATTTGTTAGCTTTTAATAAAAATTGGGGTTGGTTTTTAGCTTGGGGGATTATATTGCTGGTACTTGGCGCTTTAGCTATTAGCTATTCAATGTTTACCACCATAATCTCGGTTATATTTTTAGGCATCATTCTGACTGCAAGTAGCGTCATCATTATTATTGATGCGTTTCAATTTTGGTGGCGCAAATGGGGTGGGTTTTTTATCCACCTAGTGACCGGTATTTTATATTTTGTATTAGGCGTAATGCTGATGAAGTTGCCTATGCTGGGTTCAATTTCATTGACTTTATTAATAGCTATTTTTTATATTCTATTAGGAATATTTCGTATTACTTATTCTTTATCTTTTCAGCTACCAAAACAAAGATGGAGACTTTTTAATGGAATATTAGCGTTAATTCTTGGTATCTTAATTCTAGCCGAATGGCCATTATCTGGGCAGTTTATTATTGGTTTATTCATTGGTATTGATTTATTGGTTTGTGGCTGGGTTTATATTATGGCGGCATTATCTGCCCGAACCAAATTGAGGAGTGGCGGTTAAATTAATAAAGGAGAAAATAGATGTTATTACTATGGGCAATTTTATTTCTGGTACTAGCTATAGCTTTAGGTGCCTTGGCATTTGGTGGTATTGCAATAGCAGTATCCTTTTTTACTAAAGTGCTATTTTTTATGGCGTTTATTTGTTTCTTAATTTCTTTAATATTAATTGTTATTGAAAAAATTAAAGCCAAGGAAAAGAAACTTTAAATCTGTTTCCAAGAGGTATAGAGACTATGCTTTAAGTCGGCTATGGCTTCTATCTTTTAAATGCTGGCAGATGGCTTGGTACATTCCGTAAAAGCTAATCAGTAGCCAAATAAATTCCATGCTAAATGCAGCAAGATTCCAAGCATAGCAAAGTGAATACAGCACCAAGGCAGATCCTATTGCGTTAAGTGTTGCATAAATAAATGATCGAGACGAAATCTTGCGAATATTTAATAAAAAATAAGCAATTAGGGTAATAACGACGCCGAGTAGGCCAATAAAGTTACTGAGTGCTATCATTTTAATTCCGGAAATTGTCATTCCCACGCGGGTGGGAATGACAATTTAGCCAATTATTTACCCCGTTTCTCCTTCTTCGCAGCACGCTTTTCTTTCAGGTTTTTAGTAGGTTTTTTCTTAGTTTCTTTTTTGGCTTCTCTTGCCTTAGTCATATTTTTCCCCTTAGTAGTAATGTGATAATTTTTTTCCTTCTACAGGTATTTTAAAGCACAAACCATGTCAGTGGCAATTGAATTACTGTTAAACTAAATTGAGCTCTGTTGTTAGCATAGTGCCATATGTTGAAATCTTTATCGGCTGTTGTGCCGAAGGAAAAAAGGAAAAAGCCCCTGCCTCAGATAATTTTGTACGTAATTCACTTCCCTGTTGCAATGTAGCGACAATAGATGCTGCATGACTATCTCTATTTGCGGAACCTGTTAGTAGACTCTCTGACAAATAAGCAAGCTGTTTAGGTCTGTCACTGCTGACCGGTGTTAAAATACGATTTTCAGCTTCTTCATTGTAACTAGTTAGTGCCTTCAAAATTTTACCAATACTTTCATCTTTCTTAACTCCTTGTCTTTGCTGATTAACCACCGCAACAGAATCAGTTTCCAGCTTAGTGCTCAACTGACAGGTGCTGAGTTGTAAATTTTCAGAACTGGTATCAGCAGTTGAGGTTAAATATTCATAGAGCGAAGCCATGCCAATGGTTTTTAGTATATTGAGCCGGTGAGGACTGCCGGTTCCAGAAGTACCACCCACAAAGGAGATAAGTTTTAAATAATCATTGACCCACGAATTACACAGCAAGCTATTCCAGATATCATCTGTAAATAGTTTAATTCCATTAAAATATTCTTGCATGATAGTAGCAAAGGTTACCGCACTATTTTCTTGTGCTCCTCTGATGATCGCAAAGATACTTACGGGCAAGATGCCAACCAGCCCTAAGGTAAAAATAATTAAATTAATTCCAATAGCATTAATTAATAAAGGCAGTACTAAGATGCCTAATATCATTCGTACCGCATACATTGAAGCTTTAAGGAATGATCGGCTAATTGGCGCAATGACATCAGGTATTAACTGAAGTAGCATGGCAAAATCTTTGCAAAAACTTTTCTTCACTTGCTGGCGCATTGAAGGCGTGCCAACTAGATATTTAAATCCACGCCAAATCCAGGTAACCGGAAACAGCAATATGCCAAATAAGATTTTATGCCAGCCGCTACTACCAGCGTAACAATGTTTGTTATAAAAGTTATGTAAAAATTGGTTACCATCTATCTGCTCATGAAATAAACCTACTTTTCTTGCAGCTTGATTGTATTCTTCAATTGCAAAAAACAACTCGTCATAAATTAATTCAGCATGTAATTTGGATTGGTAGTTTGTACTAGAATTATTATTATCTAGGTCTAGATCAATCGCGATACCTAATACTTCCATATCTTGTACCATCTTAAGGTATTTCTTTAGCTTTTCACGTGTTTTAATGAACGCCTGTTCTTCTGGTGAAGGATTTTTAATAGCTATTTCAGGTTGGGGGGCTATTGGACGAAGTGCATCGGTAATTTTAGTTGCTAAAGTAGAATTTGGATCAGATATACCATGCTGTCGCAAAAGCTGATGAATAATGCTTTTTCTTTGAGGCGCTCCTGCTTGCTCATAATCTTCACATAATTTTTTGGTATCCAAATTTAGTGGTGTAATTGAAACTTGATGAGTTCCTGACACCAATCCATAAATAAATAAAATTGATTTAAGTCCAATAAAGGCTAGTTCAAGCGTATTTAGACCAAATGCACCATGGTGTGCAGTTTCTGTTGATTCATTAATAATTGCATTGAATGTATTAGAAAAGCCGTTATAAATGCCAGTTGGGTAGTTACCAAGTGCAATTAAAAAAGGATGTGAAGATGGTGGAAAAATATTAACGCCGGGGGGTAGATTTGGAATTAATCCTACGGCATACCCCATCGAAACAAAAGTAGCTGCACCAAGGGTGATTTCTTCAGGTCGTTCAAATAGCGTTCTGACCCACTCAAAGTTGCCGTGATACACTTCAAGCGCCCCTTTTATGCCATAAGTCATCAGCTGCCACTGCAGAAAGTTACTGATAATATTAAGCGCCATACCAGACAATCCGGTTTCCAGCGATAATTTTCCCATAAATGCTTTAGCAATTTGTTTTGGGAGCCACTGCAAACTGTTTACTACTTGTGGCGGTATTACACCGGCAAGAGATGGAAATAACAATGCACCTGCGCAGAGTAGCGCTAACACAAACATTGGAGTTGCTATGCCAGGATCTTCGGTAAAAGCAAAATCTACCGTACCAACTGCACCTGCAGCAATATCGCTGATAAAATCTAATGGGGTTTCTACTTGTCTTGAGACCCAAGGCACTACACTGGCCCAGGTATTTTGCTTAAGTATGGGGATATCTTTTGAGGGTTCTAGTTTTAAATCTGAATCTGAATCTGAATCGGTTTTTTTATGAAGATGTTCAGGATTTTTATTTTGCAATACTTTTTCCAACTCGACTAAAAAAGTCCTAATTATTTCTTCATTTTTACTTTTAATCTTTTGATTTAAACGTTCACTTAGGTTTTCTCGCTGAGTCTGTTGGACCTGTTTTGCGTTACCGGCAAAAAAATAATACACACTTTCTACTGTTACATTGATCACCTTACGAAATTCACGTAAAGCATAAAAAAGCTGCTTTAATTTTTCATGTAGAAATCCAGCAATAGCAGGAAATGAAAAGATTTTACTGGCGACTACATTAAATAAACCTTCTGCTTGGTTTTCTCTAATTTGCTCTAATAGGTTGCTTTTTTCCCATTTCAGTTCTTTATCAGCTATTTTAGCTTCGTCAATAATGATAAATTCTGCATCAGTGTCATAGTACTCATGCCATTTATCTAAAAGAAACTGTTTAAAAATTCTGACTACTGAAATCTTACGTAAAGTGTCGCTAAACTCTTGCGGTGGAAAATCCCACTTCATCATCTTGGCCAAAAGAGAATAATCTGTCTCTGCTTTTTCAGTAAAAAAAGTAGGAATTTGTCGCAGGAAATCAGCAATTACACCGAATATAATAACTGGAGAACATACTAGAAATACGAGCGCTTGTAACAGAAAACCAAGGCCGTCAATAGTGATTGCTAAACAAGTGCCCACTACCAAAGCTGCCGCTGCGCCAACGATTGCTGGCAAGCCTAAAAAGACTATCCCTAAAAAAGCTAAAATTCCTTTTTTCCCAGCTAGCGCTTCATAAACCCAATTAGGTTTTTTTATCGGCTGTGCCCCATTAGCATAAACGCTAAGGATCTGATCGATATCATCAAGGCCTTCGCTACCGTCAATACCTTCTATCAGAAACGTTCTACGTTCAACATAAGGCATAATGTCCATCCACCCTTTTTCTGAGTCTGGTGAATTATCGTTTTCAATAACTGCCAGTTGTCCTGCTGGAATAGGCGATCGGGTGTTAAGGAAACGTACCATGTGGGTTGATTCTAAATCGCCAATAGATTTTTTAGCCTTAGCTAATTCCTTATGCAAAGGATGTGCGCTAAATGAAAATAATTGATCGAACCTTGCTTCTGTGATGTCATCTGCTGCAGTTAAAGCACCTTCTGCTAACTGGTGCGCTTGTGAACGTAAAAATCCACCCAATGAGCGAATATTTAGCGAATCTGCTTCATCTTGGTTACTAAATAGTTTTCGCAATTGATTTTCACTTAATGGAGCCCTATCTAACCTATTGAGTTGAGCAATAAATTGTTTAGTTATTTCCTGATGAGATTGCCGAAACTTTTTAATAGCTTCAATATCGGCTAATTTTAAATGTTTTTCTGATGAATACTCGTTTAAAGTTTGCTCGATTTCAACTCGATATTGATTTAATTTTTCTTGAAGAAAAGCAATTTTTAAGCGAATTTTATTTAGACCAGAATTTTTATTTCTCTTGCAAAATTGCTGCCATTCTTTACTAGCAGGATGAAAAGGATTGGCCAAATAGGAGTGATTAACTAGTTGGTATAAAGATGCTGTTTTGTGACAAAGCTCTTTGGTTAACTGAGTTAATTGGTCAATTTTTGCTTTTTTACCAGGATCTTTTAAGCTATCGCCCTTAACGAGCTTTTTTTTCTCATAGGCAGCTAAGCCTCTTAGCAGCAGAAAATGTGGCGCGGCCTCCTTCCAGCCAACTGTTTTGTCGGGAAAATATTGGAAAATTTCAAAACGTTGTTGTTTATCAACATAAATTTCTACTTTAATAACTTTATTTTGAGCATTTCTAGTTAATCGTACCCGCTCCTCTTTATCTAACATCTTAAGAACCCATTCGAATGTCCTAGTTATTATTTGGCTAACTAGCCTAGCTGAAATTATAACAAAAATTTAGGTAAATTAGTGATTTTTTCCGGTTTATTTCGTAGTATTATCTGCCATCAATTAGGTGGATAGCTTGGTATGTATTTTCAGTAATCCTCATTGGTTTTTAAATTTATACTTCTATTTGCGAAGGGTATAAATTGAAGTGAAATGAATAATAACAATAATGTTAAATTTTAAGGCAATGTAATATGTCAACAGAAAAAATTTTTACTTTTCTTAGTCAGTACGATGAAGCTAACCCTGTTCCTTTTAGCCTTAGATGCGATGAAGTCTTACCGGAATATATTCCTGGCGAGAATACTATCCCTAATGGCCCTTTCTCAAAACGAACAAAATTAGATTTTTCTAGCACTGCGCAAGGAGCAATCTATGACGATAGAGAGCCAGCAACGCAAGCTACTAACCCTATAAATACTTTTAAATAAATTCTAAGAAATGGATCCCGCGGACAAGCCGCGGGAACGTAGGATTTGAGATGAATGGTTAGTCCTTATTTGTAGGCTCCTTAATCAAACAAAGTGATACCAAAAATCCAACCACATACGCAAATAGCACAATAAGTAAGCCGTGTTTAAAATGCTCAACATTATAGCTAACTACACCACCCACTTTATTTGATTCAATTAACTTACCTATTAATGGTTGAAAAATAGCGCCAGAAATTACTACTGCCATATTATTAAAAGCGATAGCAGTAGCTTTTTCCGAATTTAAATTATTTTCTTTAACAACCGCAAAACTTAATGCTTGGCCAGCGCAGGCAGCGCCAGCTAAAAATAATAATGTGCCAAGTGTAAAGGACGAAAAATTGCATTCCAGAACAAGCCCAAAAGCAATTGCGCCAACTAAAGCGCAAGCTGCTAATGGTATTACCCGATTTTTTAGGCTAGTCGATAACACGCCAATTAGGGGACTTGCTACTGCTAATCCTAACCACATTAAGGAACATAAAAGTGCTGCAATATTCTGGTTTAAGTGATCAACGGTCATTAAGAACGGCACACCCCATAGTGATGCAAAACTAGACATTGGCACCCATAATAGGCAAGCGTAAAGAGCCACATACCAGGTCTGCGAATGGGTAACTATCTTTTTCAGATTAGTGGTCATTTGCATGTGACTATGTGCTTGAGTTGTAGTTTCACTGCTTCTTTGATAATTCAAATATTTCCAAACAATGATTGATAGCACAAGACCAATAGCAGATAAGAGAAATAAGGTATTGCGCCAGCCAATATATGAAAGTAAGGCACTGATAGGCATTTGCCCTGCCATTGCACCAAATGCTGCTAACATCTGGGTAATTCCAGTCATTGCTGCAAAATGTTTAGGCTTAAATAAATCAGCAGTAACTACCAACACAGAAACAAAGGCAAACGCTGATCCAGAACCCATAAGCAATCTGGCAATACAGCCAACATAGATATTTCCAGCCATGGCGAATAACAATGTCCCTATGGCGCAAGTCAAGACCGATAAGGTGATAAGCAGTCTAGGGTTATATTTGTCAAATAGTAATCCCGAAGGAACCTGCATGGCGGTATAGGTATAAAAATAAATTCCCGACATTATTCCCAGCCCAAAAGAACCTATATTGAGATCATGCATTAATTGATAGGACATCACACTAGGGGAAACCTGCACGGCCATTTCAAAAAACAGAAAAAACGACACAATGGCATACATAAAAATTGCTTGCCAATTCGAAATATGATTTGCTGGATTACTTTTCACGATATTTTGCCTTTTTATGGTCTAATTAATAACTATCCTGCTTGAATATATTTTAGCTACTTCATTTTTTCTTAATAAATAGCTGTTAAGCTATAATTAATGATGAATAATAATTTACTTTTGCGAGCATATTAAGATGAGTGGAGAAAAAAGACCAGCTTCTATAAGAATTGCTTTAGTTGGCAAAGCAGGCGTAGGAAAATCAAAGATTTTGGCTGGCTTTGCAGGTCAACCATTTGTTGATGACTATATTGCAACTCGTGGAGCTGCTTTTCAAACTAAAGAATATTATGAACAGGATTTTCACCTAACAGTATGGGATACTTCCTCATATGCCAATACAGATCGTAGATATATTCAGAGCAGTCAGCTAACTGGAATTGTCCTCGATGTATCTGATTTTCAAGAAGAAGAACTTTCTGCGCGGATTGATCAAGTTAGGGGATTAAATCCAAAAGGTCAAATATTTCTATTAGTTAACAAAATAGATTTAGTTGCTGATAATCGGGATATTGATCGAAGATTAAAGAGCGTATTGCGACAAAAAAACCTTGATGCGGCTATTTATTATTGCTCGGCAAAAAATAATCAAGGAATCGAACAAGCATTTATCTCTGCTGTTGAAAAGTTTTTAACACCACCAGCATCCCTATTATCTTCTATAATTTCATGGCTATCCCAACATAAAATTTGGACAGGCGGTAATATCTTACTCATTGCCAGTATTATTGCCATGCTAGTGATTGCTACTTTCCCTTTTGGTGGTGTATTAGCACTAGGGTTGCCTCTATCTGCATTGGCAGTAGCTGCTATCTTAGGTGGTATTGCTTTGGCAGTTTGGAATGTGGGGTGCGCACTAGTAAATTGGTGTAATCCTGGTAAACCTGGGGGTGGTGGACCACCTGATCAACCTTCAGGGAGTATAGGCAATTTTAAGAATATTGCGATTAATAGCGAAGACGATCAGACTTTTTTTGATTCCCCTACGCCTATTATTCAAAGTAAAGCGCCACAACCAGGCAATCAAAATAATCTAACGCATCAAGGTCTTTCACTAAAACCGGGTAATCAGAAGAAGGATGAATAAATTAAAAATAGCATTTACCTCTCTCCCACGAAGGTCTAAGGTATCGACTCATAATCTATGTCGCGTCGTCCTCGCGCGAGATTGCTCGTAATAAGGAAAGAAGCACTGAACTTTCGCAATCGAGTCGCGAGGATCCAGATACGATAATAAAAGGATCCTCTGATTATCGTATCTGGATCCCTGGTCTTCGGCCATGAAAACACCTATCTTCTCTTACTATCACGAATGGCCTTCGCCAGGGACGACGTGACGTAGATTTATGCGTCGATACCTCAGCACAATAATTAACCATGTTTTAACAAAATCAAAAAAAGCGCAAACAACACTATGAACAACGGGTAAAATAGGTATAAATGGATCATGGTAGGTTAGCCTCATATATGTCGTTAAACACAATGGCTAAGAGTAAGAGCAAAAAAAAACCACCTGCTAAAGCAATGGTGGTTTTTTCAAACGCTTTAGCCAAACTTATATAGCGCCTGCAAGCTGTAGCTTTCAAATCAGCGCTTTTACTTCTTCTTAAATCCTAAACCAAAATTTAGCTTAAACGCAAGTTATTTTTTAAGTTTAAGTGTTGCTTTGGGTAAAGCCTGGTATTTGAGGTACAGCTGACGCAACTTTGCTTTTTTCTTCTTTTTCGGCAGGCTCATTTTGTTGCTGAATAATAGAAGGCTGCTTAGGCGCACCGAGAAATGCAAAAGCATCATATTGAGCAACGTTTTGTGGCATGGGGAATGGTATTTCTGTAGTTAACTTGTTTACTGTTGGCATTACAGGATCCGAAGCAGCTCGTTGTCCAGATATCGATGATATGTCTGTAGCTAACTCATTTACTATTGGCATTTCAGGAGCCGAGGCGGCTCGTTGCCCCGCTATCAGTGGCAATGGTAATTTCATGGTTTCTTTTAGCCATAAATCTCGATGGGCTTCATCATAAATAGTCCATTTCCGTTCAATAAATTCTTGTGTAGAAGTCTCTGTTAGTAGCCAGGCTAAAAATCCAGCGCACGTACTAGTGGGCATTAAAACCCCTTTTTCTTGCGATTCTTGAAATTGTTTTGCGATTGGATGAGCGGTGGTACGTAACTTCTCTTGCATGTCAGTTTCTACTTCACCGGGAATCACTCTTGTAACAGCAACGTTACGTTTTTTTAACTCTAACCGTAAAACATCCGTAGCCATGTCGAGTGCTGCTTTACTGATATTATATGGGCCGATTCCAGGGGTTGGTAGAAATCCTGCGGCTGAAGAAACATTTAAAACACGACCATTTGCTAGATGTGGTATTAATTGTGTGGTCAAGGAAGTGGGTGCTACTACGTTAATGTTTAAGATGTGAGTCAGTTCTTCTGCTTTAATACTTTCTAAAGATGCTAACGGTGTTATAACAGCAGCATTATTAACTAGATAATCAATGACTTTGTATTGAGCCGCAGTGTTAACAATTTTATTACGCCCCTCTTCAGTGCCAATATCTGCTGCGACAATATGAATTTTTTCTGGAAATTCGGCTTTTAATTTTTTTAGATCTTCTTCTCCTCTTGCAACAGCGATAACTGTTACACCAAGTGAAGCTAATTTTCGTGTTAAAGCAGCGCCAATACCTCTACTTGCGCCGGTTATAATTGCTGTTGCCATGGTATTTTCTCCTTAAAAATATATATTTAAAAACTGTAGGGTATAAAGCAAAAAGAAAATTTAATAGGAAAATAAAAATTAATTCAATCGGAATGGGTAAAACTTAAGAAAAAAGATAGAAAAAACGGTAATTCCTCGGAAAAATCCCAATAATTAAACTATATTAAATACCGTGAGAAAGGAATATTACTTTTAAGGAGAGAAATATGAATAAGTCTGCCGTAGAGTTACTTACTCCAGATAATTGTGCATTTGCTTTGATTGATCATCAGCCACAGATGTTTTTTGGTGTAGAATCTGCAAATCGTCAAACTATTGTTAACAATGTGGTTGGGCTGGCAAAAACTGCTAAAGTTTTTAAAGTTCCTACAGTTCTTACTACCGTGGCTGCAAAAAGCTTTAGTGGCCCATTAATTCCCCAACTGCAAAGTGTTTTTCCGGATCAAAAACCTATCGATCGTACAACCATGAATTCGTGGGAAGATAAGAATTTTCTTGCTGCAATAAAACAAACAAAACGAAAAAAGTTAGTGATGGCAGCGCTTTGGACTGAGGTTTGTTTAGCCTTTCCAGCTATTTCAGCGATTGAAGCTGGTTATGATGTTTATGCTGTTGTTGATGCTTCTGGTGCTACAACCTTAGAGGTACACCATGCGGCAATCCAACGAATGGTGCATGTCGGCGTTATCCCTGTTACTTGGATACAAGTATTATGTGAATTACAACGTGATTGGGCACGACAAGAAACTTATGCACCTGTAATGGAGCTTGTGAAAGAACATGGCAGTGCTTATGGTCTTGGAATATTTTATGCGGAATCTATGTTAGGTGGGCATAGTAAATAGGCCCTACTAATTATTCAGTAATGCCAGGTACAATATGATACATTACAGCAAAATGTTCTCAATTGGGTTATAAGCGGCGTTTATTTATGCAAGATAAATTAGAGCCCTGTTCATACAGTGCTTGGCAACTGATTAAAATCTATTGGCAATCTAAACAGCGCTTAGCTGCATATCTATTTTTAATAGCTGTCTTGTTCATGACGGTATGTTTAGTAGGAACTGAGGTTGCAATTACTGAATGGTATAACCGTTTTTATGATGCCCTGCAAGATTATAATTTAAAGGCAACAATTCGCTTATTATGGGTTTTTGTTCTTATCGCTACAGTCAGTATTATTATTCAGGTTAAGCGTTTTTATTTACAACAAATTTTGGGGTTACGTTGGCGACGTTGGCTTACTGAGCAGTTTGTTGCAAGGTGGTTAGCTAAACTTGGTTATTATTATTTAGAAACATTTGACAAATACACAGATAACCCGGACCAGCGTATTCAAGAAGATATTAATGCACTTGTTTCATACTCGCTTGAGTTGTTAATTGGGCTAGTTAATGCGGTTACCACTATTTTAGCTTTTATTTATATATTATGGCGCTTGTCGGGAATCTTTACTCTATCGCTGGGAAGTTTTGGCGTGCTGCATATTCAAGGTTATTTGGTATGGGTTAGCATCATTTATGCCATGGTAGGTACTTATTTTACTTTTAAAATTGGTCACCCTTTGGTGCCACTAAACTTTGAACAGCAACGTCGCGAAGCCAACTTCCGTTATGCGGCGGTTGATCTGCGTACTAATGTTGAAAGTGTTGCGCTTTATCGCGGTGAGCACCATCAAGATAATGTGTTAAGATCGCTATTATCTCTGCTGTTAGATAATTGGTACATGATCATTCTAAGACAGAAATTATTGCTATGGTATACCTCAGGCTACAATCAAATTTCGGTACTTCTACCACTGGTAGTTGCGTTACCAAATTACTTTAATAAAGTATTTAAGTTAGGTGGTTTGATTCAAACATTAGCTGCATTTTCCCGTATTCAAGATGCATTCTCTTTTCTCGTGAACTCATATACACGGATCGCCGAATGGCGAGCAGTTACGCAACGTTTAGTAACTTTTTTAAATCATTTGTATCAGTTGGAACAAGATGTAACCACAAATAATCAATTTGATTATCAAAAAATTTCGCAAAATAAAATTATTGTAAAAAATGTAACAATTTATACACCGCAAAATAAAAAATTGTTAGCAAATATCAACGAAGAATTTATTCATGGAAAAAATTATTGGATTAAGGGAATTTCTGGAATTGGTAAAAGCACATTAATGTGCGCAATTTCCGGTATTTGGCCATATGGCTCTGGGAAAATTGACCTGCCCGAGAAAAAAAATATTATGTTTTGCCCTACAAAATCCTATATGCCGATTGGAACATTAAAGCAAGCGTTGGTTTTTCCTGACGAAATTTTGAATGTTTCTGATGAAGAAATTATTAAATTATTAAATGAATGTGATCTAAAAGCTTTGGCTAGTCAATTGGATGCAACTAATAATTGGTCTGAAATTTTGTCTTCTGGAGAATTACAACGCATTTCATTTGTTCGTATATTTATTCATAAGCCAGACTGGGTATTTTTAGATGAAACTACTTCTTTTCTTGATCTAGATAACGAACACAGACTTTACAACTTCTTGAAAACAAAACTACCCAATTGCTCCATTATCAGCATTGGCCATCGCCCAAGTTTGGCTGAGTATCATGATTGTCAGATTGATATGCTGCGTTATAGTGTTAAGTAAATCGGTCAGTCAGGAGTTACGCAAAAAGCTTGTTGACTTTGTAATCTGATTTGAATAAAAAACCCATCTGTTTTTAATTAAAAAGGTAATAAGATGCAGACTAAAGATGTTTACACCGCAGAAGAGCAACAATTGTTAATGGATAGCTTGAAAAACAATGAACCGCTTGTTCTTGAAATGTTGGAAGAAAGAAAAAAATTGTTAGAAGAATTTCCGCAAATGCGGTGGGCAAAAATAACCACCAATGGATTGAGGATATTATATAATTTAGAAACCCCTTTTGAAAATAGCAATCCACTGCTCATATGCGCCGCACTTTATAATTGCCCATTCGTTGTGGATCAGCTCTTCACTCAAGGCGCGAATGTAAATGCTGTTGGAGATTGCGATTTTACTGCACTTCATTCTGCGTCCTGCCACGGCTTTAGCACAATTATCGGGATGCTTCTTGCAAAAGGGGCAGATATTAGCGCAATAAATGGATATGGAGATACTCCTTTACATACTGCAGTAATAAACGGTCATATGGCAGCGGTAAAGCTTCTTATTGCAAAAGGCGCACCTATTCATGTAAGAAATAACGATGGTCAAACGGTCTTCGAATGCGCTATCAGTAATGGCTATCCACATATAGCCGCGTATATAGAGGAGCTTTCTTTGCCAGCAAGAGCAGGTCAACAAGGATTGCCAGCTAGGCGCTCTTTACATATGGCGAGCGATAGTCCACTTGCGCCACCGTCTTCATTTACTTCCCAAACTCAAATTCCGCAAACTAATACTAATATGGTAGGCCTACCAGGACTCGGATCTAGGACCAAGGAATTATGAGCATTGGTTTTGTTTGGAGCCTACCTCGCCAAAATTATAGTATTTTTAGCGTATTACAGGCCTTATTATAGAACTCAATAACATCATTCAAATCGGTTTGGGTGAGCGATTGTAAATTTGTATGTTCTCGGATTGCTGTGACTTGACGCAATATGGCAGCACGTTGCTCATCATTTTTTAAATGTGGCGCCATACGTATAAAGTTTTGTAGCAGACGTATTAGAATCGCCGGGTTGCCTGCCCCTGCTTCGCGGATCATGTCGAATGCGGCGCTAACTAAACGTGGGAATTTTAGGGGCGCTTTTATGATACGAATATGACCATCCTTGTCTTGCCAAGATCCTTCAGTTGTTGGGAGATCCACCATAGAAAGTATGCTATTAGAAAGCCAGTCTACACAGGCAATGCCAGTAAAGGTATCATTGATAGCTGGACTTAGCGCACGAATACCGATCTCAATAATTTGGGCAAAGGCAAATTCTGGATCTTGGGTAAGTGTGCGGTTTGGCCCGATAGCTAAGGTATTGTTGATACTTCTGCGGAGAGGTTCGCCTTTTTCTGCGGGAATAACGTAAGCTAAGATGGTGCCACGAATGATAAAATTTCCCGGTTTAACTTTTAGTGAAATCACCATATCGTTTTTTGTGGCTACTGCAAGTAAGGCGCCATAATCAATGGATTGTAGATAGCCTGCATGATCGGCAAGGATTGGAGCTCCTTCATCATTACAGCGTTTAACTAAGGTAGCAAAACCTTCCATTTGCTTAGCATTACCATTTTCTCTTCGGGCACTCTCGTGTTCTTCTATTATATAATCATTAACCGCCTTACCAAGATCTTCAGTAACCTCGAGAATGAGATTGCCTGTTTGGATTCCGTTGCGAATACTTTCACTGAAAGTGATCAATGAAGCAAATGAGATAATCATTAAAAGGACAGCTGTTAATGTCGTAATCTGTAGAACAAGTTCATGTCCATGTTGAACACGTACAACAACCAGGGTTAACAAGCTAAAAAGAAAAGTGGCCGAAAATAAGCCAATCGTAACTTGGCCATTGTGCTCCAGGATAAATCGTCGCAAAAGGCGTGGCCCGAATTGACTTGCCGCCATTGACAAGACCAAGAGTACTACTGAAAAAACAAGGCCTAGAACGGTACTTACAGCTCCGATAATAGCGCTAAGCATGACCCGTGCGTCATCAATATTACCTATCGAAACCCAAGGCGGTAAGTAAATGCGACCTTTTTGAATTTGTATGTCAATAAAAAAAGTGATTGCGAATAGAACGCATCCCAAAAAACAAATAACAAGCACTGCGAGGCGCAAGTCGGTAGTTACCGGTTCATGCATTTTTTTCAATGAATGTTTCCCCTTAAGCCAACAAAAAATGGATACATATAGATATATAATAGCTCAAGATGTTTGGTTACGCTTTTGAAGAGAATCGACATGATCGGTTAGGGGTATATTTTTGTAATTCGTTTTCATAACGTATTGTTTAGTGATACGTTATGAAAATAAATTGCACATTTTATAAGAAGTTAAGGTAATTGCGCAGCAGGTTGCTGCGCAATGAGGATTGGAAGCCATATACGATTATTATGTTAGTTGTGTCAAATACTTATTTTTCTAACATGGTGATATTTAGAACGGTAAAACAAGATGGAAAAAAAACACAGATGATTAACAATATTCCCATTTACCATATTACCCACTTAGATAATTTTCCGAATATTTTGCAACATAAAAGCCTGTTTTGTGATAAAGAACGAATTAGCCAAGGATTGGATTCAGTCAGTATAGCGTATAAAGAATTAAAACAACGTAGATTACAAATACCAGTGCCAATTGCCGCTTGTGGGGTACTTGGAGATTATGTTCCTTTTTATTTCTGTAATCGCGCGCCAATGTTATTGGCTATTCACACAAGTAGTGTAAAAGGGTTTGGTGGAAAACAAGAGGATATTATTTACCTTGTTTCTAGTGTTAACCGTGTAATTAAGGAAAGAAAGCAGTCATGGTGTTTTACTGACGGTCATGCAGTCGAAGAATTTACGGATTTCTATGATTCAATAGACCAATTAGATCAAATTGATTGGGAAACTATAGGTGATTGGAGTTGGAAAAACACAGATGAGGATCCAGATAAAAAACGGAGAAAACAAGCTGAATTTTTGGTATATAAAAAGTTTCCGCTATCTTTAATCGAAAAAATTGGCGTTTATAGCGACAAACAAAAAATAGCTATTGAAGCAATGCTAGGGGAAAACCAACACCAATTACCAATAAACGTTGAGAAGAAATGGTATTATAATACTTAAAAATAGAGATTAAATATGATGAAACTAGTTAAAGGCAACATTTTAGAGGCTAATGTTCAAGCACTTGTTAATACGGTGAATACTAAAGGTGTGATGGGAAAAGGAATTGCGATACAGTTTAAGAAAGCTTTTCCTGAAATGTTTGAATCTTATAAAAAAGCTTGCGCCATCGGTGAAGTCCAAATTGGGAAGGTGCATGTTTATGAGCGCGCAACAATCCAAAACCCCAAATATATCATTAATTTTCCAACAAAAGAGGATTGGAAAAAATCTTCACGTATTGACTACATTGAAAAAGGGTTACAATCATTAATTTCAATAATCCAAAAATATAATATTACTTCCATTGCTGTTCCATCTCTTGGCTGTGGTCAAGGTGGATTAAATTGGAGTGATGTTTACCCATTAATCCTTAGTGCATTTGAACAAACTCCAGAGGTAACAGTTTTGCTTTACCCTCCTCTTGGTTCTCCAGATCCGGCTTGCATGCCCAATAACACTAAGCGTCCTCATATGACACCTAGCCGTGCAGCAGTATTGCAATTACTCAAGCAATACTGTGTTCTAGGGTATGAGCTTACCCTGCTTGAAATTCAAAAATTACTTTATTTTCTACAAGAAAGTGGAGAACCACTTAAGCTACGTTTTGAAAAACATACTTATGGGCCATATGCTGATAATTTGAGACATGTACTTTCCCAATTTGAAGGGCATTTCACAATAGGTTTTGGTGAAGGCCGAAATAAACCCGAAACACCTATTCGGATTTTACCGGAAGCACTAGAAGAGGCTGAGGCTTATCTGAAAGATAATTATTCGGAAATTGATGATTTCAATATGCGTCTTAATAGAGTAAAAAAACTCATTGTCGGATTTGAGTCACCATATGGTATGGAATTGTTATCAACTATTCACTGGTTAGTAAAGCATGACGCTATATCACCTGATGATCAGAAAGAAATGCTTGAAAAAATTCATGCCTGGAATCAGCGTAAAAAAGAGATAATAAAACAAAAACATATTCAAGTTGCCATACAACGATTGAAACAAGAAAACTGGATTTAATTGACCTCCTATTTAAGATCAGGATTTCGTAGATAGGGATTGGTTACTGCAAGTGATTTTTTTATATGTTTATTTATTTGAATTGCTATATTTACTTTTTGTGAGAGTTTTGTAGCGTGTTAGGTGAATTTAAAACAGCTTTTGCTTCAACATGGGTAAAACCTAACTTATTTACCAGGTAGGCTTCCCCTTCTTTAGGTTTTTTTTCCAACATCACAACCGCTTCCGTAAATGTTGCTTGAGGGAGGTTTTTTCGGATACTTGTGGCTACCATAGTGCGATAATTAAAGTTTGAGTTGGCAGCTAAAAAGCCCTCCATATAAGAACATTCGCTGCGTATGCTCGACATTTGTTCTTGCAAAGATTGATTATTACTCTTTAGGTCTTGGAGTTGAGATTTTAGTAAAGGTATATCAAGCCACCAACTTATAAACAGCAGAATAAGACCAGCAGCAATAGGGGAAATTAGGCTGACTACAACTTCTCTAGACACCTTTATTACTCCTTTATAAGGTACTTTAGTTATTACACAATTACACCAAAATTACACAGAATCCCAAACGACCAACTACCAAAAACCCTTTATTTATATGGTGGGCCCAGTAGGACTCGAACCTACGACCAAGGGATTATGAGTCCCCTGCTCTAACCAACTGAGCTATGGGCCCGATGGACTGAAAGACCTTTATAGTACTGCAAATTCTCAAAATCTAAAAGCTCCTTACGGCAGTCAGTAGAGAGAAAGCTTTATGCTAGAAGATCCCGCATTAATAACTAAAATAGCTTCATCCATCGGCGTTCCTAAACCTAGCGTACAAAAAAGATCAGCGGTGATACCCATGATCTTTTGGATTTTTTAATTCAACTTTAGGTAATTCAATGCGTTTTCTTTTAACTTTTTCTGTAGGTGCAATGACTGTGGCAAGTCCGCTAATGACTGTCTTACCCAATTGATTGATACACTTGCAATCTAGTTCAATGATGTGTTTTTCTGGTTTTTTATTAACAACGGTGAGTGTTGCTGTGACTGTATCTCCTAATGCAACGGGGTGTTCGAATTTTAGTGTTTGGTCTAAATAAATTGTTCCTGGCCCGGGCAATTCAGTACCTAATACAGTAGATAAAAGCGAGGCTCCCCACATACCATGTCCAATAATTTTGTGAAACATATCGTCTTTTGCATATTCTGCATCGACATGTGCAGGGTTTACATCGCCTGACATCACAGCAAAAAGTTCTATATCCTTTTGTGTCAATGTGCGTTTAAGACTTGCTGATTCTCCAATGGTTATTTCATCGAAGATGTGATTTTCAATATAAGTCATGGCTTAATTCCTTTATGGGTAAATCCATTGGAAATTTGTACTATTATTAAAGTAACTTAAAAAATATAGATTAAAATGCTGTTTAATACAAAACTATGCTGAAAATTGCGTAGCATTTAAAAATTTTTTGTTGGTTTATATACATAAAGAGGGAAACTAATATGCAAAACCAAAGTCCATTTTCTTTATTAATATTTTTTGTAATTCTATTGAGTGGTGCGGGATTAGCATATGTACTGCATATAGGTTCTGAGAGTTACGAAAGTTACGCTATTTTTGGCGGAACTTTTTTCATTGCTTTCATCGTTTCAGCCGCAATTAAAATTGCAAATCAGTGGGACAGGGCCATCGTGTTACGACTAGGGCATTTTCATGCCCTAAGAGGACCGGGATTATTTTTTATTATTCCTGTTATAGATACAATTGCGTATTGGATAGACATCAGAGTCATTACAACCGCATTTAAAGCCGAAAAAACCCTTACCAAAGATACAGTGCCTGTCGATGTAGACGCGGTTCTCTTTTGGAAAGTGATTGATCCTAAAAAGGCAGCCCTCGAAGTAGCCGATTTCGAAAGTGCCATTGGATGGGCATGCCAAACAGCTCTGCGCGATATAATAGGTAAGACGATGCTTTCTGATCTTCTTGAAGGACGAGGCAAAATTAGTAATGAGCTGCAAATAATTATTGATGAGCGGACTGAACCTTGGGGAATCAAAGTGATTTCAGTCGAAGTTAAAGATGTCCTGATTCCACCTGCGTTGGAAGATGCGATGTCAATGCAAGCACAGGCGGAAAGAGAACGTCAAGCTCGGGTTATTCTTGGAGATTCAGAGCGACAAGTGGCAGAAAAATTTGGAGAAGCGGCTAAGACCTATATCGACAATCCTATTGCATTGCATTTAAGAGCTATGAACATGCTTTATGAGGGATTAAAAGAGAATTCTACTATCGTTATTGTTCCAAGCTCTGCCATCGAAACAATGCAACTGGGAGGTCTTGCAGGTATGACAGCATTAACTATGGGTCTAGATAAAAACAATCCAGAAAAGGCCGAATAAATCGAGCTGTGTGCTTATGTGAAATAAAGTATTTTACAAAGAAAACAGGCCCTAATGTACCGGTGACAATTTGTCACCGGCAAAAATAACCCATCAAAATTAATTTAGACTAAAAGAAGGAGCAGTAGTAGCAGGGTTCACTTTAAATTCAACAGGTTTCTCAGCTGAATTTACCCTAAGTGGGGGAACAAATGAATGACTTTGAGCGGCAGTAATTCTATCGTGTTGAGTTTTACATAACAGATTATAGAATTCAGCGGTAATGTGATGGCTTTGCTCCAGCATTTTAAATAAAGTAGTGTAGTTACTATTTTCAGACAACTTTATAGAAATTTCACGCATGGGTATGTTCATTGTGGTTTGAATCTGATCTCCAAGTCTATCTTTTACTTCTCTACATAGATTATTGATTTGAATTAAACCTTGCATACTTTTCATTTTCAATACCAATCCATGATTGTTGGCATCAAAAACGTCTGGTATTTCTGTATATTCTATATAATTATTTCGATCTTCTGGATAATATTTCATAAATGCTACTCCTATAATTAATTTCACTTATAATTGATTTCACTAAAATAAGTGATTTTTACCAGTATTTTAATGGTTGTGTTAAAAATAATCAATTAAAGACCCTATTCTTTTCTTCTCTATATGTCCTTATATGTCCTTTATTCTCTAAGTTTTTTAAAACTCTTCTATACTTTAGTCGTGAGATATATTTTTAAAAGAGAAGACTTATGAGTATCGCTGATGTATTAAGAAAAATTTGGCAAATATATTTCAACGAAGAAGAACAAAAAAAGTTGGAGGAATTTTTAGCTAAGTATTCTTTCTTTACAGAGAACGAGTTTGATTTTGAGAGTATTTCTATCACTCCTGAGCAATACGAAAAAAATCCAAAAGAAATTATCGAGAGAAAAGATGGAGCACTTCTTCTAAGCCTTCTCTATCAGTTGGATTCTCCAAATTTTCCAGAAGGTAGAGGTCTGTGCCAAAAAATAATAAGTCATTTTAGTATCCTATATGCCTTTAAACAACCAGGAGAGTCAGTACCTGGAAAATCCCTTAAAAAGGTATTACCACATAAAACTGAAGGAGCAATAGCAATTAGTAAAAAGGCTCCTTTAAGTTTTACATTTCTTTCGCAAGAGAAAAAATCAAATACTCAACAAAAAAAAGAGATAGAAGGTATAGAAAAGGTAGATATTTCTTGGATATTAAAAACAATTTGCGAAACATGTATCAAACCAAAAGATTCAGAGAAAGCAAGAAAACTAATAGAAGATATAGAATCAACTAAGTTCCAACAGCACAAATTTGAAGTTGACCAAATAAGCTTGTTCAAAGAAGATCCAAAAGCACTTATTGAAAACGATTCCACTTTTCTGAGTGCCCTGCTAACTTATTTGAGGATTGAGAGAAAAGGTGATCTAGCTAATGAGCTTATTCAACATTTTTCCGAAGAATTCGTGAATAAATTTAATTTCGACATGTATAAATCTATTCCAAAAATGACGGGTGGATATGGGTATTTATTAAAGGAAATAAATGGTCTGACCTTTGTTCAACTTAAACGAAGAAAAATAGGACAAGAACAAAAAGAAGCAGGATTGAACGAGAGCGAACGTGCTAAACTGCACGAACACGGATGGAAAATCCATCTATCTGTCAACGATGATGACAGCAACAATTTAAAAAAAGCGTGGCCAATCATCCTAAAGTTAGCTTTTAAATATCAATTGCCTCACTTTAAGATCAAACTCTTTACTGTTCAAAAAAAATCTCATCTACCAGACTCTGAGTGTTTGCCTCAAGAAAAGGGAAAGCAACTTACTTTTTATTGTGGCGAAAATCCTTCACCAGGAACTGTAAAGAAGCTAAGCCGTTTTTGTCAGGAGTTAACCGAAGAATTTAAAAAAAATGACATACAAGCTGGTCAGTATGGGGAAAACGTAAGATATGTAAATGAGTATGTAGGTTACAAAAACGATTTTATAGGAGAGAATGAGTACAGAAAGCCGGATGAGCGTGGATATAAACTGAAAGAACAACCCGATCTTTTTAGAGAAAGTTTTAAAGATTTAATATCTTCGGATTTCCCTCCTGTGCAATACAAAACCCCACACTACTTTTGCTTGTTGGATCCAAACAAGAGCTTAGATCTCAAAGATAAAAAAATAGAGTGGACTATTTATTTGCAAGTAAAAGACGATGAAGTCACCGCTAATTTTATTGATAAAAAAGGCAAGTTAGTCCAGAAAAAATTAAATCCCTTAACACCAGACGATTTAGCAAAGATAACTCTCTATTCAGATAAAGCAATAGTGTCTTCTGAACATCGAGAACTGGCGGAGAAAATTTCAAGGGAATGTGGCTTTAGTATGGTAGTTAAGGAAAAACTCAAACTAGAAGAGGAAGTGTCTATTCCTCCGGAAAAACAATCAAAGCCGAAAAAAATAACCCCTTCTGATCAAAGTAAAATAAAAATAGAAGAAAAGGAAAAATCATTTCATCGCCGAGAAAAAGCTTCCGAAACAGATTACCCTGAGTCAGTTATTACTAGCCCACGTAGAACAGAAACACATAAAGAGAAAAAAACTTCTCATCACGGAGAAAAAGTTCTCGAAAGCAATTATCCCAAACCTTCTAGTCAGTACGCTTTCAAAGAGCCTGGTCAACCCACGCCTAGAACTAAATCTATGAGGTCTAAGTCAATTAAAGGGACCAAATCTCAAGGATTTAAACAGGAAGATCTAAGAGAAAGAAAAATTAAAGCTCCAAAGCCTCTGATGGATGCGGAAAAGGTAAAACTGGACGTTCCCTTAAAAACTACAGAAGAAACTATACCACCCTCGATGGGTACAAGCGCGCAAAGGGCGCTTTCTAGTGAAGCAACCTCTGCTGTCACATACAAAAACGTACTCGCAACAACGTCAACAACATCTTCTAAAAAAGAAGAGAAAGAATCAACTAAAAATCTTTCTAATTCCAAACCGCCATCCGAACCTGAGACGCCAGCTAAAAAAAGTTAGGGTCTACCCCGGATAGATAGGTTACAAAATATCAACAGACCCTATTCTTTTTCCTGCTCAAGGAAACTATATAATGGCTCTGAACGACTTGGATGACGTAATTTTCGTAACGCTTTAGCTTCAATTTGTCGGATTCGTTCTCGAGTTACATCAAATTGTTTGCCTACTTCTTCTAATGTATGGTCAGTATTCATCTCAATACCGAATCGCATACGTAATACTCTTGCCTCACGTGGTGCTAGTGTTGCTAACACGGAATGAATTGCTTCTTTTAATCCTTCAATCGTTGCAAAATCGACCGGAGAGAGCATCGTTGTATCTTCAATGAAATCGCCTAAATGGGAATCTTCATCGTCGCCTACAGGTGTTTCAGTAGAAATAGGTTCTTTGGAGATTTTCAATACTTTGCGGACTTTGTCTTCTGACATGCCCAAACGTTTGCCAAGTTCTTCTGGTGTTGCTTCAAGACCTGTTTCTTGTAGAATTTGCCGCGCTACTCTACCTAGTTTGTTAATCGTTTCAATCATGTGCACTGGAACACGAATGGTTCGTGCTTGGTCAGCAATTGATCGAGTAATGGCTTGTCTAATCCACCAGGTGGCATAAGTAGAAAATTTATATCCGCGGCGATATTCAAATTTATCCACGGCTTTCATTAAGCCAATATTGCCTTCTTGAATTAAATCTAAAAACTGTAATCCTCGATTAGTATATTTTTTTGCGATTGAGATGACTAAGCGAAGATTTGCTTCAATCATTTCTTTCTTTGCGCGACTTGCTTTAGCATTTCCCTGCGCCATATCCCGATTAACTTCTTTAATTTCATTGATAGTTAAATTGGTTTCTTCTTCTAATGCTAATAACTTTTGTTGTGCTGTTTGAATTTGCGTAATGAAGGGTTTTAAATTAGCAGCATATGGTTTTTTAGTACGAGAAAGTTGTGCAGACCATTCTAAATCAGTTTCTTTGTTTAGAAAGGAGCTAATGAAATCTTTACGTGGCATTTTGGCTTTAACAACGCAGATATTCATGATATGGCGTTCTTGTTGACGAACTCTGTCAAGCAGTTCACGCGTTCTATTAGCGATTTTTTCTACCTGTTTAGTGGTTAATTTAAAATCAGTAAATGCATCGGTAAGTGCTTGGCGATGTTTAACCGTGGTTTTATGTTGCCTACCATATTTCTTTTCTGCTTTAATATATTTCTTATAGAGATCCTCAAGTTGTGCGAACCTTTCAGCTGCAAGTTCGGGATCAGGACCTCCAACTACCTCACTATCCTCATCAGTATTTTCTTCTCCTTCTACTTCTACTGCTTCAAGATCTAGTGCGCCAGCATCTTCTTGTTGCGCATCAATTTCTGGGATCATATCTCCATCTACTGGCGGAACATCTTGTTGCGCATCAGCGGAAGAAATATAGCCAGTCATAATATCGCTTAAACGAATTTCGCCTTTTAAGTAGCGTTGATATTCGTTTAAGAGATAAACAATATTTTCAGGGTCATAAGCCAATGCAACTAGAGCTTTCTTCTGTCCTTCTTCGATATCTCTTGCAATTCTGATTTCACCCGCACGTGTTAAGAGTTCCACTGAACCCATTTCACGCATATACATACGCACTGGATCGGTAGTGCGACCTAATTCGTTGTCTACCGTTGCTAATACTGCAGCGGCAACTTCAGCAACCTCTTCTTCTGCATCAACATTATCTGGGTTTTCGACGAGGAATAACTCACTTTCATCAGGCGGAGTTTCGTAGATATTAATTCCCATTTCATTAATGAGAATTTCTTTGAAAACTTCTTTAATACTTTTTGTGCTCTCTGCTTCTTGTGCACTTACAATATCTTCAGCCAAAACTTCATCGACTTGAGCATCAGTTAAATAACCTTTTGCTTTGCCCAACGCGATTAAGGATTTTAGTAATGCTTGCTTTTCATGTATGGATATGGGCATATTACACTCGGTCGAAAAAACATATGATTGTATTTATTTTAGCCATATTTGTATAGATACGCTAGTAGTCAAGAGAATATAAGATAAAGTGCTAATTAGGGATACACTCTACCAATGATTTTCCTTCCATTTCAGCTGGTTTTTCAAGTTTCATCAAATGCAAAATAGTTGGCGCGATATCAATCAGTGACCCAGAGGGTTTAATCGTTTTAACCAGCCGCCCAATGTAAATGAATGGAACTAACTCACTAGTATGTGCGGTATGCGCTTGTTTTGTTTCCGGGTCAAACATAAATTCAGCATTGCCGTGATCCGCGGTAATAATGGCTTCTGACTGAGTTTGTTTTAATGCAGTAAAAATTTTTCCCAAACAGTCGTCAATAATTTCCACTGCTTTCACTGTTGCTGCAAAATCACCCGTATGACCTATCATATCAGGGTTGGCAAAATTGCACACGATAAAATCATAAGTTTGGTTGAGAATCGCTTTAACTAACTCTGCGGTAATTTCATAAGCGCTCATTTCTGGCATTAGGTCATAGGTTGAAACCTTCGGGGAAGGCACTAAAATTCGTGTTTCTTTCGCAAAAGGAGTCTCAATCCCACCATTAAAGAAAAATGTAACATGGGCATATTTTTCGGTTTCTGCTAAGCGAAGCTGGGTTAGCCCTTGTTGCGCTAGGTAATCACCCAGCATATTTTTAAGCGGTATGGTTGGAAAGGCGACTTCGGCGGGAATGTCATGAGCGTATTGGGTGAAAGTCACAAAGTGGGCGAGTTTGGGCCTAACTTGCCTGATAAAAAACGGAAAATCATCTAAAGTGAGCGCGCGGCTTAGCTCTCTTGCTCTATCAGAACGGAAATTAAAGAAGATGACACTATCACCATCTTGAATGCTCGTAGGATTGCCCTCAGAATTTAAGATGCTTGTGGGCTTAACAAATTCATCTGTCTCACCACGGTTATAAGCGGATAAAATAGCCTCTTCGGTAGTTTTCGCGACATAATCTGCTTTAGCTTCTGTTAATAATTCATATGCCTTTTGAATTCTATCCCAACGTTTATCTCGATCCATAGCGTAGTAACGCCCTATTACTGATACTACTTGTGCGTTATAGGTTTTCTCTAAGTATTGCAATGATTTTGTTACACTTTTTGGTGGGGTATCCCGACCATCTAGGAAGGCATGGATAAATAGCTGGTGAAATTTTCGTTGCCGAGCAAGTTCTAACAGTGCATGAAGATGGCTTTCATGGCTATGGACTCCACCTTCAGAAAGTAACCCGATGACGTGAATAGCACGATTATTTTGCTCAGCGGTTATGAATGTTTGAGTTAGTATGGGATTGTTAAAAAAATCACCTACTTGAATGCTTTGATCAATACGGCTCAAGTCTTGGTAGACCCTTCGTCCTGCGCCCATATGCAGATGGCCTACTTCAGAATTTCCCATTTGCCCTTCAGGAAGTCCTACTGCAATACCTGAGCCTTCAATTAGGGTATGAGGGTAATTTTGCCAAAGAAAATCCCAGTTTGGTGTTTTTGCTGCGGCAATAGCATTAAATTCTGTATCTTCACGATAGCCCCAGCCATCGAGAATGATAAGTGCATAAGTTTTTTTGTTTGGATTCATTTTAATGCTAAAGGCTATTATTGCTAATTACTGCAGTGGGAAACACCTGTTTCTCCGCGTCTCTTTTTTCGGAAGCGGATTGGCTCCCTTCAGAAACAGAAGGCAATACTGATGGTTGATAGTCAATAAGCTTTTTTTGCTCTGCTTGCTGCTCGGAAAGCTCAAGAGTCTCATCGTCATTTTGAGCAAGCTTATCATCCTGAGAAAATAATTCAATTTTATCTGCCAAAAACAACACAGCTCGCGATGGTAAATCTGCTCTTTTACCCCATACAAGATGAGTAACTCCCCCTGTCATAAGCACTAAGTCTATTCCTGCAACCGCTCCAGCAACCACTGGTTGGCCGGATATACCCACTATAAGACCTACTACAAAAACTACTGCCGTACCTACAACTCCCCTGAAGATCCACTTTCTAATATTATAATCGTTAGCGCCTATTAGCTTGCTAGCTGCAACGCGTAGCTCTTCAAGTTTTTTTGGATCAATTTTGCTGGTTGAAATATAGTCAGTAAAAATATTGATAATTTTGGAACGATTTTGCCATTCTTCTCTTTTCTCTGCTTCATATTTTTCTAGCTCCAATGATCTGACTACCCCATAAATTAAATTATTAAGATCATCTGCAGAATTGACTTCATTAGTAATCTTTCCGAAAACATTCATATCAAGCAGTGACAAATTATCTCCTAGCTCCTTTTTCCCCAATGTTCTCCATGTCGCGTGAAACTTCTCACAGTGTTGGCCCAAGGTTAAAAAATCATCATCTTCTGCTATTTTCTGAGAAATTTCCTTCGAATCACTATGACGCATTATTTCTGAAACTACTGAGTTACTACTAGAAATCATTGATACAGCCTCTTCGGAGTCTTCGGGAAATTCCAAGGTTATATTCCCAATTGCATCCTTCTGTTGAATACCAAGTTTGAAAATTTTAATAACTATTTGTGTTGGATTTGTATTTGGAACTTGCTGTGGTTCTAAGTAAGTATATTTTCCTTGAAGAGTTTCTTTAAAAAACTCGCGTAATGTTTCCTCGATGGCCGAAGGTTGGTCTTTATCCTTGATAAAATTTTTATAATATTCATCTAAGGAATGCAGTTTGAACCACGACATCTCGAATTTATCAAGCATAAAATTCTCCCATTTTGCTGCTTTAGATTTTCAGATTGATTTTAATGTACTAAATTTAATAGAGGACAGTTTATATTTCAAACCATGGATCACGAAATTTATGAAGCTCAATTGTTTACATGAAATCAAGCATCCATTAATTCAACATAAGCTCACAAAGCTACGCGACGTTAACACAAGCAAGAAAGAGTTCAAAGAGCTGATGAAAGAAATCAGCATATTATTGGCATATGAAGCAACTAAAAATTTGCCTCTGACCTACCAACTTGTTTCAACACCTTTAGAAACATTTAACTCACCTATATTGCAAGATAAAAGCCCAGTTATAGTGTCAATTTTACGTGCGGGTATAGGTATGGTTGATGGAATTTTATCGCTTATTCCTTCGGCCAGTGAAGGTCATATTGGCCTTTTTCGCGATGAAACTACACTAAAGCCTAGCTGTTATTATTTTAAGATTCCACGAAACAGCGATGATAGGCAATTTTTTCTTTGTGATCCTATGTTAGCTACTGGTGGTTCTGTTTTGGAAGCTATTGCACGCCTTAAAGCGGAAAAGATTGAAAAAATCACTTTAATTTGTATTGTTTCAGCACCGGAAGGGATTAACAATATTCATAGCAAATACCCGAATTTGCCAATTTTTACTGCTTGTGTTGATCGACAATTAAATCAACAAGGATATATTCTTCCCGGGTTAGGTGATGCAGGTGATCGGTTGTTTGGCACCAAATAAGTTTTATTCCGACGTTCCACCCACAGTTAAAGCATCAATTTTTACGGTTGGTTGCCCTACGCCTACTGGCACGCTTTGACCTTCTTTACCGCAGGTGCCAATCCCAGCATCAAGTTTTAAATCATTACCTAGCATCGATACTTTGGTTAATACTTCTGGGCCATGGCCAATCAGGGTTGCGCCCTTTACCGGATGCGTTATCTTGCCATTTTCAATTAGGTAGGCTTCGCTGGCGGAAAATACAAATTTCCCTGAAGTAATATCAACTTGCCCGCCGGAAAAATTAACCGCATATAGGCCTTTATCGATAGAAGCAATGATTTCATCGGGATGATAAGGGCCAGGTAGCATATAGGTGTTAGTCATTCTAGGTAACGGTAAATGTGCATAGGATTCTCGCCGCCCATTACCCGTTGGCTTCATCCCCATTAATTTTGCATTGAGTTTATCTTGTATATAGCCTTTGAGAATTCCTTTTTCGATTAAAACAGTACGTTGAGTAGGTGTTCCTTCATCATCGATATTCAAAGAACCACGGCGACTGGCTAAAGTTCCATCATCTACTACGGTGCATACGGGTGAGGCTACACGTTCACCTAATCGACCGGAAAAAGCAGAAGTACCTTTACGATTAAAATCGCCTTCTAACCCATGGCCGACGGCTTCATGTAGCAATACTCCTGGCCAACCTGGGCCTAAAACCACTGGCATTGTACCGGCTGGCGCTGGTTTAGCAGTTAAATTTACTAATGCTTGTTTTACCGCCGTACGGGCTAAATTAAGCGCGGTGTCATCTTTTAAAAACATTTGATAATCACCACGGCCACCGCAGCCATCACTACCCTGCTCTCTTCGCCCTTTGTCTTCAACAATCACGCTAACATTCATACGTACTAGAGGGCGAATATCTGCGGCAATGGTTCCATCACTATCTAAAACTAAGATGACTTCATGCACGCCGGCCAGGTTAACATTAACTTGTGTAACTCTTGGATCCTGCTTGCGGGCTTCTTTATCTACTTGATGCAATAAAGCAATTTTTTCTGCAGTGGGTAAGGTATCTAATGGATCTTGTATAGGATAAAGCTGATGACCAGCAATAGGATGCCATACTTTAGTGATAGCGCTTTTCCCTTGCTGCGCAATACTGCGCGCCGCTGTAGTGGCTTCAATTAATGCTGGTAAAACAATATCGTCTGAATAGGCAAACCCCGTTTTTTCGCCACTAATTGCGCGCGCACCAACGCCGCGGCGAATATCATGATGTCCTTCTTTAACAATACCATCTTCTAATCGCCAAGATTCTGAGCGAAGCGATTGGAAATAAAGATCAGCTGAATCGACTTGGTAGCCTAATATATCTGTTAGAATCCGTTCAAGTTGGTTTTCGTTAAGGCCAGCGGGTTCAAGCAGTAGCTCGCGGGCTAGGTCAATAGTGGTCATAGTATACCTCTGGGGAAACAGTTTCTTAATAAACTCTTAATGTTTTTAAGTTACAATAAAGTATCTTAAGTAGGCAATGGAATTTTATTATGAATGAAAAGCTAAAAGCTATTTTATTGCAGTTGGCAACAGATCCTCTATCGCTAAAAACAGTACAGAATAATTTAGCTAGCTTACCTGACAATGGACTAAATGATTGGGAAAAACAACTTAGGGATGCAGTTAAACGCCATCAGATAAAAAACATCTCAGGAGTATTCAGATACTTATTTTCAACTACTCCGCAAGGTAATCAAGGTGCTGTTACTGATGAGCTACTAAAACCTATTATATTAGCGCAAGCGAAATTACCAGCAGACCAGCGTCCTTCAGATTTTTATAATTGTCTGAATCTTTATTCAAATCAATATTTTGGAGGAACAAAAGGTAGTTGGTTAATAACAATTTTAATGGGTCTACCCGCCAAAGAACTTGGTATTATCCTAAGTCAAACTAGCTCTGATGAAGTTTGCGAGTTATTTATTTGTTTTAACAACAATGAAGTTCTTGAAAAATTACCTGCAGAAATATTTCTGCTTTTTTTACAAAAGCTGCCATTAGATATTGTTCAAAAACTACCACTAGCAGAAATGGCCCAACGTTCTGGAACAGTATGGGATGCATTAGCGGATTGGTTTAATCAAGTTGCTGTTAATCCACCACTAGGGTTTTGGGAATTTGTTAAAGCACAACAACTCATAAAAATTGCTGGATTTGTTAATTTTTTGGCAATGAAATCGGGAACTACACTCGATTTTTCTAAGTTTTCTATTAATAACCTCCATTCAGATGGACCAGATACTTATTTATTGGGTCTTTTGGATGATACGCTTAAATTCTGTCAGTTTATCCCTGCGAATCAGATGTTGGTCTATGGTTTGCTAGCTGTGTGTATTGGTAGGAATCAGGTACTACTTAAGGAAATACAGACCAATACTAGTAGCCTTAATGGTGAAAGTGTTGAACTCAAAATAGAAGAGTTAAAAAAGTTAAAAAGCCGTTATGAAGCTGCTAGTCCTTTTCTTAAATTGCTTGCTGAGGCAAAAATTTTCCCCCAGGCCATTATCGAAACTTTGGGGCATAGTCTCAATTTGCCTGTGAAAGATATTTGTGAATATTTGCAAATTGCTGAATTCTTACCTAGTACGGGTGTTACTAAATTAGAAACAGAAGCATCAAAACCAAAGCCAAGACTAGCGCGAAGCACGACTTCATCAATGCCACCGCCACCTTATCCAGGGTCATCTAATACTAATGCTTTTACGCTACCTTCGTTTTTCCCTTCATCTTTGCCTTTTTTTAGTGCTCCAACAAATAGAGCAACCACTACACAGAGAGTAATATCACCGCCCTCTCAACGATTTAATTTTCAGCCTGGTTTTGTAGAATCAGTAATAATTGATGATGATCGAGGAGATGATAGCGATGATATGAAAGTTGGTATCATAAGCTATGTTACTGGTCTGGACGGATATGGTAGTAATGAACAAGCAGTTTTGATAGATCAAGCTACTGCGCTGTATCAAGCTAATAAGGCAAATAACCCTGAAATAGATGCTGAGGGATGGGTTTTGCAGGCAATTGCTAATCAATCTGATCAGTCCAAGCCGGAAAAAGAGAAAGAAGAAAAGGAAGAAAAAAAGCGCAAGCGTAGGAAGGTTTCTCCATCACCACTGATTTTGTCTGATGATGAGGGTGAAGATAAAGATTATGAGGATGAAGGTGCAAGAGCAAAGCAAGAAAAATCAGATCGAGAATTGGCGGAACAATTAGATCGTCAAGAAAAAGAAAACAGTAATCGCCGCACTACAAATACTGGCTATAATCCTGTCAGAGCTCGAACCCCCGATTATTCTTCGTCATTTTATTCTTCTTCATTACTGGGATCGGATGACGATGACAATGTTTTTTTACCGAGAGAACAAGAAGATTTTCTATTGGAGCAAAGGATAGAAGCACAGGAGAATCAGAGCGCAGTAACTCGACGCAGTCGTCCAACAAGACAAAATCAACCACAACAACCATTTTCTGCTCAATCGAGACGGATGATTACCCAACCGCGCCAACCAGAACCTTTTCAACTTAATCCCGCGGTAACTATTCCGGTAGCTATTGTTCTCTCACTGATAATTGCTTTGTCGGTGTGTCTCTCACCACTGGGGGCCCCACTTTGGCTTATTCCGGTCATCATTGTTAGTGGTATTTATGTTGCTACAATATTCACATTACTGTTTAACTGTATCAGTAAGTGGTCACACACTCCTCCTCCTTCTGCTCCAGGAATAGGATATAGTGAAGAATCAGAAGACGCTCCTTACTATCCTTATAATAATCCTGGATTAGGGCCACAATCTGGTAATCGATATGGAAATAATGCTTTAGGTTTTCCACAAGATGATTTTTGGGGATCAGAAGACGCAATCAATCAAAGTGATTCACGTACTTTAGCTTATGATCCAGAAAATGATTATGATAATAATTTTGAATTGATCCAATAAGCTTTAAATTATTGTCAATTAAAAAAGGTTTTAAAGCCTCATTTCATGGTTTTCTTGCCTACGTGCCGCGGCTTGTCCACGGCATCCAGTCTAATTAAAGTAGCTAAAAACAATAGGGTTAGCATTTGTTATTCGTTAAGATCGCTTGGATACCGCGGACAAGCCGCGGTACGTAGGCGGAGAGAACTGGATACCGCGAATAAATCGCAGCAGCGACACGTAGGCAGGACAAGATCTGGCATGACGACCTGAAAATTAAATCCCCAAAACTCCTTCTTGCAATTTCTTCCATTCATCACGAACTTTTGCTGCTTCCTCAAATTCAAGATTGCGCGCGTGTTGATACATTTTTTGCTCAAGTTGCTTAAGCTTTTTAACTAATTCTATCGGTGATAGTGCTTGATACGTTGCCTGTTGTTCCGCCACTTTGTTATAACGATAACTTGCAACCGCTTTATTGCTGTAAGCACCTTCCATAATATCTTGCACAGCTTTTTCGATGGTTTTAGGGGTAATACCATGTTGTTGATTATAAAGCTGTTGTTTTTTGCGACGGCGTTCAGTTTCTTCTATCGCTCTTTGCATCGAGCCAGTGATTTTATCAGCATATAAAATTGCTTTACCATGAACATTACGCGCAGCACGGCCAATAGTTTGAATTAATGATCTTTCAGAACGTAAAAATCCTTCTTTATCTGCATCTAAAATTGCAACTAAAGAAACTTCGGGCAAATCCAAGCCCTTCACGCAATAAATTAATCCCCACCAACACATCAAATTTTCCTAAGCGCAAATCACGAATAATTTCCACTCGTTCAACCGTATCAATATCTGAATGCAAATAACGTACTTTCACGCCATGTTCTTCTAAATATTCTGTTAAATCTTCTGCCATTCGTTTGGTTAATGTTGTCACTAATACACGTTCATGCAAAGCGGCGCGTTTATTGATTTCAGAAAGTAAATCATCTACTTGAGTTATTGCGGGTCGCACTTCAATCTCTGGATCTAATAACCCTGTTGGGCGAACGACTTGCTCGATCAATGCACCTGAATGCTCTAACTCATATGAGCCTGGGGTTGCTGAAACATAAATCGTTTGTGGTGACATGTTTTTCAAATTCATCAAATCGCAGTGGGCGATTATCGAATGCAGAAGGTAAGCGAAATCCATATTCAACTAATGTTTCTTTACGTGAACGATCACCACGATACATCGCATTAATTTGCGGAACAGTCACATGTGATTCATCAATAATTAACAACGCATCAGTAGGTAAATAATCAAATAAAGTGGGAGGATGGTTCCCCTGGTTGCGGCCCGATAAATAACGAGAATAATTTTCAATGCCGGAGCAATAACCCAATTCCTTCATCATTTCGATATCAAACAATGTGCGCTGTTCTAAACGTTGTGCTTCAACTAATTTATTTTCATTGCGTAATTCTTGCTAGTCGTTCTTTTAATTCTATTTTAATTTGATCAATGCATTGCAAGAACTCGCTCACGCGGCGTTACATAATGTGTTTTCGGATAAATAGTTAATACGTGGTACACGACGTAATATTTCACCGGTTAATGGATCAAAATAACTCAAGATTTTCAATTTCATCACCAAATAATTCGATGCGAATCGCTTCTTTTTCTGATTCAGCAGGATAAATATCAATCACATCACCACGCACACGATAAGTTGCACGATGAAATTCATATCATTACGTGTATATTGTAATTCCGCTAAGCTTCGTAAAATAAACGCTGATCAATTTTATCACCACGATTAAGATGCAAGACCATACTTAAATAGCATCTGGATCACCTAAACCATAAATCGCAGAAACCGTTGCCACAATAATGGCATCTCGTCGTTCTAATAATGCTTTAGTTGCTGACAAACGCATTTGTTCAATATGATCATTAATCGCATGCATCTTTTTCAATATAGGTATCTGAAGAAGGAACATAGGCTTCTGGTTGATAATAATCATAATAAGAAACAAAATATTCTACGGCATTATGTGGAAAAAATTCTTTCATTTCACCATAAAGTTGCGCGGCTAAAGTTTTATTTGGCGCTAAAATTAAACTGGGGCGCTGCAGCTCTGCAATAACATGTGCAATCGTAAAAGTTTTTCCAGAACCGGTAACACCCAATAAAGTTTGGTGCATCAAGCCAGTCCGTAAACCTTCGACAAGCTGCAAAATAGCTTGCGGTTGGTCACCAGCTGGTTGGTAGGAAGAAACGATTTCGAGGGGTCTTGGCATAAGTTATCTGTCATGCCAGTGTAGGCTGGCATCTAGCATGTTCCTTCGTAATGACCGTCATTTTCAGGTAGAAAATAAAAATAAGCGTCCCCTCTCCCAGCCCGAATGTTGAAAAGGACTGTGATCTGCTTCTGGGAGAGGGACAGGGTGAGGGCAAATCTGGAAATTAAATTTTCATCCTATGCTAACTTTTAATAGAAGTAGTAGAAAGTAAAATAGCTTCTATCAAACCTATTCATTTCCCCTCATCCTGTCCTTCTCCCAGAACAAGACCCGTGATTTATGGCTTATGGGGCTGGGAGAAGGGACGTTTTAATGTTTATCAATGCAACTACAATTTATCCGTCGATATCCCATCTCTATCCCTCCCCATTAAACAGAAATTGCATTACACGTATGGGTAAATTGCGCCCACTTTTCGTAGAAGTTCACCATTTATCTCTTGATGAAAAATAGTTTTGAGCTGATTAGTTAGTGATTCAAAATATCCAGGATAATAAGTGTAATTAACTATATTATCATTTTTAAAAATATCACGTGACACAGAGCCAACGCTACCAAAACCATCAATTAAACCTAATGATAGCGATTGTAATCCTGTCCAGATCAAACCAGAAAAAAGTTCTGGTGTTTGTTTTAATCTTTTACCACGGCCTTTTTCTACATCATGAATAAATTGTTGGTGAACTAGATTTAGCATCTGTTTTGCATAAGTTTCGTCTTCCTTTTTCATTGGCAGAAAAGGATCTAAAAATCCCTTGCGATCACCTGAGGTAAATAATCGCCTTTCCACCCCAACTTTATTCATCGCACCAGTAAAACCAAAACCTTCCATTACTACCCCAATTGATCCAACTAAGCTTAAAGGATTGGCGTAAATTTTTTCAGAAGCTGATGCAATATAATAAGCTGCTGAAGCACAAAGATCGCTGCAAACCGTATAAACTTTAATATTTTTATTACGCGATCGAAGTCTTAAAATCTCATCATAAATATAAGAAGCTTGAACTGGGCTACCGCCTGGACTATTGATGCGAAGAATAACGCCATTCACATATTTTGACTTAAATGCTTGATTAAGGCTTTTAATAATATCATCAGCATTTGCAACGGCTTTTTCATCAATCGCGCCATTAATTTCAATTAAAGCAATATGCGGTTTACTTTTATCTCCTTGATTTTGCGTGGGAGATTGATTGGCAAACATTAATCCCAAGAAAATCAGTAAATAGGTAAACCCTAGCAGCTTAAAAAAAATGCCCCATCGTCGTTTGCGGCGCTGCTCAGTTAAGGATGCAAATAATAAATTTTCAATAGCTTGTTTTTCAAAATTTTGCTCGTCGGTCATGGTGGTTAATTTCCGGTTAGGTTGTAAGGCAGGTTTTTGCTAACTCTCCGCCAGCAGATCGGACTATGACTCCGTTTTTATCAAACACCGGTTGAACAAATAACCCACTACTGTCTATTAAACAACGTGCAATAAAATGACCATCTTTAGTTGAAAGTACATGCAGATTTCCTTCTGAATCTCCTATCCAGATTTCCTGCTTCTCAATCAGAGGGGCAGTTAGTGAGCGATTTAACAGTGCTTTTTGTAGCCATTGCACTTGACCATTAACCCGGTTAATAGCCCAGACGATACCTTGATCATCAGTCACTACAATTAGATTACCTTGTAAGGCGAAGTTATGGTATGTGGAGAGGTCGCGCTGCCAAATAATTTGGCCTGTGCTAGTAGATAGTGCTGCAAGCTTACCTTGATAAGCGGCGACAAAAACTACTGAATTATTAATGAGTGGATCAGCGTTAATACCTACCAAGCTATCTAAATCTCCTAAGCTTCTTGGCAGTGCAATGGTTTGCTGCCAAAGCACCTTACCAGTTTGCAAGCTAAGGGCGAAAAATTGGCCATCGCCAAAGCCAGCAAAGACAACTCCTCTTGCTACAACAGGCGCGCTATCCCTTTGTAACATTACTAAAGGTGTTCTGTGGGTAAAATCCCAGAGTGGTTTCCCTGTGGTAATATCAAGAGCAGTTAATTTGCCATCTACTGCTTTTACCAACACTAATTGATTGGCAATCCTTGGTGGTGCTAATAGTTGGCTCGAAATAATTGAGCGCCATACTAAATGGCCATTATGGCTATTTAATGCAATTACCTCACCATTTTTCGTACCAAAAATCAGATAGCCGGATTGAGTATCAGGTCCACTGCTTGGGCAACTCTTAATGTTAGCCGTCCAGATTGTTTTACCATTTGCTGCGTTAATTGCACTAACAGCTCCTTTCTCATCTACTGTATAAATAGCCCCATTGTGTACCGCTGTTTCAAAACGCACATGTGTTTTATTAGCGCCTGACCCTACTCGTGCCTTCCATATAGTATTCAGTTTTTTTTCAGGTGAAAATTTGACTAATGGTGATGGCGTCGGAGCATTATCGCTCCCTACCCCACTCAGGGTTGTACACCCAAACAGAGTTAATAGCATGCTTATGACAATAGGGTAATAGTAGTTACGCATTTTTATCATCGTTATCAACGACCAAGTCATCTAGTTTCATTAAAATTAAAGGCTGCATAATTTCGTAAGTGGGTAGCGCTTTAAGTGCTGCTTGATAAGCTGATCTGGCAGCTTCTTTATTACCCATGAGCAAGTAAATATCGCCTTTGGTATCCTGAATGAGCGGTAAATATGCTTTATCCTCGACTTTATTTAGCAATTCAAGTGCTTCTTTTGGCTTGTCTTTAGCAGCTAGAATGCGGGCTTGACGAATTCTAGCTAGTTCTTTTAATGCTGAATTTTCTCCATGCTTCATTACCCAATTCAATTTCTTTTCAGCGCTATTTAAATCGCCATCATATACAGCCTTGCGGGCTAGTATGAGTGCCGCTAATTGGGCATAAGGTGTACGAGGATAATGTTTAAATAACCTTGCAGCTTGCTGTTGTACAGCGACTTGATCGTCGCGGATAATGCTGGTTAATAAGCGTTCATAAACAACTGAGGCTGTTTGCAGCAGGCGTTCATGTTGCCTTTGCCACGCATGCCAACCCCAACTGGCTAAAAAGGCTAAAATGACTACTGCCAAGGTTGATTTGCCGTATTGATGCCACCAACGTTTTAGTTGTTCAGTTTGTTCGGTTTCAGTTGCGTAAACGCTCACGGGTTGCTCCGGTTTTTAAATATTGAAGTTATTATGACAGCATTTCAATGGCACTGCAAAATGCAAATATCGCATTTTACAGAGTGATTGGTATGTTTTATTATTTACTTCCAACGCCAGTTTGTGATACCGCTTGCATCCTCAAGAATAACACCCATATCCACTAAATCATTACGAATTTTATCGGCCAATGCAAAGTCTTTATTTTGACGAGCAATTAACCGTTTTTGAATTAATTCTTCGATGACTTGGCTATTTTGTTCTGGCTGACCTTGTTTTAGAAATGCTTCTGGGTCTTGCTTGAGCAATCCTAAGAGATTTCCTAAATATTTTAGTAATCCGGCGTGTAAAATTGCCTCATCTTTATCAGATATTTGTAATTTATGTGTTTCGCGTACCAAATCAAATAATACAGAAAGCGCTATGGGAGTATTAAAATCATCTAGCATAGCGGATTCAAAGCGCTTTAAATAAGGATTATCAGGCAAAAGTTTTGGCGTAACTTCCGGGAAATTACGCAAACATAGATAAAAGCGTTCCAATGCTGCTTTAGCGCTTTGTAAGTTTTCAGCGCTATAATTTAATGGGCTACGATAGTGGCTTGCCATTAAAAAATAACGAATTACTTCGGGTGTGTATTCTTTGAGTACATCACGAATCGTAAAAAAATTACCTAAGGATTTTGACATTTTTTCTTGATTGACCTGAACAAATCCTACGTGCATCCAAGTGTTAACAAATTTTTCACCGCTTGCTGCCTCAGATTGGGCGATTTCATTTTCATGATGTGGAAAGGCCAAATCAAGACCGCCACCATGAATATCAAAATGAGCGCCTAATGCATCCATTGACATTGCTGAACATTCAATATGCCAACCTGGCCTCCCATTTCCCCAAGGAGATGACCAGCTTGGTTCTTGTGGCTTAGCTAATTTCCACAGTACAAAATCAAGTGGATGGTGTTTTGCATCAATGACTGCTACCCGTGCACCGGAGTGAAGTTTTTCAAGATCTTGATGACCTAGTGCACCGTAAGTTTTAAATTGGCTAACACTGTAATAGACATCACCATTATCAGCGATATAAGCGAAACCTTTGTCTAGCAAGGTCTGAATCAAGCTGATCATCGGCTCAATGTAAGCCGTAGCCTTTGGCTCGGCTGTAGGTGGCAAGATTCCTAGCTTAGCAAAATCCTCGTGCATTGCTTGAATAAAACGTTCCGTGAGTTGTTGAAAAGGTTCTTGGTTTTCCTGAGCACGGTGGATAATTTTGTCATCGATATCGGTGATATTGCGGATGTAATTAACTTTATAACCTAAATAACGCAAATATTCGGTGACAATATCGAAAACAACTAGTACGCGCGCATGACCGATATGACAAAAATCGTATACTGTCATTCCACAAACATAGAGATTTACTTGACCTGCATGAATGGGTTTAAATAGTTCTTTTTGTTTAGTTAAGCTGTTGTAGATTTGTAACATAATAGTTCCATTTTTATTATTTTAACTGTTGTCATGCCAGCGAAGGCTGGATGCCAGCCTTCGCTGGCATGACAGTTTTTTTAATAGGTAACATAAAAGCTCAGTCTCCCCCGTGAGGTCGTCATTGCGAGCGCAGGATGCGCGCGGCAATCCAGTAAAAATGCTTAAATTTCTTTGCTGGATTGCTTCAGCTTGCAAACAACGCAAGCTTCGCAATGACGGCCTCACGGGGGAGACTGAGCTTTTACTAGGTAACTAACTTGTTGCTCACCGCTATATCTTTTGCTGCTTCTAAACGACATTTAATTTTTTCAGCGCCTAATAATGCAAATAGTCCTGCCATCTCTGGGCCATGTAATTGATTAGTTAGTGCTACACGTAATGGTTCATAGAGTGTTTTGCCTTTGATTTGTAGTGTTTGCATAAGTTGTTCGCTAAATGCCTTAAAGTCAGCACTAACTTGATTGATTATTAAAATGGCGGTTTCAAAAAACAATGCACCAGCATTGATAAGGATTGTGCAATGTTCTGGTGAATAGTCCAATGATATTGGACCAAATAAATTATCGATCCAAACATCAGCATCACGTGGAAAACAAAGATTAGGCTTAATCACCCGCATAAATATACCCTGTTTATCTTCAGGTACACGGTCTTTTATTTCTTTGCCTAGCCAGTCCCATGCCTGTTCGTCAGATAGTTTGATGACAGCAGATTTTTGCCAGTAGAGTAATTGTTCTTCATCAAAGCGACTTGGTGCAGATCCTAAATTTTGTACTGAAAAATGCGCTGCCAATTCAGCTAAAGATAAATAACCAGTTTGTTTGTAACTATGCCCTAAACGAGCTAAATAATTTACAACTGCGCCTGGCAAAAATCCTTCTTCGCGCAATTCGACTACACTGCGACTACCATGGCGCTTAGATAAAGGGCTACCATCGTTACCAACGATCAATGCTATATGGCCATATTGTGGAGCAGGTAACCCTAATGCCTTAAGTACTAATAATTGGCGTGGTGTGTTAGTTAAATGATCATCACCACGTAGCGCGTGCGTTACTCCCATTAAAGCATCATCGATAGCATTGCAGAAAATAAAAGAGGCGGTGCTATCTGCTCTGCGAACAATAAAATCACCAATATCATTGGTATTAAATCGCTGAATGCCACGTACTAAATCAGTAAATTCAACGGTTTGTTGTTCAGGAACATGAAACCTTAAAGTGGGTAATAAGCCTTTGGCTACTTTTTCTTCAATTTGTATAGTAGTTAATGTTCGGCATTTACCGTCATAGCGTGGTGGTTGTCCAGATGCTAATTGAACTTTACGCATGATGGCTAATTCACTATCACTACAAAAACAGGGATAAGCTAATTTATGTTGAATGAGCTTGGTATAATATTCATCGTAAATGGCTTGCCTTTTTGATTGAAAATAAGGTGAATGTGGACCATCTACAATTGGCCCTTCTTGCCAATCTAAATCTAACCAACGAAGATCATCGATCAGTGCTTGTGTATAATGTTCAAACGAGCGGCTCTTGTCGGTATCTTCAATGCGCAGTAAAAATTTGCCAGATTGATTTTGTGCTAGCAAAACATTGAACAAAGCTGTTCTTGTATTGCCTAAATGTAGATAGCCAGTTGGGCTAGGACAGAATCGGGATTTCATAGGGTCTGTTGATATTATTTAATAGTGGCAAAGTTTAACATAGAATCATTTAATATGAATATGCGCACACTCTTCATTTCTGATCTGCACTTAGACAGTTCACATCCTGAAATTATCCGGCTTTTCATGCAATTTTTGACCCAGGAAGCAACAAAGTCTGACGCGCTCTATATTTTAGGTGATTTATTTGAGACATTTATTGGCGATGATGAAAACACCAGCTTACAACAACAAGTCGCAAAGGCATTATCTATTTTGCGACAAACTGGCGTGCTCATTTATTTTATGCATGGCAATCGTGATTTTCTGATTGGCAAGGTATTTGCAGAGCAAAGCCAAATAAATATTATTCCTGATCCAACTATTATTGATCTTTATGGAACAAAAACATTACTGTTGCATGGTGATACGCTTTGTACGCAAGATATTCAATATTTAGCATTTAGAAAAAAAGTACGTAATCGCTTTTTACAAAAAATTTTTTTGGCTACACCCATTAAAACCCGCCGTAGTATTGCTCAAAAAGCACGGCGGGTGAGTGAAGCGCATAATCGTCAGATGGTATTATCTATTTTAGATGCAACACCCGAAGAAATTCCTAAAGTGATGCAACAATATAATGTTCAGCAACTAATTCATGGACATACCCATCGTCCTGCTTTGCATTATTTTTGGCGTGGCTCAGAATTATTTTCTCATATAGTATTAAGTGATTGGGAAAAATCCGGCCATTTTTTAGAGTGTTATGAAAATGGTGTGTGTCGTCTAAGGTTTTTTTAATGCGGATGTAAGTTTTGCTACCAAGGAACTTCAGTACCTGTATAGCTCAAGAACTTTCCACTTTCTGCCGGTGTTAATTGGTTTAGAACTTGCCTTAATCCTTTTACGCATTGAGAAACACTAAGAGGCGCATTTTCACCGCCCATATCGGTTTTTACCCACCCAGGATTAAGAACTACACCAATAATATTTTGATTACTTAGATCAATGGCTAAACTTTTCATTGCCGCATTCATTGCAACTTTGCTTGAACGATAATAATAGTATTTTCCCCATTGGTTCTCGGCAATACTGCCCATTAGGCTACTCATCGTAGCAATAATTTTTTGTTGACTGCGCGCGATCTGTTCAACAAACGCCTGCGCCATCAAAATAGGTGCAATGGTATTAATAAGAACTACTTCTTGCCAATCTTTAACGCTCAAATCACCCAATTCTATGTGATGAGGGCCCATAATTGCAGCATTGTTAAATAAAATATCAATCGATTCATTTTTCCAGGCATTAGATAATGCACGAATTTGTTTTTCATCATGCAGATCTAATTCGGCAAGGGTTAATAAATTAGCGTGCTGCTGTTTAAGCAACTGTAATTCGTCAGCCTGTGCTGGATTACGGCTACAAGCCAGTACTCGCCAACCTTCTTGTAAATATTGTCGGGTAAGTTCTAGCCCTATTCCGCGATTAGTTCCGGTAATTAAGATAGTTGGCATCTTATCTCCTTATAACAGTGTTATAGCACCATCAATACTAGCTCACAATCAACTAGTTCTTGGTATAGCTCGTCAAGTTGAGCTTGGCTTTCCACATAAACAGTAGCAGTAATTGATAAATAATTACCTTTCTGACTGCTTTTTAATTGCACAGCGCCTTCCGATAGATTTGGAATATGTTTTCTAATAATTGTTATAACCGTAGATTCAAATGAAAAATCTGCCTTACCTAAAATTTTTATTGGAAAGTGAGTGGGAAAATTAAGTAATGTTTTTTTAGTGTTCACTGGAAGGATCAAGTAGGTTGAACTTTTTGCAAAAAGTCTTTTGAATAATCTGTTATGACGCCAGGTGGAACTTTATAGTTGTAAGAAGGGTGGAAAGCATAATAAATGGTCCCTAATCCTGGGTGACTACAGGTAACCTCGGTAAAATTCTTATAATTAAATGAAAAGTAAATTCGATCTCTCTCGTCTATAGAGCCTGGAAGAGGAAGGCCTGGATCGTAAACAAAACAATTTGCGTTTCCTAGGTTATCTTCAGTGAATCCATAACAGCCGACTTGATGATTTTTAGTAATTTCGAAAATACTTTGAGCACGAATAAGCCCTAAAATCGACAAGTGATTTTCGTTAATATCTTTTTTAACTTTATCGAATAGTTTTTTTACATCATTTGGCTGAAATTTTGGCATTGAAAAATAATTTCCAACTGATTTTTGGCTAACACTATCTACTTGGCGTTCTGCAATGAAATCTAATAAAGTTTTATTTGTTTCTACTGTAGGTACTTGATCAGTTTGAGGAGGAAGATTAGCACTTTCATGATAATCTCTTATGGCAAATGACATGCCGCCACACAGCCCATTAGCGTGATTGAAAACGCCCGCGTACCGTCCATCTTTAAATCCATTACTAAATTGAAAACCATGTGTACTAGGTAAAAAATCTTTCCCGGTTTTTTTATCTTTTAATATATTCCGTATTATTTTAGTATCCATAATTGTTTCTCAACAGATAGCTGGTTTTATTTTACATAGTAGCATAAATCCAAACTGAATCAGCTTTATTGTTCATAAAAATTTTCGTTGGTTTTCCAAGCAGAGAAGTTAATTGTTCTTTAAGCAACGTATTATTTGCTTTTATTTCAAACACTAAATAAATATATTTTTTTTGTCTAGCTTCTTGCACAATTTGTTGGATATTTTCGGAGTTTTGCCAAGTTACAAATGGGTGCTGTGCATAATAACCCACTTGTAGGTTATTGGTATAAATTACTCCTTGCTTTGGCGAATGTTGATTAAGCCAGTAACCGGTTTGTTTGAGATAAATTTTTGAAGGACCAAAGTTATGGAGAGAAACCAGACCAATTAAGATAATCACGGCTAACACAGCGGAAAATATCCATGGCTTTTGTCTATACCTGTCGGGCTTCAAGATGCGAACTTGGGCATCTGATTTTACGTCGACCTTTGAATTTTTTTGAACGGGAAAATCCTCGAAATACAGGGAGTATTCCTTCGAATTTTCCCGTTCAAAAAAATTTAAATCTCTCGTAAACTCAGTGCCTAAGTTCGCATCTTGAAGCCCGACAGGTATATGTGTTTGTTGGTAAACCCACAACAATAAAAAAGGTAACCAAAGTAACAATAAAAAACTGAGTTCAAGCAAATAACGTTCAGTTAAAAATAGCGCTTGCATTAAGAAAATAATAGTAATCAATATGTTAAGACCGATTGCCACATGGATTATTGGTTTTGCGCCAGAAGTTGGTAAAAATTGTTTTTTCCAAATTGAAGTAATCAGTAAAACACTATACAACGGCGTTAAAGTAGCTATTAGCATTTTAATATAAACAGCAACCAATCCACCGACTAATAAAGGCCCAGCGCTATCTATTGCATTTGGTGTTAACACAGAGTGAGCAATATTATATTTAGCTTGCCAAAGTTGTTGCCAGATTAAATTTACCCCTTCATCAATTTGTGTTTTAATCTCTAGTAGTCGGCCAAGATTATTTACACCGTTGGAGGATATATAAACATAAAGTAAACCGGCTATAAAAAGAATTAATGTCACAGTGTATGCTTTTAAACAGCCAGCTATTTTTTTAATTACCGGTGCTTGTTGGGTAGTAAAAACCAAAACTGGTGCAAATAACAGCATGATGATTCCCTCTAACCTGAATAGACTGGCAATTAACATGGCGAGGTTAAATTGAATACCATTTACAAAACGTTGGTTTTCATTTAGTTGAATCAGATAAATCCAGCCCCATAATGAAAAAGCCCAATAACCAAAATCACGAATAATCAAATCGCGATGATGATTTAATGTTGGGTAAAATAAGATGATTAAGGTTGCAAATCCCATAAATAATTGTTTATGGGTATCATTAATTGGTCTGGCTTTGCACGCTAAACTAAAAAATCCAAGACAAATTAGAGTCTGAAAAATAGTATTAATTAAATAGGCAGCTAGTTCTAGTGAACAATGGCAGATCTGGCTAACCCAGGCAATTAAAATAGAATAAAATGGCCACTGGTAAAGGCGCATAGCAGCACGCCAGCCACCTTGTAAATATGCTGTTGCAGTTTGCAGGTATAGAACACCATCAGAATTAATTGCATGTATAGGATCAGAGATGGCAATAAAAGCTAATACGATGTTAGCTAAGATGATGATGAGCCAAAACTGTTGTTTTTGCATGGTGATTTTTAGTCTCAAAACTGCGCCGCAACCTCGCGCAAATAAACTCGGAAATCCTCAGCTAATTCTGGGTGCTTTAGCGCTTGAGAAACCGTAGCTTTTAAATAACCTAATTTATTACCGCAGTCATGCCGTATTCCATCAAATTGAAACGCTAATACCTTTTCATGGTGAAGCAATCCTTGAATAGCATCTGTTAGCTGCATTTCACCTTCGCCTAGCTCTAAGTTTTCCAAGCAGTTAAAAATAGCTGGTGTTAAGATGTAGCGGCCTACTACACCGAGCCTGGAAGGAGCTTTTTCTACTGGAGGTTTTTCAACAATATGTGTGATCTTTTTTAATTTTTCCGATTCACCATCAAAACCAACAACTCCATAAAGATGAGTTTCTGCTGAGGAAATTGGTTGTACTGCCACAATGCTACTTGCATCTTGGTTATAGACTTCCATCATTTGTGATAAACACCCTTGATGTTCATGCTCGATCAAATCATCTGCTAATAAAACAGCAAATGGCTCATTTTGTATTAATGGCTTTGCGCACAGCACTGCATGACCCAAACCAAATGCGTCAGACTGGCGAATATATGCACAACTAACCCCTTTAGGTAAAATATCGGAAACAATTTCTAATAGGTTTAATTTTCCACTTTTAGCTAACTTAGCTTCTAGCTCAAAATTGGCATCAAAGTGATCTTCAATAGCTCTTTTGCCATGTGTTCTATTAGTCACAAAAATCAACTGGGTAATTCCCGCTTCAACTGCTTCTTTAACTGCGTATTGAATCAGTGGCTTATCAACAACGGGTAACATTTCTTTTGGGCTTGCTTTCGTTGCGGGCAAAAAACGTGTACCCATTCCTGCGACCGGAAAAACTGCTTTTTTAATGTGCATTATGATAGTACCCCCTCGGCACACAACAATTTTTAAGCTGGCATGACAAAGAAAAGAATAAAATAAAATTAATAAAACGATACACTACTCGCTAGGTAAAGCATCTCCTCTACCAATTGCGTAATAGCTAAACCCAAGTTTTTTAAGATAAGTAGGTTCATATAAGTTTCGTCCATCAAAAATAACTGGTTGTTTTAATTCTTGTTTAATTCGATGAAAATCTGGGCTTGAAAATACTGGCCATTCAGTAACAATTGCTAAAGCATCTGCATCTTTAAGTGTTTCTTCTGGAGTTGCACAAAGTTTTAAATCTGGCCTATCACCATAAATTCGTTTTGCTTCTAACATAGCTACTGGATCATGTGCATTAATTTTTGCTCCCTCAGTCCATAACAACTCCATTAGAGTACGACTGGGTGCTTCCCGCATGTCATCTGTGTTCGGTTTAAAAGAAAGTCCCCAAAGTGCAATCGTTTTATGTTTCAATTCAGCTTTAAAATGCTTTTTCATTTTGTGAAACAGTACTTCTTTTTGTTGCTCATTGACTTGTTGAACTGCATTAATCAACGCAAAGTCTAAGCTTGCTGTTTTAGCCATCTGCATCAGCGCACTTAAATCTTTTGGAAAACAAGAACCACCATAGCCGCAGCCAGGGTTAATAAAGTGTGTACCAATGCGAGGATCAAACCCAATGCCGATTCGAACCTGTTCGATATCCGCACCTAAGCGTTCTGATAATTGGCTTAATTGATTAATATAACTAATTTTAGTCGCGAGCATTGCATTGGCAGCATATTTAGTGAGTTCTGCAGATCGGGGATCCATAGTAATTAATCGATCCTGATTGCGATTAAATGGTGCATAAAGTACTTTAAAATATTCTTTACTACGCTCATTATTTACTCCCACCACAATGCGATCAGAGTTCATAAAATCGTCGATAGCTGCGCCTTCGCGTAAAAACTCTGGGTTAGATGACACATCAAATGCAACGGTTTTTCCTCTTTTTGCTAAACATTCATGAATAATTTGTTCAACCTTATCGCATGAACCCACCGGTACGGTCGATTTTGTTACGATAATTCGATAATCTTCAATGCAATTACCAATAGTGTTGGCTACTGAATAAACATGCTGCAAATCGGCTGAACCATCTTCGTGTTGCGGGGTTCCTACAGCAATAAACAAATAGAAACCATGGTCGACGCCTGCAGCTGGATCATCGGTGAAATCCAAACGGCCAGCTTTGGAGTTTTGTAAAATTAGCTCTGGCAAACCTGGTTCATGAATGGGACAAATACCCGCTTTGAGTTTTTGAACTCGTATTTTGTCAACATCAACGCAGAGCACATGGTTACCTCTTTCTGCTAAACAAGCAGCTGTAACTAACCCAACGTAACCTGCACCAAAAATAGTGACTCTCATAGTAAACCTCTTTCAAAGTCGCGAATTTTCAATTTATACTGAAAAAGAAGACCCACAACCACAGCTAGATTGCGCATTAGGATTTCGGATAATAAAGCGGCTATCCTGAAAATTTTCTTCATAATCAACTTCGGAGTTTTGTAAATATAGAAAACTCATTGAATCGATAACCACTTCAACTTCGTAGCATCCTGCTTCGTTTACAAGGCAACAGCTGATAAAAACCATGGGATCCTTAAAAAATTCGTAAGATGCGCAAATAGCCAGAAAGATAAGGCTGGATTTATTTTCCACGGTTTTTTTAAAAATCTTATCGTCTCCATGTGTAGTGGTTTCAAAAGCAAATTCGTATTTAAACCCGGAGCACCCTCCCCCTTCAATAAAAATACGTAGCTTTAAATCCTCTTTACCTTCTTCTAAAAAGAGTTGATGAAGCTTTTGTGCGGCGTCATAAGTTAAATAAACTTGAGGAGTTTGGGTGGGTATGGTTTCAACGGATGTATTCATTAAACCTCTTGCATAACCTGCATCTTTTGTTTTTCTGCTTCGTTGCAGCTTGATCTGCGCTGCTCATTTATCTCATATAAACTGCGCTGCTCGTTCAAGCTGCGCCTTGCATAAAAATAAAATATTTGGTTATGCAAGAGGTTTATTTAAAAAGACTGTATATAATTTTCAAACCGCATATATTGACCTAAGAAAGTTAGTTTAAGTTTTCCAATTGGACCATTTCGCTGTTTGGCAATAATAATTTCTGCTACGCCTTTTTCACGGCTGTCTTCATTATAAACTTCATCCCGATAAATGAATAGAATAACATCTGCATCCTGTTCAATGGCGCCAGATTCACGTAAATCCGACATAACTGGGCGTTTATCAGCACGTTGTTCAAGACCTCGGTTAAGCTGAGAAAGCGCGATAATAGGAACTTCAAGTTCTTTTGCCAATGCTTTTAATGTTCGAGAAATCTCGGAAATTTCTGCGGTTCGGTTTTCTTTAAAGCCCTGCGATTGCATAAGTTGCAAATAGTCTACCACAATTAACCCAAGCTGACCTGTTTCACGGGCCAAACGTCTTGCCCTGGCACGTAGTTCCGCAGGACTTAGTGCTGCTGTATCGTCAATAAAAAGAGGAGTGTCTGATAATAAACTCACAGTGGAATGAATGCGTGGCCAGTCTTCTTCCTTTAACTTACCAGTTCGCAAACGATGCTGATCAATTCGCCCTAAAGAAGAAATCATACGCATTGCTAGGGCATCCCCAGGCATTTCCATACTAAATACTAATACCGGTTTGCCACTCTGTAAGGCAGCATGCTCAGCAATATTCATGCCAAACATCGTTTTTCCCATCGAGGGACGACCAGCAACAATAACTAAATCTGCTGGCTGAAGACCAGCAGTAAATTCATCTAGATCATGATAGCCAGTAACCAGACCAGTGATTGTTTGTCCAGAATGATAGAGTGTGTCAACTCGATCAATTGCCTTAGCTAATAATTGTTTTACATTAATCGGCCCCGCGTGTGTAACATGTTGTTCGGCAATAGCAAAAATTTTACGTTCTGCGTTATCTAATAACTGTGTACTAGATTGCCCATCAGACATAAATGCACTTTCTGCAATTTCGGCAGCAACCTGAATCAATTGGCGAACAATTGAGCGATCTCTAACGATATCAGCATAAGCAAGAATATTAGCAATTGTGGGAGTGTTTTTGGCTAATTCAAATAAATATACTTCTCCGCCGGCTTCATCTAGTTGCTGCGTTGCCCGCAGTGTTTCAGTCACAGTTAATACGTCAACTGGCGTGTTATTTTGAATTAATTTAGATATGGTTTGAAAAATCGTACGATGCTCAGTGCGGTAAAAATCAACAGTTTTAACTCTATCTGCAATGTTATCCCAAGCTTGACTACCTAACATTAAGCCACCTAGTATGGCTTGCTCAGCCTCAATAGAATGAGGAGGAACTTTTAGCCCAGCAAGCGCGCGAGGTGGCCTAATGGTAAGGTTATTTGACATATAAGGACCTGTTTAAAATTTTTACTATCTGCTAAACCAGCAGCCTGCTTTTCAGGTAGAAAATAAAAATAAACGTCCCCTCTCCCAGCCCCGAACGTTATAAAATTTCCTGACTTTATTCCTGGGAGAGGGACAGGGTGAGGGAAAATGACAGAAAAAGATTTTAAACAAGCTCTTAAGCAGACTCAGGAATAACATTCACTTTGACAGAAACTACTATCTCAGAATGTAATCGAATTTCAATGTCATGCTCTCCGATTAAGCGAATCGCTCCGTTAGGCAAATGAATTTCACTTTTTTCGATAGCAATACCAGTAGCTTGTGAAATTGCATCTACTAAATCTTTTACACCTAATGAGCCATATAACTTACCTTCGTCAGCAGCTTTAGCAGAAATTGTAACAACAGTGTCACTAAGTTTATCTGCACGTGTTTTTGCTGCAGTCAGTTTTTCAGCCATGGCTTTTTCAAGTTCTGCGCGTTGTTCTTCCACTTTAGCAATATTTTCCTGAGTTGCTAACACGGCTTTACCCTGAGGTAAAAGATAGTTGCGCCAAAATCCCGGTTTGACAGAGATTTTTTCGCCTAATTGACCTAACTTATGGATTTTTTCGAGTAAGATAATGTTAATATGCATGGGTTTATACCTCTTTATTAATGGTGATCACAATAAGGCAACATAGCGATAAAGCGCGCACGTTTAATAGCAAGAGCTACTTGACGCTGTAGTTTAGCTGGTGCTCCTGTGGTTCGGCTTGGAATAATCTTACCGGTTTCCGTAATACAAGTTTTTAATAGATCAGTATCTTTATAATCGATTTCTTTTACTTCCTTTGAAGTCAACTGAGACTGCTTTTTACGGCGGTAGCGGCCAATATCTCCAGTTACTATTTCAGATTCTGCTGCTTGAGGCGCGTCTGCCTGACTCTCTTTAGCTTTTAGGCGCTGAGAAGGTTCTGTAATAGCTTGTTCCCGTGCAATAATTAGATGACGTAAAATAGCATCACTAAAACGGAACGAGTGTGTTAATTCGTCTAAAACAGTTTGGTTGCACTGAATATTCATCAAGATGTAATGAGCTTTATGAATCTTACGAATTGGATAAGCAAGTTGACAACGGCCCCAGTCTTCAAGGCGGAGAATGTTGCCATTTTCTTTTTTAATGAGCGATTGGTAACGCTCTATCATTGCAGGTACTTGTTCACTTTGGTCAGGGTGAACTAAAAACAATATTTCATAATTTCGCATAAAACGCTCCTTATGGATTTAATTAATAGCTTTCTACTGGGTAGTAAAGCAAGGAGATAAAACGCGCTTATTGTAAGTTAATTAGACAGCAAGCGCAAATAACGGTAATGTTAACGATAACTACGTGCCGCGACTTGTTCGCGGCATCCAGTCAGTCAAGGAAATTCAATAATGCGAAAAAGTAGTTTTATAATAGGAATGGGTGTTTTTCTTATTCTATTCTCAATTAGCTATATTTCACTTACCTTTTACCAAAGGCAGCTTGCTTCTAACACATCTTTTGCTTCGATCACACCGCTTGCTCGGCAAATTATGGTAGTAGATATGAATCAACAAGGGATATTTACTACAGATATGGTAAATAGTGGACAATTACCTATTTTAGCTATTAGCCCCAGTAATGATCTAACTGACCAGAGCAAAATTGAACTTAATTTTCTTGACCATATCGGCCGCTTAGTTGTTTTTGATACCGACAATAATAATCGTGTTGATACTATGGATCCGATATTCTCGCGCTTGGAGCTAGTTTATATTAAACAGAAACAAATAGTACAGACCATTCCGATTATTGATGTGGGAATTCGCGCTATTTATCTTGATAGAGGGAATCTTACGCCAACAGAACTTTTTCCTAATGGACCAAAAGGATACTGGAATGTTACTAATCTTGCCCTACTGGCGGATGGCACAAAGCGTGTTATTCGAGTAATACCTATAAATGCGACTGATTTACCGAATTTGAATGCTTAAATGTAACTACTCAACCCCCTACCCTACGACGTGCCGCGGCTTGTCCGCGGCATCCAGATTGCGAAGTGGATGCCGCGGCACGTAGGCGGCGGGGCGAGCAGTTACGCTTTAATAATTATTTTTTCAAAGGATCAAACTCTTCAGATGGTGGTTTATCTAAACCAAATGCGTCATGTAAAGTTCGCACCCCTAATTCAAGGTATTTTTCGTCAATAATTACTGAGATTTTAATTTCTGAGGTTGAGATTAATTGGATATTAATACCTTCTTTTGCCAAGGTTTCAAACATTGTGCTAGCAATACCGGCATGAGAACGCATTCCCACACCTACTAGCGATAATTTAGCAATTTTGTTGTTACCAACAATTCTGCTGGCTTGAATTTTTTGATTGTTTTTCTCAACAATTTGCAGCGCCTTTTGATAATCATCTCGATGCACAGTGAAAGTAAAATTGGTGCTAGCATCTACTGAACCATTCTGCACAATCATATCGATATCGATATTTGCCTCACTGATTGGCCCCAGAATGTCTGCAGCAATACCTGGTTTATCAGGAATCTCAACGAGAGTGATTTTGGCTTCATTTCGGTTAAATGCAATAGCAGAAACATGTGGTTGTTCCATACCGGTTTGTTCAAATGTAATCAAAGTACCCTCCCCTTCATAAAAACTCGATAAAACTCTAAGAGGCACATTATATTTGCCAGCAAATTCAACTGATCGAATTTGCAATACTTTTGCGCCTAAACTCGCCATCTCTAACATTTCTTCAAATGTTACACGCTTTAGCCGTCTAGCTTGTGGCACCACACGCGGATCAGTAGTATAAACGCCATCTACATCAGTATAAATCTGACACTCATCAGCTTTTAATGCTGCTGCAATGGCGACTGCACTAGTATCTGATCCTCCTCGGCCTAAAGTGGTGATGTTGCCGTGGTCATCAATTCCTTGGAAGCCTGCCACTACAGCCACCTTGCCAGCTGCAAGTGTATCGCGTAGTGCTTGCGGGTTGATATCAATAATTCGCGCTTTCTTAAAATCATGATCAGTATGAATTTGTGCTTGAGCTCCTGTATATGAACAAGCTGGACAACCATGGGCAATCAGTGTCATCGCAAGAATACTCATAGACACTTGCTCACCAGTTGAAACTAGTGCCGCGTACTCACGTGGTTCTGGCAGAGGTGTAATAAGCTCTGCAAGCTCGATCAGGCGATCTGTTTCGCCACTCATTGCTGAAACAACTACCACTACATCATGACCTTGCGCTCGAGTAGCAAGAACTTGTTTTGCAACATGTTGAATGCGCTCTAAGCTACCAACAGATGTTCCACCGTATTTTTGAACAATAAGCGCCATAACACTCTATTTATTTGATATATCTTTAAAATAACTTGCAGGTGGGATTTCAACCCAAACCCCAGGACGAAGATCGCGCGGCAAAAAAATTGGCCCAAAACGTACGCGGATAAGTCGGCTCACACAAAGGTGTTGTGACTCAAATAAGCGTTTGACTTCGCGGTAACGACCTTCTTTAAGAATAACATGATACCAAATATTTGCACCTTGGCCACCCGCAGGGAAGATACTTTCAAAATGCGCCATGCCATCTTCCAACATTACGCCCTTTTGTAACCGCGATAAAATTTCGGGTGATATAGTGCCTAACACACGTACTGCATATTCTCGTTCAATATTAGATGAAGGGTGCATAAGACGATGGGCTAATTCACCTTCATTAGTAAATAGCAACAGGCCGCTGGTGTTAATATCTAAACGACCTACTATAATCCAGCGACCTACTTTTAATTTTGGGAGCCGATCAAATACAGTGGGTCGATTTTCTGGATCATGGCGGGAACAAATTTCACCAGCTGGTTTGTGGTAAAGCAGCATTCGTGGCTTTTCATCACGAAAATTAAGCTTAATTAGTTTATCATCAACCGTAATTTTTGCATTGGCTTTTACTCTATCACCTAATGTAGCAATTTTTCCGTCGACTTTAACTCGACCCTTACTAATCCAAGTTTCAAGTTCGCGCCTTGAACCTAGGCCAGCCTGGGCAAGGACTTTTTGTAACTTCTCAGTTACAGTATCTGCATGGTTACGCAATGCAAACTCCCCCCTTGTTCGATCAATGGCAGGCAATCAATTCCAACTATTTCATGATTTGGAAAACAAACTTGCAGCTGTTGTAAGCTTTCTTTGTCCTTAGGATCACGATAAGTTGGCATAAGTACTGCGCCATTGATAATTAAAAAATTAGCATAGCTTGCGGGCAATCGTTGACCGTTGACATTATATTTTGGTGCAGGCCAAGGCAGTTTAATGAGTCGATAAGGATTTCCAAGATAATTGCTAAATTCTTTAAGTTCTGCAGCCATTTGATTTAATTCAGAGTAGTGCTCATCTTTAGGATCATCACAATGAACATAACAGATGGTGTCAGCATCGGTAAAACGCGCCAAGGTATCGATGTGACTATCTGTGTCATCTCCAGCTAAAAACCCATGTTTAAGCCACAGAAAGCGTTGTACACCCAAAAAATCTCTTAACTTATTTTCAATCTCGCTTTTATTGAGTAACGGATTTCGCGTCTTTGCTAACAAGCACCGCTCAGTAGTTAATAAAGTTCCTTGCCCATCAACTTCAATACTCCCTCCTTCTAACACAAAATCAATAGAGCAAAGTTCAGCTTCGCTAAATGCCCCTTGTTGATATAAATTTTTGCTGATTTGATTGTCGCGTTTAGCTGAAAACTTATTTCCCCATCCATTAAACGTGAAATCTAGCAAAACTTTATTTTCGCCGTTAAAGATTGTAATTGGGCCGTGATCTCTTGCCCAGGTATCATCCGATGGCACAACATAAAAATGAGTATTTGCGATATCACAAGATGATAAAAGTGAAGTGATTCTTTGAAGATGAGCCTCATCAAAACAAGTAATAATTAAGTTTTCTCGTTTAATTATTTGGTGTGCAATTTCAACAAAAACTGGTTCAACATAGTCGAGCAATGGAGCCCAATCGCTATCAGCATGCGGCCAAGTTAACATAACCCCTTGTTGCTTGGCCCATTCAGGAGGTAGAAAATAACTCACTGCTAAAATACCCGTATTCTAAATTAGTAAAGTTGATTATACTACTTGACTAGTAAAATTAGTTATACTAATTGCCTCACCATCAGGAATCAATCGTGTTTAGACCAGTTTCATTATATATTGGCTTGAGTTACACACGCGCCAAGCAACGCAATCATTTTATTTCTTTTATATCGCTTTCCTCAATGCTTGGCATTGCTTTAGGCGTTACTGTATTAATTACAGTGCTTTCTGTTATGAATGGTTTTGATGACGAAATTCGTCATCGCATTTTTGGCATGGCGCAACAAGTCAGCATTCGCCCTATTGCTAATGAAGTGTTACAGGATTGGCCACTGATTGCTAAAAAAGTTGAACATTATCCGGGAGTTACTGCAGTGACGCCGTTTATCGCTGGCAATGGGATGTTAAGTAACCAAGGCGTAGTTCATCCAACGGTTATCAGCGGCATCTTGCCGCAAGATGAACATAAAGTTTCTGTGTTGACGACTAAAATGGTTGTTGGTTCACTAGATAATTTAAAGCCTAATCAATTTGGCATGATCATGGGTCAAGAGCTAGCTGAAAGCCTAGGGCTTACTGTAGGGGACAAAGTTACTGTACTCATACCGCAAGCATCTTTAACACCAGCGGGTATTATGCCACGATTTAAACGCTTTACTGTGGTAGGCGTTTATCGTGTGGGCACTGGTTTTGGTTTTGATACTGGACTTGCATTGATTAATATTCATGATGCACAAGCTTTATTTCAACTGGGTGATGGTGTAACGGGGTTACGGCTTAAACTCATTGATTTATATGCAGCTCCTAAGATCGCTGAAGGCTTAGCTAAAATAGTGCCCCCTGATTTGCAAGTTCATGATTGGACAGAAACCTATGGCGACTTTATTAGAGTGATTGGGCTTGAAAAAACCACCATGTTCATTATTTTATTATTACTGATTGCTGTTGCGGCATTTAACTTAGTTTCAACATTAGTCATGGTAGTTACAGATAAACAGTCAGACATCGCTATTTTGCGCACACTTGGTGCAACACCTCGCACTATTTTAAATATCTTTATCGTTCAAGGTGCAATTATTAGTATCGTTGGCACTTTGTTAGGTCTTATTGGTGGTATCACCTTAGCACTCAATGCCACTCGGTTGGTTGCTACGATTGAACATTATTTTAATGTTAAGCTGCTTTCTTCAAGTATTTATTTCGTTAATTATTTGCCTTCAAAGCTGCTTTGGTCGGATGTGTGGCATATTTGTTTTGCTGCCGTTTTATTGAGTTTATTGGCGACCTTATATCCAGCATGGCGTGCTGCCCGTGTTCAACCTGCACAAGCGCTTCGTTATGAATAATCCAAACTTTAACCATGATGCTGTTTTATCTTGCCATGCTTTGGCTAAAGCATTTCAAGATGGTGTGTTGCGTGTTGATGTACTCAAGAAAGTTGATCTTGAAATTGCTACTGGCGAGCGAGTGGCTATCATTGGTAGTTCTGGATCGGGAAAAAGTACCTTGCTACATCTGTTAGGGGGATTAGATAAACCTTCAAGTGGTGAAATTAGAGTTGCAGGGGAAAAAATTGATCATTTATCCGAAAACGAATTGAGTTTAATTCGCAATCGAACCTTAGGTTTTATTTATCAATTTCACCATTTGCTGCCAGAATTTACTGTTCTTGAAAATGTATGTATACCACTGTTATTGCGTGACCTCTCGCCTTCTGAGGCAAAAGAAAAGGCGTTTGCCATGTTGGAAAAGGTTGGCTTAAATCATCGTGATCAACATAAGCTTGGCGAACTTTCCGGTGGCGAAAGGCAGCGAACTGCTATTGCCCGTGCGTTGGTTACCGATCCTGTTTGTGTATTAGCTGATGAACCTACTGGAAATCTTGATCATAAAAACGCTGATCGAATTTATGAGTTGATGCTTGAACTTAATCGAACTTTGAAAACTAGCTTTTTGATTGTTACCCATGATATAAGGCTTACGCAGCATATGGATCGCACATTAGAATTAGTTGACGGTTATTTAGTAGAATGAATTAATCTACTATAATTTGTGGCTTTACTTATTAGATTCAAGGGAAAATTATGAATAAAAAGAAATTATATCTTGTTGGTACTTTCTTCGTTTTAGCTGCAAGTGGAATGAATGTTTTTGCTAGGACAAATACTTCCCCTTTTGATGGTTTTTATGCAGGTATCAATGCAGGGGCAGCTTTTACTACTGGTAAAATTTCGAATACTTCATCAGCAACCTTTATCAATCTGTTCGATAATAATAATCAATTAGCTTCTTCACAAAGTGTTAATGTAGCTAGCACGCAAGGTGGTGGTAGTATTTTTGCAGGTTATGGACAAATGTTGGGTTGTTCTAGTTTTTATTTGGCTGGGGAAATTTTTGGCAATACTTATCAGCGTGAATCAACTTTAAGAGATTATGCTTTTCATGCTGAACCAGATGATGATGAAGATTTTGAATCTCTTACTACTAGAACAAAAGCCAATTTAAATAATGGAGAATTTGGTATCGACCTTCGGCCGGGGGTTCTTTTACTCGGTAACCATACTTTGTTATATGGCCGCGTAGGTGTGGCGTTTAACAAACTTCACTTAAATTCTGATAATGATTTTTCTTTTACTTTCTTAGGAAGTGATCCTCCCATAACAACTGATTCGTTTTTATCGGAGTCTCAAACTAAGAGCGTTTCAGCTTTGCGTTTAGGGCTTGGATTAGAGAGTTACATTTGTAAAAACTTAGCGTTAACAGTAGATTATATTTATACCTCCTATGGCAAAATCAATGCATCTAATACAGGAGATGTTACTACGGTGATTGAGGGAGGTCCCACTTTAGCTCAAAGCTCTAGTGATACATTTGTAGTATCTGACGGTTTGGTCAACCAATCTTCAGCAAATTTAAATACACAAACTGTAACGTTGGGTATTAAGTATTATTTTGGTTAGGGTTACTTCCTAATTTTTTCTATGGATGCCGCGGACAAGCCGCGGCACGTAGGCTAAAGTTGGAGGTGATTTATGGAGCAACGTCCTTCACCTTCTCTCCAACACCACAAAACTATAGTCATAACTATTTCTTTCATCCGACAGATGATTTTCTTTGCTAACAACATTCCATGTGTGCTCATCAAATTGTGGAAAGAATGCATCACCCTCTACTTCAGCATCAATGAAAGTCAGATACATTTTTTGCACTAAAGGTAGATATGCTTGATAAATACGTGCGCCACCAATAATTAAAATTTCTTCTGCTATTGATGCAGCTTGAATTGCTTCGTCAAGATTACTGACAACGTAACAACCTGGTGCTTGATAGCTAGCATTAGTGCTTAAAATAATATTCATCCTTTCTGGCAATGGCTTACCAATAGATTCATAGGTTTTTCGACCCATAACAATTGGTTTGCCTAAGGTAATCGCTTTAAAATGTTTTAGATCAGCGGGCAGATGCCAAGGTAATTGATTGTGATAACCAATCACGCGGTTTTTAGCCATTGCTGCAATCAGAGAAATTATTGTCATAAAAGATTGAATTTGTGTTTCAGGAAAAAATCGCTAAAATTGTGCAGCTATTTCCAATACCTCTCGGGAACAGGTTTGCTGAATTTTTTCGCTCAGTTTACCAGAAATTTTAATGTTCTGATTGAAAAAAACCGCAGGAATACTCCTTCGTATTTCGAGGTTTTTCGATTGAAGAACATTAAAATTTCGCAGTAAAATGAGATGAAAAAAACTGCAAACCTGTTCCCGAGAGGTATAAATATACCAAAAGGTTAAGACTCCACATGAATTTGGCATTGATTACTATAAAAAAAACTTATTGGTTTTTTTTGCTTGCACTGCTTTCTTTTAACCTGAGTGCGCAAACTACCGACACTACTCAAAAGCCTACAATGGTTCCGCTGACCTACCCTACTATCGATTATGGTACTGATAAACAGGCAGCATTACTCAAGCGTGGAGAATATCTTACCAAAATGGGTGATTGTATTGCTTGCCACACTGACACTGATCATCATGGGGTAGCATTTGCTGGTGGATATGCGATTAAAACCCCTTTTGGTACTTTTTATAGCCCTAATATTACTTCCGATAAAGAAACCGGTATTGGTAAATGGACAGATGACGAGTTTGTCCGTGCCATGCAACATGGTATCTCTCCACAGGGGTACAACTATTTTCCAGTATTCCCTTACACCTCATTTACCCGTGTGACTCGTGAAGATTTGTTGGCTATTAAAGCTTACTTATTCAGTTTACCGCCAATACATGAAATGCATCGTAAAAATGATGTGCCTTTCCCATTTAGCTGGAGATTTTTGCAGTACGGTTGGAAGTTACTCTTTTTTGAATTTAATAAAGGTGTTTATCAGTATGATGCAACTAAATCTGCTGATTGGAATCGTGGTGCTTATATTGTTGAAGGATTAGGACACTGTGGTGAGTGCCACACGCCGCGTAATATGTTTGGCGCAATGAAACGTGCTTATGCTTTAACGGGTGCATTTGTTGAAGGTTATTATGCAGCAAACATCACTTCAACAGGGCTTAAAGGGGTAGCTGATCAGGAAATTGTTGAAGTCTTTACCAAAAATAAAAAATTTCATGGTGCGGGCGCTGTGGGTGGACCTATGCTTGAAGTAAACATAGATAGTTTAACCTATCTTACTCAAGATGACTTAAATGCCATAGTTACCTATCTTAAAACAGTTAAAAGTAAAGAACCTGAAGCACCAAAAGCTAGCGGTAAGTTAGAGGCTTCTGCAGGTCAAGATATTTACACTGCGCATTGTGCTGTTTGTCATGATACTGGTGCTGCTGGTGCACCTAAAATTGGTGATGCTGCTGATTGGTCTTCCCGTATGAAACAAGGAATGGCTACGGTGCTAAACCATGCGATTAATGGTTATAACTCTATGCCACCTAGAGGAGCTTGTATGACTTGCTCTGATGCTGAAATTAAAGCGGCTGTGGAGTATATTCTTGATAAAAGTAAAGGAAGTGCTGGCGCTGAAGTCGCTCCGCCCAAAGTTCCTAAGTTGACACTGGCTGATGGTAAGAAGGTTTATGATGAAACCTGTAGTGTATGCCATGCAGAAGGTAAATTAGGTGCTCCTAAGGTGGGTGATCAGAAAGCGTGGGCGCCATTGATTGCACAAAATATGGATGTATTAATCTATCGTGCAATTCACGGTTACAGGCGCATGCCGCCCAGAGGTACATGCATTGATTGTAGTGATGCTGAAATTATTGCAGCTGTTAAATATATGGTACAACATAGCCAAAGCGGCGCTGATTATTCACTTTGGTAACCTGGGACTAAAATTATGAATGTAGCCGACCTTCAATATAACATGCCTCGTGGAGTAACTCCGTTAAGTCATCAGATTCATAATTTACATATGACCATTTTCTGGATCTGTGTTGCTATTGGTGTAGTGGTATTTGGGGTATTACTTTATTCTTTAGTTATGCACCGAAAATCGCGCGGCTACCAAGCTGCCCAATTTCATGAACATCCAGTACTAGAAGTGACCTGGGCAATTATTCCTTTTATTATCTTAGTGGCTATGGCAGTTCCCGCAACCACTGTCTTAATGCGTATGGAGGATTATCGAAACTCCGAGATTACAATTAAGGTGACTGGCTATCAATGGAAATGGAAATATGAATATTTAGATCAAGGTATTAGTTTTTTTAGCAATTTATCAACTCCATTGGATCAAATTCAAAATAAAGCTGCTAAGAATCCGTGGTATTTGTTGGAAGTTGATCACCCATTAGTAGTTCCCGTACAAAAAAAGATTCGGCTTTTAGTCACTTCTAATGATGTGATTCATTCTTGGTGGGTGCCAGAATTAGGTATTAAACGTGATGCTATTCCAGGGTTTATTCATGAAGCATGGGCAATTATCGAAAAACCAGGTACTTATCGTGGGCAATGTGCTGAACTTTGTGGGGTAAACCATGGTTTTATGCCCATTGTAATTGAGGCAAAAAGCGATGCAGATTTTCAACAGTGGGTAGCTTCACAAAAACCAGGCCAACCAAAACAGCTTCCTGCAGTTTTATCAGGAAAAAATTGGACTAAAGATGAACTGATGAAGCGCGGTGAACAGGCATACAATACTTCATGCAGTGTCTGCCACAAAGTAGATGGAGCAGGTATGCCACCAACTTTTCCAGCCATGAAAGGCAGCAAAGTTGCCACAGGGCCTGTTTCTGCCCATATTGATATGGTTCTCAATGGCAAAACTGGCACTGCCATGCAGGCCTTTGGTACGCAATTAAGTGATGATGATCTCGCTGCGATTATTACTTATGAACGAAATGCGTGGGGTAATAATACCGGTGATATGGTACAGCCGGCTGATATTGCAAAAGCTAAAGCTAAAGGTAAAGGTTAATACATTTATGGAGTATTCAAATGAGTGAAGCAATCGAACATCTAGACGAGCATCATGGTGCACCACAGGCTAAAACTAAGCTGGAATGGATAAAGCGTTGGGTTTTTACGACTAACCATAAAGATATCGGTACACTTTATCTCATGCTAAGTTTGTTCATGTTTTTTGTGGCAGGCGCTATGGCGATGTTAATTCGTGCCGAGTTGTTTAAACCAGGATTACAATTTCTCCAACCGGAATTTTTTAATCAAATGACCACAATGCATGGTCTGATTATGATTTTTGGTGTAGTGATGCCAGCAATGGTTGGTTTGGCTAACTGGCAAATTCCTATGATGATAGGAGCGCCTGATATGGCATTGCCACGATTAAACAATTGGAGTTTTTGGATTTTACCTTTTGCTTTTACTCTGTTAGGCAGTACCTTATTTATGAAAGGCCCTGCACCTGATTTTGGCTGGACTTTTTATGCGCCACTCTCAACGACTTATGGTCCAGCCAGCACAGACTATATGATTTTTTCCATTCATTTAATGGGACTTTCTTCTATTATGGGAGCAATTAATATTATTGCTACTATCATTAACCTGCGTGCACCAGGGATGACTTGGATGAAGATGCCTATCTTTGTTTGGGGATGGTTTATTACTGCCTTTCTATTATTGGCAATCATGCCAGTGTTAGCTGGGGCAGTCACTATGATGCTAACCGATCGTCATTTTGGTACGAGCTTTTTTAACCCCGCAGGTGGTGGTGATCCAGTATTATTTCAACATGTGTTTTGGTTTTTTGGTCATCCGGAAGTCTATGTCTTAATTTTACCGGCCTTTGGGATTATTTCGCAGATTATTCCTACTTTTAGCCGCAAAAAATTGTTTGGCTATAATTTCATGGTTTATGCCATTGGCGCTATTGCGTTCCTCTCCTTTATCGTGTGGGCGCACCATATGTTTACTACTGGTATGCCTTTAGCGGGTGAGCTGTTTTTTATGTATGTCACCATGTTAATTGCCGTGCCAACAGGAGTAAAAGTTTTTAACTGGGTAACTACAATGTTTCGTGGTGCAATGACATTTGAAACGCCAATGCTTTTTGCCGTTGCGTTCGTGATTTTATTTACGATTGGTGGATTTTCTGGGTTAATGCTGGCAATTGTTCCAGCAGATTATCAATATCAAGATACTTATTTTGTTGTTGCACATTTTCACTATGTGTTAGTACCAGGTTCAATCTTTTCGATTATTGCCGCTGTCTATTATTGGTTACCTAAATGGACTGGTCATATGTATAACGAACATTTAGGGAAATGGCATTTTTGGCTTACAACTATTGCGTTGAATATTACTTTTTTTCCGATGCACTTTTTAGGTCTTGCGGGTATGCCAAGGCGAATTCCCGACTATGCTTTACAATTCGCTAGCTTTAATGAAATTGCCAGTATTGGGGCATTTATCTTTGGTTTTTCACAATTAATTTTTCTTTATAATGTTATTCAAACTATTCGTGGTAAGTGGAAGATAGCAGCGCCAGCGAAAGTTTGGGAAGGCGCTGAAGGATTAGAGTGGACGCTCCCCTCGCCTGCACCTTATCACACATTTGCAGTACCACCAAAGGTGCATTAAAAAATTTTTGGATGAAATCTGTTGTAATCTCGACTCAAACCCTACGTCTCGCTGCCGCGACTTGTTCGCGGTATTGTCCGCGAGATCCATGAATGAGATTGTGGCAGTAAACTTATGAAAGACTCCTCTTTGTTCAACTTTTTTTCCAGCATCTTTGAAACCGAAGGATCACCACATGCACGAACACTGCGAACCGATTTTAAACAAAAACTGAAAGATGGGTTTTTCGTAATAGCGGGTACCCTAAGCATTGCTGGAATTGTAATCATTGGTAGACAGGATAGCTCGGAGCAAGATTATTTTAACGATCACTTTGGTGTGTTGGATTGTCTGACGCTATTTATTCCAGCAATTATAGAATGTGTAACTGCATTAATATTTATGGGAGATAGTCATCCGGCAGTCAAATTTACTTTAGGTTTAATTTTAGGGTTAATTGCTGTTCCAATCGCTATCATACGTATTGTACTGGCTGGGGTTATTGTCGCGAATCCGTTGAGCCTTCTGGTGATATTTGTAGTGGATTTAGTTGCGCAGGATTACGCTGGTGGAGCAGAATTGAAACAACAAGTTGCAAATATGCCTATGTCTTCAGATGATAATGCGCAACCTATTAATTATTCATCAGCTAATTTTGTTCCTGTATCTAATAAGCAAAAAATTCTTGATAATAGAGCAGAGTCAGCTCAAAACTCTTATCATTTGCCAGTTTTTTCAAAGGCACAAAATAACAACGAGGTAACAGCTATGGAACTTACATGCGGTGATAACCCATACAAAACACCGTTGTTTACTAACAATGGTAATCAATTGAATGATTCTTCACGAGCTTATTTCATGCTTAATATCAACCGAGCTACAGAAGCCATGGAAATACATACAAATAAGTATCAAGATAACCAACCAGCCGATGACCAAAATTATGGCGAATATCGCAAAGTTTTGGCTTTATTAAGTCCTTAAACAGTTATTTTTCCAATGACAACAACAAAAAATCACAAACTTCTCATTTATTTAATTACAGTAGCCATCGCTATGTTTGCTTTTGGCTATGCCTTAGTTCCGATATATAACGTGTTGTGTAAGGTCACTGGGCTTAATGGCAAAATCAGTGGGCCATCAGGGGCGAGTGAGTTCATTGATAAGACTCGAACGGTAACTGTTGAGTTTACTGCTACCGGCAACGCTAATATTGCTTTTCAATTTTATCCTTTAGTCAAAAAGATTCGTGTTCATCCAGGTGAAAATACTCGCCTGGCTTTTTTTGCTAAAAATGATAATTCAAAAGATATGGTGATTCAGGCGATTCCCAGCGTATCGCCAGGCATTGCCGCAAAACATCTGAAAAAAACCGAATGCTTTTGTTTTACTAAACAATATTTTAAGCCATCCGAACAACGGATTATGCCAATTTTGTTTCACATTGATACCGATTTACCCAAAGAGATTAATACGGTGACGTTGTCTTATACGTTGTTTGATGTATCAAAAGTGGGAGTGATGGCGCCGCCAAATGGTGGGCGAATTCATTTGTAACTGTGAAATTCCATTCTAAAAATGCGGTTAACTAATTATTTGGCAAGGGAGAAAATTTAAAGTTTCCGTAGCAGCAAACGGGTGACGCTTGCTGTGCGAGTGCCGATGAAAAATAAACTCTATTTAAAAATAGATAATATTTTTGTATTTTTCTTTATATCCTTTCTCATACGAGAAATAAGTTTTATTCCCTCTTTTTTTAGCTTTTCTAGCCTTTCACCTACTTCTTTTTCTGATAGCTCATACCAGCGTCGATAAAGTTCTTCATTAAAGTTATCTATGTCCAACACTAGTTTTTCATCATTACTAATTAATATTGCTTCTGCTACACAGACCAGAGATTTTCCATAAATTTTATCTAATTCTTCTAAATTTTTATTTTTATCTTTTCCATGTACTAATTGGTTTCTCATCTGCATCCATGTTGCAATCAATGTATCAAATACTTTTATTTTATTGGTTATAGTTCTTTGTTGGAAATTAATTTTCATAACTACAATATGCGAAAAGAATCCTATAACTCCCCCTCCTATTAAATATAAAAAGGCAATCATTAGCATTTTTCTCCATTAAAATTTTTAATAATCCTTATATCTTTATAGCTCAAAATTCTTTTTTGTCACGTACACTACAACTTAATAGCACGCCGCTGCTTTCTAGGCGCAACAGCAAGTGTTACCTATTTTGTGTGTCAGTTGTAAAATGCTTATTGCTCCACAGCCTACGTGCCGCGGCTTGTCCGCGGCATCCAGGAAATGGAAAATCAATTTAATTGAAAAGCTAAAGTTATAGTGGTGTGACTTGTATGGAGAGACTTGCTATTAATTCAAGATCGATATTGGATGCCGCGGACAAGCCGCGGCACGTAGGCAGAAAGAGCGCTCCTCATAATCTGTCCTTTTACAGAAGGATAGATTACTCAATATCTGTCCTTGTGTAGAAGGACAGATTAGAAGTACTTCAAATGGAAACTTGCTAAGTTTGCATCTTCATTGGCGAGCGGTATAGCTGTCGGACTTCAAGATGCACGGTAATCGCGTCAGAGTTGAAACAAAGTAGAAGTTAAAACTAAGCGTCCCCTCTCCCAGCCCGAATGTTGAAAAGAACTGTGATCTGCTTCTGGGAGAGGGACAGGGTGAGGGAAAATCACAGAGCGATGTAAGCATAAATTCTCCTAAAGAACCTCAGAAAACCGCAACAGAACAGATAGCGAAGTTGATTCACTTTCCCTCACCCTGTCCCTCTCCCAGGATAAAACTCGAAGATTTCTTTATGCTTTGGGGCTGGGAGAGGGGACGCTTAGTTTTAACTTATACGTTGCCCTCTCAAAAAATGCTTGTGCACATCTTATCTCTGGCATGATGGCCCTGCTTCAAGATGCGAAATTAGGCTCTGAGTTTTAGATGTATCAGTTCGCATCTTGAAGTTCGACAGGTATATATCCCTGCACAAACTCCAATACCGCCATTCTAGCAGCGACACCATTTTTAGCCTGTTGTAGAATCACTGAATGCGGTCCGTCTGCTACTTCCGAAGTAATTTCAGTTTCTCTGTTTAATGGTCCTGGATGCATAATCAACACATCAGGTTTTGCAATAGATAGAACGTCTGTAGTGATTTGGTAAGGTTGGTAAAAAGGATCGACATCAGCTAGAGTTGCTGCTCGCATTCGTTCTTTTTGAATTCTTAATGTAATAATCACATCAACATTTTTTAATCCTTGAGAGAGATTATCAAATACTTGTACACCGAGTTCAGAGTTGTTACTAGGTAACAACATGCGAGGAGCAATGATACGAATATCTTTCACCCCCAGAGTTTGTAGCGCGAAAATATCGGAACGTGCTACCCGAGAATGAATAATATCGCCAACGATCGCTACAGAAAGCTCAGCAAAATTTGTTTTATGCTGACGAATAGTTAGCATATCGAGTATTGCTTGCGTCGGATGTTCATGTTGGCCATTGCCTGCATTGATAACAGCTGCGTTAAGATGCTTTGCTATATGTTCCGCCATATGATTTTCTGTATGGCGAATCACAAATACATCGCAACCCATTGCTGCAAGGTTTTTAAATGTATCAAGTATTTCTTCGCCCTTTTGTGCAGAAGAGTTAGTAATATCTAGATTTAGTACTTCAGCGCCTAGCCGTTTTGCGGCTATTTCAAATGAACAACGTGTTCGTGTGCTTGGCTCAAAAAAAGCATTGACTACCCATTTCCCAGTGAATGTAGCAAGTTGCTTTGTTTGCTCTAAATGTTCTTGTGCAGCAGCTAAAATCTGAGTGATTTCTGCTTTGGATAATTCTTGAATGGAGAGAAAATGTTGATACATAAAATTAAAACCCGTAACTATTAGGGCCTGTTGGCATTTGATTTACCTACTACAAAAAGCATAGGATTAGCTAGAATCTTACCAAATTTTCGTCAAATACGACCTAGTATTCTCCTCAAATTTGGTAAGATTCTAGCATAAATCCCTGCTTTTTTCGCTACGGCAAATCAAATGCCAACAGGCCCTACTATTCAGCTATCTTTAATGTCACAAACCATTGTTCGAGAATTAATTTTGCTGCAAAACTGTCAACTGAATTTTTTTTCAGGAAGGCATAACCACCTTGGGCAAATAATTGAGAACGTGCTTCAATACTAGTTAAACGCTCATCCATTTCATAGACGGGCAATGAAGTTTTTTTATGCAGCGCCTCTATAAATGATCGTGTGCGTTGAGTAATGAGTTGCTCAGTGCCATCCATATGAACAGGTAATCCTACAACAAATGCTTGCGGTTGCCAGCACTGAACGAGAGTGGTAATGGTTTGCCAATTAGGAACCCCTTGCTCAGCTGAAATGGGTTCAAGAGGCGTGGCAGTCTTAGTAAGTCCCTGCCCAACTGCTACGCCGATGCGTTTAGTACCGAAGTCGAAAGCAATAATATTTCCGTTAACCATGCCCAACATCATTTGAAAGTTTATTTACATCTACACCAAGCAGTGCTGCTGCAGCTGCCCAACGATTAGCGAAAGCAACATGAAATAAAATATCTGCATTAACGGGGCAACATAACCAATAGTTATTGGCAACTTCTACTTCAAGTTGTCCTGGCTGCCAACCTGAATAACCAAGAGAAATAATATAATCTTCAGGTCCTTTCTCAGCGGAAATGGCTTCTAAAATATCTTGAGAAGTTGTTACTGCAATATTGTCTGCGGTGACAACGCTGGAGCGCCAACTGCCGACAGGTTGGTGAATAACAAAGCCACGTTCTTGATGAATGGGTCCACCGAATAAAACAGGCATGCCATTGACGTTCATGCTATTAGAGGTGATATTCATTTGTGATAATACGTCAGACAAAGTCACAGTGAGCGGACGATTGACAATGATGCCAATTGCGCCGCTTTCATTATGCTCACAAATATAGATGACTGTCCGAAAGAAATTAGGATCCATCAGCATCGGCATTGCGATTAAGAACTGATTATTAAAATATAATGTTTCAGTCATCTTAAGTTATCCAGGTCCATACCTACAATGTCATCAAACTTCTTTCATACTAAGGCGAATTCGCCCTTGTTTATCGACCTCAAGCACCTTCACCTTTACAGTTTGCCCTTCTTGTAATTCATCACTGACTTGATTAACGCGTTCATTTGAAATTTGGGAAATGTGTACTAATCCATCTTTACCTGGCAAAATACTGACAAATGCACCAAAATCCATAATTTTTACCACTCGCCCTTCATAAATACCACCGATTTCAACTTCAGCAACAATGCGTGAAATGCGATCGTAAGCTTCTTGGCCAGCAGCACTATCAACCACCGCAATTTTTACTAACCCATCTTCACTAATATCAATGACTGCACCAGTTTCTTCGGTAATGGATCGAATGGTTGCTCCACCCTTTACCAATAACATCACGGATTTTATCTGGTGAAATGCGCAGTGTTAAAATACGCGGTGCATATTCTGACATTTCAGCTCTCGGCTGACTCAATGTTTGATTCATCACGCCAAGGATATGCAAACGCCCTTCTTTTGCTTGCACTAAAGCTTGCTGCATGATTTCAGCGGTAATACCATCTAATTTTGATATCCATTTGTAACGCAGTAACACCTTTAGCTGTTCCGGCTACTTTAAAATCCATATCACCTAAATGATCTTCATCGCCTAAAATATCAGTTAATACTGCAAAACGATTACCTTCTTTAATAAGACCCATTGCAATACCAGCAACGGGTGCTTTAATAGGAACACCTGCATCCATCAATGCTAAACTTGTACCACATACAGTTGCCATAGAGCTTGAACCATTGGATTCAGTGAATTTCTGAAACTACACGAATGACATATGGAAATTCTTCTTGAGAAGGCATCAGTGCACTGACACCACGTTTTGCCAAGGTTACCATGACCAATTTCACGACGCTTTGGTCCTACCACTGAGCCAACTTCGCCCACTGAATAAGGAGGAAAGTTATAATGCAGCATGAAGCTTTCTTTGCGCTTCACCTTCGCATCAATGCTTGTGCATCACGTTCAGTACCCATTGTTGCAACGACTAATGCTTGTGTTTCGCCACGAGTAAATAAAGCAGAACCATGGGTACGTGGTAAAAGGCCTACTTTAATATTCAATAGGTCGAACTGTTTTAGTATCACGACCATCAATACGGATACTTTCATTTAAAATTTGCTCACGAACAATACGCTTTTCAAGCTTATCGGTAAAATTTTTAATTGTTTGCAATTCATTTGGTGTCGTTTCTGCTTGAGTAAATTTTTCAAGAATTTGATCACGAATTGAACGTAACGCATTATTACGCTCTACTTTGGTACGGATTAAGTAGGCTTTGCTAAGGAGCGGTTCTGCAAATGTATTCATTTCCTGTTTGAGTGTTTCTGAAATAGCTGGTGGCTGCCAGTTCCATTGAGAACGCTGCCCTCCACTCTCACTTACCAGTTCACGAATAGCCTGAATGACTACCTGCATTTGCTGATGCCCAAATAGCACCGCACCTAACATGATTTCTTCAGATAATTCTTTTGCTTCAGACTCAACCATAAGTACTGCTTGGTCAGTACCTGCAACTACCAAATCGAGCTCTGAGTCAGCCAGCTCATTAAGCTTTGGATTTAATAAATATTGACCATTTTTATAACCCACTCTAGCAGCAGCAATCGGACCTTGAAATGGTATTCCTGAAATAGCTAATGCAGCTGATGCGCCAATAATAGCAGGAATATCTGGATCAATTTCTGGGTTAGAGGATAAAACCGTTACAATAACCTGTACTTCATTACGGAATTCTTCGGGGAAGAGAGGCCGAATAGGACGATCAACCAATCGTGCAGTCAATGTTTCCCGTTCGGTTGGACGGCCTTCACGTTTAAAGTATCCACCGGGGATTCGCCTATCTGCGTAGCTTCGTCTGCGGTATTCAACGGTCAGTGGGAAAAAATCGCGGCCCTCGCTAGCTTCGGGGGCAGCCACTACGGTGACTAAAACAGTAGTGCCATCCATATCAACAACAACAGATCCTGTTGCTTGCTTTGCAAGTTCGCCGGCTTCAAGACTAACGGCGATATCACCGTATTGAAAAATTTTTTTTACCACTGCCACAAGGATTCCTCTTTTAAAGTTGATGATGGATCCCCTTAATTAAAGGGGATGAAAAGATTTTTTGAAGTGCTAATAGCGCAAACCAAGCCGTTTAATTAAAGCTCGATATCGTTCAATGTTAATCCGTTTTAAATAGTCTAATAATCTACGACGTTGGTTTACTTTAGCAGTTAGCCCACGCTTAGAATGCAAATCTTTTTTATATACTTCAAAATGTTTAGTAAGCAAAGTAATATCGCGGCTTAATAACGCCACTTGCACTTCTGGAGAACCCGTGTCATTAGCTGCCAAACCATAGTCTTTGACAATTTGCTCTTTTACTTCACGCGTTAAAGCCATAAAATCTCCTAAAAAACTTGTAATAATTAAAGCGGCTCATTCTAAGCTTTTTCAGCAAACGGCACAAGCTAAGGAATAAAGAAACTTGGGGCGGCTACTATTAAAAAAATAGGTGACAAAAGGAAAAGACTATAAATAAAGCCTCTTTTTGTCATGCCAGCTTACGTTGGCATGACAGCAGGGCAATCGTGCCAGAATTGAAGCAAAGTAGAAATTAAAACTAGGCGTCCCCTCTCCCAGCCCGAATGTTGAAAACGGCTGTGATCGGGTTCTGGGAGAGGGTCAGGGTGAGGGGAAACCACAAGGGCGATGTAAGCATAAATCTTGCAAAATTTCTGGTAAAATATGGAGGAAAGCGTCATCTTCATGAGTAAAAATTTGTAGGAAAAAATGTATATTGCCAAGCAGTGGAAACCATTTTTATTGGTCGGCTTATTCTTACTAAGTGGGGTTTTTTTTGCTTTTCCACTTTTATGGCCCATGGGAATCGCTGCAACTGTTATTTTTATGAGCCTTGGTGGAATAACATTAGGTTTAGCTATAGGAATTAGTATATTTAACCTTTATCAATCATGTTTTCCCACTCGCAAAAAAAATAATCAAAAACTCGATGAGGTTTTGGAAAAATTAGAAAACGAGCAAAAAGAAGTTGAAGACTTGGGAGTATCCTTATTAAAGGAACGTATGAGATTTGAAAAATTAAAGAAAGAGGAGCAAGAATTGCAGTCAGAGTTACTTGCTGTTCAAGCTGGAAATGTTGGTCACATCTCCTCAGAACAGGGAGGTGATAATGCTGGTAGGGTAACTGAACCCAGTGTTTCATCAAGTCAATCGCTTTCAATGGTATCTTATGGCCCACCAGTACTTTCACCATCAAGGAACCGAGGGGAAAATGTTACAGCTTCTGATATAGAAGAAACGCAAAAAGAAATAAATGAAAAGTTAAACGTACTTGAAGAGTCGGCAGCACAATTACTCCAAGATCAACAAGCTGCGTTATCAGAATCGAAGAACAGAAAAAACAACTTGGGGTGAGTTGATACTAAGGAATAAAAAACGATGAATAACACTATTCGCGCACCTCGTGGTCAAAAATTATCTGCTAAATCTTGGTTAACTGAAGCACCTTTACGGATGTTGATGAATAACCTCGATCCAGAGGTAGCAGAGCATCCAGCGCAATTGGTTGTTTATGGCGGCATTGGTAAAGCGGCGCGTAATTGGGCTTGCTTTGAAAAAATTATTGAAGTTTTAAAAGAACTTGAAGAGAACCAAACGTTATTAATTCAATCAGGAAAACCAGTTGGTGTTTTTGAAACTCATAAAGATGCGCCACGTGTGCTAATTGCCAATTCTAATATTGTCCCGCATTTTGCAACCTGGGAGCACTTTCATGAACTAGATCGCAAAGGGTTAATGATGTTCGGTCAAATGACGGCAGGATCTTGGATTTATATTGGTAGTCAAGGCATTGTGCAAGGAACTTATGAAACTTTTGTTGAAATGGGACGACAACATTATCAAGGTAATCTTAAAGATAAATGGATCTTAACTGCTGGTTTGGGAGGAATGGGTGGAGCGCAACCGTTAGCAGCTACCATGGCAGGTGCTTCAATGCTTGCGGTTGAATGCGATCCATCACGTATTCAAAAACGTTTGGACACAAAGTATCTAGATGAAGCCACTGATAATCTTGATAAAGCATTAGAATTAATTGATCAAGCTTGTAAAACAGGTAATCCAAGATCAATTGGTCTATTAGGTAATGCAGCTGAAGTGCTACCTGAACTAGTAAAACGAGGTGTTCGGCCCGATGCGGTGACTGATCAAACCAGCGCACACGATCCATTAAATGGCTATTTACCTAGCGGTTGGACGCTTGAGAAAGCGATAAAAATGCGTAAGGAGCACCCAGACACGGTAATTCAAGCGGCCAAAGAATCAATGGCTATTCATGTGCAAGCAATGTTAGCGTTTCATGCACAAGGAATTCCAACATTTGATTATGGCAATAATATTCGGCAAATAGCGTTAGAAATGGGTGTTAGCCAAGCTTTTGATTTTCCCGGGTTTGTGCCTGCTTATATCCGACCTTTATTTTGTAGAGGGGTTGGACCTTTCCGTTGGGTCGCTTTATCAGGTGATCCTGATGATATTTATAAAACAGATGCCAAAGTAAAAGAATTAATCCCTGGTGATGCACACTTACATCGCTGGCTCGATATGGCGCGAGAACGGATTTCGTTTCAAGGCTTACCTGCGCGTATTTGTTGGGTTGGCTTAGGTGATAGAGCGCGGCTAGGTCTTGCGTTTAATGACATGGTAGCACGCGGTGAACTTAAAGCACCGATTGTTATTGGTCGTGATCATTTAGATTCTGGCTCGGTTGCTAGTCCCAACCGTGAAACTGAAGCAATGCAAGATGGCTCTGATACTGTTTCAGATTGGCCTTTACTGAATGCGTTGCTCAATTGTGCTAGTGGTGCTACTTGGGTTAGCCTGCATCATGGTGGTGGTGTGGGTATGGGTTTTTCCCAACATGCTGGCATGGTGATTGTGGCGGATGGCACGCCTGACGCAGAGCGACGTTTGCAACGCGTATTAACTAATGATCCGGCCACGGGTGTAATGCGACATGCAGATGCGGGTTATTCGCTTGCAATTGAATGTGCAAGAGAAAAGAAATTGTGGCTCCCAATGGTGTGAGGGATTAAATTTTTCTGTGCAGAAGATTATCATTATGCGGAACGCACATCGTGTGCTCGAAGCTAACGCCATCCCTGGCCGCTACGTCCTTATAATGATAATCTTCTGCACAGAAAAATTTAAGTTTTTTAAAGTGTAAAAAATGAAGAATTAAATTTATGAAATCATTGACTCCCGGAAAATTATCGCTCGATGATTTGCGCCAAATTTGGCAACAACCTACCCCATTGACACTTGATATTGATTGTCTTGCCAAAATTCAAGCGAGTAGTGATGTCATTGATCAAGTTCTTGCTAAGAAACAGCCAGTTTATGGCATTAACACTGGATTTGGAAAACTGGCTAGTACTCATATTCCAGAACATGCTTTGTCGGATTTACAACGTCGTATTTTACTGTCACATGCCGCTGGTGTGGGTGATTTTATGCCTGAGGCTGTGGTGCGATTAATGTTGGCGCTTAAAATTAATAGCTTAGCACGTGGTTATTCAGGAGTTCGGTTAGAAACTATCCAAGCATTAATGACTTTGTATAATCAAGGCATTTATCCATGCGTTCCTCTCAAAGGCTCAGTGGGCGCTTCAGGTGATTTAGCACCTTTAGCACATTTAAGCACGGTATTGCTGGGTATTGGTAAAGTACAGATTAAAAATAACATTGTAAGCGCCGAAGCAGGCCTTCAAGCCGCCAACCTTAAACCATTACAACTCGCACCTAAAGAAGGATTAGCACTGATTAATGGAACACAAGCTTCAACTGCACTGGCTTTATCAGCGCTATTTATGACTGAGCTTATTTTTCATAGCGCACTGATTACTGGCAGTTTATCAGTAGATGCTGCGCTGGGTTCGGATACGCCTTTTCGTGCTGAAATTCAAAGTATTCGTGGGCACGCTGGCCAAATTCATGTCGCTTCAATCTATCGTTCTTTATTAGCTAATAGTGAGATTTGTGCTTCGCATAAAACTTGTGAACGTGTGCAAGATCCTTATTCATTACGTTGCCAACCACAGGTAATGGGTGCTTGTTTTGATCAGATGCAGTTTATTTTGCAAACACTTTTAATTGAAGCCAATGCCGTTTCAGATAATCCGCTTGTGTTTGCTGAGCAACAAGAAATTTTATCTGGTGGAAACTTTCATGCGGAACCAGTAGCAATGGCTTGTGATAATTTAGCACTAGTGATTAATGAAATTGGTAATTTAGCAGAACGCCGAATTGCGTTATTAACTGATCCACAATTTACGGGATTACCAGCATTCTTAGTCAATAATCCTGGTATTAATTCAGGGTTTATGCTCGCACATGTAACTGCTGCAGCGTTGGCTAGTGAGAATAAAACCTTCGCCCACCCTGCTTGTGTAGATAGCATCCCAACTTCTGCTAATCAGGAAGATCACGTTAGTATGGCAACATTTGCTGCACGACGATTACATGAAATGAATGAAAATACTCTAACGATTATTGCTATTGAATGGATCGCTGCTGCCCAAGGTATTTGTTTAAGAAGGCCGTTAAAAACTTCTCCATTATTAGAAAAGACCATTGATCTTTTGCGCGAAAAAGTTGCATTTTATGATGAAGATAGATATGTAGCCCCTGATATTGAGGCAGCAATTGAATTATTAAAAACTGGGAAGTTGAGAGAAATTGTCACTTTTTGACAGTTTCTTGCAAAAAACCTGAGGTAATGGGATAACGCCAATCACGCCCAAATGCTACGGGGGTGATACGGATTCCGGGTGGTGCTTGTCGTCGCTTATATTCATTACGATGAATGCGAGAAATAACTTGATCAACAGAAGCTGGAGGAAAACCTGCTTTAATGATCTGTTCCCGACTGTATTTCTTTTCAATGTAATATTCCAAAATTTGATCAAGTATAGGGTAAGGTAAAAGTGTATCTTCATCTTTTTGATTAGGTGCAAGTTCGGCCGAAGGTGGCCTTTCAAGTACACGTTGAGGAATTACTGGATTAATTCGATTGCGATAATAAGCTAATTGATAGACTAATTTTTTGGGCACATCTTTAAGTACGTCAAATCCACCTGCCATATCACCATACAATGTAGAATATCCCACTGCCATTTCGCTTTTATTGCCAGTAGTTAACACCAGCTTGCCTGTTTTATTCGATAGCGCCATTAATAAAACACCACGACAGCGTGCCTGAATATTTTCCTCAGTAATGTCAGCTGGATAACCCGCAAAGGGTTTGGCTAATATGTTTAGGAAAGCTGTAAATGCTGGCTCAATGGATAGTTCTAAATAATTAACACCTAGTGTTTTTGCTTCTTCTTTAGCGTCTTCAATACTTATCGATGCAGTATAACGTGATGGCATTGAGATGACCTCTACAGCTTCTTTGCCTAGTGCATCAACTGCAATTGCCGCGGTCAAAGCCGAATCAATGCCACCGGATAAACCAATCAAAACACCTGAAAATCTATTTTTCTTCACGTAATCGTGCACGCCTAACACTAGTGCTTGATAAGCGGATTCTATTTCATCAGGTAAAGAAGCGATTTCTCCTGGTAAAGGTGTAAAGGAATTTTCTAAATTAAATCTTAGTGGAACTAGTGCTTCTTTAAACAAAGGAGCACGCTGACAGAGTACACCTTGCTTATCAAACAACATAGTTCCGCCATCAAAGATGAGTTCATCCTGCCCACCTACGCAATGTACATACAATATCGGCACTTTCTGCTCAGCAATACGCTGTACAATAATCTCACTACGCTGCTCAATTTTACTTAAGTGAAAAGGAGATGCATTCAAACAAATAATCAATTTTGCGCCATCAGCAACCGTTTTTGCTACTGGCTCTTCGTACCAAATATCTTCACAAATTAGTACCCCGATTGCCATGCCATGCAAATCAACAACACAGCTTTCCTGCCCTGCCACAAAGTAGCGGTTCTCATCAAAGACGCCATAATTAGGTAGCTGCTGTTTACGATAAGAGCTAAACACTTTTTTATCTCTAAGCCAAATTGCCGCATTATAGAGGTGGGTATCGTGCTGCTCTGGATAGCCTAATAAAATATCAATACCATCAGCATACTGAGTAATTTCATCAAGTGCTAAAGCAATAGATTGGTGAAATTCTGATTGAAATAGCAAATCTTCTGGCGGGTAACCACTTAAGGCCAATTCAGGAAAGACAATTAAATCTGCTTGATGCTGTTGTTTAGCTGCTGATACAGCATGAATCATGGTTTGCAGGTTGCGGTGTATATCCCCAACCCAAAAATTAAGTTGTGCAACAACAATAGTTAGCAATTTTTGCGCCACACTTACATCTCACAATTTGTTTTACAGTGGTTATCGATATCACTTTGTTCGACTTGTAACGTCACGTGATGAATATGAAATCGATGCAATAATACTTCATTAATCGTATGATAATCTTCATCTAATAAGAATTTTTCTGGTATAACCAGATGTGCTGTTAAAGCAATTTCTCGAGTGCTTAGTCCCCAAATATGTAAATCATGAATGGCTTTAACACCTGGAATACTTAATAAGTAATCTTTGACTCCGATGGTATCTATTTTATGTGGCACTGCATCTAGCGTCATATTAATCGAGTCGCGAATAAGACTAAAACCACCTACCAAAATTGTCACCACAATAATCAAGCTGATAATTGGATCTAAAATAATTTTACCCGTGTAAGCAATCATCATAGCAGTTATGAGTACGCCAAAAGCAATCAAGCCATCAGTGAGCAAATGCCAAAAGGCACCACGAATATTTAAATCTTCTTTTTGCCCCTGCAAAAATAGTATTGCTGTGCTGACGTTAACAAGAATACCTATAAAAGCAACTATCATAACGATTTTGGTGTCAATGAGCTCTGGATGAAGAAACTTATAAATTGCTTCGTAGGCAATAATCAAGGCAGTGCTTACTAAGATTAAAGCATTAGCTAAAGAAGCTAAAATAGTAGTTTTTTTAAATCCATAGCTATATCGCTCTGAAACATTATAAGTTAACAGCCAGTTAGCACCCCATGCTAATAAAAGCCCAATAACGTCGCCAAAATTATGTCCAGCATCTGCCAATAAGCTCATTGAATTTGCACTAATAGCGTAAATTACTTCAACTAAGCTAAATAGAAAATTTGCCAAGACAGAAATGGCGAATTCTTTATTATAGTTATGTGCTTTAATATGAGTATGATCGTGCATGTGAAGCTATGTCTCTTGGTAAAATGGAACCTTACCACTCTCCAATATTTGGCATAGATATCCATGGTTCTTGCGGTGGTAAAGCTGATCCTTTTTGCAGAAGTTCAACTGAAATTTGATCAGGTGAACAAATAAAAGCCATCCGCCCATCACGTGGTGGACGTAGAATAGTTACTCCTTTAGTTTGTAATTCTTCGCAAAAGCTATAAATATTATCTACTTCAAAAGCAAGGTGGCCAAAATTGCGACCACTGCTATAAGGTTCGGTTTGATCCCAGTTATAAGTTAGCTCAACCATTGGTTCATTAGCATTTGTTGCGAGAAAAATTAGGGTGAAACGACCTTGTTCATGTTCCATCCGCTTTATTTCTTTTAGCCCTAACTGATTAATATAAAAATTAAGTGACTTTTCAACATCTAGGACTCTTACCATCGCATGTAAGTAATGCATTTTATCTCCTTAATCAAATGTTGATTTAAACGTAACTACTCATTCCCCCACGGTGGAATGACCGCATAAACTATAGGCTATTTTCCAATACAAAAGCTAGAAAAAATCTTTCCTAGCAAATCATTTGCAGTAAATTTTCCAGTGATTTCACCTAGTGCTTGTTGCGCTTGGCGTAAGTCTTCTGCGAGGAGTTCTCCAGCATGATGAATATTAAATTGATCCAAACCATCTTTTAAATATTGAGCAGCGCGTTTTAATGCATCTAAATGTCTTTGTCTAGCAATGAATTTTCCTTCAATTGAACTATGAAATCCTATGGTTTTTTTAAGATGCTCTTTTAGTAAATCAATACCGTCACCAGTTTTTGCCGATAATTTAATTGAGTGATAATTATCTTTAAAGGTTACTTCGGCGGCTTTGTTAGTTAAGTCTACTTTATTTCGTAGAACGGTTAATTTTTTTGCATCAGGTAAAACACCAGCAATCTCTGGCCAAAACCTGCCGAGTTGTTGTTCTGAATATTCCTGATCATCTACCACCCAAAGGATCTGATCGGCAGCAGCAATTTCTTTCAACGCCCGCCGAATTCCTTCTTGTTCAACAACATCTGAACTTTCATGAAGCCCTGCAGTGTCTATGATATGAAGTGGCAAGCCATCAATATGAATATACTCCCGCAAAGTATCGCGAGTTGTTCCCGGAATATCGGTTACAATTGCAGTGTTTTTTGCAGTTAATTGATTTAATAAACTTGATTTTCCAGCGTTAGGTCGTCCTGCAATAACCACTGTCATTCCCTCACGCAATAGAGCCCCCTGCTCTGCAGTGGAAAAAATGGTCTCTAATTGTTGTATGAGCTCAGTTATCTCTGACTTTATTTTGTGATTATTTAAAAAATCTATTTCTTCTTCAGAAAAATCAATGGCTGCTTCAACTAACACACGAAGATTAGTGAGTTTTTCCACTAACTGAAAAATTGCTTGCGAAAAAGCTCCTTGTAATGAATGCATAGCCGCTTTTGCAGCTTGAGTGGAAGTGCTATCAATTAAATCAGCAATGGCTTCGGCTTGAGTTAAATCAATTTTACCGTTTAAAAATGCTCGCTCTGAAAATTCTCCTGGTCTAGCCATGCGTGCACCAAGTTGTAAGACAGAAGCGAGCAAATTATTTTGCACAATTGGACCGCCATGCCCTTGCAGTTCTAGTACATCTTCACCAGTAAAAGAGTGTGGAGCAGGAAAATAGAGTGAGATACCTTGGTCTAGACTATTCCCCTGTGCATCTTTAAACAAACTAAAATGCGCTAAACGTGGCTTAGGTACTACACCTAGCATCGAACGAGCAATATGCTGGCAAAGCGGTCCTGAAATACGAATGACACCCACCCCTCCGCGCCCGGAGGGTGTTGCAATCGCGGCAATAGTCTCAATCATTTTTTCGATTTAAAAGATTTTTTCTCTGGATGATAATGGTTTGTAATATACCACTGCTGCAAAATCGATAGCCCATTGTTAACTACCCAATACAATACCAATCCAGCTGGGAAATATAAAAACAGTGCAGTGAAAAATACCGGCATTAATAACATCAGTTTTTCCTGAGTGGGATCAGGCGGTGGTGGGCTGAGTTTCTGCTGAACAAACATCGTGACACCCATTAAGATAGGCAAAATATAGTAAGGATCAGGTGAAGATAGATCCTGAATCCACAAAATAAATGGTGCTTGATATAATTCCACGCTTTCCAATAATACCCAATAAAGTGCAATAAAAACTGGGATTTGCACTAAAATGGGTAAACATCCACCCATAGGATTAACTTGCTCCTTCTTATAAAGTGCCATGGTCTCTTGCATAATTTTTTGTTTATCATCCCCACAACGCTTTTTTATCGCTTCTAAACGTGGTTGTAATTGCCGCATACGTGCCATTGAACGATAGCTTTTCGCTGAAAGGTGATAAAATGCTAGTTTGATTAAGGCGGTTAAGAGGACAATAGACCATCCCCAATTCCCTACTACCTTATCGATCTGCTTGAGCAACCAAAATAACCATTCAGAAATAAACCACAGCCAACCATAGTTCACAGTTAAACCAAGGTGTGGCGCAATACTATTTAACACATTGGAAATAGCAGGACCCAGGTATAAATTTGAATGTGTTGTGTATTGTCCATTGGGTGCTAAAGTAAAATGTGGGCTTTGCATACCGATGGTATAAATATCATTGCCAAAATCTTGGCTATAAAAATGAAATGTTTGAGCGTTATCAGGAATCCAAGCGCTCAAAAAATATAGCTGTAACATGGCAATCCAGCCAGATTTAACTTCCTGACTTAGGTTTGCTTTTGCCATATCATCAAAACTTAACTTTTCAAATGGTTGTGTAGGTGTTGAATAAGCAGCACCAATATATGGGTTAATATGGAAAAAACCTTTACTAGGAGGGGATACTTTCTTACGAATTAGTTTTTCATCTAGGTAACCGGTGAATGGATGATCTGACTGATTATGTATGCGATAATCTACTCCAATTAAATAACTTCCTTTTTTAAACTGATAGGTTTTCTCAACCCATATCTTATCACTACTCTTTGCTGTTAGCGTTACTGCAAGAGTATCTTGCTTATCCGCTAATTGATAAACAGGTTTTTGACTGCGATAAACAAGTGGTTGAGTTGCCGAAGTAGTTGCTATATTTGTTTCAGCTAAATACAAGCGGGTTGGATCGGCATTTAATAAAGTGAGTGCTTTTTTGTGGTCTTTTCCATCTGGGTATTTTAATAATGTAGCCTCAATTAAATTTCCACCTAATGGATTAATAGCAACGGCTAAAACATCTGTTTGCACTTGAATAGGAGTTGCAGAAATGTTTGGTAGATTTGCTGAGTTTACTATTGCAGCGGTAGTGGGAGGTAAATTATTTTGCACACTTTGCCCAACTTGGATCGATGGTTTTTCTGTATAATCTAAATGCCAAGCATTCCAAAGCATAAATGCAATGGCAAATAAAGCTCCCCATAACAAAATCCGTATAAAATCTGTTTGCATAAAAAAATACCTCAAAATTCTAGGGAAGCGGATCAAATCCGCCTACATTACCAGGATGACATTTTAATAAACGCCGCAAGGCGAGCCAAATTCCGCGTCTACAACCGTATTGTTGAATTGCTAAAATAGCATAGGTTGAGCAAGAAGGATAAAATCGACAACAGTTACCTAAAAAGGGACTAGCTAGCTTTTGATAAAGTTTGATACTAAATATAAGCATGGTTCGCATTTTAGTAGTGATCCTCCTTCCCTACATGATTTTTCTCCATTGCCCATCAATTGCTTTACGCATTTCTTGTTTAGATAATAAACTAAATGCGTTATAAGCCACTATGATAACATCAAAACTATCTAATTTTGTCTGATTAAAACGGAAACTCTCTCGAAGAATTCGTTTGATCAAGTTTCTGGTGATGGCTTTACGAACGTTTCGTTTGGCAACAACGATACCTAAGCGGGAATGGCCTAAGTTATTTTTTTTAATATAAAGGGCAAAATTGCGTGAAGCTATCTTTTTGGCAGCTTGAAAAACAGCTTTGAATTCATTTGGATTAGATAAACGCTTTTGGCGTGAAAAGTTAGTAGGTTGTGGTGTTAGCATCAAAGGCTCTCTTCTTACCTACGTGCCGCGGCTTGTCCGCGGCATCCATAGAAAGATTCTAAACAGACCCTAAGCCGTTAACCGTTTACGCCCTTTTGCCCTTCTGCGTTTTAATACTAAACGACCATTCTTGGTTGCCATACGGGCGCGGAAACCATGAACTCTTTTGCGTTTTAGGTTACTTGGTTGATAAGTTCTTTTCATAAGTAGGTATCCAACAAAAGTAAAGATTAATATAGATCCCGCGGACAACACCGCGAACAAGTCGCGGCAGCGGGAACGTAGGATTTGAGATGAATTGTCAACACGCCCTAATCTAATGAAGTCTCTTCTTCATCAATTTCAGTACGCAATGTCAAGCTTACCCAACGATTTTTACGATCAAACCCTTTCAAAGTGGTTTCGATAGTATCACCTTGTTTGAAGAGAGAGGTCATATCAGTTGACATACCCTCTTCAAGCTCAGAAATTGCTAGATATCCGCTAATTCCTTGAGCAAGTTCAATCATTGCACCTTTTGCATCTACAGAAATAATATTACCGCTAACCTTACTACCTTTTTCATGAGTATTCAAATAAGTAGCGTAAGGATCCTGTTCAAGCTGCTTAATTCCTAGTGAAATTCGTTCACGCTGTGGATCAACTGATAGAACAATTGCTTCCACATCATCACCTTTCTTATAGTTTAGGACTGCTTCATTTCCTGGTAACTTCCAAGAAATATCTGAGAGATGAACAAGACCGTCAATTCCGCCTTCCAATCCAATAAAGACACCAAAGTCAGTAATAGATTTAACTTTTCCGGTAACTTTATCATTTTTACTATGCGTTGCAGCAAAAGCTTCCCATGGATTTGCTTGACATTGTTTGATACCCAAAGAAATACGTCGGCGTTCCTCTTCGATATCTAGAACCATGACTTCCACTTCATTACCAGACTGTAATATTTTACTTGGATTTACATTCTTATTAGTCCAATCCATTTCAGAAACGTGTACTAATCCTTCCACGCCTTTCTCAATTTCTACAAAGCAGCCATAATCTGCAATGTTAGTAACATGGCCAAATAGACGGGTTCCTACTGGATAACGTCGGCTGATTTCACTCCAAGGATCTTCACCGACTTGTTTTAATCCAAGTGAAACGCGGCTACGTTCACGGTCAAATTTCAATACTTTAACTTCAATTTCTTGGCCAACAGTTAGAAGTTCACTTGGATGTTTAATACGTTTCCATGCCATATCGGTGATATGGAGCAAGCCATCAACACCACCTAAATCAATAAATGCACCATAATCTGTTAAGTTTTTAACAATACCCTTAATCACTTGGCCTTCGCTTAGATTGCCAAGTAATGCTTCTCGTTCAGCACTGGCGCCTGCTACTTCAAGTACAGCTCGGCGGGAAACAACAACATTATTACGTTTGGCATCCAGTTTAATAATTTTAAGTTCAACTTCTTTACCTTCTAAATGAGAGGTGTCACGCAAAGGTTTAACATCAATTAATGAACCAGGTAAGAATGCACGCACATTCCCCAACTCAACAGTAAAGCCTCCCTTCACTTTGCCGGTAATGATACCGGTAACAATTTCTCCTGCCTCGTGTAGTTTCACTAAACGGTTCCAGGATTCTTGGCGTTTGGCCTTTTCTCGTGACAATCTTGTTTCACCTGAACCATCTTCAATGGCATCAAGGGCAACATCGACTTCATCGCCGACAGATATTTCCAACTCACCGGACATGTTTTGGAATTGTTCAATAGGGACAAGGGCTTCAGATTTGAGCCCTACATTAACCAGCACATAGTCTCGGCTAATATCAACTACTCGGCCTTTAATAATAGCGCCAGTAGTCATTGGGGTTTCTGTTAAACTTTGTTGAAGTAGTTCTGCGAAATTTTCGCTCATGATGTTTACTCGAAGCTAAAAAATGTCTTGGCCTTAATCCTTAAGACTAAAATACATGTTGGTTAGAAAACACTGCGTCAATACCTTATGCAGCACCTATGATCCAAGCCGCTCGTGCACTAGTTGTTTAATATGCTCAACAACAGCAGCAATGCTTAAATGTGTTGTATCAACCAAAATGGCATCTTCTGCAGATTTAAGTGGTGCAAATTGCCGTTTTGAGTCACGTTCGTCACGTGCTTTGAGCTCGGTTTCAATAGTGTCAAGGCTAACATTTATTCCTTGTCCTTTCAACTGACTGTAGCGGCGTCGAGCTCGCTCTTGGACACTGGCTGATAGAAAAATTTTTAAATCGGCACTAGGAAAAACTACAGTGCCCATATCGCGTCCATCGGCTACTAAGCCGGGAGGCTGGTGAAAATCACGTTGTTTTTGCAGTAGCGCTTCTCGTATCTGTGGAAATATAGCAATTTGAGATGCACGATTGCCACAGGCTTCAGTGGTTAGTTCTTGCGTCACATCTTCGTTATTTAAATAAACCTTAATACAAGATCCTTGAGATTGAGTCGAAAATTCAAAAGTTAAATTAAGCTGTTGTATGAGTGACGCTAACTTATCTTGGTCTTCAACAGCGATATTTTCTTTAGTCATCGTTAAAGCAAGAGCACGATATAACGCACCGCTGTCTAAGAAATGCCAACCAAGAGTTTTTGCAAGCAATCGTCCGACAGTACCTTTCCCTGAGCTACTAGGGCCATCGATAGTTACAATTGGAGAAAGTTTATTCATAACAGCGCTTAACCTCTTTAATAAAATTATCTTTTTCTTGCCACAAATTATTAATCCACTGCTGAAATTCAGCGCGTACTTTGCGATCTTCACTAAAATAAGTAAGGAATTTTTCTGGCAATGGTAAAATATGAATTTTTACCACAATTGTTTTTATACGGCCGCAAAAAAAATCCCAAGCTCGTCCGGAAGAATTTGGATAAACAATAGTGACATCGATCATGGTTTGAACATAATCTGTTAATACTGACAACGCGGTTGCAAGTCCACTTGATTTTGGCTTGAGCAAATACTGATAAGGAGATTGTTGGCGTTGTTGTTTGACAAAGCTAAAGCGGGTTCCTTCTAAAAAATTAATAATGGTACTTGGAGATTGTTTAAATTTTTCACAAGCTACTTGAGTAGTTTGAATATCTTTGCCTTTTATAGCTGGACGTTTTTTAAGAATATTTTTGCCAGGCCGATCCATAAATGGAAAATCAAGCAACCAGCAAGCTTGACCTGCAAAAGGTAACCAAATGAGTTGTTTCTTTAAGAAAAATTTAAGCGTTGGAATTTTGTGATTGAAAACTTTTTGTAATACTAAAATATCCGCCCATGATTGATGATTTGCAACCAGTAAATACCATTCTTTTGGTGATAACCCATCTAACCCTTCAATCTGCCAATCAATTTTAGTGGTTAATTTAAGAATAACATCATGTCCATCAATCCAATAGCTAGGTAGTCTTTGCATTAAAAGATAGGCTTTTTGCCGAAAAGTTTTTATCGGCACTATTGCGCGGACTATTGCTACTACAAATAAAGTTGTCACCCAAAATACCAGATTCGCTGCATATAAAATCAGCGCGATGAACCCGATAATAGACGAAGGAAGAAATTTCATATATGTACGCTATTCACATTTGTGGTTTCCCCTCACCCTGACCCTCTCCCAGAATAAAACTCGAAGATTTTTTTATGCTTTGGGGCTGGGAGAGGGGAACGTATATTTTTATTTTTTTACAGAAAAACAGCCTGTTTGCTTATTATACCTCTCGGAAATGGCAGACAGAAAGTTTAATGCGCTTGATGCCAATTATCCCCTACTCCAACATCAATTGCCAAAGGAACCCGCAAATTAGCAGCACCAATCATTTGCTCAGAAACCATATTAATTAATGCTTGTGCATCGCTTTTTGCTACCTCAAAAACTAATTCGTCATGAACTTGCATAACCATGTGAGCATCCAACTTTGATGATTGTAATAGACGATCAATAGTAATCATGGCGCGTTTAATAATATCTGCTGCAGTACCTTGCATGGGTGCATTAATCGCTGCACGTTCTGCGGCTCTTTGGCGTTGTAAATTTGCCGCATTAATTTCAGGTAAATATAATCTTCTACCAAATAATGTTTCTACATAGCCTTGTGTTTTTGCTGTATTACGAACCTGGTCTATATAAGATTTAACTTTGGGATACCTATCAAAATAAAGATTAATGTAGGCTTGGGCAGCTTCTCTTGGAATATTTAATTGTTTGGCCAACCCAAAAGAAGACATACCATACAAAAGCCCAAAATTAATCGCTTTTGCACTACGTCTTTGCTCAGATGAAACGCTAGCTAATGGAACACCAAAAACTTCGGCAGCTGTGGCCTTATGAATATCCAAACCTTTTTGAAAGGCACTAATTAGTCCTTCATCTTGGGAAAAATGCGCCATAATTCTAAGCTCAATTTGCGAATAATCGGCTGATACCATTTGATAGTGTTTTGGCGCAATAAATGCTTCGCGAATCCTCCGCCCCTCTTCAGTTTTTACTGGGATGTTTTGTAAGTTAGGATCACTTGAAGCTAACCGACCTGTGGCAACCACTGCTTGTTGATAAGAAGTATGCACGCGTCCGGTTTTTGCATTGACCTGTTCTGGTAACCGATCAGTATAGGTTGATTTGAGCTTACTTAAGCTGCGATATTCTAAAATAAGTTTGGGTAACGGATAATCTAGAGCCAGTTCTTGCAAAACAGATTCAGCAGTTGAAGGCTGGCCAGTGGGTGTTTTTTCAAGTACAGGCAGCTTTTGTTGTTCAAACAGAACTTCTTGTAATTGCTTTGGCGAATTTAGATTAAATTGATGCCCTACTGAGGCAAATACCTGTTTTTCCAAATCAACCAGGCGAATAGCCAACTCACCGCTTTGTTGTTTGAGTTTATTTACATCAATTAAAACACCATAGTATTCCATTTTTGCTAACACAGTGAGTAATGGAATTTCGATTTCAGTTAATACATATTTTAACGGTTCATCCTCATTTAATTTATCCCATAATAATTGATGTAGTTGAAAAGCAACATCTGCATCTTCTGCTGCATAGGGTGTAGCCTGCTCTATGCTGACCTGATTGAAAGTAAGCTGTTTAGCACCTTTACCAGCTACATCTTCGAAATGAATCGTTTTATAACTTAAATATTTTAATGCCAAACTATCTAAGCTATGTTTAGTACTAGCACTGTCTAAAACATAAGATTCCAACATAGAATCACTTAAAATGCCTTGTAAGCAAATGTCATAATTGATTAAAACATTTCGATCATATTTAAGGTTATGTCCAACTTTTAATTTTTTTGGGTTTTCTAATAATGGTTTTAACTCATTTAATACCTTATGAGCATCAAGTTGTTTTGGTGCGCCTTGATAATCATGTGTAATCGGTAAATAAGCAGCTTGACCCTTATCTGTAGCAAATGATATGCCAACGAGTTTAGCCTGCATAACATCTAGACTAGTAGTTTCAGTATCAATTGAAAACCATAGGGCATGATTTAAACGCAAAAGCCATTGTGCAAATTGCTCTTCAGTTAAAATAGCTGAGTAGGCTGTGTTGGTTGCTATAGGTTGTGATGATAAAAGTTCTGTTAGCCAGCCTTTAAATTCAAGTTGTTTGAATAATTCAATGAGCTTTTGTTTATTAACTTCTTTTCGCACGAGTGTTAGTGGCGTTTCGGTTAATGGTAGATCATCAACAATAGTCACTAATTTTTTAGATAATGGCAGAAATGATAATGAGGCGCGTAAATTTTCACCAACTTTGCCGCTAATTTCTCCAGCATGTTTAATAATTTGCTCTAGTGATCCATAGATTTTTAACCATTTAACAGCAGTTTTAGGCCCGACATTGGGTACACCTGGTACATTATCAATTGCATCACCAACTAAGGCTAGGTAGTCAGTAATTAAATTAACTGGTATGCCGAATTTTTCTGCTACTGCTTCTGCATCTAACCATGTATTGGTCATGGTGTTTACTAAAATAATCTGTGGATCAACTAGTTGCGCTAAATCTTTATCAACTGTTGAGATAAGTGTTTTTATACCGCTTTGGCTTGCCTGACGCGCTAATGTGCCAATCACATCATCAGCTTCAACTCCTTCTACCATCAACAAAGGAAGCCCCATGGCACGAATAACTTCGTGTAATGGGGCAATTTGCTGTTGTAATTCTATCGGCATTTCGGCGCGATTAGCTTTATAGTCAGCAAAAATGTCATCACGAAAAGTTTTGCCTTTAGCATCAAATATCACGGCAACTTGTGCGTTGGGGTGTTCTGCCAAAAGCTTGCGCAGCATTGAAACCACGCCAAAAATTGCACCCGTTGGTTGTTTTTGTGAATTGGTTAGAGGCGGAAGCGCATGAAACGCGCGATAAAGGTAAGAAGAACCATCAACTAAAACCAGTTGGTATCTATCCTCGCTTACTTTAGTCACCCTTTCCGCTACCTTTCATCGCTTCAAAAAACTCATCATTAGTCTTAGTGCTAGAAAGTTTGTCGATCATGAATTCCATTGCGGAAATTTCATCCATCGGATGGAGAATTTTGCGTAAAATCCATGCTTTTTGTAACTTATCAGGTGGAACAATTAAATCTTCTCGGCGTGTACCAGAACGATTAATATTAATGGCTGGGTAAACACGTTTTTCCGCAATTCGACGATCCAGATGCAACTCCATATTGCCGGTTCCTTTAAATTCTTCATAAATAACTTCATCCATTTTTGAACCAGTATCAATTAACGCAGTCGCAATGATCGTTAAACTACCACCTTCTTCAATATTACGTGCAGCACCAAAAAAGCGTTTGGGCCTTTGTAATGCATTTGCATCGACACCACCAGTCAATACTTTTCCTGAAGCTGGAATCACGGTGTTATAAGCTCGGGCTAAACGAGTAATAGAATCTAGTAAAATTACCACATCGCGTTTGTGTTCAACCAGTCGCTTTGCTTTTTCAATAACCATTTCAGCAACTTGTACATGTCGTGTTGCAGGTTCATCAAATGTGCTGGCAACAACTTCGCCGCGAACTGAACGCGTCATTTCCGTAACTTCTTCTGGACGTTCATCAATCAAAAGAACAATTAAGTAACAATCGGGATGGTTTTGACTAATTGATTGCGCAATATTTTGCAGCATCATAGTCTTACCCGCTTTAGGTGGTGAAACAATAAGCGCACGTTGGCCTTTACCAATAGGTGCTGCTAAATCAATCACTCGAGCAGTAATATCTTCCGTGCTACCATTACCACGCTCCATCATTAATTGTTCTTCTGGGAAAAGTGGAGTTAAATTTTCAAATAATACTTTGTTTTTAGCGTTTTCTGGCGCATCAAAATTAATATCATTGACTTTTAATAACGCAAAATAACGTTCACTTTCTTTTGGTGGACGTATTTTTCCGGAAATTGTATCGCCAGTATGAAGATTAAAGCGACGAATTTGGCTAGGTGAAACATAAATATCATCGGGTCCTGGTGTATAGGAACTTTCTGGGCCACGTAAAAACCCAAACCCATCAGGTAGGATTTCTAGAACTCCATCACCAAAAATATCCTCACGTTTGGCATGTGATTTGAGGATAGTAAAAATCATGTCTTTTTTAGGAAGACGAGCAAAATTTTCTAACCCCATTTCACGGGCAATTTCGATTAGTTCAGCAGGTGTATTTTTTTTAAGTTCAGTTAGATTCATAGGGGATAATTAAAGTTGATTGATAAGGAAAGTTGAAAATGTTTAAGGAGAAAGTTTGTTTATTAAGTTTGGGCTCTTGTGGAATATTAGGGGCTGCTATATTAGTAGGCCCTACAAAATGAATTTTAAGATTTAAGTTTTTTAATTTATAGCATGCTTAAATTCTTTCGTCAAATTTTGTTAGTAATAGCGAAAAAATCTTACAAAATGCTGAAAATATCCCATTATGTGGGTTTTAATTCTGTCTGTTCTATATTATCGGTTGACGGCGTATAACAATACTGCTTGACCTCATGATATTTTGAAAAAGCTTTACACCATAAAGGGGCTAAAAACAGTTTGAGTTCGGGCGGGAGCATTTCTATATCGCTTGAAAATTCAGCAAGTTGGAGGCTCGGTGATTTTTCTGTATATACAGCTCCAATACCTTTGGTATATTTTTTTAATAAAAATTTCATACTGTGAATAAAAGCCACAACTCTACTTTGCTTGTCATCTGGTTGAGCAAGGGTATAAAAACCAGATTTAACTCCTTCCGAGTCTTTAAAAAAGCGAGCATGCATATCTGCTGGAATGTCTTTGAATAAACTTTTATCCATCCTTACAGAACCATCTCGATAATTTTGTATATCTCTGTTTTTTCTAGCTTCATCGTAAAAACTAGTTGGTATCGCTATAGGTAAATGAGGTGTGGCAGGATAATACTTTTTAATAAGATGTACTGTTTTGTCAAAAAATGAGGTTTCTGCCGAAGTTACGCTTTTTTTGAGTTCCTGCTTGTCATATATTTCAATAAATTTTTTGACATTGCTTTTAAATTCTTCGGTTGCACGCTCAAATCGTTGCCTCTTAACAAGGTCAATATCAATATCTGTATTAAGAAAAGACATGAGAAGAGCATTTTCATTTAGCTCCCATTCGATGTTTTTTTCCAAGAGTAAAAAATTTTTTCTTGCAATTGCTGCATGATGAAATTCATTAAGAAGTGTACGCTCTAACGCCCAATCCTCCATATAAACTAGTTCATTAGAAATAAAAATAATATTGCGGCGAGGTGAATACATACCATTGATACTGCTGCTTTGTTTTATCGAATCTTTTGGCACATTTGCATTTTCGAGCAAAAAATTTCTAGAGGCCACCACTACTTTTAAAGTAGTTTGTTTAAATTCATCTAATACTTCAGGATTCATAGATAATTTGGGCAGCAGATGCTTTATTCTTTCCTGTAGCTTCTTTGCTAAGTGTATTTTTTCAGAAGTTAAATCTAGAATAGAAGCTTCCACCTCAATCTCGACTGGAATTTCATCTACAGGTGCAGGCCTGAAATATTGTGCATAATATTTTGCGGGTGTTTTTTTTGGTTTTTTGTTTGTTGGTACCGGCACTACGCTAGGAGCCACAAAAACATTCTTTTTTTGAAAAGACCCACCTACAACTGGTTTTTCAGGTGCTGGACAAGTGGCGTCATTTTCAGAATAGTTACTATTATTAAGCGGCACAAACCCGTTAGGTAAAGCTTTTTCCTGCGGTATTTCTTCAAATGATTTTGTTTCTGATATATTTACCAACAACAATATTAAGTAGACTGTTGCTGTAAGTTCAGGGGTAAATTGAAAGTGAAAATAATTTTCTTTAGATTTATTAAGATTCCATTGGTTTTGCCTATAGGTACTAATTTTATCTTTCATTTTTTATTCTCTTTTTTATTACCAAAAACTTAAGTTATCATTTTTTGCTTCAAAAACGTTTCTCAAATAATAGCAGAGGCAGCATTGTATAAAATAAAATTTTAATTACAAGCATAATAAAACCGCTAGAATTTCCCCCTTGTTACTCTCTCATGCCCACTATAATCTTGCTCAGTAAAAATTTCTTTAAATCCAGCGGTGCTAAACAAAGAACGTACAGATTCCCCTTGTAAAAACCCGTGTTCAATTAAAGCAAAACCATTTGGGTTTAAATAAAGCGGAGCTTGTTTAAGAATAATACTAATATCTTTTAAGCCATTTTCCTCAGAAAAAAGCGCAACAACAGGCTCAAAATGAACTTCTGTAGAAAGTAACGAAATTTCCTGTGCTGCTATATAGGGTGGATTACTCACAATTAAATCATAAGACTGAGTTGGTAATGCGTGATACCAGTCTCCTTGGTAAAACCCAATGTTTTTAATATCTAGTTGTTTTGCATTCAGTTCTGCAATTTTAAGCGCAGCTTCACTAATATCTGTAGCAAAAACTTGGCAATTAGGGCGTTCTTTGGCAATCGCTAGTCCTATAGCACCGCTGCCCGTCCCTAAATCAACTACACGACAGGCTGCAGTTTTATCAAGTCTTTCTAAAGCAAGCTCTATTAGATGTTCCGTTTCGGGTCGTGGAATTAATGTATCTTCACTGACGGTTAAATCAAATGACCAGAAAGGTTGTGATCCTGTTAAATAGGCAACAGGCTGCCCTACTCTCCGTTTTTCAATGAGGTTAAGAAAATATTGCTGTACAGAGTCCTCAAGCAGATAGAAAGGTGACGCGAGTAAAAATGTACGTGGTTTTTTCAGAGCATGCGCGAGGAGTATTTCGGCATCGAGCTGAGGTGTTGGGCTAGTGGCGTGCAGGGTATCAGTGGCGGATTTTAGTAAGGTTTTTAATTGCATGTTTCATTGTATCTCGTTTGAATACTTCACTCTACCTCTCTCACAAATGAAGCCCATAGCATAGATAACCGTTGGTAAGACTACTTGGCATCAAAAAAGTTAAAAATATCCGTAGCAGCAAACAGGTTCTGTCGCTTGCAAGCACCCCATTGTGCAAAAAGCGCACAATGGGGGCCCCGCTTTCCAGCGCCACCCGTTTGCTGTGGAAGTTCTAGTATCGGAGCTAGCACACCGAACGGGTGGCACTTGTGCCGGGTTCCCTGCAGCGCGCAGGTACGAGCACTGCAGGGTGGCGCAAGTGACAAAACCCGTTCGGTGCTACGAGACCCTTACAACAAGTATCATGCAAAATGTTTACTACTTCGTTCATTAGGCTTTTAAAATTTGCCTAGATGCCACTTGTGGGGAGGAAGAGAGTAATGATGGGCTTTACGACCACCAGCACCACTATGCCTATTAACAGTAATAGTGGAATTTCATTATATACCCGATAAAACAACGGACTATGGGTATTTGCATCCCGAGCAAATTGCTTAAGTAAATAACCTGCATAAAGATGATATATGATTAAAATACCAACCAACGCTAGCTTAGCGTCGAACCAATGGGCAGCAAGATAACCGGAAAAATTAAAACTCATGAGCCAAAGCCCTAAAGCCAAGGTAACCAATGCACTTGGCGTCATAATCCCGTAGTAAAGGCGACGCTCCATAATCTTAAAGCGATCAATACTAATAGCATCTGTTGCCGACGCATGATAAACATATAACCTAGGCAAATAAAAAATACCGGCGAACCATGCCACCATAGCAATGATATGAAAAGCTTTGATCCATAACATAGTGAAAATTTGTGTTATAATTTAGATGTATTTTGCCTAATTGTACTAGATTTTAACTATTTATCGAGTAATTTCTATGAAACGTTACATGTGCTTATTATGTGGTTATATTTATGATGAGGAGCAAGGTTGGCCAGAGGAAGGAATTGTGCCAGGCACTCGTTGGGAAGATGTACCCATTAATTGGCAATGCCCTGAATGTGGTGCAAGCAAGATGGATTTTGAGATGGTTGAAATTGAAAAAGTAGGGTAAAAACTATTATTTCATTATGTTTTTAAGCAAAGTTTTTAATACCGGAATTATTTCACTTTCAAACCAGGGGTTTTTCTTTAGCCAAATATTGTTTCGGGGTGAAGGATGCGGCAGCGGTATATACCGTGGATAGTAATTTTGCCACGCCTTCACTGTTTGCGTAAGCGTAGCTTGACGTTGTTTTCCTAGATAGTGCGCATGCGCATATTGCCCAACCAGCAGAGTAGTTTGAATATTTGGCAGCTCCGCCAATAATTTGTCTAACCATAATGTTGCACATTCTGCTCTAGGTGGTAAATCACCTGACTTACCTCGTCCTGGATAACAATACCCCATCGGAATAATGGCTACTTTAGTTTCATCATAAAAAGTTTGACGATCAATATTCATCCATAATCTTAATCGATCCCCGCTAGGATCATTCCAGGGAATGCCAGTAGCATGAACTTTAGTGCCAGGCGCTTGCCCTACAATTAACAGCCTTGCTGATTGATGGGCCCGCAGTACTGGTTTTGGCCCTAATGGTAAGTGTGCCTCGCAAGCACGGCAGGCACGAACTTCTGTTAGCAGGTTTGCTAGGTTTTTAGAAAGCATGTTCAATCGAATAGACCCTCACCCTTACCCCTCTCCCACAAGTGGGAGAGGGGAATTAATTATAGTTTGATTATGACATTTCCAATGGGTCTACATCCAAAGACCAACGAATACGTCGAGTAGTTTTTGTTTCGGCAAGATGAGCCAACAGCTGTTTTAGTGTTTGATTCAACAGACTACGATCTGGCGCACGCAATAAAAGTTGTGCACGGTAACGTCCTGCTTTTTTCTCCATGGGTGAAGGTATAGGGCCTAAAACGTTTACTTGAATTGGTGCTAAATTTTTTGCCTCTGTTGAAAGTTGCTTTAAGAAATTTAATGGCTCTTGTTCTTTAACCGATTCTGCACGAAATAATGCTAGATAAGCAAAAGGAGGCAATTTTGCTAGCTCTCGTTCTTTTAGCAATGCATGAGCAAAAGACTCGTATCCTTCACGGAGTAATTTAAGGAGTAATGGATGATCTGGTTGGTGAGTTTGCAAATAAACTTCACCAGGTTGTTGTTCCCGTCCTGCACGCCCAGATACCTGTACTAACAATTGTGCCATCCGCTCGGTAGCACGAAAGTCAGCGCTAAATAATCCTCCATCAACATCCAGCACACCTACTAAAGTTACCTTAGGGAAATGATGTCCTTTAGCGAGCATTTGTGTGCCAATTAAAATTTGGCTATGCCCTTCTTTAGCGTTTGAAAATGCTAATGCCATAGCACCTTTGCGCCTAGTGGTATCGCGATCAATTCGATTGATCATAGTATTGGGAAAGTGCTTAGCTAAAATAGTTTCAATACGTTCTGTTCCTAACCCAACATGTAATAATTCTCCACTGCTACAGGTTGGACACTGGTGATCGATGTTTTTAGTAAATCCGCAATGATGACAAGCTAATGAAGCCGATAATTGATGCAGCGTTAATCTCGCATCACAGCGTTTGCAACTAGCAATCCAACCACAAGCATGACACAGTAATACTGGCGCATAGCCACGTCGATTAATAAACAATAATACTTGTTGGCCAAGGGTTAAATGTTTTTCAATGGCTTCTAACAATGCCGATGAAAGACCCTGTTTAAGCGATTTTGCTCGGACGTCAACAATATTAAATTTCGGCATTACCGAGTATCCTACGCGATAAGGTAAATTTAATTGGGTATAACGTTGTTTTTGGACATTAGATAAACTTTCAAGTGAAGGGGTGGCAGAACCTAGTAAAATAGGAATGTTTTCTTTTTGTGCCCGCATAATGGCAATATCTCTTGCCGAATAGCGAAATCCTTCTTGTTGTTTTAGTGAAAGATCATGTTCTTCATCGATAATGATAAGGCCTGGCCTTAAGAGAGGGGTAAAAATAGCTGAGCGTGTTCCAATAATCACAGGCGCACCACGCCGCGCATCTACCCATGCTTTAAGTCGTTCTTTTTCTGTCAAAGTTGAGTGAATAAGTACAACGGGAACAGAAAGTTTTTCTTGTATTCTTTGGCTTAATTGTGGTGTTAATCCAATCTCTGGAACTAAAATTAATACTTGCTTGCTAGCTTGGATAGTTCTTTCAATTAAACGCCAATAAACTTCAGTTTTACCACTACCCGTCACGCCGTGTAATAAATACACGCCAAATTGATGAATTTTTTCGCTAATCTTTTCCACGGCCTGTTGCTGTTCTTGGTTTAATGAAAGCTTGTTATGCTGTTGCAGTAAATTCTCGGCTAAAAAATTGTTAGGATGGCTTTCTGCTTTTTTAAATGAATATCCTTTACGCAGTAAGGTAGGCAGTGCAGTTAAAAAAACCTCGCCAATAGGATGTTGATAATAGTCACTGGCAAACTGTAATAGTGCAAAGATTTCTGGGGAAAAAAGTGGTTCTTTATCTAAAATTTCAATAACTTGCTTTAATTTTTCGTTGGGTAATTCACTATGTTCAGTAATAGCGATTAAGATTCCAACGGTTGTTTTATTACGAAAAGGAACACGTACACGAATACCTGGCCTTAAAGCCTGCAACAAGCTCTCTGGCGATGGAAGATAATCAAAACATGATCTGAATGGCGAGTTTATGGCAATTTGAAGGATCATGATGGTACTCGTTCTGTTAGATGGCCTTGCAATTCCGCAAAAATTAGGTAAATTGCTCGTCTATGTATAAATATCTTCGCAGCTGTTTATTTTTTTTTAGTGTTTTTTTTAGCGTCTCCGGCTTTGCCATGACCAATGAAGTCGCAGCTATTTTATACGATTATAATACTGGGCAAATCCTTTACGAAAAAAATGCAGATGAGGAACATTATCCGGCCTCATTAACAAAAATGCTAACGTTATATCTTACCTTTCAAGCTTTATCTAAAGAACAGGTTGGCTTAAATAGTCAATTTCCAGTTTCGTACAATGCTTCAATTCAAGAGCCATCAAAATTGGGTTTATTACCTGGGCAATATGTTTCGGTTTATGATTTGATTCTTGGGGTAGCTATCAATTCCTCAAACGATGCAGCTACTGTACTAGCTGAAGGTTTGTCAGGTAACGTAACTAGGTTTAGTGATTTAATGAATAATCAAGCAGAGCAATTAGGGATGCTAAATAGTTATTTTGAAAATCCGAATGGGCTACCCAATCCAAATCAAATTACTACTGCAAGGGATATGCTCAAACTTGCCATTGCACTTCAACGCGACTTTCCTGGCTACTACCCTATTTTTGGTACTCACCATTTTGAATACCATGGACGACAGTATAAAAACCACAATCATCTTTTATTCTATTGCCCAGGAGTTGATGGGATTAAAACTGGCTATATTCGTGCGGCTGGGCATAACCTGGTTGGATCTGCGGTACGGCATGAACGACGTTTAATTGCTATTATACTTGGCGGAAGAACTGCACAAATACGTGATCGATTAATGTGTCAATTATTTGAGAAGGGTTTTGATGGTGACACAGATTTTGAATCCATATTTACCCCAGATATAGTACAACCGGTTGTTGCTAGCAAACTGTATCATAGAACCTCTGCACATACTCATCATGTACGAGCACATAAAAATAAGTTAACCAAGAAATCTCATGTTAAAGCAAAGCACCATCTGAAAAAGAAAAAGCATTAGTGACGCACTATAACCCACTGCCTACGTGCCGCGGCTTGTCCGCGGCATCCAGCTAAAAGAAGTAGTCTGCTTATGTAATGGCAAGAATAGCATGACTTGTATGAATAGATTTGCTGTTAATTTAAGATCGATGATTGGATGCCGCGGACAAGCCGCGGCACGTAGGCAGCGAGGTGCGGCAGGTAGGCAGGAAAAGAGCCTTTTCGGGTTTATGTATAAACCTATGCAATAAGTGTAAGGTAACAAGTTCGTGATAAGGAATCCAAACTTTGCGTAACTATAAACTATCTAACCATTATGCTTTTAGTTGGAGACCTGCCACTCTGTTGCTGCTGGTACTGGCACTTATCATATTCATTGTTGTGGCAATTCATCACTATAGAGAAGCTGTTGCCAGGCGTGAGCAAGATGCACGCAATCGACCTATTCCAATTGTTGCCGCAACTGCCTTAGTGCGTAATGTACCGGTATATATATCTGCACTTGGCACTGTCACACCAACCTATAGCGTAACTGTTAGAACACAAATTAATGGGCAATTATTAAGAGTTTTATTTCGTGAAGGGCAAATGGTAAAAATAGGTGAGCTATTGGCTGAAATAGACCCTCGCCCTTATTTAGCACAACAAACAGAATTTGAAGGACAATTAGCGCGTGATCAAGCATTACTAGCAAATGCAAAAATTGATCTTAAGCGCTATAAAAAACTTTATCCTTTAGGATCTGTATCGCAACAAACTTATGACACCCAGATTGCTTTAGTTAAACAACTTGAAGGAACAGTCAAACTGGATGAAGGTCAACTTCAAGCAGTGAAAGTCAATTTAATTTACTGTCGTATTACTTCGCCAATTAATGGCCGAGTGGGACTGCGCTTGGTTGATCCAGGTAACTTTGTGCAGACTACAGACACTAATGGTTTAATTGTAATTAATACGATTAATCCAATTACTGTGATATTTCCAATTCCTGAAGATAACGTGCCAGAAGTTATAGAGAGTATGAACAAGGGGAAACCTTTACTGACTCAAGCTTATAATCGGACACAAAATAAACTACTTGCAGTGGGAACATTGCTAACGATTGATAATCAAATAGATACCACCACCGGTACAGTCAAGCTTAGAGCCCAATTTCAAAACGATAAATATATGTTGTTTCCTGATCAATTCGTTAATATACAACTTCTTGTAAATACACTGCCTCATGCTACTGTCATCCCCACTGCTGCCGTCCAACATGGTGCACAAGGCACTTTTGTTTATATGCTTAACCAAAACCATACTGTAAGTATTAAACCAGTGAAAGTTAGCGTGGTTTCTGGAGATTATATCACTGTGGTTAAAGGTGTTTTGCCAGGTCAATTTGTGGTTGTAGAGGGAGCGGAAAAGCTGACTGAAGGCGCACGAGTGAACGTGCGAGCAATTGAAAAATGAATATATCACGCCCCTTCATCTTGCGCCCCATTGGCACATCATTAATGATGCTCGCTATTTTACTGTCAGGTATTTTAGCGTATCAATTATTGCCAGTATCTCTCTGCCTGAAGTTGATTATCCCACTATTCAAGTTTCGACTTTTTATCCCGGCGCAAGTCCAGATGTCATGGCATCTTCTGTTACTGCACCATTGGAAAGACAATTTGGTCAAATGCCTGGGCTTGATCAAATGACTTCAACCAGTTCCAGTGGTGCATCGGTTATTACTTTGCAATTTAATCTTGAACATGAGTTTGATGTGGCTGAACAAGAAGTTCAAGCAGCTATTAATGCAGCATCCAGTTATTTGCCAACTGATTTACCTAACCCACCTATTTATAGTAAAGTAAATCCTGCCGATACACCGATTATTACTTTGGCACTTACTTCAAAAACACTACCTTTACCACAAATTGAAGATTTATGCAGATACACGTCTCGCACAAAAAATTTCTCAATTATCCGGTGTTGGTTTGGTTAGCATTAGTGGTGGACAACGTCCTGCTGTTAGAGTTCAAGCGAATCCTAATGCATTAGCTGCTTATGGTTTAACCTTGGAGAATGTGCGTAACCGCTATTGTTCGCTGCTAATGTCAATGCAGCAAAAGGTAGTTTTGATGGGCCTACGTCTAGTCTTACACTATTAATGCCAATGATCAATTATTATCAAGTGATGATTATCAACCATTAATTATTGCTTATAAAAATAATGCGCCTGTGCGTTTATCGGATGTTGCGCATGTGATTGATGAGTGCAGAAAATGTCAAGCAAGCAGCTTGGATGAATACTAACCCCGCGGTCATTTTGAATATTCAACGTCAACCTGGCGCTAATGTCATTGAGTGTCGATCGTGTTAAACATTTATTACCTAGATTAAAGCTGCTCATTACCTGATGCAATTAACGTATCGATATATTATCTGATCGTACCACTGACTATTCGCGCATCAGTTAAAGATGTACAATTTGAATTGATTATTATCTATTGTTTTGGTGGTTATGGTGATTTTTTTATTTTTACGTAATTTCCTGCGACAATTATTCCCAGTTTTTCTGTGCCATTATCTTTGTTGGTACTTTTGGTGCGATGTATCTTATTGGGATTTAGTTTTAATAATTTAACATTAATGGCACTTACCATTGCCACTGGTTTTGTGGTCGATGATGCGATTGTGATGATCGAAAATATTTCACGCTATATTGAAGCATGGCGAAACGCCGTTTGAGGCAGCATTAAAAGGTGCTAAACAAATTGGTTTTACGATTTTTTCTTTAACTGTTTCTTTGATTGCTGTATTAATTCCATTATTATTTATGAGTGATGTTGTTGGACGTTTGTTTCGAGAATTTGCGATTACTTTGTCAGTCACTATTTTAATTTCTGCGTTTGTTTCACTTACGTTAACACCGATGTTGTGTTCGCGAATTTTGCGTCATCAAAGAACAGCTAAAGATAAGTCAATTTGAACGCTAAGCGTTAGAGATATTCAAAATCGCATTATTGAACGTTACGATACATCGTTTACGTTGGGTTTTAGCACGATCAACCACTAACTTTAATTATTGTTGCATTGTAACACTGATTATCACTGCCGGATTTTATTTTATTTTATTCCTAAAGGATTTTTTCCCATACAAGATACAGGCATTATTCAAGGTATTTCTGAAGCACCCAATCTATTTCATTTCAAGCAATGGCTGATACGTCAACAAGCATTAGCGCATAGTAGTATTAGCAGATCCAGCTGTTGAAAATTTTTCTTCGTTTATTGGTATTGATGGTACCAATACCACTTTAAATAGTGGACGTATGTTAATTACTCTTAAAACCGCTTGAAGAACGTGATGCTAGTGCCAGTGAAATTATTCGTCGCTTACAACCTAAACTTAGCACAAATACCTGGAATGACACTTTATATGCAACCTGTGCAAGATTTAACGATTGATAATCGTGTTAGTCGCACACAATATCAATACAGTCTTGAGCTCGCCTGATGCAGAAGAAGTGACAAAATGGACCAGAGTTATTAATTAATAAATTACAACAATATGCCTGAATTACGTGATGTGGCAAGCTGATCAACAAAATCTTGGATTGCAAACTTCTATCACTATTGATCGTGATACTGCTATCGTTTGGGATTACTGCACAAATGATTGATGACACATTTATGATGCGTTTGGTCAACGCCAAATTTCCACTATGTTTACCCAACGTAATCAATATCATGTTGTTTTAGAAGCATTGCCTAATTACAATTTAATCCTACATGCACTTGATAATATTTATCTTAATTCACGCAAGCTGGGAATGCTAGTTCCATTACGTACTTTTACCCAAATCACTACAGGTACAATTGGCCCATTATTGATTACATCGCCAAGATCAATTTCCAGTAGCAACTATCTCATTTAATTTAGCACCCAATGCAGCATTAGGTGAAGCCATCAATGCAATTAATCAAGCAAAAAAAGACATTAATCATTCCTGACAATGTTCAAGCTAGTTTTGAAGGTTCAGCAAAAGTTTTTCAAAATTCTTTAGTAATGAAGGTTGGTTAGTGTTAGCTGCTATTATTGTGGTGTATATCGTACTTAGGTGTGTTATATGAAAGTTATATTCATCCTGTTACTATTCTATCAACATTACCTTCAGCAGGCATGGGTGCATTATTAGCTTTAATGCATTACTGGAAATGAATTGAGTGTTATTGCATTAATTGGTATTATTTTATTAATTGGTATTGTGATGAAAAATGCCATTATGATGATTGATTTTGCTTAGAACAAGAACGATTATATGGTAAATCAGCACTGATGCTATTTATGAAGCAGCTTATTACGTTTTAGACCTATTTTAATGACGACTATGGCATCATTGTTTGGTGCTGTGCCATTAGCGTTTGGTACGGGTATGGGAGCAGAATTACGACAACCATTAGGTATTGCGATTATTGGTGGTTTGATGGTCAGTCAATTATTAACGCTTTATACCACACCAGTGATTTATTTAGTGTTTGATCGAATTTTACAAAAATTGATAGCATGGCATGCGCAGACATTTAATCCCGCTCTATCTGCATCAGGAGGCGTAATGAATCTTTCATCGCCTTTTATTAAACGACCGATTGGAACCACATTATTGGCGTATAGGAGTTGCTATTGCTGGTATTGTTGCATTTAATTTTTTACCTGTCCATTACCACAATTGATTTTCCTACTATTAGTGTTCAAGCTTCTTTGCCTGGTGCAAGCCCGAATTATGGCAACCTCTGTTGCAACACCATTGGAACGACAATTAGGCCGTATTGCTGGTATTACCGAAATGACTTCTAGCCAGTAGTTTAGGTTCGACAAGTATTACTTGCAATTTGATTTATCCCGTAATATTGATGGCGCAGCACGCGATGTGCAAGCAGCGATTAATGCAGCTGCAAGTCAATTACCCAGCTAATTTACCTAATCAATCCCACTTATCGTAAAGTCAATCCTGCCGATGCACCTATTATTATTATTGCATTGACTTCAGATATTTATACTACAGGACAAATGTATGATGCTGCTTCCACTATTCTTGCAACAAAAATTATCGCAAGTTAATGGCGTGGGGCAAGTGATTGTCGGCGGTAGTTCGTTACCGGCTGTGCGTGTTGAATTGAATCCCACTGCATTAAATAATTATGGTATTGGTTTAGATACAGGTATGCCACTGCAATTGCTAGCGGCAAATGTCAATCGCCAAAAGGACAATTATCAATATGGCAATAACGACTTCAGAAATTTATGACGCAATGATCAAATTTTTAAAGCCTATCAATATAAACCGCTTATCATTGCTTATCAATAATGGCAATCCAGTGCAGATTATCAGATGTCGCAGAAGTCACTGATTCAGTCGAAGATTTACGTAACTGCGGATTAGCCAATGGAAAACCTGCTGTATTATTAGTTATTTTTAAACAACCTGGCGCCAATGTTATTGAAACAGTCGATCAGTTATCCGTAAAATGTTGCCAGTCAACTTAAAGCATCTATTCCCGCTGCAATGAATATGACAGTGATGATGGATCGCACCACTACCATTCGTGCATCTTTGCATGATGTTGAAATTACTTTATTTATTGCGTATGTTGTTGGTTATTCTAGTGACTTATGTTTTTCTAGGAAATGTTCGTGCCATGTTGATTCCCGGTGTTGCTGTGCCATTATCGTTATTGGGCACATTTGGTGTGATGTATTTATTGGTTTTAGTCTTAGATAATTTATCATTGATGGCATTGACTATTTCAACTGGCTTTGTGGTCGATGATGCTGTCGTCGTGCTGGAAAATATTACACGTCATATTGAAATGGGCTTGCATCCATTGCAAGCTGCATTAGAAGGTGCTAAAGAAGTTGGTTTTACCGTATTATCCATGAGTCTTTCATTAATTGCTGTATTTATTCCTATTCTATTTATGGGAGGTATTGTTGGGAGATTATTTCGTGAATTTTCTATGACATTTCTGTTGCTATTTTAGTTTCACTAGTTGTTTCATTACTGTAACACCGATGATGTGTTCACGTTTACTTAAAGCTACAAGTATGCAGAATTAAACCAAGAATCTCCCCCACAATCATACTAATAGTTGTATCAAACAAATACAACTGAATTATGAAAATCAGTCTTACTTGGGTCTTAGCCATCTCACGATTAATGTTATTTATTACTCATTGCTGCAATTGGATTGAATATGTTTATTTATTGATCGTTCCGAAAGGATTTTTTCCTCAACAAGATACCGGACGAATTATTGGTTCAATTCAAGCGCGACAAGATATTTCATTTCAAGCGATGCAGTAAAAATTTAAGTACATTTTGTTGAGTATAGTAAAACAGATCCGGCAGTTGCAACATGTGGTTGGATTTGTTGGCAATGCTAATAACACTACTAATACCGGTATTTATTTATTACTCTTAAACCTCTAGATGAGCGAAAAGTTTCTGCTGATAATGTTATTAATCGTTTACGCTATAAACTTGCTAAAGTGACCAGGTGCAACACTTTATTTGCAAGCAGCACAAGATTTAGTGATTGGCGGTACGACTTAGGTAATGCACAATTTCAATATACACTTTCTGCGGATAATTTAGCATGATCTAAATGCTATTGGCGCCGCGGGTTACTGCAGAAATTGCCAAACTTCCTGGTATTGCCGATGTGAATAGTGATCAACTCAGTCATGGATTACAAGCATTTGTTACTATTGATGCATGACACGATGCGTTCAGATTTGGCATTACTGCCCAGAACAAATTGATAACGCCTTATATGGTGCTTTTGGACAAGCCAAATATCAACCATGTACACTGTAATGAATCAATATCATGTTGTGATGGAAGTCGCCCCAAAATATTGGCAACATCCAGAAACATTAAATGATATTTATGTTACTTCGGCTAACTGGTAACTAAGTTCCATTCTCTGTATTTGCAAGTTTCGCACCTTCGGCAACTTTATTATCAGTTAATCATCAAGGCCAATCACCATCCGCTACATTTTCATTTAATTTGTTGCCAGGTATTGCTTTAGGAGATGCAGTCAGTCAAATTCAACAAACTGTTGATAAAATGCATTTACCTGCTACGATGCAGGGTAATTTTCAAGGGACTGCACAAGCATTTCAAGCATCGCTTGCATCATGAACCTTATTTAATTTTGCTGCATTGTTTGCTGTTTATATTGTTCTTGGTATTTTGTATGAAAGTTTTATTCATCCTATTACTATTCTTTCTACCCTGCCTTCAGCGGGTGTTGGTGCATTGCTTGGCTTTATTAATGACTCGCACTGATTTAAGTATTATTTCATTAATTGGTATTATTTTATTGATTGGTATTGTGAAAAAAAATGCCATTATGATGATTGACTTTGCATTAGATGTAGAAAGAAATGAAAATAAATCTTCAGCAGATGCTATTTATGAAGCTGCATTATTGCGTTTTCGTCCTATCATGATGACAACGATGGCAGCATTATTTGGTGCTTTGCCGTTAGTATTTGGTTTTGGATTAGGCAGTGAATTCCGACGACCATTAGGTATTGCTATTGTTGGCGGATTAATCGTCAGTCAAATGTTAACATTGTATACTACGCCTGTTATTTATCTTACTTTCGATCGTTTTGCCCAGCGTTGCAGAACCTATTTAGAGCACAGAAAATGGAAAAAATGATCATAAGATTACTACTGTTATTATCGTTATCACTTCTTTGTGCATGTATGGTAGGACCTAACTATAGGCGCCCATGTGTTACTACCCCTACTTTTTATAAAGAAGTCCCTGCGGGTTGGAAAATCGCTAATCCACAAGATGAATGTCAACGTGGTGAATGGTGGAAAATTTTTTGCGATCCTGAATTAGACAGCCTTGAAGCTAAGGTGAACATTTGCAATCAAAGTATTGTAGTTGCAGAAGCGCAATATCGACAAGCATTGGCATTAGTAGATGAGGCACGCGCCGCTTTTTTCCCAACACTAACAGCCACAACTTCAGTAACAAGACAAAAATTTTCTTCTGCTACCTCGCTTAACTCAGTAAATTCGGTGATTAATGGTAGTGCACCTTCTTCCACGCTAGGCGGATTAATTGCACCTATTACCACTTATTTAATTTCACTCACCGCTACTTGGGAACCAGATTTATGGGGTACTATTCGCCGGATGGTAGAGGCAAGTGCAGATAATGCACAAGCAAGTAAGGCACAACTTGCTTCAATACGCTTATCTACCCAAGGATCATTAGCACAATTTTATTTTCAATTACGTACTCTAGATGCAGATCAAAAAATATTAGACGATGGTGTGTTCGCCTATCGGGAATTGCTTAGACTAACGAGAACGCGCCTACAAAGTGGCGTTGCTTCACTCGCCGATATCGCCCAAGCAGAATCAGCGCTTGCAACTGCCGAGGCGCAAGCTATTAATAATAAAATTAACCGCGCTCAGTATGAGCATGCTATTGCTGTTTTAATTGGCAAACCACCTGCTTGTTTTTCGCTTATGCCTTTGCCGCTAACTGCAACACCACCTATTATTCCCATCCAAGTACCTTCAGTATTACTTGAACGAAGACCTGATATTGCTGCTGCTGAGAGGCAAATGGCAGCAGCTAACGCCAATATTGGTGTTGCTATTTCTGCATATTTTCCGACACTCACCTTATCCGCAAATGGTGGTTTTCAAAGTAATCACTTTGGTCGGCTATTTACTAAGCCTGCTTTATTTTGGGCAATTGGTCCGCAGCTTACTGAAACTATTCTCGATGGCGGTTTGCGTAATGCTCAAGTAGCTGCCGCACGTGCTACTTATGATCAAAATGTTGCAACTTATCGTCAAACCGTATTAGCAGCTTTCCAGGATGTTGAAGACAATCTTGCTGCATTACGCATTTTGAGGTGTCAAATGGTTGCTCAGCAAAGGGCAGTTCAAGCCGCTGAACTCGCTTTAAAATTAATCATTAATGATTATAAGGCAGGTACTGATACTTATTTAGATGTGCTGACTGCACAAACGGCTCTTTATACGGCAAAAAAAGCAGCTTCCGATCTTGCTGGTCAACAGATGACTACGGCCGTTAGTTTGGTTAAAGCATTAGGTGGTAATTGGGATAGGTGTGAATTGCAGAATTTCTGTGTTAAGTCTTAGTAGCCTTATCAGAGATTAATTGCTGCAGCAACATTTTTTCCTCTGTTGTTAAACTACGAATTTGTCCTTGCTGTAATAACCAGTCAATTTTTTGCTCTCTACAAAGCATTTTTAGTTGGGAAAAAGCGCCTTGTAATTCTTGAATAACACCAGTTTCAGGAATGCAATGTACCTTGGTTGCTAGCTTTTGAATCGCCGTTTCTTCTTCCTTATCACGAAAATGCTCAAGCAAAACTCCACTGCTAAGATCTGAATGATCTTTTATCAGATGATAAAGCTCAAGCAAAATTGGCACTCCTGGTATTGCAAGATCAGCGACTTCGCTTGGTAATTCAACCTGTGAAGCCATATGCGGATATTGCAATAGCAACATAATGGCTAGACGAACAGGTGAATGCTTAGTTAATCGTTGTTTTACTGGCTTTAAGTTGTGTGGCAAAAATGTTGGCTGAGCATCTTTATTAAGTTGAGTTAAGGTAGTTAATCGATCAACATCAATTCGAACTAAATGCGAAAGCCTGTCAAACATAATTTGCTGCAAAAATTTGCCAGGAATTTTTTTAAGATACTCGCTAGCCTTTTTAGCTAAACGTGCCCTACCCTCGGGCAACTTAATGTTAATTTGTTTCACCATAGTGGCAAAGAAAAATTCTGGCAGTGTTTGCGTGCTAATTGCTAAAAACTGCTCACGTCCTAGTTTGCGAATATAAGTATCTGGATCTTCACCTTGCGGTAGAATAACAAAACGTGCTCGATAATCGTCTTGCATTAAGGGTAATAATAGTTCCAATGCTCTAAAAGCAGCTTCTTGACCGGCTTTATCACCATCAAAACAAAAAATAAGTTCCGAAGTAAAACGAAAGAGTCGTTGCAGATGCGCAGCAGTTACCGCAGTGCCAAGTGTTGCTACGGTATTTGGGATACCTGCTTGAACTAAAGCAATCAAATCAAGATATCCCTCAACTATCCATATACTATCTAGCACTTGGCAAGTTGTGCGCGCTTCATATAAACCGTAGAGCTCTTTGCCTTTTTGAAATACTGGCGTTTCAGGCGAATTTAGATATTTGGGTTCTCCTTGGGCTAAAATTCGCCCACCAAATGCAATGACTCGTCCTTGAACATCACGAATAGGAAACATAATCCGATCGCGAAAGCGATCATAAAAATTGCCGTTTTCTTTTTTAACAATCAAACCTGCATTGAGCAGATCATTTTGTTTATATTGAGACGAGAAATTTTTATATAGGTTATCCCAAGAATTAGCTGCATAACCTATACGAAAGTTTTTAGCCATTTGGCCAGAAATACCTCTATTTTTTAGATATTCAATTGCTGGCTGATTTTGTTTTAGTGCAGACTGAAAGTATGTTGTTACCTGTTCCAAAATGGGATAGAGCAATGAATTTGCTGGTTGCTCCTGAGTTAAAAAATTTGTTTTAGGTAACTCTACGCCAGCTCGTGCAGCAAGTAGTTTAAGCGTCTCGATAAAATCAAGATGTTCGTGTGCCATCACAAATGAAATTGCATTACCACCTACACCACAACCAAAGCAATGATAAAGTTGTTTAACCTGACTGACGTGAAATGAAGGAGTTTTTTCCGCATGAAATGGGCAGCAAGCGGTATAGCTTGTCCCTTTTTTACGTAATGGAACGTAGTTATCGATGAGTTCAACGATATCTATTCGTGTAAGTAAATCGTCAATAAAGTTCTGCGGAATACGGGTAGACATGATTAATTTCTACTCAGGGTTGTCCGGTGCTAAGGTATTTTGCTGAGGAAACGGTTTTTTATTTGTATAAGAAAAAATTAAGAAGCTTTAGCCAATAAAGCCTTAACTTTACCGCTTACCAAGCCGGCATCGGCGCGGCCTAGGATTTTGGGCTTTAGTATTGCCATGACTTTGCCCATATCTTGCATTGTGGCGGCTTTGGTTTCCAAAATGGCAGCTTGAATTAATTGCTCAATTTCATGTTCAGTCAGTAGCGCTGGCAGATAAGTTTGAATCAATTCAATTTCGTAGCTTTCTTGCGCAGCCAAATCAGCTCGACCGGCAGCTTCATATTGGGAAAAAGAATCTCGTCGTTGTTTGAGCATTTTATCCATAACGCCAAAAACCTGAGCGTCATCTAAAACAATCCGCTCATCAACTTCTTTTTGTTTGATTTCAGCCATAATTAAACGAATGACTCCCAAGCGCTTAGCATCTTTGGCGCGCATAGCATCTTTCATATCTTGCGAAATTCGCTCTTTTACAGTTATCGAGGACATTGATTTATATTTCTCTAGGAACTTCGAACAATACCGTCGCGCTGAACTTTTTTCTGATAACGTTTAACTGCAGCCTGCTTTTTACGTTTACGCATTGTGGTGGGTTTTTCATAAAACTCACGTCGGCGATATTCAGGTAAAATTCCAGCTTTTTCACAGGCCCGTTTAAAACGTCGCAAAGCGCTTTCAAATGGTTCATTTTCTTTCAAACGTACAATTGGCATGCCGATCATTACCTCTTTTAATAAACAAGAAAAACGCGATTTTAAGCAGTTATTTGGCTAATAGCAATAGGGCCTGTTGACGACGAGCCAGTTGCTAAAACTTCCAGCCACGATGAATAGCCACAATACCACCACAACAATTGTAATATTCGCATTGCTCAAAACCAGCTTGTCCCATCAGTGCTTTAAGTGTTTCCTGGTCGGGGTGCATGCGAATTGACTCAACGAGGTATTGATAGCTTTCCTTATCTTGTGCCAACCATTCGCCTAATTTGGGGATAACATTAAATGAATAACTGTCATAAAAAAATTGCAGCCATGATATTGGCTTGGAAAATTCTAGAATAACTAAACGTCCAGCAGGTTTTAAGACGCGAAACATGGAAGCTAATGCCTTAGCTTTATCTGTGACATTTCGTAACCCAAACCCAATCATAATACAATCAAAGCTATTATCAGCAAACGGCAAAGATTCTGCGTTTGCCCGCGCATAATAAAGATTGTTAATCAATCCTTGATCAATCAGTTGATTCCGCCCTGCTGCTAACATACTGGCATTAATATCTGTCATCCAGACTTGGCCTTTCTCACCGACTTTTTCGGCTAGTAATTTTGATAAATCACCCGTCCCTGCAGCTACATCCAAAACAAAATTACCTTTTTTTACGCAACTTAGCTGTACAGCAAAGCGTTTCCACCAGCGATGAAGTCCTAAAGACATAGCGTCGTTCATCAGATCATAGCGGGATGCAACAGAATTAAAGACATCCGTTACACGATGAGTTTTTTCTTCAATAGGAATTTGCTTAAAGCCAAAGTCAGTAGTGTTCATTACAATTTTTTCTGATTTTCAGATTGAGTTTTGGGTTGTTCAGCTTTAGGTAGTTTATCATCTTTTTTGACATATTTTGCTGTTTCATCTTGCTGCCATTGAAACGACTTGTTATACAGGTCGGGGTTGTCAAAATACTCCTTTGCTTGCTTATGTAGATCCACATCTTTAGGAACAATTTTTGGAGATAATCTAGCCATATGTTCTGCAGCTAATCTTTGTGCTCTGTCATCTTCCACTGCTACTTCCCATTCTTTAAAGCCTTTATAGGTTACTGCCAACCCCAGTATAGGTGAAATAATTAAAATTGCTAACGCCCAACCGACTGCAGCGCCTGCCGCACCGCCAGCAATTGCAGTAAAAAATGCGCCTGGTCCAGACCATAGGCCTGCTGCTCCGCCAATCAGTGCACCAATTGTTATAAAAAATGCAGTAACAATTGCAAAAATTAACAACAGCAGCAAAAGTTTACCAAGAGTCAACTTCGACTGAGCGTCTTCATCTTTCTGATCAGGTGATTGATAGTGCCCATAGATTTTTTCAGAAGGAGCAGTCAACTTTTCCTTGAGAAGACGCTCCATAGTTTGCAGGATGGGATCATCACGCAGTGGCTTGTTTGTTAAAATTTGTTGAGCAGCTGAATAAAAAATTACCTGTTCTTCAATATCACTCTCGATTAGTTCTAACGTTCGTAATGCAATAGTCATTGCTTGATCGATATGCGGTTTACAATCTACCTCGATCTGTGATTTTTCTTCCGGCGCAAGAGCAGCAACGCTTTTTCGGTCAGAAACTCCTGCATCCACTTTATTAATAATAATGCGAACTTCAGCACCAGTAGGTGCGTTCTGTTTCGCCATGATTAAAAAATTCGCTAACTGCTGACTACCTGCCGCACTACAAAGTGTTTCTACATCAAGCACCACGAATACTATGCTGGCTTTTTTGACATAAAATGGCCACAACTGCTGAAACTGAATGCTTCCACCAATAGCAGAAATATTTAGCGATAGTTGCGATATCCGCATTTCTAGATTTTCAATGGCCATAGTCATCTGATGACCCAAATTAAAACCGCCTTCTCGCTTAGTTAACCTGGTTACAATTTGTGATTTACCAACACCACTAGGGCCAATAAAAACAACTTTTTCTTTTGCCATTAGATTTAGCCATCGTTACTTACTTGTCATACTGCTCCAATTCAAACAAAACACTAAACTTTGAGGAAGTTTCACCCCGTGAAGCCGTCATTGCGAGGCTTGCGCTGTTTGCAAGCCGCGGCAATCCATAAAAATCCCTGGATTGCCTCACCCGCTACGCGGGTTCGCAATGACGGCCTCACGGGTGGAGACCATTGTTATTTTAGCAGTTTTTTAGCTAAAAAGTTTTGTAGACGCTGTTGTGCTTCGATTGAAATTCGAATATCCGCTATTTTTTCACTACTTTTTTGGATTAAAGCTGCATCGATAGGCCTACCAACTACGGATTGAATCAATTGTTTAGCTTCTTTAACAGCCTGCGGCGCATTTTGCAAAATTCCCTCTGCAAACTGATAACCTACTGTGAGTAATTCCTTTTCTTCAACAATTTCATGTATCAAACCAATTTCTAATGCTTTCTCTGCTCTAATCAATTCAGCAGTTACAAAATACCTTCGCGCTTGCCTTTCACCAATGGCTAAAATGACATAAGGGCTAATGGATGCAGGAATTAAACCTACCTTTACTTCGGAGAAACAAAAAGTTGCATTTTTACTTGCTAAAGCCAAATCACAGCAGGAAACTAACCCTACTCCACCACCATAAGTTGGGCCTTGAATTAATGCGATAATCACTTTAGTTGAACTGTATAGCTTGTACATCAACTGTGCTAATAAAGTTGCATCAGCTAAATTTTGTGCCTTATCGTAATCGATGGTACGTTGCATCCAGGCTAAATCAGCGCCGGCTGAAAAATACTTACCATTAGCCTTCAATAAGATAATTCGGACTTCATCCATTTGTTCAAGGTGATTAAGTGCCAAAGTCAGCTCATTAATCATCACTTCATCAAATGCGTTATAGACTTCCGGCCGATTCAAGGTCAAAGTTGCAATACCTCTGCCATCAATCGCAAGATTTAGATAGTTAAAATTCATGCTTAGACCTCTAGCGAAAAAATTCAGCAAACCTGTTCCCGAGAGGTCTAAACCGCCACTTTCTCATCTACCATGGTCATTGCTTGTTCAACATCGACCGCCACTAGACGAGAAACTCCGGGCTCATGCATAGTTACACCAATTAATTGTTGTGCCATCTCCATTGCAATTTTGTTATGAGTAATAAAAATAAATTGCACGTGATTTGACATTTCTTTAACCAACGCACAAAAACGGCCAATATTGGCGTCATCTAAAGGTGCATCGATTTCATCTAAGATGCAAAATGGTGCAGGATTTAATTCAAATAAGGAAAATACCAGCGCAATAGCGGTTAATGCTTTTTCACCACCTGACAATTGATGAATAGTGCTATTACGTTTACCCGGTGGTTGTGCCATAACTTGTACACCAGAGGTTAAATAATCTTCTTCGTTATTTAATACTAGTTTAGCTTGGCCGCCGCCAAATAATTGTGGAAACAGCTTTGCAAATCGTTCATTAATAGCATCAAAAGTTTCTTTAAATCGTTGTTTGGTTTCATGATCAATTTGCCTGATAGCAGTTTCCAAAGATTCGAGCGCTGTAACTAAATCACTAGTTTGCTCATCCAAATAAGTTTTACGTTCTTGATATTCTTTAAGTTCAGAAATGGCCGCCAAATTAATTGGTCCTAAACGATTAATCCGATTTTGAATTTGCTCAAGATCTTTTTCTAACGAAACTTCATCAATTAGTTCGGCAGGTTGATCTAATGAAATGCTATAACCCAACTCAGTTATCTGCGCATTCAATGCAGCAAAGCGTTCTTCAATTGCTTTTTGTGCCAAACGTTCTTGTTCAAGTTGATCACGTAAGATTTTAGCTTGTTGTTCAGCTGAAGTTTTTTGCTGTAAATGCTGAGCTTCTTGCTGATACAAAGCCTCAAGTTGCTGTTTAGTAATTTTTAGTGCCTCATTAGCTTCATTTTGTAAAGTATGAAAATTTAGCAAATTTTGTTCAAAGTTTTCACTAGACATTGATTGATTTAGCTCAGTTTCAATCCTGGCTAACCGCTCTTTCTCAGCATGAATTTGTTTTTGTAAACGATCAGCATGCAAAAGAGTAGCATTAATCTGAGTAGTTAATGATTCAATCTTTAAAGCAATTTCATGAGTAATTTGATTTTGCTGTTCTTTTATTCGAGTTTTTTCTATCAGTGCTGCTTGATAACTTTCGCGTTGTTTTAATAACTCTTCACGCACAAGTAGTTGCTGATCAATTTGTACAATCGCCGTTTGGCAAGCACTTTTAGCAACATTAAGTATTTCAAGTTTATTTTGTTGCTCTTTAGCCAGCTCAGCTAATTGTTGTTCAACTTGTTGAAATCTCTGCAATGCACGTTCATGCTCAGCTTTTTTCGCTTGCCACTGGCCACGAATTTCCGCTTGTTGGTGTTTAAGCGTAGATAATTGCTCACTCAGCTGTTGCTTTTGTTCTTCTTCATTAGTTTTATTTTGCAGCGTTTCTGCCAATAAAGCTTTTTTGCTAGCAAGTTCTGCTTGAATTTGTGAAATATGTTTTTTCAATAAAGACAGTTCACGTTCACGTTCAATCATCCCCATTTTTTCATCAGCTTGACGAGCAATTCTAAGCCAATTGGGGCCAATCCATACACCTTCTTGTGTCACTATAGATTCATGTGGTTGCAGTTGTTCACGTGCAAGCCACGCTTGTTCCAAATTTTCAGCCGTATAAACACCGGCTAATAAATAACCCAATGACCACGGCACTGTGACTTGATCTAATAAAAGTGACAAATTAAGCGCTGTATTGGGTAAAATAGTTTTAATCCCACTTCGCGCTGGATTTATAATTGATAGGCTAGCTTCTGGCAAATTACGTAAGTTTTGTGAAAACTCACTAGGATCTTCAATACAAACTGCTTCTAAATAAAAACCTAACACAACTTCAATGGCATGTTCCCATCCCGACGCAACTGTGAGTAGCTGGGCTAAACGAGGCTTTTCTGCTAACCCACTATTTTTAAGCCACTCCACATAAACCGCATTTTGTTGCCCTAATGCAACTTGCTGTAGTGCATCCATTGAAGCATAAGCTTCCCTCAATTCTTGTGATTTTTGCTCTAAAAGCTTAATTTCATCATCAAGTTGTTGGTAGGCTACTTGCAATGCGGTAATCAATTCAGCGCTTTTGGCATATCGTTCATCCAATAGTTTAATTTGCACTTCATATTCTTCCCACTTCTCACCAAAATTTTCTTGTTCACCATAAGTTTGTTGGTTAAAAACAACCGTTTCTTCTTCTAAACGACTGATTTGTTGCAACAATGTATTAAGGTGCGCTTCAAGTTGTGAAATACGCGCTTGTTCTACGTCTGCTTGTCGTTGTGTTTCTGCTGAGGCTTTTTGAAAAGCATCCCAATCGCTCTGCCAAGTTTGCAACATCTGTTTAAATTCAAATTCTTCTTGATGCGCTAATTGACTTTGTTGCTCACTTTCCAGCAAAGTTTTTTTAGTTTCATCGAGAGCCAAAGTTATTTGGTTAACAAATGTTTGATCAGCTAATACTTGTTGATCTGCTTCTTTAAGCGCAGCAATTGCTTGGGCTTGTGCAACAATTAATTGATCTTTGCGTTCAGCTTGATGCTGTTTTTCTTTGGCAAGTTTAGTTAATTCAATTTCAACTTGATGAAGTTTGGCTTGTTGCTGATCTGAATGTTCTTGTGCTTGATGTAGCTCTGTGCGCAGTGCCTCAATAGATTCATTTAGTTTGGTATTCTCACCATTTGCTACTTCAAACTGACTTAGAATGGCATTGACTTGCGTTTGACGGGTTGCCAATTGAGACTGTAATAAATGCACGCGTGAACTAAGTAGTGTAGTACGTAAGTTTCGCTCTTCTTCTTTTAGCTTGGTATAGCGATCTGCCGCATCTGCCTGTTTTTGTAAATGAGAAAGTTGTTTATCGATTTCATGTCTTAAATCATTTAACCGTGCCAGATTTTCACGAGTATGTTCAATACGTAATGAAGTTTCATGTCGACGTTCTTTATACTTTGAAATACCTGCTGCCTCTTCAATATCCGCTCTTAATTCTTCTGGTTTAGCTTCTGCCAGGCGGGTTTTTCCTTGCTCAATAATGGCATAATTACGTGGTCCTAAACCGGTTCCCAAGAAAACATCAAGAATGTCCCTTCGGCGGCAGCGACTACCATTTAGGTAATAATTAGATTGGCCATCTCGAGAGATTTGCCGTTTGATTGAAATTTCACCATATGCCGCATACTCTCCACCTAAGCGACCATCTGTATTATCAAACAACAGCTCAATTGCAGCTTGTCCCACTGGCTTTCTGCTAGTTGAACCATTAAAAATAACATCCGCAATGGCCTCACCACGCAAATGCTTCGCGGAGCTTTCACCCATTACCCAGCGCACTGCATCAATGATATTGGACTTACCACAACCATTCGGGCCAACTATAGCTGTACGCTGTGTTGAAAGCGGAATGGTTATAGGATCAACAAAGGTTTTAAAGCCAGCAAGTTTAATATTTTTTAAGTACATAAGCTTCTAAAGTTTTTTAATTATCCCAATAAACTACGCAACATCCATGCTGATTTTTCATGAATTTCCATTCGTTCGGTTAATATATCAGCAGTAGCTTCATCCCCTGCTTCATCAGCAATAGGAAAAAGCGCTCGCGCCGCTCTTACAACAGTTTCATTGTCAGCAACTAGCTGTTTAATCATTTTTTCCGCAGTGGGGACTCCAGTTTCTTCTTTAATAGTCTTCAACTTTGAAAATTGCAGATAGCTGCCAGGAGCTGGAAAATCTAAGGCACGAATACGCTCAGCAAGCGTATCCACTGCAGTAGCCAATTCAGTATATTGTTGCTCAAATAAAATATGCAGTGTTTGAAACATAGGTCCTTTTACATTCCAATGAAAATTATGTGTTTTCAAATAGAGGGTATAACTGTCGGCTAATAACTTTGACAACCCTTCTGCAATCGTTTGACGATGTTTGGTAGAAATGCCAGTATTTATACCCATGGGTCTCTCCTTATACTTGGTTATGCAAGATGTTTAATAAAATCACTCAAAAATATACCAATAAAAACAACTAATCCTACCCAATGACTTTCTAAAAATGCTTTAAAACAGGCAGCAGGCTCACGCTCCTTAATCAGTATTTGCTGTCTAGTAAATAATAGTGCAGCTCCACCAATGGATAAATAATATGGCAGAGTTAGTGAAAAAACCAAACCAATCATAACTAGTAACCCGATGATAAATATCTGCAGTATAGCTAAGAAAAATCGATCCCAGCTACCCCACAATAAAGCAGTTGATTTTATCCCAATCTTTATGTCATCTGGACGATCAGCCATTGCATACAATGTATCATAGGCCACTGGCCAAAGAAGCGCTGCTAAATAAACCCATCCAGCTTGTACTGGTAGCTGATTTTGAATCATCGCAAATGCCATGGGCACTGCACCAGCAACGCAAGCACCTAAAAAAAATTGCGGGAAATAGGTCCAACGTTTGGTTAAAGGATAAAACAATGCCAATAGAAAAACTACCACAGCAATGAATAAAGCTAATAAATTAAGCTGTAGAGCCAGATAACCCGCTAGGATACTTAACAAGAAAAACAACCCAACTGCCTGCCTAGGCGTTACACTACCTATTATCAATGGTCGATTTTTAGTACGTTTAACTTGCCCGTCAAAATTTCGATCACATAAATCATTGATCACACAACCTAAGGAGCGCATCACTACTACACCTGCAATAAAAACTAATACTACTTTAAATGGGGGAACACCGCCTTCAGCTAACCAAAGTGCCCATAATGTTGGCCAAAGAAATAACCAGATTCCAATGGGTTTATTGAGCCTAATCAGTTGAATATAAGAGAATAATTTTGTCACTGTATCAGTGCCAAATACGAAGCCACTCCTTCTTGTACTGTTTTAAAAGGAGTAGAATAACCCGCCATTGTTAAATTACTAATATCTGCCTCAGTGAAGCTTTGATAACGCCCACGTAAATCATCTGGAAAAGGAATATATTCAATCTGACCGGTTCCATGATAAGCAATAACTGCTTCTGCTACTTCTTTAAAGCTTTGACTGCGTCCAGTGCCTACATTGAAAATACCATATAAGTGTTTAGCATCTTGCCCTAAATCCTTAATTTGATTAAAAAACCAAACGTTTACATTGGCTACATCTTCAACATAAACAAAATCCCGACGCTGTTCACCCGGACCAAATTCGTCACTACCTTCAAATAGCCTCACCAAACCCTGTTCTTTAATCTGTCGATTAAAATGAAAAGCAACGCTCGACATACGACCTTTATGCGTTTCATTAGGCCCATATACATTAAAATATCGCAAGCCGATAATTGGAATGGGGGTGGTAGATAATTTTCTTCTTATATATTGATCAAATAAAAACTTAGAATAGCCATATAAGTTCACTGGCCCTTCATATTGGAGCTCTTCTTTAAATACCCTACCCTCACCGTATACTGCAGCACTTGAAGCATAGAGAAATGGAGCATTTTGCTGCACACAATAATCTAATAAGTATTTTGAATAATCATAATTATTTTGCATCATATACAAACCATTCCATTCGGTTGTATTAGAGCATGCTCCCTGGTGAAAAACGCACTCAACTTTTTCTGGGAAAGTTTTTTTTGCTTGAATAAAAGCTAGGAAGTCATGTTTATCCATATAATCACTGATCTTAAGGCTCGCTAAGTTCTTAAACTTAGTACCATCCGTTAAATTATCTACTGCCAAAATATCTTGCTGCCCCTGTTGATTGAGGCGATTAATAATCTGGCTACCAATAAAACCCGCAGCACCGGTCACAATAATCATGCAAGCTCCTCATCATGAAGTTGTTGAATTTTCTGAATCATTTGCGTTGTTGAGCAACCATCAATAAATTGTAGAATTTTAACCTCGCCACCATTATTTAGTACAGCGGGTGCGCCAGCTATCTGCTCAAGCTGGTAATCGCCGCCTTTTACTAATACATCTGGCAATATATTCGCTATCACTCGTGCTGGTGTATCTTCTGAAAAAGGAATAACCCAATCTACGGAGGACAATCCTGCAAGTACAGCCATACGCCGTTCAAGAGTATTAATGGGTCGTTTATGCCCTTTCAATCTTGCTACCGACGCATCATCATTAACTGCCACAACTAAGCGTTCGCCTAATGCTTTAGCTTCTTCCAAATAAGCAATATGACCCGCATGTAAAATATCAAAGCAACCGTTAGTCATAACCACTCGTTCGCCGCGTAATTTAGCATTTTGCCTTGCAATGATTAATTGCTCTTCTGTCATAACGCCACGATCTGCCAATTTATCTTGCAACAAAATCTGTTTAAGTTCAGCTAAACTGACCGTTGCTGCGCCTAGTTTACCCACCACAATGCTTGCAGCTATATTGGCTAATTTTGCGGCATTTTCTAATTCTTCACCCATACCTACCATCATGGCTAAAACAGCCACTACTGTATCTCCAGCACCAGTCACATCATAAACTTCATGCGCTTGAGCAGGTAAATGAAATTCTGCTAGTTCAGGTCGAAATAACGTCATACCATGTTCGCCGCGTGTTACTAATAATGCAGCTAAATTTAGTGAATCCATTAAATTAAGCGCTTTGGCATGCATTTCTTGCTCGGAATGACAAACACCTACTACTGCTTCAAACTCTTTTCGATTAGGAGTTAACAAAGTAGCACCACGATAAATACTAAAATCTGTCCCTTTAGGATCAACAATAATGGGGATGTTTTGCGAAACAGCAAGTTGGATAAATTCTTGTGCTTTTATTGCCATTCCCTTGCCATAATCAGAAAAAATTACTGCTTGTGCACCTTTAAGCCCTGCCAAATAAGTATCAAGCATTTTTGTTAAATTATAATCAGGGTGAGATTCCTCAAAATCTAGCCGAATAAGTTGTTGATGCCGGCTCAAAACTCGTTGCTTTGTAGTAGTTTGTAGTCCTGTCTGTTGTTCAAGCTGTGTTTTAACACCTACATTTTTAAGCTTCTCAATTAAACTATGACCCGTTAAATCATTACCACAAACTGAAAAAAGATTTGCATTAGCACCCAAAGCAACCAGATTTAATGCCACATTACCAGCGCCACCTGGACGCTCTTCCATATGACTTACGTGAACAATGGGAACGGGAGCTTCTGGGGAAATACGTGAAGTTTCGCCGTACCAATAACGATCCAGCATGACATCACCTACCACAATGATATTTAACCCCTCAAAATTGGGAATATGTAGCTTCATTTTTATACTCATGGAATAGTCTTTTTAGAAGGTAGCCATTATAATACATTATGAATTAAATGGTATTGCTTGTTTTTCCCTTTTTTACTGGATGCCAGCCTTCGCTGGCATAACAACTTTAGGAATTTTTATGGCTTCTCTCCTTTCCAATCGTGTCCAAAAAATTAAAGTTTCACCAACTATTGCAGTAGCTGAAAAAGCTAGGTTGCTTCAAGTGGCAGGAAAAGACGTGATTAATTTAGGGATTGGTGAGCCTGATTTTGATACCCCTTTGCATATTAAAGAAGCTGCCATTAAAGCAATTTATGATGGGTTTACCAAATATACACCGGTTGATGGGATTCCTAGTTTAAAACAAGCAGTAATCAAAAAATTTGCTAAGGAAAATCAGTTAACTTACGAGCCAGTGCAGGTGTTAGTCTCCTGTGGTTGTAAACAAAGTATCTATAACTTGGCTCAAGCTTTGCTAAACCCAGGTGATGAAGTGATTATCCCATGCCCTTACTGGGTATCGTATCCAGATATTGCCTTATTGGCTGATGCAATACCTGTTTTCGTTCCTACAACTTCAGCACAAAAATTTAAGATGAATGCAGCACAACTTGCAGCGGCGATCACGCCTAAAACTAGGCTGTTAGTGTTAAATAGCCCTTCAAACCCTTCCGGAATGGCCTATTCTAAAAAAGAATTGGCTGATCTCGCACAAGTCTTGCTCAAACACCCTAATATCATGATTATGAGTGACGATATTTATGAGCATATTTTATGGTCAGCTGAACCCTTTGCTAATATTGTTAATGCCTGTCCTGAGCTTTACGATCGAACCATCATTGTTCATGGAGTTTCAAAATCCTATGCAATGACTGGCTGGCGTATCGGCTATGCTGTAGGTCCAAAACCTTTAATCGGAGCGATGAAAAATATTCAATCGCAAAGCACTAGTGGTGCTAACTCTATTGCCCAAGTTGCCGCTACTGCTGCTTTAGAAGGTGATCAAAGCTGCATTCACGAAATGAACTCCGCCTATCAACAACGCCACCAGGTGTTATTTACTGCGCTTAACCAACTACCCGGGGTAAAATGTCAACCTTCTGATGGCACGTTTTATAGTTTTCCAGATGTTAGTCAACTAATGGCTACTTTAGGCATGGATTCTGATATTGCTTTTGCCGAACATTTGCTAACTCAAGCAGAAATTGCGGTTGTACCTGGCTCTGCCTTCGGCGCGGATGGCTGCATACGTATATCTTATGCTACCGATTTAGCCACGATAGAAAAGGCGATTGAGCGGTTGCAAGTTTGTTTTAAATAATTTTCGTATCACAACAGGAGCCCTTCCTCTTTTTCATCATCAACTGCATCATCAAGTTTATCAGCTAGTTCTACTTGTTTACCTGTCTCTATAACTTCGCGCGCTAATACCTGCAAATAACCTGGTAAAAGTTGTAGAGTTTTTTCAGCTTGTTCAATTAATTCTGACTTTCCATCATCCTTCGCTGATAGTAATATTTCTTCATCTTCATCCTCACCTTCTAGTAGCTGCACATTGGCCACTTTTTTTCCTGAAGCTGGCGACAATTCATTTAATAACTTTTTAATTTCATTAAGGTCATCATCGCCCCAAAAAGGTGACTTTTGTTTCTCTTGATAAAATGTTTGTAATTGATTAGCCAAGTTCGTTTTTGCCGCAACGTGTTCGTCTTGACGATAATTTTTAATCCATCGCGGTCCTTGTCCTTGAGTTGTTTCTGCATACTTTATGACTAAATCACTTAATTGATGTAATACATTCATATAACGACTATCACCACCATAATGTCGTGGGAAAAAATCCTGGCTATGTTGTGTATCACTGCTAACAGCTTTAGCTCTTTGAGCAATAATTGCTTGTTTTAATGCTTCATAACAGTCATCTGCTTTCATTGCATCAGATAGTGCTGTTTTTAGCTTGTCAAAGTCATCTCCGCGGTCAGATGATTTACCACCTATTGCTGCATAACTATCCAATACTTGATGTATTTCAAAAAGTAATTTAGCTAGCCGCACTTCTTCAGTATTTTGTGTTCGATCACCATAGCTCAACCAAACACCAATTTCTTCTGCTAGCGGCTTAGCTAAAGTTCTTAGATGGCCTGGAAAATTCTCTGATGCTAACTGACGATTGAGTTGAACTAAAGCTAGTGTATAGGAACGTGGATTATCAATACTCAAAGAGCTTTTATTAAATACTTTAGAGTCTGATGCAGTAAGATGAAAGGCATCTACCGCTGCTAATAGATTACGGCTAAATTGATCGCTATAGTGATGAAAAGAAATAATTGCATGCGGTGAAGTGGCCCAGCCTTGAAGTATGATATGTTCAAGATGAGTAAGCATATTTAAATAGTTACTATGCCCTTTACGATTGAGCATGAAGAACCAATTACCTGCATTAAGGTCTCGATCTGAATCAACTGCAATTTTTCTCGCTTTAGCAATTGATTTTAGTGCCTCCTGGTAATTGATTTGCCTACCTGTAACTAACGGATTAAACTCCGCTTGAAAATTTCCAAGTTGACCAACACGTTCTGTAGATTTATCTTCTCTTGTATAGTTTGCTATTAGTGTTCCAATTTCTTGAGTCAACTGATCCACTTCCACATAAGCTGGCTGTGGTGCTACGAGCTCTTCTCCTGCTGTTGCAATATTCTTTAGTGTAGGTGTGCCAGCGTATGCTTCCTCCAACTCAGCAGATAATACTAATAGATCGGCCTGTTGGGTCATTTCTAAGTCTTTTAGTTCTTTACCAAAGCGACTTAAAATCTTTGCAGCTTGTTGAACATAAGCATTAAATCCTTGCTTCAGCAATATGGTGTTTTTTTCTACGGTCCAAGGATTCAGCGATGTATCCAGTGAAATAAATGCTCTCTGCAGTAATAGCTGCATCCAAGCAATACGTTTGGCTTTAGTTTTTCTCTGGCCAAAATCAAACCAACCGGTAATTTCGTTTCTATTTGCCAACGTATGTGGATCAGAATTTTTGACGCTACGCACTAAGCGATAAAATTGATCTGAAACTAAAGAATGAACATTTTTTCGTTGTTCTTCTAATAATTGATAGCCATTAAAAAACTGATCTGAAATAATTTGAACAGCATTTCTTGGATATTTTCTAATAAACTCTAATAACGGCAGGATTTTTTTAGGATCAGAATTCAACTGGGTATTGTTCAAACGTAACAATAAATTGAACAAATTTGTTAATTTTGTTGTCTCATCTTTCTGGGATAAACAGTTGGCTGCTAATAGAAAAATTTCGGCAAAGCGATTGGCGAATTTAATACTAAATTCAGCAGCAGTAAATATCTTGGCAACATGAGCAATAGCTTGCGGATGATTTGCAAAAATTTGATAATTCTTGTTTACAGAGAAAAAATCTAAAAATGCAATTAATTTTTCTCCTTGCAAAAGCAAACAACTTGTTATTCCCGCTTTTTTCTGCTCATCTTCTAAACTACCTAATAAATGATGGCATTGAGTTAAAATTTGAATATATTTTTTAACATCTACATGGTCTATCGAAGCTATGGCATCTTGAGCATTCTTGAGTTCCTTTCCACTACGCACTACGTTCACCAAAGCCGGTAAGATAAATTCAATCTGTGCTACGTTTTTATTGGATAATTCAGTACAAATTACCTCTAATTGCTTTGCTGAAAATGGATTAAGTCTTTTGACAAAATTAACCTGATTATTGCCAATTCTAAATTCTTTTTGTACTTGAGATTTTTTGTCCTCATACAGTAAAAAAATGTTGGCTAGGGGGGTTGAATTATTAGGGTTAATAGTAAGTTCACCCTTACCATTTTCTGGGAAAAAGCTTAATAAATAAGGGATAAGATAAGGCTTATCTTGCTTGCTGATTACTAGTGTGAGTAGTTCACGCGCTTGAGCAAAATCTAAAGTTGCAAAACTTAGTCTAGCTGATCCTTGCTCATCAACAGGTAACTGAGCAAATATGGGGTAAAATAAACTTAGTTGCTCTAAATAGCCTTTTGTTTCATCTATTGAATGCCTAGAAGTTAATTTTTTTAAATCAAGAAATAGCCACTCAAGATATTGCACATCAATTTGTCTACAAGTATTTTTTATTGCTATTAACTGGTTTTCTAAAAAATTATTCAAACCAAGAATATCATTGTAAAGATTAAATTTTGGCTTTTTATCAATGCAAGTTAGATAAATTTCAGCGAGTTGTCGTGGATAACTCAGTTTTATATTCAGATATAGATTGGCAAATACAATGAGATGAGCGTGATCTTTTAGCTTAAAATCTTCAATAAAATTAAAAAATTCAACGAAGCGTTGATTTAATTTTGGATCACAAACAAAGAATTGATGTAAAACATCACTGTGACCTATTAAGAGAGTGAAGTATTTAACTGTTTCATCAAACTGGTTAGGGCAGCATTGCTGTTGAAAATGTAATAGACCAACAACTAATTTGAGTGGCTCGGAACTTTTATCTAGCAATTGATCAATAATCGCTAAATAAATATCAATTTGTTGCGCTGTCCATTTTGATTCTTTCAGAAACTTAATGATAGTTCCATCTAAAACAATTAAATTCTCTGGTGAAATTTTAGCAGCTGGCGATAAGCGGCGCGGCAATAACAATAGTTGCGAATGAATAATTCTGTCCATCCCTTCATGGCGCATAAGAAATAATGCATTATCAGGTAAGAATTCCTGAATGACTTGTTGAATTTGTGTCAATGAAAAAAGTTGCTGAGAATTTTTTTGGATAACATTAATAATTTTACTAATTAAAAGTGTTTTGTTGCTTTTTTTACCTGGTAATTTTTCAAGATAGGGAATAATTGATTGGATAAAACTCCAATGTTTTGCTAACACCTCAGCTGATAAATCTGTGAAAAGAGATAACCAGGTAAAGCCTAGTTTTCCAGGTTGTTGAAGATTAAATGTAGTTATGATATCTACCAGTGATTTTGCATTTTCACTTTGACTTTGTTTGGCAAGTCCATGCCACAGAGTTAATAACGATTGTTGGTATGCTTTATTTCCTCCTTTATTCCACCACGCCAAGGTTTTATTGAACAATTGTTCAAAAGCAGCAATTGATTCTTGGGTTTTACATTGTGTCATTACCTGTAAGGTTGCCATTAAGAAGGCACTTTTTTTCTCTTCCGGCAGGCTTCGCGCTAATTTTTCCCACTGACCCAGCCATTTTAAAATTGTTGCATTGCTAATTTGCTTAATAACTTGCTCGAGTAAATCAAAAGCTAATTGCCTATCTGTTTCATGAATATAGTAGGCGATAACTTTTGCCAAAGTTTCTTTTGCAGCAGGACCTACTGAAACAGCAGGTACTTTTCGCCTATTAGTAACAATAGGCGCATGATGCGGCCGATATTTAGAAAATTCAAATGGATTGACTCGTGAAGCTGCTTTCGCAAAGATATTTTCACAATCTTTGTATAATTGATTTGCTACTTGATTGATTTTAATACGAATATCAGCAATTTTTTGCTCGGCGTTAAGCGTTCTATTTGCAGAAATAGTTAACCATGCTTTATCAATTTTGTTAAGCGCCGAAATCGATTGGGTTTCAAATGTTGTTTCTTCCTCAGATTCCTTGGGCAACATACCCAAAATCGAGAGCGCCCAATGAGAGTATTCAGCTTTTGCTACCCGATATCCTTGCACTGCTTGGTTATTTAAAAAAGTATTTTGCTCGCGAAGTCTTAACACTTCATTAAATATATCAACTCTTTGTGCTTGACTAAGATCAGAGAATTTTTCCTCAAGTGGCTTACCGGTTAATTCTTCGTATGTTTCTTTTACTTGTGACCAGCGATAAATCTGATACACCGTACCTGCTGCGCCACCACGTGCTGCACGCCCACCTTTTTGAATTAAATCATTTTCATCCCTAGGTAAATCAGGAATCACTACTGCTTCAACTTCTGGATTATCTCCACGCCCTAATCCTGAAGCAACCAATCCTATACCTTGCTGTTTCTTATCTTGATTCCATCCTTCCAATAGCTTCTTACGCGCCAATACCGTTTCGCTACTTTCTTCACTATCATTGGTTAAGCATATAAGCTGATTGGGATATTTGTCCGTTAAACGAGTCGCTAATTGAGTATGTAAGGTTTTTACTGATAAATCATTTTCACAAGCAAATAAAATAGATTGTTGCTGCTGTAAGCAGCTCTGAGCACATTCTGTAACTATTTTTAAATGATCTTCATCATTTTCAACAAATTGAATTTCTTCCCATTTGCGTAAAGAGGGTTGATTGGTTGGCATACGTAACACAGTAGTTTGTAAAATATTAGCTTGATGACTGGATAAACTACCAGTTGCACCTTCCCAGGTTTGATACCAACGTGAAATGCAAACATCAGCCACTTGTGAACTCAGCACATGGCTTAGAGGAGGCGAATAAAAATTTTGTGGTTGATTTTGATGCATTGCTTCAACATTTAGGTTTTCTGCCACAAGTTGCTGCTCACCACCTACAAATGTTGAACCCTTTGCTGGTTGATTGCTTCCAAATGATATTGGGACTATTTCGCGCAAAAGATAGGGTTCTTGATGAATAATCTTGCCTTGAGAAGATGGATAAAAATGCCTATCAGCTTCTCTCGTAGTACGTGCGTATGATGCTTGTATCCACCTAACTAGTTGCAATGGCTCTTTGACTAAATCAGCAATATACTTTTGTTTACTGGTGTTTTGACCCGCTGCTGTAACTAAGTCATCTACTAATGCACGCAAATCTTTAACATAAATGCCTTTCTCGTTATCGAATATTTCTTTATTTTTATCAAAAAATTCATTTAACACTCGATAAAACCAACGCATCTGTTCAGGCGTCTTACTATCAGGAATTGAAAAGTTATACTCAGTACTTAAACCTTCGTCGAACCGAATAAAATCAACTTCATCAAATAAGCCAATCCAGTTAGGATCAATTTTGATCGGCCTGCCAGCATAGGCTTGATTATCAAGAAAATGTGAAAAATCACTCGGTGTCGTATAGATGACTTGGTATTTTTCCAAAATATTAGATTTTGAATCAGAAGTTAAATAGGCTGAAGGAATATCTAAGTAGGCAAAAAGCGCTTTATATATGTTCTGATCACGCTCAGCAAGGCTGCGTTTTGCCGTATGAATATGCAGTTTTTTACCCTTAGCCAGATACTCAAGCGCTCGCAATGCATGGAAATGACTTTTACCTTCTCCTGTTTCTAACACTGCTATTTTTGTGGCGCTTTTTGGTAAAATGTCAGCAACAATTGAACTAAGTTGCTGGGCTAAATGTGGATATTCTCGCGTAACGTGACCTAATGCTCTAAAGCGCAATGCCCAACGCACCATAATTTCTTCACGAGCTAAATCTTTATTGGAAAGTGAATGTAATTTAGCGATTAACTGTTTCCTTGTCATATCAGGTATTGCAATTTTCTCTCCACTATCTCCTAATTCAACCTTCAGAGTACCCGCTTCCAATTGCTTCAAAAGATCAAATCTTGTTTTTAGCTCCTCTTCTTCCTCCTCTGTTAATGGTCTAGGTGGTTTACCCGGTTCTTCGATACGCATCTCTTTTAGTAGGCGTTCGAAATCCGCTTGTCGAGTGATAGCTACATTACCGTAATCAGTCGGTAAAACAGTATGTGAGTTTCTCTCAAATGCATCTAACTCTGACCTAATACTCCCTTGAGGAAATTTAGCTATTTTTATGATGCGCAATAGATCTTCGGCAGTAGGAGCCGGAGCGGTAGGATAATAATCTGCTAATTGTTGTAACTGCTCTAAATCTAATTGTTGTAATTGCTGAATTAATTTAGGTGCTTTGCGTATGAGCTCGTCTTGTTGCACTTCCTCAGTTTTTAATCCCTGTCGCAGAGTACTAAAGGCAACAATATGCAGTAACTGTATTTTTTTGGTTTCATTAGCAATTTCTATAATGGGTCTAAACAAAGCTTGCTCTACTGGACTACCATTAATTGCCTTTAACCAATACTTACAAACCATTGACCATTCGCTAGAAATAGCTTGATTCTCTGGATTGAGCGTTAACAATTTTTCGCAAGCTTCCCACAACTTTTCTGCCTGTATTGTATCATTACAATCCATTAAGTATTGCAAAACTTGAGTACGTAATCCCTTGTAATTATCTTTTGATAGTTGATCTATCACTATCTGCGTTAAGCTAAAATTCTTTTTCTCAGCAAACTCACGCAATGCTAATTGGCCTAATTGCTGTTGCTCTGCTCTAGTAAATTCTTTAGCTTGAGCAATCATCTTTAGCATATTGCTTAAAGATTTAGGTAATTCATTAGGCAGTTGATTAATAGGTTTTGCTGCTAAAAATGGATTTGCTAATAATGATTTAAATAAGCTAATTGGATAAGGCGCACGATCATTGTCTGGCTGCAATGCTTGCAATAATTGGCAGAAATAATCAACATGCCAATATACAGGTTTATCTGTTTTGGCAGGGATTACATGCTCTAGCGCTAACAGCAACTGCTCAATTTCATTGACTTCACCACGTTTTAGTTGCAGTCGTTTTAATAAATTTAACAAAGGCCGCAAACTTTTTGCAGCATTTTTATCATTTTTATCTATTGGAATAGCAATATGTGCTTGTAAAAATTTCCATAATCGTAGTTCATGATCAGTGAATAAACTCAGATCAAGTTCTGCTCTATTCTGAGGAGTTAAAGCACTTGCTTTGCCCGTAATACTCTGTTTAAAAACAATACCTTGTGCAGTTAACCCTTCTATATATTTAATTCGCTCATTATCAAAATCGTTTAATCTATAACCGCCTTTAATAAAATTTACAGCATAGCTTAAACTCCACCAAAGTTTTTCTGCGCCTAATTGACTTGAGGTTGCTTGCCAATCAATCGAAAACAGTTGTTCAATGAGTAAATCAACTGTCTGCCTAACAATTAACTTCATATTAGTTGTTGATTGAACAAATAATTCAAGCTGCGGCTCTAGAGGTTGACCAAACAATGCCATAAGCTTATAGATAGATTCTTGCAAATGCAGTGGATAATTTTGTGGGTATTTATACGGTTTTTGCATTGCCTCGGTTAGTGTTTTAAGTTCACCTAATGCATTGCGTTGTTGTAAAGTCGTAGCCGTTTCAAGCCAAACAATTTGAAGATGACCAGGTATGTTCTGCCACTCTGCCAATAGCTCTGGTTGTTTTTCGCTAATTTCAACCAGCGCGGTTAAATTTATCAGGGGTTTTGAGCGTTGGTTTTGATAAATAGACTTCTGCAAGCATCTCGCAATAGACTTAATTGTCTCTGGAGATTTTTGAGACAATTTTTTTAATGCGTTCAAAACTGTATTTTGATCTTCACTATGTTGAATTAGCAACAAACAAACTAATTGTGATCTTGCCTTACGAGTATCTGGATGAACAAAGTAGTCACACAACTCTTTATAGCTTTTATCAGACAAATCGCTTTGCGTCGCTAGTAACCGTTTAACTTGTAAAGCAATATCATTTTTTGGCCAACTAAAAATAGACTGAAGGCTTGGTGCATAAGTCGGTTTACCTTGCTCAAATTGAGTTAATTTTAATTGATCAAAACGCTTAAAGCCTTCAGATAAAGCATAGGGCAATCCACCATGGCTTAAATCATATAAATTAATCTGATCGAGCAAACTTTGCTTTTGATCAGGTACAGGAACTTGGCGAATACAGGTTAAAACCCGATCCATCCAGACTATCATGTTAGTAGGTTTTAATTGTTGAAATGCTGCTAAGTTATTGAGTTCTACTCCCTCTTTACGAAGCTCAGTAACAAAATATTGAAAACCCTGCCAAAGTTTTTCTGGCCGTTCAAAACCAACTGCTTTTGCATGCAATTCACTTAATTGCCACCAAATTAACGGTAAAATTGGATTATCTTGATTAATCAACTCACTACGCAAAGCGCGTAATGTTTGCATAGCAACAGGCGAGAAAAGTACACACATATCCTGGCAAGGTTCCAGGAATGCACGTTTAAACTGGCTAAATTGATTAGCAGGAAATATTTTAGCAATTGCATGCAGCTCTTTTATGAGCAACGATAAACTTGTTTTGCCAAAACGATAAAATAATTGTCCTAATGCGCGAGATTCGCTATCATCCAAATCAAGATCCTTAAACTGCTGTTTGGAATCTTCATCAGGTAGCAACAAAATTAATGCTTCTTTAGGGTCAATAGCAGGAATTTTGTTTTTTAAAACATCTACGGCACTCTCTAGACCAGCGTAACGCCAAGCTTGGGTAAATACTAACCAATTTTCGGCTATCTTTATTAAATCTTCTTGAGATAGTTGTCCGTGTTGTTTGCCAAATTCTAGAATTGCCGCTTTATGATCTTCTACCGGCTGCAATGCAGCAAAAGCTGCCATGTAGTGCAAGTCTTGGTCCGTAATTTCTGCAACTTCTTTTAATTTAAGATAATGTTCAAGATTAAATTGACGAAAATCGCCTTGCCAAACGGTAGCCGTAGGAGGAATAAAGTCTAGATCCAGCGTAAGCGGCATGGATTGCTGTGCTTGATCTAATTCAGAGTCATAGCACAAAACTAAATCATCATCTTTATTTCGGTGGGTAAATAAACCTTTAGGCAACCCATTTGTATCTGTATTGAGACCAAAACATAAACGTCCACCTAGTGGGGCAGGTGGTTTTGGCGCCACATATTGCCTAAGTAAATGTTCCGCTGCATCTTGCGTCATATAACGAATAGCATGTGGTGCATTTTTTACATTTGGGTTTGCACTAATGACAGCGGCAAAAAATTCTTGCAAATTCAGGTTTACGTTTTCAAGGTGAGAAAATTCACGCTGTAAGCTTTGATAATAAGGTTTTAGTAGCTCATTAATATTTTCATAACTCACTAATTTGCCATGGAGGGCTCTTTCGCGTACTAAAGTAGGTTCGGTAGATTGGTACTTTTGTTCTAATTGTCGTTGTTGTTGTAGCTGCCTTTGATACTGGAGCTGCAATTGTACCGCAGTACCTTCTCGACTAAGCGGCCATGGACCTTCATCTTCACCTAAATCTATTTTGAAATCTGCCTGGCTAAGTGCCACTTCAGCAGAAAAAGCTTTTGGTACTGAAATAACTTCAGGTTTAGAAACTTCTTCAATGGCTTTAACTTGCGCTTGACCTAATTTTTCCCGGCGATTACATAAAATGATATTGTTAAGATGATGATAGGCAAGGGTTTTTGATAAATTTTTAATGACAATTGGTGTTGTCCATTTCTGTTCTAATGCTTGTTGCGCCAACCTTGTTAGAACCTCTGTAGTCTGTTGATTATCGCTAGGAACATCAATTAACTGAATCTGACTAAACTGCTCGCGCTGATTCAATTGATTTAATAACGTAATTAAGTCATCTACAGCATTTTGATTGTAGCCAATACCCATTTGGCTAAAAGGAAAATAAGCATTGGGGCGACTAAGATAGCTTATAAGTTGCTCACAATTAGACTTATCCCCTACTCCAAGATAAAACGAAGGCTTTATCTCGCCTAATAATGCCTCAATTGCAGACTGATGAGAGCCAAGATAATTAAGTAGTTTTGCCAAACCCATCTCACCCATTTCAGTAGCAGCATTTTTAAATAAGCGATAATTTTCATGGTCTGATAAAACATTTGGATGCTGATAAAGATATTTTAACCAGGCACGTGCTGCTGCTTGCCAATGATCTCCCATGACTGGTGGTTTGTAATGGTTAAACGCTAACCAACGATTACGCGCAAGAAAAGGAGTTAGTTCAGCTTGAAGATTTGTCAGCGATTGGTTTTTTCCTTCTACCACCAAGTTTTGAATGAATGCGTTATACTCCATTTCTCCTTGGATATACTGGCATTCAATCTCAGTTAATTGAAACTCGGGATAAGCTAAAATAGTAAAATCACTGCAACGAGCAGCTGCGTCATTGAAAACAGCTAAGAAAAAGGCATTAGGCCCATTGCCATAAGGAAATCTGTAGCCAAATTCAGCTAAATTTTCCACTAGCTTAAAATGAAGCTTATTTCCTACTAATGTTAAATGATCAGTTTTTTGCAAACTCTCACGGTTTTTGGCCAATACATCCACCTGAGAAAGCGACAGTGCTTCGTCTTGTTTGGCAAAAACTGCTTCATCTTCACGCCCTTCACTCGTTAGATTAAGTGGGAGGAAAAGATCTTTACCAGTTTTCAGCAGATCGTGTTGGTACAATATTGAAATATCACTGACTTGTACTAACTGATTTTTCAAGAAAAATCCGAGGTTATTTACTGCCGGAGTATAACCTCTTGCGGCAGTGATCTCTAAAATATGAGGCAATAATGGTTTTAATTTTTTACTATTTTTTCTTTTTAACGCATTATTAAACTCATGATAATGCTGTCCTAATTGGCGTTCCAATTCTTCTTTAGTGATTTTTTCGCAATTTTGCCCTTCGATTCTGTACAATAACGATTCATCATCTGCCAATGCCATGTAAAAGGTATTTTTCTGAAGCTTTATATTTCCTATTATTTCCGCAGAAGGCTTTACAGATACATCCCAAGAAAGCGCATAGTTTTTATGATGATAAGGGCTAAGATTAGGATTTCTATATGAATTACGCCGATCATCTACATTACCAACCCAATGCGCCATAGCATAAACAAATACTTCACGCATTGACCAAAAATTACTGGCAAAACTTAAACGATCAGCCGCCGCCTCCCCACCACCAAACTTTTTGCCGTAAACAGGAAGACCAATTTTTTCCTTCAACCAAGCAAGAGCCAAATAGCCAGAGGACACTCCGCCATCAGCAGTTTGCCCTTCATACGATACAACAGGTGCTTTACCTTCTGGCCTACTGGCTTTAATTAACTGTTCTAATTGTTTTTTTTCTGTCTCCAGCAACATTGCTTCGCAATAAACGCTTACACCATCTTCCTCTACATGAACAGCCGCCCATTTAGGTTCACCTCGGCTATCTCGATTCAAATTGAGGATTATGTTGCTGCCAGCAGGGAAAATAGCCTGAAGGTTACGACAAACTAATAAATTTGTTAAATTAAATACGGTGGGTTTTGGATCACAAAAAATCTCTATAAACCTTAGCATATCAATAAAAGACAACGCCTCAGCAGGTTTAGCAGTCCCCGCTGCAAGGCGCTCTAAATACCCTAATTGTTTACCTTTTAACCCACTCTTGTCCGTTACAAATACTAAGCTATCAAACAAAAGCTGACGAAACCCGTATGGGTATATTGGTTTATTAAAAATAACTGTCAGATCTTCTACGATTTCATTAACTGTATAAGCTTGGCTGTTGATTTGCTGCATACAAAATGCAAATAATTGATAATAAACATTAGTTTTTAGCTCAGCTTCACTAGTGGTGGTGGCTATTTCATTGAGTACAGACAGATTAAATAGATCACTAAAATGCTGCTCAATTGCCGCGATAATGACGGGAAAATTCTCAGTAGAAAATTTTTGTTGTAATCCGGGGTATTTATTAGCTTTTTTATCTTGCATAGGCCTATTTTCCAACTATTTATATAGATACGCTTTTACTATCAACCTATTAAAAAATGAATAAGCAAATAGCTGGCTATATTGGAAGTATAGGTTAAGATTATTAAGGAATTCTTAAGTACAGTAATGATCGGAAAAATTCTTTAGTTTGGATATCAGACCCCGCAACAAGTGCGGGGTGACAACATAGAATTTAAGCTGAAAGCCGTGGATTAGAAAAATGAGCTTGCAAACTAGGGCGGGGCTCTATCAAGCTTGCCAGTTCAGCGTGACGATCTTTCAATTCAGCCGTCAAAGATTTCAACAAGTTTTCTGCTTGCTCTTTCTTAGCATCTGAAGAAAAATTATCTTGCTTTAAAAGTTGTTCAACTCTGTCTTTCTTTGCCTCGCGATTTTTGATCAATTCTTGACAGTGTTCCACTTTTGTTATTGTTTCTTTTCGTGCTGCACTTTTTTCTAATTCAGCAATATGTCGATCTAAAATGCTGGAAGATGTCGAAAAAAATGGTCCATAGCTTGTAGAATCAGATAAATTTTCTTTATCATTTGGTTGTCGCGGCATATCTACTCTCCAAAAATTAAGTAATTCTAGTTATATTATACCAAAAATCATCTAATACACTATTACCAGGATTATCCAGGGTTGAACAACTCTCAATTGTGTTTAGTAAGAGTAGTAGTCACAGAAGCTTTTACATCAGGTTCTTTTGTCTCTATTGATCCCTTCTCAGATACTGTTAAATCTTTCTCAGACAATGAAGTAGTAGTGACAGTTGGGTTTTCTTCTACCTGCTTCAACCGTTGCGCCGATAATTTTGCTCCTTGTATACCTCTATCTAATTCCGCTTTTTCCTCTTCTTCCCGCGCTAATAGTAATGCAAGCTCTTCATCAGCATTTACTGGAATATTACTGCTATTACTGCTATTACTGCTGTTGCTATCTACTGGTGGCAGATCTGAAATTTCCTCCATCTGCTCTGGCTGTTGTAAGCCCATAACACGAAGTTGCGACCTTGCTTGTTTAGCGGCTTCATTTAAGCCAATAAATAGACTCCCTCCTTGATCACGTGCCGATAATAAAGCAGGATCTGCCCCAAGCATTTTACCGAATTCTGAAACAATGGTAGGTATCCAGGGAAATTCATCTAATTTATCCGAACAGGCTAATTTAATTAATCTCGTAACAAACTCCTGTAAAAATTCCATTCCAAATCTTTCAGTAAGCTTGCTATCTTGATTTTTAATTAATAACACAAAATCCAATAATTCACTTGCTGGCCGATTTAATAATTTTTCATAATAAATTGCAAATACTTTAGCCAATGGATCTCTTAAGTACGCTACATTATCACTAGATGCTTGCGTCACTAAAGTATCTAATAAATCCAAAGCTTCTTTTGTCACCTTGATTAACTGCAGTGTACAAATAATTTATAAAACTTTTATCAAAAAAGCCCTTTGCCATGTTACCAAGGCGGGTAAGATCGCCATCATTTTGAGTAAACTTCACTAAAAACTGCAGTTTGGCTTGAGGATTTAAATTGCTCAAAAGTTTTATAAAATCAGAGCTATTATTACCCTGTAGTATTGATGGATATTTACTTAGTACAAAAACATGATATTCATCGGGTAATTTAAGTTTGGTAGTAAAAAATGAACTAGGGTTAACTATTTCTTGATAAAGCTCTGGATCATTTTCTGCTGCTTCGATTAAGAGCTTAGGATCGGTATTAACAAACTGCCTTACTAGTGACTCATAAATAGTATGAATTTCATCTTTCAGGTTCTCACTTCCCTTCAATTCTCTTGCAAGCTGTAACCAGTATACATAGCGAAGCCTATCCGCATTACTTAGATCAGGGTTAGATAGCGCATTAATTACAAATTTATAAATCTGTGTGCTAATTTGTGCTGAATTAATATTTCCTTGCTTATATTCCTCATCTATCCATTGAAAAAGTTTAACTTCTTCTGGTGAAAGTTTTTTACCATTTACATCTTTTGAATCTACAGAAGCTAAGTCAAGGAGCGTAAGAAACTGTGCTGCACCAAATACTTCCCGATCTGTAGCTGAGATTAACGCTTCACCTTTAGCAACATAAAAATCCGATACGGAACTATAACCTAAAAATTTAGCAATATACTCTATGCAACTCGTTAAAGGGTTAAGATTATCTGCCGATATATTTTTAGGATTTTTAAGTGCGCTTTTTGCGACAACCATAGGATATGCTAGCGGCGTTATAAAGCTACAAGCTATTGACCTATCAGTAAGGGTAAAACTAGGTGCATTATTTACTACGTTTACAGCAATGGTAAATTCCATTTTGATGATAGAACCAACGTTGTTTACTGTTTTACCTGTGAAAAGGTTATAACTATCTTGTTCCATTATTGCCTGAACTTTCAGTTGGTTCTTTTCATCAAAAGAAATATGGGTGCGGTAATCCTGTCCAAAATTGGCAATTCTATTACCCTGAATAGAAAAAAAGTTTGGAAGTATACTCCATACGGTGTGCCCAAATACCCCTTGATTAGTTAACGTGGCCACTAAAGCTTTAAGGTTAGGTTTAATTGTTGCTGGAAACCCAGATTTTTTTAAGTAAGCGTTGACAAAATCTTCTGCTTTCTTATTTTGTTCAGGTGTATTGGTATCACGCACTGGCAAGTGTACAGATTGATTATCAAAATAAGTAGTATAAGAATCCTTGCCATAATTTGAAGGTAAAAATTGCTTGTCATCGATATTAGCTAATCTTAGGGAAGATAACTGCTGGTTAACATTATTGTAGTCAAACTTGCCACTTAGAGCTTTTAATAGATCTTGCAGAGATTCACAAACAGAATCTACAAATTTGTCAGAAAAATCATCTGGTGAAAGATTAACATATCGCTGCTTATCTTTATCAAATGCTACTTTACCTTCGGAATTTTGCTTTTTTTCAGCATTTTGACAAGCAAGCTTAAAGTCTACATATTGTCGTCTTACTAACTCATAGCCCCTGATAATTTCAGCCATTTTGGCATCTTCAGAAGTAACCTTAGTTGGATAATAATTTTGCCAATCTACTGGGTCATCATCATTATTACCCGTTGTCTTATGGGTTTGAATACATTCTTCAACTTCCTCGCTCAGAGACTGAAGCTTAAGAAATGATTGCTTATAAGCAACATACGTGGTTTCTACTGTCCTTGGTAAAGTACTCAAATCTTTTACATTAAATTGCTTCATTAAAGCAGATTCAATCACAGCTGGTAAAATACTTGCGTCATTTACACTAAATTTTTTCATTAATGCTATTTCAGTGACCTTTAAAGCTTCTGCCTGTATTGCGTATTTTTCTAGCATTTCCCTAATGTAGCTGTATAGTTTCTTTAATTGACCTAATCTCATAGTATTTAGCCTCCAGGGTTTAGCTTTAACAACTTGCAAAATCCGGTTGCTAAAATCCTAAAAACTAAGTTGTTACTTCTATTGGTAAGTATAGTTCAGTATCGGGAAGTCTAATGATTGAACCTTAAGGAAGTATTAAGAACTAAGAATTTTTTAGAGGGAAAGGAGTTGCTTGATCTTAAAATATAATGCTATTAATATAGCGGCCTCAAATTCAATAATTCCCCGATAGCTCAGCCGGTAGAGCAACTGACTGTTAATCAGTGGGTCACAGGTTCGAGTCCTGTTCGGGGAGCCAATAAATTCTATTCACTTATTAAGCTTACTAACCGTCGTGGTGCTATTCTTCCATCCTCAAGTATTTGTCCTATACCAATAAAATTACCTGTTAATGTGAATAGCTTTACACTACCTTGCAAAGGTGCTGCATTAACACGAATAGGCTGTCCACGTTGGAGATAAAATAATAAATTATCGTCCAAACTAACGTTCGGTAAATGGGTTAAACAAGAATGAATCGGTAGAATAAATTGTTGCAAATCAAACTCAGGCTGCAATTGAATATAATGTTCTAACTCAGCTAAGGAAATCATTTGTGAAGGTGAATAACTGCCTACACCTAAGCGGCGAAGTGCACTAACATAAGCACCGCATTCCAATACTCTACCAATGTCCTCCGCTAAGCTACGAATATAGGTTCCTTTACTACAATGAACGGAAAGTGTAATGGTTTCAGCTTGTTGATCTAATAACTGTAAATCGTAAATATGAACTTTTCGTTTACTTCGCTCAACGGTAATTCCCTTGCGCGCCAACTCATAAAGCGGCTTACCATTTTGTTTAATTGCAGAAAACATTGGCGGAATTTGCTCAATTTCTCCCGAAAAAGTTTGCAATACAGAAAGAAGCTTCGCTGGGCTATAGTGTTTAACCTGACTACGCGTAACAATTTCCCCTTCTGCATCGCCAGTAGTTGTAGAAATACCTAATTGAATACAAACTTCGTATTGCTTGTCAGCCGCTAATAAATAAGATGAAAATTTAGTCGCTTCACTACCAACACAAATTGGTAACATACCAGTGGCCAATGGATCCAAGTTACCTGTATGTCCTGCTTTATTCGCTTTTAAAAGCCGTTTGACCCGCTGTAAAGCAGCATTTGAAGTAATGCCAAGAGGTTTATCTAATAATAGAATTCCAGAAAAGTTAGAAAAAAATTTACTCATCAGTAGGAAAATTCAAATTTTTCATCAGACCACTCAAATACGCACCATGACTTACCGATTCATCATAAATAAATCTTAATTGTGGTGTAACTCGAAGCTTAATTCGCTGCCCTAGCTGAGATCTTAGATAACCCGATGCATGATTGAGTATTTTAAGTGTGGCTTGCACACTTTCTTTATCAGTATCGAGTTGGGTGATATAAATTTTTGCAGTAGATAAATCACGCGAAATTTCGACTGCTGAAACTGTGATCATTTTTCCAAGACGTGGATCCTTAACTTCTCGTTGAATTAACACAGCAATTTCACGTTGTAACAGATCGGAAATACGTGAAGTTCGTTGATAAGGCTTATGCACTTAAAGCGTTCTCGCTACTTCAGCTGTCTCATACAACTCAACCATATCACCGGGCTGTATCTCATGATAGTTTTTAATTACTAAACCACATTCAAGCCCACTTCGTACTTCAGCAGCATCCTCTTTAAAACGGCGCAATGATTCGAGCTCGCCTTGAAAAATAACTACGTTATCACGCAACACTCGTACTGGATGACGGCGACGCAACACTCCTTCTGTAACCATACAACCTGCCACAGTGCCTGTTTTAGTTGAACGGAACACTTCACGAACTTGTGCCATACCCAAAGTGGTTTCTTTAATTTCTGGTGAAAGCATACCACTTAGTACTTTTTTCACCGCGTCTAATAAATCATAAATCACACTATAATAGTGCAAAATCACACCTTCTTCTTCAATAAGCCGCTTAGCAGTCGCATCAGCACGCACGTTAAAACCTAAAATAATAGCCTTTGATGCCAACCCTAAATTAACATCCGAACTCGTAATTGCCCCAACTCCACTGCCGATAATCCGAACTCTGGCTTCCGGTACAGATAATTTTTCAAGTGCATCACAAATTGCTTCAGTAGAACCTTGTACATCGGCTTTAATCACAACATTTAACACTCGAGCACCGGTGTCATCTAAACGATCAAAGAGATTTTCTGCAGTTGCAGCTTGTGGTCTAAGTTTAGCCAGCTTAATTTCACGGTATTTACCTTGCCGAAATAAACTAATTTCGCGTGCTTTACTTTCACTATCCACAACCACAGCATCATCACCTGCAGTTGGCGCACCTGATAATCCTAATACTTCAACCGGCATCGAAGGACCAGCTTCAGAGATTGGCCGCCCCGTCTCATCTAAAAGTGCACGCACACGACCATGTTGCATACCGGCCAATAACACATCACCTTTTCGTAAACTTCCACGTTGAATTAAGATAGTAGCTACTGGCCCACGGCCTTTTTCTAGCCGCGATTCAACTACGATACCCTGAGCCTTACAATCAATCACTGCTTTAAGTTCTAAAAGTTCTGCTTGAACTAAAATGGAATCCAACAACTCATCAATACCTAAACCTTTTTTTGCAGAAACTTGGACAAAAATAGCGTCACCGCCCCAATCCTCAGCAACTACGCCCTGTTGAGAAAGCTCTAACTTCACTCTTTCTGGATCAGCTTCTGGTTTATCTATTTTATTTACTGCAACTACAATCGGTACATTTGCTGCTTTAGCATGCTGAAGTGCTTCGATAGTCTGTGGTTTCACACCATCATCTGCAGCAACTACTAATACCACAATATCAGTTACTTTAGCGCCGCGTGCTCGCATTGCAGTAAATGCTTCATGGCCTGGCGTATCTAGAAAAGTAATAATTCCTTTAGGTGTTTCAACATGATAAGCACCAATATGCTGCGTAATACCGCCTGCTTCGCCTTGGGTGACTTTTGTTCTGCGAATATAATCTAATAAGGATGTCTTGCCATGATCAACGTGACCCATAATAGTCACTACTGGTGGGCGAGAAACTTTTTCTCCACTACTTTCCAATCCTTTTGCCAACTCTTCCTCTAAACTATCTTCTCGTATTGGTTTTGCAACATGGCCCATTTCTTCAACTACAATGATTGCAGTATCCTGATCAATCACTTGATTAATCGTTACCATTGCGCCTAATTTTATTAGGGATTTAACCACTTCCGTTGCCTTAATAGACATACGTTGCGCAAGTTCAATAACAGAAATAGTTTCTGGGATCACAACCTCATGCACCATTGGTGCAGTAGGTCTTTCAAAGTTTTGCTGCAAATTTCCTGCCGGTTTTCTATGCCTAATTTTCCGATGTCGTTGTACACTCTCATCATCGCTAAAATGTAAATTTTCTGGTCGATATTTTTTCTTTTCTTCTACAAAACGATCACGAATAGAACGTTTTTTAGGCTTTTTATCACCATGTTTTTTATCGTCATCACTCTCTGCTTCAAGTTCTTTTAGCTTACCAGCATGAGTCTCGACCTTAGTTTTTTTAGAAGCTTCTTCAGTTTCGGATAACGGCAGAGGTGTTTCAACAGCTGTTGTTGGCCCTGGAGTTGTTGATATTCCAGGTTCAGATAATTCATCAACAGATAATGGTGGTGGTACTTCCGGTTCTACTGGCTTTGTCACTTCCGGCTCAGTAGCTACTACTGAACGTTTCTTACGAACTTGAACACTAATTGTCTTAGTTTTACCTTGTCCAGCAGTAACTTTTACTTCACTAGTGACACGCGAGCGTCTTAGGGTAATTTTTTTAGCAGGAGTAGCTTCTTCTTTTCCCTGAAAACGCTGCAAATATTCAAGTAATTGACGTTTTTCACGATCAGTGATGATTTGATCAGGGCCAACGCTTGACATACCCGCTTCTTTAAGCTGACCTAATAAGCGATCAATAGGTACACCAACCATTTTTGATAATTGTTCAACTGTTACTTCTGCCATACATTAAGTAATCCTATATTCGCACTATAAAAAAACATTATAAACTCTACACTCTATACAAAAATCTTAAATTTTTTTGCATGTGGTTGCATCGTTTTTGGGACGTAGCGGCCAAGGACGGCATTAGCTCCGAGCACAGGAAGTGCGCTCCCAAAAACGATGCAACCACATGCAAAAAAAATTTAAGACACACTACTCAAACCAATGCGCTCTAGCTGCCATAATTAATTTTCCTGCTTGTTCTTTACTCATCCCTGAAATTTCAAGCAAATCATCTACTGATTGTTCGGCAAGATCGTCACGCGTTTTAATGCCATGTTTGGCTAGTATAAATGCTAAATCACGATCCATCCCTTCTAATAAGAGTAAATTCTCATCGGGTTCGGTAATGCCTTCTTCCTCAGTTTTCAACGCACGAGTCAATAAGGCATCTTTGGCGCGATTCTTTAATTCTTCTGCAAGATCTTCATCAAACCCTGGAATAACTAATAGTTCCTTAATAGGAACGTAAGCAATTTCTTCAATTGAAGAAAATCCTTGTTCAATTAAAACATCAGCTACTTCACCATCTACACCCAATTGCTCAGTAAATAATTGTTGTAGTGCTTCAGCTTCAAGCTTAGTTTTCTCTTCAGCATCTTTGATACTCATCACATTTAAGTTCCAACCAGACAACTGGCTTGCCAAGCGAACATTCTGACCAGTACGCCCAATAGCTTGAGATAAATTTTCTTCCTGCACTGCAATATCCATTGAATGTGTTTCTTCATCAACAACAATAGAAGCGACTTCTGCGGGCGCCATTGCATTAATTACAAACTGAACTGGGTTATCATCCCAAAGCACAATATCAATCCGCTCCCCTGCCAGTTCACTAGAAACTGCCTGTACTCGCGCACCGCGCATTCCAACACATGCACCTACGGGATCAATCCGACCATCATTAGTTTTCACTGCGATTTTTGCCCTTGAACCAGGATCGCGCGCCACACTTTTAATCTCAATTAATCCTTCGCCAATTTCAGGTACTTCTATCTCAAATAATCTAGCCATCATTTGTGGATGTGTTCGGCTGACAGAAAGTTGTGCGCCTCCTTTTGGATCAAAGCGAACATCATATAAATAGCCGCGTAATCTATCGCTTATTCGAACCGCTTCTCTTGGAATCATTTCTTCGCGCGGAATCAAAGCTTCAACTCCTTCACCCAAATCAAGGATTATCCAATTAACAGTTACTTTCTTAACAACGCCAGTAACCAATGTACCTTTACGAGCAGAGTATATTTCAACAATATGTGCCCAAATCGCTTTATGAATTTCTTGAAAAATCACTCGTTTAGCAAGTTGTGCATCAATGCGGCTAAATTCAATCGATACCATAGGTTCTTCAACTTTATCACCCACTTTAATATTAGGTGCTTTGTATTTAGCATCCGCTAATCGAATATGTATCTGCGGATCAAAAACCAGCATTTCTTCAATCTCATTTTCAGAAGGTTCAGTTGGAGTATCATCATCAACTACTGTAAAGCAACGAAACGTTTCATAATCACCAGTTTCTTTATTAATAGAAACTCTAACATCAAGGTTCATTTCATGACGCTTTTTAGTTGCTACGGCAAGCGCTGCCTCAATTGCATCAAAAATCACGACTTGACTAACGCCCTTCTCATTCGAGAGGACCTCTGCCATCAACAAGATTTCCTTTTTGCTCATCCCATCTACCTCATCTTAAGTTTGCTTTTTCAATTTGTGAAAAGGGGAGCTCTAGCTCATGTTCTTCTGTAGTTAAAATTACCTTTTCATCAAGTGTATTAACAATTTTACCCATAAAATGGCTCTGGCCATTAATAGGCGTATATAGCTTGATCTGAACTTCATGGCCAATAAACTGTTTAAACTGTTCTAATGTAAATAATGGCCTGGTTATACCTGGCGACGATACCTCAAGTACATATTGATGCAAGATTAAATCTTCAACATCTAAAGCTGCACTCAACTGTTGGCTAACTCTTTGACAATCATCCACAGTAACCCCGCCTTTTTTATCAATAAAAATACGCAACAACGTACGACTACCCTGACCACCACAATATCCACCCCAAAACTCGCAATCCAGTGATTTCACAACCGGCACAATCACATTCTGCAAATCAGCTGATAATTTTGGCATTTATCACTCACAAATAAAAAGTGGGCACAAAGGCCCACTTCTAAAAGTCTAAACTAAATGAATACTGGTAGCGGGGGCAGGATTTGAACCTACGACCTTCGGGTTATGAGCCCGACGAGCTGCCAGACTGCTCCACCCCGCAATCGATTTGGCATTATAGCGTATCTATTTAATTATTGTGAAGTTTTATTTATTCTTAACGCAAGCCTGGAGCTAGAGTGGATTACAAGGCCACCAGTTGGTTGTCTCTTTTTGTTCTTCAGAAGCATGGCTATTATCGGGTATGTCATCATCACTTTCTTCTTTTTTTAAATTATTTTCCACAACATTATCCTCATCCTCATCGTCAGTTAAATCGTTAGCTGGTTTGTTGCTAACGCCAGCCAATGGCACATCATGAGAAGTTTCTAATGGTTTCTCGTCAATTTCGGTAGAAAATTCAACCCTACCCTGTTGCTGTTTATCAGCCTCATTGCCCAGCAGATAAGAAGCAAAATAACAGGCCATTACCCCAACACTAACAAAGGCAATATCACTAAATAATCCCCAAAAAATTTCTAAGACTTCAAGTGAAAGAGCGTTGGCAGCAAAAACTGTGAGAAAAGGAATATAGATAGTGCCAGTAGCAGATAATATAATCACAATGGCAATTGCTAAAATTCCTAATAACATTAAAGTAGTTTGAATGGGAGTTTCATTGAAATGATATCTGAGCCCCCATATCATCATGCGTAAAGTTTCTTTCCAACCCATTCCATAAACAGCATATGCCATTTTGGCTAATGTAGCGAGAACACCAAAACCTGATAATGCCTGACAAGTAATTAAACACGCTGTTAACGCTAACCCTGGCAGTAATATATGCGGAAAAACAATAAAGCCAACAAAACCCAGAATAAAAGCAAGTGCAATGGCAAGATTAATCAGAAAATTAATAATTTGCGCTTTGCGAGAAAGCTCGCGATCTTTTCTTAACTTATCTCTATACCAATCTACATGAGCTCCGTAACTCCAAAATGGTATGTTGTCTTGTTTTTCAAAACTCATACTCTCTACCTATAATTTCCTGTAACCATTCACCCCGCAGCGCTACCCGTGAGGCCGTCATTGCGAGCGCAGGATGCGCGCGGCAATCCAGTAGAATGCTGAGTTTCTTTACTGGATTGCTTCGGCTTGCAAACAGCGCAAGCCTCGCAATGACGGCCTCACGGGATGAGCAGTTACAATTTCCTTTTATCTGGGAAATATTGTACCATTTTCCCCCTGCTTTTGATGCCATCGAATACAAATCTCAAGGAAAATTCTATGACCCTAGCAAAAACCATCATCGTTGCTGGTGTGGATGAAGCAGGTCGTGGCCCACTTGCAGGCCCAGTAGTAGCAAGTGCAGTCATTCTTGACCCCAAGCGCCCTATTCATGGCTTAAATGATTCTAAAAAACTCAGTGAAAAAAAACGCCAGCAACTCTATACTGTAATTCAGGAGAATGCTCTAGCTTTTGCTATTGCACAAGCGTCTGTTGCTGAAATTGATACACTCAACATTCTAAAAGCTAGTTTGCTAGCTATGCAGCGCGCTATACAGCAGCTATCGGTTTATCCCCAGCATGTATTAATAGATGGCACGCATTGCCCCCAACTATCTCAAACGAGTCAAGCAATTATTAAAGGTGATCAGACCGTGCCAGCAATTAGTGCAGCTTCAATTTTAGCCAAGGTTTATCGTGATAACTATATGATTCAATTAGATAAAGAGTATCCTGATTATGGTTTTGCTATCCACAAAGGCTATCCTACTGCTAAGCATTTGCTAGCATTAAAACAATTTGGTGTTACCACCCACCATCGACAATCATTTGCACCTGTTAAAAAATATATATTGTATGTCAGAACCTAGTTACATCCACCTTCGCACGCATAGCGAGTATTCGCTAATTGATAGCTTAAATTCAATTGAAGATTTAATTAGTGCGGCAAAAAAACAGCAAATGCCAGCAATTGCCATTACTGATAATATTAATTTATTTGCTGCTATTAAATTTTATCAAACAGCAATTAAAGCGGGCATTAAACCTATTTTAGGCGCAGACATTTGGCTTGAAAATTCTAAAGATATCAAAAAACCATTTCGCTTAACGTTACTTTGCCAAAATAATATTGGTTATCAAAACTTAATTAAATTAATTTCAAAAAGCTATCTTGAAGGACAAAAATTTGATAGACCTCTAGTACAATATGATTGGATAAAAAATTATCACGAAGGATTAATCGCGCTCTCAGGCGCACAAATGGGAGATATTGGCCAAGCATTACTCACTAAACAATGGCAAATTGCAAAACAACGTTTAACCTATTGGCATAATTTATTTCCTAATCGCTTTTATCTTGAGCTAGTTAAAATTACTCATGAAGATGAAGATTATTATTTACCTACTGCGATTGAATTAGCTAAAGCTACTCAAATACCTGTTGTCGCAACTAATGAGGTTTGTTTCATTCATGAAGAAGATTTTTCAGCACACGAAACAAGAGTGTGTATTCATGCGGGCTTTACTCTAAACGATCCAAATCGACCTAAGACCTATACAGCTAAACAATATTTTCGCAGTCAACAAGAAATGCAAGAGTTGTTTGCAGATATACCTGAAGCGCTTTTGAACACCGTCGAAATTGCTAAGCGCTGTAATTTGACTTTAACATTAGGCAAAACTTATCTGCCAGCCTTTCCAGTACCAGAAAATCTTTCTGCAGAAGAATATCTGTCACAAAAAAGTCAGGAAGGATTAAAGTTAAGATTACAACAACTTTCTATTGATCCTGACAAACAAACGCTCTATCAAGAAAGATTACAAACTGAATTATCTGTGATCAATCGCACTGGATTTGCCGGTTATTTTCTCATTGTTGCCGATTTTATTAGCTGGGCAAAAACAAACCATATTTTTGTAGGGCCAGGTCGTGGTTCAGGCGTAGGTTCTTTGGTGGCCTACGCATTGGGTATCAGTAATTTAGATCCTATTTTCCACGATTTACTTTTTGAACGCTTTTTAAATCCTGAGCGTATTTCAATGCCAGATTTTGATATTGATTTCTGTATGGATAACCGCGATCGCGTCATTGAATATGTTGCACAAAAATATGGACGAGACAATGTTTCGCAAATCATTACTTTTGGAACAATGGCAGCAAAAGCTGTAGTGCGTGATGTAGGGCGTGTTTTAAGTCATCCTTATGGTTTTGTGGATAAAATTGCCAAGTTGATTCCGTTTGAAATAGGCATGACCCTGGAAAAAGCACTCACTCAAGAAGAACAACTACGTACTCTTTATCAGAAGGACGAAGAAATTAAGTACTTAATTGATCTCGCTAAAAAACTTGAAGGCTTAGCCAGAAATGCCGGTAAACATGCAGGCGGTGTAGTCATCGCACCTTCAGCGCTCTAACCGACTTTTCTCCGCTTTATTGTGAAGCTAATGACAGCCATATTGTCACGCAATTTGATAAAGATGATATTGAAAAAGTCGGATTAATTAAATTCGATTTTTTAGGCTTAAGAACACTGACCATTATTGATTGGACACTGCAAATGGTTAATAAAAAACTCGCTGATCAAAATCAACCATTGTATCAACATTGAAACCATACCGTTAAATGACGAAGCAACTTTTAAATCATTACAAGCATGTTCCACTATGGCGGTGTTCCAACTTGAATCGACGAGGAATGACCGAGTTTGTTAAACGACTACAACCTAATTGTTTTGAAGATATTATCTCTCTGGTTGCGATTGTTTCGCCCAGGGCCATTACAGTCTGGAATGGTCGATGATTTTTTTGATCGCAAACAAGGACGTGCTCCGATTGAATATCCGCATCCATTACTTGAACCCATTCTAAAGCCAACTTATGGTGTGATTTTATATCAAGAACAAGTGATGAAAATTGCGCAAACTCTTGCCAATTACACCCTAGGCGAAGCAGATATCTTACGCAGTGCTATGGGTAAGAAAAAACCAGAAGAAATGGCTAAGCAACGACTTAAATTTATTGAAGGCACAAAAAATAATCAAGTTAACGAAGGGCTTGCCAATCAAATTTTCTATTAATGGAAAAATTTGCTGGCTATGGTTTTAATAAATCACATTCTGCCGCTTATGCTTTGCTTGCTTATCAAACCGCCTGGCTAAAAACACATTATCCTGCTGCATTTATGGCGGCAGTTTTATCTTCAGATATGGATAAAACCGATAAAGTCGTTAAATTTTATCGGGAATGCAAAGAACTAAAGCTTACCTTACTGCCGCCAGATATTAATCAAAGTAGTTATAGTTTCACTGTTAATGAGCAAAATGAAATTCTTTATGGTTTAGGCGCAATTAAAGGCGTTGGTTTTGCGGCAGTAGAAAATATTATGCAAAATCGTCAAACAACCCCCTATCAAGATTTATTTGATTTTTGTACTCGAGTTGATCTACGCAAAGTTAATAAACGCAGCATTGAAGCATTGATTCAAGCTGGCAGCATGGACAAACTCGGGCCACATCGCGCCGCATTACTTGCTTCACTTGAAAAAGCAATGACTTATGCAGAGCAAGTATCACAAAAAAATAATGCCGGTATGTTAGATTTATTTAGCAAAGTAGCTCAACCACTAAATCTTTGGGTTGAAACTGAACAATGGACTCGCGCCGAACAAATGACGCGCGAAAAATTGTATCTAGGCTTGTACTTTAGTGGGCATCCGCTAGATGCTTATCAAGCCGAATTAAATCAACTAGGTGTAACATCTATTGCTGATCTTAAGCTGGATCACAATCAATCCATTATGATTGCTGGACAAATTACTCAAATTCGTTTTGTACAAAATAAACGGGGTCAATCCATTGCATTTATTACTGTGGAAGATATGAGTGGCCATATTGATGTTGCTATATTTTCTGACGTACTTGAAAGTACGCGAGAATGGGTAACTAAAGATCAATTGGTTGTCATTGATGGAACTTTAAGTATTGATGGGTTTACTGAAAATTACCGAGTAAGTTGTCGTCGTTTATTAACCATTGAAAAAATGCGGGAGCAGAACATTAAACGTATTCTACTTCGCCTTGATAATACCTTGGCAACACCGCAACAAATTGAATTGTTAAAACAAACATTAACGCAACATTTAGGCGGAACTTGCCCTATTTGGTTTGAATATTTTTTAGAGGATGCTAATGTAGAAATTCCGTTAGGATTGAATTGGCGAGTTTTTCCTACTGATGAACTACTGGATAAGCTGAGAAAATTGCTGAATGAACCAATGGTGGTGTTGGGATATTCATGACTTCACTTTGTGGGTGAGGTATCGATGGATAAATTGTGATTGCATCGACAAGCATTAAAACGTCCCTTCTCCCAGCCCCATACGCCATAAATCACGGGTCTTGTCCTGGGAGAAGGACAGGATGAGGGAAAATGAATTAATTCGATAGAAGCTATTTTACTTTCTACTACTTCTATTAAAAGTTAGAGTATGATGAAAATTTAATATCCAGGGTTGCCCTCATCCTGTCCTTCTCCCACAATGAAGTACAGTGATTTTTAATGGCTTATCGGGGTGGGAGAAGGGGACGTTGTCGCTATTATTGGTGCTCAAGTTTTAACTATGCCCATACAATTTATCCATCGATACCTCAGCTTTGTGGAAGAGGCGAGAGATATTAACAATTTGTGGAGTTTTAATGAAAAAACAATTTGCAGAAATTATTACCTCTATTGGCGAAGACTTAAATCGAGAAGGCTTAAAAAAAACACCTGAACGTGCTGCAGAAGCATTTCATTTTTTAACTCAAGGTTATCGCCAGGATTTAAGTGACATTATTAATGAAGCCGTGTTTGCTTCAGATATTAGTGAACTAGTTATTGTGCGCAATATTGAATTATATTCATTATGCGAACATCACATGTTGCCTTTTATTGGTAAATGCCATGTGGCTTATCTACCAGCAGGAAAAGTGCTTGGGTTATCGAAAATTGCTCGAATTGTCGATCACTTCGCAAGACGGCTACAAATTCAGGAAAATCTCACTAAACAAATCGCCGATGCCATTTTAACTGCAACTAAAGCGGCAGGCGTTGGTGTGATTATTGAAGCACAACATCTTTGCATGATGATGCGCGGAGTAGAAAAACAAAATTCTATTATGACAAGTTCGGTGATGTTAGGTGCTTTACGTGAATCTGCTAGCACACGCGCAGAGTTTTTGGCGTTGCTTAAAGAATAGTGCAAAAACGCATAGCTTGGCTTGGTTTAATACTTTCAATGAGTTTATCAATTTCAGCTACCGTATCAGTCCGCCCCCAAGCACCAGTAATCACATAATTATGTCGGTGCTCACGGAAAATCGCTAAATCTCTAGCTGTCTCCAAGAAAGCTATTTTTTCTTGATCACCTTCTATCTGTGAAAGTTTGTTCTGTAATGCTTGAAAAGCCAGTACTCGTATCTCTTTAGCCACAATTTGCCAAGACGCTGTATTCACAATGCCAAAAATAGCATCCCTAATAGGATTTTTATGCCGATTAATATAAGCTTTGGCGGTGCTATAAAATGCATTTAATTGCTCAAGATTAGTGTCTTCGCGATGTGTATTGATATATCCTCGCGCAGCATCAATAGCAGGTTGTTTTGTACCGGTATAAGCCGCTTCACAAGAAAGGCCTCTAAATATATCTTTCACCTCTCCGACATGAGCAAACAATTGGCAGGTAGCAACTACTTCTTCAGAAACAGATGAAGCAATAACTAAGGTCTTATCTCCTGAGTCTCCCACAAGCACAATTTCTTTAGATTCTTGCCTCACTTCTTCCGAATTTTCTTCGAGTAAATACTGAGCTGTATGACTTCCCTCTAACTGTTTTTGTGGCTCTTGTACTTGCTGGCTTTCAAGTTGTAAGGTTTTTTCTGCTTGTTCTTGCAAATTAATGGGCTGATTATGGCCAAGCAATTGGTTGGTTGAATTTTCACCAGCATTTGCTTCATTGAGTATGAGAAGAAACAAAGAATCACGCACCTCGGTATATTCCGGTTGAGCATAAGCTTTCATCAATTCTTGAACAAAAGCACTCACAAAGTCACCTGGCGATGCTTTGATTTTCTCATAAACTGCGCATCTTATTACATCTACATCTTGTTCAGTTAAATTAACGCCACACCTTTTAGCCAACGCTAAGTGCTCGTCTGCTAATTGAAAGTATCGTTGATAGGAAGCAACAATTTGATTTCGAAATGCAAGAAAAGAATTAGTAATACCGGCTATAGCAGTTTGCAATAAGAATTGATCTGAATCTACTATCTCCTGCGTTAACCAATTATGTTCAACCAGCTTAGTTAAAAAAGCTTCTGCCGAAAGTACAGACAAATCACCCATAGCTTTTCTTAAAGAGGCGACAGTGAACTTTTCTGGGCCATCATCATTCATCAAAGAAGGTAAACCTAAAATTCGCTGGAGGTCTTTTAGGAATGGCACTGTATCTTCTTTTATTTTTTGCTGTTTTTGATCTTCAGTTAGATCATCTGAATAAGTGGTATATTTTATCCCTAAAATAATAAGAATGGGCAGTGCTAAAAGCCCAGAAATTTCCTTCTGGAGAGTCGAAAATAAAAACTCATATTCTCTAATGATGCCGTGCTTTAGTGCTTCAATTAGCGGATCTTTTCCTGTTGACGCGATTTTTTTTGTTGATGGTGTTGATGAAATAATGATTTCCTTGTCGTCATCGTCATCAAATTCCACTTCAGACACTGTCTTCTTGAACTCAAGCTGAAGTGTATCTACAGTTTGTTCTACTACTCTTATCTCATCAATCTGTCTATAAAAAGCATTTTGGTTAGCTCTTATAGCAGCTGCGAGCAATTTTTCTTGTGGGGTTTTTGGTTCAACCTTTGGCTCAACAAAAAAGAGAGAGGTAACCTTTGGGCGCTCTACTTCGCTAGTATAGGTTACAACTTGACGCTGTTCATAATCTTCTTCATAAGGTTCGTCCATACGTACACCTATATTTCTATCGATTTTCTATACAGAAAATTAAATTCCCGCTTCATGCGGGCAATTATACCACAATTCTCTGTACTACAAGCTGGCGCGGGGCAATCTCGCCAAACAAGAGGTGTACACAAGCATTTTTTGATAAGGCAACGTAGAGACTAAAACTAAGCGTTCCCTCTCCCAGCCCCAAAGCATAAAAATCTTCGAGTTTTATTCTGGGAGAGGGGACGCTTAGTTTTAACTTCTACTTCGCTTCAATTCTGACGCGATTGCCGTGATGACATCCGCACGTTTAATATTAAACCCCCCATCTACTTAACAACGCACTACTTGCCGCTGCTACGGCTGCTGCTGCAGGCAAGGTTAAAATCCATGCCCACACAATTCGCCTTGCTACACCCCAACGCACAGCGGATAAAGTAGTTAGTGAGCCGACACCAATAATAGCGCCGGTAATAGTGTGAGTGGTCGAAACTGGAATACCTAAAAAAGTCGCTAAAAATAGGGTGAACGCGCCAGCTGATTCGGCACAAAACCCACCTACCGGTTTTAGTTTAGTAATTCTCATTCCCATGGTTTTAACAATACGCCAGCCACCCATTAAAGTGCCAAATGCCATTAATAAGTTACAACTAATAATGATCCACCATGGCACATAAAATTGCCCTTTAAGATAACCAGTAGAAAATAGCAATACAGCAATAATACCCATAGTTTTTTGTGCATCATTACCACCATGACCTAAACTCACTAACGCAGCTGAGAAAAATTGTAAGCGTCGAAACCAGCCATCAATTTTATAAGGTGGGGTATAAAAGAAAATTTTGGCAATCAAAAAAATAAAACTAAGCCCTAGCACAAATCCTAACAACGGCGATAATACAATCGAAACTGCAACTTTCAATAAGCCCAACATTTGCAAATCATGTAATCCTGATTTGATCATGGCAGCACCTACCAAACCACCGATTAAGGCGTGTGATGAACTAGAAGGAATGCCAAAATACCAAGTAATTAAGTTCCAAACTACTGCTCCCAAAAGCGCTGATAAAATCAGATGTGGATCCATAATGTCAGGGGAAATTAAACCTACGCCTATCGTATTTGCTACGTTGAGATGAAAAACAAGGAATGCTAAAAAATTAAATCCAGCAGCCCACAATACCGCCCAATGAGGGCGCATAACTCGCGTAGATACCATTGTAGCAATTGAGTTAGATGCGTCATGAAATCCATTTAAGAAATCGAATAGAAAAGCCAGTAAGACAATCAGAATAATTAAGGTCATAGAGAAAATCTTTATATAGAGATTTTTTTGTTGGGCGGGAGTATAGCATACCCCTCTCCTCTGAATGCAAACAGCTTTTTAGTTTGATAGACAATAGTTTTTAGATTTGAGTTGTAAGCAGCTACTCCTCTATTCGACTCAAAATTAATGAGTTTTTGAGCCGATTAGTTTCTATAATCGGCTCAAAAAACTATACATAATCCACCGATAATAGCGACTACGTCCCTTCTCCCACCCCGATAAGTCATTAAAAATCACTGTACTTTATTGTGGGAGAAGGACAGGATGAGGGATAATCTGGAAATTAAATTTTCATCCTACTCCAGCTTTTAATAGAAGTAGTAGAAAGCAGAATAGCTTCTATCAAATCCATTCCTTTTCCCTCATCCTGTCCTTCTCCCAGGATAAGACCCGTACTCTATGGCGTATGGGGCTGGGAGAAGCGGACGTTTTAATGTTTATCGATGCAACCACAATTTATCCGTCGATACCTCAGTTCCCGCAAGTGGGAAAACAAACTGATAATTTAAGCAACATTACCGCTCCGTAATCTGAATCATATTCTCCAACGCTTTTCTAGCATTAAGCTTAATCCACTCTTGCCCATTACTACCTAACCTTTCGCGACTACCACTAAACTCATTGACTACATCCCCTGGCAGCACGCGATTAAATTCAGGCAACTTACCCTGTCTTAACAAATCAAGTAGTCCAACAAGGTGAGGCGGATCGTTGCGCGACATAGTGGCACAACCACAGCCTTTTTTCTTCGATGGATAATCAGGAATGTTTGATAGATTAACGACATCAATACCTTTCGATCGAACTTCTTCACGAAGATTTTTGACCATATGCTGCTCAGTTCCGATAGCATATTTTTGAGTACTGGCACGATCATGCGTTACATAATCCCACAAAAATGCAGTTGATCCACAACCATTTGCTGCTTGCACCACATCATTTCGACATTCAGGATGCACCAACACATGGTAACCTCGCTTACGCCAATAGGTCGCCATATCCGCTTCATAATAGCTATGCACAGCGCAATGACTAGCAAACAAAATTAATTGTGCATTATCAAAGCTTTTAAGTACTGCGGCTGGTTGTTCAGTTAATTGAAAATGCTGGCTTTGATCGGCTGCTGGCCAATACACAATTTTTTCTTTGGGAATACCCAACCAATGTGCAGCGTTCTCTCCCATATATCGATCAGGAATAAATAAAATCTTTTTATTTTTTTCCAAAGCCCATTGAAAAACTTGTTTCACATTAGCACTGGTGCAAACAGCCCCTCCTTGCGCACCGGTCATCGCTTTGACTCGTCCGGAAGTATTCATGTAACAAATCGGCATAATATTTTCTTGGCCATAACGCGTGTTTAGCGCAGTAAATGCAGGCTGTACCATAAAATCTTTCGCCAACATTTCCATCGTACAACCAGACTTTGGATTCGTAATATAAACTTGTTGATCAGGTTCCGCCAAGATACTGATTGACTCGGCCATAAAATGTACGGCTGATTCGACGATCACCTTTTTTCTGGCGCATTCATTGCAGCAATTGCTAACTGATAGGAATCACCAATGTAGCCGCCAAAATAGCGCATAATACGCGTAATTTCTCCACCCATATAATAATGCGCTGCCAACAACAAGCTATCACCAAAATGTTTTTTAGCAGCTTCAATATAAGGCTGCATCCAGGCAATCACCGTTACAATGTCACGATCAGGAAGCGCTTGATAAGATTCTGCATAAGGCAAAAATTCTTGTTGATACCAATCTAGCGGATAATCGCTTTGACAAATTTCCATATCAATCGGTAAAACTTGCTGAGTCTTCGTTGGACTCGTAGTAGATATCGAAAAATTACTTAGCATAAATATCCTCACGATAATGACTGCCACAACTTTCACGACGCTTGAGTGCACCTTTTGCAATCAGTTCAGCAACTAAAATAATGTTACGCAATTCAATTAAATCAGGAGTAATTAAATAATCCCAATAATGCTTTTCAATAATATCGCGCCGAAGAGAAATAAATTTTAATAAATCAGTAAGGCCTGCTTTGGTACGGACAATACCTGCATACGCACTCATTTCCCCACGTAAACCACGCCAATGTGCATTAACCTGTAATGTACGACGCGTATCAACCATACTGGTAGAAACCCAATCCTTAATGGTCGGCGATAATACCACAGGTTTGGTTAACCACTCGCCACTTGCTAAAGCAGCGCTTCTCCCCATTACTACTCCTTCAAGCAATGAGTTACTCGCTAATCGGTTAGCACCATGCAATCCGGTCACAGCAGTTTCACCAATGGCATAAAGCCTTGTAATATTAGTGCAACCATTAACATCAGCCACTATGCCACCACACATATAATGTGCAGCAGGAACTACCGGAATTAAATCTTTCGACAAGTCTAATCCCAAAGTTAATAGCGTGTGATAAATCATTGGAAAACGTCGCTGTAAAAAATCTTTTTCCTTATGTCGAATATCTAGATAAACAAAATCATATTGACTCGATTCAATTTCGGTAAAAATGGCGCGTGCTACTACATCACGCGTTGCCAACTCCATAGCTTCTGGTGCATACCGCTGCATAAAACGCTCACCACTATCCACCAGGCGTAAATAAGCACCCTCACCGCGCAATGCTTCTGAAAGCAAAAAATTATTATGACTAGGATGATGCAATAAAGTTGGATGAAATTGATAAAATTCGAGTTGATTAACATTAGCGCCTACTCGATAAGCCATGGCAACGCCATCACCAGTTGCCGTATCAGGATTACTAGTGTAACGATACACTTTACCTGCACCGCCAGTGGCTAACACCACCGCCTTTGCTAAAAAAGTGTGTACCAAGCCTGACAAATTATCTAATGCATAAACACCTGCTACTTCAACAGCATGATTATTCACACTATTGGTAATTAAATTAATTGCAGTGTGCTGTTCAAAAATAGTGAGTGATGAAATTTTGTTTAGCTGAAGAATAAGCGCATTAGTGATAACCGCGCCAGTTTGATCGCCAGAGTGATACACTCTTCTTTGACTATGACCTGCTTCTTGTGCGCGGCTAAATGATCCATCCTGATCTTGATCAAATATCACACCATGGTTTTGTAAAAATTCAATGCTTGCTTTACCTTGACCAAGAATTAAATCGACTGCTTCTACGTGACATAAACCATCGCCTGTTTTTAAAGTATCTTCTGCATGCCAATAGACACTATCTTCACAAGCTAACGCCGCTGCAATACCGCCCTGCGCATAATAAGTATTAGATTGGGCTAATTGCCGTTTAGTTAATAATGCAATAGATGCAGATGGATATAATTGTGCAAATTCTAAAATGTAACAAAGTGCTGCAATCCCGCTGCCAATAACTATGACATCAAATTGATAACGATTACCGCATTGAGAAATAACTGCTTCACTAAGGCTCATGGCTCCACTACCTACGTGCCGCGGCTTGTCTGCGGCATCCAGCATGAGAAATTTTCATCGAAAGATCAACCACTGGTGCAGAATGCGTCAAGCAACCCACTGAAGCAAAATTTACTCCAGTTTCAGCAATTTCCCCAATGCTATCCAATGTAATATTTCCTGAAGCTTCAGTAACCACTTGGCCACGACACAACGTAACACTTTCGCGAAGTTGACTTGGCGTCATATTATCTAATAACACTCGATGAACTTTAGTTACCCCTTCTGCTAATAAAATTTTCAATTCAGCAATATCACGCACTTCAATAATAGTGAGTGGATGTTTCGGAGTTATCACCGGCAATTTAGCTAGCACTCGCGAAATTCCCCCTGCTAAATCAATATGAGTATCTTTGATCATCACTGCATCATAAAGACCCATGCGATGATTAACTCCACCGCCACAAAAAACTGCATATTTTTCTAAATGACGTATACCTGGCGTAGTTTTGCGTGTATCTAAAATACTCATCTGCGTATGTTTGACTCGATCAACAAAGCGTGCAGTTAATGTCGCAATACCGGACAATCGTTGCAAAAAATTTAATAAAGTTCGCTCTAACATCAATAAAACCTGCGGCATACCTATGAGGGTTAATACCATATCGCCACTTTTTACCCTATCACCATCGCGATATTGACTATGTATCTCACATGGCAAAGATAAACGGTTAATAATTTCGGGCAATAGCACCAACCCAGATAAAATAATAGGTTCAGGCTGCTTAACGATAACATTGGCCTGTTGGGGTTTTTGATCAAAAGACAATAATTCAGAGGTGAGATCGTGATAGGGGTATCCCAAATCTTCTTTTAAAGAGAGTTCAATCAGTGCTTGATCCAGTTGGTTAACCGCCCAGGCGCTATGTTCTAGTGCTAATAAATTTGTCATAAATACTTTGCAAAACAATCAACAATTAATATTCTTATGCTATAATTTTCATAAGACTAAATAAAGTGGACATAAGCTATGGCTCAGCAAAGACAACAGAAAGTACTACTTAAGCTATTACTGCTTGGCGATACTGGCACTGGAAAAACAAGCTTAGTAGTACGTTTGGTAGATCAGCAGTTTAGTTCCTCAACTAAAAGTACCATAGGCGCGGATTTTTTAAATAAAGAGTTTGAGATCCAGACATCTACAGGCCCCGCGGTACCTGTAAACGCGCAGATATGGGATACAGCGGGTAGAGAAGCACTTAGTGGTTTAGGCACTCAATTTTATAGAGGAGACAGATGCATTTGGTATCGTAGTAACGCCTGACAATCTAGCTACTGTTCGTCAGCATTATAATAAAATTAGAGGTGAGGTCGGAAGCGATGCCCCTATTTTCTTTATTGTCAATAAAACCGATGTACCTTCACTGTTAACCCAAGCTGAAATAGTAAACGAGATTAAACGTCAATTACCACCAATTGGTAAAAACTCCCCCATTTCATTTTGCTCTGCAAAAAACGACACGAATGTTGAAGAAACATTTCGAGCTATGGCAGTTGGTGCGCTTGAGTATAGCAACCAGGCTGGCCAGCAAAACCAACTACTTCAACCTGTAATCTTATTAGACGAATTACCCCAAAGCGGCCCCTCAAATCCAACTTTATTCGATATCATCGTAAATTTCATTGCAGACCATGCAACATGGGCTCGTGGCAATGCATTCTTAATCGTCGCTGCTATTGTCACATTAGTCACTCTAGCCAGCTTACCTATAGGTGGTGTACCGATATTATTTGGGCTTTCAGTACTCGCTGTAGCCGGGATCGCAACTGGTTCTGCTTTCTTACTCTGGAACTTAGGTTGCTTAATTGGAAATCTATGGAAAGGCGGTGGTGGTGGCGGTGGACCATCAACAAAAGGTGATAATATAGAAGAAAATTGGGGTCTCATTGGCGGCCATACTTCCTCTTCAACTCCACAACCACGTCCAGAAGAGTATAAGGGAGTACATACTCAACCTCCTACTTCCAACTCTACTCGAGGAACACCACAATCCCCCACAGATCCAACGCAACAAAACAAACTTTAATCATTACCCTATAATGCCTACGTGCCGCGGCTTGTCCGCGGCATCCAGAAAATATGCCTAAATTCTCTTGGATGCCGCGGACAAGCCGCGGCACGTAGGTAACAAAGCAAAACTTGCAACAACTACAGGGTTAACTACTACAACTCAAACAATTCCTCCATCTCCGCAAACGCCTCAATTCGAGCCTTAACAGTAATATTTAGTAAAACTTTTTGAAAAATAATACCAAAGATCCTATGCTATTAGTTTAATTTAAGACTAGATAAAGTGGACATAATCTATGGCTCAACAACGAGTAATGCTGAAACTGGTACTGGTTGGTGACACCGGTACTGGAAAAACAAGCCTATTAAACCGTTGGGTAAATAATAGATCTAGTATTGGAGCTAAATCTACAGTAGGAGCAGATTTTTTAAGCAAGGATTTGCTTATCGACTCATCACTTACAACCCTGCAGCTATGGGATACAGCCGGTCAAGAAAGATTTAGCAGTTTAGGCGAATCATTTTATCGAGACACAGATGCATTTGGTATCGTAGTAACGCCTAAAAATCTAGCTACTGTTCGTCAGCATTATAATAAAATTAAAAGTTATTCAAGCGATGCTCCTATTTACTTTATCGTCAATAAAACCGATTTATTTCCAAATTTAGATAACCAGCAATTAATAGAAAATATTAAAGGTCAGTTACCACCAGATGATAAAAGCGCCATTTCCATTTCATTCTGCTCCGCAAAAGACAACGATAACATTGAAAACGCATTTCGATCTATGGCAGCTGACATGCTTGCATATAGAAATCGGGTTAGCCAACAACAATCTGAAGATTTTCCGCCTCCTATAATCTTATCTCAAGACCCCTTTTACTCACCTTCATCCTCAAATCCACCTTGGTTGTTGGATATCATCGCAAATTTCATCGCAGACCATGCAACATGGGCTCGTGGCAATGCATTCTTAATCATCGCTGCTATTATCATCCTAGTCACTCTAGCTAGCTTACCTATAGGTGGTGTACCGATATTATTCGGGCTCTCAGTACTCGCTGTAGCCGGCATCGCAACGGGTACTGCTTTCTTACTCTGGAATTTAGGTTGCTTAATCGGAAATCTATGGAAAGGCGGCGGTGGCGGATCATCGACACTACCAGGCGATGATATAAACAAAGACTGGGCTTATCTAGACAACAATCCTTCTTCAGGTCAACAACCACAACAACATCCAGAACAATACCAAAAACTTCATTCTGATCCTCCTAGCCCCACACCTACTCAAACAGGGCAACCTCCTATAGTAAACAAAAAAGAGCTTTAATCATTATCTCACAATGCCTACGTGCACGGCATCCAGTGGTTAACTTTGTTCAATTGGATGCAGCGAACAAGCCGCGGCACGTCGGCATTATACTGCAGAAGAAGGAATGGGGATGAGGATGTAGCAAATTTGTACTATACTTTCCTAAAATAACAAAAGCGAGATTACATGTCCGAAGAAAAAAGAAGATCCCTAAAATTAACCCTTATCGGTCCGGAAAGAGCTGGAAAAACGCGCTTAGTAGAACGTTTTGTGAATAACGTTTTTAATGCTGTTTACAAATTTACTATTGGAGTAGATTTCTTACCTAAAAGCTATGAAATAACTAGCCGAGATACTGCCGAAAAAGTTCCCATAAAAGCTCAGATATGGGACACAGCAGGCCAAGAACGCTTTGCGCAGATATCACATAGTTATATACGTGGTTCACATGCTATAGGTATTGTATTAGCGCTTGATCCTAATCAACCTCTCGCAGAAGCTCGTAACCAACTTAAAGAGCAAGCTCATAGTTATTATGAAGAAGTTATAAGAAGGTGCCCAGAAAATACCCCTCCTATTTGTTTTATCATCAATAAAACTGACTTATTTCCAGATTTAGATGAAGCACAATTAATAGAAGATATTAAGGGCCGGTTACCAAAAAATGCTCAACACTCTACTTTATTTTGTTCTGCAAAAACTGGCGGCAGGGTAGAAGAAGTATTTGAAGCTATGGGCGCAGCCGCATATGCGCACTCAAATCACCTCATCGAACATTGTTATCGTCAGATGGTATTTGCGGCCCACCACCACCGCCTTTCCATTGATTTGCTATTAAGCATCCCAAGTTCCAGAGTAAGAAAGCGGCACCCGTTGCGATTCCGGCTACAGCTAAAACGGAAAGTCCGAATAATATGGGTACACCACCTATAGGTAAGCTAGCTAAAGTGACTAAAGTGACAATAGCAGCAATGATTAAGAATACATTACCACGCGCCCAGGTGTCGTGTTTTGCAATAAAATCTATGATGCCTTGCCACCAAGGGAAGCTCGAAGGCGGAGGAGACGAAAGTATTAGCGGTGAGATTTGGCGTGATTCAACTCAATATAAACCAAGGATGGTTTGACCTAGGCAAAGCCCCGTCTTCAGCTCAGCAGCAGCAACCACAGCCACGTCCGCAAGACTTCAAATCACTAAATACCACTCCTCCTAGCCCCACACCTACTCAAACAGGACAACCTCCTACGAACACAGACAAAACGGAAAACAAGCTTTAATCAGCCTACGTACCGCTGCCGCGATTTACCGCAGCCAAGATCGTTAGAACCCCACCGGCATCATCGTTATTTTTGTACTATAATTCCTTAAAAGACAGTTAAAAAGGCGAAAGATTATGGCTGTAGAAAGAAGTATAAAAATAGTTCTTATAGGCTCAGAAAACGCAGGAAGAACAAGCTTAGGAGATCGTCTCAAATATAACACTTTTAAAGAGAGTCCTGAACCTACCATAGGGGCAAGTTTCCTATCTAAACCAATCACCTTGGTTTCTGAAAAAAAAGTAGTAAAAGCGGAAATTTGGGACACAGCTGGCAAAGAACGCTTCATGTCTCTAATACCTATGTATCTACGTAGTGCAAATGCCGTGGGTATTGTATTGGCTCCTGACCCTAAAATTAAAGATCCAATGGAAGCACGTAACTATCTTAAAGCGGAAGCACGTAAATATTATGATGCAGCTAAAAAGCACATAACAAATGATGTTCCTATTTATTTCATTATCAATAAAACCGATTTATTTCCAGAATTAGGTTTAAACCAAGATGAATTAATAGGCGATATTAAAGATGAGTTTGCACTAGATAATCAAAGCTCCATTCTATTTTGTTCCGCAAAAGACAACACAAATGTTGAAGTTGAAGATGTATTTCAAATCATGAGCTCTGGTGGGTATAAACAACATCGATTGAACAACCAAGAACAAGAAGAGTCCCTAAATTTAATAGAAGACACATCTCCACCTTCCGACCGTCCTTGGTGGGAGAACATTGTAAATTTTATCGCAGATCATGAAGTATTGACTGGCGGCAACGCATTGTTAATCATTGCTGCTATTGTTACTTTAGTCACCCTTGCCAGCTTACCGATAGGCGGATTACCCATATTATTCGGACTTTCAGTACTCGCTGTAGCCGGAATCGCAACCGGTGCTGCTTTCTTGCTCTGGAATTTAGGCTGCTTAATAGCAAATCAATGGAAAGGCGGTGGTGATGGGCCACCATCAACACATACCCTAATGGATGAGGGAAATTGGGGAGCTATTCCTCGAGAAACCACAACCGAAACCAAAAAACCAAATCCAGGACAATACCAGCAATTTCATTCTGATCCTTCTAGCTCCACTCCTACTCCTACTGAAACAGGACAACCTCCTACGGAAACACCTAAAAAAGATACTTAATCATTATTTCCTTCAAAACTTTAAACAGTGCTGTCACCCCGTCTACGTGCCGCGGCTTGTCCGCGGCATCCAGGAAAAATTTAGCGCTTTTTATAACTTATGAGAAATAATCAATGACCTCAATTGGATGCCGCGAACAAGTCGCGGCACGTTGGTATTGTAGTGCGGCACGTAGGCATTATGATCTACTATTAAATTAAATATTTTTATCGGACACTAATCCGCCGCTAATTGATCAGCACGATGCTCTTGAATTAATGCATCAATCACCGGCGAAAGCTGACCTTCCATAATGTCGTTAAGTTTATACAAAGTTAAATTAATACGATGATCGGTTAAGCGCCCTTGAGGAAAATTATAAGTACGGATACGCTCAGAACGATCACCTGTTCCTACTAAATCACGCCGCGTTTGCGCTTGCTGTTGCCGCTGCTTTGTTTGTTCTGCTGCCAATAAACGTGATTGTAATAAGGACATCGCTTTTGCACGATTTTTATGCTGCGAACGTTCTTCCTGACACTCCACTGCTGTTCCCGTTGGAATATGTGTGATGCGAATTGCGGAATCGGTTTTATTAACATGCTGCCCGCCCGCACCAGAAGCACGAAAAGTATCAATTTTTAAATCAGCAGGGTTAATTTCAATCGCATCGACTTCAGTGACTTCTGGCAATACCGCTACCGTGCAGGTCGAAGTATGTACTCGTCCTTGCGCTTCCGTCTCAGGTACACGCTGTACCCGATGCGCACCTGATTCAAATTTTAAATGTGAGTAAACTCCTTGGCCGGCCACCCGCAAAACTACATTTTTATACCCGCCTAGGTCGCTGGACGTTTCGCTAACCATTTCAGTTTGCCAGCCTTGTAGCTCCGCATAGCGAATATACATTTTCAATAATTCACCAGCAAATAACGCTGACTCATCCCCACCCGCTGCTGCACGAATTTCTAAAAACACATTGCGCGCATCATTGGGATCCTCTGGCAACAGCAATATTGAAAGTTCATGCTCCAAGGCTTCTTGTGCTTGCCGCGCTTTAAGCAGCTCTTCTTCACCCAAAGAGCGCATCTCAATATCAGGATCATTCTGCATAGCAAGGGCATCGGCTTCAGCCTTAACCATTAATTGATATTGTTTAAAGCAATCAACAATGGGTAAAAGACTAGCGTATTCTTTAGAAAGTTCACGATAACGATCCTGGTTTTGTGCTACATCAGGCTCGCTCAAATGATCTTTGATTTCATCACATCGTTTAACAATTAATTCAAGTTTATTTAAGACAGAGGGTTTCATATATTTAAGCTTATTAAGTTATAAGAAGTGTAGTTTACCTTATCCCACAAAAAATTCTATTTAACTGCTGAACTGCACGGCAATCGCGTCAGAGATGTATTCAAGCATTTTTTGAGAAGGCAACGTAAACGTATAAGTTAAAACTAAGCGTCCCCTCTCCCAGCCCCAAAGCATAAAGAAATCTTCGAGTTTTATTCTGGGAGAGGGCCAGGGTGAGGGAAAGTGAATCAACTTCGTTATCTGTTCTGTTGCCGTTTTCCGCGCTCCTTTAGCAAGATTTATGCTTACATCGCCCTGTGGTTTCCCCTCACCCTGACCCTCTCCCAGAACCAGATCACAGCCGTTTTCAACATTCGGGCTGGGAGAGGGGACGCTTAGTTTTAACTTCTACTTTGCTTCAATTATGGCGCGATTGCCCTGTATTGAACTGTAACCCTGCCGTTACCCTAGTTATTCTTGTGCTATAATTCTCTGAGGTATGTTAGAAAAGAGACAAATTTTATGGCTAGCGAAAAAAAAGTAAAAATAACCCTTATTGGCCCACAAAAATCTGGGAAAACGAGTTTACTAAACCGTTTTATAAACGACATCTTTAGTAGTGTTTATCAACCTACTATTGGGATAGATTTCCTAGGCAAAACTTTCGGCATAATCAGTTTAGTTTCTAAAAAAGAAGTACAAATACGCACTCAAATATGGGATACAGCCGGCCAAGAACGCTTCAAATCCCTTATACCTAGTTATATACGTGATGCAGCTGCCGTGGGTATTGTATTGACCCCTGACCCTAAAGATTTAGCACAAGCTAAATATTATTACGATCAAGCTAAACTGCACGCAGGGGAAGATGTTCCTATTTATTTTATTATCAATAAAATGGATGCAGCTGGTGACTCAAATAAACAAACAGCAACTTGGGGCAAGGAATTACCAACTTTTGATCAAGAGCAACTAAAAAATAAAATCAAGGAATTCATACCAGAAGCGGATGAAAATAATATCCTATTTTGCTCTGCAGAAACTGGCATGGATGTTGCAAAAGCATTTAAAACCATGGGGGCAGGTGGACGTAACTATAATCTTGAAGGTCAACCAGAGCCGGAAGAGGAAAAACCCTTAATCCGCGAAAGTTCTTTTTCACCACCTCCATCCTCAAATCCACCTTGGTTGTTGGATATCATCGTAAATTTCATTGCAGACCATGCAACATGGGCTCGTGGCAATGCATTCTTAATCGTTGCTGCTATTGTCACATTAGTCACTCTAGCCAGCTTACCTATAGGCGGTGTACCGATATTATTTGGGCTTTCAGTATTAGCCGTTGCCGGCATTGCAACCGGCGCTGCTTTCTTACTCTGGAACTTAGGCTGCTTAATTGGAAACTTCATCGGCGGTGGTGATGGGCCACCAACACTACCAACACACGATGATTCTCTAACCAAAGGATGGACTAACCTAAACTCTTCTCCTCCAACCCAACAACAAACACAACAATATAGGCCCGTATACAAACCTGGCGAAAAGCCGCAGCAAAATGTTGACCCTAATGCTCAGACTGCTCAAAAAGAAGATGATGAGAATAAATATGAACTTTAGTGGTGATACATCTGGATGCCGCGAACAAGTCGCGGCACGTTGGCATTGTAGTGCGGCACTTAGGCATTCTAATTCTATTATCAAACATCTTTACCAGACACTAATGCAACAACTGCAGAGTAACTGCTACAACTCAAACAACTCCTCCATCTCCGCAAACGCCTCAACTCGAGCCTCTGCACTAGCCTTGCGCAAACCAACACTAGGAGCATGCATAAACTTATTAGCAAGTCTTTGGCTCATTTGCGCCATCACTTCCTCAGGCAAATAACCAGCCTGAAGTTTTTTCAATGCCCAATCCAGTTCTTGTTGTTGCATCTGATTGACTTTGATACGAAATCTTTTGATAGTCTCAACTGACTGCAACGAACGCAAATGCCGCATAAAGCGCGCGGTTTGAATATCTACAATTTTTTCAGCTTCTTTAGCAGCTTGCACTCTATCAGAAAAATTTTCAGTCACAATATCTTGCAAATGATCTAGGGTATAAAGATAAATATCTTCCAATTGTGCGACTTCGACTTCAATATCGCGTGGAACTGCTAGATCTACCATCAAGATAGGTCGGCGTTTTCTTAATTTTAATGCGCGCTCAACTGCTCCCTTACCTAAAATAGGAATAGGACTAGCAGTTGCACAAACAACAATATCAGCTTGTGGCAAATAATGACCTATTTGAGAAAAATCAATTGCCATTGCATTTAACCTTTCTCCGAGTTGTTTTGCTTTTGATAATGTACGATTACTTAACCAAATTTGCTGTACTTTTTGGCTATAGAGATATTTAGCAACTTGCGAAACTGTTTCACCCGCACCTATTAACAATACATTTAAACAAGTGAGATCAGCAAAAATACGCTTGGCTAGAAAAGTCACTGCATAGGCAAATGAAATTGGCTTAGCACCTAATCTTGTGGTCGTTCTAATAATTTTTGCCGCAGAAAAAACATGCTGAAATAAACGTTTCAATTCTCGATGACAAGTTCCATGCCCCTCTGCAATATGCACCGCTTGTTTGAGTTGACCTAGAATTTGTGGCTCACCCAACACCATTGAATCTAAACCACTTGCAACTCGCATAATGTGAGAAACTGCCTGTGCATTATAATGGGTATAGCTATGTGGTTTAAGTTGTTCAAAATCAAACTGACTATGATGAGCAAGTTGTTGGATAATTGGATGATGATCGATTGCTTTACAATAAACTTCTGTTCGATTACAGGTAGATAATACAACTGCTTCACGAGCATGACCATCTTGCAATAAAGATTGAAGAATAGAGGCAGTTTTATCAGCGCAAAAAGAGACCTTTTCTCGCACATCGAGTAAAGCTGTTTTGTGATTGATTCCGCAAGCAATGAAATTCATATTAATTATTTTGTAGCACGTTTAAATAAATAAATCTGCTTATTTTCATCAGTGATACTTTTACCTCCTTCAATAGGAGGAAAAAACTCTAACCTTCGATGAGATGTTAGTTTACCTAAACACTTAAGTTTCCAACCCACAATTTCCCCTTGATCTGAGTATATACAAACAAAACCTTGATCATCGAATGGGTTAGCAATTTTACCTCGTTGCCCTATACGAAATACCTTTCCATATGTTGTTTTATCAGGAATAGCTTTTTGAATAGCATTTTGATCCCAATAAATATAATGGCAATCATTCAGACTTTTCTTGGTTTCATCAAATGTACGCAGAACAATCACTTTAAAAAAATCCCTCAAAGGACGATAGATAAAAGTATAACATGCCTGTTTAACGGTTATGCGCCAAACTATTGGCTCACGTTGCTTTGCATTGTTAACTGAAGCTTCAAGTTTTTTTTCAATTTTATTTTGTTTTTCTGAAATTTTCTGCTTCGCTTCAGTGTCAACTCTATCAGCTTTTGTTTTTTTGTTCTTCTTTACTTTATATGATGTTGATGCTGGATATGAAATATCATCATATGTGTCAGTTGAACTCTCTTGAGTGATCTCTGTAACAACTGTTTGCGCTTTATGCTGCTTCTTTGGTTTTGTACCTAATAAGGTCTCATCCGTTAAACTCTCCAACTTATCAAGTTTTTCTAACAACATAGACATAATATGAGTGTTTATTGGCGTGTCTTGATTGAATATTTCTGAGCGATAAACACTATCTATACTCAAATTAGCTACGCCTTTACTTCCACAAGTAGCCAATACAATCGGCAATACGACAGCCATACAAAGAGTAAAAAAAGTTAGCTCAATATTATAGCCATATAATATTCCTAGTGAACATACAAAAAATACTATGAGCAAGGGGAACATAGTTTTTCCTTCATTACGTTCAGAAAAACCAATATAAAATGTTGGATCAAAAATCGCTTTATTACGTAACTTCAACATCCAATTTGATTGAGCATTATCATCACAACAATCTGCTAAAAAAGTCTCTTTAAAAAAATCAATTCGATTATGTGTGGTTTCTAATAAGATTCTATTTTGTACATGTGGAGGAAATTTAAGTTCTTTCAACATATCTTCCATCAACTTAGTACACTGATGAATTAAATGCGTGGATGAAGAACCTTTAAAAAAAGACAAAGCCCTGCCCATAGCATCATTCATTGAAAGAATAGAAAAGTGCGTCATTTTTTCTGCTAAGGCACAGTTTTGTTCCTGATCTTCAACAATTTCGAGTAAATAATTTAAAAAAGGTTTTAGAGCTACTTCAGTAATAGGCGGTTGGTCTGGAGTATTGAGCACGTTTAGCAACAAACTATTAATAGGTGCTAATAATTGATTTTTCTTTACTAAGGCTAAATATTGATGATCTTCAACACACCATACCAAATACAAATACTTAATAATAATTAAACTAACCTTTTCCAGAGTATTTTCATCTGTCAAAGCCTTAATTAAGCGTGTTTTTATTTCTGGTATAGTAGGCTCTAAATCTATATTAAGGTTATTATCACTTTCTTTTGTAGATAATATTCTTTTTACTTGCATGATTTAACGCTCTTTAGATTGGTAAGGATAGCAAGCTTTCAGGAATGGTGCCCGGGGCCGGAATCGAACCGGCACGGAGGTTAAGCTCCGAGGGATTTTAAGTCCCTTGCGTCTACCTATTTCGCCACCCGGGCAATGAGATAAAACATAATTTGGAGGCTGGGGCCGGAATCGAACCGGCGTCCGCGGCTTTGCAGGCCGCTGCATGACCACTCTGCCACCCAGCCAATTTTTAAAAGCCTCTTATACATGAATAAGCATAATGGAGCGGGAAACGAGACTCGAACTCGCGACCCCAACCTTGGCAAGGTTGTGCTCTACCAACTGAGCTATTCCCGCAAAGACGAAGCAAGGTATTGTAATAGAGCAAATGGTGCTGTCAATAGTTAGAGAGGCTGTTGTAATTTTTATCTCAGATCTAAAAATTTGTATTGCTCATTCCTGGGCAAGTAATCGTTATTTTCTCGATTGGTAAATTTTTTTAAAGCTTCTATTTTTACCATGCATCTCCAGTATGTCGGATATTTTCCGACATACTGGTTAAATTACTAAGACCAAAACCTTTATGAATGAAGTTCTTTTAAAACCATACTGTGTTCGATAATTTTTGGGCTCTTTAGCAGAATCTGTGGGTTAATTTTAAGCCGTTGATATTTCCTCTCTCCGTTTTAGTCGTCATTGCGAGTGCTCATCTTCCCCCGTGAGGCCGTCATTGCGAGGCTTGCGCTGTTTGCAAGCCGCGGCAATCCAGAAGCTATACTATAATAGGGTATTGTATAAATCGTTCCATTGAGGATTTAGCTTTTCAATCAGCACTAATTTTTTCTTCCGAGAACCTGCTTTAATCTGTTTTTCTCTGGCAACAGCTATGTTCATACCTTCATATTGTTCATAATAAACAAGTAGCTCGCATCCGTAACGTTTGGTAAACCCTTGTATTACGCCAAATTTATGCTCATGGACACGCTTTAATAAATTACTCGTCACTCCCACATAAGGCCATTATATAAACTGATGGATATTTTGGCATGGTACTATTTTTGAAACGCTTTGCTGGATTGCCACGGCTTGCAAACAGCACAAGCCTCGCAATGACGGCCTCACGGGGGAAGATGAGCACTCGTAATGACGGCTAAAACTACAGGAGCAAAATTAGAATAATAACTTGCCGAATTAACTACAAAACACTCGTCCTAATTACCTAAGGAATCAGATACATTTTCAGTATTAACCAATTACTGATAAAATCGCCAATAATAAAATAATAAGTAAGGAACCCTCTTATGACCACCGCTACGCATTTTACGATTCCTTATTTTCAATATTTAGATCAACATAGCCAAATTGCTCCTGACGCACCGATTCTCGCACGTAATTATGAAAAACTTTTGTCGCTTTATAAGCTCATGGTGTTGCTGCGCACTTTTGATACCAAAGCTATTACCTTACAACGAACAGGCAAAATGGGTACCTATGCTTCTACATTAGGTCAGGAAGCAGTTTCTGTAGCCATTGGCAATGTCATGGCCAAGGAAGATGTGCTATGCCCCGATTACCGCGGTTATGGCGCACAAATTCAGCGCGGGGTGAAGCTATCTGAAATTTTAACCTACTGGGGCGGCAATGAGTACGGTAGTTGTTTTGTTAATAATGCCAAAGACTTCCCTATTTCTGTACCCATTGGTACTCATTACTTACACGCTGCCGGTGTTGCTGCCGCAATAAAATACCGACGTCAGTCACGTATTGCAGTTGCATTATGTGGCGATGGTGGTACTTCGGAAGGCGATTTCTATGAAGCGATCAATGTAGCTGGCTGCTGGAAATTACCGGTAGTGTTTGTCATTAATAATAACCAATGGGCAATTTCAGTACCAAGAACTTCGCAAACTGGCGCAAAAACCTTAGCACAAAAAGCCATCGCTGGAGGTTTTGAAGGCATTCAAGTAGATGGTAACGACATTATTGCGCTACACACTGTATTAGAACATGCTGCTGAAAAAGCACGTAAAGGTGAAGGGCCTACATTAGTTGAAGCCATTACCTATCGTCTATGCGATCATACTACCGCTGATGATGCTAACCGTTATCGTGATGCAGAAGAACTTAAACAAGCATGGGAAGCTGAACCTATTAAGCGACTCAGAAATTATTTAGTTGATCAAGGTGCTTGGGGACCTAAAGAAGAAGAAGCTTTAGCCAAAGAATCCACACAAACTGTTGAAGAAGCAGTTAAGGAATACCTTAGCGTTTCGCCCCAACCTGTTAGTGCCATGTTTGATTATCTTTATGCGACAGTGCCACATGATCTTGCTATGCAACGTGAGGAAGCGATTGGAGGAACTCATTAGACCTCTTTCAAAACTGCGATCTTTCAATTTAGGCAAGGCGCAATTTGAGAGAGCACCGCAGTTTACATAGGGTAAATGAGGATGCGAACGAAAATTGCAACGCAGTATAAATTGAAAAATCACAGTTTTGAAAGAGGTCTATTAAATGCCAGAAATCACATTAATTGAAGCCATCAACCAAGCATTAGCTTATGAAATGTCGGTAGATGAAAATGTCATCGTGTTAGGTGAGGACGTCGGCAAAAATGGCGGTGTTTTTCGTGCAACACTCGGATTACAAAACCGCTTTGGCGCTGATCGTGTAATCGATACACCCTTAGCCGAATCGATGATTGCGGGCCTTTCAATCGGCATGGCAGCAGAAGGGTTAAAACCAGTGGCAGAAATTCAATTTTTAGGATTTATTTATCCAGCTATCGATCAAATCATTAACCATGCCACCAGACTTCGCAATCGAACACGGGGTCGGTTAAGTTGCCCAATGGTGATTCGTGCACCTTATGGCGCAGGTATTCGTGCACCAGAACACCACTCTGACAGTACCGAAGCGATTTTTGCACACATTCCTGGTTTGCGGGTTGTGATTCCCTCTTCACCTGCGCGCGCCTATGGATTATTACTTGCTGCGATTCGCGATCCCGATCCAGTAATTTTTCTCGAACCCAGTCGAATTTATCGGTTAGTTAAACAAGATGTGCCTGATGATGGTAAAGCACTGCCACTAGATAGCTGTTTTGTATTGAAAGAGGGACAAGACGTTACTTTAATTGCTTGGGGTGCGATGATCCACGAAACTTTAGCCGCTGCGAAAACGCTTGAAACTCAAGGTATTAGTGCTGAAGTAATTGATGTAGCCACAATTAAACCGCTTGATATCGCGACTATTTTAGCTTCAGTGGAAAAAACTGGTCGTGTAGTGATTATTCATGAAGCAGCAAAAACTTGTGGCGTAGGCGCAGAAATTGCCGCGCAAATTGCTGAACAAGCTTTAGTGTTTCTACAAGCGCCTATCCAACGTGTAACTGGTTACGATACAGTGGTTCCCTATTTTCAACTAGAAAAAAATTATTTACCCAGTGAAGCAAAAATTACGAGCGCTGTTTATCGCCTTATGGAGATTGCATGAAAATTTTTTATTTACCAGATTTAGGCGAAGGACTACCAGAAGCTGAAATTCGTGAATGGTTAGTTAAAGAAGGAGATGAAGTTAAAGCCGATCAGCCGATGGTTTCAATGGAAACTGCTAAAGCAATAGTAGAAGTACCTGCACCTAGAGGTGGAAAAATTATTAAGCTATATGGGAAAGCTGGTGAATTAATTAGTACTGGCGCACCGCTAGTAGAATTTGAAGACGGTGATCACATTGAAAGCGGTACTGTTGCTGGTTCGCTTGAGGTAGGTAATTCAGTACTTGAAGAAAATGCTACTGGTATTAAGCCCGCACTAAGAAGCGCATCAAGCAACGTAAAAGCACTGCCAGTCGTTCGAGCATTGGCTAAACGCCTCAATGTTGATTTAACTACTATTATGCCAACGGGCGCTAATGGCCAGATCACCACAGAAGATGTTGAAAAAGCAGCGCAGCTTACGGCAAAACCTAACCTGGAAGGATATGAACTACTACATGGCGTGCGCCGAACTATGGCAATGGGTATAGCGCAAGCTCATCGCGAAATAGCTACGGTTACCTTAAATGATGATGCTGTTTTAAAGGGTAATTGTCTAAACGACATTACGTTATGCATCATTCATGCTGTTTTAGCAGCTTGTAAGACAGAGCCTTCGTTGAATGCTTGGTTTGATGGCAAAACAATTTCACGTCGCCTATGGGATGAAGTGAACTTAGGATTAGCAATGGATTCCACTGAAGGATTGTTTGTGCCGGTGTTAAAAAATGTTGGCCAGATGTCGCCAGCAACGGTACGTGAGCGCATCAATCAGTTTAAAGAAGCAGTTAAGCACCGTACTATTGCAGCAGAAGATATGCACGGCGCAACGATTGTCCTCTCTAATTTTGGTACTTTTGCTGGTCGTTATGCTAACCCTATTATTATGCCACCCACAGTCGCTATTCTTGGCACTGGCCGCTTGCGTGAACAACCATACGTTAGTGACGGGCAGATTATCGTGCAAAATATTCTACCGCTTTCGCTTTCATTTGATCATCGTGCAATTACAGGTGGAGAAGCGGCTCGCTTTTTAGCAGCAGTGATTGAGAATCTAGAATCATATGAGAAGTACTAGACAGACTCTATTATTCTGGATGCCGCGGACAAGCCGCGGCACGTAGGCAGTAGACACGAATTACTAAGTTACTATATCTCTCCCGTGAGACCGTCATTGCGTCCCCTCTCCCAGCCCGAATGTTGAAAAGGGCTTATGTGATAATATCTTCTAAAATTCTATGTCGAGTAATATTGGCTTTTTGTGCTGATTCCATCACCGCTTTTGCGACTTGTGGAACAACTTCAGGATTAAAAACACTAGGAATAATATAATCAGGGCTAAGTTCAGATTCTTGCACAATTGCTGCAATTGCTTTTGCCGCAGCTAATTTTATTTCCTCAGTTACATGAGAAGCCATGCAATCTAGCAATCCACGAAACAAACCTGGGAAACATAAAACATTATTAATTTGATTCGGATAATCACTTCTACCCGTAGCAATTACTGCTGCATAAGGCCTGGCTAGTTCCGGCATAATTTCTGGCGTGGGATTTGATAATGCAAAAACAATCGGATCTTTAGCCATATTTTTAATATCATGTTGCTCTAGTAAATCAGGCCCTGATAAGCCAATAAAAACATCTGCGCCTTTTATAACATCGTGCAAACTGCCTTTTTCTTGCGCTGGATTAGTATGCTCAGCATACCAGCTTTTAGTCACATCTAGATTATCTCTACCTTGATAAAGCGCGCCACGACGATCGCAACCAATAATGTTATTCACACCTAGGTCTAACAGCATTTTTGTACATGCCATTCCAGCAGCGCCTACCCCAGCAAAAACAATTTTTAGATCAATTAATTTCTTATTAACTACTTTTATCGCATTCATCAGCGCAGCAGTCACTACTACAGCAGTGCCATGTTGATCGTCATGAAAAACTGGAATATCAAGCTCTTCTATAAGCCTTCTTTCTACTTCAAAACAACGTGGTGCAGCAATATCTTCTAAATTTATACCACCAAAAGTTGGTGCAATATGCTTGATCGTTTGTACAATTTCATCAACATTTTTAGTATCTAAACAAATAGGAAACGCATTAACATTTGCTAATTCTTTAAATAGCATGGCTTTTCCTTCCATGACTGGCATCGCAGCAAATGGACCAATATCACCAAGCCCCAAAACAGCACTGCCATCACTTATCACGGCAACAGTATTATTTTTTATCGTCAAATGAAAAGCATTATGGCGGTCTTCATGAATCACTTTACAAATTTCAGCAACACCAGGCGTGTATGCCATTGAAAGATCTTCTTGAGTCTTTAGCGGAATGCTGCTATTAATTTGAATTTTTCCACCGCGGTGGATTAAAAAAGTTTTATTGGACATACTTAAAATATACCATAGAAATTATTATTAACCCGTAACTTAAGTGTGGGATGAACTGCATATTCTAGCATACTATCATTTCCGCAACGACTCTCAATGCTTTAGTAATAGTATTCAACATTTCCTTTTTACACCCATTATCTTTAATAAAAAGATGACCACTATTAAATTCATATATCTGACATGACTTTCGAGTATGTGCCGCCCAGCCCAAATGATCAACATAAGGAATCCAGGTATCTTTTTGACCTAAAAATACACTAATTGGTATATCAAAAGGCGTCTCATCCTGATAAATATAGCTTTTGACAATCTGCATATCACCAATAAAAATGGGTAATAATAGCCTCATTATTTCAGGGCTTATTAAATGCCTGCCATATTCAAACACGCCATTTTCGTTAAAAATAGCTGCTAATTGGATCAAGTTTTGATCACTTAGCTGGGTGATAGATAGATTATCCAAATCAAACAGTTCTAACCCAATAGTTTTCAACTGCTGTAATAGATTATCCAACCCTTTAGAGGGAATTCTTGGATCAGGGTAAGCTGAAACAAAAAGATGTATGGGCAAAGGTAAGCCAAGTTGGCGCAAACGCCGCGACATGGCAAAAGCGATTAGTGAACCAAAACTATGGCCAAAAATAGCAAATGGCAAGTCAAATTCAGACTGCAAGTGTTTAATTAAATTATCAATAAGCGCATCAATATGAATAATGGGTTGCTCACCCACGCGCTCTTCTCTACCGGGCAACTGAATTGGGCACACTTCGATATCGTCAGGTAAATTTTGCTGCCAATCGCGATATATCGATGCCCCACCACCACCATAAGGAAAACAAAATAATCGAGTTTTTGCCTGAGGTTGCTTTTGTCGATAGGAAATCCAGCTCTTGTTTTCGCCGTCATTGCGGGGCAGCGTGATTGCCACGCTGCCGCTCGCAAGCCGTGGCAACCCAGTAAAAATAACGGACTCACCGGAAATATTGGATGACTCACAGCGATCAGTAAACATATCTTCTCGCTGATTAAGGGCAGCATTTACGATTTCAGTAATAGATGCACCTTGCAAAATATCTTGCACTGAGTAAGCCATACCAAATCCGACTTCAATAACTCGAACCAGAACAAGCGCCATTAAAGAATCCATACCCATTTGCTGCAAAGATCGATAAATATCAATATCTTGTTTCGGCATTGAAAAAATTATTGCGATTTGTTCAGTTAAATATTCAATAGCTTTTTGTTCAGCTTCCTGGCGCGATAATCCCGACAAATCCAGATGCTCCTGTTCTTGAGCATGCATAATTTTATTTATATCTATTTTGCTGTCTATTTGGGTCAAAGAAATTTGTTGGCATTCAATAATAACTTCACCATCTTGATTGATTAGTGACCAATCACCAGTGATTTTTTTGTGCTCAGAATCAATAGTTTTTAGTAAAGCTAAAAGATAAAGCTGATCATCTTTTAAGTAATTACAATGAATAATTTTAATTCCATCAGCAATAAATGGTTTAGTAAGTTCTTTAGGTAATAATGGAAATAGCGACTGAATGCTGGCATCAATAATGCCAGGATGAACATTTAACACAAACTGATCGCCTTTATTAGTGACTTCTGGCGGATGAAACTCACATAAAATCTCATTTTCCCCTAACCAATATTTTTGCGTCCAGCGAATACTATTGCCTACTGGCAACCCCATGCTGGTAAGACGCTGATAAAACAATGTTCCATCCTGCATAACAGAGCAACGTTGTTTAATCACTGAAACTGGATCAATTTTTTTGTCAGAATAAGCCGTAGATAACACTCTACCTTTTGCATGCTCTGTCCAGTTTGTTTGATTTGCAGTGTTGCTATAAAAACTAAAGCTCATCCCATCATCTTCTAATGCTTGTAGCACGAGCTGTACTTGAACGACAACGTTGTCTGGAACCATGAGTGGCGATAAAAAAACTAAATCCTGCACCGTAAACTGAGCTTGTTGATAAAGTTCTTTAATGGCAAAAGCCAGCATATCAAGATAATAACCGACATGAATAATATGATAGGTATCTGGTATTTCTGGTAACCATTTAGTACTAAATTTAAACACAAATTGCTTAGCAGAAAGCGGAGAAAAAATTTGCGCTCCCTGTAATGGGTAAGAATCTAGGTAGCTGCTCGCCCCGTACCCGTTGCCTACGTGCCGCTGCCACGACTTGTTCGCGGTATTGTCCACGGCATCCACTTCGCAATCTGGATGCCGCGGACAAGCCGCGGCACGTCGTAGGGGGTGCATAGTTAGAGAATCTAGTGAGTTATTTTCTGGTTGAGTTATTGTGTCTGTAAAATTTGGCCAATAACGCTTATGCTGCCAAGGATATAACGGCATATCTTGATAAGGATAGCTTCTATTACTTTCGTACTGTTGCCAATCAATGTTTTGTTGATTTACATACTGGGTTGCTAATATCACTAAATTCGTTGCCACTATTTTATTTTGATTAAATTTCGACTGGTTTAATCCTGGCGTAGTAGTAGCTTGACTGAGAAAAATATTTTCTGCATTGGCAGATAGATCTTTACGCAGCAAACAAAGGCTATCGTACAACTCTGCAGTAGTGTGTGCGATGATAGCTAATCGCGCATGGTAATGCGTACGCCTAAGATGAACGTTATAGCATAACGCTGCCAAGTTTAACGATAAATTTCCGGCTAAATAAGCACAATAACGTTCAAGCAAAATTTTAAGTGCTTCCATATCTTTGGCGGATAGAGTAAATAATTCCGCAGTATTTGGTTGTTCATTTTTTTGTATTATTGCTTGCTGCTCTTCGACCGATAATTCACGCAGGATTGCATGCGCGTTTGTGCCACCAAAACCAAAACTACTTACACCTGCTACTCTAAATGCACCGTATTTTGGCCACGGTTGAAGCAGCGATGGAACTTGAAAATGATATTTAGCAAATGCAATATGTGGATTGGGTGTAGCAAAATGTAAATGAGGTGGAATTTTTTTCTGCTCTAAAGCTAAAGCAACTTTAATCAAACTAGCAATTCCAGCAGCAGGCTCTAAATGACCAATATTGGTTTTAACCGAAGCAATCCAGCAAGGATTTTCTGCAGTGCGGTTTTTACTGATCGCTTCCCCTAATGCTTGCACTTCAATTGGATCACCTAAAAAAGTGCCCGTTCCATGGCATTCTACATAAGACAACCATTCTGGCTGAATTTTAGCTTCCATATAAACCTGCTTAAGCAACGCTTCCTGTTGCAATCCATTGGGAGCAGTCAGCCCATTAGTTTTACCATCTTGGTTCACAGCGCTGCCGGCAATCACCGCATAAACTCTATCTTTATCTTGTATTGCTTTATCTAAAGGTTTTAATACCACTATACCAATGCCCTCACCTGGCGCATAACCTGCTGCATCAGCAGAAAATGTTTTACATTTTCCGTCAAGAGAAAACATTTTAGCTTTTGATAAGATTAAATGAATACTTGGTAACAAATTAATATTTGCACCGCCCACTATTGCTAAATCACATAATTGATTTTGTAAATTCAAACAAGCTAAATGCAAAGCAACTAAAGAAGCAGAACAAGCGGTATCTACTACCATGCTTGGACCATGCAAATCAAACAGATAAGAAATACGATTCGCTGCAATACTAGTCGCATTACCCGTAGCAAGATACAAAGCATCTACATCACCTTCTAATTTTTGTAAGTGGGCAAATTGACCTGCATCCAAGCCTAAAAAAACACCAGTGTTAGAACCCGCTAAAGCTTCTACAGATAATCCAGCATCTTCAATTGCTTCATAAGCCACTTCTAATAAACCACGCTGTTCTGGTTCCATAAAAGTCGCTTCACGTGGACTAATCCCAAAAAAATAAGCATCAAATGCTTCAATGTCAGGTAAATAACTACCCCAATAATGGCTAGTTTTATCTCGCAACAGCGCCTCACGTGTTCCTTTAAGCAGCTCCCAACGTTGTTCTGGCATCGAAGCTACTGCATCTTTTCCATTGCTAAGTAACTGCCAATAAGCTTCCTTATTATTTGCCTCCGGAAAGCGACAGCTTAAACCAACAATTGCGATAGGTTGTGTGATGTTTGGTTTTATTTCTTCTCTCTCATTTTTCCCGCTTGCGGGAAAGGAGAGAGGAAGCAATGGTTGCTTTTGCATAATATATTCAGCAAGTTTTTGCACGGTGGAATAACGATATAAATCCATTGGTGTAATAGTGTCTGGAAAAAGTTTCGATAATTCATTGACAAAATAAATACCGATAATTGAATCTAAACCATAGTCATGAAAAAGTGTCGTGGGATTAATTTCTTCTATATTGAGCGCTAATGATTTAGCAAATATTTCAATTACTTGTTGATGTACGAGATCAGTCTCCTCCCGTGAGGCCGTCATTGCGAAGCTTTCGCTGCTTGCGAGCGGTGGCAATCTAGAAACTATTTTTTGGATTGCTTCAGGCTCAGAAGATACCCAACAACGCCTTTGTTCAAACGGGTAAGTGGGTAAAAAAACTCTTTTATAAAACAATATCCTGTCTGTTTGTTGCCAAGGAAGTTTAGCACCACCTATCCACAACTCTGCTAATTTTTGTTGTTGATTTTGTTGGATCAAAGTTACTAATTCTTCAGCAGAAAATTCCGTTACCTCATAAACCTTAGCATCATGATTTACCCAAAGTTGTTGGGTAGTTTGATCAGTCGATTGAATATAAGTTGCTAAATTTTCAATTAAGTCATGATAATTTTCTATCACAATGGCTAATCTAGCAACCATGCTTTCTCGACCTACTTGTGAGGTATAACAAACATTTTTTAACCACTCATTCAATGCATATTCATTGGCGTAATGACTGCTCTCTCTAACTAAAAAATCATGCATGTTTTTTGCATATTGATGTAGTCGTTCCTTATTAGCAGCAGATAAAAGAAAAAGCATCGAATTATCACTAACAATTTTATTATTATTTTCTCTTGAGCATTCTGGTTGAAACTCCTCTACAATGAGATGAACATTGGTTCCACCTGCACCAAATGAACTAATACCGGCGCGCCGCAGGTGATATTGATCAACTTGCCAATCGCTTAGTTCTCGTTGAACAAAAAATGGCGTATTGGCAAAATCAATATAAGGATTTAATTCTTCTGCATGTAGTGAAGGCACCAATTTTTTATGCCGCATTTGCAACAATACCTTAGTCAATTGAGAAATACCTGCCGCAGATTCTAAATGACCAATGTTGGATTTGACTGAGCCAATTGCACAAAATTGTTTATCTTGAGTATAGGTAGCAAAAGCTTCTTGTAGCCCGCTAATTTCTATTGGATCACCTAAAGCAGTACCAGTACCATGTGCTTCAATATAAGAAATACTGCGTGCATCTACTTGGGCTTTTTCTAAAGCTTCTTTAATCAAAGTAGCTTGTGCATTGGGGTTAGGCACAGTGTAACCACTAGTTTTACCACCGTGATTCATACTGCTACCTTTAATCACAGCATAGATGCGATCATTATCTTCAAGCGCAAGCGATAAGGGCTTAAGTAAGATTGATCCTACCCCCTCTGCTGGAACATAGCCTGTGCCTTCCTTAGCAAAACTAGCACATTGCCCTTGTGTAGACATAAAACCATAGCTACCCAGAAAATGATATTTACAAGGATGCAACGATAAATTAACTCCACCAGCAATTGCCATGGTACACTCGCCGTTAGCAATACTTTCACAAGCCAAATGAATAGCAGAAAGTGAGGAAGAACAAGCTGTATCAATGACTAAACTTGGCCCAACTAAATTTAAAAAGTAAGAAACTCGATTAGCAATTGAAAAGGTTTGAATATCTAATGGTAATTGATTTCCTTTTGACCATTCTTCAGCAATTAATAACGGATAAAAATTATAAGTTACTCCAGCAAACACACCTACTCTATTAGCAACAGTTTTTTGCAATTTCTCTCGGGTGTAACCTGCATCTTCAATAGTTGTCCAAGCAGATTGTAAAAATAATCTCTCTTGTGGATCAATCAGTGTCGCTTCACGCGGTGAAATATTAAAAAATAATGGATCAAATTTATCGACATCAGCAATAAAACCACCATACTTGTAATAAATTTTTTCGCCATTTATTAAAACGGGATAATTTTTATAATCCCAGCGGTCGAGAGGAACTTCAGTAATACAATCCCGACCTTCAGTTAAATTAAGCCAAAATTCATCGATATTTTTTGCCATTGGATAAGTGCCGGATAGACCGATAATAGCAATAGGTTGTTGCGACTGAATATATTGGGAGAAATCATTTTCAGGAGCGCACATTTTGTCATGCCAGCGCAGGCTGGCATCCAGATATTCTGCAGAATTAGCTATGGTTTGACTGGATGCCAGCCTGCGCTGGCATGACAAATCTTTTAAAGTTTGTAGGGGAGAAATGGTAAAAGCTTGTAGTGCAATTAATTTTTCCGCAAAGTTTTTTTGTAAATAGCCTGCTAGATCAGACAATTTATTTTTTTCATAGAGTAAAGTTTTAGGTAAAGTGCCAAAATCCTGTTCTAATCTCTCGATAATTTCTAAACTTAATAGCGAATCAACTCCGTAAATTTCATAAGTTGTATCAGTGGCAATTTGCTGTGGCAATAAATTAACTTTATCAGCGAATATTTGTTTTAGATAAGTCAGGGTAAAATCTGGCAAAGAAGTCGACGGAATAATAGGAATTAAGTGCTCAACGGGTTCTGACTCCGCGGACTCAATCCAGTAGCGAGATTTCACAAAAGGATAAAAAGGTAACCCAGCAACTCGTTGCCTTGTGTCTCCCTGATAAAGTAAATCCCAATCAATGACATGATGTTTAACATACAATTCTGCCTGTGATAATAATTGTTGTTTATTAAAATAATCACCAGCTTTACCAAATATTCCTATTTCTGCAGTAGGATAAATAGAAAAATATTGTTTTGCCTTAAGCAACAAATCGCATAACTCTGATAAAGAACTGACTACTAAAGCACAGCGCAATTCAAAATGACTTCTGCCTAGATTAAGCGTGAAACTCAAATCAGCTAAATTTGTATTGTGCAAATGCTTTGTCAACCAATTATGCAAATCAACAATTTTTTGTATTAAGCTTTCTTTTTGTTTAGCAGATAGCGTAATTAAATAATAAGGCTTTAGTTTTTCAGTGGATATATTTGCTTGCACCAAAGGCGCTTCTTCAATGAGCACATGTGCCATTGATCCACCAAAACCAAAAGCGCTTACACCAGCGCGACGGGGAATTTCATTACCGTTGCCATCTTTTAATCTATGCCAAATCTGTAGTTTTTCCAGCAGATAAAAAGGTGTCTGTGTAAAATCGATATAAGAATTTAATTCATGAAAATGTAAATTAGCAGGGATTTTCTCATACTTCATTGCCAATAATATTTTTATGACGCTAGCTATCCCAGAAGCCGGTTCTAAGTGACCCATATTGGTTTTAACCGCTCCTAAACCACAATAATTTTTTTTAGTGACTGATAATTTATCAAAAGCTAGTTTTAAACCTTCAACCTCAACTGGATCGCCTAACTCAGTGCCAGTACCATGAGTTTCAATATAGGTGATGGTTTCTGGATCAACATTAGCTTGAGTATAGGTTTTCACGATTAATTGACTTTGTGCTTCTGCATTAGGTGCAGTTAAAGATTGTGCTTTTCCACCATGACTAACAGCGATACCTTTAATGACACCATAGATATGATCTTTATCTATTTGTGCCTTTTCTAACGGTTTTAGCAACACTGCTGCTATCCCTTCTCCTTTCACATACCCATTAGCTGTTTTATCAAATGTTTTACAACGTCCATCAGGTGATAAAACACCTAATTGGCTTGTAATAACAAAGGTTTGTGGATCCAACATTAAACTCACTCCACCAGCAATAGCTATTGAACACTCACCATTGCGCAATGCTTGCGCAGCACGATTAATTGCGGTTAACGAACTCGCACAAGCCGTATGAATCACTTCACTTGGTCCACGTAAATTTAAAAAATAAGAAATTCGATTAGCTAATATGGCATGTGAGTTTCCAGTTGCTACATAACCATGAAAGATTTTTTTTTGGCTTGATATCACCGTTTGATATTCATTAAATTCAACACCGACAAATAAACCGACCGTTTCATTTGCTAGTGAAAATGGATCATAGCCAGCATCTTCAATAGTTTTCCAAACAACTTCCATAAACAAGCGATGCTGTGGATCCATTAAGCTAGCTTCACGCGGTGATATATTAAAAAAGGCAGCATCAAATTTATCTATTTCCGTTAAAAATCCACCCCATTTTGAATTGGTTTTAGCTTCATTCTGTGTTGAATCACCATAATATTTTTGCCAATCCCATCTTTCAGGAGGAACTTCTGTGATTAAATCATGACCTGCTTCTAAGTGTTCCCAAAAGGCATTTACGTCTTTTGATTGCGGAAGAAGGGCCTGCATTCCGATGATGGCGATTAGTTTAGGTTGCTCGTCGAATGGGCCCTGTCGCTGTTGATTAAGCTGCGTGGGTAATGATGATGATCCGGATGATAAATTAAATACTCCTGGATTGCCGCGCACACTACGTGTGCTCGCAATGACGGCCTCACGGGAAACTCGCGTCATTTCCTGCGGATAAATTTTTAACAAGTAATTACTTAATGCCTGAATAGTTTGGTAAGTAAAAAATAACGATGGATTCAGCTTAATACCATAGTAACTTTCCAGTTCTACTGATAATTCTTTTAAAGTAATAGAATCAAGGCCTAGCTCATTTAATGATGCAGTAATTTCAATAGAAGCAATTGGTTTTTTTAGTAATTTGGCAATAAATTGTTTGAAATTTTGTTGCACTGCATCGATAGCAGTGAGCGTTGTAGGGCTGCCTAGTTCTCCGTTTTCGCCGTCATTGCGAACCTGCGAAGCAGGTGAAGCAATCCAGGAAAATTCCTGGATTGCCACGGCAGCTTCGCTGCCTCGCAATGACGGCGAAAACGGAGCACTAGTTACAGCTGAAATTACCGATAATCCATAATATTCTTTAGCAAATGGGTAAGTGGGTAAAGAAATACGTTGCTTTGTTTCATGCGCATATAAGCGATTCCAATCAACCTCGTAACCTTCAACATAAAAGCTACCGAGTGCAAGTAGTTTATCCCGAAAATCACTTTTATGCTCGCCAGTTAATTCCTCGATTAGTTGCTTAAATAATTGTTGAAAAATAGCACTGTGAATAAGTTTATTTTTACTTTCGGTATTGATCAAAAAATTATCTGCTTCTTGCTTCTGTAAAATTTTACCTAACGTTGCTTGTAACTCTTCTAAAGAGTCTACGACAAACGCACAACGCTGACTAAAATGCACTCTACCTAAGTTTAAAGTATAGCTAATTGCAGCTAGCGAAATTGATTTAGATTGTTTATTGTTGACCCACTGATACAAATCACTAATTTTTTGTTGCAAGGCTAGGTTGGTTTTCGCAGATAGTGCAAAAAGATAAGAGGTTTTTCCTGGCAACTCTGCCATATTAGTTTGAGAGACCTCTTCAATAATTATATGTGCATTTGTACCACCAAAACCAAAAGAACTAACCCCTGCACAAAGTGGTATTTTTTTACCTTGGCTATCAAGTAAATTAGTAAAAGATTCAATGGTATTAACAATATAAAAAGGACTTTCAGCTAAATTAATGTATGGATTTAATTCTTTAAAATGCAAATTGGCTGGTATTTGTTTATGTTGCATGGCCAATAAAATTTTGATAACACCCATTATGCCAGCCGCTGCTTCAAGATGGCCAATGTGTGTTTTTACTGAACCTAAGCCGCAATAATAATGAGTAGATAATTGATTATTTTCCTCGGCTAAATTTGCAAAAGCTTTTTTTAACCCATTAATTTCGATTGGATCACCTAAAGTAGTGCCTGTTCCATGTGTTTCGATATAGCGAATAGCATCAGGAGTTATCTCTGCACGACGACAAGCTGACATAATGACTTCTGCCTGAGCATTTGGATTAGGCGCAGTTAACGAATTGACATGACCACCATGATTAACTGCAGTACCTTTAATCACGCCATAAATATGATCACCATCTGCCTTAGCAGCCAATAAAGGTTTCAATAAAATAGCTGCTGCGCCCTCACCTCTAACATAACCATTTGCCTTACTATCAAACGTTTTACATGCACCATCTTCACTCAGCATGCCTGCTTTATTCGCAGCAAGATACGTCGTAGGTGAAAGTAAGGCATTGACTCCACCAGCAATTGCAACAGCACAATCTCCATTTTGAATAGCCTGAACTGCTTGATGAATAGCAACTAATGAACTTGAGCAGGCAGTATCTATCGCTACACTTGGCCCATGTAAATTCAATAAATAAGACACACGATTAGCTAAAACACTGTGGGTAATACCGGTGGTGACATACGCATCTACTACATTATTTTGCTGCAAAATTTCCGCATAATCATGGCCAAATACACCAACAAATACGCCGGTACTCACGCGTGTAAGATCGGCTGGCGTATAACCAGCATCTTCAATTGCTTTCCAAACTATTTGTAAAAAAACACGTTGTTGTGGATCAGTTAACTCTGCTTCACGTGGAGAGATATTAAAAAAATCCGCATCAAAGCACATCATCTCTTCAACAAACCCACCCCATTTACTGCTTGAATGGTTATCATAGGCTTCCCAATTCCATCGATCTTTTGGAACTTCACCAATAGCATTTTTTCCTAGCATCAAGTTATTCCAAAAAGTATCTAGATCAGCTGCACCTGGAAAGATTCCGCTGATACCAATAATAGCGATGGGTTGTTGTAGGTCAAACGGGTCCTGTCGCTTGCGACACCCTGCCGTGCTCGTACCTGCGCGCGGCAGGGGCGCCACCCGTTCGACTACAGAAGGTTTAAGTGTGGATGGCATGAGCGAATAATAACTACTTAAAACCTCATGGTATTTATCCAACAAGCCATTAAAAAACTCAGCTAAGGTAAAATATTCAAATAAACTATTGGGAGTAATAGACAGGTGGTAAGTCTCATTGAGTAAGGTAGTCAACTGAACGATATTTATCGAGTCTATACTGAATTCGCTGAGAGAACGATTCAGGTTAATCGTATGCTCATTAATTTTTAGTGCCTGAGAAATTAATTTAATAAAATCAGGATAGAATTGGTTTGCTAAATCAGTAAGGTCTGTTGACAATTGGCCCAAAATCTTCGACGTCCCGCGACTTGTCCGCGGGATCCATGGATCCCGCGGACAAGCCGTGGGAACGTAGGGTTTGAGATGAATTATCAACACGCCCAGTAGTACTTTCATTTAAATAGCACCCTATATTTTTTTCTCCACAAACAACCTCAGAAACAGCAGGTAATGGCGTGGTAACAACTGTAAGTGTTCCTGCTAAAAATTGCTGCTGACACACCATTCGCTGCAATTTTCCACTTGTTGTTTTAGGAAGGAAATGATTTTTAACTAAAACAACCCGATAAAGTTTAATTCCATATCGCTTGGCAAGAACCTGACGGATTTTTTTAATGATTTCATCACTAGGCGAACATGCTTCATTAACTTCCTGAACAATAATAACTTCTTCTTTTCCTTTGATAGTCAAAGAAAAAGCAATACAAGGATAATTAACAAGCAAATCTTTTAAAGCCGTTGTCACCGCCATTTCTAAATCAGCCGGATAATATTTTTTGCCATAAATAATAATTAATTCCTTGATACGACCGGTGACACACAGTTCTTTTCCTTGAATAAAGCCAAGATCTCCCGTTCTAAAATAAAACTTCTTTGCTAAAGGAAACGCAGCATAAAAGCTTGCCTTTGTTTCAGTATTATTTTCCCAGTAACCACTTACTAAGGATTTTCCAGTTAACCAAATCTCACCAATTCTTCCCTTAGCCACGGGCATTAAAGTATCTGGATCTACAATTTTAGCTTGTAACCCAGATAATAAATGTCCACTACCAACAAATATACAAGCTGAATTATTTTCATTTGCCATTGCCCTCTCACCATTTTCGCCGTCATTGCGAGTGCAGGATGCACGTGGCAATCCAGTTACAGAGGCCGTTGCCACTTGATTATTAGTTAATGCTTCAATGGATAAGCGAAAAATTGTAGGCTGCTTCCCACAATGATTAGTCGCAATTGTGCCAGCCAACTCCGACATCCCATAAGTAGCTCGAAAGCAACTTAAGCGAAAACCACAAAGAGCAAACTTTTCACTGAACCGTGTAATAGTTTCATAGTTAACATGCTCTCCACCATTTACTGCCACTTTCCAACTAGTTAAATCTAAAGATTTAAGCTCAGCTTCATCAATATTTCTAACACAAAAATCATAACCAAAATTAGGGCAGCCACTGTGCGTCACTCGGTACTGAGTAATAGCTTCTAACCAATTAATTGGACGTCGTATAAAAGTTTTTAGCGGCATTAAAATTGCAAGTGCGCCATGATAAAGCGGGGTTAACAATCCCACAATTAAACCATAACTATGAGAATGAGGGGCCCAACTCAACGAAACACTGTTTTTAGTATAGCTCCAAGCTTTACCAGTATAGTGCAGATTATGATTCAAATTTTTATGGCGAATTATCGCTGCTTTTAACTGAGTTGTAGAACCTGAAGTATATTGTAAGTAAGCAATGGTATCTTGAGAAATTTTTGGCATCTGAAACGTTACAGAAGTATCAGAACTAATATTTGCTATATCAGTTAAAAATAATTTACGATTAACTAATAATTGATCGTTACATTTTTCTACCACCGCCATATAAGATTGTGTCGTTAAAATACCAAAAGCGTTAGTATGATCAGCTATAGCACTAATAACTTCGCATATTTTTGCTACTTCATTTTCTTCTAGCACATTTAGAGGAACGGCAATGACTCCAGCATATAAGCAGCCAATAAAAGTAGTAATAAAATCTAATCCAGCGGGAAATAGTAGTAGCACGCGTTGACCAACCAAAGTTTTAGCTTGTAAATAAGCAGCAATAGCACGTGCTCTTTGGTCTAATTCATAATAAGTAATGCTAACAGTTTGATCTTTACTACCAGCTAATAATAAACAAGCAAGTTTGTGTGGAGTACTAATAGCTCTATTTTGCAGTACCGAAATAAGCTGTTTAGACCTGTTCCCGATAGGTATATTTGATAACATTTAAAAATCCAATAATAAGTTAGGCTTACTTATTAATAGATTCGTAAAATCATCTGGAGGAAGCGGCGGACTAAAATAGTAGCCCTGAATCATATCGCAATAGTTTTCAAGCAAAAATTTTAATTGTTCTTTAGTTTCAACACCTTCAGCAAGTACAGTAATACCCATTTTTTTTGCTAACCCAATAGTATTTGACACTATTGCTCTACTATCACCACTAATATCTATATCTTGTATAAAAGATTTGTCAATTTTTAATTTGCTAATTGTAAACAGCTTAAGATTAGTCAGGCCAGAATAACCAGTGCCAAAATCATCAATCGACAAACCAATACCCATTAATTTAAACTGTTTAATAATAGGAATAGCTTCTTCTTTAAATGCTTCTGTCTCAGTCAATTCAAGCTCAATATATTGAGGAGCTAAATTAGTTTCTTTTAAGATATGAGTAATTACTTCCACAATGTTTTTTTGTTGCAATTGCTTCGCTGACAAATTAATGGCAACTTTTAATGAATTAAAACCACGTGCATGCCAAATTTTTGTTTGCAAACAAGCATTATGTAATACCCATTCTCCTAATGGAAGGATAATGCCATTAGCTTCGGCAAGTGGGATAAAGTCTACTGGTGAGACAAAACCTAATTCTGGGCTTTTCCAACGTAGCAAAGCTTCCATACCACATATCTGGCCAGTTTTCAGATCTATAAACGGCTGATAATACAGGGTAAATTCGTGATTTTTTAACGCATTATGTAAATGGCTTTCTATTTCTAATTGCTTAGAAAGGCGCGCATTAATTTCAGCTTTATAAATATTAACTTTATTACCACCCCATTGCTTAGCAAATCTCATTGCCGCATCTGCATTCATCAATAGTGATCGTACATCTTGTCCATCTTTAGGATATATGCTAACCCCAATACTAGCTGTTAACTTAATTGCTCGATCATTAATGTAAATAGGCTCTTCTAAGATAGAAAAGATAGGAAATACCATCGCTTCAATTGTATCTAATTCAAACAACGGATTTAATAAAATAACAAATTCATCACGCCTAGAAAGAGATAGAGTAAATTTAAAATTCGTTAGCCTGCTATTTTCATTTTTATTAAAAAAATTTTTTAATCTTTTTGCAATTATTTGTACAGTCAGTGCACTAGCTTGATGACCTAAGCCATCATTAATTTTATCCATTTCATTTAAGCCAACAAAAAATATCGCAAACATATAATTATTTTGTTCAGCTAGTTTTATTTCTGATTCTATACATTCCTCTAATAATCGTTCATTAGGTAAGTGAGTCAATAAATCATGAGTCGCTTGATATTTAACTAATTCCAGAGACTTTTCTAACTCAATAGTGCGCTCTTTAACCCGATGTTCAAGCAGCCTATTTGCACTCTCCAATTTTTCGCTTAACATGATATTAGCAAACGTTAAATGAAAAAACTTTCTAAGCAATTTGCTGCCCATATAACAGGCAGACAACATAAATGCCCCAAAAACCAGCATACATAACCCAAACCCTAAATTTAGACTAGGATCTTCAAGGCCAGCTGAAAGATAATTAATGCCTAAATAAATACGAAAAATCGCATATGGTGCTAACATAAAAATTGCCGCGATAATAGCGACCTTAAAATCAGTAATTGCTCCAGAACCGAAACCAAGCAAAACAGCTAATAAAAAAGCCGTTATATATAATTGATAAAGACCATTCTGCGAAGCAAATAAAATATACATGCTGCCCCAAATACTACACAAAACAATCAATATGAAATAAAAAATTTTATTCCATAGCGCTATTTTTTTAGGGGTATATTTTGGGCTTTCTTTTTTGTAAATAGCAGAAAGGCCAATGTTAAGTAAGTTAACAAGAACTAGTGCTACATACCAATATAGAAGTAGCGGTAAAGATACATGTTTGTGCAATATAAATACAACAATTGTACCTGATAAAAAATTAGCTACTCCTCCTATTTTTCTTAGCTTAATATGAAGCTCATTTATTTCTAGATTAACTCGTCTATTAACTTCATTAAGCTCACTAGAACTAAGCAAACTAGTATTTGATAACTGACTTGGACTAAGTTTTTTCATGAAGTTTCTTTATTACTTATTTTTTGTAGATCATAACCAACCAAATAAACAATCTGACATTTAGCCTGGCTAGACCATAATTTACCTATTTCCCAATGATAATTTTCTGCATTCAACTGCCGAATAAGTTTTTTTAATTCTTTAGGTGAGTAAGTACGCAAATTAGAAACAAAATAGTCCCACATATTAGTAAATGGCGTGACTGGAAAAAGGTAAGTAAAAATAAATTTTTTCCAGGTTATTTTCTTAGCAAAAGGTAGAATAAGTAACAGAATAATAGGACTAAGCAGCATACGAATAAAATCAATAGGTCGACGCTGAGTACATTCAAATATGGCAATAGGCACATGATTATTTACTGCGTCTTGCAATATTTTTAAAGCTTTATCAGGCTTAAAATGATGAAAAGAAGAAAATAAAGTCCTCATTCCTTTCATATTAGCGGGTAAACTAGTTACATCAATTGAATCTTTACAAGCAATAATTTTGTTAGGACACTGAAGGGCTAATTGTTCAAACAGTAAAGAGTTAGGGTATTTATCTGTTAATGTAATAGTGATTGATCCCTTTTGGTTCTTATCTAAATATTCTCTCAGTTGCATAATCGGCCCACTACTGCCAGAACAGCAGTCAATAATGGTTGTTACACCGGTTGTTTCTATAATTTCGTTAATCTTTCTTAGCGCTGGTTCATAGATATTTTGCAACCGATAAAGCGCCAGCAAAAAATCCGTGGTAGTTTCACGGATAAAATTTGGGCACCAACTTTGATCATTAAATTCAAATAGGTGGATCCGACTCATATTAGCCTCCCTGAATAACAATTAAATGTTCCTTCTTTCAAAAGATTAACTATTGTATTAATTTCTTCTGACATTGGTCGGCAACTGCCCAGCTTGGGCGAATATTTCCGCACAACTTCACATATTGCCTGTGATTTCTGCCCTGCTCTGTCAAAGCCTCGTAATTCAAGTGCCTGAGTAGATGCTAGCAAAAGAATAGCAGTTAACCGAGTTAAGTTCATCACCGAGTCCCTTAAATCTAAGGCCGCATGCATACCTAAACTGTTGACATCCTGGTTATCTCCCTCAGTTGGCAGCATAAACGCTTGATGAGACTGCGCTAATTTACGATTTTGTACCGTAAGCGATGCAGCTAACAACTGTAGCGGACGAAATCCATTATATTTATCTGGATTTTCAACCAAATTAGTCGGCAGATTGTGATTTTTTCTTGGGTGTACTAGATTAGCAAGCAATGCATGTAGCCAACTTGAAGCCTGGGCAATATTCATCTTTAAAATATCACAAGCATCCGTCACGTAATAACCCATAAAATTCGCATTGTGGTAAATTTTATCCTGAGATACATCAATAATTGGATTATCATTAACTGAATTCATTTCGTTTTCTATCCACTGCGTTGCACGCTCAAGATTCTCCTGTAACGGACCAAAACCTTGTGATACTGCACGCAGAGAATAAAAGTCTTGCATAGCTCTCACGGGAGTCTTTTCACTATGCTGCTTCATACTTGCCTGACGCAATTTATCTAAATCCATGATTAATTGACTACCTTGCCAAAAATCTAATAATAAATGATTTACAATGATTTCACCGGCCTGACGTTTTAGTTGATGAACCAATGGATGGTAAGCACTATTAATCACCTGCATAGATTCAAGTGACATAGCAACAACAAACAGCATCTGCTTAAACAGACAATTCAGATCATACAGCGCCAAACTGGCAACTGCTGTCATAAAAGAAGTACCATTAATCATCGCAAGCCCATCGCGTAATTCAGGTTTAAATTTCTTTAATCCTGCTATTTCAATGGCTTCAGTCGATTTCATCAGTCTATCTTTATAAAGTACATCAACATTTTCTCCAGCAACACTTGCAGCAATCGTTGCGAGCGGAATTAGATCCCCACTTGCACCAATGGAACCATAACAAGGCACCACTGGGGTAATACCTGCATTCAAATAGCTTAAAATGGCTTCAACTACTTGAGGAGCAACGCCGGAGTATCCCTGTGCCAAACAATGTGCACGCAACATCATAGCTACTCTAACTGCTTCAGGAGCTACCGTATCACCTAATCCACATACATGTGATCGCAACAAATTTTCCTGTCTGGCATTGATAGACTGATAATATAAGTTTTGCTCAGAACTGTTTAAATAAGCATCGAAAAAATTGACTTGATCACCAAAGTGGGTATTAACCCCATAAACAGGTAAGCGCTGCTCAATTTGAGCTTTTAAGCAACTTAGTGAATGCTCCATTGCAGTATAAGAACTAGGACTTAAATTGACTGGAATTGCTTGATAAGCAAGCAATCTGGCATCTGCCAGTTTTAACTGGCAATCAACACCAACGGTAATGTGCTTTTTAGGTGTTTTGGTTGTAGTTTCAGCGCTAGTGATATCCGTATCAAACATATTAGTGCCTATATAAGAAAATTTTTCAGAAATGACGAATTGTTAGAATTAGCCTTGCCATTTACTAATAACCTAATTCTAACATCAAGACAATCTAGATCGTAACTACTCACTCCCCAGTGCTGTCATGTCGAGCGTAGCATTACTGTTTGGAGATTCTTCGCCGCGAAAAACGCGGCGCAGAATGACAAGCCTTAAAGCGTGAACAGTTACTCCAGTCTAGATTTAAAACTGTATACTTGCGGAAAAGTTAGGTGGAGCTGAATGGGCAGAACAGTTGCCAACACCCGAAAAATCCGCTACCAATTTTGCATACTGATCTGGCACTTCAAAATATGGCATATGTGCAGCATTATCGAGTAATTCTACTTGAATATTCGGTTGCTGTTGAATTTTTTCCAAAACATCTGGTGGTAAAGGAGTGATATAATCTTCACGACCAAAAACCAGTAAAACCTTCTTTTGTTTAACTAGCTCCATTAGTGCTGCAAAAGGATTTAATTGCGGATAAATTTCATTAAAGAAATATTCTTGCATATGTTTATTAATATGCTCACCAAATGGATTATGTTTCCAATGCCTTATAATCATTTCATAGGACTTTTCTGGATTAGAAAGCTGAAAAATAAGCTTAGGAGCCATAGCAAGCGTTTCTGCCACAAATTTTTTGTGGGGTTTAAGTGGAAGTTTAGTCGTTAGCTTGAAATCAAATGAACTGAACTCTGGTCTACCAGCAATACTGCCACTATTCACCGCAGTTTGCAGCAAAGCATATCTACTTTGATAGCTTTCAAATGCCTGTTTTCTTTCTTGACTTGCAACTCGATAAAATAAATCATTAGTTTTTTTAAACGTAGCATCCAGTTCAACTAAGCCTACACCCGTACCAATAATGCGAGAAAAATCTCCTGGGTAACGCAATGCCTGTTCAAATAACAAAGCTCCCGGAGCAGAAAAACCAAATCCATCAATTTCAGTAGCCCCAAAATGACGTTTCAAAGCATCAACTACTAAATGATCACGTTCACACAGACTCTCTTTGGTTACGCCTTGAGTAATGTTTGGGTTAATCGTACTACCTTTGCCATATGTCCACAAAAAATCACAGGCCACAAAAGTATAATCATGTTGCAAAGGCGAAAGACCATTAAAATAAAACGATCCTGGTCCGCCACTAATAAAACCAATGCGCTTACCTTGGCCAGCGATACTACAAGTGACGGTTTCGCCATTTGCTAATTCGAGTTGAATTTTTTTTGCCTGCATTTTAATCCCTATGATTGTTGATTAATTTTGTGACTGCTCGCCCTGTGCCTGCCGCCTACGTGCCGCGGCACGTCGTAGGGGGTGAGTAGTTACTTAATTTCGCTCATTTCTTGTTGACAGAAAATTTCACTTTCATTTAAACACTGATTCAATTTTTCAGCTAGAATTATCACATTTGGCTCTTGAAACATAGTCTCGTGATCACCTGGCACCATATGTAGTTCAATAGAAAGAGCGGAATGTTTATCCCAATGATTATACGGTGCTTCCATTGATTTAAAAATTTCTAAAGTTTTTTCTGCTTTAAACAAAGTGAGTTTATTAAGTAAATAAGGCGCTCGATAACGATTATTCATCTTAGAACGTGCCCATTGTAATTTAAGTAAATTTTCAGCTTTATCAATACCTTTAGCAACAAAAATATTTTCCATATCATGGTATTGCTTACGCATAATAGCTTCAAAAAATTCTTGATTTTGTAGACTATCCGGATAGAAAGCCCAGCCATCTAACAAGCCTATAAAAGCAACTTGCTCACCTTTTTGTGCTAACTGGTAGCTCATTTCAACACTCACATTAGCCCCTGCTGATGAACCACCTAACAAATAAGGACCATAAGGCTGAACGGTTTTGATTGCATTAATATAAAAACTCGCCATCTCTGCAGTGCTATTAAAAGGAATACTGTCCGACTCAATACCAGGATCTTGAATAGCATACAAGGGCCGATCACGATCAAAATATTTAATTAATGGTATATACCAAAATATTGTTCCCCCGATAGGATGAATCAAAAATAAAGGAGTTTTACTGCCTTCTCTTCGTAACGGCACTATGCAAGAAGCTAAAATTTCACTCTGTTGTTTATCAGCAATCGTAGCTACAACTTCTGTTTCAACTTGTATAAGCTTTATCGCATCAACTAACCCAGCAATTGTAGAACTAGCAAACAACGCTCGCATCGGCAAATTAATTTTGAAATGTTGACTAATTCTAGCCAATAACTGTAAAGCTGAAAGTGAATGTGCACCTAAAGCAAAAAAATCATCGTGTATACCTATTTGAGATACACCTAATATTTCTGCCCAAATATCAGCAAGGATTTTTTCCTCTTCGCGACTCGGTTTAACATAACTCTTAAATAATTCTTGCTGCTGCCCAATACTTGGTAAAGCTTTTTTATCAATCTTACCACTAGATGTTAATGGAAATTTATCGAGTGCGACAAAAGCCGATGGAACCATAGCATGGGGGAAAAACTGCTGCAAAAAGCTGCGTAATTGCGAGGAATCAAAGTTGGCTTTTACCCGACTAATAACATAAGCCAACAAATATTCTTCTCCTTTAGCATTTTTACAGTTAGTGATAACAGCTTGCAAAACATTAGGATGTTTTTCCAATTGTGCTCGAATTTCTCCCAATTCAATGCGAAAACCATTGATTTTTACTTGCTCATCTGCACGACCTAGGTATTCTAAACTTCCATCCGGTAACCATCGTACTAAATCTCCTGTGCAGTAAAGATGGGTATTTTGTGCAAAAGGGTTAGTGATAAATTTCTCTTCAGTCAACTCCGGACGATTCAAATAGCTCCGTGCTAAACCAGCACCACCAATGTATAGTTCTCCAACAATACCTATTGGAACTGGCTGTCTAGCATGATCTAGTACATAAACTTGAGTATTGGCGATTGGTTTGCCAATTGGAACAATGGCGTAGTCCTCATCAACTTGATCAATATAATTAATTGTGGACCAAATAGTAGTTTCAGTTGGACCATAAAGATTCCAGAAATGCCCCACTTTTATTAATAATTGTTTCGCTAGTTCCGTAGACAATGCTTCGCCACCACTTAAAACCTTCAAAGTAGAACTACCCGACCAACCCGCTGTTATTAGCATTTTCCAAGTCATCGGCGTAGCTTGTAAGATAGATATCTGATGATCAGTAATAATCTCTTTTAATTTATTACCATCAATAGCGGCTTCTGTACTCGCAATGACACAACGAGCACCAACTATAAGTGGCAAATAAATCTCTAAACCTGAAATATCAAATATCAAGGGAGTTAAAGCCAATAAAGTATCTTTCGAGCTTGGTTTTATCTCTGAACACATACTGGTTAAAAAGTTCACGACTGATTGATGCTCTACCATTACACCTTTAGGTATACCAGTTGAACCTGAGGTGTATATGACATACATCAATTGACTACTGCTATACTTTATCTTGAGATTGTTGCTGGGATTCACTTGAGTAATGTGACTTTTGTTCAAGAAATATTAACTTATCTGATCAAATTCACTAAGATCAAGTTGTTTCCATAACGGTTCTTGAGTAAGCAACAATACAGCGTTGCTATCTTGCAACATATAACGAATACGTTCTGGTGGATATTTTAGATCAATAGGCAAATAAGCACCGCCGGCTTTCAAAATACCTAATATGGCTATCATCATCGTTAAACCACGATCTAAAAAAATCGCTACCACTTGTTCGGGTTCAATGTTCCGCTTTTGCAAATACCTTGCTAATTGATTAGCCTGTTCATTTAATTGTCGATAAGTGAGTTGCTGCTCTTCAAATATAACTGCAATTTGATCAGGAGTTTTCTCAACCTGCTCTTCAAATAACTGCTGGACAGTTTTATTACTTGGATAATCTACTTGTGTTTTATTGCAATCAACTAAGAGCTTTTGCTGCTCTTCTTGAGTTAATAAATTAAGCTGATGAACATTTTTTTGTGGATAAGTAATGAGTTCAGTTAACAGTGCATGCAAATGACCATGCAATCTTTGAATAGCCTCTGCTGTAATCACATTTTTATCGTAGGCTAAACGGATAGCAAATTGATCTCCAGGAAGGATAATACAACTTAATGGATAATGAGTTGGATCAATAATTTGGGTATTGGCCAGTTTAAAACAATAATTCTTATCTCCAGTATTCGGATAGTTCTCAAATACCAAAATACTATCAAACAACGACATTCCACCTTGGATATCGCTCCAACTATGTAAGTCAGCTAAAGATACATATTGATACTGAGAAATTTGTAATAGATCATTTTGTATTTTGCTTAAATAATCTTTTACCGAATGAGTCTGGCTTAAATTAACTCGTAACGGCAAGGTATTAATTAATAAACCTACGATATTGCTAACATCAGGAATATCAGCAGAACGCACAGCGCAAGTTACACCAAACACTACCTCGTCGCTCTGACTATAACGGCTTAATACCAATGCCCATATTCCTTGAAAGAGGGTGCTTAATGTTATGTGCTGTACCTGGCAAAACTGTTTGAGTTGCTTGACCAATTCAGCAGGCAAAATGCGCTCATGCAATTGAATATCAACTTTATCTCGAGTGACTAGCTGGTTGTGTTTTAGGACAGTGCTTAAATCGGTGGGAGCTGAAAAACCTAACAGATAATTTTGCCAAAAACTTTTGGCTGCATAGCTATCTTGCTGTTGCAACCATTTTAAGTAATGCGTATAGGATTTAGGTGGCGGCAATGGTAATAAGTTAATTTGCTTACTACTTTGATAATAATAGTCTAGTTCATTAATTAAAATAGACATCGACCATCCGTCTAACAAGATATGATGTAAAGTGGCAACCAGGTAGTATTGCTGCTCTGGCAGCTCAATAACTACCAATCTCAATAAAGGTGCATGACTAAAATTAAAACCCACTTGCCTGTCACCATGTAAAAATGCACTCAGCCTATCTTCTTGTTCACGTGGATCAATACAGTTTAACCAATCATATTGACTATAAGGCAACTTGGCATATTTCCTAACTACTTGAATAGGTTCTGCTAATTCTTCCCAAATAAAAGCGGTTCTAAATGCCTCGTGCCGATCTACCAGTAGCTGCCAAGCTTGGGTGAATGCATCTACACTGAATGCCAACTCGCCAGGAATACGCCACACCAACTGCACCATATAAGCCTCAGAATTAGGCGCTTGAATAGCATGAAATAATAAGCCTTGCTGCAAAGGCGATAAAGGATAAACGCCTTCGCCCTGCTCTCCCGCAATGACGGTCTCACGGGAAAAAGGTAATTTTTGTTGTGTATGAAGAATCAACCTACGTAAATCATCGATATAATTCTGTGCTAATTGCTGCATGGTGGTGGCGCAGTGAAGGTTAGTGCTATACGTCCATGTTATGCTTAATTGTTTATTTTTTACTACTGCGTCAACATTCAATAAATGAGAACGTTGATTATCTGGATGCGATACCAATTGTAATGAATCAAATTTAAAGTTCTGCTGATCAAAAATTTGATCGAATTGCCCCCAATAATTAAATGCTACTTCAGATTGATATGAGAAATTTACTTTTTTGATATAGCGTAACAATCCATAGCCTATTCCTTGACGAGGAATCTTTTGCAATTGCTGCTTAACAGACAAAACAATTTCTTCGAGTGATGCTTGATCATCAATTGCCAAATAAACTGGGAACAAACTGGTAAACCAACCAATGGTCTGCGACAAATCGAGTGGTTTAAATAACGGCTCACGACCATGGCTTTCTAAATCAAAGACAATTCCATTAGCATTGGCAAAACCTGCCAAAGTTTTAGCTAAGATCGCAATCAAGATTTCGTGTGATTTAACTCCGTCTTGCTTAATAGATAATTCTTGTAGCCAATATTTTGTTTCTTCCTCGGTTAGTTCAACAGATAAAGCTGCAGTAGATTTCTCTAAATTTTTACCTTGCCTATGATCAATCGGTAAGGCATGAAAATGCTGATCAACTGCCAACCAAAATGACTGCTCCTTGGTTAAATTACCACTGTTAACTTCATCAATTAACGAATCTATCCATGCTTGATAAGAACTACTTTTAAACATCGATTTAGTTAGGGCGTGTTGACAATTCATCTCAAACCCTACGTTCCCGCGGCTTGTCCGCTGGATCCATGGATCTCGCGGACAAGCCGCGGAACGTCGCCGAGGAAGGTTGGGGCCAATTGTCAAAAGCTCTTACTTTCTCTATACAAGCAGAAGCTTGATAAAGCATTTGCAGCTCTGTCAATAAAACTCGCCACGAAACACCATCAATAATTAAATGATGCACAACAATCAATAATTTACTCAAATCTTTTGCATGACCCGAAAAGAGTGCAGCTTTGAGTAATGGACCCGATGCTAAATTAAAATTTTGCGATAACTGATAAGTCTGCTGCCTAATCAATTCACTGAGTGCAGTATCATCGCAATTGGTTGAATTAACTACTTGAATCACTTTATCAGTAGTTGTTTCTACATTCGTGTAATATTGCTGCCATGTGCCTTGCTCAAAAGCAAAGCGCAAACGTAACCCTTCATGCCTAGCTAACAAAGTACTAAAACAACGCTCTAGCAATTCAATATCAACAGCACCGTGAATTGTTAATAACCCTACTTGATTAAAGCATTCTTTCTTGGTTAAGCATTGCTCAAAAAACCAAGTCTGAATGGGTGCTAAAGCAAATTTTTGATTGGCTTCAATTGCTTCAGTTTGAGAGACACTCTTTTGGGTAACACGACTCGCTAAATCACCAACAACGGGATATTGAAAAATATCCTGCACTGCTAATTGCAATCCAGATTGATTTGCTTTAGCCACAATTTGCATAGCGATAATAGAATCTCCACCCAGCATGAAAAAGTTATCATCGGTGCTTATCTGTGGAATTTTCAGCACGTTTTGCCAGATTTCTACTAACAAAACTTCAGTGGATGAACTGGCAGTTTTGATAACTTTTTCGTCAAGCTGCAAGGACTGGCTTGCCATCAAAGTTGCTTTATCAACTTTGCCATTAACCGTTAACGGGAATCGATCGACAATAAAAAACCGCGCTGGAATCATGTAGTCAGGTAATAGCTGTTGCAAATAGCTGCTCAATGTTTGCGTATTCAACTTATCGCTGCTTGAATGATCAGTTTTTTGTTGAATGATGTAAGCCTCTAATTGTTTATGATATTCAGCAACACCACGAATGGTAACCACAACTTGTGAAATTTGTGGATGCTTAGCAAGCGCTGCCTCAATCTCACCTAGTTCAATGCGGAAACCACGCAATTTAATTTGATCATCACCGCGCCCGATATATTCCAAATTGCCATCAAACAACCAACGTACTTTATCGCCACTACGGTACATACGCGCTTGTGGATCATCGACAAATGGATTGGGAATAAAGCTATGTTGAGTTTTTTCCGGCTGATTTAAATAACCTGCTGATACCCCTTCTCCACCAATAAACAGTTCACCAACAGCTCCAACCGGCACTGGCTGTAAATTGGCATCTAATACATAGCATTGAGCGTTGCTAACTGGTTTGCCGATAGGGACTGAGGATAATTTATTGATATTTTTATCGATAAGATAACATGTAGAAAATACCGTAGTTTCAGTTGGACCATAACCATTTAAAAACATCTTTGGCTTATTTTTTCGATAACGAATAAATTTTCTCGTTACTTCTAGACTTAATTTTTCCCCCCCAATCATTAAGTAATTTACTAAATACAACACTTCCGGATTTAATTCATATATCTGGTTAAATAATGCTGTTGTTAACCATAGAACCGAAATTTTTTGTTGCACTACAATATCCATCAATGCAAATGAGGACAACAATGCATGTTTCGCTATGATGACTAATTTTGCACCATTTAATAGCGCACCCCAAATTTCAAACATCGCTGTGTCAAATGTAATATTTGATGTTTGTGAAACACTATCAGCTGCACTAATATCAATACAATTACCATTCTTTACTAAATTAACTATATTTCTATGCGAAACCACTACGCCTTTTGGCATTCCGGTAGACCCAGAGGTATACATAAAGTAAATAGGGTCATTACTTGAGATTCTCTGTTCCTTAAATGAATTATTTCCCAAGTTTTTAATGAAAGCCTCTTCACATAAAATGGTTTTTAAATCTTCAGGTAATTTCTTAACGCTGTTTTTCTGGGTGACAATAAATTTTGCCTGGCTATCTTGCATAATGTGGCGAATCCGCTCTTCTGGATAATCTAGATCCAACGGCAAATAAACTGCTCCTGCTTTTACAATTGCCAATACGCTAATGATCATTTCTAAACTGCGTTCCATACAAATGGCAACTGGCATATTGGGTTTAACACCCTGCCGTTGTAAATAGTAAGCTAATTGGTTAGCTTTTTGATTCAGCTGCTGATAGGTTAATTGGTTATTTTCAAATACCACAGCAATATGATCAGGCGTTTTCTCAACTTGTTCAGTAAATAATTGGAATACGGTTTTATCTCGTGGATAATCGGTCTCAGTTTTATTCCAATCCCTTAGTATTTTTTGTCGTTCTGGTAAAGTTAATAATGGTAAACTACTAATCGATTGATCAGGGCTATTTGAGACACCATCTAATAAAACTTGTAAATGGCCAGGAATATGCGCCAGAAAACGACGCAAATTCTCATTTTTACTATGCCGACTTATGTATAAAGAGCAGCGATTTTCTTCCAACAAAATAGTCACTGGGTATCGAAATTTTGGTAGTGGTATTTCTTGCTGACTATCATGGTAAATAACACCAATAGAACTATGGCTAACCTGGTGCAATTCCGGATAACGCACATAAATATCGTGCAAATAAGTTCGGTGTTGCTTCAAGATACTTAATTGCTGCTGAACCATTGTTAATACAGCGGAAAAATTAATCGTTTGATCAAAGGTTAGATTAAGTGGCACAAAATCTGCCAGTAAAGCAGAAAAAGGTTGAGTTTCTGTGAATAAATTAGGATAGCTAAGATCAACACCTACTGTTTTTTTATCATTGATCCGATAAAAATAAATTAACAGTCCCGTTAGTAATACTTGTTCCACCGACTCAGCACCAGGACACCACTGCTTTAGTGATTGTTGTAAGGCAGCAGAAAGATCAAAAGTACATACATAATCACTAGAGTCTTTATTATCTTTTTCAGACAAAAATGGTAATATAGTTGATTGAAATGATAACAACTGCTGTAACCAAAAGTTTTCATCCTTAAAAATCTCTTCACTGACTTGCTGATAGGCAACTTGCAGTTTTTTGGTTGGAGAGGGTAATTTTTTACCCATCGTTAAATGATGTTCATGCGCTAAAGTTTTAAGATCACAAACTTGATTCTCTAAAGTTTTAACTCGAGTAATCAGTACATCATGAGTTTGAGTCGCAATTTGTAAACCTTGTTCGAGGTTTACTAATGTACCAGCGAGCTGATTGGAGGTAACGGCTAAAGGCTTAAGCTCATCAACCACATAGCTTTGTTTACCAATTTGGATTTTTAGTACACTCAATCGATTAGGATAATCACCAAATTTTAATGCTCGATAAAGCTGTACAAGATTCTGCGCCGAATCATTCCAAATAATCCAACCATTTCCAATCGGTTTTTGTTGATAAGCATAATAAGTTCGCCGAGTTAAATCTTGCGGCACTCGCAAATATTGTTTGTCACCCAATTCTAACAACAACTCGCTAAACGCCTTAATTGCTGCTTGATAACATTTCAAATTTAAGCTTAAAGCCGTTTCACCCGGCTCAATCATCACGAGCTCTTGTTTTAAAATATCACCAGCATCCACCTGCTCATCCATTACATGCCAGGTAATACCGTGTTGCTTTTCGCACTGCAAAATCGCCCAGGAAGTCGCATGCATACCGGCATAATACGGCAATAATGCATCGTGATAATTAATTGCTAAACAATTAGGTTGTTTAAGTAAAGCAGCCGATAAAACACAGTTATTTACAATACTGAATAAATAATCAAAATTAGTTTTTAGTAATATATCTTCATAAGGTGAGCAACTATCAAAATATGGAATCTGTCGATCATGAGCCCACTCTCTGATTAGCCGGTTGGATGAAACAATACCTAACAAACGATGACCTCGGGCAAGAATCAACTCCGCGCATTGAATGGCTAGGCTTTCTTCACCTAAGATATAACAAGTAAAAATCTCTGACATGGTATGTATCTCACCTCTGTAACACTCATATATAAAGAGATATCCCTATCATTATTGTACCTGGTTGACTATTAAACTCAAAACTATATATTACCGCTAACCATCATAGTGAGCGAATAAGCCTGGTCAAAGGAAAAAATTAGCCATGAAAGCAAAAAAGCAAGGCAATCCCACACCCTCTTCCGCAAAAGTAGATCAAAGCCCCAAAAACATTTTAGCGAATCTTCCCGAATATGTTTACTGGACAGACCAGCGAGGAGCTTTATTAGGTTGCAATCAAGGAGTCCTTAACTATTTTGGGGTTGAATCAATCAATGAAATCATCGGTAAAACTCCCTTAGAAATTGGTAGGTTATTAAAATGGCAAAAGGCCATTACAGAAGCATTACAAAAAAATAATGAAGAAGTCATCTATAGCGGTATTCCAAAAACCATCGAAGAAATTATTTTCTCCACCAAGGGAGAGAGAACTGTGTTTCTCTCGCATAAAGCGCCGCTACGCAACAATAAAGGCAAGATTATCGGTATGATCGGTACTTCGATGGATATTAGTGCACTAAAGAAAACTCTTGAACGTTTAGAAATAGAAAAGCAAAAAGCTGAAAAATCCGGTAGAGAAATCTTTAGAAATCTAGAACAAATTATCGCCTGTATGCCTGGCAGTGTTTTCTGGAAAAATAGACGTGGTGCTTATCAAGGCTGCAATGATATGCTCGCTAATTTATTTGGGGTACCCAAAGAAGAAGTATTAGGAAAAACTGATGAATATTTTGGCAAAAAACTGGGCTGGGCTAGAGAAACAGCAAAAGCTTTTTCTGAAGTAGACCAAGAAGTGATGCGTACTGGAATCTCTCGACTCAATTTTGAAGAACCCCCATTCCACTTTGCTGACGGTAAAGTTATTTATCAGTTAGATAACAAAGTTCCACTACGAAACGAAGATGGTAATATTGTTGGCGTAGTTGGAATTGGCATAAACATTACCGAACTTAAAAACACTCAAGCATTATTAAAAAAAGAAAAAGAACGTGCTGAATATCTCAGTAAAGCGAAAAGCGAATTCATCGCCAACATGAGCCATGACGTTAAAACCCCTCTATCTGGAATTATTGGAGTAACTAACTTCTTAAAAGAACATTTAACTGGTGAAGCGTTAAGCCTGACCGAGGATATGCTTTCCTGTGCTCAGCAATTAATGGGATTTTTTAATAATTGTCTTGAAATCTCCAAATCAGAGCATGTTGATTTAGCGTTAATTAAAGAACGGTTCAGCTTAAAACAATTAACAGAACAAATGAGAGAATTATTTCGCCCTGCAATCGAAAATAAAAAATTAACCTTTACGATTAATTACGATAAACAAATCCCCGAGATGTTATTAGGCAGCCAACCGGCTATTTATCGGATACTACTTAATTTGACGGGTAATGCGATTAAATTTACTAATCAAGGTGGCATCACTATCCATCTAAGCTTGAGTAAACGAACTACTGAAAGGCAAGCAATTATTAAAATAGTAATACAAGATACCGGCATTGGCATCCCTAAAGACAAGCATAAAGTCATTTTCGATCAATTTACTCGATTAACACCTTCTTATCAGGGTATTTACGAAGGAACTGGTCTAGGTTTATTTGTCGTCAACAAATTAGTTAAATCTTTGCATGGAGAAATTGATATTCATAGTGAAGAAGGAAAAGGCAGCCAATTTATTGTGGTTTTACCACTGGAAATTCCACTATTAGATAAATCAGAATATGAAAAAAATCATGTAAAAACTACATCATCTGCCACCACAGATCAGTTCGAAATATTTAATCAGCCTAAAACCTTACCAAAAATACTATTTATAGAAGATAACCCCATTGCCGAACAAATAGTGCAGGTACTGTTATCTCCTTTAGGTTGTGAAATAGATGTAGTTCATTCAAAACAAACAGCCCTCGAACTTTTTCAACCAGGAAAGTACCAATTAGTGTTGATAGATACTGGGCTACCTAATCAGGAAAGTTACACCCTAGCTAAACAATTACGAAACTTAGAAAAAAGCAGTGCTACCGATCAGGTTCCTATTATTGGACTTAGTGATCAGCCCATAAAAAATATTATACCTGATTGTAAACAAGTCGATATGCAGGGTATCTTGAACAAACCACTATCCATTGAGCAGGCTAAACAAGTTTTTAATCGATATGTTCTTAAGCAACCGCTTACTGTCGAGGGATTAAAAGTATTTGAATGATGATCCGTTTGCTGCATCAATAAAAATCTCAGGTAGGACTCTATGAAGAAGACCTGTCATACTTTTATCTCTAATTAAGTTTCCCTACTTTTATAAACCGATCCCTCTTAAATCCCTTGTGAATAGTATGCCAGGATTCATTGGTAATTATACCAACTCGACGAATGAGGGTTGGTAGGATAAATTAGGACGCTTTTATAGGAATTTTGCTGTAGCGCGCTTAACCCTGGCGTTCATTTATCAATTGATTGATTAACTAGGGCGTGTTGACAATTCATCTCAAACCCTACGTTCCCGCGGCTTGTCCGCAGGATCCATGGATCCCGCCGGATAATACCGCGAACAAGTCGCGGCGCGGCACGTTGAAGGTTTTGGGCTAACTATCAACAGACCTTAAATATAATAAGGAAATTCTATGCTAGGAAAAGATATTTTACCCCTTTCGTCACCTATTTCATCTCGTGAGTTAGAAAATCAAAAAGAGCTTTACTCAGCAAGTACACCTTATATCGAAAGGTTTGTAACTGATATGAGATTAAGTAAGGGTGAGATGGCAACTGGAGTAGCAAATTTTATTCAGACAGATTCAAATTATTTTTCCAGCCTAAACTTTAGTGCTTTCCGCTGTAAAGTGGCAAAAGTAGTTCAAGAATTTTCTTCAAATTATTTGGATAGGGAAGCACCCAAAGATTACCTATTCACTGCTAATGATGTTAAAGAAGTTTGGCTATATAGATCAGAAGAAATGACTATTTTACAAGGTCTTTGTAGTGGACCAAAAGATGATACTCGATTGATATTGTTCCTCAGTCGTATGCAAGTGTTTGCAAAAGAATTTTCCTGGATTCGTTCTGAACATGATCAGGTCATTCAGGATCTGCGGCAGTTGCTGATTGAGTATCATGAAGAAAAATTACCCGCATTCTTTGAAGTTAATTTTCATCATTCCCTATGTGCTGAACAAGAAACCCTTGAGGAACAAACGCAGGAACTCGCTGAAGAAAACACAAAATTAACTCAAGAAATAGAAGAATTAGAAATAAGCAAGCGCTTATTAGAAAAAGAAAACGGCAAAATAGAGTGGAATATTATTGCAAATATAGGGCTTCTAAGAAAGTTCTCTAGAGAAATAGCCTATTCAAGCTTTGAAAGTTCTTTAGCATTAGCACAAGAATCGAATCAAGCTATGCTTTCACAGGAACATCATATTCCTCATTCTCGAATAGAAACGTTTTATATTAAAGCATGGATAACCGCCATGAATTTAAATGAGGAGGAGATCTCAAATGAGAAGCTTAGCAATGTTGAAAACAATTTTGATTTACAGATAGTTAGTCCGTTTCGCATCAAAGTTATCAAAAAACTTAAAGAGTTTATTTCACATTTTCCAGCGCTTAAAGGATCGCCTAATAGCAATCCAGTACCGCATAAACTTAGGGAAGAAGTCAAAGTTTTACACTATCTATGCAAGCAGGAAGACGATTTACTTTTAATCTTGTTTATCGAGAGAATGAAAGCACGCACATTAAAATTGTCGCAACATAATGCTCAATTTGATGAATTGATTAATGAATTAAAACCATTGCTGATTGAATATTATAACGGAGACCTTCCTGCACTTTTTGCATTTGAGCTTAATACATCTTTACTGAACAAAACCGAGGTACTCAGAAATCAGAATATAGCAATTAAAAAAGAAAATTTCGTGTTTAAGAAACATAAATCCATACTAAAAGTAGAACTAGAACTTTTGGAGAGAAAACAGCTTGATTTATCTAATTGTGGTTTAGATAGTCGAAGTTTTACCCGAGGCATAGCGGTATTACCCAGCACTCAGCAGGTTCATATATTAAACTTATCAGAAAATCGTTTTGATACCCTTAATATCAATATCTTTGGCAGAGAGTTAAAATATATGCCAAACCTTACCGAATTAAAGCTAAACCATTGTCAATTGTCCCAAAAAAGTGCGATGAAAGCCATTGTGAACGGTGTTAAAAATCATCGCACTTTAAATCATATTCACTTAGCATCTAATAATTTTTCCGAAGGAAGTATTGAACCTTTAATCATTTATCTGAGTGATGCACAAGCAGTTCGACAAAAACCGATTCAACACTGGAATTTATCAGGAAATCCATTAAGAAAGGCAGATGGATTGAAATTAGTACGCACTTTAGAGCCACTATATGCTTTAGAACCGTATGAATTAAATATTTTATCTAACGGACGTAGGGTACTTGCGCCCTTTATTGAAGAGAATCAATATGGTTTTTATTTAGCAGCCGGCGAAAATCAATCATTAGTTTATAACGTAACTGGTTTTAACAATGAGCTTCAAAAACGTCGAAGTATTATTCGTCGAGAATTAAAAAAGCAATTAACCGCTGAAGAATGTGCTGCCTTGGATCAGGCATTAGTGAACAACAATTTAGAACAATTAAAGTCTGTTTTTCCTAAAATTCTTAAGATTATTATAAAGCAGGGCGGCATTCCTGAGAATGTCCGTTTGAATTTCATTCTTGAGGATACTCAAATACCAGAAGCAGTTGTTGGGCGTATACGCTTTTTGAACGGAGGAAAGGTTAAATTTAAGAGAAATGATGCAAAACTAGAATTGGAAACAGCAATTATTCAAGATCGTCTGCTGTTATGGCAATTGGTTTGCCATCACTGGCATGCTTTGGCAGAGGCAATTATGCTAGATCACCACTGGCAGCATGAATTCATACCTTTAGCCAAAATTTCCGCCGCTATACCGAAAAAGAATCAATTGCTACTTGCAGTATCAGAAGATAAGAAAACCTTGTATTACAAAGTGCTTGATCTGTACGGCAATCCGATAACGAAACAAAAAATTACTCCAGTAGAGTTAGCACAAAAAAAGTCCAAAGAGTATTCTGAACGATTCTTTGAATATTTGCGTAATTATGAAGGAGATCTTCTCCATACAGCAACGAAACCGTTTCTAAAAACCCTTCTAACAATTATAGAAGAAAAAGTCCATATTTCAGATATAGCTTTGTTGGCAGAACATTATTTAGCTGCTAGTAAAGCTTTGAGTGATATGATAGATAATGACAAATTACATCATTTTTATGACTATATTAATAACAAACTAAAAAATCGTTTTTCAGGACTAAAAGTAGTTGCTTGTAATTTATTTGAACTGACTCCTTCAGCTTTAGGAAATATTGCATCAGTTGCAGCAGGTGCTTTATCTGCTGCTGGTGTACCAGGAGCAGATTTGGCAAAACAGGGTATCATCACAATAGACAATAGTCGTCGAACCAATAATATTAAACCGATAGCGGAATTATCTAACAAAGATTCAGAATATTTGGCAACCCATTTAGCTTTGCAAATTACCCTAAGTTATCAATGGATTATTGAAAGCTTACCGGATAAACAACCTGTTAGTTCCACAACTTTATTGTTTAATACATTATTAAACCGGCAACTCTCAGAATCATTTAAAATATTCGCGGAATTTATTGAGGATAAATTAAATACCGCCATTCAAACGGTTCAATCATCACAAAACTATACTTACGGCCAATTAGCCAACCATCTAATAGATTTAATCATCACAGAAGCCTCTGGCCCCGATTGGATACGTGAGTTAAAAAAGTTCATATGTGACAAGTTAAGCTTAGATAAGGTTATTAGTAAAAAAGGCTCATTCCATGTTACCGAAAAAGAGTGGTTACTAAGCGAGTTATGCACGCATCTAGCAATTGTCGATGCAGAAGGCAATTATTATGTATCACCGGAGTACCCTGAGGTAGAATGGCATGGCTATCGGTATGGAACTAAAGCTGAAGCTGAACACCTGGGCTTTAAACAGGTTTTGCTTGATTTTAACTCGCTGCAACAAAAGATAGTTGGGTTTCCTGGCATTGAAGAGCGCTTTATCGGCTTTTTAGGTAAAAAGATTCGATTGTTTTCTCTTGATGTAAATCAAATGTTTAAATTGTTTATTACGGCAGGGGCTTGGTTAGGTAATGTACAAGTTCTTGAGGCTTTGCGCGTAAAGTTAAACGACTCGTTAGGGGTTGAGCTTCCCAAACAACAGATCCAAGTTAGCAGTATCAATCATACACCAAAATTAGCAAGAGCAGAATCTGAGGAATCTGAAGACAGATTCGTAAAGCCAATAATTTTAACCCCGGCACACCAAGGGCTGTCCAGTTCTCTTTTTCTTGCTCCGCATAATGTTTACCAAACATCTGGAGGCCAGTTTTTTGAAAATCATGAAGTCAGTGTAGATGGGAATTGTGGCTATACGGCATTTGGCATTGAACGCAATGCAGCATGTAAGTTGCTTCAAGACAACATACATCAAATCGGACACTTATTGTTGCCTGTGATTAAAGAGCAATTATTGAAGGAAAAGTTTATTCAGTATCTGATACAACGGGGTTCTGTGAATTCTGGTTTATTAACGTTATTTAAGACGTATGAAACCCTAGCGCAACAAGGACGCAATATTGACCAGGTGCAGAATCGGCTTTTTGCTTATGTTAATGATTTAAACGTGATTAATGGTTACCTTGATTATGATGTGAAAGATAAGCAGATTGATACGGGATGGTCGCACCCCTGTGTGTTACAAGCATTGGCACACATCAGGGGAATTCGGTTAACTATTTGGGTAAAAGGGAACGATCAACTCATTCCCCATGAATACTATCATGAATATACACCGCCAGGCGCAACGGAAAGGAAACATTTATTGTTTGTAAATGGTAATCATTTTGAACTTCTTATCGAAGCCATGCCTCAACTAAATCAAAATAACCAGGAAAAGCAATTAGAATCGAACAGCCCTGCGGCATACCATTCTCCCCCGCTTTCTCAGCCTCATAGAACGGGTTCCAACCCACCTTCTCCAAGGAACATCATACTGCAAGCTGCTGATACAGAAGAAATATCAGAAGCAAAAAACCCAACATGTCGTTATAATTCGTAAGCTCAATTGTTTTAGGCCTTTGAAAAAAGCTGATTCCAATAAAATTAAATAAATAGCGGAAACGATTATTATGGACAGCAAACAGGTAATTAAGCCGATCGAAAACGAAACCGATTCGGTGCCTGAATCATATCAACACCAGCTTACGACTCATCCATGGGGAGCACAACTTCCAGACGAGTTACTATCTGCAATTTTTTGGTGGCTACGTGATGAAACGCTGCGTCGTCAAATTACTCGAGTCAGCAAAAAGTGGTACGAAATCGCTTTAAAACTTTACCATTCTCCACAAAGAAGCTTAGCCTTTTACCAAAAAAGGGCGTTTGCTAACAGCACGCTTTGGCAGCATTTAGCGACTATTGCCGAAGATGGCTCGTTGACAGATTATTATCGCTCATTTTTGCCCAACGATGAGCGATTAGAATTTTTAATTCCATATCAAATACGCCCCGATCCTTTTAACAATGATCTTTTTAAAGTTAGTAGCCTTTTAGATCATGTTTTTCGTTTTGGAGAATATAAACAGTTTAGAAGCATCATTTTTAGAGAACTAAGGGAAACGCAAACATTAATAGCTCAGAAAGTTGAAAATTCAGATACATTCGGTTCCCAAGTCACCCATTTTTTTGCTGATTTTTTGACTTCTTCAGAGCAGGAGAATTTTTTAGTCGTAGAATTTGTGCGTGCCGAAGCCAAGTGGCTCACAGAAATATTAGGTACACAATCGTTATTAGACATACTGAGCCAGGAATCTCAACGTGATATTAACACTAAACTGACTATTGCCCGCCGTTATCGATGCTTAGAAGCACTGTTTTATTCTTCAATCTTGATTTTCAAATGGCAACACGAAGTAAAATCTGAATACACATCTAAACTTGATTACTTCACTAGATCACCCTTTAATTTTTGGCTTACCACTACTGACTTAATATCAATAGCGAGTGTTAAGTGTGAAGAAGATACATCATCTATACTTGGATCCTTTCCATTTGGTAGCGTTAGGAGAGTATGGGAACTTAAAAAATATAAAAATATATTAGAACAAATCTTAGAAAAATCGATCAAAGCGCAAATACACATTCGCTCATATTTGCTTTATTTTCGAGAAATAATAAATTCGAAAACATCATCAACAGTATCAACTTTAAACCTAAAAACCCATGAATCCCTGGTGCTTTCTCATGTTGGCATACCAACATCCATAGAACAAATATTAAGAAAAGAAGAAAAGCCTTTAACATTTGTTCAACAACAAATCCTTTGGCTATCCACAGCAAGTACGGAAAAATTACTCTATACCCTAAATCTTTTTGAGCCACAGTATTTGCATTCTAAAATTGCTGAAAATTTGCTAATCTTAAATACGCACAAAAATCTATTGGCAAAACTGAATCAACGCCAGCTTTTAACTCTGTTAGAGCAGTCCAAACAACGTAAATACCAAAAATACATTAACCAAAATATTGTTTTATCGGCACTGGACATTTGCCAAGCATGGCCTTTTCATTTTGGAGATCAGTCAGTTTATGAATGGAGCAACAAGAAAATTGCAAAGTTATTTCTCTTGTTTCGTGAAAATCGTTTTAACGATATTTTTGATCAAGGCAAATTTAGTTTCGACGGATTTGACCCCAAAAAAAACTTAAGCATATTTGATATATTTGAGTATCTTTTTGCTGTTGGTCGAGTGAATCTATCACTCATAGATACTCTGAAAAAATCAGTCATTGAAGATTTTGATTACAGTTCTGATCAAAAAATTTATTCCTGTTATGGCAAAGAAATATTAGTTAAGTATGTTTTGACAATTGCAGAACATCGTTTCTGTTACGTTATAAAAAGTTACGGTTATCAATTTTTAATTAAACATACTGACTGTGCATTTGTTCTCATAGCATTAATATTTGAAGAACCAACTTCTGCGCTGGTAGGAGAAACTTCTTTAAAAGATACCTTTCTCAATCTCCCAGAAATCACTCAAAACTTCACCGTAGCCCAATTAATTAAGTTACGCGCCATCGCCAATCAATCTCCTTACTGGCGACAACAAGATTTATCCTTATTTGAACAATTATTAACAGCAAAACTCTATGGAGAAAATGAAAATTATATCTTTGAACAACTATGTAATTTCCTGCTTAATATCCCTGAAGCACAGAGGAGCTATTTCTCTGATTGGTTTCCCAATCTTTATCAAGCAATCTTTATTCGTAGAATTGCCGAATTTTCTGCAACCGAATTACAAACCCTCAAATCGATTTTCTTAAAAGCACCGAATCAATCTCTACTTTTTTCCTCTGAAATGATCTATGCAATTGATCTTGAATATGAGCAACGAAAACAAGTGAGAAGAAAACCAGAAAACATTGAACAAAAACAGCATCCATTAATTGAAACACCTAAATGGTATCGGCAAAGTCGTATCAAACTCCCCTTTCCGCTCAGATTTGTTTTAGGAACATTAGCAGGTTTTTTACTATGCTTTGGGCTTTCTGTGCTAATGCCCTGGTTAGCCATTCCGGTAGTGATGTTCAGTATTGCCGCCGGTTGTGGTGTGCTTGCTATCATCATGCCCTATCTACTGAAAGGGTACGAGCGTTGTTTCGCTCAACTGTTTAGCAAATGGGATAAATGGCCTTCCAATCCACAGCAAGTTTTTGGCCAAACCTTCGCAGATTTACCTTCAGTTGCACGCTTTTTTATCGGTGTTTTTAGTGGATTTTCCATGGGGTTTTCGATAGGCACAGTGATTTTTCCTGGACTAGGTTCAGTTCTAGGAGCAGCAATCGGTATTTTGGTGATGACACCCCTGTCCTTAATCTATCCAGCCTTAAGTATTGTTTGCTATTACAGCATTGAGGCTGAACCTAGCAAAAACCAACTAAATTATTTAAACGGTACACCCATTTATTTGCGAATTTTTATCGGTAATTTAACCGGCGCTTTGATTGGCGCTGCAATTGGCAGCGTGATTCCAGGAGCTGGAACACTCATTGGTGCGCTCATTGGCACACTCGTTGGTGGTGGTTTAGGCTGTTTGGCTGGTTTATGGCCTTCATCGTCAAAAATCTCACCAAAACCTGATGACACAAATTGGAACCAACTGATGGAACGAAAAAATGTAACCACTGATCAAGTCAGTAAATTACAAAGTGACTATCACCCCGACCTGCTACCTAACCTATCACCCGTATCTCCTGAAACAATAAAGCAAAACTCCATCTCAACAAATAATCTTTTAGCATCAAACAACCTCTAACCCACTACAACATTATTTTCGTAACTAACAAAATAAGACCAAATAAAGTCGGTAGGAAAACCACTTTTAATGGCAAATAATGCTCAAAAGCTACTAATTTAAATAACCGACTATTATGGATTTTAACATTCACTGATAAAAAGAAAACTAATACGACATAAATTAATGCAAAATACAAAATAAAATAAATATATTCTATATAAACGATATTACCTTCAGTTAAATTTTCGCGTAGCCTAATGTGAGAAAGTAAAATAACAAATAGAAAAGTTGCACAACAAGTTAAAACGCTTTGTTCTTTACTAATAGATATATTCATTAATAAAATAAAAACAAAAGCTACAACCACCACTAATGGCAATAAATAACTAACTAAAGTATTTAGCACATTACGCTTTACTACAATATTAAAATAATATTCTAGATAATTATCCTGGGGTGAATAACCAGTAATGCCAAAATTTGTATCATAGGGAACTACCTTATAGCCAAAAAAGCTTTCTATCAAAACATAGCCCTGCAATACAATGTCAGCGTTAATACCAAATTTCTTATCTTTCTCTAAAGGAGCATAAGAACTGAAATCTGGAACTAACATAATGTCCTGGTTAAAATCACTAGGCCAGATACGTAACCAAATAATTTTCTGGTCTAGCGGATACTTTGTATAGTTAAAGTTCTTAGTAAAATCTCCTTCAAAATACCATCCAATCGTTGTAATATCGCCATGCTTGATATTATATGCAGGAGAAATTTTCACGTGGGTAGCCTCAGGAAAAACAATTCCTGGAACAACATATTTTAATAAGAAACCATTATATTTCTGCCATACATAACCCGATATATTTACTGTACTACTGGTTACAAACTTAAAAGACTCAACAAATATACCTGTGGGTACATAATAAACAATCTCCCCTTTGGGTAGAGGATATCTTGTGTAGTAGTCTATTAAATAAGTTGAAAACATTTTTGGCGTAGCCACTTTTCCTGCATCAACAGGATAAGTATGGTCCACCTTATACATATGCAGGGCGATTTGTAAAACAAAAATTCCTGTAACAATAGTCGAAATCACCCACACAATTATTTTTACGATATTATCTGGTGTCTTCATCTTAATAATGATACACAATCACTTTTGTTCCAGTACTAACAAATTCTTGGTTTAACCATCTTGCATCTTCAGTAAATAAACGTATACAACCATGGCTTGCATTAAACCCAGGCACATAACCACCATGCATTGCATAACCTCCTTTAAAAAACATGCAATAAGGCATCGGCGCACCACCTTCACCGATTGGAAATTTAGTCGAAAAACAATCGGCACCACGCTTGGAGTACACCGAAAATGTACCACTTGGCGTTTTACAGCCGCTTCTGATGTCAGGACAATAGCCTCTTCCGCCTGATATTGGACCCCAATTAACTAAAGTACCATCGGAACTGTATGCACCCCATGCTAATCTTCTGGGATCAACCAAGACCAAACGACGTCCTGGTGACGCAATATGATAAGAAAAGGGCGAGATATCCATTGAACCCAAATTAGCAAGATTATCTGGCACTGCGATAACCATGCCCGGCCTTAGATGAGAATTCATACGATTAAGCTGCATGACAATAACTCTTTCCCTGTCGTCTGGCCAAAGGCTATACCACGTATCGCCAGAATCTACTTGGATACAAGTAATGCCTTCCTGATTACACAAACTATAACGGTAAGGTTCCGCATATATAATACTTGAACAAAGACTTAGCAAAAATCCTATAAGAACACTCCCCAATCGCTTCTCCATAGCATAACTCCTTGTTATTATTAATTTTCCTTAGCTGATGACAATAATTACTACCTCCTAAAATTTTTACTTTCTAAATTAAATATAGACCATTTTTTAAAACATAAAGGGAATCGGCATGACACTTTTAAAATCCAATGTGGATACGCAGCATGAGGAATATCAAAAAAATTTCCAACAAATGGAGGAACTCGTCAGAGATTTACGGGCAAAAATTTCAGTGATTGAACAAGGTGGCTCGGAAAAAGCCCGTCAAAAACAGCTAGAACAGGGTAAATTACTGCCACGTCAACGAATTGAAAAACTTCTGGACAATGGATCGCCCTTTTTGGAGCTTTCACAACTTGCTGCTTTTGAAGTATATGATGATGTTATTCCTGCAGCAGGGATCATCAGTGGTATTGGGCGCATTATGGGACAAGAATGCATGATCATCGCTAATGATGCCACAGTAAAAGGCGGTAGCTATTACCCATTAACTGTAAAAAAACATTTGCGTGCCCAGGAAATCGCCCTGCAAAATCAATTGCCATGCATCTATTTGGTTGATTCTGGTGGTGCGTTTTTACCCAAACAAGACGAAGTTTTTCCTGACAAAGAACACTTTGGCCGAATTTTTTTTAATCAAGCACAAATGTCTGCGCGAAATATCCCACAAATCGCAGTAGTAATGGGCTCATGCACTGCAGGTGGCGCTTATATTCCAGCTATGGCTGATGAATCAATCATGGTCAAAAACCAAGCAACTATTTTTCTTGCTGGCCCACCACTGGTTAAAGCAGCTACTGGTGAAGTTATTAGTGCAGAAGATTTAGGAGGCGCTGATGTACATTGCCGAACTTCTGGTGTTGCTGATTACTATGCGGAAAATGATGAACATGCACTAAGTATTGCACGTAATATTATTAAATATCTTAATCGGTCTAAAACGCTTTCATTAGAAATTCAGCAACCTCTTGAACCACAGTATGCTATTACTGAACTTTACGGTATTGCATCATGTGATTTACGTAAACCATTTGATGTGAAAGAAGTTATTGCACGATTAGTTGATGGTTCTGAGTTTGATGAATTTAAGGCTTTATATGGCACTACGCTAGTTTGTGGATTTGCACATTTATATGGTTATCCAGTAGGCATTATTGGCAATAATGGCATTTTATTTGCAGAATCTGCGGTAAAAGGCACACATTTTATTGAGTTATGCAGCCAACGAAACATTCCATTGATCTTTTTACAAAATATTACTGGCTTTATGGTAGGGAGCAAATATGAAGCTAGTGGGATTGCTAAACAGGGAGCTAAATTAGTCACTGCTGTGGCTTGTACTAATGTTCCTAAATTGACTGTCATTATTGGTGGTAGTTTTGGCGCTGGAAACTATGGTATGTGTGGTCGAGCTTACAATCCACGATTTTTATGGATGTGGCCAAATGCGCGTGTTTCGGTAATGGGGGGCGAACAAGCAGCAAATGTGTTAGCACAAATTACCCGCGAGAGTTATGAAAAACAAGGGGAGAAATGGTCCAGTGACGCAGAAGCCACTTTCAAGCAAAAAATTCGCAATCAATATGAAACTCAAGGGCATCCTTACTATGCCAGTGCACGCTTATGGGATGATGGAATTATTGACCCTAAAGATACTCGGAAAGTTTTAGGATTAAGCTTATCAGCCGCTTTGAATGCACCCATTAAAAAGAGTCGCTTTGGTGTGTTTAGGATGTAGAAAAGAATTTTAGGCATTTTCACCTCTCCTTGCGGGAGAGGTGAACAAAACTAAAGTTTAACTCTAACTGCTTACCCCCCGTAAGCTCGGCGTATCTCTCTTTAGCCCTACGTGCCGCGGCTTGTCCGCGGCATCCACTTCACAGCCTGGATGCCGCGGACAAGCCGCGGCACGTGGACTGTGGTGGGGCAATCGCAATGAGCTCGAAAATGGAAGCAAATAGTTACGTTTAACTAAAAATAATAAGCAACACCTACCATCAAACTACTTGTTGTCGCAACAGGTAAATTATCTTCACTTACTTTGCCGGCAAAAACTTCGCTGATAGCAAGATTTGCTTCAACTTTTGGAGTTAAACGATAAGCAACACCCAACATTAGTTCTGGTGCATATTGGTGATCGTTAATTTTACCATCAAAGCGATAAGATAAATTACTGGTTTGATCGATTGCTTGAATTTTAGTAGTTAATTGCTCATTTAAATAAGCTACACCTGCTTTAGCAAAAGCATTAAATCTCGGTGTGAAGTTATATTTTAAAACGCCTAACAAATCGATACTATAACCGTCTAAAGATAAACTTCCATCGGCACTAACATTAACTATTTGGTTATTATCAGAAACTTCTTCACTTACGTCTGCATGACTGCGTTTTAGATGCGGATATGTCGAAGCGCCAACTTCCCAACCATATTCCCAGCAAGGAATATTACAATTCGCCCATAAATAACCAGCTGATGCGCGAAATACGGGAGAGTTTTTAGAAAACTTTAATGCCAAAGTATCCGTACCTTGCCAATCGCTCAATCCACCTTGAACCTGAGCATAATATCCTGGCACTGCCTGAGCAACTAACGGAAAAGATAACACCGCAGAAACTAATAGTGCTTTGCGAATACTTTTTGACAACTTCAAATTCATATAACTCACCTCGTGATTGATTCAACTAATCCTAACTTTTGGAGAACCCCATCCCAAGGATGTCAGCATTGTGTAGATTGTTGATAAGAATTTCAATTCACTAATAAGGTAATGATAAATAGTAACCGTGGAAGTAGTGAAGTTTTGTCTTGAAAGATACGGTATTGTACAAAGGTAGCTTATAAAATAAGATGTACACTTCATTTAAAGCAGCGTGATGCAGGGAGGTAAGCGCATTGGATTAATTTTTATTTACAAGGCTCTTTACTATGATGCATCAATTTAAAAAAAATCTACTGTGGTTAATCATTAATTCCTTTATCTTGCTTGCTAGCATAAGCGCTAATGCACAGAGCATAAATCAAAATTCCTTTAAAGCTGATTTCGTTAGTTATTACCCACAATGGTATTTAGGCGGATATGTCTTTAAAAACGGCCCTCGAGCAGCTGGAGAAACCACCTTACTGTCTCCCCTGTTTGAAAATTCTGATCAATTACTGTTTTCAAGCTTACGGTTACTTGATAAATCCGGTAAACCTTGGGAAAGCAGCGTAGCATTAGGTTATCGCTGCTTAAATATTGATCACACTAACTTAATGGGTCTATATGGTGGGATCGACCACTTAAAAACCACTACTGGTGATTCTTTTAACCAAATTAATGTTGGTGTAGAAGCTTGGCATCAAGACTGGTTTTTAGGCGCTAATCTCTATCATCCTTATGGCAGTCATCAACATTCTGCCCCTAATCCACAAACTTTTTCTATTAGTCAAAATGGTGGCTATCGCAATATTGGCTTTACTCAAACCACTGAAAATGCTTTACCGGGAGCAGATGCCGAAGTAGGCCGCACATTATTTGGTGGCTTAACTGTTTATGCGGGCAGCTATTATTTTCATGAGACAGATACAAGAACACTAGCAGGCCCTAAAGCAAGAGCTGAGTATATATTCTATGCTGAACCTAATCATAAAATTTTCGGTGTATTTGACCGTGTAGCAGTAGAAGGTTTAGTAACCAATGATGCAGTAAGAGGTATCAATTATTATGGTGGCTTAACTGTAGGCATAAGTTGGGGTAATACAAACGCTAATTCAAATCTAAGAGGCGTTGAACGTCACATGGTTGATCGTATCCGGCGAGATGTAGACGTCGTTACAGAAAGCAATATGCAAGATGTTCATTTACCGGTGAATATCCGTGATGTTGACAATCTTAATGATTTTAACCAAGCACTTGCTGATGATAAAGCAGACGTCATTGCTGTACACGGACAAATTAAAGATGTTGCTGATGCAACAATCGATCGTGGTGTTTATTTAACAGGAAATACTTATCAATTTGTTCAAGATAACAAACCCATTACTGTTAACTTAACTGAAGGTGGCGAATTAATTGGAGCATCTAATGATAATCCTGGTGACCATGGATTATTACACATCAAAGGTTCAGAAGATTCCAACATCACGATTCGCGATCTAGGCCTTTCAGTTGATCAAACTGCACCACTCGCTATTTTCCATAGTAGCAACGATGGCAGTATGGGCACATTAAATGTTGAACAAATACACACGAATGGTAGTTTAAGTATTGAAGTAAGTGGTGAGAACAATACTGCGACCATTGATCATATTACCAATAGTATTTTTAACCTCGAGCAAAGCGGCACTTTATTGCCTGGTGGTCCTGATGATGTCGTCGACACTATCAACCCACTCTCCGCCTTAAATTTTGTCTCCAGTAACTCTGGAAAACTTTTTATTGGTGAAATCACCAACAATATGATTGAAACGCAAGGCGCTTATAGCCCAGCCATGTTATTTAGAACAGCTAACGGAAACATGGATATTGACAGTATTAATATGAACTCTATTTCCACCCATGATGGTAGATCACCAGGGTTGGGCTTTATAGCAACGGGTGGAACTATGAACATAAAAGATATTATTGGAAATGAGATCAATACAAGTTCTACCGGTATTGGATTCATCGCAGAATCATCTGGAACACTAAATATTCACCAAGTTTCAGATAACCAAATCAAATTGACCAACACCGACCAAGCAAATGATTCAACCCCTATTCTTAGCGGTATTTTGGTTTTGAGCGAAAAAGATAGCAACCTAAACTTCGATAGCATTAATCACAACAATATATCTATTGATTGTACAAACGAAAATATTTTCTTTGGCATTGATATAGATGCTGATAGTGGCAATATTGTTGGAAAAGAGATCAATGCTAATCAGGTTGTCTTAAATAATAATAGCGACTATGCAAGAGGCTTTAACTTTCGACAATGGAATGAAACATGGGATGAAAATCAGCTAAATTTTATTCAATTGGATTCTCTCGCATCGAACAAAGTCATATTAACGAATTATAGCGATGATCCTTTCAGCGATGGCTTTAGTCTATTTGCCATGTCACCAGATGCTGTCACTATTAAATCATTCGTTGAAAATTTCGTAACACGAGCTGATTTTGATGGGGAACTAAAATGATCGGTATTTCATCCCCTCTCCCAGCCCCAAAGGTCATAAAACCTCCTCACCTTGTTCTGGGAGAGGGGACGCAATACTGGACAGTCCTGCAACAACTTCACCCCACCTTCCGCGTTACTGCATAAATATTGGGAATTTGATGTAACCGATCTAACACACGACTTAAAGAACTTAATCCTTTTAACTCAACAGTTAGCTTAATTAAAGCAAGATTTTTATTTTTATCTGTAGTCATATGAGATGTTGAAACATTCACCTTTTCATTTGCAAGTACCGTGGTAACATCTCTCAACAACCCTGGCCGATCGTAAGCTTCAACTAAAATATCAACTGGATAAATTTCAGCTTCTTCGCCCCACTCCACTTCAATTAATCGCTCTTGATTTGCGCTGCTTGCTTGCAACACATTAAAACAATCACGCCGGTGAATAGACACACCTCTACCACGAGTAATAAAACCAATAATAGGGTCACCAGGTACTGGCTTACAGCATCTCGCTGTATGGGTTAATAAGTCACCAACTCCTTGAATTAATACACCCGCAACAAATTGTGTTTTAATAGGAGCTAATACCGGTTTAGTTTTCTGTAATATTTCTTTAGATTCAGATAATGCCGATTGACGAGATTGCAAGATATGCAATAACTGAGTTATGCGAATATCGCCACAGCCTAATGCTGCCATCATTTCTTTTGAGCCTTTAAAATGAAGCTTCAGAGCTAGTTTCGCTTTGTCTACTTCTAAACCCAAGCGTTTTATTTCACGATCTAAAAGCGCCTCTCCATCTAGTGCATTCCGTTCAAAATCCTGCTGTTTAAACCAATGATGAACTTTCGCTCTAGCACGTGCAGTATGTAAATAACCCAAATGTGGATTCATCCAATCTCTACTGGGGTTTGCTTGTTTACCAGTCAAAATTTCAACTCTATCACCCATTTTTAAAGAATAGCTTAGTTGAACAATATGACCATTTATTTTCGCACCTCGACAACGATGACCAATTTGACTGTGAACATAATAAGCAAAATCCAGCGGCGTTGATCCCTGTGGTAAATCTACAATATCGCCAGCAGGTGTTAATACATACACCCGATCATTAAAAATTTTTGTTATGTTAGAATCTACAACCTCTTCAGTACTTACTACCTCTTTTTGCCAGTCAAGTACCTGTCTTAACCAATTAATTTTATTTTCATAACCATCTTTTTTAGCAGCACCTTCTTTATACATCCAGTGAGCAGCAACACCTAATTCTGACTCTTCATGCATTGCTTGAGTACGAATTTGTACTTCCAAATTTTTACCACCTGGTCCTTTAACTGCCGTATGTAAAGAGCGATAGCCATTTGGTTTAGGCTGAGCAATATAATCGTCAAATTCTGCTGCAATAGGTGCCCATAATTCGTGCACTATACCAAGTGTTGCATAACAATCTTCTACTGTTGGCACAATAACGCGTACCGCATTGGTATCATAAATTTGATCATAGCCTAATGCTTTACGCTGCATTTTTCGGTAAATGCTATATAAATGTTTCGCACGCCCGGTAATTTGTACCCCTTGAATACCAACCTTTTCTAGCGCTTGTTTAAGAGAAGAAATAGCAAGCTCAATATATTGCTCACGGTTAACTCGTCTTTCATCAAGATAACTTGCGAGCTTTTTATAGGCTTGCGGTTCAAGATAACGAAAAGCAAGATCCTCCATTTCCCACTTTACTTGACCAAGACCCAAACGATTAGCTAATGGCGCATAAATATCAATCACTTCTTGCGCCAAAGCAGTTTTATCTGCTGCTGAAAACTGAGTTGCTTGTCTAAGTACAGTTAAACGTTCCCCCAACTTAATCAAAACCACACGAACATCTTCTACCATTGCAAGCAGCATTTTCCGTAAATTTTCAACGCGTGTTTTGTTTAATGAACTATAGGTTCCTGAAAGTGAACGAATAGCATCCATCTTGGCAATACCTTGAACCAAGCGGGCAACATGAATACCTAAATGTTCTGATAAATCTTCATCAGATAAATCAGCATCACGATAACAAGGATAAATTAAACCGGCGGCTATTGATTCTTTATCTAGGTTAAGACTGAGCAAAACCTGGGCAATCAGTAATCCTTCATAAAAACAGGACTGATTATAAGCTGTTTTTTTATCTTGTCCGGTAAGTTCAGCCAAAGAAAATGCTTGGCGTAAAAGTGGAATATCATCTGGCTGGCGAAAGGCTGCAAAACTTTTTACCCAAGATTCAGCATTCACAATTCCATTAGTCAAAAACTTGGAGATGGCTTTAAGTTTGACCATACATTCTGCTCCATCCTGTATTTACTGTCATGCCAACAGAAATTTAAGCAAAAATTAAAAGACCCACTTCTTTTGTATAAATACAAAAAGAAGCAGGCCTTAAGCATTTTGTTTAATCTATCTAATCTGAACCCACTTTTCTACTCATATTGGCGATCTATGCAGTATTTCAGGCTTTCTGTAAAAACAGACGTGCACACCATACCGACAACCCCGATCTCCTCTTCATCACATAAACGGTTCGCGGCATAACATTAAACTACAACACTCAATCTAATTATAATCCCGCCTGGTAAATTTGCAAATTCACTCCATATGCTTTTTACAGTCATGAAATACTCTCAAGACACGCCGTATAGCCTGTGTTATACTGCTAAATCATTTGCTAATTTTACTTTATCTGGATAAATGATGATGCAAAAAAATAACTTTTCACAATATTTAATCGATTTCATTTTTTCTCTTTTATTAGCTAGCTTTGTCCAAGATGCTTATGCGGATATATCGATTGCTGCAGCATCAAGTAACCTTATAACACCTGTCGGTTTTTTCACCGAAGCAGTCTATAATATCTGCTACATAGTTGCTATTACTTTGTTCGTCGCCTCCATAGCTCAATATCGCGCATATCGCTTAAGCCCTAACCAAACACCATTAAACCGTCCGATTATGTTGTTAATTCTGGCAATCATTGTCGCGTTAACGCCCTTAATTGCCAAACTTTCTGAAGCAGAAAAATACACTCATTACTACAACTAGAGACATATCGATGAAAATTTTGGTGAGTAATGATGATGGCGTATACTCCAAAGGAATTAACCAACTTGCACAAACACTTTCGCTAATTGCACAAGTTACTATAGTTGCACCCGATCGAAATCGGAGCGGCGCAAGTAATTCGTTAACTCTACACAGACCTATTCGAGTAAAAAATATTAGTGATACGATACTCAGTGTTGAAGGAACACCTACAGATTGTGTACATCTAGCTATCACTGGTTTGCTACCAGAATCTTTTGACATGGTTGTTTCAGGTATTAACGAAGGTGCAAATTTAGGTGATGATGTATTTTACTCGGGAACTGTAGCTGCCGCGATGGAGGGTAGATTTTTAGGCTATTCTGCCTTAGCGATTTCCCTAGCAATAGAAAATGATGAAGATCACCATTATGAAACAGCCGCTTATATTGCTAAAGAATTAGTCCTCCGCCTTAATAAAGATCCTTTACCTGCCCAAACTATTTTAAATGTTAACGTACCTAACCTACCAATTTCGCAAATTCGCGGGTATGAAGTAACCCGCCTAGGCAAGAGACATTGCGCTGAAAAAACCATCAAGTCTATTGACCCAAGAAACCATCCAGTCTATTGGCTAGGACTGCCTGGGCTTGAAGAAGATGCTGGACCTGGTACTGATTTTCATACAATTAAATTGGGTTACGTTTCAATTACTCCTTTACAGCTTGATTTGACTCATTACAACGCTTTTGAGCAGCTTTCAAAATGGGTGTGTGATTTACCAGTAGAACCGTCCAGTTAAAAATTTCTATAGCGAGGATACGAAAGCCCTATGCAACTTTTTTCAAAAATTTACCACAAAGTCATTCAGTGGGCTAAACATCCACATGCACCACTTTATCTTGCCGGCTTAAGTTTTGCTGAATCATCAGTTTTCCCTATTCCCCCAGATTTCATGTTAGCGCCCATGGCGTTAGCCAAGCCTATCAAAGCTTGGCAATATGCCTTGATTGCAACAATCTGTTCTACTTTAGGGGGTATCTTTGGTTATATCCTTGGTACGTTTTGCATCAAGCTTATTTATCCACTTCTGATTAAGCTTGGCTATGCCACAACATACCAGCAAGTCGAGCATTGGTTTCTTATCTGGGATTTCTGGATCGTTTTTCTAGCTGGCTTTACACCCATCCCCTATAAAGTTTTTACCATCGCAGCAGGTGCAGTTAGCATGCCACTCATACCCTTTGTTGTTGCATCCTTAATTGGACGAGGCGGTCGCTTTTTCCTCCTTGCTGCGTTAATTCGCCTTCGTGCTGATAAAATGGAGGCACTAATATACAAATATATTGACCGGGCAGGATGGTGGTTATTAATCAGTATTTGTTTGGCATATCTAGGATTTAAATATTTATGAGAAAAAGCCAACAATTTTTAAAACATGGTCTACACTGAAAGGTACCGTCAAAATTGCCTAGGGAGCCACAGGGATGAAAAACTTAAATTATAATAAAAAAACTAAGCTTGAAGCTGACGTACCAAAACATTGGCAAAATGCTAAATCCATCGAAGAATTAATAGTAGAAGATGAAATTCCAGCTGACCCAGAAGACGACGTAGATATAGAAGAAAATGCAGCCTCAGAAACTATTCTCGAAAATAATCAAGACTCCAATTTAGAACACGAACAAATTCACCGCCATTTAGAATCTTCGGTAGATGCAACTACAGTTTACCTACAAGAAATTGGTTTTACTCACCTATTAACTGCAGAAGAGGAAATTTCCATTGCCCGTAGAATCCTCACAGGTGATCAAGAAGCGCGCCGAGAAATGACCGAAAGCAACTTAAGACTTGTAGTTAAAATTGCTAGACGTTACATCAATAGAGGACTACCTATTTTAGATCTTATTGAAGAAGGCAACATTGGCTTAATGCGCGCCGTAGAAAAATTTGATCCCGAAAGAGGCTTTCGATTTTCTACCTATGCCACCTGGTGGATTAGACAAAGTATTGAACGCGCACTAATGAGCCAAACCCGCACTATTCGGCTACCTATTCACATTGTTAAAGAATTAAATGTTTATCTTAGAGCAGCAAGAACCCTCATGCAGCGCCTTGATCATGAGCCAACTCCAGAAGAAATCGCCCACATGCTTGATCAACCTATTGAAGATGTAAAACATATGTTACGCCTTAACGAACGAATAAGTTCAACAGATATACCAATTGGTAACGACTCTGATAAACCATTAATTGATTCTATTGCGGATAGCCCGGAAAAAGATCCTGCCGAAATTCTTATTGATGAAAATCTACAACAACACATTGAACAATGGTTAGATGAATTACCCATTAACCAACGTGAAGTTTTAACCAGACGATTTGGGTTAAAAGGCTATGATCAAGCTACCTTAGAAGAAGTTGGCCAACAAATAGGTTTAACCCGAGAGCGTGTACGCCAAATACAAGTTGAAGGCTTAAAAGCATTAAGAAAAATCCTTGAGGAAAATGGGGTACAAGCGGATGCGTTGTTTAGTTAAGTATCACCCCTAAGCCTGAAGTATCGACGCATAATCTACGTCACGTCGTCCTCGCGCGAGATTGCCCGCAATAGGGAAAGAAGCACTGAACTTTCGCAATCGAGTCGCGGGGATCCAGATACGATAGTGAAAGGATCCTATGATTATCCTGTCTGGATCCCTGGTCTTCGGCCATGAAAACACCTATTTCCTATCACTATCACGAATGGCCTTCGCCAGGGACGACGTAACATAGGTTATCCGTCGATACCTCAGCCCCCAACCACCCATCCAAAATCCTACGTCTATACTTAATATATCTAGATAAGTAGTAATAGATATATTATATGGTTCGCACAAACAAAGAAAAAAAACTATCAACAATCTATACAGCCGGCCAAGGCGTTGATTCACTTTATTCCGGCAGCTTTTTTATATTTTTAAGTAATATTGGTGGCAATCTAAAAGATATTTTCTTCACATTTGGAATATATTTTCAAACAACTGCTTTTATCTTAAAAGCCATTTTATTTATTTTTTTGACGATAAAAAATGCACTTGCTCCAAATAAGAATGCAGGAAAACTAGTTACTTGGTTATTAGCTGGACTACAACTCGGGCTATTAGGGTTAGGAGCTTTTGGAGCCAGCTTACTTGGCGCTTCGATATTAACAACGATTTTTTTAGTTACGATTGGAATAGATTTATGCGTCAACTTAGTAAAATCTATTTACTTTTTCATTAGATCTCTAACTGCAAAAAACAAAGCCGACGAACAATTTTATAACCGCAAAGCACAAAAAGCCGCAATTGGATTAATCGTATCTGGCCTAGTTGCATGTGCATTGGTCTTACTACTCTTAGCAGCCCCCCATATCGGCTTAACTGCAGCAGCGATAATAGGCATCGCCATGGGAGTAATATTAGCGGCACTAGCACTCTATTCTATTGGAAAAGCAATTATACAAACTTTTTTTAGCCAAGAAACAAACGAGATAGATACGCCTGAAGTTAATACAACTGAACAATATACCGACTCTGACCAGGAACAGCAGACAGTAGGAGATGAAGAGTTGGCTGAAGATCAAAACTCAGAGCTTCAAATAACTACCGAATCTAATGAAGAAGAAATAGAACTCAAGCCTTCTGTCGATGAATCAACTTTTTTACCTGTTTTGCCTTCACCAATTAGCAATGATTATTATCAACATGCTGTGATAAAAAATGCTTCACCACTTGAAATTATTATGGCAATTGAGGCACAACAAACCGCCCTAAGTACAGCTATAGAAGCCGAGCAAGCCAAGGGGGCAGTATTTTCAGAAATTGAAAAAAGAAAAAATAAAATTGCAGCGCTAGAAGTACTAAAAGATTTAGTAACCCGAATTAATGATAAAAAGATAAATTTTAACGGCAAGGAAGTATCTTTTAAATTTGGTACAGAAGATGCTATCGAAGAATTTATTTGTAGAACACCCGAAGAATTTAAAACTTTATTTAATGACTATATTGTTGAAACATTTCCTGATGTATATCAATCGTTTTACCGACATATTGGCCAAACCGAAAATCTATTTTTACAAGCCTATAAATTATTAACTAACGAAAAATATGTCACCAGCCAAAAACCTAATAAACTAAACGTCGTAGATAAAGAAAAAGAAACGGAAACGGGAACAGAAACAGATAGTTCAGGAGGTTCATCAGACAAAAAAGGTAAAGTAACCTCGCATTTATAAAAATTATGAAAAATTTTCTATTAAGGTTTCCTTAATATTAGCCGTCTATACTGATAAGTAGTCTAGAGAAAAAAACTGCAGAAAGAGGGTATCATGGCCGCTGAGAAAGAAATCAAACAACATTCCAGTATTATTGTATGTGGTTCTAGTGGATCAGGAAAAACTAGCCTAATCCAAGATCTACTTTACAATATTTCTCCCAAACCACCTCTTGCTACTACTACTCTAGAAACCTTTGATCAGTCTTTCTCCCTTGGTAGTAATAACCTAGGGCAGCCGGCTACTACAGTACGTGTAGCATGCTCTGAACTTTCCGATACTTATCTAAAGGATTCACGCTTTAATTTCATTGGGCAAAACTTCATAACCAATGCAGACACCATCTTGATTGTAGTAGATGGAACAAATCTACTCTCTGCTCAGGAATTAAAAAAGTATTTTGATATGGCTATGATAAACGAGAATGTACCTATTCATCTGGTGGTAAATAAAACTGAGAAGCTAAATAAAGCTGCTTTAAAAAATTCTATCACGAAGCTGCTAAACGAAGCGGAAATCGAGGAAGCTGATATTAATATCCACTATGTTTCCACTAAAGATAATCAAAATATTCAACAGCTTAGAGATGCAATTGATATTCCAGAGCCTTCTTTTCACCAAACAGCTACCGAAAGTCTTTCAGACCAACTTATTTATCCACCTTCAACCGCTAAGATTATTGACACCTTATTTGAACCAGATAATCCTGCGCCAACACCAACACAATCTAGCGCACCAACCATAGCGCCTAAAATTAGCCAATTTTCATCGCCTTTACACTCCAGCCCCCAAGCTCAGGCGAAAACAACCCCCGAACCATCAGCTACTAGTACCCCATCTTCTACCCCCTCGTTAAAGCAGAGTTCAAATGAAGATAAATAGGCCCTAGCCCTGAAGTATCAACGCATAAATTGTATGGGCATAGTTAAAAGTTGAGCACCGATAATAGCGACAACGTTCCTTCTCTCAGAACAAGACCCGTGATTTATGGCGTATGGGGCTGGGAGAAGGGGACGTTTTAATGTTTATCGATGCAAACACAATTTATCCGTCGATGCTTCACCGGCTCTTGAAATCTGTAAACCAATACCCATATTAAACGGTAAATCAAATGTAAATGGAGCTCAACTATGGCCGTTCATCAGAAAGAAACGCTTGGTTTTCAAACTGAGGTAAAACAATTATTGCATCTTATGATTCATGCCTTGTACAGCAACAAGGAAATTTTTCTGCGCGAATTAATTTCAAATGCATCTGATGCGGCTGATAGGCTGCGCTTTGAGGCACTATCAAACAACACACTTTATGAAAACGATTCAAACTTATGTGCACATATTCGCATTGATCATACTGCACGCACATTGACTATCTCAGATAACGGCATTGGTATGGACTATCAAGAGGTCATTGATAACCTAGGTACGATTGCCAAATCTGGTACGCGTGAGTTTTTAGCTAGCTTGACTGGTGATCAGGGGAAAGATGCTCAACTCATTGGTCAATTTGGTGTAGGTTTCTATTCTTCCTTTATTGTGGCCGATAAAGTCACTGTCATCACTCGTAAAGCCGGTTTACCTGTTGAACAAGGAGTACACTGGGAATCAAATGGTGAAGGAGAATTCACGATTGAACCTTTCGAAAAAGCTACTCATGGAACTGACATCATTCTCCATCTACGCAAAGATGAAGAGGAATTTTTAGATGAATGGCGACTACGCCAAATTATTCATAAATATTCAGATCACATCACTTTGCCTGTGTTTATGAAAAAAATGGCGTTGGGTGAGGAAAAACCTGCCGAAGGGGAAACTGAACAGGTCAATCGCGCCACTGCGTTGTGGACGTTAGCTAAAACTGAGATTAGCGAAGAAGAATACAAAGAATTTTATAAATATATCTCGCATGACTTTAAAGACCCATTGGCTTTTGTTCATAAGCGTATGGAAGGGACGCAAGAATATATTTGTCTGCTTTATATTCCATCTGAAGCACCTTTTGATCTATGGCAACGCGAACAACAACATGGATTAAAACTTTATATTCAGCGAGTTTTTATCATGGATAACGCTGAGCAGTTTTTACCGTTTTATTTACGTTTCATGCGTGGTGTGATTGATTCAAGTGATCTGCCGCTGAATATTTCCCGGGAAATTTTACAAAAAAGCAAAACAGTTGATTCATTAAAAACTAGCCTCACCAAAATAGTGCTGACTTTACTCGAAAAACTAGCCGAAGAAGATAAAGAAAAATATGCAAAATTCTGGCAAGAATTTGGCAATGTAATCAAAGAAGGACCTATCGAAGACCCTAATAACCGCGTGCAAATTGCCAGCTTACTTCGCTTCAGCTCAACTTATAGTGATCAACCCACCCAAGATGTTTCACTAGATGATTACATTAAGCGCATGCAAAAAGATCAAACTCATATTTTCTATATCACCGCAGAAAATTTTAACAACGCAAAAAATAGCCCGCACTTAGAAATATTCCGCCAAAAAGGGATTGAAGTTTTATTGCTGTCCGATCGAATTGATGAATGGCTAGTCAACCATTTAACTGAATTTGCTGGCATTAGCCTGCAATCAATTACTAAGAGTAATCTTGATCTGACTAAAATTGAAAATGAAGAGCATAAAAAATCCGTAGAAGAAAAAACCGAGGAATTTAAACCATTGAGTGAACGCATCCAAGCAATTCTCAGTGGAAAAATTAAAGAGGTTAAAATTTCTCATCGCTTAACTCAATCCCCTGCCTGTTTGGTGTCTGATGCGCAAGATATGGGGCAACAAATGCAACGTATTCTTAAAGCTGCGGGGCAACAAATTACTCCAACTAAACCTATTTTAGAAGTTAACCCTAATCATCCGTTTGTCCTTAAACTACAAAATGAAACCGATGAAAGTAAATTTAATGACTGGACGCATATTTTGTTTGATCAAGCCGTACTTGCAGAAGGTGGACAACTAGAGGATTCAGCACAATTTGTGCAAAGGTTGAATCGGTTGTTTTTTGAGAACTAAAAGCTCAGCCCCCTCCGTTGAAGTATCGACGGATAAATTGTGTTTGCATCGACAAACATTAAAACGTCCCTTCTCCCAGCCCCATAAGCTATAAATCACGGGTCTTGTTCTGGGAGAAGGACAGGATGAGGGGAAATGAATGAGTTTGATAGATGTTATTTTACCTTCTACTACTTCTATTAAAAGTTAGAGTAGGATGAAAATTTAATTTCCAGATTTACCCTCATCCTGTCCTTCTCCCACAATAAAGTACAGTGATTCTTAATGACTTATCGGGGTGGGAGAAGGGAACGTTGTCGCTATTATCGGTGCACAAGTTTTAACTATCCCCATACAATTTATGCGTCGATACCTCAGGCCCCCTCCGTGAGGCCGTCATTCCCGCTAATGCTTTACAACTGTTCCTTAAGAGATTTTTTAATCGCTTGAGTAAAACTTACTTGTAAACGAGAATGCATTTCCATAAACCAATTTCGCCAACCTACAGCTAAGATTAACACCGTGCCCACAATCATGACGAGCAATTCTACGGAAGGTAAAAAGCTATAGCATAATTGCGTTAGACCCAACAAAACAACGCTGATGAAAAAGAGCGGCATTGCTCCCCTCATCATTTTTCTGAAACGAAAAGCTAAATGTCTCTCAAACACTTTTTTTACCCCCACTTCAACTAATAGCCTGTTTAATAAGTTTAATTTACCATAAATTGCCATTAAGAAAGGGAGAGAAAAAGTGAGTGCACTCCCCAAAAGAATTACCTTACTAAGCTGGGTATTTTTCACGTGGAAAATAACTTCTAAAAGATTCCTATGAATATAGGGCACACTAATGAAAAGAACTATCACTAAGGTAAGATTGAAAAATATATTGAACAAGATTTTTTTTATCAGCGAATGAGTTGTAAAGTTCTGGTTATCGATGCGTGATTTTTGTAATCCAGTCGTATAACCTTTAATCGAATCAGTGATATATGTTGGCAAAGCTTTTTTTAAGTAATTGGCGAGTGGATCAGAAAACTTAATTAGGTAAGGAGTAAATAAGGTGGTTAACGCAGAGACTGCCACTGCGATGGGATACAAAAATTTGGAAGTCACATTAAAGGATAACCCCAACGAAGCAATGATAAAAGAAAATTCGCCAATTTGCGCTAATCCCATACCAACGCGTAATCCTGTTCTTGCTCCCTGCCCAGTAATAAACATACCAAAACTACAGATACTAATCTTGCCAATAACCACCGCAACAGTAATGATGATAATAGGGATTGTATAAGCAACAAGTATGTTTAGATCAAGCATTAGACCAATAGCCACAAAAAAAACTGCACTAAACATATCGCACAAGGGTTCAATTAAATGTTCAATGGCTTTTATGTGTCGCGACTCAGCAATAATAGCGCCAATTATAAATGCTCCCAGCTCGATACTGTAATGCAGTTTTACGATCAGTAAGCAAAAACCAAAACATAAACCTAAAACAGCGAGAAGCAGCATTTCATGACGCTGGAACTTTGCCACATAGGATAAAAAACGCGGCACAATTAAAATGCCAATACACAGCGATACCGCTAAAAATAATAGTAATTTCCCGAATGTGATGGTCACCTCCATTGTACTAACAGAATTGCTTATACCTATACTTGTTAGTAAAGCCAGCACCGCAATTGCGAGAATATCTTCAATGGCTAACACACCAAAAATGAGTTGCGCAAAATGCTCTTTACTTAACGCAAGATCGTTAAGCGCCTTGACAATAACGGTAGTAGAAGAAATAACCAACATCGCGCCCAGAAATAACGCATCTATGTTTCCCCAAGCAAAAAATTTCCCTATGTGATAGCCAATGAAAATGATGACTAACATTTCTAAAACGGCCGCAACTAAGGTGGATACTCTCACTTTTGCTAGTTTTCGCAGGTTAAATTCTAAACCCAGTGAAAACATTAAAAAAATAGCCCCTAATTCGGCGAATATTTTAATAATCTCTTTGTCATTAATAAAAGCAAAAGGAGAAGTATATGGCCCTGCAATAACACCAACGAGGATATATCCCAGAACAATCGGTTGTTTAAATCGATGAAATAGGATGTTAACTAATCCTGCCAAAGACATAATAATGGCAAAATCTTGTATGAATTTCATTTCATGCATAGAGAGTACCCTTCCAACGTCTTATGCAACTATGAATAACTCCTGTTAGTCTAACATCAATCATCAAAGGCGAAGGTATATTTATCTCGATTCTTATGAAATGACTGAAAATTTATGCGCTTAGTCGATTTCTATACACGACAATTTTTGAAAAGACTTTGTTTTTTGTGTTTTTCTGCCACTAAGCTGTCATTCCAGCCTACGCGCACTAGCGTCCGGGAAAATTGAGTAAGTTTTGATCACACTGTATTAGAAACAAAAATGATCGGTATTTCATCCCCTCTCCCAGAACAAAGTTTAAAGATTTTTTTATGCTTTGGGGCTGGGAGAGGGGATGTATATTTTTATTTTTTACAGAAAAACAGCCTGTTTGCTTATTATGCACTTTCCCCGGACACTAGTGAGCCTGCGCGAGAATGACAGTTTTTTATTAAAAATTATGTACACTTGAGCAAAATACATCAAAATAATTACTCACAAAAAATACAAGTAAATATGCGGCGTTAAACAACAAAGTGCGAACAAACATGAAACAAAAAAGCTTCAAATTTTCATATTCATAAAAACTTGCTATATTAATCAATGAGGCGGGCAATCCCTCGCTATGTGCTGCAAAGGAGAGTCTTCCATCGGTTGGGTCAATGATCTTGTAGAGCCACACATAGCAGGAACCGTCGTTTTTTATGCTGTAATATAAACTGCTTGCTTATATTCTAACGTAATCTCTTCCTCACGATATCTGATTTTAATTCTATCAGGCGCTGATATTGATTTATTTGGATTAAGCAAAGTGTAATGGGTTTTGGGTAAGAACGATGAAAATGATTCAATTTGATTCTTGATATCTATTTCACTAATTTCATATCTTCGCCTTAAAAGCTCATTATTATTAATAATTTTTCCCACGATTTCATAGGATTTATTTTGTTCATCTACGAACCAATCGGAATATACCAAAACTCTCGGATTAAGTAGCGAGTATAACGTGGCATCAATGTTCGTGATTTCGAAGCAAATTATATTTCTATTCCAAAAACATACTGCTTCATACCAATATATTTTTTGCATGGAATCTTGCCAAGTTTGCTCATCAACTACTTTTTTTAATTTATTGGCTCCAGTTTTAATTTTTTCAAAATATTTTTTATTTTCTTTAAGCTTAATTTGATCTCTTTCATTAGTATAATCACAAGTTTCATGAAACTTTTTTACTATATCAATGTACTTTCTATATTCTTTTATTTTTTTATTGCTAATTGGTAGTTCAAGAATATCTTTTTCAAAAGATTGATCTATTTTTGAGTCTAAATTTTGGGGCGCATTAGTTAAATACTCAAACGCTTTCTTATCTGTTATTTTTTCATGTTGCTCAACTATATGCCGAAATGCTCTATTGCCAAAAAAGCCAAACCAAAAGGCGAGAACAACAACTATTGTGTTTGCAATGGCTCCAATTCCTGTTGGCGAAATCCAGCTTTCAAGGCAATCCATATAAAAATTTCCAATTTTAAATCCACTGAAATAATAATGGTCGGGGTGAGAGGATTTGAACCTTCTAAATATCATTAGCCCAAAGTCGTAAATTTCAGTAAATACGAGGGTTTTAAGCCCTTTTCACTAACATTTCAACAGCTGGTCGGTTTGTTACAAAATGCCTAATAATGCACAGTAGCACACAGTTAAATCGCGCAAAAGTCGCGCGTGCTTTTTTAGAATGATACACCAGATAAAGGAAAAATACTGTCTCGTTTAGACAATGCGATTCACCTTCTGTTTTTCCTTTTGAGCACTTAAATAAGCCAATGCTTTCATTTTATTTGTGTTATATTTAAGTATAAGAGACTGCCAAGGATTAGCCAGAACTGTGGACTGTTCAAAACAGCTTAAGTATCATTACAATCTATTCAAGCAAAAATAAATGGAGCTAAGTAGTAATATGAGCGATGACAATAAAATCCCTAAAGAAATGAAAGAGACCTTTGGCGGCTACATGTCTGTCGATCCGGTAGCGGCTTTAAAATACAATTGGGAAACCATACAAAAACTCAGGTTACCCCGCTCAGTACCTTTGCCAAAAGAAACCAAAAAACAAAAATAGGTCGGACATGGGGCTTGATATTATTTTATGGGGGGTGGCAGGCTATATTGCTTTTTTCATTTTCCAGATTACCCAGCCTACCCGCCAACGCACAGGTTGGGATTTCTTTCTGCAGGTTGCTGTCTTTTCGCTCCTGTGTTTTGTATTTGCGCGAGTTTTAATAGGATTAATTTCTTTTATTTTTCCTGATTTGGGTCGTTTAGGAAGTTGGTGGCATCAGCAATTTCATTATTATTTTCATTCATTAACTCTGATTGTTGGCATTTTGGTCGTGGCTCCCTTGTTCGGAGTCATTCTCTCCTTTCCTCCTATTAAAAATAGATTACATAAAGCGCTGTTAAAGCGCTGTCCAAAATTGCGGAAATAAGTGGAAAACAGAGGAACTTTGAGTTTACTGATTTATTTTTTGCTTATTCTCATAAATTATTGCGAAAATTGGTGATGATTACGCTTAAAAGCGGTAAAGTCTACATTGGTGTACTCGTGGCCGTCACAGAAGACCCCAACGAAACACAGCGTTATGTACAAATTACCCCTGTTACCAGTGGTTATCGTGAAAAAGAAACCCATCGCCTCATTTTGACTACCAACTATGTGGAAGATATTACACAACCTGATGCGTTATCCGATCGTGGCATTTTAATACCCGTTGCCGAAATAGTCACGCTAACACAATTTGATTCAAAGCTTCATGCACGGTTTGTCAGTTTGGGATTAACTGAGATACATGATGCGCCTATTATTCCTGCTGATTAAGAGCAATTCAGTTAACTTTTGTAGTTTTTATGTCAGTCATACTGGACATGCTATTTGGGTGCAGTATGACTTTTTTATATGTCTAAAAGTCGTGCCTAAGCTTCAATAAGGCTTCAGCAAGGCCTTGAGCAAAAACGCTAGGGATAAATGAAGTTACTCTGGAAAGTAAAAATACTGTTATTTTTGCGATTAAGCAGCGCTGGCCTTCTCATCTGATGACTCAGTTGTTGTATTTTTCTTCTGTTGAATTTTGGTATAAATTTCTTCACGATGAACATTGATTTCTTTGGGAGCGCTAATACCAATACGGATTTGTGATCCATAAGTACCGAGAACGGTAATTTTTACGTTGTCGTTAATGATAATGGATTCGTTGAGTTTACGGGTTAAGATAAGCATTAAAAATCTCCTTTTTAATTTTTATGGATGCTGTTGTAAAGCAGGAAACAATTGCTGTACTTCGTCAATTTTTCCCGTTTCAACAATTAACTCATTGTTAAGTGCTTTACCGAGTGCCTGCATAAAACTGTGGTATAGAGTTGGGTAGCTGGCCTGCTGAGAACTCTCGACAGCGAAAATCACCAGTTTGGCAAGTGTTTGCGCCAGGAGTAACAGCGCACCCCAATGTTGGCAAAAATCACCTTGACTATACTGGATGAATCGGCAGAAGTATTTTTGATATTCTTCCCAATCCTTCTCAGACATATCCGCCATGTGGCAAGCGGCATAGCTCAAGCCAACCAATGCACGCAATTGATTGACAAAAACGGCTGCCTTTTGGCTTCGTTGCGGGTAAAAGTGTTGAATGGATAATAAAAAAAGATGTGACAATCTGTCATAGACAGAATTGCTAAGGTGCGGCGCAGCCGCTAGACTATCAGCAGACAGGGCGCCAGGATAAGCTGCGCCTATCTTGCAGGTGAAAGTCCTGCGATGGTAAGAGGAACCAGCCTCGCCATCTAGCGAGTCTTGCGTTACTGAAGGTAACGGAAGTGACGAAGCGTAGACAGCGAAATATTCGAGCCGAAATCAAATGATGAACGTAATAGCCCCGAAAGCATAGTTGTCAGGGAAGCTGAGGTAGTTGTCTTCACCGTAAGCAATAGGTCAACGGAGGTCTAAGTAGATAACTGGAAATCCGAAGTTGACCAACCCTCGGGGTCACAGGCGTTGGCGAGTTTATAGAGATAGGTGACGGAACCTGGGAAGTCCAATAGGTGCTTCAAAGGAAGAAGTATTTTGGTGACAAGTGTGATAAGAGTTCACAAGCGCCAAGAAATCATCTATTGGATGGCGGAGTCAGTCGTAGTAGTGGTGAAGCGAGTAATGCCCGTGGAGCGAAGGGCTGACAGATAAACCGAGCGTGAGGGGGAAACCTTGTCTGTACACAGCAAAGACAGAAAAGAAACAGGGATAACGAAACTTAAGCGCATAGGCCTGCGAGCAAGTCAACATTCTGGGACAGTGTTCAATAATCTTGGGCATATCATAGATGGAGATTTGCTAAAGGAAATGAGCCGACAGATGAAAGGAAATAAAGCTGTAGGCATTGATAGAGTTACCAAAGAAGTCTATGAGTCAAATCTGGATGAGCAGGTTAAAGTATTAATCCAGAGGATACGCAGTGGCACTTATATTCCGAAGGCATCTCGCCTGATAGAAATTCCAAAAGAAGATGGAAGTACAAGACCGCTTGCGGTATCGTGCTATGAAGATAAGCTGGTACAAATGGCAGTGAGCAAAGTGCTGACAGCGATTTATGAGCCAGTATTTCTTCCCTGCTCCTATGGGTTTCGTGCGAATAGAAGTTGTCACGATGCGTTAAGAGCCTTGTACAAAGAAGCTTATCCCTGTTTTGAAGGTGCAGTCATCGAAATCGACTTAGAGAAATACTTCAACACGATACCGCATGAAGAATTACGTGAGATATTGAGGAAGAAGATTACGGATAAGCGATTTCTTCGTTTAATTGATAAGTTAATCACCGCGCCAGTGATGGAGCGTGATAAAACCGTCAGAAATGAACGAGGCTGCCCACAAGGTTCAATTTTATCCCCGATTCTCGCAAACATCTTTCTCCATGAGGTGATAGATAACTGGTTCTATAATATCAGAACGGGTTACCTCAGAGGGAAAGCGGAACTGATTAGGTACGCGGATGATATGGTGTTTGTGTTTGAAAAGCGGATAACAGCGAAACGATTCTATGAAGTACTTCCTAAACGATTAGCCAAGTATGGGCTTAAACTCAATAAAGCTAAATCTCAAATCCTACCTTCGGGACAGAATTTAGCCGATAGAGCACATCGCCAAGGCATGAAATTGCCGACGTATCACTTCTTGGGGTTTACAGCATATTGGGGAAAAGCGCGTAATGGTAAATGGTGGCGTTTGATGTTTAAAAGTCGGCGCGACCGCATGACGAGTAAACTCAAGAGCTTAAAACAATACCTGAGAAAGATGCAAAATGCGAAAGGCACGAAAAAGACCCTAACGGTTGTATCGTGGGTACTCAGAGGTTGGATAAATTATCATGCCATCTCAGATAACCAACACTGTGTGCGTGCATTTATACGAGCAGCAAGACGACTGATTTGGCAGTGGATTAACCGTAGAGGAAGAAGGAATCGAATGCCTTGGAAAAGCTTTAATGCACTTATGAAAGAATTTGAGGACTTAGATAATTGGAAAACGACATCGATATTTCTGGAAAAGCAGTGCTGAAAATTAGTCGTGGTCGGCTAGGGTTTATCGGGAGCCGGATGCGGTAATTCCGCCTGTCCGGTTCTGAGAGGGCTTCGTCGGAGTAATCTGGCGATTCTACTTACCTATTGAACCTCTCATCAGGTTTGTATGTTTAGCGCCGTAGTAAAGTGTTGATAGCACTTTCGCGGCGCGCCTAAACTTGAAGGAACAAGCGCGGAGAACTAAGGATGGCCGCGCAAGGAACACTTCAAACTTAACTGATGAATGTAAAATCCAATCAGCGGTAACAGATTACTCGAACGGTCTACGGAGTCAAGCAAAAATGCACAAAAATATTTATCATTTTTGCATACCTCCAAACCTCTACATTGGTCTTAAAAAAGACCTTGCCCTACCCTTTCGAAAGACTTAAGCAAAGCCTTAAACGGAAGCTTTATGTCAACTATCTTTAAACTTAAATCAAACTATCCTCTGATTCTTTTAGTCATATTGCTTAGTTTATTTTTCTTAGCACATGCTTATAATGTTTGCATTAATGTGACACCCAGCATGAAACAAGGCATTTACCTACGCGATACTGGTGATATTCATCGCGGCGATATTGTTGCGCTATGTTTAGCGGAACCTTATAAAACACTCGGCCTTAGAAATTGCTATATCGAAAAAGGACATCGTTGCCAAGGCGCTGATCCACTGATTAAAGAAGTAATAGCCATTCCAGGCGATGATGTTGTATTAACCGATCAATTTATTCGTGTAAATAAGACTATTTATCCTTATCCAACTTTTCATTTTGATAGCTTGCATCGAAGATCAGCAATTTATCCACGTGGAAAGTATTCACATGTACAAGGTTATTGGTTAATAGGCACACATTCGCCTTATTCTTGGGATTCGCGTTATTGGGGAGAAGTTATGGAGGATCAAATATTGTATAAACTAAAACCATTATGGATTTGGTGAATTTTCATGTTATTTAGACTTCTCATTTTTTTGAGAATTAATTTTTTTGTTTTCTTGAATAAATTTTGCTTCCTTTAGCAACTTATTAAAGCAAACTTTGAGTTTTTCAGAATCAGAATTTGCAAATATGTATTTATCTGATTTTAAATAAGTAGTCTTATTAAAGGCTTTAATAAGTTCTTTTAAGTTAATTTTTTCTCCAGATTTTTGATATATTGAATTATACACACTATAAAAATAACCATCATGAAATTTTTCATCATTTATCATTAGTAAAGTTAAATTTTTTGATAAAGGAATATTAAATCTTGTATCTGGTATTCCTAATCCTGTCTGATAAAATCCATTTGGCGGAAATTGTGGATTAAAGATATTTGTAAAATTGTCTGATGTGATAAAAGGATATTTCTCATCTGTTTCTATCAATGCCCATCGCATACTACATAGATTTGATGCAATACTTTTTCCTAAGAGAACCATCTTTTTTAGTAAAAAATTTTTATCTGGCTCAAATGAAAAATTCCCATTTAAAATCTCTTGCCTATCTTTTTCTATTTCATTTTCATCAAGTTCAGGATATAGTTTTTTGTGAACTCTATAAAAATCTTCTCTATTTGAAGCTGATACTTGCGAAAAGATATTGAATTCTTTTATGAATTGCTCTTTTAAGTGATGAATATATCGAGGGACTCTAACTATTTGTGTTCCAAAAAATAAAGATAATTTTTCTCAATCTGGATCACTAGGAAATTGTCCTTGTATCAATTTTTTAAATGGCTCTGCCGCAGGACATTCAATTTCATTTGCAAAATAATCTTCAACTTCATTTATCGAATTTTCACTATTTTCTAAGTGATACAACTTGTTGACTATAGCAACTTCATTTGGTTTTCCAGCGTGAGGATTAATAGGGTTATATTTTTTATAAACCCAAATTTTTTCATTTTTATCAGTAAAATTTTTAAGATAATACTTAGCTATATAATGATGTTTTTTCTTAATGCCTTGCATAAAGGAATCCAAATAATTAGAAGTATGCAAATAATTATAGTAAAAATAATTAAAGTTATTAGATTTTTCTAATTATATTAAGCTTTGTAAGGATTTCATGCCTGATTTTGATCTTCCAATTTTTCCCTTGCTGCAATTAAAATTCTATAAACAACATCCAAATCTTCCAACCCAAACCCCACCCTTTCAACGATTTTACCCATTTCAAATATTTTCCGAAGCGCTTGTTTTCTTTCAAGATGATGGCGGCGTATTTGTTGGCGTTGTTGATAAGCTGAATTACCGCGAGTTTTTTGAGAGAAAATATCTGAATTAGAAATTGTGTCCATGTTGGAAAATCACGTTAAAAACTTAAGACCCATAGGTTTTTAATTCCACTGCATTGTCTAATGCTTGGTTTAGAAGTATGGGTTATTACTGGATGTGCATGATGTATTCTTTTAAACCTCAAATTAGATTTCTTATCTGAGGTAGATCAGATGTCGCATTTATAATGAAGGACGTTTCATCCGCCACGGCGTTGATTTTTCATATGCATCAGCTACACGCATTACAGTGGTATCATCAAAACGTTTGCCAATAATTTGCATAGCTAAAGGCAATCCACTTTTTGTGAATCCACAACAGATAGATATTGCAGGGCTACCAGTCACGTTGAATGGCATGGTTAAAAGTGGTCGCTCAAGAATTGCAAATTTACTAACAGCATCAATTTTTGGTGCTTCAGATGGAGTAGTGGCAGTTAGAATGACATCGATATTAGTCATTGCTTGATCGAACTCATCAATCAATTCTCGCCTACGTCGTAATGCTTGAATATAATCGGCGCTTGTGATTAATCCGGCTAGAGCCATCCGATCACGAAAAATGACTCCAAAATCTGTAAAACGCTCTCGTAGATTTGATTCATGTATTGCATAGGCTTCCGCTAACATAATGATCGTGCCACATGCGGCCCACTCAGATAGTGGAGATAATGTTATTTCATTGACTATGCAACCCATCTCTTCTAACTTTTTGGCCGCAGCTTCTATTGCATCACAAGTTTCAGTATTAGCTTTATTATCGGCGGTGTAAAAATGACGTAGTAGTCCAACACGAACTCCTGTCACATTACCTGTTAAAGCAGACCGATAATTTGGAATAGGCCGATTGACACTAACAGGATCGATTGAATCATAGCCCGCCATTGCTTGAAGTAGAATCGCGCAATCTTCAGTTGTCCAAGCGATTGGTCCGGCATGATCAAGAGAGTAAGCAAGTGGCAATATACCCGTGCGGCTAATGAGACCGTAGGTAGGTTTTATTCCCACAAGACCACATGCAGCTGCTGGACTACGAATTGAGCCACCGGTATCACCTGCAGCAGAGCCAAGCACAAATCCAGCTGCAACGGCCGCACCAGAGCCACTTGATGAACCACCTGTAAAATGATTCGTGTCCCATGGATTTCGAGCTGGTGGCCAAGGCAAGTCAAAGCTTGGACCGCCTATGGCAAACTCATGTGTCGCTAATTTGCCGACAATAATTGCCCCCGATTCTTTTAACTTTTTAACTACATGCGCATCGTTAGTAGGAATATAATTTTGTAGGATTTTAGAATGTGCGGTAGTGGGTATACCTGCTGTCTCATACATGTCTTTGAGTCCAAGCGGAATACCATGTAATGGGCCTTTATAGTTTCCTGCGGCAATTTCTGCCTGTGCAATACGGGCAGCAGTATAAGCTTGATCTACCATGACATGAATGAAGCTATTAATATGCTTGTCGTATTTTTGAATGCGTTGTAGTTTATTTTCCACTAGTTCAACAGGAGATAATTCACGTTTTTCAATCAAACGTGCGGCATCTGCAATTGTTAAAAAATCAGGGATCATGTATTAATCCTTGGGAAAAGAAACAATGTGTGCTGGCTCAACCATAACCGATCGCGGTTTTTTTACCAAGGCAGCCATTTGATCGATAAATTTCACAGCTTTTGCTATTTCTTCACGCTCATTCTGTGGAATTTTAAGGCCTAGTCGGCTTAATTCTACTTCAAGTTCTTGCTCAGTCATAAATACAATAATCCTATAAACTAGAGAAAGATGAATAATTTGATTTTTCGCATGGTATCATAAATTTAGGGAGTAAATTATGGCACATCAACTTTTACTTATAGCTGTTTGATAAGATAAATTACCAAATCATCATCAACCATGACTTTATCTCCATAGGATACCGGTCTATTTCGATAATGAAGACCATAGCCATCTGGCACATAGCCTAGCTTCACATAAAGTCGTTGTGCATTTCCATAATCTACAGTCATACCAACACCCAGTCCAATATACTTATAATCTCGTTCCTTTGTCATATTTTCGCTGGCTACTATTAACCTTGAGCCGAGGCCTTGATTTCGATAGTTTGGCAGCACATTTAGATCAGAAATTTCTGGTATCTCTTGTTGTTTAAAATACGGATAATCAGATTCCCATTTAATGGTTACATAACCACAAAATGTCTTATTTTTCTTTGCCACAATAATAGATCTTTTATGATTGGTCTGTTCTAATAAATAGGTTTCGTAGATGCTTCTTGGCTTATTCCAGCCTAAAGCTTCAAATGATGAGGCAATCTGATCGATATCATTTTCATTTAATGAGGACAAAGCAATTTCTTCAATCATAAGACAATTCCGTTATTCCTATTTTGCATTGCATAACCTGTTTTGTATGATTGACTTTGGAAGATTCAAGGGTGGTTCTATTATAATCACTCTTTTTTATAAATCACGCTAAAACCAAGACTTAGAACAAATCAGGTGATAAAAGGTGTCTTTTTATAATCCATTTTTCGGTATTATCGAAACAAACATATTTCTCCACGCTCGAACATTGCGAACGAGCTTGTTTCATAAAATTTTAGATGCCTTTTTCATATTTTCGGGTACTTACGTTCTGTTTCCTTCATGGAAGGGAAAACATCGAACCGAACATATAGGCATATGTGATTATGCGACGCTTTTTATCCCTTATGCTTTACTAATGCTCACAATTCAAATAGGTAATTTTTTAAAAGCAAATACACTTCCGCAGCCTATAGAGTTATTGATTCGCATCGTCCTTTCTATACTGCTTTTTCCTTTGTTAGCACTAAAATACGTAGTATCAGCAATTTTAACCATTATAAGTTTACCTGTAATTATAGCGGTGCATGGTATCTCTCTTATCACAGCAAATGACTTGAAAGAAAGGGTGCTTCAATTAAAGATACGTAGAGTTCGCCACTTGCCAGAGGGGCACGATTCTTATACTGAAAATAGTGTCTTAAGAACAGAAAAATGGATCGACACTTATGCAGAAACCTTGGGCGACTATTTAAAAAACAATGACATTGATCTTGAAGATTTAACTATGATAAAGGACATAGAAAACATTGCTATTAATGCTAGTCCTGATGAAGATAAAACGCTGAAAGTCACTTTTTCCACTCACGAAGGTAATCGATGTCAGTGCTGCGGTTACTCAAATCAAACTTTTGTTTATGAGACTGTTTTCAGTAAATCTGACGCGGCGTCTAAAAAAGACTTTCAAGAAATTTTAGCGCTTAATATTGGCAACGTAACAGGTACACTAGAAAATGACTTTCCAAACTTATTGCATTTTTTGACTTCAAGTGTCCTTAATTGTGGAAAATAATATTAATGAGGGGCTTAAACCAATCATATTAAAAAATCATTCATTCCTTACCAATTTTTTTCTTGCTTCAACAAGAATACCATAAACAACATTCAAATCTTCCAACCCAAACCCTGCTTTTTCAACGACTTTACCCATTTCAAATATTTTTCGAAGCGCTTGTTTTCTTTCAAGGTGATGGCGGCGTATTTGCTGGCGCTGTTGATATGCTAAATTGCTGCGGGTTTTTTGAGAAGAACTATTGGAATTGAGAATAGTATCCATTTTAGAAAGCACTTTAAGTTAAAAAGCTTAAGAACCGTATGTTTTTAATTCCACGCTATTACTTGAGTTAGGTGTAGCGGTATTGGTTGTGGTTTGGCGTGTATGAGGTAATTTATTTTTTAATGGTGAGGCATAACAGGTGACTTCAATTGGCTGTTCAGTGGATGAAGACGTATTTTCTCTTGCCCCATTTTTTAACCTGCGATTTTCTTCCTCTAACCGCTGATTTTCCTCTTTCAATCGTTGGTTTTCGCTTTTTTCTTTTTCATACTCAGCAGTCAGTTTTGAAATGGTCGTTTGTTGTTCAGCGACTTGAGTGTGCAGTCGGTTTAATCGCTCTGCTGTATTTCCATCGGCACATGCATTGAGTGATTGTTTGAGTTGTGCATTTTCTATTTTTAATACATTACATTTATTGATCAGCATTTTACACAATTGCTCACGTTCTGCTAAGTTATCGTTTAACAGGGCAATTTCTTGTTCATGTTGTGTTAACCGTGTATTCAGTTGGATATTAATATAACATTGGCTTGCCTGTTGTTCTTGAAGCTCAATAATGACCATTTGTGCAGGATCAAACTGAGGGCGTGCTAATACTTGGCGTAATTGAGTGCATAAATCACTGGCAATAGGAAAGCCAATAAACCGAGCTGTTTTTATTGAGCCTAGAAAATTCATCACATCTTGATGTAATATTCGAATATTAGTCGGGTTTTGTTTTTCAGCAGTTTCGAGTATTTGAGTCAGCTGAGTAATATCTTGTTGACGAATTGGGTTTAACTTTTTTTTCCTTCTTGTCTTATTAGCTTCATAGGTTTTTATTTCTTTGTAAAGTTCTTGACAAAAGGTTTGCATAATTCCCATGGCGGGCCTCACTGAGTAAATGTTGAGTTGAACAAGATAGTATTCGTTTGGTTTTTTGATGATATTTCAGATGAAGAAAATACTTTCTTAAAAGTATGTGCATTTTCTGATTCTAGTTTACTCCTCATCTCTGCTTTATGAGGTAAATCAGGTTTCAACCCTCTATCCGTCAAATATTTTTTTAATGTATTTAATGGCGGTGATAATTCACATTGACGAAACAGTTCCCAATCATCTGCATACAATGGTTGGTTGATATCCATTTTGGTGAGCGATACTAATGTACGATGCAAGGCTGGAAACGTCGTCTCTGTAAGATATTGAAGCGCACCAATCACCTGTTGAATAACGACTTTTTTTGTTAAAAAAGCTTGTTTCGAGGGTAATTCACGGACAGATTGTAAAAATAGATACGTGTAGTAGCACAATTGATCATTCAGTACTACTGGATCCATGAGTACTGGTTTTTCACGCAAAACCCAGGCGTGGTAGGTTTTCATCGCTTGTAAATGTTGTGTTAATGTTTCTTGATCTTTTTTGAGAGGATTTTCCAATAATTCAACTTTTAATAAATCAGGAATTTTTTCTTTGGCAAGATGAGTTTCTATCGTAAAACGTGCTTGTGTGTAGCTGCTAGCTTCGTTCACACATTCGCTTAATGCCAAACTATCTTGTGTTGTTTTGATGGCATCTAATGCTTCGGAAGTTGGCTTTTCTCCTTGGTTTAGTGCGTCAATGGCGATAGTAGCAGTTTCCAAAATTTCTGTTGTCACGACAGGTCGATTCAAAAGATGATGGCAATGTAAAATTAATTGCAATAATTCACTTTTCACATTGGCTGCATGCTTACACTGTTTTTCGGTTTGTTGTAGTTGCTGAAGGAGTTTCTCTAACTGGTGTTTTCCGTCCTCTGTTAGGTTTTTTTGATGAAAGGGTTTCATAGCTTCATGGATTAGGGAAATTTGCTTGCTCAATATTTCATTGGCAAATGCTTGTAAGTGATTGCGATAACCTTCTAATAAAGACGTTATTTTGCTAGGAGAAAAAATAAACAGATTTTCTTGTATGTTTTGAATCCGTATTTTTTCTGCTTCTAAATATCCCCAAAGGTTTTGCAGCCCTTGCCAAGCGTGGTTTTTCTCCAAGCTCGCTAAGCTGACTTCCACAGGGCATTTCCATTGCTCAAAACTTTCTTCAATAGCAAGAAGATATTGACAAGTAGCATGTTGGAAAAACGTGTAATAGAACCGATCCGTGATAAAAAACCAATGAAGAAATGCCGGAAGCTTTAGATAAAAAGGGAATTCTACAGGAATATATGCCGCTAATTCAGCAGGAATACGATAGGTATGACCTTGATGCGTAGAACGATAATGGCTATTAAACAAGGGATCATTGTGGCTTCGATGTACATTATAGCTTAGGCCATACCAATCAACTTTCTCAGTTTCATTGCCATCTTTTTCAATAATTTGCTGCATCATTAACCAAATATTCGGTGTTAAATAGCCACGATCATCTTGATTCGGCGAGGGCGTTTGAATCGGTAAAACACCCATTGCATGGAGATCTACTTGCAGCAGTGAAATGACCTCATCAAATTGCAAATTTTGTTTGGTCAATCCGGCGACTAAACGACCTTTAAAGGCCGTATGAATTTGTTGTTTTTCATATGCTAAACTTTTTGCCGCATTGCTGAGATATTGCTCATACTCACGTAAAATTGATTTAGGTAATCGTTGTCTATTTTGTTTTAGCTCAGTGCGTATTCCAGTCCAAATCGCAGGGTATTTCTAAATTAATTCGCAGGGCAATTCCTATTTAATTCGCAGGGCAATTCCAATTCAAATCGCAGGGCGATTCCAAATTAATTCGCAGTGGTATTCCAGTTCTGATATTGCTGATTATTTTATTGGAGTAAAGCGACAACTTGGCGTGCGTTGTTGTGTGTGGTTTTTATCTACGCAAGCGCATTTTAAAAATATGCTGTGCTTTTAACTTAAGTAAAGAGAGGCACAGTTTTTATGTCGAGGAGTCCATTGTCCATGAGAAAGATACGAGAGATTTTACGTTTAAAAGATGGAACTCACAGCAATCAATTTATAGCAAAGAGTTTGGGCATTAGTAGTAGTACGGTAAGAGAATGTCTGCGCAGAGTGGGTGAGGCACAATTAAGTTGGCCCTTACCCGAAGGGTTAGATGATGAACAATTAGAAAGAAAGCTCTATCCACCGATTAAACGGCCCATGCCGGAAGATAAGGGTGAAATTGATTTTGCACAGGTTCATGCACAACTGAAAAAGAAACATGTCACACTGATGTTATTGTGGCAAGAATATAAGGAGCGTTATCCGCGCGGGATCAGTTACAGTATGTTCTGTGCGCTCTACCAACAATTTGAAAATAAATTGGATGTTTGGATGCGTCAAACCCATAAAGCAGGTGAAAAACTCTTTGTAGATTATGCAGGAGATACCATACCGGTTTTATTTAATCGACACACAGGCGAAGTGCAAAATGCACAAATTTTTATTGCGGTATTAGGTGCTTCCAATTATTTTTATGTAGAAGCCACTTGGACCCAAGGATTGCCAGATTGGATAGGCTCGCATGTGCGTACCTTTGAATTTTTAGGTGGTGTTCCTGAAATTGTGGTTCCAGATAATTTAAAAAGTGGGGTTCAAAAAGCGCATCGTTATGAGCCTGACTTAAATCCGACGTATCAAGAAATGGCAAGTCATTATGGGATTGCTATTTTACCCACTCGAGTAGCTTCCCCTAAAGATAAAGCCAAAGTTGAGCAAGCCGTTTTACATGTCGAACGTCAAATTTTAGCTAGATTCAGAAATCGTTCATTTTTAAGTTTGCAAGAACTCAATGAGGCATTACATCACTTACGTGATGAACTCAATAAGCGCCCATTCCAAAAATTGCCAGGTTCAAGAAAAAGCCAATTTGAATGTTTGGAACAATCTCTGCTGAAATCTCTTCCTGCCACACGTTACGTTTTTGCTCAATGGAAACAAGCGAAAGCAGGTATCGATTATCATATCGAATTGGAAGAACATTATTACAGTGTACCCTATACCTTTGCACAAAAAACTTTGGATGTGCGTTTTACCCAGCCATTGGTTGAAGTGTTTTATAAGCGAAAACGGATTGCTGCTCATACCCGTAGTTATACCAAGTACCAACATACTACACTCAATGAACACATGCCCAAATCGCATCAGCGCTATGCCGAGTGGACGCCTGAACGTATTCAACAATGGGCAAGTAAAACTGGTGCATCGACGGCTTCTCTTGTCGAACAAATCATTTTAAAAAGAGCACATCCTCAACAAGGCTTTCGTGCTTGTTTAGGACTCCTGCGTTTAGGCAAACAGTATGGACAAGAACGACTTGAAGCTGCTTGCAAAAGAGCTTTAGCCATCGGGGCGTTTTCCTATAAAAGTGTCGAAGCCATCTTAAAAAATCGTCTTGAACAACAACCGCTACCCACTCATTCACAAAGTACCCATGTCACACAAAAAAATCATGAATATGTCAGAGGTCAGCAGTACTTTGAATAACTATTTACCGGAGAAATTTATGTTAATACATCCTGTCATGCAAAACCTTAAAACCCTTCGCTTAAGCGGTATGGCCAAAGCGTTGCATGAACAATTACAGCAATCTAATATCCACAGTTTAAGCTTTGAAGAACGTCTGGGATTTATGGTCGACCGAGAGTTACTTGAACGTCAAAATCGGCAACTACAAAACAGACTGCGAAAATCACAATTAAAACAGCAAGCTTGTCTTGAAGATATTGACTATAAAGCTCAAAGAGGCTTAGACCCATCGCTTCTGAACTCATTGGCGAGTTGTCAGTGGCTCCGTGCACACCATAATCTATTAATTGTTGGCCCAACGGGTACAGGCAAAACCTTCTTGGCTTGTGCACTTGCGCATAAAGCTTGTTTGGAAGGCTTCTCTTCTTATTATGCTAGAATCTCCAGGCTTTTACCTGAATTAGCTATCGCTAAAGGCGATGGACGATATACGAAAAAAATGCTTGAGTTAGCTAAAATGGATGTGCTCATTTTAGATGACTTTGCATTAACTCCCTTTACCGATGAACAGCGGCGTGATTTATTAGAATTATTAGATGACCGCCATGAAAAGCGTTCTTGTATCATTACCAGCCAACTACCTGTGAAATTTTGGCATGAAGCTATCGGTGATGGTACGTTAGCGGATGCCATTCTAGACAGATTGGTTCATACCGCTTATCGTGTTGAACTTAAGGGCGAATCTATGAGAAAAAAACAGGCTACTTTAATAAAAGGAGGTGAAGCTTAATCAAGTTACCAATAAAATTATAGCGTCGCTTCGCTCCGATTTAATGATCTATATTATGAAGTGGAAAAACTATCTGAAAATTTTAAACCAGAACCACTCTGCAAATTAAATCAGAATACCACTGCGAATTAATTTGGAATTACCCTGCGATTTGTATTGGAATCAACCTGCGAATTTATTTGGAATCGCCCTGCGAATTTATTGGAATACGCAAGCTCAGCTTGTGCGTACGACAACCATTCCGTGAAAAGCGGAAAAATCGTTTCATAGACATTGATCAAGTCAATCGTGCTATAAAAGGCATAATGACTTTGTTGTTTCCACAACTCTTGTAAAATAGGAATTGTTTGAAGTGCTTTATCTTGTGCAGGTTGTTCTAGATTTTTTGCCGCAGCTAAACGTTTATCCCACCATGCAGGATTATTAAAAAGGGCAATTTGATTTTTTCGCCAAGTGAGGTAAGTCGGTGTTATCCATCGGCTTAACTGCAACACCGCGTTAACCGAGTCTAGGCTAGAGGATTTCGCTGCCTGTTCTCGCAAATGTTTGATTTCTTGTTGAATCTTAAAGTGGGCTAGATCGTTGCTTTCTAATAATTCGATACTCTTCAATATTTTTTGCCAATTTTTATCGAATACCGCTGTAAAACCTTGGTTTCTCAGCGAAGTAAACAACGCCTCGTTATCTAACTTTAAGAAGGCAAATACCATAACCATTTCCTTATTTTGAAGGATTAAAATGTAGTATGGTTATTCAATCAGGGTTTTGGTTCGCGAGGTAGATGTAGAAAGGCACTCTTTAAATAACTGTCGAACGCTTTCTTTTCCAATTTTTGTCTGCATCTTGGGTATACAGATAACGAATACTATTAGGATAATCAGAGTCAATAAATAAATATTCCCAAATATAAGGCACAGCAATGATCAATCCAAAGCAATCAGGAATATTTTTTGGAATTTTTAATGGCTGTTGGTTTTTATAACAAAAATCCGATGTGCAATCATCGTCATAAATTTTCTTTACATTTTTTCCTATCATTTTCCAACAATTTTCAGCAATATGAGGATCCAAGCTGAAATTTAACAGACTTACCGTACACTCTGCACGTAATTGAATTTGACATTCAGGATGCAAAAAACAAACAGCCATATTTGGATTATGTTTTAGTTCGTTCCATTTTCTTGAGGCAGTATGTGTAGCAAAAACTAATCCTTTATCTTCTTCAATACCATACAACCGAACAGTCCGTACTCGCGGGCGATTTTCTGCTTGTGTAGCGATTTGGCCAAACACCATCTTTTCTGGAAAATGAAAATCTTGTTTAATTGAATGTTTGATATCGTTAGGTAGCATTTGATAAAGTACTCTCTTTAGGTGATTTGGTTGCAAAAAGTACCTTCAGCCTGTCGTTTTTTACGTACTTTAGTCCATTCCCACCATGGTTGTTTTATTCCTGTACGTGCTTCATGAATAATGGCAGCAAATACATCCCATACGCAAGGGTCATGAGCGCAACCTGTTATTTTCTGAAGTCGAACATACAGTTCATCTGGTTGTGCATTGGCTAACTCATGAATAGATTGAATACCAAGTAGTATCAAGTCTTGGCAAGTCGCAATACCCACATTTTTTAGTTGCAACAATTCATGAATTGCTTTCTTTTTTGCCATGTCGTTTATTTATTTTTCTTAAATTCAAGTGTAACAGTCACAGAAGGAGATATTCCAATATTAATGTCAAATCCTTTAATAAAAATGTAGCGGTTATTATCGTAGCTTTTTTAAGCGTTACCATTTCATTAATTACCGATTCAAATACAGCTTGTCTAGTTTTAAAAAAGGTTGAATCAGATTGTTGACATTGAGATTGCCTCATATGTTTGACCTTGGAGGTCGTCGAAGAACAATTTTCTTTTAGATTATTGCAAAGATTTTCTTCTTGCAAAACATGAATTTTTGCAAGTTCCTGGTTAATTAAAGCCAAGTGAAGAGAAATATCTTTTATTGCTTTTTCAGTTTCTCTATCATGAGCAAATAGAGGATTTGATATTAAAAATAAGGATATTATAAGCAATATTTTTGCCATAGAAATTCCGCCTATTAAGTTTAAAATTTCTCAAATTCGCATGCGATATTATTTTTCATTGATAGTATAGTGATATTTAAAGTGTCGTTAAATACCCTTCTAATTTTATTCCTAAAATTATCGAAACAAAATTTATCATCATACTCACTATAATAGTGCCTATCCTCACCTATCTCACCTCTCCCCTACCGCCCTAAACTGCAAACAGCGCACTTACACATTGCGTTGCAACGTTTGCTCAATAGGTTAAAGAAAGGTGTTAATCATGGCGATCTATCATCTGCATGTGAAAGTGATTCAACGTTCAAAAGGCCAGAATGTCATTGCCGCGAGTGCCTATCGTCGAGCAGCAAGATTGCGTGATCACAAAGAAGAAAAAGATTTTGATTTCACTGCCAAAAAGCATGTCATTTATTCTGATCTCATGGTTCCTGATAATGCACCTGCTTGGGTAAAAGAATTAGTAGAACTCCATGAAAAAAATCCCTCGAAAGCGGCAGAAAAACTGTGGAATGGTATGGATGCGGCTGAAAAGCGGGTCGATTCGCGATTGGCTCGTGAAATCGAGTTTGCATTACCCATTGAACTCAACGAAGCGCAAGGCATTCAGTTAGCGCGGGAATTTATTAAAGATCAAATGGTATCGCGCGGCATGCTAGCGGATTGGTCGGTACATTGGGATAAGGGTAACCCCCATGTCCATGTTCTATTAACGATGCGTTCCTTAACAGATACGGGTTTTGGTCAACGCATGCGGGAATGGGATAGCAAAGTCTTATTACAGACTTGGCGTGAACAATGGGCGGAATATGCCAATTTTCATCTGCATTTACATCACCATAACACTCGAATTGATCACCGTTCCTATGAAGAACAAGGCATTGATTTAATTCCTGGGATGCATCAAGGCAAGGCCGCTCAAGAAAAAGCACGTCGTGGTAAAAGCATCGATCGCATAGAAGAAGCTGATGCCATTCGACGTTTAAATTTAGCGCGCTTGAGTGAAAATGCAGAAATTGTTTTTCATCAATTATCCACATTAGGCGATACATTTACCGATACACAGATTGCTAATGTTCTAGGACGTTATGTCGATGTCACCAGTGGTTCTTTTGCTCGAAACAAGATTAAATCCAATATACCAAATACCAAAACACCGTTAGAAACAGCATTAGAAAATGCGGATGCATTAACACCTGATGCGATTAAGCGTATTTTACAGATTATTTCTACACATGAATCCGTATTTACGGAAAAAGAGATTTCCAAGGCAGTTTCACATTTGACCGAACAGCCAGATGCTTTTGCCAAAGTAGTTGCCGCCATTAAACAATCTTCCAAGGTTATTCCATTAGGTATGGGTGAAGATGGTCGTGAGCGATTTACCACACGTACATTATTTGAAACAGAAAATACCATTCAACAATTGGCGGATAAACTCAAAGCATGTTGGCATATTCATATGCCAGAACAGAAAAAACAAGCTATTTTAGCGCAACATCAAGCACAAACCGGAAAATCGTTAACCGATGAACAAAAGACTGCAATTAATCATATACTCAAACCCCATGCCATTGCCTGTATCGTCGGCCGTGCGGGTACGGGTAAAAGTTTTTGTTTAGGGGTAGCTAAAGCCATTTGGGAATCACAAAATGTATCCGTTTATGGCATTGCATTGTCTGGTATTGCGGCAGATGGATTAAGCAAAGATATCGGGCTACCCAGTACCACCATCGCCTCGTTTTGTTATCGGGTAGAAAATAAGATACTCACATTAAATCCACATGATGTCGTGATCATGGATGAAGCCGGTATGACGGATAGTCTTTCAATGTGTTCGGTATTAAAAATTGTTCACCAAGCCAAAGCAAAATTGGTGTTAGTGGGTGACCCGGCCCAATTACAACCGGTTGGACCAGGAGCGAGTTTTCGTGCTTTAGTAGAACGCTTAGGATTTACTGAAATGCAAACCGTGTATCGTCAATCGGTACCTTGGCAGAGACAAGCGACAGTAGACTTTTCCGGTGGTGCTATGGCCAAAGGATTAGCGGCTTACAAAGCAGAAAATTGTATTCATGTGGAAGCCACATCTGAAACCGCCATGCAGCAATTACTGAAAGAATGGCAAAGGGTTTGTGGTGAGGCATCAGATTTAAGCCAGGTGTTGGTCATTGCCTATCGCAATGAAGATATTCAAGCACTCAATGCATTGTTAAGAAACGAGCGCGTAAAAGAAGGGAAAATTGATTCAGGATACTCGGTTAAAACCAGTAAAGGCGAGATTAATATTGCATCAGGTGATCGGATTCTGTTTTTAAAAAATGACTGGCAATTAGGCGTTTCTAACGGGCGCTTTGCCACTGTTGAATCGATTGATTTTACGGAATCCAAAAAAGTCCTTTCTTTTACGGTAAAATTGGATGGCAGTTATCAGAACATCACCATTAATCCCTATGCATACTCTGATTTTACGCATGGCTATGCTGCCACCGTGCATAAAACTCAAGGCATGACCATCGATCACAGTTTAGTGTATGTCGGTGGCAAAGGCTGGAATCGGCATTTAACCTATGTGGCACTCAGTCGTCATCGCCAGAGTTGTCACGTCTATGCAGATCGCGATACCCATGCCAATCATGGCATTTTAATGCGCCGTTTAAGTCGCTTAGGGTTAAAAGACAGCGTATTGGATTTTCCATTAGCGTTTGCAGAACATCGTAGCATTGATCATCAATCGATGAGTCAAAAGTTATCGGCACATTTGGCAGAACGGTTAGCGGCATGGAAAAAGCAGATCAGCGACAAAATTGCCCAGTGGGTTTCTTCTGATAAAGCATTAGAGCGAGAGATAGTACATTCTAATGAGCAATTAATTGATATTGACAAAAAATCCCTTAAAACACTTCTTATACAATATGTCGATATGGAATTAGAACAAACTCGTTTAGTCAATGCGATGCATGCTGCAAGATTACAAGATTTCAATGCGGCTAAAGAGCTTTCTGCACAAATATTAGCGCATTCAAAATCTATTCAACTATTTGCCGAACAGGCTATCAAACACCATGACATCAAAGCCACAATTGAAGCATTACAAACAATAAAACCAATGACGTTAGCGCAACGTGGTGGCTTTATGGCAATTCGTGAGCGGTTTCATCAAGGTGAGTTTTCACAAGAGGATATGCACCTATTAGCAGTAAAATTGCAGAGTAAGGCTATGAGTGAGTCGCGTACACGGATAAGGGAGATAAGTAAAGGTGGACGATCGAAATAGCATTTTTGTACTACCCTTAGTAAATAGTCAGTTTTTTACAGAGAAATGCTCCCAATAAAATTAAAATTATTTTTATCTAAGAAGTTATTTTGGAGAACACAATGAGTGAAAGTAAAAAAGACAATTTGCATATACCTCACATTGGCGCTCATCATTGGATTCCACAAAGCCAAAAAGAAAATATAAAAGCCTCCGAGGAGGATACGAAAAAAAGACCAATTTCTATAAGATTTTTTCTGGAAGATACAAGAGCGCGTACACCTTATGTTTTTGGTAAGCTACCAAAAACAAAAGATTTTCATGCAAATTATGATAACGATAATATAGATTTCCGGTTTGAAGAGAATAGTAATTTAGGATTACTCCAATCAATATTTGTTGGTCTTCATACTGAATCTGCAAAGAAAGCTTTTGATACAGCCAGCACTCATTTATTATCCATGCTAAGTATTATGTCATATAGGTACCGAAGACCTTTTTGTATAAGATCAGTATGTATAGTTGATGACAATCATCAAGCGAAATGGTTAATACATCCGACTTGCCAAAATCCGATTGAAATTGAATTGCCTCAATGGGGTTTTATACAAAGTGAGCCAATTGGGACTATGTTTGCTTTATTTAGAGAAGGAATGAACAGCAATAGTGATTCGTATCGTTTTTTATGTTTTTTTAAAATTATTGAATCATGGAAAAAAAGAAAATGCGCTTTTAAAAGTACAGATGATAAATACAAAAAAATCTATGCTTCGGTGTCAAAAAGAAACACTTTGAAAGTAACAAAAACATTGCTATCTGGAGCTTATTGCCATAAATACCATGATAATTTTATTGAAAGAAAATTCAAAGATATATTTGAAGAACTTAGTGAAATTAGAGATATGATTGCACACCCGTTTAAAGATAAAAAATCTGCTGAAAAAGTAGAGTATTTTTTTAATTTAGATGCTCCGGAATATCAAGCCTATATAGGCGCTTTCTCTAATTTGGTTGAACGAATGGCTACAAAAATACTTGATGAGGAATTGCAAATTCTAGCTTCAATTGATTCCAATCTGAAAAAAATGCTTTAGGCACTAACTAAAAGATGAATAAAGTTAGATAATGTCCCTAAAGGTTTTATGTCTGTAAATTTTTTCAGATTTTGACTTATTATAGGAAAGGAAAAGTTACTACTTAACAAAATTCATATTTTTGGATACTGTGATCAATGAAACATTCTCATCTGGGATATTTAAGCGATAATGCATCTGTAATTTTTCTCTTGGATCTGAGTGCGCAGTGAAATTAGCGCTATTCATCGCCATATCAAGCATATCTATTGTCGCTTTATTCACTTCAATTATTTTTTCAGCCTGTACACGAGGAATGATAATATTTTTCCATGAAAGCCATTGAACTTTTTTACGAAGAGAAACATCATAAAGCAGGACGTCAACACTAAGGCCATCGTTGTGGCCATTATGTCCAAAAAGTGACTTAGCAGCCGTTCTATCAGGCCAGTACAAAAAGCAAAAAACCAGTTTTGCTAATTGCCCACGAAACCAACGCCACTTACCCCAATAAATATACCCTCTAGTTAAAACAAGCTCATATCGGCCTTTGCTATTTGCTCTAAGAACTCTGGCAGCATTGTTTAGTGCTATAATCGTTTGGGGGGAGAGCAAGATTTTTTTCATTAAAAAATATCTTGGGCAAACAAGAAACTGAATTTCAGTCAAAGTATTTGTCATGATATTTCACTGTAATTAGATAATGTTCTGAAATTTGATAGCTAATAATATAGGGCAAACTACAGATAATATATAATACAAAACATGTCCAGCAAGTTATTGCATTTTTGAAACTATTAATTACCATAGTTTTTTAACTACTAAAAACTAATTTTGTAAGGAATTTATACCATGGAATCAAGAATCATTACTGATAAAGAACTTACTTTAGCATGTACATTAGTAGGCGAAATTACGGATTATTGGCGAAATCATGAGTTAGCCCCTCCTCATGAGCCTTTATTAAAGCTACGTAAACCGACAGATATATTTCCAGCTATACCTTCTTCCCTAACAGCATTATCACAGCTTGGCTGGAAGCTTGTCACTGCTTCACATTGGAAAGAAGGAGTAAATATTAATTCTGAAAATGATTATGAAGGAATTATTTTATTTCATCCTCAAAAAAAATTAATTTTGCTTTCTCATCGAGGGATGCAATTAGATTCTCCAGCCAATGTTGCCAATTGTTTAAAAATTGGCAAAGGTGATATTCCAAAAATTGTTGACGATGCTATAAGCATGTGCAATTTTGCTTTAAATATGCTTACTAAAGCAAAATATACCAATTGCAGAATTTATCATACTGGGTTTTCGATGGGTGGGTTCTTATCCCAAATTACGGCTAGTTATTGCAACCATTATCATAGAGAACATAATAAGACTATCTGTTATGATGCCCCTGGTGCAAAATTAGCACTTCAAACGCTTGGATATAATGATAATCAAAACAATATAATTATTTATCTGACTCATCCAAATCTTGTTAATACAGCAACGCCACACTATGGTTACGTAAGACAAATCAACTACTTTAAAGAGAAAAATGATTACAAGAGCAGCCAGCTAAAAGATATTGCTGTAAAAAAGTCACTAGCTATTGATGCAAACCAATTAATTACGGGAGAAAATTTTTTATTAGCCGTATCGACTGCCCAAAGTCACTTAGAGCTTTTCAAGAGTCCATTTAATAATGCTAACAATTTTGATTATTCGCATGTACATTCATGGCCTCTTGCTCGTAATACGTTTGTACCACGATCTCAACCCAAAAACTCGGTTAGCGCGCCAGTTATTAAATCATCCGATAGTTTTGGACAAGCAATGTTAAAAATGGCACATAACATAGGAAATAGTTATCTTGAAACGCAAGTCGATCAAATAACTTATATTGCAGGAGTAGAAGATATCGGCCGTATAGAACATCAACTTCCAAATCCAGATATTCAACATCATCATGAGGCTATTCTGATCCAAACTCAAAATTCAGGAGATATAACTTCAATCGTTACTTTGATGGTACTTATTATGTTACTTACGATAAGAGAACTTAATAAACCTTTAGAGCAACAGGCCGAACAAGCCCAGGAAGAACAAGAAGAAGAGGAAATAGAGATATTAGCTGCCATGAATTCTCAATCATCGTATACCTTATCACCCTTATCTCAACCAAATGCTGTTGTACCAACAACTGCCAATGTTTTACCTCCATCAAATAACCAGTCTCAAACCACCTCAAAATTTTCAAAAACGCCAGGCTCATAATAATGTTTTTAGTGTAAAATTTTGAATAATCCATTCCAATTTTTTTACCACTATTTTCCAATTCGCGTTAAAAAAGAGAACATAAAAGTCTCGGTTGCGCGGAAGGGGAAATAGTGGTTTCCTGATCGGGTTTCTTACTATTTGAAAATATTGGTGATTTGATTTTTTGGAATAATTGAGAAAAGGAGGGTTCTAATTTAATGTTATTTTTGGAATCTTCAATTTTTTTAGCGCATTTTATTATTTCAGCAACCTCAGTAGGCGTGAGAATAGTGAGATTAAGCAACTTTTTAAGTTGAATAGCTATCCTATTCATGGTGTAAAAACCAATAGATGTAGAAAAACAAGAAGTTAATCCAAACAAAGTAGCACCAGTTAATATCCCATATTTTAATTTTTGATTATAATTATTTTCACCAAGCGTAGATAAAGTTGAAGTTACTATTGAAGCAGTGGTTTTATTTGTTAACAATATTTCTTGTAACATTTTGGCAAGCGTTGTTGCCAAAGTAAGCTGGCCGTGTTGCGTTTTTAATAGATAATAGATGAAATAACCGTCGATTAAAAAATCTAGAGCGCGATCGAACTTTGCATTGGCAAGGTGAAACATGCGACAACCTGCCAATAAGCCTATTGCCGGATAAATTGATCGATATACGTAATGAGGTAAATTTCTTTGCAATATCGGGTTCACTTCTTTCAGTAAATACCCTGTGCTTGTTGCATATCTTACTACCCTTCCTGACAACAGCCCTGCCATACCGGTCACAGAAGACATAGCAAGTATTAAGCCCCCCACAATTGTCGTTAAAAAAGCTGTTCCTTTAATATTAAGAAACCTGCTGCCATACTCAATTAGGTTAGCTAAATTTAAATGTTTATTATCTGCTCTTGCGAATATTTCTAAATAAGCTATTCCAAGTCCACCTAGCCCACCTAAAGCTCCGCCCCCCAGCATACCAATAGACATATAAACAGATGACGTCATTATACTAATGAATGAATCACCAGTAATATCAGTTGTTCGTAATGACAATAAAGCCCCAAATAAAGATCCAACCATTCCGGGCAATACTATTTTGGATGATGAAAAATAGGAGCAAGCAGACCAGGATAAGAAAGTACTAACGCTACTGACAACCATGCCTAAAGGGAAATTGAGAATTTTGTTATTTTCGGCCAGTTTATCAATTCCACCTATTTTTAAAAGATGTGCTACAAGACTGCAACAATTATGGGTTGCAGGATTTTTAAAAGCCGTACTTCCTAATAAAGAAAAATTAAAGCCACTATCGACCAGTTTTTTATACTCTGTTTTAATCGCTTCAGTATCAAGCGTATAAAAGTTAACCTCAACAGGTTTTTTATCACGCTTATATTTATTTTCGTCTTCTGGAAGTGTTTTCGTTTTAAAAGGCACTCCTACGCGATCGGTTGGCTTTACACCTCGACCGGTAGGATAAATACTAATGTATACGCCATCATCTCCAATACCATATGTAACATTGTTGCCTGTAAAATTTTGGGTTTGTAAAGAAGCATGCCCTACTTTATCTCGAATTTTCAACCAAACCCGTACGGTAACAACAGTCTTTGCTTGCATATAAAGCGATTATAGCAATTGGCATACTGATGAAGTTTGTGGTGGTGGAAGATATTCTCCCGCGAAATTAAAATCTTTGGTGGCTGGATAGTCATTGAGTTCTTTTGCTTTTGCATTCTTGATAAATTCTGCAAAATTCTCAGGGGTTACTACTACCCATTTCGCTTTTAGATCCTTAAAAATACTGGATAGGCTTAATATACCACCTGCCCCCAACAACTCATACGCTAGACCACAACAGCTTTGGCCTTTTTCATTATTTACTAACCGAGTAATTTTTTTATCACCCGCTAAAACCCAGCCACATTCAGATTCTTCAACAGAATTAAAATGCTCTTCAATAGCTTGATGGTCCAAACTATACAAACATACTTTTAAATCCGGCAATTGACCACTTTCTGAATTGACATCCATTTCAAAAGAGCTATTTTGCGCACCAACAACGTTAAATACTCCCACTTGCTCACCATTTTTTGGGTTTGGCCACCAACTCGCATATTTGTTGGGTGTTTGGATAGAAACATGCCCAATACGGTCGTTAGCACCGGTATTTCCAGCATAATGACTTGATAAAAAAGTCATAGATGTTGTCGTATGGCCATTTAAGCGGGGGAGCCATACGTTAATGATAACACGAGAACGTTCCTGCATTTTCTTTTCCTCCCAATAAAGTAAACAAAAATGTTTGGCTACTAATTCACATTAACCGAACACAAGTAAATTTTTGTAAATTATGTTTAAAGTATGTGCAAAGTATATATTAGTACTAAGAAAGTCAATCTAGAAAGGTAATTAATGTGGATTGTAAAAATTTAGGTGCATATGCTGCCAAAAAAATTTTAGGTTTTCTACTATCAACCCGAATTATGATTTAACTAATTGAAATTATTCTCAAATAGGAGTTATTTTTCTCCAACGGATTCCCATCAAATCTCCCTAAAAAATCCACATGCTCAAAATAGCGCACTTTTTTGCATCGAATCGGTTTTACGCCATGCAGAAAGACAAACTGTTCATCTTTCGGTAATTCGCGGATTTCATTTAAGGCAATTAGATCAACACCAGTTTCGTGGATACTTGCGCCTTCCCCACGCGAGAGGGTACCTCCGAAAGTTTGCATTTTTTGGCGTGAGTCGCCCGAGTTAGTAGATAGTGTTTTAGTTAAGATAGTTCGTTTTCCCCCGAGTGTTTGGATCCATTCCATCGTTTTGGTGTCGTCATTGGTAAAAATTTGTTTTAAGGGTGCGCCTTTGAATAAATCAGGTTTTTGAAACAATTCAATTTGGCTAAGTGTTTGGAAAACAGTCCATACCACAACACCGCGCGCGCGTAAGACTTCGATGCATTGTTCAACGTCAGGGCAGTAACCCAGTTGCGCTAGTTCTTCGAGTAAAAAGACGATTTTTTGTTTAGGCAATTCACTGGGATTGGCTTGTACAATGTGGCTCATCAGTAATGCCATGAGCATGCGCACGAGTCGGTTGTGTTCTTTGACTTGGTCTTCAGGCAATACAACAAAAATATCCATATTGCCTTTTAAAAACTCAGTTAAATCAAAGTTACTGCGCGCTCAGCAATTCTCGGTGAAACTTGTGTGGAACCATTGATAAATATAGATTTTTACTGTGGAACTGTACGAAAAAAATTTTTATAATCTTCCTAAGAGAGCTTATTTTATAAAGGATCTAAAATTCGCCGAGAATTGCTGCTGCGCGCTAATATGGCTTGAATATTACTATCACCCATCCAGTCAATTTGTCGGTAGCTGGTGGATAAGATGCTGCCGCGTTCATCCATACCCACACGGCTAATTTGATTGGCCGCCGCGCCCGCCCTTCCGTTCAATTTTGCCATTTCGTCGAATGTGATTTGCGCCTCTTCAGTACTTTCTGACATCAGTTGGTACAAGAGAGATAACCTACGTTCTTCAGGGGATTTAGATGACATGAGGTAATCAATATACCCACGAATCAGTATTTTGGCATTTTCATCAAAATGGGTGGCCGTACCTCCTTCGTTGATCACAAAAGAGGCTGCAAAAGCATTCATCATACGATCCCGTTGTTTTTGATCGGCAGGAATCCAATCAAAGGGATTAAACGTATGATGCGTCAATAAGGATTCCGGTTTACCTTCCTGAAAATCTTTTCCTTTCGTCACACCAAACGGATCAATCACAACCACTTGTCTCCCGAGTGTTTCCGAACGATAACGTGCTGTCACTGCCCATAGTTCTCCACGAATATCAAACACAAATACGGGGCCAGTATGGGAGAGTAATAGCGGAATACTCGACGCTGTGGTTTTTCCACCGCCTGGTGGAGAAATGGTGAGTTTATTACACAGTGGTAAATAAAGTGTTTTTCCTTTGGGATCTGTGCCAGTAAAAATACCATTATCGGATTGATAGGCATTTAATTGTATAAAATCTTTCGGTGTTGCAAATATAGCACTGCCAAATCGACCGCTGGTTTCATCGGTATTTCCCATTTCATCAAAGGTAAGTTGTTTGAGTTTTTGCCTAAAAATACTGAGAAAAATAGCTAGTAAGCCCAGTGGTACAAAGGATAATGCATAGGTTTTTAAATAGATTATCGTAGCAGCAAACATTTGCTTACTCGATAACGCACCGTGTGTTTTTAGTATCTGATAAGGCAATATGCCAAAGCCCACCCAAAAGCAAAATGTTATCACCAGCCCAATGCCTGTCACGAAGATTAATTGCTTTAAATCGGACAATGAAAATTGATAGATTTCACGGTAGAAATAAGCCAACAACAAGAGTATGGCAGCAATTAAACCATATAGACTGTTTTGTAAAATGCTAATCGACAAGGGTAAATCAGTAAAATCACTGACGGATGAGTAGGTAAAGAACCCGACGTGAAGAATTTGTGGAAGATAGACAATCAGAAAGGGAGCAAGAAACAAAAGCACTATAGCATGTAATTTACTGGGGTTTTTAGCCATTTCTTTCTGCAATTTTTACCTTATCATTGGTAATTTGAAACTATCTGGTGAAAACTATTAACCTCGCATTTTTAAGGACCCCGTTGCTATGTCGAGCGTAGGTTTCCATCTTGTGTAAATGCTGGTCTTCAAAATAGAATCATATCTAATTGGCTAACTTCATTTGTACACTACATAAAATAGGTAATCTTCATTGTGAAACTGAATTTTTCTCTCATATTGCATCTTTGCTTTTTCTAAGACACGTTGTGATTTTTGATTTTCTGGTCGAGTAACAGCCACCAATCTAGTCACTTTTAAGTGAGAAAATCCCCAGTCAAGAAGCGCTTTAGCAAGTTCACTTGCGTATTCTTTGTTCCAACAATTTTTCTTCAGCTCATAACCAATTTCTATATCCTGTTGGTTGTCATCGTAGTTTAAATAAACAAGCCCAGCTCTACCTATAAACGTTTTGTTTTCCTTTTCAAATACTGATCCCAAGCAAAAACCGTGTTTTTTATAATGTGAAATATCGTGTTTTAGCCATTGTAGAGTAGTATCGCGATCACGAGTACCGCCTAAATATTTCATTGCTTCTTGATCAGAATGTATAGTTTGCCAATTATCAATGTCCGTAAGAATTGGAATATCAATGTAAAGTCGCTGTGTTTCAATAAAATGAGTCATAGTAAATCTATTTTTTGTGACCTTCTGCCAACTGTATAAATGGAAATTATTCAGATGGCATATTTGATAATGTCCATTCAATTGTTTTAGCTAAAGCTTGATCAGCCGAGCAAGCTTCTTTATATCGCAATTCGTTGCGAATTTTCGTGGTGTCGTAAACGATAGCTTGGTTCCAATCGAAGGGTTCTCGTAAATTTTCAGACAGCTCATTTTTTTCTTTTTCAACAATCGTTCCTTGCCAATTCATCAAAGTTGCGATTTTTTGTATCCATTCTTTTTCTGTTAGCGCTTTTATTTCACCAACGTTATAAGTAAATTTACCTTTCCTCTGATCGAGTGCAGCTTTTGTGATAGCAACAGCAAGATCCTCTGCATATCCACGAGTAGTAGCCCATTTTGCTTTATTTTTATCCAGAATAATTTCTGAATTTGTATCTACCATATTTTTTAAATAGGGTAATACGCGCGAATAATCCCCTGGACCATAAACAAAGGGGAAACGCAAAATAGTACTGTCAATGGCCGCATGATTAATCATATCTTCTACTATAATTTTGTCATATAAATAATACACATCATCCGTATTTTTGGCATATTTCCGATAGGGAAATGGTTGCTGCCTTAATCTTGAATTTTCATGCAAAGGAACAGGTTCATAGAAATCGGAATGTGGTTGGCAAAGTTTTTCATATGCCATATAAACATCACCACTGCTGATGACAATAAGACGATTTGTGATTTCAGAAAAAGTTTCTATTAATTGTTTTGTGTCAGATTCAGTCATTGCATTCATGTCAATGACAACGTCTGGCGCTAATTTTTGTAATTCATTTTTGTACTCTATTAGATGGCGACGATCACCATATATTCGATTTATTTCTGGAGATACATTGGCCTGTGTTTGTCCCCGATTAAAAATCGTAAGCTTATGGCCATGTTCGTATAAAACTTTAATGATCCAAGGCCCAGTTAAATGGGTGCCGCCTAGTATTAAAATATTCATATCTATTTTCTCAGTCGCTTATATGCTTGTGGTAGGGATCATCTAACAAACCTTTTCCTAACACAAGCATATATTGATACACCACCATTAAAACTGCATAAAAACCTAGTAACAATTCGCTAAGTAAAATTGCTTTTATGAATAGTTAATCGATAATCTGAGCGTCGCTTGATAAAACTTTTTTAACTGTCTCACATAATTTTCTGTTTCCAACGGCAAATCCAAATCATCAAATTGTGCCTGCGGATGATGTCGCAATGCGGACGTCACACGCTTACTGCCAGCATTATAAGCCGCAAAGGCTAACGTCCAATTACCAAATTGTTGATGTAAATCGTTGAGTAAATGTAAAGCCACATCAGTCGAAGTAGTAAACTGGCATCGCTCTTGATTTTGAATACCATACGCTTTCGCCGTTTCTGGCATCAACTGCCATGCACCTGTTGCACCTTTTGGTGAAACAGCATTCGTTTGATAATGACTTTCCACCATGGGAATTAATGCAACGGTTGCCGGTAATTTGAGTTGTTCGGCACGTTGTAAGACATAAGCTAATTTTCCATCTTTTGAAGCAATTTTTAAAAGAGATTTGATGTTTTCATCGTGACTGAATTCATCAGAAACGTCAGAAAAATGAGGTAAAACAGTTTCTCTTTTACTATCTGGCGTGTTGATCACGCCACCATCAATCGTTGGCTTTTCTGGTGTCCCAATGACAAAAGTTTGTGTCGCTATTTCATTATCCAACGATTCTGCAAAACAAATCACAGGTAAAAGTAAAAACAAATAAAACCCCACCTGTAAATACCAGCGCACTAATTAATCTCATCTGTGTCATCATAGGCTTTTGCAAAAACCAATTCTTTAGTCACTGCCACATTAAAGAGATAACCCGGTCGTATTTCGAGTGTAGGTTGGATATTCATGTTTTTATTGGTCATCTCCGATGCAGTATGTATTAAACTTGCACCGGCATTTTGAGCGAGTGATTGTGTTAAAGTATTGCTGATATCTGATGGCATTGTATTGGGTTGTGATTGGCACAATTGCGCGCTTGCGCCTAATACACTCATGAACACAGCAGAGCCAAGGAGTTTGCGATAATGGGCATCGACTTGATCGGTTAATCCTGCATAGCCGCTGTTATCCACGCCAGCCATGTCATGCAAATCCATGCTCCGACCATTCGGCAATAATAAGCGTTGCCAAGAGACTAAAACGCGTTCTTGTCCGTAGATGATTTTGGCATCATAGGCGCCAATCAATTTACTGCCTTGCGGAATCAATAGGTACTGGCCACTCACAGAATCGTACACATTTTCTTTCACCTGCGCGATGATTTGGCCAGGCAAATCCGAATTAATGCCTGTGATTAAAATCGCGGGAATAAAGGTACCAGGTTGAATCACATAAGGTGTTGATGGATTTTTTAATATCGAAATATTGGCTTCTTTTGCAGTCGTTTCGTTAGCTGATCTCTGCGATGTCGTATTGCTTGTAGAAGATTCTGCCATCATTTGATTACTATGAATTGGCGCACTCATGGCTCTTAAGGTATCGGGATCAGTGGGAGATAAAGGGGCATTAGGTTGTATGAATCGTGTTTTTTCCGACACTGCTATGGCATTTGTAGCAGAAGGTTTTTCAGAATTGACTTTTTCATCGTGATACCAGGTGGTATCGGATGCATTCGCCAAGGTTTGTACTTTGTCTTCTGATTTTTGCCCATGGACACGCGATACATCACTGGCCACCGATAAATTATAAAAAATCACGGCTGCGATAAAACAAGCACCGATGAATACTAAAACCAATGCCATTTTTTTTAATCGAACGATGGAGGGATAGGATATTTCTGGCATATTTTCTTTTCCTTTAGTCGTTCCTATTTTTAATCATGATCGCTTGTTGTGATCTGCCTATGCCGCTGACTAATGTGGCTTCGCTAAAGACGTGATCTAGCATCATATACGACGATTGAAATCGGTAATTGACACAGGTTTTTTCGCCATTTTGGATGACAAACAATGCTGGCAGATCACGGTGCGCAATGTTCTCAGGAAATTGAATGTACGTATGTGCGCCATCATCAAAAACACGAATGGGTTGCCAAGGAGGTGGTTTTGAAAATAATCCTACTGTTGTCATGCGATAATCAAAATGTAGCGGAGATACCGATCGTCTCTCTTCAGCCTCTTCAATAGGGATTTCATGAGATGAAGTAGTACCTGATCTGGATTCCATCAATGCTTCGGGATAACTAAAATTGACACTGCGCGTTAGTTGTTCGGTTTGTTTAGATACCAACCGCAGGTTATATAATCGTCTATCCGTAGTAATCACTAAATTCGTGCTGATATCCGACAAGGAAGGTTTGACTAAAATATTTTGTTGTGCATTTTCGTCTTTGCCTGAAATAGCCACCGCATACGACCAACGACTTGGATCGCCAGAAGAAATATTCGTAAATTTTTCACCAGGTTCTAATCGAATGACCGTTTCTTGAAACGGTTTGGTTTGAATGATGGGTTGTTTTTCTGGATCATAGGCAAACGTGACAAATCCATCCGTCATGTTATTGGCAGATGGCGTGATTTTTTGCGTTTGTTTGAAAGATTTTTTTAACGTAGGATTTTTATTTTTCCAAGATAGATGAGTGTTATCATTCGATTTTAGCGTACGGTGCGTTGATTGAAAACACCCTTTAAAACAAGGCAATTTTCCTTGATCTAACACCGGTTCTACAATCGTATGCGCACAACCGGATAGCAAAATCAGCGTTACCATAAAAAATAATTTCATGTCTTATCTCCGAGTACCATCGGCGTCCAAGTTAATTGTGTGATATAAAGTCCAAATGGGTTTGCCAACATAAAATGCGGATTAACCTCACCGAATTGATAGGCGATGTTGGCAACCCATCGCGTAATCTGTGTGGTATTTCCCTCTGCCGTGTTATGAGTCGTTTCATCCCACATCACTTGCCAGAGATGTGAACTTAACGGCAAACTGCTGATAATGGTGATATTGATCGTTGAATGTTCAGCCATTTCAAAAGGCTGATGGGTTTGATAATAATCGTGTAAAAAGGGCAATGTTTGATTGGCTGCATAGGCATAGACTTTGTCTAACAAGGCTTTTTGTGCAGTCGGATCCTGTACTACTGTTCTCGCATTTAAAATAAATTGATTGATTGCAAAATTCACTAAACGTTGATCATGAATCGAAGTGTTTTGCATCGGGGCAATGGCATAGGGTATCCCTTCATGGGTTTCTACAACAAAAGGTTGTACTTTTGACATGGTTGCAAGGTAACCTAAAACCCCGCCTAACACTGCGTTGACCATCAGTACACTAAAAAAGGCCAGCTGCCATAAACGAAGGGATTGGTGCATCGTGCCATACCGATCATTCCATTCACGCCGTCCTTCTGTGTCTTTGATATAGAGATTGCTAATTGCAGATTTTTTTATGGATAAACAAGCAACAAACTTTCTCATAATCGTCATGAAATTTTTCATGTATTTTCTCCAGCGCGTGCTTGGATTTCTTTTGCAGATTGATATAAACGTGATGAAATAGATTGAATCGGGTGTTGCAAGCCTTGCCCACCCACGGATTTACTCGCAAGATTTTGCACATGCTCAGAAAGATGGCCAAAGGTGGCTTGGACAACATCTTTGATCGATCCACCCACCGCAGATGCAATTCCCATCACAGGATTTCCGGTTTCCATGGTGGATTTTTTAGCATGTTGAAAGGCGTTATAGGCGGTACTGCCCGCAAGTTTTGTTCCGCCTTGTATCAACGTGCCTGCCACTTGGGTGAGACTGATGGCCGCATTTGTAAGGTTTGTTGCTGCCATGGAGAATCCATAACTATCCATACCTGGCGTTTCTAAAATCGCCCCTGAAACGATTTTAGCCAGTTGATTGGGTAAATGTTTGGCTAACAGGTAAAACAGCAAAACCACCGCGACAATCCACGCATAGGGATCAAACGTCTTAATTTCGGAAGGAATAGCTGTGGCAACCGCCGTAATGGTTTGACTACCCGCCGCTACGACTAAATAAATCCCTAACAATTTCACACACTGAGCTAAAATGACATCCAATGTTTGACGCGCAATTTGATTCGTTGCCCCCAATGCGGCAAAGCTTAAAAAGAACGTTGAAATGGAAATTAATGCGGTCGTCACAATCAAGGTTAACGCTAAATCCAAGGCAATGCTGATAAAGGCAAATAACACCACCAAATACGTCACGGCAATAATAATGACACCTAACCCCATCGTCATTAAACTGGATTTTGTCACGGGAATTAACAATTGATTCCCCAAACCAATGCCTTGTGAAATCAGTGAGGAGGGATCAATCGGTGCATGCACTAAGGTGTTTCCCATACTCTGTGCGGTATGCAACATCGATCCTAACCAGGCAGGATGGATCATTAATGTGTAAAAAAATGTAATGACAAAAAAGCGTTTTAAAAATGACGGTAAGGTTTCAGCAATAGCATGCCGATCAAAGGCATACCAGAGCGTCATCCACACTAACTGAATCGTCAGTAGCGAAAAAAATAACCATTTGCCCCATTGCAAAAAGGTATTCGTATAGCTACTGAATAAGTGAATATAACTGTTTGCCGCAGTAGTGAGACTATTCATCGTTTTCTCTTAAAAATCGGGGAACGCTAAGCTATTCCCAGACGAACCATATGCCGGTATTTTGGTAGAACCATGGTGAATCACGGATTCCAATTCAGCACGACTGCTGGCTTCATTTTGCAATTGGTTGGCGTAATAGGCCGTTTGTGCATTGGATTGCGCCATCACGGTTTGGCGCAATAATTGTTGTTGCGAAACCATTTCCGAGGCAATTTGTGTTGAGGCTTGAATCGCTTGCGTTTGTTCCTTGGCGTTTTGCGCTTGTTGCTGTAAAAACGATAAGCGGTTATTTTCATCTTGAAAATGTTGCGCATGTAGACTCAAACTTTGCATGACACCACTAAAGGTTTGTTGGGTGGCATTCACATTGGTTTGATATTGTTTGTGAAATTGATCGGGCGCTTGATAGCCAGGATAAGCGCGTTGAAATTGTTCATTGAGCCGATCAGAGTTGTAAGTGATCCCTTGGCTTGTTTGCATCGCACCGTGCAATTGATTCAGAAAATTCTGGGTGTTGCTCCATTGATATTGATTGCCGGATAAGGTTTGCAGCGTTTGTTGCATCGATTGGGTTTGTATTTTCAGTTCCGCCAATTGATTGCCTAATTGTGCTAAGGCAGCGGGATCAATGACAGGCATCATGGCAAAGCTAGCTTTGGAAAAAATCACTAACAATAAAAATAAAAAACATTTATTAGTTAAATCATCCATCACGATTCTTCCCCATTTTTGTCTTTAACAAATGCATTTTCATAAATCGTTGCCCATTCTGAAAAACCGGTTTTTTGAAGCCATTCTGAAATCCAGGTGTTGGGATAGTTTGATTGACAGGTTAATAATTCCTGGCTTTTGGCTTTGGAAAGACCGATAAAGGCTAAAGGCAATGAATAAGGATCTTCAAATCCCAATTGAATCAAAGCGCTTTCTTGTTCTTTCACCACAAAATAATCACGCTTAGGAATAGCCTCTTGTGTAATGATATCGATCTGCCGATCAGATAATCCCATCTTGCGATAAAGCGTTTTCATTTCGGCATCGATACTCAAATGCGGTAAATACACTTTGGTGGGACAGGATTCTAAAATCGCCGCCGTTGTTGCGTTTAATGTTTGTGTGGTTGGATCGTATAAATCTGCCAGAGATTGCGTGGCAAACACCACACGTGCATTGTGCTTTCGTAACGTTTTAAGCCAATCTTTGAGTTTTCTAGAAAACACCTCATGACCGATATACAACCAGGCTTCTTCCAAGACAATCAATGTTGGCTGTTTTCCATGCGTACTTTCTAAACGTGCTTCAATCTGATCAAAAATCGTGCGAAGCACCGGTAAATAGATTTCTGGCTTTTGTGCTAACAACCAGCGCATTTCAAAGGTTTGTAAATAGCTTAATGTAAAAGTTTCTTCTGTCGCATCCAATAATTTCATTTGGCCGGCAACGGTATAGTATTGCAGCGCTTTTCGGACAGTATCGTGCTGTACGGCCGCTTGAAATACCGTTAAATTTCGACTGTGCGAATTGGCTTGCTGCGCTAATCCTTCAATGGCGCGGTAAATCGCCGATCGCATATCCGGTGTTACTGTGACATTCTGTAAAAAAAGCAAATCTTCAATAAATTGTGCAGCACGCATTTTTTGGTTATCGGTGGATAAATCAGCTAAGGGACAAAAGGCTAAACTTTCCGTATCCCCCAGATCGTAATACTGCCCACCCAGCGCTTTGGTAAGTGCTTTATGCGATTCATCTTTATCAAACATAAAAATTTGGGCATCGGGATAACGTAAGAATTGTGCAATGAGAAAACCTAAGTACGTCGATTTGCCGCTACCCGTAGGCCCTAATATGACTTGATGCCCAACATCGCCAACATCCAAATGAAATCGAAACGGTGTTTTGCCAGTGGTTTGTGCATAAAATACGGGTGGCGAATGGGGTGGCAATAAAGAGGCAGAATCGCTATGTAATGCACCCGTCCAACGCGTGTAAAGCGGCAAGCCATGTGCCGCATTTAAACTACTGACTAACAAGCGTCGTAGATGACAACTGCCGTGACCTGGAATGGTCCCTAACCACGCATCAAAGGCATGAATGTCTTCTTGAAAACAGGAAAATCCGGATTGTTCTAAATAGCGCGTCAGTGTTTTCGTCGCTTGATCCAAAATGCTTGTGTCTTCATGAAAACACACCACGCTACTCGTCCAATAACCAAAGCGTGTACTTTGATTACTGTTGCAGGTGAGTGCATCAACAGTTTGCTGTTGCATTTGCAGCGCATCAACATCAATCTTTTGAGAAGGCCTGCCAAAAAACGTTTCTTGTAAAATACCACTAAACCCTTTGACTTTATTATGCCAATTTTTTTGATAGCGCTTGATTTCACGCGAAGCCGTGTCTTCGCTTAAGGGGATAAACCGATTTGACCAGCGATAACAAAGCGGATAAGCACATAATTCATCCAACATCCCTGGGATCGTTGCTTCATTCACATAACCCAGAATCGATAACACGCGAATGGATTTATCGCCAATGCGTGGCACATAACCCCCAATGACAGCTTGTCTTGATAACACAACATCCAAAAAACTTTTATCGGGTGGTATGGCTATAGGTAGCCACTGACCACTTATACAGGCATTTAAATAGGTCAGTAAATTCGCACTGCTCAATTTTTCGAGTACACAGACACTCGATAATAAACCCACACACCGCGCCACACGGGTTTGAAATTCAGCGAGCAGTGTCGATAAATTCTGATCGTCACTTTCTTTAGGTAACCCTTCGACAAAATAATGTTTGGATGCTTTCACGGCCGGTAACGGAAATTTCCAGATGAAGGTGATAAATTGCAAATTTTCATAATGCGTATTGGTTGCTTCATAACAGTGCTTACGATCGAGATCGATCAACGCAGAAACCGGATCCGGAAACGCACCCAATGGTGAATAATGCACAGCAGGCACACGCACTTCATCGACATGGATCATCCAACCGTCTTCTAACCCCAATGCCATGCGATTAAAGCTCGCTGCAACCGCATCTAAATCACGATCACTGGCAGAATGACTATCAATCCCTTTGAATTGATAACTCATTAAAAAGGCACCATCTTTATTTAAAATCACACCGTCATCCACCAAATGCGCATAATTTAATAAATCCGAAAAAGCCTGTTCCGCTTTAAAGGTAGATTTGAATTTCATATCCACCCCCGTTGACCTTGATAAAACGGAGCACTGGGTTTTATCAGGGGTATCTTGGAATGCAAAGTGGGTTGTGCCTCATAATAATGACGATAATGAATATGCCGCCGATAAATGGCGAGAATTTGCGAATCCACCCGTGTTACAAAAACACCTATGCCATGCAGCATCAGAAATACTACACCTGCGACCACATCCATCACCGGCGATAATCGCGACGAAAAGGCAATTGCTAAACTCAATCCCACAAACAAATAAAACAATGCACGATCAACGCCCAACACCGTAAATGGTCGGTTTAGTGATTTAAAATACAGAGCTGGTGTGCCTTGCATTGACAATGATCCTGTTAATAAAGGACCGATTTAAGCATGGCGTGTTAGGGGAAAGCAGGTGGAGAAAGGCACTTTTTGAATAGATAAATTTTAGTTATTTTGATTTTTATTCATCATAGACTTGCAACACAGAAAAGTTGGATTAGCTAATAGTAGATAGTTAAGAAAAGTTTTTTATTTTTTAAATTTTATCGGTCATACAATGAGTTGGTATTATCGCATGCTCTTAAAAAAATTGTAATTTTTTTAAGAGCATGCGATAATACCAAACAAGTGACAAAATTTATTTAAACGAAGACGTATTTTATATGTATCTCAATTACCACTTTTACATAATGCCAATGCCTAGCCTGAATACTGATATTCAGGTTGGGTTTTGGCTTGTTTAAAGTCGGCGCTAATAAACAGTTTCATCTCAATTTCAGTATTCAGGCTCCCTCTTCTAAGACATAAAGCGCCTCAATTTTTATTAAGAGGGTATTATCATGTCAATTTGCATACTAGAATGTATCCACACAGGATCAATCGCTAAAGAACATTATTCAGAAATTAAAAGTAAATACTTGAATTTTATTGAAGCGCTTACTGAAAAAGGATTTTTGAAGGGGTCTATAAAAATTACCTTTGAGGATGAAAATCAACAAATTCATTTTGGGTATTGTCCAGATGAGCTTGATGCTCTGGTTTTATATGTGGATTTTCAAGCCAAGCTTCTACGAGATCGAACCACAACTGCTTTTGCATCAGAAAGCGCAACATGTGATTACTATCGAATAAAACATTATAAAACAAAAGCGGATTACGTTAATGAAATTAATGCGCTTTGTCATCAATATGAGACGCTATCGCATACAAAGAATTACTTAAAGCCTCCACGTTTTTTTAATCAAGAAAAAAATTCCTCTTATCAAGTCAACGATAGAAAAGCCATATTAAAATCTCTTTTTGAACAGGTAATCAATGAAAAAAACAACGAATTAGGACTCTTTTTTAATGAAATACATCATCATAATTTCCCAAAAATATTTTTGACTGCTAATTTTAATTATTTTAAGAAACTAGGTTTCAAAACATTATTTTTTGAGTTTCTTTTGTATGAAAGGCATCAAACATTATTAGATGAATATTTCAATAGTGATAATGAGGAACTTCCTATTGAGCTTGCTTATTATTTAAAATATCAAGAAAATAACGCGCGATGTCACCCGCTCGGCTATACAAATATTGTCAAAGCAGCAAAAAAAGCAGGGATTCGCATAGTTGCCCTTGATTCCTATGCCAGTCTGCTGTCATGTGGAGTCATAGAGAGCAAAATACCTCATGCTAGAATAAAAAGCTTTAATTTTTATGCATCAGAAATTATTAAAAAAGAAAATAAGGAAAATCCTTATCTCGTATTTTTAGGGTTACATCATGGCTATATTAAAGGCTATCATGATATTAAAAGCGTTGCTGGTTTAGCGTCATCTTCTTGCTCTATTTTTTTAAAAGATCTTTCAGGATCTCCTACAATTCAATCTGAAACCTATTGTCCATTTTTCAGTAAATCCCAGCCCGTTAAAATAAATGGACAGGATATTAAAGAGCATAAAGAACGTATGGACTGGGAATTAGAAGTAGATATTGCGGAGGTAGACTGGAAAACTGATGATTACCGACTACAGTCTTTATAAACATATATGGTGACAAGCGATAACCCCCATAAAATAGGAGCTTTTATTTATGAATAATATTTTTAGTGTCAAAGATTTATGTGTTTTGATTTCTGGATCAAGTCGGGGAATAGGATTGCAATTAGCTCGTGGTTTTTTGGAGCATGGAGCAAAAGTATCCATTTTATCTGAAAATGAGGAAGAGCTTAAGGTTGCTTTAGGTGAATTAAACTCACTCTTTCCTAATCGGGTGTTTGGGGTCGTATGCGATGTGAGGTCTTTTGAATCCTGTCAAAATGCAGTTAAAAAAGCAGTATCTGATTTAGGATCATTGACTACAACCATTTGCAATGCGGGTGTTGATCGAATTAAACCTATCGAAGCATATTTAGAATCCGATTGGAACTTCATTCTTGAAGTCAATTTACAAGGCGCTTTCTATCTTGCACAGGCTGCGATTCAATATTATTTGAAGAATAAAATAGCGGGTACAATTACTTTTACCTCCTCTATAGCAGGCTCTATCGGTATAAGTGGTTTAGTACCTTATGCGGCATCAAAAGGCGGGATTAATCAACTGACAAAGACCATGGCTGTTGAACTTGCCAAACACAATATACGAGTAAATGCTGTGGCGCCTGGATATGTGGAAAATGTGATGGCAGGAGTTACAGTTCATTCGAATCCTGAAGAACAAGAAAGAATTCACACTTTCACTCCTTTAGGTAGAAGATGTCATCTTAATGAACTGGTTGGCCCTTATATTTTCCTTGCATCTCAAGCAAGCTCTTATGTCACAGGCCATATTCTTTATGTTGATGGTGGTTACACTGCAATTTGATATCCATTGCGTAAGAAAATTACTTAAAGTTATGAATTTAATTCAACTTCTTTAAAAGAATGGCCGTCTAAGGGTATATAAATTATCAACACCAACCCCTAGCGGCGATTCTTGGATATTGCTAAACTCACTCTAATTCAAAAATGGAGATATTATCATGACCAACAATGATGCAAATAAATTCGCATTCGATTCATTTGTAACAGCGTTTTCGCCTGGAAATGAACACATGATTGATCAATATTTTGATTCTGACCTTATATTATTCAATCATTCTGTGTCAAAAAAATTTGATTTAAATGATTTGAAATCACGTTTACCTAATATACACAAAAAATATCAGGATATAAAAAGTGAAATAAAAGATGTCATTGTAGAGAATGACTGTATTGCATTTCATGTCAAACAAAATGTATTTTCTGTTCCGGCTAATAAGCGTATTTCATTGGATGTTATGAGCCTATACAAATTGTCCGATGGCAAAGTCAAAGAATGGAAAATTTGGGAAAACTTTAATCAAGGTAAGACAGAAGAGGCAAGTTCAAGCGTATTATAAGGTGTTAAATAGTTGAGAATGCTTTTACTTACCTCAAACACTTTCGTCCAATAGCAACTCGATATGACAAATTAAAATAAATTACGCATCACTCATAATTCAACTATGCATACACCATCTTCCAAATTTATCTTTAAACATGCTATTGAACCGCAGCGTGATCTTATTCATCGGTGGTTGCAGCAAGACTATATTCGCAAGTGGATTCATGGAAAAGGATTGCAAAACACGCTAATAGGCCTGGAGAAATTTTTTCAATACCAAGTACAGGGTCAAGCATTAGATTATAAATCAAAAATTACTCATCATTGGCTTGGCTATGACGGCGATAAACCTTTTGTTTATTTGTTAACCTCAAACATTCTGAAAGATACTGATGATGAATATGCCAAGTACTGTGAAATGCCTGGATTAGCCATTACTTTAGATATTTTTATCGGTGATCCTGAATATGTGGGTAAAGGATTAGCAACGCTTGTCATTCGAGAATTTCTATTAAGTCAATTTTCGGATGTTTCCGAGGTGTTTATTGACCCTGAAAAAACCAATGAAAGGGCTGTGCATGTTTATCAAAAAGTAGGCTTTTGTATTTTTGGTGAATTTATAGCCGCCTGGCACCCTGTGCCTCATTACAGAATGAGGCTTGATATGAAAGATATTGCAAATTCTGAGTAGTTCAAGTGTTAAAGTGATTCGCATAAGCCGTTAAAAAACCGCCCCACCTCCAAACAAACTCGTCACAAACCCTGTTGCCGCAAATGCAATCGATAGCCATAGTACGATATTAATGAGCTTTTTAAAGCCATCGCCCCACTCGCCAAACGCTAACATTAAGCAGGTCACCACAATCATAATCACCGCCGCAGCGAGCAAAAATGGGCCACTGATGGCATCTTTGATCGTATTCATGGTGGAGTTGAACGGCAGAAAACCCATGCTACTTGCAAATGCAGAGGGTATCCCTGCACACATGACGCCAAAACCTGCCAATCCACGCTTACACCAATGCTTTAAATGAAAATTTGCCATTTTTATAGGTCTCCACAGTTAAAATATCGTCAATAAATCCTTTCTGGTTGCCGGATCGAATGACAGATACGACAGCATGAATGGTGTGTAATACCAATTGCACAGGCGGCACCGTTAATCCCGCTTCCATAGCTAAATCGATGACGCGTTGAATGGCTTCCATTGCGCCATTGGCATGCACAGTACAAATGCCACCAGGACAACCCGTATTCCAGGCTTTCAACATATCTAAGCTTTCAGCACCTCTAATTTCGCCAATTAAAATACGATCCGGTCGCATGCGCATAGCAGAGCGCAGTAAACCCGTTAGCTTGACAGTATCACTCGTTAACATCGCCACGACATTGGATGCCTTACACTGTAATTCAGGGACATCTTCTAAAATTAAAATTCGCTGGTTCTCATCCGATTTTACGGCCTCAAGAATTAAGGCATTGGTCACAGTGGTTTTTCCTGAACCTGGACCACCACAAACCAAAATATTGCTACGTTGCTGCACTAAATTTTTTAGAACGTCAGCTTGCTTTGTTGTTAACCGACCACTATCCACATAATCATCTAATGAAAACACCACATTGGATTTCTTGCGGATCGTAAAACAAGGTGCGGAAACAATCGGTGGCACTTGTGCGGTAAATCGTTCACCTTGCATCGTTTTAAAAAACGGCAAGTCAGCTTCCAATTGAGGATTATGTTGATCCAACACAAAACCATGCATCCCTGCGAGTGAATTAATAATGGCAAACGCTTGTGCTGACGATAAACGACTTGTCTGTACTAATCCTTGCGTTGGACTGTCAATCCATAATCGACCATCGGGATTGAGCATCACTTCATGAATGTCATCATCTTGCAAACAAGCGTGAATCTCTTGACCCAAATCATGATAGAGTTTTTCATATAAGCGACGCTTTGATTCAGAGAGAGCAGAATGCGACATTGTTTTTTTCTTTATCTGTTTTTGAAACGGGAGTTTTGCGAATCATATGCGATTGAATAGGCTTTTCGCGCTGTTTTATCCAATCATAAAAACGCGCTAATGTCGTATTTGATTTTTGTTGGTATAAATTATATTTCTCTTCCATATGGAATCCTTTTTAAAAACAAAAGGAACATTAATGGAATTGTCTGGTAGGTGGGTAGATGCAGAAAGGCAGGTTTTTTGAGGAGGCACTTAGCCGTTAGTTATTAACCGATTTTAAGAAACCCCTCCAAAGGGCCTGTTAAATTTCTTCCACTAAATCTCTAGAAAAAAATTATTCCTCAAATCCATTCGCTAAAACTAAATTTGCAGTTGCAGCTTTAAAGCGGTGTTTTGCTACCATTTGATATTCTTCTGAATCGTACCAACGTTTTGCATGATCCTTAGTAGGGAATTCAAGGATTATTGTCCGCGTGCGAGGCCATTGTCCTTCAATAACCTCAGTGTCTTCACTTGCAACAAGCACTCGCCCAGAAAATGGTGTAAATGCAGGCATAAAATTAGATAAATATTTTTCATATTCTACAGAATCATGGACGGTCACTTGACCAATTACATAAGCGGGCATATATATTCCTTTTCTAACGAATGGGTGAATTATCAGTTGCGTGCAATAATGTTACTTTAATTGTTTCATAATTCAACATATTATCAATTTAACGAAGCTGATAGGTTTGTAAGAAGATTACTGCGAAATCATCCCGATAGTTTTCAGCCAAACTTCTACTAATTTAGGCCAGTTTGTTATTGGAAAATTAGTTGGCCTTACTCCAAATCCATGACCACCTTGTGCATACAAGTGCATTTCGACTGGAACATTGGCATTTTTTAATGCGGTGTAGTAGACCAATGAGTGATTTGCACTATCCACAGGATCATCACCTGCTTGTAACAAAAATGTAGGTGGCGTTAGATTGGTGACAGTGATATCTGGGTTTAGCTCAAACTTTTTCTCGTTGGTCCATAAATGTCCTGGATAAAGAGCAATGGCAAAATCCGGCCGGCAGCTAACTCCATCTGCAACATCAATGGGCTTATAAGCACGCTTTTTAAAATGTGTACTAATATCAGCGACCATATAACCACCCGCTGAAAATCCAAGCACGCCAATTTTATTGGGATTGATATGCCATTTCTCGGCATTTTTTCGGACAAGTCCAATCGCTCTTTGTGCATCTTGAAGTGCAGTGGGTGCTATCGGGTGAATGTTACATTGACAACTATCATGCCATGCTGGTCCTGAGTCAGGAACCCTATATTTTAACAGTATGCAAGTAATTCCCTATGATGTTAGTTTAGTACAAACTTCTGTTCCTTCTAAATCAATTGCCAAGCCATTGAATCCGCCACCTGGAAATACAAGAATCGCAATGCCTGTATTTTTTTCTGGTGGAGAATAAACAGTCATCGTAGGTTGAGAAACATTATATATGATATTCCATGGTTTCCCAGCAATAGGCCGACTAGTGATCATTTTAATAGTTTCTGGCTTTATGTCCGAGACAGGATTTGGCATTTTTCCATCGGGCCATATGGGTATTTGTTTATGTCCAAGCGACGGTTGCCAGGTATCCGCCTGTGAGCTCACGCTGTAAAACACGCTCAACATTAAAAACAAAATCGAAAATCGGTGCGGTTGTGGCATCGTTTTATTCCATATTTCGAGCGAATTTATTATCTACCTCTGATAGATTGTAGTTGACGAACTGTTTGTAAAAATACAGCAGCGTTACCATCATTAAAAACGCTGCAACAATATACACAGCTGTCGGGTGATATAAATAAATCATCCCGGAAATAGCAGGGAAAATCGTGTATAGTAAAGATTGAATACCTTGATTGACGCCTTGCAATTGTCCTTGTTTATTGTCACTGACAGAGTGTGACAGCATATTGTTGTAATGTGGATCAAATAAACCTTCTCCAATCGTGATAAATATAACAGCAGCCCATAATAAAATAACCGCATTGTAATAATCGCTAAACACAATAAGAGAAAACCCCGCGATCATTAATAACAAACCGCCACTACCAACACTTTTTTCAGAAAACTTAAGCAGTTTTGGCAACAAAAATGCGCGTGAAATAATGTCGCACAACCCCACCAAAGCAAATAATGCGCCGACATGGGCAGGATTCCAGGTAAAGACATTTTTAACGAACACGGCAATATTACTTTGATACAAACACAAGCCGATAACGAAAAATGTGCCTAAAATAATAATGTTTCGTGTTTTTTTCAAAGAGAGAATCTCTTTAAAGTGAGTAAATGTATTGAAAGAATGAAATGCAATGTTTTTCGTGCGCTTTTCTTTTTCAAGTGTTTCAGGTAAGACAAAATATATAAAAACCGCGGTAATTATCGATATTCCACCTGCGACAAAAAATGGCAGTGACACATGTTTCATACCAAGTAATCCGCCAATAGCAGGCCCAATCATAAAGCCCAGGCCATTAGCAGCACCCAAATATCCGTAGAGTTTTGCGCGTTCTTTTCCTTGCGCGCTATCTGCTGCATAGGCATACAACGTGCTAATATCTCCTGCAGAAATACCATCAATAATTCTGCCAAGAAATAAAACCCACAGCGCACCACCAATACCCAATATAAAATAACCTATTGCTGATCCCAATAAACTAAACAGTAAGATAGGTTTACGCCCAAAATGATCACTCAAGCCACCCATGATTGGTGATGCAAAAAATTTACAAGCAGCATATATCGAAATCAATATACCTAAATAAGGCGCAATTTGATTAGTAGGCACATACAATCCCAGTAAAAATGGAAAAAGCGGGAAAACAATTGTCAATCCAACGGCATTGAGCACGGCAATAATTAAAATTAACCAGAGTTTTTTATTCACTTGATGTTCCTATGTATCGGTATCATGAACAATTTTTTTGAGTTTATTGACATGATTTTTTTAAGCTAGCTAGCATTCTGGTTGTTCCTATACTCAATGTTTTTTAGTTATCATTATCCAATTCAATTTGGATTAGAAGTGGTGTTTATCATTCGTTTTGCTAAAGTGGCTAAAATAAGGTTGGTATGCTTGTAATAGGGTAACATAATTAAAGCGATAGATAGAGCCCAACCACGGCCTCTTTCCCATGTCTTATCGTCAATGAGTTCTAAATTCTCTCTAAAAACGTTTCGTGAATGCGGATTAAGTAGAGCCCATGCAATAACAAGATCACAGGCAGGATCACCTATTCCAACGTCAGCAAAATCTAATACAGCACTTAATCGATTATGTTGAATTAATAGGTTGCCAGGTAAAAAATCACCATGTACCCATACAGGATCTTTATTCCAGTATGGGATGTTAGACAATTGTTCCCACAATGCGGAGACGAGTGAAATATCGATTTCACCCTTTAGTTCGCTAATAGCTTTTTTAGTTTCAACATTCAATTCTTTTTCATTCAATCGAATTCCACGTCTTGAAACGGGGCCATTTTTTAAATTGATCCCGTGAAAATGATTTAGAAAATAAGCTAAGTCTTTAGCGAGAACTTTATATTCGTTTTGATTTTCAAAATCAGGATTATGGCCTTCAAGCCATTGAGTGATCAACCAAGAATAAGGATAGTCTTTGCTAGGATTGCCCTTAAATATCGGAAAAGAAATGGGTGTATCTAAACATTTGGCAATTTGGGGTAGCCATTCATATTCTTTATTGATTTTTTTATCAGCACTGCCAGGCTCCCACGCAATACGAGGAAGCCGTACGACATATTCGGTACCCAAACGGAAAAGTGCATTATCAGTACCACTTGATTTAATAGATAATATTGAAAGATCAGCCCATTGTGGACATTGGTTTTTTAAAAGTGCGCGTACTATATGTTCATCAATTTCCAATTCATTTTCATGCATTTTTGTCATAATTTCTATCTCATTATCTTTGAGGCCTTACAAACTCAACTTATTTTTCGAGGCCAAATTTTTGTTTTAAAACATGCCTAAATACACCTTCCTAATGAATGAAGAATCACTAAGATAAGAAATTTATTAAATTTATTGAGCATTCAATTCAGTAAACACAGTGATATACGATCTATCTGCATTCAATGATAAAAAATGTATCATCCTCTGCGGCAATAGCAGAGAAGTATTGGCATCACTCAAAAACTGCATCGATTTAATCGTGACATCACCACCTTATGCTGATGCAAGATCAAAGCACTATGACAGTATTTCACCAAATGCATTTGCAGATTGGTTAGCCAGTTTTCATGAGATATTATGGAATAGTTTAAAACCAGAAGGTAGCCTAATCATCAATATCAAAGATAAAGTCGTCAATGGTGTTCGACATCGTTTTGTTTGGCATGCGATTGAAAAATTATCGCAATTAGGTTGGCATTGTATTGATGATTATGTTTGGTGCAAAACCAATGCTTTTCCTGGCTATTGGCCTAATCGCTTCAGAGATTCATGGGAGTATGTCTTCCATTTATCTAAAACTCTACGTCCCTTTATGCAGCAAGATGCCGTAAAAATACCCATCGGAAATTGGACGCATACACGATTAAAAAACTTAACCGATAAACAGCATGTACGTCAGAATTCCATCAATAAAACGGACTTTGGCACCAATCTATCGCATTGGATCGGTAAACAAACGGCATTACCCACCAACGTACTCCGCTTACCCACAGCGAATCGTTGTAAAGGGCATCCCGCTGTTTTTCCTACAGCACTGCCTGCTTTTTTTATCAAACTGTTTTCACCCGAGAATGGGCTGGTACTCGATCCCTTTGGCGGCAGTGGCTCTACTGCCATTGCTGCTGTGCAGCTTAATCGACGTGCGTTGTTAGTCGATAATCAGAAAAATTATTGTGATTTGGCTTACCAACGCTTATTAAAAGACTCTTCTTTGGTGAAAACAGATATTTTTTATAAATAATTTGTTTGTCCAATAATTACTACCTATAATTCATTAAAATTGAAAAATCCTTTTAGAAGACTTTTATGGCAACACTTTATTTGATATGTGGTATGGCTGGAGCGGGTAAAACCACTCTTGCAAAAGAATTAGAATTAACATGTCATGCAATTCGATTGAGCCCTGACGAATGGATAAAATTGCTCATCAAAAACGAACATGATAAAGATGAATTAGATCGCCTTCGCGATCCCGTTGAAAAACTTCAATGGTCCATTGGACAAAACCTTCTACATTTAGGAACAAATGTTATTTTAGAAAATGGCTTTTGGTCAAAAGAAGAGCGAATGTCATACAACACTACTGCAAAGCAAATTGGTGCTAACGTTGAATTGCACTATCTCGATATCTCTGAAGCTGAATTATGGCGTAGAATCGAAAAAAGAAATCTCGATCCCAAAAATAACTCTTTTTTAATTACAAAAGAAGAATTAAAAAAATGGCTTAGCTGGTTTACTCCTCCTGACGAGACTGAATTTCATATTTACGATAGCTATGTGGTGCATAAATTATGACGATTAAAATAAGAAAATTTATTGATGATGACCTTGAAATAATTTTAGAAATTTCTCAATTAGCTTTTGAACCTATTTATGAGTCTTTTCAAAAAATATTAGACACAGATATTTATAAAATTCTCTATCCAAAATGATGCATAAAAATATTCATAGAGAAGCCATTACAAGAGTTTTGGCATATATCGACAGTCACCGCGACAGTAATCTTGATTTAGAGAAACTTGCAAAAGTCGCACATGTATCAAAATTTCATTTTCATAGAGTTTTTAAAGAATATATGGGCATTTCTCTTGGCCAGTATATCAAGCTTAAACGCTTGGAATCGGGCATGTGGAAGATTGTCCATACTGAGAATAAGAGTTTGGAAATTGCCCTAGATTCCGGCTATGAAAATCATGCTTCATTCACACGCGCGTTTAAAAAAGAAATGAGATGCTCACCAAAAGAGTTCAAAGAAAGTTTTTACAAAAATAAAAAACTAGCCTTGAACAAAATGCAAAAGAAAGCACCGATTTTTCTAGGCTATCAAAGAAAATCCAAGATCGACATGTACTACATTCAAAGAAAAGGAAGCTATTTCCTATCAGCAATCAAAGCTTGGCATGATCTCGTAAATGACTTGGCCAATAATAATATTGTCGCTGATCGACAAACATTTTATGGCATTTCACAAGACGACCCCAACGCGGTAAATATTGAAAAGGATGAACTTCGCTTTGATGTATGTGTCAAAGCTTCAGCCCAGATGCGACTAAAGGAAAGGCTTTTGCTTGCTACAAAGGGGACAATTTCCGGAGGGAAATTTGCCGTCTTTTTGCACAAAGACGCATTAGAAAAGTTAAGCGACAGCTATCATTATCTCTATGGAAAATGGATTTTTGACAATGATGTAACATTAAGGAATGTAAGACCCTTTATCAAATATATCAATCCTTTTGCGGATGTTCCCGACTGCGAAAGAGAGGTTGAAATCTATCTCCCCGTTCGCTAATTGCTAATTTGAACATTAGCAAGATCGGCAAAGCATCTAAGAAAGAAAGCAATATAATTATCTCAAACACATTTGAGAAAAATTATGAAACTGATTTTTAATGACAAAAGTTTTTCTTTTCAATTGCTTCATGCCATGTCTTACACACCTTATTTTGGAGCAGATATTGGGGAATGCCTCACTACCGCTTCTCGTATTAAAGAAGGTGATTTCGAAAGCTGGTTTGAAGCTTGGCATCAAACTGCTTTACGCATCGAAAACCTTGCTGAAGCAGCATTTGAAAAAAGACAATACCATTCAGCCCGAGCAGCCTATCTACGCGCGTCGAATTATTATCGAACATCAGGATTCTATTTAAACGAAAATCCTGATGACTCACGATTTGTAGGGGCATGGAAAAAGAGTTGCGACTTATTCATAAAAGGAATTTCTCTCTTTTCGTTTAAGTTTGAGAAAATAAAAATTCCATTCGAAGATGGCATATTACCTGGTTATTTCTTTAGTCCAGATAATGCAGGAACGCCTAAACCGACAATGATTGCATTAACCGGTTTTGATGGCACAAAAGAGGAATTGTTTTTGCAAAGTGGATTCGAAGCTTTATCACGCGGCTACAACTTTCTTTGCTTTGAAGGCCCAGGACAAGGCGCTGTGGTTCGAGAACAAAAAATTTACTATAGGCACGATTGGGAAAAGGTTGTTACTCCCGTCGTTAATTATGCACTGCAACGAATTGAGGTGGATCCAAAACGGATTGTGCTTATGGGCGTCAGTTACGGAGGCTACCTTGCTGCTCGTGCAGCCGCCTACGAGCCAAGAATTGCTGCGCTCATTGCAAACGATGGCCTTTATGATCTTTATGAAGCTACCTCTTCGTATAGCGAAAAAGACCAACAACCAAGCCAATTTGATCCAAAGGAACTCCCTACAACTGTTCGATGGGCTCTCGCTCAAGCACGCTGGATCTTTCAAGCAAGTCCTGAACAATATATAGAGAAATTGAAAAGCTATACGCTAAAAGAAATTGCTTCGCAAATTTCCTGCTAAACACTCATTTGCGAAGCTGAGAATGATCATTTCTTCAAGGGACAACCAGAAAAGATTTTTGAAGCGCTGACCTGCCCCAAAAGCTACATTCGTTTTACCGAAGAAGAAGGTGCAGGAGAACATTGCCATATTGGAGCATTAACGCTCTTCAACGCGCGAGTTTTTGACTGGCTGAATAATATCCTGCGCGTTGTTTAGGTGGAATGGTCGTAAAATTCTGTATCTATGCTGCTGTAAAACAAGTTCAGAGATTTTTAGATTATTTAAAAATACCGTATCGGTAGCGGTAAAATGACTTTGACAATAAAATATTCAGCCGCTTTATATAATTAAACATAGGTAATATCTCAACCGATATGATCCTCCGCCTGCCCAAACGCCTTATAAACTGCTTGCGCAATACTTTTACAACGCAGTTTTTGCCGTATGTGTTCGCGGTAATTTTTAACGGTACCTCTTGCAAGTGCTAAGAGGTCGGCGGTTTCTTCGGTTGAGAAACCACTGGCAGCAAGGTTAAGACAAAGCCATTCTTTTGGCGTTAAACTACCTTCATCCAAATTTTTCTCTGTCGACGGTAAAATGACGTGGGTAACAAAAAACTCGGCGGCTTTATGTTGTTCGTGAGTGGGATTTTTAATACAAAGCCCTTCGAGTAAGTGAATGGCAAGTTGATTTACAGTTCTACCTGAATAATGCATAAATAGGCTCCTTAAAAAAATAAATTGTCTATACATAGGAAATTTTTCCAGCTCATTTCTTTACTCATTACAACGATTTCCCAAAGAAAAGCGCATCGCTAATGACATATCCAATGCATGCACATTGAGAAATTTTTCGCAGCCATGTTCTAATACCGCTAACGCCTGTTTTTGATCGCCGATTAATAATGGTGGCTGCGTTGCATAGCTACGCATACGGTTTTGCTGCTCTTCTAAACCAATGAGTTGTTTTGGATAATGCGGTACTGGATGATTCACATAGGCTACATAGTGTTTTTTAAACTCATTGGCACGAAAAGGAAGATCTTTGAGAAGGGTTTGACAGAGACGAATCCAACCCCCCATATCGTCAATCACGACATGGATGATTGGATCATCAAAAACAACTGATGCGTAGCAACCTACACAATGAATAGCTTCATCCACTTTGCTCCAGGCTTTTAACGCTTGTGTTTCAGAACCACCCTGAAGATGACGCGCCACATCCGCCGGTTTCGGAAAATACTGCCCCGTATCTGGATCGATGAGATGTCTTTGAAAAGCCGTTTTGACATCTGTCCAGTCAAATCCTTGTAGAGCATTCCAATATAATTCCATCGATTTTCCGCTGAGTGGTGTGCGGTATAATGCGCTCACGGTGGTGAGTAGTTCAGTAAATTTGGCTAAATCATTCGTGTTCATAGGTATTTTCCTGTGCCAGTTTTTCCCTAAACCATTGTTGTCCAATGGCCATATTGCTATTTTCCAGCTTATCTGCCGCATTTTGTAAGCGAGGTGGGCTATGGGCATTACGGATGAACCGATCAATTTGATCGGAATCTCGTAAAATGACATGCAATCCATCGTAGCGTTGGCCTTGTTCGTTATGGCCCATGTTGTGGGGCGTGTAAGAACAACCCAAGATGGCGTTACACAATTGCTCAACGGTATATCCAGAAGCTAAGGATTGGCGAATGCGCTTTTTTCGTTTGCCATCTAACATCGCTTGAGGATGCCCCAGTGTTTGTTGCCAACAACGAAAAACTTCCATCACCTCAGCATCTGGTGGTTTTGTATTTTTTTGTTGCGCTGGCGCGACAATGTATTTTATTTCTTCGATCTCTTCTTTTTTTTCTGAATTAGTTTCCTGTAGATCTTCTTTTTGTTTTTGTTCTTGCTTAATGCTTATTGTTTTATGCTTTATGTTTAATGCTTTATGATTCGGGGAGGTCTTCGCGAAGGGTTCCCGAAAGCCTTCGCGAAGACCTCCCGAAAGGCTCTCTGAAAAATCGAACTCTCCTTCTGGTAAGCCTTCTGAAAGAGTTGCTGGAAGGGAGGTTTCAAATTCAGGTGCCTCTTTTAAAATTTCATTCTTTCCATCAGAAAATGAAGCCAATTGGAAGCAAGCAGGTAAGGCCGATTGAAATGCATCGGATAGCTGCATTAAAAACTCGCATGTTTTTTCGATTAACGTATTTTTAAGATCACATTCTGGCAAATAACCTAAATACACTTCCCAGGATTTCACCACATTCGGCGATTCTGGCGGATTGTATTTCAGAAAATTGATCAACCAAACAAAACAAACTTTTTTATCAATCGCCACCATCTCTGCTTGACGCAATGCCTCAAAAGCTTGTTCAAATCGTTCTAACGGCCAGTCCAATTCAGCCGATAATCCTGGAATCGTCGATCGCATGGCACCTAATGCAGTTAGCTGAGGATGCGTCAATAAATATAAAAAGACAAATTGGCTATCTGTAGATAGGGTATTGAATTTTTTATCCAGCCAAATGCGTATATCAATTTTTCGGTAGTGCGCCATATTTCTTCCTTAAGTTAATAGTAAGCGGCATACAAGATGTCTTGAATGATGTTTGTTATGGATAACTGCATCAGTTTTTCTGCTTCAATAAGTATGGGGTGTGTTTTAATAGCTTGTAGTGCTTGTGTCATATTGAATTGCTTTGGTTTAGCTTTTTTTGCCTTAAAATAAACGATGTGCGTATTCTGCCAAAGATGAACACTGATTCTGAATGATGGTGAACGGCGAAGATCATTAGAAATAGCTGGGCCGGTTATTTAAACTAAACGTTCACGATCAGTCAAATTTTTTACGCATAGAGTCTGCTCCTTTTTTAAGTTCAAGTTTGTGTGCATGATGAATTAAGCGGTCGATAATCGCGTCAGCGATGGTGGGTTCTCGGATGTAGTCATGCCAACATTTGATAGAAAGCTGGCTGGTGATCAGTGTGGATTTAAGCTTGTGCCTATCTTCAACGATTTCGAGTAAGTCGCGTTGATGTTGTGGTTCTAAGGGGTCAATCCCAAAGTCATCCAAAATTAAAAGGTCGTGCTTAGCGAGTTGTTGTAACAGTTGAAGGTATCTGCCATCAGCATGCGCAATGCGTAATTCTTCAAGCAGTTTAGCAACGCGTATATATTTTACTGCTAAGCCTTGTCGACAAGCTTGCTGTCCTATGGCGCAAGCAAGCCAACTTTTCCCAGAACCGGTAGGGCCGGTGATGAAGAGGTTGTGATGATGTCTAATGAACTCACAAGTGGTTAGGGTAGCAATATAACTTCTGTCTAAGCCTCTGGGCTGTTGGTAGTTAATATCTTCGATACAAGCGGATTGACGCAATTTGGCTCTTTTTAAGAGTTTGTGTACTTTTCGATTAGAGCGTTCTAGGAGTTCTCGATCGATTAAAAAGCCGATACGTTCTTCAAAGGAGAGTTGTTGGATATCGGGTTGAGCCAGTTGTTGTTCCAGTGCATGAGCGAAACCATGAAGTTTGATGGCGCGTATTTTTTGAAGTGTTTGTTCGATTAACATAAGATATTTTCCTGTGTGGTTAATAAGAAGCATTGAGTTGTTGTTCGTAATGTTTTGCACCGCGGATATTTTCATGCTGCAAAATCCGAGCAGTTTTGGTCGCAGTCATTAGGGGTTGCTTATCGAGTCCACGTTTGAGGATGGACAAGACGCTATAGCGTTTAGGGGAACCTATGGTGATAGCCAGTTGACAAGCGGCTTCAAGGCGGTGTTTTCCATAAGGTTTAGTGGCATTGAGTAATCCTAAACAAGCACGATAATTTTGTTCGGGATGAACCAGTTGATTGAGCAGGGCTTCAACGATTTGCTGTGTATAGGGACCTATGTCAGTAGCCCACCTAAGGAATCTGGCCGGACTTCTATCCGCATATTGTTGATGACCCCGAGGCATGTGCTCAGTCAAAGTGGTATAACCGCCTTTTCGATAACTGCGCCGATGAGAAGCGATGCGTTCTCCCTGATAAAAGCATTCCACAGTGGCTTGCGTTATGCGCACCGTGAGCAAAGTTTTGATGAGTGCATGAGGTACGCTGTAATAATGGTCTGCGACTTGGACATGATAATCGAGGTGCACTCTGGCTTCTTTGAAAGTTGCAAAGGTATAAGCGCTCTTGGGTAATGGGTTCAGTGCGGGTTTATCGATAGCAGCAAATTGGCTGGCTCTGGTGCCGGGTAGTTGTTTAAAAGGTCGATGGTTGAGTTCATGTAGCAGCTTTTTAATCGCTTGATTTAACTCGGCAAGACCTACAAACGTCTGATGGCGAAGTTTGGCTAAAATCCATCGCTCTACGACTAAAACCGCATTTTCGACTTTGGCTTTATCTTTCGGCTTATAAGGTCTAGCTGGCAAAACGGCTGTACCATAATACTGAGCTAAATCCTCATAGGTTGCATTAATTTTAGGTTCATAACGACAGGCTTTAGTGACAGCGGCTTTGAGATTGTCAGGCACTAACAGCAGTGGTACACCACCTAGAAATTCAAACGTTCTAACGTGTGAGGCAATAAAATTGGGCAACGTTTGATCCCAGGTGGCTTCAGCGTAGGTGTAATTGGATGCCCCTAACACAGCAACGAAAATAGCAGCCGATTTAATTTCTCCAGTATCTGGATCAATAATGTCTATCGTTGGCCCGCAATAATCGACAAATAACTTCTCACCTGCCAAATGCTTTTGGCGCATCGTCGGTTTTTGTTTGTCTACCCAATCTCGATACTTTGCGCAAAACTGCGCATAGCGATAGGCTTTTTTTCCATGAGTTTGTTCGTATTCTTGCCAAAGCAATAATAACGTAACTCCCTTGCGCTTTAGCTCTTGATGGATACTGGCATAATCAGGTTTATGATAGTGACTGACTTTATCAGCATGTGGTTTTAACAACTGACGTAGTTCTAATTCACTCAAAGCAACAGAAATTGGCCATTGAATTTGGGCCACTTTAGCCAAAGCTAAATATTTATTCACCGCTCCTGATGATAAGTTTAAGCTCCTTGCAATTTGGTGTTGACTTAATTTTACTTCATAATGAAGACGTAAAATTTCTTTAATTTTGTGCATAGAAACCCCTTGAGCAGGCATACATGACTCCCCTTATTAAAAAGGGAGAATGCTCCTACTTTTTAGTCAAAGATTTCCAGCAATTTCCTAATCATTACAAGGCCTTAAACCAAGATTCTGATTCATGGTGAACGCATATTCTGAATTTTTCATCAAAATCGTTCACGTTCAATCAGAATCCGCGTTCACCATGAATCAGAATCTCTGTTCACCATCATTCAGAATTAGCGTTCATCTTCACCAGAATACGCAAATGATTTAATCGGTGTTTTTCTACCTTGAGCTTTATGCCATAAATAATTACCTGAAAAATGACGATTAAATGGCTCTATTCCTAATTTACTGAGTAGAGGATGTAGCATGGGGTCTTGTTCTGTCCACAAAAATGCACCAAAACGGCGTGGATCAGTAAATCGCAAAATTTTATTGTTGGTAAATTCAATATCGATATGATCGTGTTTTTTTGGTGGTATATTTTGTGTAATAATGCGAAAGCTACCTGACATACCAAGATGAGAAATGATAGTACCTTGGTCTACTTTAAATAAGAGATATTTTCCCCGTCGCGCAAGTTGGTTGATTTTTTTGCCGATGAGATTTTTTTTGATGGTAGAGGGTACTGGCCAGCGTAGCTGATTATGGCGTACAACAACATTTTTAATAAACTGGTGTTCGATATGCGGTGCTATACCGCGTAAAATTGTTTCAACTTCTGGAAGTTCAGGCATAAATTAAACCAAGGATTTTTCTTAGCCGAGTAATAAATAATTCCCTATATTCTAAATCAATTACAGTTACTTAAGCTTTTGAAGGATAAGCTTCTTTATAATATTTAGCATAATCTAAATACATTCCATGCAACCAAGATAATCCCTTTGCCATTTCAATTATTATCCAAAATAGTGGGCTACCTATCGTTTCAGCAGTTAAAGGATAGGAGTTCAGATTCCCAGGTCTATCATAATGTAGATGTGTCAATGCGTATTTGCGATTCACTATAATAGCGCGCGGCATTCTATTTGCTGGGATTTGACGACTATTATAAAATTCTGTCATATGCTTGAAACATGTTTCCAAGGACATTCCATCAAATGCAAAAATAAACAAAGAAGGCCAGCTAGCTATATATTCATCGAAAGGTTTACTTAGCAGACCTGTAGTCAATATTTCTCTATCAAGCTGTGGAATACTCGCTAAATTTTCAAGGGCATCAAAAAGTTGTGTTTTATCTAAGTTTGATTTTATAGAAATGGCCGCTATGACGCTTTCTATAGCGCATCGAATTAAAGCATTTTCCTTAAAAGTAGCAGACATATCGTGATTAATTATTATATCAATTTGTCCTGAACATTGATTGGGGAAACCAAATATTTCTCCACCTAAGTTTACTGTAAATCTAGGTGACACATGCCTTTGAAAAAACTCCTGGCTAATAATTTCTCTACATCTCCCAATATCACCTTTCCCTGAAAATACACCTGCACTCTCAGCTTTACTAGCTAACGTATTGGCTAAACTATTGAAATATGTCTTAAGTTGCTTCGGCATCCTTTGAAGGCCTTGTAATATACGTTTTATTAAATGGTGCTACCTATAAACGCACATCCATTTAAATTAGGATTTCTTACCCAATTCAGCAAACCTTTTTTTCATTTGAGCAGGCGATACATTTTCAATATGGGTTGAAATGTACCATTTGTGGCCGTAAGGGTCTTCTACAGCGCCACTACGATCACCATAAAACATATCCTCTGCTGCGCGAGTGAGTTTTGCGCCTGCAGAAACAGCGCGCTTGATTACGCTATCTACATCTTTAATATATAAATGTATTCCTACTGGAGAACCACCATAAGCTTTTGGACTCCGGAGATTAGCACCCATTTTAGGGCATTCATCAGCTAACATAATTTTAGTATCCCCGATCTTTAATTCTGCATGCGCAATACCGGTTCCTTTAGAATTTTCCATGCGCATCATCTCCTTTGCGCCAAAAGCTTTTTTATAAAATTCAATCGCTTTTTTTGCCCCTTTTACAATGAGATAAGGCGTAATACTGTGATAGCCTCTCGGTATTGCTGAAACTTTTTTGGTCGCACGCTTCACAGGAGATTTTTTTGCTATCGATAAATTTTTCTCAAGTTTTTTAACAGATTTTTTTGTTACTTTTGGCATAATTCATTTTCTCCAAAGGGAATAAAATAGTTTTCATTTAGATGCTTGGAAATATAGTGAGTATAATAATTGCCGCATCATGCAATATTTTTTTATTTCTTGCAATGCTTATTTTCCAGCGGATTCCCATCAAACTTTCCCGTAAAACCTTGATGCTCAAAATACCGCACTTTTTTACATCGAATCGGTTTTGTGCCATGCAAGAATACCAATTGCTCATCTTTTGGTAGTTCTCTAATTTCATTTAATGCAATGAGATCGACACCTGTTTCATGGATGCTTTCGCCTTCGCCTTTGGATAGGGTTCCACCGAATGTTTGCATTTTTTGGCGAGAATCGCCTGAATTGGTAGACAATGTTTTAGTTAGGATAGTTTTTTTGCCACCCAATGTTTGAATCCACTCCATGGTTTTAGTATCGTCGTTGGTGAAGATTTGTTTTAAAGGTGCTCCCTTGAAAAGATCAGGTTTTTCAAAAAGTTCAATTTGACTTAAGGTTTGAAAAACCGACCATACTACAACGCTTCGTGCACGTAGTACTTCAATACATTGTTCAACATCCGGACAATAGCCAAGCTGTGCTAATTCTTCCAGTAAAAACACAATTTTTTGTTTAGGGAGTTCACTGGGGTTCGCTTGAACAATCTGACTCATGAGTAATGCCATGAGCATTCTAACTAACCGGTTGTGTTCCTTGACCTGATCTTCCGGTAGTACCACAAAGATATCCATGTTACCGGCCAAAAAATCCGCTAAATTAAAATTGCTTTTAGATAAAGTTTCTTGAATGTTGCTGTCGCCCATCCAGTCAATTTGACGATAACTAGTGGATAAAATACTCCCGCGTTCATCTGCTCCTACACGACTGATTTGATTGGCGGCGGCTCCTGCTCGGCCTTGTAATCCTGCCATGTCTTCAAATGTCATTTTGGCTTCATCAATACTTTCGGACATAAGTTGGTAGAGCATGGGCAAGCCACGTTCTGTTGCTGGTTTCGCACTCATAATATAATCAATATAACCCCGAATGAGGATTTTAGCGTTTTCATCAAAATGCGTCGCAAATCCACCCTCGTTAATCACAAAGGAAGCTGCAAACGCATTCATCATGCGATCGCGTTGCTTTTTATCCTCTGGAATCCAGTCAAAGGGATTCACTGTATAGATTTTTAATAAGATTTCAGGTTTGCCTTGTTGAAAATCTTTACCTTTAGTGACGCCAAATGGATCAATCACAATCACTTGTCTTCCTAGTGTTTCAGTCCGATAACGTGCTGTCACCGCCCATAATTCACCACGAATATCAAAAACAAATACGGGGCCAGAATGAGAAAGTAAAAGCGGAATGCTCGATGCAGTCGTTTTCCCACCACCTGGCGGAGAAATCGTCAGCTTATTACAAAGTGGTAAGTACAAAGCTTTTCCATCAAAATCTGTGCCAATAAAAATGCCATTATCTGATTGATACGCGTTAAGCTGCACAAAATCTTTTTTTGTCGCCCATGCCGCCGTGCCAAATTGACCGCTGGTTTCATCCACAGTAGCCGCTTCATTAAATGCTAAAGATTTCAGTTTTTGTCTCAAGAGACTTAGAAAGATTGCCAATATTCCCAGTGGTAAAAATGAGAGTGCGTGGGTTTTTAAATCAAATTCCGCCGCAGTAAACACCTGTGCTGTAGATAACATCCCGCGCATCTTTAATATTTGGTAAGGCAAAAAGATGAAGCCAATTTGAATACACAATGTAAGGCAAAGCCCACATGCTGTTATTAATAACAATGACTTTAGCTCAGCCATTGATAAATGATACTCATGACGAAAAAAATAAGCCCCTAACAACAAAGCAACAGAAATAAAAATGTAGAGACTATTTTGTAACGCGGTTATCCATAAAGGCAGTACAGTAAAATCATTGGCAGATGAATCAATAAAAAACCCTACTTGTAGCATGTGAGGTAAATAAATGATGAGGCAAGGCGTTATGAAAAAAAGTAAGATAATATTGAGTTTAAAATCATTTTTATGTTTTTCTTTTTGCAATTTTGATTCCTGTATTTTACTGCCTATCTAAAGAGCTTTACTCTTCTAAAACGAAAAAAAAGAAAGGAATACTATTTAGCTTTATGGTTTAATTTCTCTAAATTAACTTGATTTGTCAGTGATTTTAACTGAGTAATCGCTATCTCATTTAATTTTTTCAATCGTTCGGCTTGTGACAAATCCATACGGATAAATTCTGCATTCATGGCCTCGATATTAGCTAAAACTAACAATTGCTCAATGCTTGCTTCATCTCGTATATTTCCTTCTTGTTTTGGGTTAGCTTCACGCCATTGTTTAGCTGTTTTTCCGAACAAAGCCATATTAAGCATATCAGCCTCATTAGCATAGACGAAATTAATCTGCTCAGCGCTCAAAAGGACAGGAATAATATGTGCTTTGATAGCATCCGTATGGATACGATAGTTAAGTTTAGATAATGCACGATTGAGATTCCAATCTAAAGATAACCGCTGGTTTTCCTCTTCTTTAAGGCGTTGAAATTCCTTGATCAAATACAGCTTAAATTCTGGGCTTAACCAAGAACCAAACTCAAAAGCGAGGTCTCTGTGTGCATAAGTACCGCCACTATATCTTCCTGCTCGCGATTGGATACCAATAGCTTGTGTTGCATTAATCCATTTTTTGGGTGTCAAGCGAAAACTATTTAATCCTGCTTCTTTTTTAAAGGTGTCGAATTCGACACCTTTAAAATCTGGGTTATGGATTTGCTCCCATATACCTAAAAATTCTAAGGTATTTCGATTACGCATCCAATTATGAATCAAATCATCACCACCAAACTTTTTAGCCATATCCGTTAAACAGATAAAGTCTTCTTCATGTTGAGAAAGGATAGTGATGGCTGTACCCTGTACATTAATCGTTGACTTTTTATTTTTTACCATTTTTTTTGACCTTATACTTATCGTTATCAGTGATGCTAAATTCTATGCTAAAGCTACCTCTAATAGCTACAAACATGTAGGGTCATTTATCGATAGACGAACTATCATTTGATAAATTGCTCTTAAACGACTCAAATAATGTTTTGTTTCTAACGGTAAATCTAAATCTTCCATCCAATGCACATCGGGGCGATGAAGTAAGGCGCATTTTACCCGCACACTCCCTGCATTGTAAGCGGCAAAGGCTAATGTCCAATTGCCAAATTGTTGATGTAAATTTTTGAGTACTTGTAAAGCGGCATTGGTTGAGAGCATAAAGTTTTCTCTGTCTTCACTATCTAAGCCATAATTTTTTGCAGTGGCAGGCATTAATTGCCAAGCGCCGCTTGCGCCTTTGGGTGAAACCGCATGCGTTTGATAGCGGCTTTCCACCATAGGGATTAATGCAACCGTAGCGGGTAAGTTCATTTGCTTCGCTCTTTGTAATACGTACGCTAATTTATTCTGGTTACCTGCCAGGGTTAAAAGTTTTTCAATCTCTTTACTTGAGTTAAATTCGTCAGGTATTTTTGACAGCGCAACAAATTGATCAACATTTTTGTTTTTCTGATTAATTTGCTCGCCTTTTCTTGCTTGATTGATCCATCCTCCTTCAATGGTAGGCTGTTCTGGCGTACCGATTACTGATGTGCAAGTAGTGATTGAATTTTCTGGTAACTCTGCATGGCAAACTATGGGTAAAAGTAATAATCCAATTAAGCCATACCAACGCATGAATCAACCTCGCAAGAATTTTGATACGCTTTGGGAAACACTAAATCTTTGGTAACCGAAACATTAAAGGTAAACCCTGGGCGTATTTCTAATGTGGGTTGAACATTTAAGTTTTTTTCTGTTAATGCAGATGCAGTGCTCATCATACTGCCTGCGATATTTTGTGAAAGTGCTTGGCTCATCGAATTCTCTGCTAACCCAATTTGATGGGTTTGTGGTTGACTGAGTTGCACGCCTGCCCCTAACACACTCATTAAAACAGCAGAACCCAACAATTTACTATAGTGTGCATTCACTTGATCGGTAAATCCTGCATAGCCGCTGTTATCGACACCTGCCATATCACTCAAATCCATGCTTTGACCATTGGGTAAAATAAGCCTCTGCCAAGCCACTAATACCCGTTCTTGTCCGTAAATAATTTTGGCATCATACACGCCAATCAATTTACTGCCTTGAGGAATCAGCAAATAACGGCCTTGCACAGAATCATACACATTTGATCGGACTTGGCTGATGATTTGTCCTGGCAGATCAGAATTAATCCCGGTAATTAAAATGCCTGGAATTAAAGTACCCGCTTGAATGATATAAGGGCTTGATGGATTTTTTAATGCAGCTTTGCTAGAGGCTTCTGCACTCGTTTTCACAGGTGATTCGGCTACCATTTGATTGCTATTAATGGGTGCACTCATGGCTTTGATGCGATCTGAATCGACCATTCCTGAATTTTGCTCAGGATTTGTAGATGGCAATGTTGAAGAATGCGTAGAAGCAATACGTGCTGTTGTCACAATGGCTTGCTTAGATGATGGTAATCCTAAATGCTGATACCAATTCCTATCGCTCGGATTAGCCCATGTTTGACTATGGTTTTCTTGAGCTTTTTGATGGGTTTTGGTTATCGATCCTGAATGATAGAGATTCAATAAAATCACTACAGCTAAGCTCAGTGCGCTCACCAGTGCAATACCTACCCAGATTTTTTTCAGGCTCACTGTAGATGGATAATTTTTTTCTGGCATGATGAAAATTCCTTAATCAGAAAGGTTGGTTAAAATCACCGCCTGTTGTGATCCACCTACACCAGTAACTAAAGTTGCTTCGTCAAAAATTTTATCGACGATCATAAAAGGCGCTTTAAAACGGTAATTCACACATTCTTTTTGGCCACCATTAACCATAAATAGTGCTGGCAAATCGCGCTGGCTAATGCAATTTGGAAATTGAATATACGTATGCACACCATCATCAAACACACGAAGAGGTTGCCAAGCAGGTGGTCTACTAAAAAAACCTCCCGTGGTGATTCGATAATGATCGTGTACAACCTGATCAATAGGAATGCTATTTTGTTGTTCTTCTATAGGCTTTTCTTCAAGGGAAGATGTTTTATTGTCCTTTACGTCTTGCGGATACCAAAAATGAACATTACGCGTTGGTTTATCCGTTTGTGTAGAAACCAAGCGCAGATTATATAGACGCTGATTGGTAGTGATAACAAGATTAGTACTGATATCTGGCAAAGAAGGTTTCACTAAAATATTTTGTTGCACTCCATCATCCTTTCCTGAAACCGCCACGGCATAAGACCAACGCGTGGGATCACCGGATGAAATATTGGTAAATTGTTCGCCCGGTTCTAATTGAATCACAGTGATTTGAAAGGGTGCGGCTTGAATAATAGGTTGCTGATACGGTTGATACTGAACGATTGCAAAGCCGTCTGTTAATAGCGGCGTTGACTGGCCGGTTTTAATAGGCTTTTCAATGGTTTTTTTTGCCTCTGTGGGTTTATGAGAGATGAATCGATGTGGTGGATAGGTGAGCAGCTTTGCATGGCGATGGTTGTGATGGCAGATACAACAAACTTTTGGCTTTTCAAAAGAAGGTTCAACAATTTGATTGGCTGCACAACCGGACAATAACATCGTGAATACGCTGACTATGAATAATAAAATTTTCATGATGCTTCACCTCGCAGTGCCTCTGTCCAATTGATCTGCGTGATATAAAGCCCAAAAGGATTTTCTAACATAAAATGTGAATTTACTTCACCCAGTTGATAGGTGATATTAGCTATCCAGCGAGTGGTTTTGATTACCGCACCATCCGCTACATTGTGCTCTGCTTCATCCCAAGTGATTTGCCAGGTATCTTTGGTGATAGGCAAACTGCTTACGATATTGACGGTCACAATAGAATGCGAAGCTCTATCAAATGGATTATTTTTTTGATAGTAATCGTGCAAGAAAGGAAGGGTTTGATTCGCAGAATAAGCGTAGACTTTATCCAACAGCGCTTTTTGTGCTTCTGAATCATGTACCACTGTTCTTGCATTCATCACAAATTGATTGATCGCAAAATTGATTAATCTCTGATCTTTTATCGAAATGGATTTCATCGGAGAAATGGCATAGGGCATGCCTTCATGGGTTTCCACCACAAACGGTTGTACTTTAGCAGTTGCAGAAACGTAGCCTAACATGCCACCTAGCACTGCGATGGTCATCAAAGCACTAAAAAACGCGAATTGCCATAATTTAAGTGATTGCTGCATACTACCATAACGATCATCCCACGCTTTTTGTCCTTCTGCGCCTTTCACATAAGGATTGGTGAGTGTATTGTATTTTTTTAGCTGAAGCTTTTGAAAGTAATCGAGAATTTTTTTCATGGCGATTGATCCATTTTGGCTTGTGCAGTTTTTGTTTGCAGATTTTTGGATGCTTGATACATACGGCTAGAAACAGATTGGATCGGTTGTTGTAGTCCTGATCCACCTGCGAATTGATTTGAAATATTTTTAACATGATCAGAGAGATTGCCAGCTACCGCTTGACTGAAATGTTTTGCTGTTCCACCAAGTACAGTTCCCAATGCTTTTATAGGATGACCTGAAGTGGTTTGCATCGCTGCTTTTTTGACATGTTGCAGCGCGTTATAAGCTGTACTACCCGTTAACTTCGCTGCACCTTGTAGTGTAGTTGCAGCTAGGTGAGTTAATTGTCTTGTCGCATTGGCTATATGCGAAGCTGCCATCATCATCGCCGCGGTATGTTCTCCATGAGTATCAGAAATAGCGCCTGAGAAAATTTTGGCGAATTGATTAGGCAGATGTTTAGCAAGTAACCAAAACAAAATAGCTACCGCCACGATCCACGCATAGGGATCGAGTGTTTTAATTTCAGCAGGAACAGAAAGCGCTACCGCAGCAATGGTTTGACTACCTGCGGCAACCACTAAGTAAATGCCTAACAATTTCACACAATTGGCTAAAATCACATCTAAGGTTTGCCGCGCAATTTGATTCGTTGTACCTAATGCTGCAAATCCTAAAAAAAATGTCGCAATCGAAATCAGTGCAGTCGTAGTAATTAATGTGAGCGCTAAATCTAATGCAATACTGATAAAGACAAAAAGTACCACGATGTACACAGCAAACATTAACAAAAACACAAAACCTATGGTGAGTAAACTCGAATGGCTGACTGGAACAATCAGTTTATTCGCAAGGCCAAGCCCTTGCGCAATAATAGAAGAGGGATCAATCGGTTCATGGACTAAACTTTGTCCCATACTTTGTGCCGTATGCAGTATTGATCCTAACCAGGCAGGATGAATCATAATCGTGTAGAAAAAACTGATCGCAAAAAACTTTTTCAAGAAAGCCGGCAGCGTTTCTGCCAAAGCATGCCGATCAAAGGCGTACCATAACGCGAGCCACACGAGATTTATCACCAGTAAGGAGAAAAAAAGCCATTTGCCCCAATTTAAAAATTGATTCACATAGCCAGAAAATATGTGGATATAACTATTTGCCGCATGCGTCACGATATTCATTTTTTTTAACCTTAAAATTCAGGCATTTCTAGTGCCTCGCTAGAGGAACCATAGCTCGGGATATCGACTGAACCACTTTGCATCAGGCGCTCAAACTCGGCTTGACTACTCGCCTCTTGTTGAACAACCGTGGCATAGTAAGCCGTTTGTGCCTGGGTTTGCGCCATCACGGTCTGCCTGAGTAATTGCAGTTGCGAAACGAGTTCTGAAGAAATTTGACTCGATGCCTGAATCGCTTGAGTTTGACCTTGTGCTCTTTGCGCTTGGCGTTGCAAAAAAGCTAAACGCTTATTTTCATCTTGGAAATGCGCAGCGCTCATTCCTAAGCTTTGTAGCACACCATTGAAGGTATTTTGTGCAGTGTTCACATTATTTTTATACTGCTCACTAAAATTCACCGGCGGTTGGTAGCCAGGATAAGATTGCTTAAATGCTGCATCTATTTGTTCCGCTTTAAAGCTAAGTCCATGGGTTTTTTGCATGATGTCGCCAAGTTGATTCAATAAAGGCTGCACTTGGCTCCACTGATATTGATCGCCAGATAATGTCTGTAATGTTTGTTGGATCGATTGGGTTTGAATTTTGAGTTGCGTTAATTGGTTACCGAGTTGTGCAATGGCTGCAACATCAATCACAGGCAGCATCGCGTAGACGACATTAGAAGAGACTAAAAGCAATAGGGTTAAAAAGCTCAAAAAATTCAGTTTAGCTAAATGACTAGTTAACATAGTACATCCTGTTTTTGATTTTCTATTTCATCAGCAAAATAAGCGCTCTTCCAGACATCCGCCCAATGAGAAAACCCATGATCTTTAATCCAGTAATAAACCCACATTGATCCATAACGTTCCCGATAATCGAACAACGCTTGGCTTTTTGCTTTGGATAAGCCAATAAAAGCTAAAGGAAATGAATGAGGCACATCGAAGCCTAAAATGATTAAGGCACTTTCTTGCTCTCTCACAACTAAATAATCACGTTTGACTTGCGCTTCTTGCGTGAGTATTTCAATATGCCGATCTGATAAACCGATCTTGCGATAGAGGGTTTTCATCTCTGCATCCATGCTCGGATGGGGTAAATACACTTTCGTGGGGCAAGATTCCAAAATCGCAGCTGTAGTTGCGGTTAAACTTTGTGTGGCAGGATCATATAAATCGGCTAAAGATTGTGTCGCAAATATCACACGTGCATTATGTTTTCGTAACGTTTTCAGCCAATCTTTTAGCTTGCGTGCAAACACTTCATGACCGATATAGAGCCAGGCTTCTTCTAAAACAATGAGTGTCGGACATTGACCTTTTGAAGCTTCTAATTTGGCTTCAATCTGATCAAAAATTGTGCGCAATACCGGTAAATAAATCTCAGGTTTTTGTGCCAACAACCAACGCATTTCAAAAGTTTGCAAATGGCCTAGCTTAAACGTGTCTGTGGTGGCATCTAATAATTTAATTTGGCCGGCTAAGGTGTAATAGTGTAATGCTTTTCGAACGAGATCATGCTGCACTGCCGCTTGAAACACTGTTAAATTTCGGCTAGAAATCTGTTCCTGATGCGCTAACGATTCTATGGCACGATGAATGGCAACGCGAATATCGGGTGTTAGGGTGACATGTTGTAAAAATAATAAATCCTCAATAAATTGTCCTGCTCTTACCTTTTGACTATCGGTGGATAAATCTGCCAACGGGCAAAATGCTAAAGTTTCGGTATCGCCTAAATCATAATAATGGCCTTCTAAAGCCAGCGTTAATGCCTTATGTGATTCATCTTTATCAAATACAAAAATTTGTGCGTTGGGATAGCGTAAGAATTGTGCAATTAAGAAATCCAAATAAGTTGACTTACCACTGCCGGTTGGGCCTAAAATCACTTGATGCCCAACATCCCCAACATCACAATGAAATCGAAACGGTGTTTTGCCTGTGGTTTGCGCGTAAAAAACCGGTGGTGAATTAGGCGGCAATAAAGAAGCGGAATCAGAAGTCAAACTACCTGTCCAACGCGTATAGAGTGGTACACAATGCGCGAGGTTTAAACTATTCACAAACAATCGTCGCACCTGACAACTGCCATGCCCAGGGATTGTACCTAGCCACGCATCAAACGCATTGATATCCTCTTGAATGCAAGTAAATCCCGATTGTTCCAAATAGCGCGTTAATGCGGTAGAAGCTTCATCTAAAATATTTGCATCTTCATGAAAACAAACGATGCTACTCATCCAATAACCAAAGCGGGTACTTTGATTACTGCTCATCGTCAGGGCATCGGTTGTTTGCTGGTGCATCTGGAGTGCATCTACATCGACTTTTTCAGAAGGACGGCCAAAAAAAGTTTCTTGCAGAATGCCACTAAAGCCTTTGACTTTATTATGCCAATTGCGTTGGTAACGTTTAATTTCTTGCGCAGCAGTTGCTTCAGTTAACGCAATAAACCGATTTGACCAGCGATAGGCTAAAGGATAAGCGCCCAGTTCATCGAGCATACCTGGATAGGTGGCATCATTCACATAACCTAAAATTGAAATCACGCGAATAGATTTCTTTCCGATTTTAGGAACATAACCACCCACCACATTTTTACGTGCTAAAACCACATCGATAAAACTTTTATCCGGTGGAACTGCTATGGGTAACCATTCGCCGCTGATACAGGCATTTAAGTAGCTGAGGAAATTCTCACTATTTAATCGAGCTAAAACACATTCATTAGACAGTAAACCAATATAGCGTTCTACACGCTCATTAAATTGCTGCAATAACGCTGACAGATTTTGCTCAGCATTTTCTGTACCTAATCCTTCGACAAAATAATGCCGCGTGGCTTTCACCACCGGCAGTGGAAACTTCCAAACAAACGTTAAAAATTGTAAATTTTCATAGTGAGTACATTGCGCCTCGTAATATTGACGACGTTCTGTATCAATGAGTGCTGAAATCGCATCGGGAAATAATCCCAATTCGGCATACTGTAGAGCAGGCACGCGCACTTCATCGACGTGCAGCATCCATCCATCATCTAGTAACATTGCCATGCGGTTAAAACTAGCAGTCAGCGAATCTAACTCACCACCACTGGCTGAATGGCTATTGATCCCTTTGAACTGATAGCTCACCAAAAATGCCCCATCTTTATTCAGCATCACGCCATCATCGACTAAATGGGCATAGTTGAGTAAATCGGCAAAGCCAATTTGATCACTTAAATGGGATTTCAGTTTCATACCAAACCCCGCTGACCTTGATAAACCGGCACACTGGGTTTAATCGGTAAAACAATAGAATGAATACCCGCTTGCGCGGCATAATACTTTCGGTAGTGAATATGCCGACGATAAACAGCGAGAATATGCGCATCAACTCGTGTCACTAATACGCCAATAGCGTGCAACACCACAAATACAAAACCAGCAACCATATCCATCGCTAAAGACAATCGTGCAGAAAATGCGATGGCTAAACACAAACCAATAAACAAATAAAATAGCGAACGATCCACACCTAAAACAGTGAAAGGTCGGTTGAGTGATTTGAAATAAGTAACGGGTGTGCCGCGCATTGATTAAAATTCTCTTTAAAAAATAAAGAGTTACCTTAAGCGGTGAAAGGGAATTGCAATAGGGTAAAAAAGCAGTATTTAATATCTTTATGATTAAGGCTTTCTAGTGTAGTAAGCATCGCCCCGATAATCAGGTTTATTCTTTACCAGAATATAATCTATTTGATCTTGTAACTCAGAAAGACTTCTTGTAGCTTTTACTTTATCAATTCAAGGAACTAGAGATAGCGTAAATTAAGGAGAAGTAAACATGCAAGATAAAGGCAGACCAACTTATTTTAATAGAGAGGAAGCAGAACGTTTAGCACGTGAAACAATGCGGCAATCAGACCAACGTCGAATGGAAGAAGCTAAAAATCAGTTTGAAAATAAAAAAGATTTAGCAGAAGAAGTAAAAAAAGAAATTATTCCTGCTTTAGTTCAAATTATTACAAAAAATGGAACCATAGGTACTGGTTTCTTCCAATATTCTGAGTGGCTTGTTTCAAACGCACATATTATACCGGCTAAAGAAGTTTTAGATGAAGGTGCTCAGATCGTAGATTATGAATTAAATGAGTTAGCATTATATGCAGACTCTTCCTATCACCGCCCAAGTGATAATGCAATTTCACCAGATATTGTGATTGTCAAAACCCATAGTCGTAGTGGAACAAACCATAAATGCTTACCTACACAATTTACTGATGATAAGCCTTTTGAAAAGAGCTATATATTTTACGTTGATGTTAACTGGAATGATCCCAACAATTCTGAAATAAAATTCTTGCATCTTCGTTCTAAACCAAATACCTATCCCCTCATTTATCAGTGTGAAGGCAAGAATCAACCTCAACCAGGAAATTCAGGCACACCCATTATTGAGGCACGTGTTATTTTAGGTCGAGAACCTAAGTGGCAATTTAGGATCATTGGTGCGTTATATGCTAGATGTTCTTCTAACTGGTATAACCAAAGTAATGTAGTAACCAGTTTAGTAGCGCCCGATACAAAATTGGTATGCGCTATTCCCATAAGGCAAGACCTTCTTCAAATTTTAAAAACACTTCATCTCGATGAAGAAGCGATTAGATTTCAGCAGATGGCTAGTGCAAGTGAAAGGTTAAGAGATGCGCAAGGGAAAAGAGATGTTAAAAAATATTCTGCAATGAGCCAAGAAAGCATACAAATAAAACAATTAGAACTAAAAAAATTTGAATCTGGTGAATCTCCGTTAAATATAGCTTTGCCTGATGGCTTAGAAAAACTTTGGTACAAGAAAAAAATAGTGGGTATCGAGTACTCTTTGCTTATTCACAAGGTGCTAAATAGAGAATTGAAAAAAGATGCGGAAAAATTTATCCACAAAGTGGATGATGTTTCATTAGATGAATTACGACAAGATTTCAATGATTTTATAGGCAAAATTAAGGAAGTTGAAGTTTTTAAACTTAAAAAAATGGACAATTTTTTAACATCTCCCGCTGGTCACTTTAGAATAGATGTGGGTATTGGTGGTGAAAAACAAAATAATTGGATGCTTGATATTCAAGATAATACGGGAATACATCATAGTAACAATCAGCCATTATCATCCATTTTCGCTAAAGTTACTGTACCCAAAAATCAAGTTTCAGTCAGTGGTAGTCAGCTTTCAGAACTGTTTTTGAATAGTCAAAATGAGAGACAAACTAAGGATATTTCATCGCTTAAAACTAATTTACCTGGATCGTCAACTAAAAAAGTGGATACTTATTCTAGTCATAAAAGTTCTTTTAATTCTAAGCAGAAAAAACAAGGTATTGATCCTGAGCATCTAAAAAATGCCTTAATGAAAGCACTTGCGTCTATAGAAGAAGATATCTTACAAGAAGTGATTAAGGCTTCTATTGAGGAACAAGGGAGCCTATCCAAAGTAGCGCTTCAGAATTCGGCAAATTTATATGGATTTACATGCCATGATGTCAATAGAGATGGGAACTGCTTTTTTCATGTTTTATCTGACCAACTTAAAAGATATGACTATGTTATTTCATCGAAAGAATTGAAAGAAATTGCCATTGATCATATTTTAGAAAATCTACAAATTTATGAGCCTTTTATAGGAAATACTAACACTTTTATTAATAGTTTATTAAGAAGAGATGAATGGGCCGATCACGTTGTTATCCAAGCGCTCTCAAGAGCTTTAAGCGTAACCATTGTGATCATTAGAAGCGATGGACAAAAACCAAACATTTTTAGAAGCGCTGATGGAGTCCCAATTTTATGTTTGGGTTATGAAGTTGGCCTGCACTATCAGTTCCTACGTCCTGGTTCCTCATATCAAGCGGAAAAAGTAATAAACTTAATCAATTCAGAGGATGTTGATAATGAAGCAGTAGTATTAGAAGATTCTAATATATTAGGAAAGTATATTGATCATCATTTAGGTGACGGTATTGAAGAAACTAAGCCCATCGTTATAGAAGAAAAAACCACGACAACAAATACAAGTCAGAATTTTCAATCTCCATTATCATCTCGACCCATGGAACCCGAAATTAAGGAACGAAAAAATAGCCTAAGCAATAAAGTTAAAACTTTCTTTCAAGCTAATGAAAAAGAAGAAAAGGAACAAAAACTAGAGAACCCTAAAATTGATAAGGACGGGGATAAGAAAAACTTAAACATGCCACCACCACCTTTTCTTTAATTCTCTATTTCAGTCATTATCCCACTAATGCTTTTGCCTGCTCCCAAAATGCCATGAGCTGATCGAAAGAATAGCCCTTTAATGTGGTTAATTCTCGTGTGGCAGCAATTTGCTTAACTGCCTTTAGCCGACGTTCAAATTTGCTAACGGATTTTTTAAGTGTTTCTTCTGGATTGAGTTGACAAAAAACACATAATGAAAATACCGCATGCAGTAAATCACCGATTTCTTCTTGAAGCCGCGTATCACTAGCATTACTTGCCAAATCTTTTAAATGAGCATTGATTTCCAAACACTCACTGTGAATTTGTGCCATGATTTGATTGTGATTTTCCCATCGAAAACCAAAACTCTCTGCTTCATGTTCAAGCTTAGTCAGCTTTTCTAATACATTCATTCTTGTATTCCTCTAAAAATAAACAGTGCTTTTTTACCCTAGCTTGAGCTTACAAAACCCGCTTAGATTAGCTGGATAATGATTTTTTAGGATAAACAAAGTCATGAACCTAAATCTACTGGTGATCCGCTAGTATGACTCGATTAATCGAATTATCTAAAACCAATTATGGCTCTCTATTAAAACAACTATACAGTGCTGGCATTCAAGCTGTTTCAGAAAAAAATTGGGCAACCTTAAAATCAACCGCCGCACTGATTGAACACCCTTCATTTGCCATACTGCAAGTTCACCAGCATATTGCTGAATTAAAAAAACAATTGCCCAATAAATCTGCTGAGTTTAATGCACAGTCTTATCATGAAATCATCCATTGGGCACGACTAACTCAACCCGCCTATCGAAAATGGCAAACCCAACAAATGGAATTTTTTAATGATCCTTTTTGGTGGCATCAGCATCTTGAGCAAATCAAAAAACTTCCTTTAGATCAGCAGCAACAGGCTCATCAGGTTTTACATGAATTACAAAAAACTTGGATTGGGCAAAATGCTTACGCTCATTACAGTACCATAGATATCATTCATGTTTATGAGACAGTGCTACCAGTATTTTCTGAATGGCTGCATTATGCAAAAACAGAACTCAAAAAACGAAACAACACTTTAACGCCTCGATTAAAAAGATTTTATCAAAATTATTTAACGTGGTTTGAAGGCGCATTAGCAGAAGAAAAAGCTTTATTACGTACTTGTATGAGAGAACGACTCGTTGTGGGTATTAAAAAAGGTTATGGCGTTTGGGATAATGTGATAGCGGGTATCCGTGATGAACTCAAAATGATGGGTATATTGCCAAAAGAACCCAAATTAGATAAAGCATTGGCTTATGGCCATTTGACGCCACAAGCTTTTGTAACTATCCGCAAGATTATTGAGCAAGAGGGTAACCCAGCAGAGAAGAACGCTTTATATGCGTTAACCGGTGATTATCCTAACGCATTTGACAAGTCACCCACATTTTATCAACATTATCGCATTGATTCGCAGGGTTGCTGTTATTTTATTCCACCCGCAAGGAGCGATATGATTCCGATGAAACCACCTTTTTATTTAAAATTGCCCCGTTTTTTACAACAATTATTTTGGGGTGATGTGTTGATATACACTTTTTTTCAACAGGCTAATTGCCAGTTTTTATTGGCACAAAATCGTGCTTTATTAAAAACGCCTCTCGATACGTTATCCGTAGCCGTAGAGCAACTTTTGGATCATCCTGCTTGGAAACAAAGTCGTTTATGTTTACAACTCTGTCGAATGGAATATGAACGCACCACTCAATGGTTAAAGCATATCCTGTTATTTTTCTTTCCTTCAGTGAAAACACTGTTGGAAGGTTATCAAGCTGATCTGAAAGCCAATGCTGAAAACTGGGCAAATCAACAATTACTGATACTCAAAGAAAAAATCAAAAACACCCAAAGTCAGTCACTCACGTCCGAGCAAAAAAATACGATAAACACTGCATTCCTTCAGTTGGAACAAGTACATCATCAATGGGATTTTTCAGCTACTTTTCTTAGCCAACTCACTGACGCAAAGCAAGCGTATACAGACGACAACCTAATCCAAGAAATGGTTGCATCTATGGCTACAGTCACAATGACTACACCCATGCCCTCATTGCCTGCACGGGAGGCTTTTCCTCTGGCTTTAAGACAGGTGATTCAATTAATGATCCAAACGAATACTCTGCCTACAGAATGTTTGGCTGAACTAGAAGCACAATTAGCAACAGATAAAAGCGACTACGACAGTGTCACGTTACGATGTTGGGTAGAAAACTATTTAGTGAATGCCCCCAATTTATCTCGAAATTTAGCTGCTGGATTACAAGCAGTGCTCGATGATCCAAAATTTAGTCAAACAGCCCTCGATCGAGCAGAAAATAAAGCTTTGCGTGCGTTGAGTCAATCAGTTGTGGATGCAGTGACTTCGCAAATTGCTAAACCAACTGCTCAAACTTTATCCTTGTGGGATAAAAATCCTTGGGATTATTCCGAAGATGAATTTCAATTGCATTGTCATGCGTTAAAACAACAGTTTGCCCAGCTACCACCAGATTTATCACTGGCTGAAAACGAAAAGTTATGCCAATACACCCTGCGATTTCTCAAGCAGATTTATGATTTAACACATTGGGATGCGTTCGTTTTAAAACAAGATCGGATCAATCAAATGTTAAATACATTAATAGAAGTCACAAGAACTACCTTTGCACTTCATCAAACATTACGTTCAGTAGTGGATATGCTGTCTGGCGTCACTGCACAACGTTGGGCTTTATCTAAGAATATTTTACTCATGGCTGAAATTCGGACATTAGAGAATTTTATCAATAGACCTACCCTAAATTTATTCAATCAGGAGGCTGCTTCTTATGCAAGTCAGGCAGAACTCCAATTTTCAAAGTCGCGAGGATCAAAAAACGCTGAAACGACCACTTTGGAAAACACAGAAACACTGCAACTACGATGAGGTAATTACGTTATGCCTATTTTAGAAGATTTTTGCAATGCGCTTAAAGCAGCCCTTTCTGAATACGAAACCGAAGTGCAAGTGATCCCTGTCTATCGCCAAGAAACCATAAGAGGGCTGCGTACACGGCTAGATGGGTGCTTACAAAACCAAATGGATTCTGCCGAACTTCGAGAAGAAATGGTGGAATATACGAAAAATATTCCCGCGGGTTTTCTCGCATTTATCCCCTTATTTGATAGCCGATTACGCAAAAAACTGCAAGCTGTTTTAAACGATAATCATTTTAGTGAAAAACAATTGTCTATTAAGGAACGTACTCAAGACCGTGCTTCGCATAAAACGGAACTAAATACCTTAAAAGCACAAATTGATAGTTTAAGCGAGCAACTAGAAAAAGAGCGCGCGAAAGATAGTGTTCAAATGATCGACAAACTCACTGCTACTGTCGCACTTCAACAACAAAATATTGATCTGCTTAGCACACGAAATAGGGAACTATTACAATCTTTAACCAGCACTGCGGAAAAGTATCAAAATTTGCAAACCGATTATGAAACATTGTCAAAAAATTATGATGATTTACAAATTAAATACAATGCGCTCCTAGAAGAAAAATCATCCGCTAACCAAAATACGAAACCAACTGGCTATTCGCCTGTATTCACTTAATTAATGGGCATCTACGCTGGTTTTTGCGCATTCCACTCCTGACCTGCTAGACGCGTTTTTGCCATCTCGCAATAGATCGGTGAGTGATCAATTCCAATATACTGTCGACCTGTTTTGACACAAGCAACTGCTGTCGTTCCAGACCCGACGAAAGGGTCTAATATTAATTGGGCATGGGTAGATTCGATACAACGTTGTGCTAATTCTTCGGGAAATGGCGCGGGATGTGGGTTATTGCGGGCAGGAGAAAATGTCCACACATCACCATACCCATTGGCTTTGTCCGCTAAACGAAATTGTGATTTAGTAATAAGATAAATGATTTCATAAGTCGGTACAAAATAACCCGCATTAAAGTTTATGCCACTTTTGCGATACCAGATAATCATTTGCCGCAATGGAAAGCCTGAAAGAATATCGGATCGATCTTGCCATTTACCCCCTTGTACACGTCCTTTGTGGTTGTAGAAAATTGCGCCCCGTGGCGTTAATACCCGTAACATTTCACTTAACACTTGTCGTTGCCAAGCAACATAGTCAGCGTGTGGCATATGATCATCATGATGCGAATAACCTTGTGTTAAAATGGCAGCATTCTTCCATCGACTGTTATTAGAATATCTAGCACTTTTTCCAGTTGTGCAACGCAAATTGTAAGGAGGGCTGGTGATAACTAGATCAATACTTTCATCTGGAATTTTTTTCATCACCTGTAAACAATCACCACAAATAATCTGGTTGATAAAATCATCTGGAAAGGATCGAGCTATTCTGTCAGTTGCCATAGTGATTTTGGATAAAATGGTTTTTCTGAGCAGTCAATCTTCAAATTTAAAACACCGCGCCACCACCAAATAAACTGGTGATAAAACCGGTTGCTGCAAAAGCAACAGATAACCAGAGCACAATATTGATCATCTTTTTAAATCCATCGCCCCATTCACCAAAGGCCAGCATCAAACAAGTAATCACAATCATAATCACAGCAGCCGCCAATAAAAACGGGCCACTAATGGCATCTTTAACGATATCCATCGTCGAATTAAACGGTAGATTACCCATACTGCTCGCAAATGCTGATTGCTCATTGGCAAACACCATGCCTAAACTCACTAAACCTCTTTTACCCCAACGCTTTAAATGAAAATTTGCCATCTTGATAAGTCTCCACAGTTAAAATATTGTCAATAAACCCTTTTTGGCTACCAATTCTTTTCACAGATACCACGGCATGAATGGTATGTAGTACTAATTGCACAGGCGGTACGGTGAGTCCTGCTTCCATTGCTAGATCAATAATTCTTTGGACAGCTTCGACAGCACCATTCGCATGCACCGTACAAATACCGCCAGGACAGCCGGTATTCCATGCTTTCAACATATCTAAGCTTTCAGCCCCTCTCACTTCACCAATTAAAATGCGATCAGGTCTCATCCGCATCGCTGCACGCAATAAACCTGTTAGCTTGACGGTATCGCTGGTTAACATGCCAACAACATTCGATGCTTTACACTGCAATTCCGGTACATCTTCTAAAATTAAAATACGCTGATTTTCATCGGATTTTACGGCTTCTAAAATTAGTGCATTAGTAACGGTAGTTTTTCCTGAACCTGGGCCACCACAGACTAAAATATTGCGTCGTTCTTCGATTAAAGTTTTAAGTACAACCGCTTGATTTACTGTTAATCTTCCGCTGTCTATGTAATCTTCGAGAGAAAACACGATATGAGATTTTTTACGAATGCTAAAACAGGGCGTACTGACAATCGGTGGTACTTGCGCAGTAAACCGTTCTCCTTGCATACGCTTAAAAATTGGCAAATCTGCTTCTAATTGCGGACTATATTGATCCACCACAAAACCATGAATACCTGCTAAAGAATGAATAATGGCAAAAGCTTGCATTGCATTTAAATGGCCTATTTTCACCAATCCTTTTGTGGCACTATCCATCCAAAGCTTGCCATCGGGATTAAGCATGACTTCGTGAATATCTTCGTCTTGCAAGCATTCATGAATGGCTTGACCTAAATCGTCGTATAACTTTTCATATAAGCGACGTTTAGACTCGCTGGGAATAGGACGCATAGGTTTTTTCTTTATCGTTTGTGTGGTCATTTTGGTGGGTTTTATTCACCAATTCCGACGGCTGCTCCGTACGTTGTTTGACCCAATCGTAAAAACGCGCAAGCGTGGGATTATGTTTTTGGTTAAGTAGGTTAGAAATGTCGCACATCACTATTCTTCCTAAAAAATAAAATCTACCTTAATAGATATTTATGTTTGTGGAATAGGGTAAAAAGGCAGGTTTTCTTTACGGATAATCAATGAATGCTATTTCTTGGATTAAGGCGTGGCTTGGTATAGAATTTATCTTACATTTAAGCTTTACATCTATCCTACATTTTGAGTATCCACTTCTAGGAAGAATCTAAAAATTGAAATGCCGGTGGAAAAAATAAAATTAAATAATTCTTTTGGTATATCTTGATTTGCCTGATCAGGTTTAGCATGACGATATTTATGACACATTGTCTTCCAGTCTGAAAAAATACATCCAATTTTTTCAAAAGCTTCTTCATCGTTTGGAGTATAACGATTCTTAATTTGAAGCTTATTTTTGGCAATATTCATTAACTTGCTGGTTGAAGACCTGTCTAGTTGCTTATCACCAATTAAGGATAATAAAAAAGATTCCACCAACTTAAATAGCTCCACAATAGGCCGTTCTTTGTCATGATTTCTATATAATTCATTCAATACTTCATTAAACATCGTTAAATAAGTCGCATATTTTGGATTGTCTAAAATGGCCAATGTGCTTCTGACAGATTTATGAAATTCCTCATCTGGGTAGTATCTAACCCTTCCATTCTCGTACATAACGTAACACATTGATTCGTCCTGGAAGATTTTATTAACCTTGTTAACATATTCCATTAAAACTGATTGAGTTTGAGTTAAGGTTGCAGGATTTTTTTCATATCCATTTTTTGCTGCATCGTACACAACTGTTAAAAAATCTAAAATTTTTGATATTTCTTTTCGATCAAATGCCTTTTCAATGTGGTACTTACAAATCCATTTACGATCTTTTTCTGTAGTAGTTTCAATATCAATTCCTAATTCCGATCTGCATTCAGAACGTACCCTGTATGGCTCCAAACAAGATTGGGGTATAAAATCTTCAAGGTACAGTAATATCCGCTTTCTAAAGGCTTCTTTGTCCTCATATCGCGCGGTGTCATTGGAGTAATATTTAGAAAATAATTTTTCATTTTCCATATTTAAAATTCTCAATGAATCTTAGCTTTTATTTCTTTAATTTTAGTATCTAGCTTGCATGGTATAACATGAAATGCTAATTCCCATAAGCGTAGTTCAATTTCTTTATCCAATTTGTAATGATAGCCCTTCTCTTTGTACAACTCATCTATTACTGACTTAAATCTAGTACGAGCATTTTTTACCTTAGCTTCTTTTCTAGGGTTCTTTAAAAAATTTTGTAGTTGCTCTCCACATTTAACATTTTGATGTGCTTTGCATGAAATTAATAATGTATTATCAATTTCATGTGTTATTTTTGTAGCGTCAGGGCTTCCTTTTTCTATGAGGGTTCTATATTCCAAGCTAACCTCATTATCACAATTAGATAATTTATCTATAAATTCTTCGATTTTTTTATGAACGTTTTGTTCATCATTTTTAACTAAAATTGATTCTGGCATTTTTTTGATGTCTAAAGTATCTTTATCAATAATCATATAATTTATAGTCTCATTTTCTTCTTTCCAATAGAATGATCCAACAATATTCATGGCTTTTCTCCTACCTTTTTCAATTAAAGTATAGACCAAAAAGATTGTTTTCAGGTTGATAACCTTAAGCTCGTAATAATTTCTGATTAGCAGGAAATTAAATACTAGGCGTGGATACATCTACATCTAATACTGTTCCAATAAACTTTCGACTTTATAATGCTTCACCTACGAATTTGAAACGCGGTACTTCCTCTGCATTCTGTAAAATAGTTTGATTAAATAGCGAAACAGGACGCACCCAAAGCAAACGATCACCATATAAAGCTTGATAAACGACTAATTCCTCAGAGGTTTCAGTATGTCGCGCAATTCCTAAAACCTGATAGTATTGACCTTTGTAGTGTTCATAAATACCGAGTTGAATCAAGTGATATGCTCCTATAGGGAAACTTTAAACTTAGTTGGATAAAAGATAATTTAATTCATACTTTCTTTATTTCAAAATTTTTATAAGCTAAAGGTTTCATCTTTTACAAACGCCTTAAAAACCGCTTGAGTCATACTTTTACAATGCAACTTTTGTCTGATTCGCTCGCGATAATTTTTAACGGTATTAGTCGCCAGTGATAATTGTTTGGCAGTTTCTTCCATGGAAAAACCACTGGCGGCTAAATTAAGACAAAGCCACTCTTTTTCCGTTAACGCTTCTTGACCTATTGCTCTTTTCTTTTTGGGTAAAACAACCCAATTCACAAAAGATTCTGCTGCTTTGTATTGTTCTTGCGTGGGATTTTTAACACAAAGCCCCTCTAATAAAGTGACGGCCAGTTGATTGACTAGCCGATGGGTTGAATGCATAGCGGTTCTCCTAAAAGTAATGAAGTAAAGCCTAGCCAGATGATGCAATGTTGTTTATCTATGGCGGTAGACTCATAATATTCTGCGCCGAGGGTATAACTTTTGCTTTTCACGGTTAATCGGCCTTCGGCAACTTGATTTAATCTTTTTTTATTCATCCTCTGAGTTTTCCAAAGTGGTGATTGAGGCAGTTAATGATAGGTTGAGCACTTGCACATTGAGTAGTTTCTCACAGCCATTTTGTAATACTTGTAAAGCACGTTCTGGATCACCAATTAACAACGGTGGTTTTATGGCATAGTGGTAGCCGTTCATCCGATTTTGCCCTTCTATTAAGCCGGTGAGTTGCTTGGGATAGTGAAGCGGCGGATGCAGGACATACGCCGCATAACGCTTCTCAAACTCATTCGCACAAAAAGGCAAATCTTTGAGTAACGTTTGACACAAACTGATCCATCCGCCCATATCGAAAATCACGACATGAATCAACGGATCATCAAATACTACTGAAGCATGACTGCCCACACTGCGAATGGCATTGGCCACCTTGCTCCAGGCTTGTAAAGCTTGGGTTTGAGTGCCGCCTTTCACATAGCGCATGACATCGGCGGGTTTTGGCATAAACTGACCAGTGTCAGGGTTACTCAAATGCGCTTGAAATGCCGCCTTGACTTCCGTCAATTCAAATGGCTCTAAAGCACACCAATACAGTTCAATCAACATTTCGCTCACAGGTTTGCCATATAACACACAAATCCCCGTGAGAATTTGAGTAAATTCTTTCAAATCACGCGCATTCATACACTGTTTTCTCCCTCTGTTGCTGTTCTTGTAACTTTTTGTGCAGCCAACGTTGTCCTGTGGCAGCATTGGTATTCAGTAACCTATCTGCGGCATTTTGTGGGCGAGGTGGACTATGAGCATTACGAATGAATCGATCAATTTGCTCAGCATCGCGTAAGATCACATGCAAACCGTCATAGCGCTGCCCTTGTTCGTTATCGCCAATATTGTGCGGAGTGCAAGAACAACCGAGAATGGCTTCACACAATTGTGCAACACTGTATCCCGACGCTAAGGCTTGGCGAATACGTTTCCTACGCTTAGCATCAAGCACCGCTTGAGGATGCTGCATCGTTTGTTTCCAATAACTAAACACTTCCACAATCTCAGTATCCGGCGGTTTTGCATTTTTTTGTCGCGCCGGCGTGACAATGTTTTTTATTTCTTCGATCTCTTCTTTTTCTTCTAAATTATTTTCCTGTATTAATTCTTCTTGTTCTTGCTTAATGCTTAATGTTTTATGCTTTATGTTTAATGCTCTATGATTAATGGAGGTCTTCGCGAAGGGTTGCTCTAAGCCTTCCTCTAACCCTTCCGGTAAGGCTTCGGTAAAGGTTACCGGAAGGGATGAACTCAATGGATGAATGCCTTTTGAAAGATTATCGGTTACCTCGTAGGTTGTACAAAGCGGCGCTATTTTAAAGTAGGTAGGTAACGCTTCTTGAAAAGTGGTTGGCAATGATTTTAAAAAGTTATGTGTTTTTTGAATCAAGTTATTTTTGAGATCACATTCTGGCAAATACTCTAAACAAGTTCCCCACGATTTCACTACATTAGGAGATTCTGGCGGGTTGTATTTCAAAAAATTCATTGCCCAGACAAAACAGGCTTTTTTATCAATGGCAACTAGCTCTTGTTGGCAAAGTGCTTCAAAAGCGGCCTCAAAACGATCAAGAGGCCAGTCTAATTCGGCGGACAATCCTGGCACTGTGGATCGCATTGCACCTAATGCCGTTAACTGTGGATGAGTCAGCAAATATAAAAAAACGAATTGGCTATCACTCGATAGCGCGTTAAATTTTTTATCCAACCAGATTCTTATATCAATCTTTCGATAATGTGCCATGTCAATTCCTTGATGGTTTTTTTAAATATTTTTTTAATTTCTGTAAACAGGTTCTAATAAACATTACTAACTGATGTTAAAACAGAGTGATTTTTCTCCCGATTCATAAAAATGGAATGAACAATGGCTTCTATGCGTTTAATAATCGGTCTTTGTGTGTGCTGTTCTATGTCCTTAAGCAACTCATCTGTTTTAATGGCGTTTAGCAATCTAGCTATCTTGGATTTTTTAGTCTTAAAATAAGCTCTAATCATTTTAAGTTCCTGCGTTAATAGATTGCGCTGTTCTGCTTCAATCAATGTCGCTATCTGGGCAGCGAGATAAACTTTAAGGATGTCTTTATCCATGACTTGGATTAGCTCAGAACAACCATTTTCTATAACGTAAATCGCTTGATGTAGCGTTTTACGATTTTTAAAACTGTATTTTTTAGCAATGATTTCATCTAACCGTTCTTTTTTGGGAAAATTTTCCCGTTTTTTATTCTTTTTTTGAGGATTTTTTACTTTTTTACCTAATTTATTTTTACCTTTCGCCAATTCTTCTCGAGCCAGTTCTGCCTGCATAGAAAGTGGTAAAACCGTTAATAATTCATCTCTAATGAGCAAATCCTTATCTGATAGCTCAGAGATTTTTTCGAGATGTGCACGCAAGATAACTTTTGCGCGCAAACTAATTTCCACCGGTATTTTTTTAGCGTAAGTAAGATAGTAACGAAACATATCCTCACTACAATCAACCGCACGCGCGGCTGCTCTTTGTGTTTTCATCACTTTTTTCAAAGCGAATAACACTTGAGTTTCGTTAATCTGCCGATTTGTCCTTTTTCCCTGGCTGTTCATGATCACCATACTAAGAAAAAAGAACCCGAAAATTTTCGGGTTCTTTTGCATTAAAGTGCATTACACGGTTTGGTGGTGAAGCATGTCCCTTAAGTAGGCTGATTGTTTTCCATAAAAAATCACAAACCAAACACATTTCCTTTCAATCCAAAATGTCCTTTTAGCTTGAAAAGAGAAATTTTAAGAAGGCAATGCCGTGATGAATACAACTTAAGAACCAAAATGAGGTAAACAATGACACAACCATTGAATGCGAAGGATTATTTAAAAACGAGGCACTTCCTAGAATTTGATCAAATGAATACAGAGAAAAAAATAAAGTCGTTAAAAGAAAAACCCACTTTGCTTTGGTGGCAAAAACTAATTTTTCTAAGACAACTATTTAAATTGAATCATGAGGAGAAGTAATTCATGAGCTTAATACTAAAAGAAAATCGAATTTTCGTTCCGGTTCCTGAAGGCTCACGTACTACTGTTAATTAACAAACTAACAGCAAAAATTGACTAACTATTTAATTAAAAGGAGAAAAATCATGCTCTTACTTGGACGCCGCCAATACCAGTCTATTTATATAGGTGAACATATTATTTTAAAAGTTATGAAAATAGAACAAAACACAGTGCAAATCGGCATCGAAGCACCATCAAACGTTTTAATTTTGCGTGAAGAACTTGTTCCTTACGATGAAACAAAAAAATTAAAAAAAATGAATAGGAATGAAAATTTATGCAACCCAGACTGATTCGATTAAGAGATGCCCCTACCTACCTCGGCATGGATCGCAATCGATTTAATGCAGAAGTCAGACCTACTTTAGTTGAAATACCGATCGGTCAACATGGTATTGCCTTTGACCGACTTGATTTAGACGCTTGGGTGGATCATTATAAATCCTGTAACAGCCGCCCAGCGCAACAGGAGAGCGTATGGGAACAAAACGAACGCCAGGACTTGTCAAACGCGGCAACACTTGGCACATCAATAAAAAAATCGACAGAGTCAGAATTTGCGAAAGCACTGGAACTGGTGAGCTTAAAGAAGCAGAAAAATACCTCGTAAGGCGACTAGAAACTATCCGTCAAGCGAAGGTGTATGGGGTAAGGCCTAAGCGATTATTTAGAGAAGCAGCGACTAAATTTTTGCTAGAGAATCAACATAAGAGAAGTCTCGTTGTGGATGCTCGCAATTTGAAGATACTTGACCAATATATTGGTGACTTAGCTTTAGAGTCTGTTCATATGGGTGCATTACAATCCTTTATTGAAGCAAGAAAAAAGAAGGGTGTAAAAATGCGTACTATCAACCATGCACTGCAAGCAACGCGCCGTATCTTAAACCTTGCCGCAACTGAATGGATGGACGAGCATGGACTAACTTGGCTGCATGCCGCGCCTAAAATTAAGTTGTTACCCGAGCCAGACACCAGAAGCGCCTATCCTTTAGATTGGGAAGAGCAAGAGCAATTATTTGCTGAACTACCTAGCCATTTAAGGGAGATGGCGTTGTTTGCCGTGAACACCGGTTGCCGAGATCAGGAAATTTGTCAACTTAGATGGTCTTGGCAAGTTAATGTCTCAATACCAGATATCGGTTTCGTCTTTATTATTCCGGGTGAAAAGGTGAAAAACGGTGAGGATAAATTGATTATTCTAAACCGTATAGCCAGGGCAGTCGTTGACAGGCAGCGTGGAAAACATCCCGAGTTTGTTTTTACGTATCGCAATAAGCCTTTGAGCCGTATGCTGAGTAATGGTTGGAAAAAAGCAAGGGAAAAAACCGGCTTATCTGTTAGGGTACATGATTTAAGGCATACTTTCGGGAGGCGTTTACGCTCTGCTGCGGTATCTTTTGAAGATAGACAGGACTTACTCGGACATAAATCGACAAACACTACAACGCATTATTCGCGTGCTGAACTGATGAACTTATGGGAAGCCGCTAATAAACTATGTGATGCTAAAGAAGGGCCGAAATTAGTTTTATTAAGACCGGTGGCTTTTCAGGGTCGCGCAAAAGTCGCGCAAGGGCTTTTTAAGGTGATGTAGCAATCTGTCAAATCCCTTGATTTTATTGGCTTTTAAGGCCATTGAAATTGGTCGGGGTGAGAGGATTTGAACCTCCGGCCCCTGCTTCCCGAAAGCAGTGCTCTACCAAGCTGAGCTACACCCCGATTAAGAACCTGTTCAAAATCTTGCTAGCCCCGCAATAAGTGCAAGGCTAACAAGATTTAAACAGGCTCTAATATTGTCGATTCACCACAAATTCTGCCAAACTTTTTAATGCATCACGATAGATAGAGCTAGGAATTTTTTCGAGTGCAATAATTGCGTTTGCGATAGTTTGTTGTGCAAGTGAAAAAGTGTATGTCATTGCCTGAGTGGTTTCAATGATGCGCAAAATTTCAGGTAAATGTGAACAATCGCCTGCTTCCACGCTACTTTGAATTAATTTCGCTTCTTGTGCATTACAGTTTTGTAGCGCATAAATTAACGGCAAAGTCGTTTTACCTTCTGCTAAATCATCACCAATATTTTTACCCACCTTTTCAGGATTGGAATGATAGTCCAATGCATCGTCAATCAATTGAAACGCTACTCCGAGCTGCAAACCGAATGTGCCAATTGCCTCGTAATCTGTCTCATCAATACTAGCAATTACCGCACCAAGCTCAGCTGAAGCCTGAAATAGCTTCCCTGTCTTACAACGAATAATTTCCAAATACACTTCTTCACTAGTTTTGGCATGATAGCTATGCTGCAATTGTAGAATTTCACCCTGAACAATCGTATTGGTTGACCTGGCCAATATTTCCATAACCAACATATTGTCCATGCCAACCATTAACTGAAATGCGTGTGAGTATAAATAATCCCCTACTAATACACTTGCCTGGTTGCCCCACACAGAATTTGCCGTATTTTGACCACGCCTTAGAGTGGATGCGTCAATCACATCATCATGCAGTAACGTTGCGGTATGGATAAGCTCCACAATTGCCGCAAGTCGAATATGCAGATCACCCTGATAGCCAAATGCTTTTGCACATAATAAAACGAGTAAGGGACGAATTCTCTTGCCACCACTTTGAATAATATGCCGACTCAGATCGTTTATCAGCTCAATCGGAGATTGCAAGCTGTCTGAGACCAATTGCTCACTTTGCTCAAGCTCACCCTTAACTAACGAATAAATAGATTCAATTTGCATAGTTTTAGCCTTAATTAAGGTTTGCATGCTAGGGATAGGAGAGGATAGTGTCAACTATGTGGGAAGGTATTATTTCATGGAAATCTGCAAAACAGGCCTTCATAGAACCAAAATCTTTGTGCGAGATTTTAGCTGTCATAGACTCAGTATCTGCTCATCATTGTCTTGAGAAGAATTAGCGGCTGGTTTTGCTTGCTCCATTGACTTAGATATTTGGTTCAACAGCCCATGCGATGTAGATTTATAACCTGTCCAAAAACTAAAAAATTCCTCTGAATAACAACCTGAATAAGCCGATACATTGATTTTATGCTTATCTATAGCTTGCTCGATAATTTTGAATGCATTCTTATCATTTTCAGACAACGCTTGTTGAAAAGCTTCCTCAATTTCCAGAATACCTTTCATTTTTAATAAGTCTTTTTCGTAATTTGGTGAATCTTTTGTTTTTCTTTTGCCAATCTTAGCTATTCTTTCAATCAAATCCTTATAGGAGTCAGTATTCATGAGTTTTTCTATTGCTGGATTTCTAAGCAGATCTGAATCAGTACGGTTGGCATCAATTCCTTGAGTGGACTGCTCCCTCTTACTAAATATAGTTTGTAGCTTGTGAAAAAATTCTTTTAATGGTTTTTTTTCATCAGACTCATTAGTATCCGCAACGGTGGGATCGCGAACGGAATCTGGAAAACTAATAAAATCTATTGCTTTGGAGTTTAAGTCAGTTGCGATAGCCTGCAGAGCTATAACATCAAAACTTGCCGATGCACTTCTTAAAAGATGCAGCAAGTGCTCTATCTGTTTAGATTGTTGATCCTGAAGGCCATATTGGTCTGCGTTAAGTGCTACCAATAATAAAGAAGGTTCATACCGCCTAAGCAAAACTTGAACTAAGCGTTGCTGCTGTTGCCCATTTTCTTCTGATGCCAGATCAAAACCGTAAGTTATAGGGAAGGGATTTAACGCGTGATAAAGATCCGGATAAGAGCTTGGGTTAGTTTCCTTGCGCCCTTCAAACCAACTCACCTGCAGCATAGCCTCATTATGCACATCCCTCGCTAAATATTTTTGGCGAGCCTCTGTTAAGTCCGCAAAGTTTGGTTTTTCAGCAAAGCGCAAGCTCGCTGAGGTAGGAAGATACCCAGAACCCGCTTGCATTCCTTCAGTTCCAGATATCGTTACCCGGTTTCCAGATCGAAGGGGATGCTCCTGGGGGGCGAAAGGGTTCATTAAAATTGGTATACTTTCGGGAGCATCGAGGCCCTCTAATCGACTTACCAATCTCGCTTCTGTGTATTCCAAAAATTTGCCTATCTCCAGGGCAGTATTTTGAAATTCTAACCAGGTATCTCTCTTAGAAATCGCCGTTTTCAGATGATCGTTGCTTTTTATTTGCGTTTGCAGATCGATTAAGTCGGCAGCAGTAGGTTTTTCTTGGAAACATATTCTAAAGCTGTTCACTCCGCTATCTTGGATGAGCACCTCTTTTTTAGGGCCAGAAGACAAACCAACAGAAAACCTAACGGGAAAAATATTTTTTTCAGTGGCCATATTTACCTCTTTAGTTACAATCCCAAGCGACCTGCTAGATCAAGGGGGTTGGATTACCTCCCGGTATGTTAATTGTACACCATATAATGATCGATTATTTTTTATTGGGTAGTATTAATAGCCTAAGCTCTTTCGGTATAATTCCCCCAAAGCCAATCTCGACAATAGAACAAAATCATGACGCGTTATATTTTTATCACTGGCGGTGTGGTTTCCTCATTAGGAAAAGGCATTGCTACCGCTTCTTTAGGGGCAATTCTTAGAAGCAAGAGGACTTAAAGTAACTTTCTTAAAGCTAGATCCCTACATTAATGTCGACCCAGGCACCATGAACCCTCTGCAGCATGGCGAAGTATTTGTCACTGAAGATGGGGCTGAAACTGATCTGGATCTTGGCCATTACGAGCGCTTTGTCCGCACCACTTTATCAAAACATCACAATTTTACTACCGGACAAATTTACGCCAATGTTATTCGCAAAGAACGACGAGGTGATTATCTAGGCGACACTGTGCAAGTTATTCCACATATTACTGATGAAATTAAACGTTGTATTATCAAAGCCGCCGATAACGCTGATATTAGCCCTAGTTGAAATTGGAGGAACTGTTGGCGATATTGAATCACTGCCATTCTTAGAAGCTATTCGACAAATGCGGATAGAATTCGGCCGCAACTCGCACCTTATTTATGCATTTCACTTTAGTACCTTATATTGCTACTGCGGGCGAAATCAAAACTAAACCTACGCAACATTCGGTAAAAGAACTTACGTTCAATTGGTATCCAGCCAGATATTTTCATTTGCCGCTCTGATCATCCTTTACCTGAAACTGAGCGTAAAAAAATTGCTTTATTTACCAATGTTGAATAACGTGGCGTGATTTCATTGATGGATGTAAAAAGTATTTACGAAATTCCACTTGAACTTCATGAACAAGAACTTGATTCATTAGTCGTTGAAAAATTTCAACTCAATGCAAACACCGCAGATCTTGCATGAATGGGAACAAGTAGTGCAAACCATTCATCACCCAACTGCCGAAGTTACTATTGCCATAGTCGGTAAATATAGCAATTTAGAGATCTTATAAATCCATTATTGAAAGCTTTGATACATGCAGGAATTAAAAATCGTCTTAAAGTTAATATTCGATTATTTGATGCCGCAGAAATGACTCCGAAAAATATTAGCGAAAATACTAAAAGATATTGACGCTATTTTAGTGCCTGGGGGATTTGGCAATCGTGGCATTGAAGGAAAAATGCTTACTGCGCAATTTGCACGGGAAAATAATATCCCCTATTTAGGAATCTGTTTAGGTATGCAAATTGCCATTGTTGAATTTGCACGGCATGTAGCTAATATGGAAAAAGCTAATAGCACTGAATTTGATCCGAGCACACCCTATCCTGTCATTGGGTTAATTACTGAATGGATTACTGAGACAAGGAACTATGAACATCGCACTGACTAATTCTGATTTAGGTGGTACTATGCGACTTGGTGCTCAAATATGCCAACTCACCGAAAATTCATTAGTAAAAAAAATCTATGGTAACCAAAATCAAATCAGTGAACGCCATCGGCATCGCTACGAAGTCAATAATCATTTAATTGCCCAACTTGAACAAAATGGGCTTAGAGTTTCTGGTCGTTCGGTAGACGGCAATTTAGTTGAAATCATTGAATTACCTAATCATCCATGGTTTATTGGTTGCCAATTTCATCCTGAATTTAAATCAACACCGCGTGATGGGCATCCTTTATTTGTTAGCTTTGTTGATGCGGCACACAAACATTGCAGGCAAAAAACATGAACCTTTGTGGCATTAATATCGGACTCAACCAACCATTGTTTCTCATTGCTGGTCCTTGTGTCATTGAAAGCGAAGCATTAGCTATCGACACTGCTGGTACACTGAAAGAAATCACTGAAAAACTACAAATACCTTTTATCTACAAATCTTCTTTTGATAAGGCTAACCGTTCTTCACATCAGAGTTACCGCGGCCCTGGTATAGCTGAAGGTCTTAAAATTTTACAGACGGTTAAAAGCACTATCAAAGTACCTATTTTAACCGATGTTCACGAAGATACGCCATTGGATGAAGTATGTACGGTAGTTGATGTTTTACAAACACCAGCGTTTTTATGTCGACAAACTAATTTCATCCAAAAAGTTGCCAACCAACAATTGCCGGTCAACATTAAAAAAGGACAATTTTTAGCACCGCATGATATGAAAAATGTGGTTGAAAAAGCTCGTGCTACTGGTAATCAACACATCATGGTTTGTGAGCGCGGCGCTTGTTTTGGTTATAACAATTTAGTTTCTGACATGCGATCGCTTGTCATTATGCGCGAAACTGACTGTCCAGTAATTTTTGACGCAACCCATTCAGTTCAATTACCAGGTGGCCAAGGCACTGCTTCAGGTGGGCAACGCGAATTTATTCCAGCACTAGCACGCGCCGCTGTAGCAGTAGGTGTCGCTGGCATTTTTATGGAAACTCATCCTAATCCTGAAAAAGCGCTAAGTGATGGGCCAAATGCATGGCCCTTAGGTCAAATGGAAGATTTGTTAGCCATGCTTAAAGCGATTGATGAGATGGTTAAATTTAATGGTGTTATGCCGGAGAAAGCTTAGTTATGTGCCATGCCAGTTTTCGCGCACTAGTGTCCGAAAAAATTGTTTAATAAAGCAACAATCTGTTTTCAGATAGGAAATAAAAATAGACGTCCCCTCTCCCAGCCTCAAAGGTTATAAAACCCCCGGATTTTATCCTGGGAGAGGGTCAGGGTGAGGGAAGACCAAAAAATGATACAACCCATAAGAAAAGCAAATGAATAAAAGTGAGTTTGCTGCTTCTTCATGAGGTTATGGCATTTTCTTAAATCATTACATTTTCCCTCACCCTGGCCCTCTCCCAGAATAAGGTGAGGAGGTTTTATAACCTTTGAGGCTGGGAGAGGGGATGAAATACCGATCATTTGAGTTGCTAATACAGCGTGATCAAAACTTACTCAATTTCCCCGGACGCTAGTAAGCTTGCGCTGGCATGACAACTAAAATAAAAATTGAAAACAGGAGAATGAATTAATGTCGCTAATTAAAAGTATTCAAGCACACGAAATTTTAGATTCACGTGGTTTTCCAACCGTAGCTGCCAAAGTCATACTTAAATCTGGTGCAACGGGTTTTGCTGCGGTTCCTTCAGGCGCATCAACCGGAACACTAGAGGCTTTAGAATTACGTGATCAGGATGCAACACGATATCAAGGCAAAGGCGTTCTAAAAGCTATTTCGCACATCGTCGATAAAATTCAGCCTGTTTTAATCAATCAAGACGCCTTAAATCAAGCTAAAATTGACCAAATCATGCTTGATCTAGATGGCACACCTAATAAAAGCCATTTAGGCGCTAATGCTATTTTAGCCGTGTCATTAGCAACTGCAAAAGCTGCTGCTGATTATCACAAGATTCCTTTCTACCAACATCTTAATACAAGTAAACACTGGCTGATGCCAGTACCCATGATGAATATCTTAAATGGTGGTGCACATGCAAATAACAATCTCGATTTTCAAGAATTCATGATCATACCAATAGGTGCGCCTACATTTAGTGAAGCTTTACGTTATGGTGTCGAAGTATTTCAAACACTTAAAAAATTACTCAATGATGAAAATTTAAGTACTGCAGTGGGTGATGAAGGTGGCTTCGCCCCTGATTTACCCACTCATGAAGCAGCTTTGGAATTAATTTTATCTGCTATTCGCACTGCAGGATATCAGCCAGGAAAAGACATTGCATTAGCCTTAGATGTTGCCAGCAGTGAATTTTACCACGATGGTCTCTACCATTTATCTACGCAAAAACCGGCGTTATCTAGCGAAGAAATGATTGAATATTTAACGCAGCTCGTGAAAAATTTTCCGATTATTAGTCTTGAAGATGGTCTTGCTGAAAATGACTGGGATGGCTGGAAAAAACTGACTAGTACTCTAGGTAAGCAGGTGCAACTGATCGGCGATGACTTATTTGTGACTTCAACTAAATTACTCGAAAAGGGGATTGATCAAGAAGTTGCCAACGCTATTTTAATTAAGCCAAACCAAATTGGCACATTGACTGAAACGCTCTCTACTATTCAATTGGCTAAACAATCGGGTTATGGAGCAATTATCTCCCATCGTTCTGGTGAAACAGAAGATACAACCATAGCCGATCTAGCGGTAGGACTTGCAACTTCGCAAATTAAAACTGGATCATTATGTCGAACTGATCGAACCGCTAAATATAATCGATTATTGTGTATTGAAAGTGAATTGGGAGAACAAGCGGTATATAAACCTGTCTTTAATAAGTTATAATTAAGTATTAGATAAATTTTTATCAAGGTGTAACAACATATGTCAGATCAACACGGCACTTATTACTTACCAGAACCCAGCTATTGGCCAATTGTCGGTTCAATTGCGCTATTTTCCATTATGCTTGGAGCAGCTAATTGGCTACACTCTAATTCAATTGGCCCTTATCTTTTCACTTTTGGTTTTTGTTTGCTGATATTTATGATCTATGGATGGTTAAGAAAAGTCATCCATGAAAGCCTTGCTGGTTTTTATGACGCACAAACAGATCGCTCATATCGTTGGGGAATGGTATGGTTCATTTTTTCCGAAGTGATGTTTTTTGCCGCTTTTTTTGGCGCACTTTTTTATATACGCTTTTATACGGTTCCTTGGCTAGGCGGTACTGGCAGTGGTGAGCTTTCCCACTATTTACTCTGGCCTAACTTCAATGCAACCTGGCCGCTGTTTAAAAACCCCAACCCTGCATTATTTATAGGGCCAAAATCCGTGATGGATACCTGGGGAATTCCTGCAATGAATACGCTAATTTTGCTCACTAGTGGGGCTACTGTAACATGGGCGCACTGGGGTATCCTGAAAAATCGCCGTGGCCATTTGATCATGGGTCTTTTTCTTACAATTGCTTTGGGTATTAGCTTCCTGCTGTTACAAGGACACGAATATACCTTAGCTTACTTGGAAGATGGTCTGACTTTAAACTCAGGAATTTATGGCACTACATTTTTCATGCTAACCGGTTTTCATGGGTTGCATGTCACCATCGGCACAATTATGTTGATCACCATTTTTTTTCGTGTGCTCAAAGGTCACTTCAGCGCCGAAAATCATTTTGCATTTGAAGCAGTTTCTTGGTACTGGCATTTCGTCGATGTAGTTTGGCTAGGCTTATTTATCTTTGTTTACTGGTTATGAAAAACCAGCCTATTGTTTTGGCTAGTAACAATTTAGGAAAAATTAAAGAAATAAAAGCAGCATTTTCGCCATTGCGCATAGAAATTATCTCACAGTCGGATCTTCATATAGATGAAACAGATGAAACTGGTTCGACCTTTGTTGAAAATGCCATACTTAAAGCGCGCTATGCGGCAAAACAAAGTGGATTACCTGCTATTGGCGATGATTCTGGCTTAATGGTTGATGCACTTTTGGGCGCTCCAGGAATTTATTCAGCTCGTTATGCTGGGCCAAAAGCCTGTGCTAATACAAATATTCAAAAACTACTTACTGAGTTAAAAGACATCCCTAAAGAAAAACGTAAGGCAAAATTTTGCTGTGTGCTCGTCTATCTAAGAACAGCCTCTGATCCCTACCCTATTATCTCGCACGCTACTTGGGAAGGATCAATTTTGTTTCAACCTCAAGGTGAACATGGATTCGGTTATGACCCAATATTTTATCTTCCTTCTCATAACTGTTCTGCCGCCGAATTACCGCTTAGTGAAAAAAATCAGCTCAGTCATCGTGGGCAAGCTTTAAAGCAACTGATTAGCGCATTAAAAGAAGAAAAAATAGACGTTGAACATTCTGCGCTGGTATGACAAATTGTTTAAATTATTATACACCACAATGCCTACGTGCCGCTGCCGCGACTTGTTCGCGGTATTGTCCGCGGCATCCAGTCACCATAACTACTTACTTGTATGAAAAAACTCTCTTCCTTATTTCCATTCTTCTTGGTGTTTTATGAAGTCACTAATTATCTCGCCAATGATATGTACTTACCGGCGTTACCTCAAATAACTACCTACTTGCATACAACTATTCAAAGTACCCAACAAACCTTAACTATTTGGTTTCTCGGCACAGCCTCTTTATCATTATTTTTGGGCCCATTATCTGATCGATTAGGTAGAAGGCCAGTATTATTTGCCGGAGGTTTCCTGTTTATTTTATCTACCTGGTTTTGCATGACAGCTACTAATATTTACATGCTGTTAATTGCGCGATTTTTTCAAGGATGTGCAGTTTGTTTTGTTGTAACTGCCGGTTATGCAAGCATCCATGAAATCTATGATCATATTAAAGCCATTAAAATTTTAGCTACTATGGGCAGTATTACAGTACTGGCCCCTGCTTTTGGGCCACTTTTAGGTAGCATTATTTTACAAAGTTTTAGTTGGCGTTGGATATTTGGCATACAGTTGATATGGGCACTCATTGCGTTAGTAGCGCTATGGTTTTTAATGCCCGAAAGCAATCCGAAAAAAAATCGCCACTCGCTTCATTGGAAAAAACTATTAAGTAATTATTTTGTAGTATTAAGCAATCCAATTTTTATGCGTAATACTTTGATGTTTTGTCTCACTTTTTTAGGCATGATTGCCTGGATCGCCGCGGGGCCATTTTTAGTCATTACAAAATTTCACTTTAGCACTCTAGCTTTTGGTATTTTTCAAGCCATGATATTTGGATCTTTGATTATAGGTGCGCAGGTTGTAAATTATTTAGTGAAGAAAATTGCAGCTAACCGTTTGATCGATTGGGGATTAGCGATCTCATTAGTTGGAGCCATTTTAGCCTTCTTTTTAACCCTATTTTTTCCACACATCCTTTTAGGACTTGTCGTTGGTTTAATGATTTTTACCTTTGGCGCTTCATTAGCTTTTAGTCCTTCACATCGAATAGCTATTGAGGCATGTAGTACCGTCCCTATGGGAGCGCGTATGGCGGTATTTTCCACCTTGATGAGTTTATTTGGATTTATCGGTGGATTAATTGTCAGCCTTACGTATACCGGAACTTTGCTATGGTTTGGGGTGTTATTACTGGTTGTAATCAGTGGAGCGTATTTGACTATGTTAGGAAGTAAGAAAGTCTTGTAAAGAAAAATGACTTCTGTAAAAACATATATCTTTGTAAACCCCTTATTGCAATTCCTCAATTGCTGTATATGGCTATACATAAGTTGGGGCCCTATACTACCTACGTGTCGCACTACATGCCTACGTGCCACTATAATGCTTACGTATCGCACTACAATGCCTACGTGCCGCTGCCGCGACTTGTTCGCGGTATTGTCCGCGGCATCCATCCAGTCATCGATCTTGAATTAACAACAAATCTCTTCGTACAAATCACGCCATTGTGGATTTAGCTTTTCAATTAAATTGATTTTCCATTGCCGAGGCCAATTTTTAAAACGTTTTTCACGCCGGGCAGCTTCAACATAAAGCTCATGTATCTCATAATAAACTAACCTATGTACATTGTATTTGGCTGTAAATCCCGGAATCAGGTTATTTTTATGCTCCCAAATGCGCCTAATTAAGTCGGCTGTAGAACCAATGTAAAGTGTCCCGTTGCATTTGCTTGCCATTATATAAACATAATATGAGCACATTTTACTTCCTTCAACTAATGGATGCCGCGGACAATACCGCGAACAAGTCGCGGCAGCCGCACGTAGGCATTATAGTGTGGCACGTAGATATTGCAGTGTGGTATGTAGGTGGTGTGGGGCTATAAGCCTTTACCAACTTATGTATAAATCTATACATTTATACTGTGGGAGAAGCACATAGCAATCCAGTAAAAATACTTAAATTATTTTACTAGATTACTTTTCCTTGCTGACGTAGGATTCGTTCATTTCCCATCTATATCAAGCTTTAATTTTTGAATTGCCATTTCTATAAGGCTTTTCATAGCTCGCAAATAAGGAATTCTATGAAGAAACTTATCTTGAAGATTAAATTGTTCATAATAAATATAAAATTTCTCGTGGGCTAAAATACTAGTTGTTTCTAAGGAAAAATCAGCTAATTTCAATAAAAAAATAGCTCTAGCTGCCCAATTATCAGTCACAGAAAAATTTTCCTCATCGAATGTAGGGATTTTTTTAGAAAGTGTTTGGAGTTCCTTAAGTAATTGTTGATTATCCATATCAATTCCCAATAAATAATTAGTGATTAAGTTTAATCTTAGTCGCTTTCCAAAAATTTGCTACTTTCTTTCAACACCTTTCTTTCGCTTCTACTTATATTTTTTCCAATTATTTAGCAATTAAACCAACTACAGGAAGTGCGTTCTCGAAAACGAGTACCTCAACATGCCTTACAATATTTTGGATATACAGAATTTTTACCCCCTTCTCCCGTTTAGCGGGAGAAGAGGGTTACAAGACCACGCCAAGAGACCATTCGCAACGTATAGAACTATTTATTTTACAACTTAGCTCTTCTTCATATTTCCTTCATATTAGCCTGCTAAACTTCAAGTATGTACTAAAGATGTTTTAAAGCAGGTTAGGAATGAAGTACGCTATTGAATTGGAATTTGAGACTGCGGATATAGTAAACGGAAAGGGTTGGCAGCTAGTAGAAGCAGGAGATATACCTGGCAAGGATGAGCGAGAACCTGATCAATGCTACATTTTTGTTGACGTTACAGACCCCACACGCGGATATGCATTAAATCCCTTTGAAAACCCTGGGCAAGAAGATCAAGATAAAGCACGCTATGTCTGCTACAACATTTCTTCCGAACAATACGACAGGCTTCGCAAAAATAAAAAACTTAGACCTATCCTTAGTAATGACGAAAAAGATGTTTTATTTGGCGTCTACTCCGAAGCCTGGTGGCAAGTACTTTGTGGATCAGCCAACCCACTCATAAACGTTGATGCTACCAAAGGCTTAGCAGATATTCTCGCCGCTCCTACCAATGCTTGGAACATAGGAACCCAACTAGGTTATCCCGTTGGGCTTGGTATCATAGCTGCCGTAATGCGTGGCATCTACGCTTATGAAAACTTTAAAACTACTTATCATCGTGAACCAGACAGTGAAGAATTAAGAATCATCATTGAAGATTGCGCAGCATTTGCCGCTAAAATTGCTATCAGCATGGGAGGTTGGGAGTTAGGTTACTTAGCAGGCCAAGCTGTTATTAGCATTTTACACTTATCTCCATTTACACTTTGGGTACCAATAACTTTATGTCTTTCAGTTGGATTAGTCCAAGGTATTTTTGCTGTGGTTAATCAAGTATGGGATGAACAGCGTAAATATGGTGAAGTTAGAAGCTCAGCGCTTGAGTTGACAAAAATATTTTTTACTACTTTTATTGGCGGCGCGCTATGGCAAGCCTTAAGCTATATCCCCTTTGTACCTTTACTCGCTGCACATATTATCAAACCACTTGCTGATATATTAGGAAATCTCTTATTAGGCTTAGTAACATTTGTTGCACTTTTAATCGTCAACCATGTTGTACCACTTGCCATTGAGGGAATAAAATCTGGAGTTACCTTTTTCTTCGCAGATAAAAATTTACCAGCACAAGAACCATTTTTTCAAAAAACAGATTCTCTACAAACCCAAACGGATCAAACTCCAACGGATCAAACCAAAACTACAACTACTCAAACTGCAGATGATCCTAATTCCAAAAAAACTGATGATTTACCAGAAGGTAAAAATATACCAAATTTTTAAACCCTCATCCCCAATCCTACTTCTCTCTTCCTGCCTACGTGCCGCGGCTTGTCCGCGGCATCCAGTTGGTCCGGCTATAAAGAGATTTACTGTTAATTCAAAATCGATGATTGGATGCCGCGGACAAGCCGCGGCACGTAGGCATTGAGTGTGGCACGTAGGCATATATATAAATCTATACAATTTGAATAGGCCTTTAAAAATCATAACCAAACAAAAACAATCCCAAAATCGTACTGAGTACTACGAACAAAAAAAGTATTCTGATAAAGCGAGTACCGTTTCGTATTGCAAGATGAGCGCCTAATTTGCCGCCAAATAATTGTCCAATCGCCATAATCAAACCAATTTTATAGTCCACTTGATGCGCCAAACTAAAGAATGTAAACGCAATTAGATTACTTTTAAGATTAAAAATTTTTGTATAAGCAGTTGCTTTAACTAAGTTGTATCCTAAAAAAGATATCAGACAAATGATCCATAGTGATCCAGTCCCTGGCCCAAAAAAACCATCATAAAATCCGAGAAAAAAACCAAATATAAGATAAAAAAGATTTTCCTGCATTTTAGGCATTCGATCTTTTATTCCTAAGCGTGGAGTAAAAAGGCTATATAAAAAGACCACCTCCATCAATAACGGGATAATTCGGCATAACAAATGGTTATTTAAAGAAAAAGCTAACAAAGCTCCAGATATTGTACCCAAAAAGCCAAATATCAAACCATTGACTAGTGTGTTAGAAGAAACTAATCCTTGCTTAAAATAATGGTATGCAGCAACACCTGTTCCCAAACTTGCCTGTAATTTATTAGTGCCTAAGGCAATATGAGCTGGTAACCCTGTTAACATCAAAATCGGTAAGCTAATTAACCCTCCTCCACCCGCAATTGCATCAATAGTGCCAGCCAAAAGACCAGCCAATAACAGGAAAAAAATTTTGTAAGTGCTAATTAGGGCTAAAATTGAGGTAATCATGAGTTATCTAGATATTCTTTTACAATAAAATCAGCAGCGATATTTAGGCCATCTAAAATACAAATTTTATTATCTACATCTACCATAAAATCACCGCACATACTTTGATAAACCAGATGAAATTCAGTACAAGCAAATAACACTTGGGGCACATGATATAATTTTGCCAATGATTTGGCGACCGCAATAAGTTCATTTTGATACAAACTTGGACCATCGAGCTTAATTTTATAAATAAGCTGATGAATCTTATCAAAATACATTTCTTCTGGATAAACAGCATATATACTATCAATTAATCGTGATTGCGCTAAAAATTTTGAGCATAAAATTAAAGTATTTTTTCGAAGTGCATTAAGATAAGTTTTTAACAATTTACCTAAATGAATCAGAGGTTTCTGATTTTCACTTGCAAGAGCAGGCAAAAAATAATGCGCAGTAAAACAACAAATAAGTATTTGAGTAACACCAAACAATAAAAGTTTTTGAATATTATTTTCAAAGCTTATTACAATTTTTTCAGAATTATTATCAGTAATACACGTTATTCTATCGGGAATAGTTGGATCAGATAGTAAAATAATTCGTGGATAACTTTGTTCTGCAGAAAATTTTGTCTGACATTTTTGATACAAAAAATTAACAAACCCAGCAGAGGCTAAGGGCCCCATACCACCTAAAATACCGATCAGTGAACAATTCATGGTTAACTTACCTTTAATGTTTAGTGATTACCCTTCGATAGATGGTATTTAACTCACAAATACTTTCAGACGTTGTTTTACCACGAGTTTCAAACCCAATAATACCGGACCAATTACTATCTATAATAATTTTAATAATTTGTTCATAATTAATTTTTCCTTTATTCAAACCAAAATGCTGATCGCGTGTTCCATCATTATTACTAAAAGACATCCCAATAATTTTGTCATAGTATCGTTGAATTAACTCTACCGGGTTACCATCGCAAACATTTGCGTGACCCACATCAAGATATAAATAAATGCCAGTTAAACGGGAAAAAACATACTCAATTTCTTCAAGGTGAGTAAAGATATAATGAAAAGGTCGATAGTGTTTATAGTTGCACAAATTTTCCAAATAAAGAGCTACTTGTTTTTGCAACGCATACTCAAGCAACTCTGAAATAGAGACCACATATTGTTCAATTGCGTTTTGTTTAGCAGCTTTAATCAACCTAGGCTCAACTACTACGCCACCATGAATAATTAATGGAGCATTAAGGTAACTAGCTAAGTCAATTTCTTTTTTAGTATAAGCAATTGCGGCACGCCTAATTTCACTAATATCTGCAGCAAGAGGCACTTTAAAATTACCGTGAAAAATAGGTTTAACTCGGTAAATATCAATTAGATTAAGCAAGTTATCAATGCGTTTTTTATTCCAATGATGTGGCATTTCCGAATGAATACTTCCATCAATATACCAATAATCACAGGCATGTTGTTTTGCTGATAAAATTCCTTGCTCTGCAGATAAATACTGTTGCTCTGCATAGCCAGTTACAAAAGGGATAGTTATTTCACCGGGTAGATTTGATAGTTTCATAAATATCCTCGCTTTAGAAAAACGGGAATATTAGGCAGGAAGTTGGGGCAAAAATAGACGAGAGGATTATATTAGGACGAAATGCTTATCCGATTTTTCCTAGCATGTCGCGCCAAAGCTAAATCAATTAAGCGAGAAAGCAAATCAGTATATGAAATCCCAGTAAACTCCCATAATTTTGGATACATACTAATTTTAGTAAATCCTGGAATGGTATTCACTTCGTTAAAAAACAATTGACCTGTTGCTTTCTCTAAAAACAAATCAACTCTCGCCATACCTTCACACTCTAATGCTTCAAAAACCAGTGCAGCCATACGCTGAATTTTTTGCACTTCATCTTCGGAAAGTTTGGCAGGCACTTCAAGTAATGCACCATTTTCATCTAAATATTTTGCTTCATAAGAATAAAATTCGTGCTGCGGAACAATTTCTCCTGGCATACTGGTTAAAGGCGCTTCACCATAGTGTGAATTTTCTAAAACCGCTACTTCAATTTCACGTGCATTAATCGCTTTTTCTACTAAAATTTTCGTATCATATTGAAATGCGTTAAAAACTGCTGCGATTAATTCATCACTATTTTTTGCTTTACGAATTCCAACGCTAGAACCTAAATTGGCCGGTTTTACAAAAACCGGAAAAGGAAATGCTTGGGTAATTTGTAAAAGACAAGCGTTTTGATCTTGTAGCCAACGACCTTGTTTCAAAGCCACATAAGGCGTTACTGGAAGCCCTGCTTGGCTCACAATACGTTTTGCTATGTCTTTATCCATAGCAATGGCAGAGGCAAGCACACCACAGCTAACATAGGGTAAATTCGCTAACTCTAACAATCCTTGTACAGTACCGTCTTCCCCCATCGGCCCGTGGAGCACTGGGAAAACCACATCAAAATGCGCACAGCTATGGTTGTCTTGAGCATGTAATGGAATTAACTGCCCATTTAATTTATTTGGTTCATCATTTATTTGGGTATTTAAAATTACCTGAGCATCAGCAGGTAAAGAAAGTATTGAATATCCCTGAATCATCTCTGGAATAGTGCCAGACCACCAACGACCCTGTTTATCAATACCAATTGGAATGGCTTCAAAACGATTAGCATCAAGATAACGCATCACCGACGCAGCCGATTGCAAAGAAACCTCATGTTCCTCAGAACGACCACCATACAACAATGCCACACGAACTTTTTTCATACTGTTTTTCGCATTTATATTCTAAGTTTCACTTCACCTCTCCCACAAGGGGGAGGGGCGATAATGAATTTCCACTGGCGTGCTCTAGCCTAAAAATTATTTGGTACCGAGGGTCGGAATCGAACCGACACGGTGTCACCACCACCGGATTTTGAATCCGGCGCGTCTACCAGTTCCGCCACCCCGGCGCCGAGGGTGCAGTATAACAATATAACTCTTCAGGACAAACTCTCTTGCTCATCCTATAAGAGGTATATCGACAATTTATCCTTGTTGTGTTAAAAAGAACCGTCTCTTTTAAACATCTAACATTAAAAAGAACCGTCTCTTTTTAAAAGGAATGAGAATATGCAAAGATTACATCTTACTTACTTAAAAGATTGGCTGACTTCTTCTGCGCGCAAGCCTTTGATTATAAGGGGCGCGAGGCAGGTTGGTAAAACATGGCTTGTTAGAGCTTTAGCAAAATCTAACCAAAAACAACTGATTGAGCTTAATCTTGAAAAAAAGCCCGATTTGGCTAGCCTTTTTTCTGATAATGATCCCAACCAAACGCTACTAAATCTTAGTGCATTTTATAATTTACCTATAGAACCCAAAAATTCCCTATTATTTATTGATGAAATACAAATCGCTCCAGAACTTTTAAGTAAATTACGTTGGTTTGCCGAAGAGTTGTCTGAGTTGCCAGTGATAGCAGCAGGTTCTCTATTAGATTTTACCTTAGCGAAACACTCATTTAGCATGCCTGTTGGGCGCATTAGCTATATGTATTTAGAGCCATTGTCTTTTGAAGAATTTTTATTGGCGCATGATAAAAAGACTCTGAGCGAATATTTGCTAGCATATCAACTAGATAAAACGATACCGATTGCTATTCATGAAGAGTTCTCTCGACTTTTTAAAGAATATCTTATTATTGGTGGTTTACCTGCTGCTGTTTCAAGCTGGATTAAAGAACGATCACTTCATCAGGTTAACCAAATACACCATGACTTATTAGCTACGTATCGTGATGACTTTGCTAAATATAGTGGCCACATTGCTGCAGAAAAAGTAGATGCTGTAATGATGGCAATACCCAAAATGTTAGGGCAGAAATTTGTATATAGTCGAGTGAGTGCTTCTTTACCTATCAATACAGTTAAAACAATCGTAGATTTATTAGCTAAAGCGAGAATTTGTCATCCCGTATTAAGCTGTACTGCAAATGGAACGCCACTGGGCGCAGAAACAAAAGAGAAATTTTTTAAGGAAATTTTTTTGGATGTTGGTTTAACTTCAGCAGCATTGGGATTAACTTTTAATCAGATAGCTAGCATAGAAGAAATTATGCTGATTAATCGAGGTGGAATTGCTGAACAAGTAGTAGGACAAATATTAAGAACGACTTATTTACCCTATATTAATCCTGCTTTGTATTATTGGCAGCGCGATGAAAAAGGATCTAATGCAGAAATTGATTATGTGATTGAACATAAAAACCAAGTTGTACCTATTGAAGTAAAAGCAGGAAGTACCGGAAGTTTGAAATCGTTGCATTTATTAATGAGCTTAAAAAATTTTCCACTTGCTGTTTGTGTAAATACCCATTTGCCTAATAAAGTTAATGTAAAAACAAAAAATCATCTGGGAGAATCAGTAGAATATAGTTTACTATCACTGCCATTTTATTTACTGGGACAAATACATCGCTTATTGCAGTCTATCACCTCGGCGCCAAGAGCGTAACCGTATCGTTATTACAGTTCAAAAAGAAAAATTTTCAACTGAATTTATACTAGAATTGCGGTGTGAACGATTTAACCGCTAAAGTAAGGTGCAATAGATAAATGAGTACTTTTTCTGTCGCTATTCCTCTTGAAGCAGAGGAGACCATCCATTCAGAACAAGAAGTTGTAGAGAAACTCTATAAACAACGTGCTTCGCTGATCTACCATACTGGAGCACAAGAAGCAGTAGACAGTATCAAAAAAGATGCCAACAGACTTCTAGTCGTTCAACTAGAAAGAGTCGAAACAACCAACCACACTTACCACCCCCCTCGGCGAGAAGAGAAAATAGTTGAATTAACTCGATTCCAGGCTATTAACTCAAACGAGCTCGTAGGAAATGTAAAATTTCAGTCATTTTCTCCAAAATTTCGCAAAGTGAGTTTACTGCGCGCTTATATAGACTCCAATTATACAAATGATGATGAGCATGCAGAAAGATATTTAAACACTCTTTTAACAACTATACATCCACTGGAACTTCCCGCTCTAGTAAAAATTCTCGATGACGATGGAAGATTCAAGAACAACAAAAGCATCCTGCAAAGAGCTGTCAATACCATCGAAGATGCTTTCATTGAACGACAAAAGCTTACTGATTTGCTATGGACAATCGGTGCGATTCTTACACTTTCAATTGCCTATTGGATTCGTAGAGCTTTCTTTCCAGAGAGCTTTGGGTATTTTATTAAACGAACTTTTAGTTACGAAGAAGTAGAAAAAATTCGAGAAAACAAGAAAAACTTTTGGGATGCAGCCCATGGAATGACAGCGAGAGGCTGGAAGTTTCTTGACTCTACTTATGAAAAAAGAACTAAACCTCAATATTTAGCAAAACTTCAAGATGAAACGGCTTTTCATGAAAAATTATTTACATCTAAAAAAAATGGATTATTTAATCCATATGGCCAATTAAGAAAGCGGCTTATTAACCACCCAGAGACAAGAATGCTTGAATTCATTGGTACAGAGCAACAACTCGGCCGTTGGTTGTTTTTTGAAAGTGCGAAAACAAATGACGAAAAAAACCGAAAACGTTTTGAGGAGAACACCGTCACAACGATGAGACCCAAAACAATAATAATAGATGAAGAAAATAATACTAAAAAGGAAATTGAAAATACTAACCCAGATTTCCAGAGTGATGAGTATGAAGATTTCCTTTGGTATCACCATACACCCGCGCCAAAATAATTAGACCTTAAATATGCTATCATGCGCATGTACAATTACCACAGATCACTATGAAATCTATTTTCACTATTTTCATTCTTATTTTTAGCGCTAACTTAGCCGCACAACCCACAACCACGTCAGCAACAGAAATCTATTTTGCAAAAATCAAACATGATCCACACCAGTTAACTATTTTTTTACAAGCCATGCCAAAAGGCGGAGATTTACACAATCACAGTGGTGGCTCCAGCATGGCAGAAAATATGATCCTCTATGGCAAAAACGATCCGCTATGTGTTGATCCAAATACCTTTACACTTACATTAAATACCCACTGCATCGCAGCAGATCAATTACACAACATACCAAAAAATTCAAAATTCTATAATGCTATTATTGATGCCTGGTCAATGCGACACTTTCCCGCCACTCAACTGGGGCATAATCATTTTTTTGCAACCTTTGGTAAATTTGACCCTATTGCCGATAAACACGATGGAGAAATAATTGCAGAAATTGTTGAACGTGCCGGGCAACAAAATGAACTCTATTTAGAGCTGATGGTAACGCCTGACAATGGCGCGGCAAGCCAAGTGGGGGAAAAAGCAGGATGGGATAGCAATTTAACGATGCTCCATAAAAAATTATTAGCTGCAGGTTTAACTACTGTCGCGACGAATATTGCTAAACAACTTGATCAAGATGAGACGGTGTTAAATCACAAACTACATTGTAACACTCGCAGTGCTAACTTAGGCTGCCAGATCAAAGTTCGTTATCTTTACCAGGTTTTACGCGAAGAACCACCCGAACAAGTTTTTGCCCAGTTATTAACGGGTTTTATCTTAGCCAATCAAGATCCACGGGTTGTCGGTATCAATATGGTCCAGCCCGAAGATGGCAAACTAGCTATGCATGATTACAAACTACATATGCAGATGGTAGGATTTTTACATCAACTCTACCCTAAAGTTCATATTAGTTTACATGCCGGCGAACTCATACCTAAGCTTGTTCCTGCTCAAGGGTTACGATCTCATATCAACGATGCAGTAAACATTGCACACGCTGAACGCATCGGACATGGTGTAGATATATTCTATGAAAAAAATGTTGATCGACTACTCAAACAAATGGCCAGCAAACACATCATGGTAGAAATCAATTTAACCAGTAACGAAAAAATACTTGGCGTGAAAGGAAAGACACATCCCCTACCCCTTTATTTGCGCTATAAAGTGCCGGTTGCTTTATCCACTGATGATGAAGGAGTCTTAAGAACTAATCTTACCGAAGAATATAAAAAAGCCGCACTAACTTATGGTTTTTCCTACTCTGACTTAAAAAACTTATCCCGTAACAGTATTACTTATAGCTTTTTGCCAGGAAAAACTTTATGGGTAGATGATCAATATCAAAAGCTTGCTCCGGATTGTGCTAATGATTCTGTAGGTTCAATGCATGCCTCAGTGCTTTGCCAAAGCTTTTTAAATGCTAATGAAAAGGCGCGTTTACAGTGGACTTTGGAACAAAAATTTGTTGAATTTGAGCAGAGGTATGCAAATTAGTTGCTACCTACGTGCCGCACTACAATGCCTACGTGCCGCGGCTTGTCCGCGGCATCCAGCCATCGATCAATTAATAACAAATTTCTTCGTACAAGTCGTGCTATTATGGATTTATTTTCTCAATTAAATAGATTCTTCATTTAGCTGGATGCCGCGGACAAGCCGCGGCACGTAGGCAAGAAGAGAGCGCAGCATGAACATTGTGGACAAGCCGCGGCACGTAGGCAGGAAGAGAGCGCAGCATGAATATTAATGATTTTAACTACGATTTCCCAACAGAACTAATCGCTTTAAAACCCACAGCAGAACGCAGTGAAAGCCGGCTAATGTGCCTTGATAGTCATATCGGCACACTCAGTCACCATCAATTTAAAAATATTGTGGATTTAATTACCGCTAATGACCTTTTGGTATTTAATGACACTAAAGTCATTCCAGCACGTTTATATGGCCAAAAATCTACGGGTGGCCAAATTGAAATACTGATTACACAAATTTTTGATCACACGCACGCAGAAGCGTTAATCCGTTCAAACAAACCAATTAAACCCAACACCACGTTCTTCTTTGCACAAAATATCGTTGCTAAAATCATTGAAAAAAATGCTGATCTATTCACCCTGGAATTTTCTGGCCTGGAAAATATTGATGCCATGTTAGAAGAGATGGGCCACATACCATTACCCCCTTATATTGATCGTCCTGATGAATCGATAGATCGTGATCGTTATCAAACCATTTATGCCAAACACCAAGGCGCTATTGCCGCACCTACCGCCGGCTTACACTTTGATCAACCATTACTCAATGCGCTCAAGCAAAAAGGCGTGCAAACTGCCTATGTCACTTTGCACGTAGGTATTGGCACATTTCAACCGGTGCGCGTTGATACGATTGAAACGCACCAAATGCATACAGAAAACTTAACAGTGCCTTTAGAAACCGTAAAAAAAATTCAACAAACTAAAGAAAATAAAGGACGAATCATTGCCGTTGGCACTACTACCGTGCGCAGCCTTGAAACTGCCGCCATTTCTGGAACATTAATGCCTTTTACTGGCAAAACTTCTCTATTTATTTATCCGGGATTTCAGTTTCAAGTGGTTGATGCATTAATCACCAATCTACATTTGCCGCGCTCAACTCTATTAATGTTAGTATGCGCATTCGCTAGCCGAGAATCTGTACTCAACGCCTATCAAGAGGCAGTGAAACATCGTTACCGATTTTTTAGTTACGGCGATGCGATGTTTATAACATAAAAGCTGGCATCCAGTTGAGATAACAAACTATTCAGATAGGCTTAAGTCCAAATATCGTTTCTGGATGCCAGCCTGCGCTGGCATGACAACCTGCAAAAATACAGCTTATGCAAGAGGTCTAATGAAATTTGAACTGCTTCACACCGACAATACCGCACGACGCGGCCAACTCATTTTTGAACGTGGTACAGTTGAAACACCTGCCTTTATGCCGGTAGGTACTTACGGCACGGTGAAAGCTATGACGCCTGATGAACTTAAATCTATCGGCGCGGAAATTATCTTAGGCAATACTTTTCACCTCATGCTAAGGCCTAGTATTGAAGTCATTTCTGCACATGGTGATTTACATGATTTCATGCAGTGGCAAGGGCCTATTTTGACCGATTCAGGAGGATTTCAAGTATTTAGCCTGGGAAGCCTTCGTAAAATTACTGAACAACAGGTGAGCTTTCAATCACCAGTCAATGGACAACTCGTGACGCTAGACCCAGAACGATCAATGGCAGTACAACGTGCATTGGGTGCTGACATTGTCATGGTATTTGACGAATGCACACCCTATCCAGCCACTTATGATGTAGCAAAAGCATCAATGGAAATGTCTCTACGCTGGGCAAAACGTAGTAAATTAGCGCATCGGGATAACCCAGCCGCTTTATTTGGGATTGTCCAAGGGGGTGTATATCAAGATTTACGAGATATCTCACTTAATGGGCTAGAGGAAATCGGTTTTTCAGGCTACGCGTTAGGGGGACTATCAGTAGGTGAAACTAAAGCTGAAATGTTAGCTATTTTAGATCATATTGTTGCTAAAATGCCGGCCAATAAACCACGTTATTTAATGGGTGTAGGAACACCTGCTGATTTAGTGGCAGGCGTGTTAAGAGGTATCGATATGTTTGATTGTGTTATGCCAACCCGAAATGCACGTAATGGTCACCTTTTTACTTCAGAAGGTGTTATCCGCATTCGCAACAGCCGCTACCGAACAGATACATCGCCACTGGATCCCAATTGTGGATGCTATACTTGTACCCATTACTCGCGTGCTTATCTCCATCACTTAGATCGATGTAAAGAGATTTTAGGTTCACGCTTGAATACGATCCACAATCTCTATTACTATCAGCAGCTTATGCGTGATTTACGCGATGCTATTTTTCAAAACCAATTAACTCAATTAGTACAATCACTATACGAAAGTTGGTCTTTAAAGGAGATTTTATGAGCTTTTTTATTTCAGATGCATTGGCAGCGGCCACACCTGCCGCACAACCTAACGGGCTATCATCCTTATTCTTGATGCTAGGGTTTCTGGTTATCTTTTATCTATTGCTTTGGCGTCCACAAGCTAAACGAGCAAAAGAACAACGCAATCTGATCAGTAACCTTGCCAAAGGCGATGAAGTGATCACCAGTGGCGGCTTGCTCGGTAAAATTACTAAAATTGCTGATGATTTTGTTGAATTAATGATCTCTGAGGGTGTTGAAGTTAAAATACAAAAACCTGCCATTATTGCTCTTGTTCCAAAGGGAACGATAAAAAGTTAAAACCAGGAACAAAAACACTATGCTCAATCACTATCCATTGTGGAAAAATTTATTATTGGTTGGAATATTGCTACTGGGGCTTATTTATGCCGCGCCAAATTTATATGGCGAAACCCCTGCTGTACAAATCTCTCTTAATCATCATATCCATACCGCTGAACAAACTACGCAAACTATCCAATCAACACTCCAGCATGCAGGACTTGCCTACAAATCTATTGAAATTGTTAATCGTGATATTTTAATTCGCTTTCGCGATACAGACACCCAACTCAAAGCAAAAGATTTAATCAAACAAGTACTGGGTGATAACTATACGGTTGCGCTCAATCTTGCTCCAGCAACTCCTCACTGGTTAACTGTGATTAATGCAGCCCCTATGCGTTTAGGTCTTGACTTGCGTGGCGGGGTTAATTTCTTACTCACTGTTGATGCAGATTCTGTGATTAACCAGCGATTAGAAGGTGAAGTACGTAATGTAGGTGTTGCTTTTCGTGATGCCAAAGTACGTTACATGGATTTAAACCGCACAAAAGACAACGCTATATTCATGCAATTTCGTGATACAGAAAACTTTAAAAAAGCCTATAAAGTATTAAGCGAGCAATTTAATCAATTACTAGTTAAAAAAACTGAAAAGCTACAAACTTTTGAACTCACTGCTACATTTTCTCCAGCAACTCTAGATGACATTCGCCAATATACGGTTGAACAAACCATGACTACCTTGCGTAATCGTGTTAACGAGTTAGGTGTAGCAGAAGCTGTGGTACAACAACAAGGAATGGACAGAATTTCGGTTGAACTTCCTGGCATTCAAGATACTGCACGGGCAAAAGAAATTTTAGGTGGTACGGCAACACTTGAGTTTCGCATGGTAGATCAAGAACATGATCCGCGTGCTGCCGCTACTGGTTTTGTATCTCCAGGTTCACAACTTTATCTTTATGAAGATCGTCCCGTTTTGTTAAAAAATCAGATTATTTTAAGCGGTAATTCAATCACAGATGCAGCTTCAGGATTCGGCGAAGATGGCATGCCTTCAGTGAATATTCGCCTTGGCGGCGGTGGCGAAAGCTTATTTCACCGTGTCACTGGCGAAAATATTGGTAAGTTGATGGCTATTGTTTTTGTAGAAACCAAAACTAACACACAAAATGTTAATGGGCGACCACAAAAAATCACTAAAAAATCCAATCGAATCATTAGCATTGCAACCATTCAAAGTGCATTGCCTAATCATTTTCAAATCACTCATATGTCTGATCCAGAAGAAGCTAAAACATTATCCTTGTTACTTCGTGCCGGAGCACTGCCAGCACCGATTGAGATTATTGAAGAACGCACAATTGGCCCACAATTAGGCGTTGAAAATATTCACAAAGGCATTTTATCTGTCGAAGTCGGTTTAATTTTAATTGTTATCTTTATGGCGCTCTATTATCGGGTATTTGGGCTCATTGCTGACTTAGCCTTAATTTTTAACCTTATGCTATTAATTGCACTTTTATCTATTTTAGGTGCAACCCTCACCCTACCTGGAATTGCCGGTATTGTACTCACTGTCGGTATGGCGGTAGACGCTAACGTACTGATTTTTGAGCGAATTCGAGAGGAGTTGCGTAATCAATCACCAGTCCAATCTTGTATTCATACTGGCTATGAACGTGCATTTGCTACTATTTTAGATGCAAATATCACCACTTTAATTGTAGCACTCGTATTATTTTCAATTGGCACTGGGCCAGTAAAAGGGTTTGCAATTACTCTTTCACTAGGGTTAATTACTTCGATGCTAACTGGCATTATTTTCACGCGTGCAATTGTTAATGCTTTATTCGGCAAGCGTCGCGCATTAAAACGTTTACCCATTGGTATTTAGATTTAGAGACTCAGAGGTCCTTCATGGAATTTTTTAAAAAGCAAACTCACATTGATTTTATGGGGCTACGTAAATGGACAGCTATTATTTCTGCTATCCTTTTTTTAGCATCAATTCTTTCACTCATCATACATGGTTTAAATTGGGGGCTTGATTTCACTGGCGGAACGCAAGTTGAACTAGCCTATACCAAGCCCACTCATCTACCGCTCATTCGCGAACAGTTAAGTAACGCAGGTTTTCACGATGCTATCGTGCAAAACTATGGCTCTTCTCATTCAGTGCTAATCAGAATGGCAACTCGTAAAGATTTGAATCAACAATCTTTACAAGAAAAGGTGTTAACTGCACTTCCTGGCGCACAGGTTAACCGAATTGATTTCATTGGTTCACAAGTTGGTCAAGAGCTAGCCACAAAAGGCGCGTTAGCTATTGTAGTCGCCCTATTAGGAATAATGATTTATATTGCCATGCGATTTGAATATCGGTTTGCTATTGGCGCGGCTGTTGCACTCATTCACGATCCGATTTTAATTCTGGGCGTGTTTTCATATTTTCATATTGAATTCAACCTCACTGCCCTAGCTGCCGTACTTGCTGTCATCGGCTATTCGTTAAATGATACGATTGTTATTTTCGACCGAGTTCGAGAAAACTTTAGAAAATTACGTAAAGAAACTCCGCTCAATGTGATGAATTTATCGATCAATCAAACGCTATCACGAACCATCATGACATCTGCCATGACCTTAGTGGTAGTATTAGCATTGTTCATCTATGGCGGCGAAATGATCCACAGCTTCTCTTGCGCATTGATTATCGGCATTATTGTTGGAACGTACTCTTCTATTTACATTGCTGGTGCTTTAGCCGTCGCTTTAGGCCTCGACCGCAGTAATCTTATTGTTAATATGAAGAAAATTGTGGATGATATGCCTTAGAAGAGCTAAGCTATTACTATTTTGGAACGCACAAAACTAAGTATTTCGTAACTTTATCACAAGGAAGAATAAACATGCGGAAGGTATTCAAAAATCAATGGTTTATGTCTTGGCCTAGCGAGGCATTGGACAGATGCTCAATAAAATATCTAATTCTTATCAGTATTTTTTTCTTTTCTTCCCCTACTTCAGCTGCCACCCGTAATTGGAGTGTATCGTCTGGAAATTGGGATGCTCCAGCAAGTTGGGGTGGTACCGTTCCCTCATCAACAGATACTGCCGATATTAATAATTCGGGAACAGCCATAGTGAATACCACAGGTCAAACGGCAGGCATACTCAATGTCGGCATCTCGACCACGGGAAATATGTTAACCATTAATAGTGGCGGTGCTTTAACTATCCCAGCTGGACCCATCACGAATATCATTGCAAATAATATAGGTTCAAGCGGCACAGTCACTGTTGATGGCGCGAGTGGAGCCTCTATCTTCAACACAGGCACGACGTTTCATGTGGGTGAGTTTGGCACCGGTACCTTAAACATTCAAAACGGCGGCACCGTTACCAGCAATGTAGTCCACATTGCTGATCATGCTGGAAACTCCAGCGTCACCGTTAACGGTACGAATTCTATTACCAATCTAAGTTCTACCTGGAATGTTACGAATGGCAGTGCGGCGTTAACCATAGGTAATTCAGGAAATGGCACCCTATTGATTGAAAATAAGGGTATCGTTAATGACGTGAGGGGTACTATTGCTAACAATACAGGTTCAGTATCTAGCGCCACTGTCACCGGCACTGGTTCTCAATGGAATGGTACTGGTACTGGCGCCAATTTCACGATAGGTTTTTCGGGAAATGGTACGCTAAACATTGAAAACGGCGGTACCGTTAACAGTCAGATGGCTACCATTGCTTCACAGATAGGGTCAACCAACAGCACGGTCAACGTTACTGATTCAGGTTCTATATGGCATGTTATCGCCAATTTAGCGATAGCCAACCTTGGAACAGGCACATTAAATATTAAAGACGGTGGTGAAGTCGAGAATGTGAACAGCACCATAGCTGAAGTGGGGACTTCAAGTGGCACAGTAAACGTCACCGGCACAAATGCTCTATGGAATAACACCGGAAGCTTAACGGTAGGAGGAGGATCAGGGGGATCAGTGACTGGCACATTAATGGTTACAACCGGCGGCACCGTCAACAGTGCTAGTGCCAACATTGGTCGTAATCCAAATGCAATCGGCAACGCCACTGTTACCGATGCAAACTCTCTGTGGAATAATACCGGCAATTTAACGGTAGGTGGTTCGGGATTTGGCACACTCACGATTGAAAACGGCGGTGTCGTCGGTAATGCATCCACTACCGGCGCCACCACCGTCATTGCTCAGGTGACCGGTTCAACCGGCACAGTCACCGTTGGGGGTGGCACGGGATCGAGCACCTGGTATACAGACGCTTTAACCGTGGGTAATTCAGGAACAGGTAGTTTAACAGTTCAAGATGGCGGTATCGTCCATAGTACGACTGGTATCGTTGCTAGTAACATCAATGAATCCTCCACTGCTACCGTTACCGGTACAGGTTTTTGGGATAATACCGGCACGTTAACCGTGGGCAATGCGGGAAATGGTACATTAACTATTGAAGCCGGCGGCACGGTCACCAGTCCGACCAGCATCATTGCTAGCGAGAATCACAGTGGCCCTTCAACAGGCACGGTCATCGTTGATGGCACAGGTGGTAATTCTACCTGGAATGCAGGTGCTTTAACGGTGGGTGTGTCAGGTAATGGTAGCTTAACGATTGAAAATGGGGGTACACAGTCACCGCAACTACAACAACTGTAGGCGGTGCCGCCTCAGGCATCATTCACCTAGACGGAGGAACCAGTTCAGTCCTACAAACGAATACACTAGCCGCTAACTCGTCCAACGGAAGTATGGATTTTAATGGGGGTACATTAAGAGCCTTGGAGGCACAACCAACAAACTTTATCAGTGGCTTTTCCTCCCCAACGCAATTAGCTTTGAATACCGGTGGGCTTTTTATAGATTCCAACGGGTTTAACATCGGCACTAGCGATACCTTTAGCGGAAGTGGTAATTTAACCAAGGTAGGAAGTGGTACATTCACTCTGTACGGAAACAATGCTTATAATGGCGAAACTATTGTCGAAACCGGCACCCTGCAAGCAGGGGTTGCCGACGCTTTCAGCCCTAACTCCTCTCACATTGTAGATCCCAGTGCTGAATTGGATCTCGCTGGCTTTGCACAAACCATTGCAAGTTTAGAGAATAATGGCTTAGTTTCTCTACAGGGCACAACGGCTGGTAATCAGCTCACTGTTACTGGCAACTTACTTAGTGGTACAGGAACCTTTAACTTCTTGACTAACCTTGGTGCGCTGACAGGAGACTTTATGGCCATTGAAGGTACCAGTGCAGGAAACTATGTGTTAAACGTGACTAACCAAGGTGGGCTACCCACTGGTCCTGGCCAAGCATTAGAAATTATTTCCACCACAGATGGGCTAGCAAAGTTCACCCTTGCTAGCGGCCACATCGACGTCGGTATGTTTGTCTATGTCTTAAGTGAAGGTCTCCCCGGCGACGCAAGCACCGATTGGTATTTGGTTAACCTTGTACCGTTCGCCATGACTAATGAAGGTATGGCCGTTCTCGCCAGCTCCCCCGGCGTTCTCGAAGAAACGTGGATAACTCAAATGGATAGCGTACACAAGCGTATGGGTGAACTACGCACGAACCCCTGCCAGCGCCCAATGTGTGGCAATGTCTGGGTTCGTAATCATGACCAGGGTCTGAATGTTGACCAGAATGTCGTCGGCTCGTCTTTCCACGAATATCTCTATAGCGTGGATGTGGGGGCTGATAAGGCCTGGCCTTCCAACTGCTATGGCCAATGGTTAACCGGTGCATTTATCGGCTATGGTCAGGTGAATCAAACCGCATTTGCATTCCCTAATGATGGCACGTCAAAGAGCACCTATGGCGGTGTGTACGCCACTTGGATCAATCCACAGGGATGGTATCTAGATGCTGTGGCAAGGGCACAGGAATTTCGCAACAATTTCTCAGCAACCAGTGCACAAGGAACTATCAACACCGGTAGTTATAACAACTCAGGATTTGGCGCTTCTGCTGAACTAGGAAAACGATTCAATCTCGTCCATGGTTGGTACATAGAACCGCAAGCTCAAGCCGCTTACACACAGTTCACCAGTGCTAGTTACACAACCACTGATGGCGTCGCGGTAACTATAGATGATACGAAAGTTTTCCAAACAAGAGCTGCTATCACCACCGGCTTTGTGGTTGGCTGCCCTGACAAATACGTTGAGCCTTATGTAAGAGTCGGAGCATTTAATCAAACTACGCGAAGTGGAACTCTGGAAGCAGAATCAATGAGTTTCCAACCTAATCTCGATGGCAGTGGCATCGCAGGAGGTGCTGGCATTGTTTATCAACCCAATCGAAACCTGCAACTTCACGTAGATTATGAAGCTGCAAATAACAACTCAGCATACACCATGCCATGGAACGTCAATGTAGGGCTTAGATGGCTTATGTAGTTTAGTAATAAGCGCCCCCCTATAACCTGCCTTACGTGCCGCGGCTTGTCCGCGGCATCCATGAAGCCTTACGAAACCCCACACAAATCTAGTAAATCAACAAAATTTTTCCCCATCTGGGTACGCTTTCTGCGCCAATACACCTCAACATAACTTTCTAATACATAACGATAATCGGGAATTGTTAGCACTCGCAGAATTTTTTCTGCGCGCTCTAGATTTTTTTGATCAATGATATGACAACGCTGAAACAAAATAGCACCTAAAACCGCTGCTTTAGAAGCTTTTCTCGCTGGATTTGCCGCATAAAAACTTTGAATACAACTTTCCAACTCTCGATCTTGGTCCCAAATCACCCATTGCTGATAAAACGACCATGCTTTATCAATACATGCACGAACTTCATGAATATCTTGTTCAACTTTTTGTACCATTAATAAAAACAAAATCGTGGGAACAGCTGCTTCAACGTTAGCCCAAGAACAGTTGCCAGTAATTTGTGAAGATAAAGGCAATCGCATAATAGGCTCTGTTTTCAAAAGCTTTTTAAATCCTTCATCCATAAAAGAGCGCGATTGTTTTACATAAATCATCTGTTTAAAGAAATCTACATTAAAAAGACGATGCTGAGTAATTCGGTATAAATTAACACTTCCCTCCTGCTCACTATTCATCCCACGATCGCACTTTGCCAAAATATCGTGTGCTTTAATAAAAGTCATTGCATGACCACGATTAGCTACTGGAATAATGAGTGGATCCTGTTGCATTAATGATTGAATAGTTTTTTCATGCTCAAACAAATCAGTCGTATAATGCTGATAGCGAATTAATTTCGCCGCAACAGCAAACGCAGCGATAAGTTGTTGGATATATTCTTGAAATGATCGTAAGTGTCTGGAAGCAAAATGATTTGCATAACGCTTTAAGGAGCTCAAAATAATATCGATAGTAAACTCAAGAAAAAATCCTTCAAAATCAATTTCAACAAATCGCCCTTGGTAATCAACGATATCTACCTGACCAACCAATTCAAATCGATGTCCTAAAAGCTTAGTATTAATATAATCTAGTGCGGAATTAAGCTGTGCTCCATATTGATAAAGCAGATTTTTAAGCTCTTTTTGATCCCTTAAAATTGGATAAGTTAATATGGGTTGGTTAGCTACATTAGTTAGGTTAGGATCTGCTTTATGCGACAACAGTAATTTACAAAACGGCAGATCATTATTTTCTACTGCCCAATGAAGAGCAGTTCTCCCCGTACCATCTTGTTGATCTACATCAGCACCATATTCCAACAACAACTTAGCAACTTCAATTTTCTCCATGATTGCAGCTTGAATTAACGGCCTAAAACCATACTCATCAATTTCATTAACATCTGCTCCCTGACTAAGCAATGCTAGTACAGATTGAGTATCTGCATAAATAATAGTTCTACCTAAAGACATAGAGCGTGTTCCCTTATTACAGACCCTGGCTTACATCTGTGGGCGTGGAGTTGGAGTAAAACCAGGCTTTGGTTGATGCTGATTTTGCAATCGATTCACCTGTTCCGCTGCATTTGAACTATCATTGGGGATAGGGGTCTGGCTAGGCGGAACCCCGTCAAATTGTGGGCTATTCTCTAAACGGGGATGATCCAACAAAAACTTCTGTTGATCCAAAAGCTCTGGTGACCGGATCACACTTTTATCAACCGTTACTGGTACTGCACCAAACCTGCCCTCCTTGCTGCGAATAGCTGCTAATAACTCCGTATGGTGATCGGTAATTTCTTGAAGTAGAGGACTTTTGGCAATACTGGATTCAATCTTATTCAGTATCTCATAATAATCGGTCAACCCTTCAAGCGTAATGGTTTCATTGATCTCATTGAGAATTTGCCGTACTGAAGTAGGATCAACCAATAAATAACATTGGCCAGATTGCTGATCAAGCTTTACGCGCCCCTGACCTACCGCCTTCATTAAAACACAATACCTTTCCATGCAGTCTAGCAATTCAGTACACGTGGCCGAATCACTTAGCGATTGCATTGATCGACTTTTTTCCTTTAGCAAGACGCAACAGGGTCTATAATAAACTTGTTCACTAGGTAAGTTAGTCATACTATTAATAATAGCTGGTATAAAGCTTTTACACAAAAGGCAGTAAAGCCAAATATGGGTATATTTTTATGGATAAATCTGGGCAAAACATCCTCAGGAACAACAACCATTATCTACACAGAACTTTACTGAATTTATTTTTTCTACTGACATTTCTTCTTAGCATAGCTATTAACCTTGTTGAGTACTATCAAATATTAAAGTTTAAAGTTATTATCCCGATTGATATTGTCATCTTATTAATCATTTTTATTGGAGCATTTGCTCTAAATCGCCAATTATCGCGCCAAATAGCCATCGAAAACAAGTTGAGAAAATCAGAAGCACTACTAAAAGGGATCATTGATGGTAGCAACGACTTTATTGCCGCACTTGATTTAGATTATCGATTTATTGTGTTTAATCGTAGCTATAGAGATGAATTCAATCGTATCTTCGGCAAAGAAATTACTTTAGGCATGAGCATAAAAGATGCTTTGGCACATTTACCCGAAGAACAAAAAAAAGCTGTGGATATTTGGAAAAAATCACTCAATGGTGAAGAGTTTATCGTCATTAGTAAATTCGGTGATAAAAAATTAGATCAATTACCCTATGAGATCACCTGTAGCTCAATTCGTGATGATCGAGGAAATTTAATTGGCGCTTCACATATCGTACGCAACATTCAAAAGCGTGTGGAAACAGAAAAAGCAATCCTCACCGCTAATGAAAAATTAACGTTAGCTTATCAAGCACTAAAAACTCATGATGAAGGAGTTTCCCTGCTTAACCAAATGGATGCATTATTACAAACCTGTTCAACTGTTAATGAAGCCTTAGAATTAACTGTCAGCTACTGCAAAAAACTATTGCCTTTTACTGGTGGTATTATTTATTTAACCCATTCTTCCGGCAATTATCTTGTATCAAGCGCACATTGGGACACTACAAAAAATAATAAGGAAATATTTTCCACCGATCAGTGTTGGGCTCTTCGTCAGGGAAAAACCTATAGATTCTTCAACAAAGAAAATAATATTCGCTGCAAACATTACATTACCGATGATCAGCTACAGTTATGTTTTTGTGTTCCTTTATTGGCACAAAACGACAATATTGGATTACTTTATATTGAAATCAAAAAAGCTAGCTGCCAAACAAAAGAACAACTTAACGAGATAGCAGATGGCCATGAATTAATTATTAACAATCTGGCGGGATTAATTGCACTATCGATAGCTAACATCAGATTAAAAGACACACTAAGGATACGCTCGATACGTGATCCACTAACTAAAGTATATAATCGCGCTTACCTCAATGAATCATTAGAGCGAGAAATCCACCGCGCGGAACGCAGCAAAACCGGGCTTGCTATTATGATGATAGATATCGACCATTTTAAAAACATCAACGATAAATTTGGCCATCAAACAGGTGACTTAGTTTTACAAACCATCGGCAATCTACTATTAAAACAAGTTCGTAAAAGTGATATTGCCTGCCGCTATGGTGGAGAAGAATTTCTTTTAATGTTTTATGATTTTTCATTAAAAGATGCAGTTGAACGCGCAGAACAGATCAGAAAAAAAATTAGCCGCATAAAGCTGAACTTCTCTGATAAAATTATCCACTCTATTACTGCTTCATTTGGAATTGCCATGTACCCAGAACATGGTGAAGATATGGAAAAACTCATTAGAGCTTCTGATCAAGCCCTTTATGAATCAAAAAAGATGGGGCGAGACAAAGTGACGGTTTTTCAGAAGCAGAGTTAGTGAGTGAATTTAGTGTGTCGTTCCTGCGTAGGCGCACCAGTGTATTGTGGTTGCATCGATAAACATTAAAACGTCCCCTCTCCCAGCCCGAATGTTGAAAAGGACAGTGATCTGCTTCTGGGAGAGGGTCAGGGTGAGGGAAAACCACAGGGTGATGTAAACATAAATCCCGCTAAAGGACCGCGGAAAACGGCAACAGAACAGATAACGCAGTTGATTCACTTTCCCTCACCCTGACCCTCTCCCAGGATAAAATGAGCAGATTTTGCCCGCTTTGGAGCTGGGAAAGGGAACGCTTAGTTTTAATTTCTACGTTGCCTTTTCAAAAAATGCTTGTGTACACCTCATCTCTGGCGCGATTGCTCTGTCATGTTGCGTGTAAAAACTTACTCAAACTTCCCCACAATCTTCACCCAACTCGGCCTTGCACTCACCCTTTCCCACCATGCTTTTAAAGCAAGGCGATCGTTAATCAGCTCACCTAACCCAGAAGGAAATAAATACTCAATGTAAGGCATCCAAGTAATATCCGCTAAAGAAAAAGTTGAACCCGCAAAATAAGGTTGCTTAACTAACCTCTTTTCAGCCACATCCAAAACATATTCGACTTTAGGCATTGCTCCTTCAATAATTGCAGTATCCGGAGCGATTCTTTGCATTTTGGCAAAATAAAGCTGTTTAACCAATTGAACAGCAGGAAAACTTAAATAACTTTGCTCCACATTCATCCACTGTTCCATTTCACCAAAATTTTTTACATCTTTCGGCATTAAAGGATTATTAGTTAGCTTGGCATCTAAATAGTGCATAATAGCGCGGGATTCATAAAGCATAAATCCATCATCATTCATCACGGGAACCACTCCAAATGGGTGGCGTGCTAGATGCTCTGGTTGCTTTTGCTCACCACTACGAATATCCACAGAAATAAATTCATAGGGATAATCTTTTTCATTAAGCGTCATTAAGACTTTACGCGTACAAGTACTTGCGGGAAAACCGTAGATTTTCATGGTTCAACTCCTTTTAATATTAATAACCCAGGTTGAGAATTAAGAAAATTTTATCTATCTTTAAAGTAAGAATACTATAACAACAAGGATACGTTATAATATGCATCCAGTTCCACCCCATTTAAATACTTATCAAAAAACTATCCGCAAACTTTCCCGCAGGTTAGTTAAAGCACAAAAACCTATTCGGATATTAGATGCCATTAAATGGGGGCCTCGTATTCAAGAAGAATTTTTTAAATCTAAATTTAAAAAACTACCGCACCTCACCCCAGACTACTATGCACAGAATAACCCCTTGCCATTTGATCCTGCTACTAAAAACGAAGAGTTTTATGATATAGAGCGTGATATCCGTAAAAGTTTGGGCCAATTTAGTCCAGTGGGCACCATCATGCAACGTATGTGCCGTGAATACCGTGAGGTAGTGCGGATGCTAGCGATGCGTGGTAAACCAGAGTTTTCAAAGCTTTCCCAAGAGCTATATGGTAGTTCTGAAGATGCCTTTTATGCCGGAGCCCCAAATCTTAAAGATTTAGCCCAATTGATTAACGATACTTTAATCAATCTAGAAACTTTGCCACCTAGCCAATATGATGAAAAATGTTATACCAGTGAAGAAACGGTCGCCATCTTGCAAAAGCGCATGGCAAGTTACTTCCAAACTGCTGACAAACGTATTCAAGTCAAACTCAGTGACGGTATTATCGCAGACGCCTCTGCGGGGGCTGATACGATTCGCATTCGTCGAGGTGCACATTTTAGCGAGCGTGATATTCATGTCTTAGAGGTACATGAAGGCTGGGTGCATATCGGTACTACATGCAATGGTTTGACACAACCCGTTTGTACCTTTCTCAGCAAGGGTGCGCCTTCCTCTTCAGTCACTCAAGAAGGCTTAGCAATTATCATGGAGATTTTTACCTTTGCTTCCTATCCTGGACGTGTTCGCCGGCTTACGAACCGCATCTTAGCAGTTCACATGGCGGAAAATGGTGCTAATTTCATTGATGTATTCAACTTTTTTAAAGAACAAAATTTAACCGATGAAGTGGCCTATAGTAACGCTGTTAGGATTTTCAGAGGTAGTTTATCGACTGGAGGCCCCTTTACTAAAGACTTGGTCTATAGCAAGGGATTTATTTTAATTTATAACTATATTCGTCTAGCTATTCGCCAAGGGTCAGTAAACCATATTCCCTTGCTATTTACTGGCAAAACAACCATTCAGGACCTTCGTACCTTAGCCGATTTGATAGAAGAAGGTGTAGTAATACCCCCTAAATTTTTACCTCCACAATTTGCAGATTTAGCAGCCTTAAGCGCTTGGATGTGCTATTCTAATTTCCTAAATCGTCTTGATCTAAATAAAATTGCGGTAGATTATAAAGACGTTCTCTAGTAACTATCTATTATCATTATTATGCGTCCACAATATTTAGATTTCGAACAACCTATTGTTGAATTAGAAGAAAAAATTGCTGAACTGCGCTTAGTCGGCACGGATACAGAAATTAATATCAGTGATGAAATTGAGCGCCTTGAGCAAAAAAGCAAGGATTTAACTCGCTCAATCTTTTCTTCGCTAAATGCCTGGCAAATTGTCAAACTCGCCCGACATCCGCTACGCCCTTATACACTAGATTATATCGAACGTATTTTTACGGATTTTGATGAATTGCATGGCGATCGTCATTTTGGCGATGCTCAAGCGATTGTGGGTGGTATTGCCAGACTAGAAGGTACTCCAGTTATGGTCATTGGCCATCAAAAAGGACGCAGCACCAAAGAAAAATTAAAACGTAATTTCGCCATGCCACCACCAGAAGGCTACCGAAAGGCCTTAAGACTCATGGAGCTTGCCGAACGCTTTAAATTACCTCTGTTTACTTTTATCGATACGCCTGGTGCTTACCCAGGGATTGATGCAGAACAACGTGGTCAAAGCGAGGCAATTGCGAGAAATTTATTTGTCATGTCAGGACTAAAAATTCCTATCATTTGCACAGTCATTGGCGAAGGCGGCTCCGGTGGAGCTCTTGCCATTGGCGTTGGCGATATTACTTTAATGCTGCAATACAGTATTTACTCAGTGATATCACCAGAAGGTTGTGCATCAATCCTGTGGAAAAGCGCCGAAAAAGCGTCAGAAGCCGCTGAAGTCATGGGTATGACAGCCGAACGCTTACATCAGCTCAATCTCATTAATGAAGTTATTGCTGAACCTTTGGGCGGCGCACATCGTGATATGGATGCGATGGCAGAATCGATTAAAGAAAGGTTACTGAGTAACTTATTACACCTACAAAGCTTATCACTCGACGACTTGCTCAAAAAGCGCTATGAAAAGCTGATGACCGGTGGTGTAGGGGTATAGAAAACTGTTACTGAGGCCCAAATGTGTCATCTCCTTCGTTTACATTAATTATAATTGGCCCCTCTGGCTGCAAATTTCTGGTATTTTGCGACCGCCCTCTTTCTTCCTCTTCATAAAATACTTGAACAAAAGAATCTAAGGGAATCTCATCGTCAGAAAGATTATTCTGTCTTCCTAACCTTGGCTCAACTCTCGCTAATCTTTGCCAGCTTACTCGCTCTTCTGGAGAAGGTGGTAGCGGCTCTTGTGGTATCCCAAAAAGATTTTCGCGATTAAAGTAACAGAAAGCAGCAATACCCACGATGAATGCTACGATGATTATTCCTATTAAAACAACGCCTGCAGGCGTTAAAGAAGCCAAGGCAGTTCCGGCAATCGCACCCGCTAAAAGTCCACTCTTCATGATTAAACTAGCCCCAAAAGCAACGGCAATCAATTCAGAGAGCATCACTAGGAACCCAAGTCCTGCTGCCGTGAAAGCCATTGCACTCGTCGGCAAATCTATTTCCCAAGATCTAAGAATTCGCTTTAATAAAGATTTAGGCTCTGCCTCTGCTTGCGGTGGCTGAACAGAAGAATTGCTATTAGAAGTTTCAGAAGGTTCTCCACCATCATTGGTAGCTGCTCTTGTTTTAGGGGATTGGCTTCGCTTTTCAGCATGATTAGCACCAGATACCTCAGGTTGCTTTTGTATTGTGATGATAGGTGGCTTGGGTTTTTCCTGCGGGTTTTTTTTGGGAGGCTCTTTTTTGGTCTCCTTTTTTGTCTTTGGTTCATCCTTTTTTTCACTATTTTGAGCTTGATCCCCCTCTTCTCCAGTTTCATTTCCAATTCGCGTAACTTTTGGTTTTGTCCCTTTTTCCTCTGTATCCGCTGTTTTTGAGGAAGAAGTTGAAGGCTTGGCTACCACCTTGATCCTTTTTATTCCTCTAGTTTTTTGTAGAGATTCTGGAGTTAAAGCTTCCCTAGCATCTGAAAAATGGGGGGCATCCTTACTAGCACGATAACCAAAAATACTGGATACATAATGTGATGCTTGCTTACCAATCTGATGGAAATATACTTTTTCTTGAGTTGCTTCATGTGTCCCTTCTGCCAGGCTAAAGTTTGTTTTAAAATTATTTAGCTCATTTTCAGAGCTACCCGCTAGAACAATAAAAACTGGCGTTCCCGCTGGAACAGATTTGAGCCCTTCATTAATTTCATCTTTAATTCTCGCACAGTCGTTCGCTAGATACCCTTTTCTATCCGTATTGGAAATTACTACAAAAACGGCATCTATATTCTTACACTTATCAATACCATGCCGCTGATCCCAAGTAAGATCACCTGGTTTAACAGCTTCCACCTTCAGCACTGTCGACTGCAAGTGATCTATCCAAGGACCTACTTTATCAACTGAACCTATAACAAGGACTTTTGGCATGGAAATTCTCTTTCGTTACTACTAATTATTAAAAGTATACCGAAGAAAACTTAAGGATTTATGAATAGAGATGTTACTCTAATAAAGCAACAATTTGTTTTTCAGATAGAAAATAAAAATAGACGTTCCCCTCTCCCAGCCCCAAAGCATAAAAAAATCTTCGAGTTTTATTCTGGGAGAGGGGACGTCTATTTTTATTTTCTATCTGGATGCCAACCTGCGCTGGCATGACAGCCTTTCTTTATTTACCCAAAACCTCTGCAACCTTGTTACCCATTTCTGCTGGGGAACGAACCATATGCACGCCTGCCGCTTCCAACGCAGCAAATTTTTCTGCCGCTGTTCCTTTACCACCAGCAATAATCGCACCTGCATGCCCCATACGTTTGCCTGCAGGAGCGGTAACACCAGCAATATAAGAAACAACTGGTTTTGTCACATGTTTCTTAATAAATTCCGCTGCTTCTTCTTCAGCGCTACCACCAATTTCACCTACCATCAAAATAATTTCTGTTTGTGGATCTTTTTCAAATAAGCTTAAGCACATCAATAAAGTTCGTTCCAGGAATTGGATCACCACCAATACCCACACAAGTACTTTGACCAAAACCTAAGTCAGTGTTTGTTTCACTGCTTCATAAGTTAATGTACCTGAACGTGAAACAATACCCACTTTGCCAGGTTTATGAATATAACCTGGCATAATGCCAATTTTACATTCGCCTGGTGTAATCACGCCTGGACAATTAGGGCCAATTAATCGCGCTTTAGTATTATTTTCAAGATAAACTTTTACTTCCAACATATCTAACACTGGAATCCTTCAGTAATACAAACAATTAATTTAATACCCGCATCAGCGGCTTCAATAATAGAATCTTTACAAAATGGCGCAGGCACATAAATCACAGCTAGCATCAGCTCCAGTTGCTTCTGACTGCTTCTTTCACCGTATTAAATACAGGTAAACCCAAATGCGTTTGACCGCCTTTTCCTGGTGTTACGCCACCTACCATTTTTGTACCGTATGCAATGCTTGTTCGTGAATGAAATGTACCTTGTTTACCGGTAAAACCTTGACAAATACTTTTGTATTTTTATTAACTAATATACTCATGTAATTAATTTACCCCTTGCAGCTAATTCAACCACTTGTTTTGCAGCATCAGTTAAACCATTTGCTGCAATAATATTTAAACCACTTTCATTTAATTTTTTTGCTCCTAATTCAGCATTATTGCCTTCTAAGCGAACAACAACAGGAATTTTTATTCCAACTTCTGTTACCGCCCCAATAATACCATCAGCAATCAAATCACAACGCACAATGCCACCAAAAATATTTACCAAAACTCCTTTGACTTTTTCATCAGATAAAATAATTTTAAATGCTTCTGTTACACGTTCTTTCGTCGCACCGCCACCCACATCTAAAAAGTTTGCTGGATTACCACCATGTAATTTAATCAAATCCATGTTGCCATCGCAAGACCTGCACCATTGACCATACAACCAATATCACCATCCAATGCAATATAATTTAATTCCCAATCACGAGCACGATTTTCACGTTCATCTTCTTGGGTGGTATCACGCATTGCACGTAATTCAGGCTGACGATATAGTGCATTATCATCGATATTAATTTTGCCATCCAAACAAAGTAAATTACCCTTGGGTAATCACTAACGGATTGATTTCTAACTAAACTCAAATCATATTCAACAAACATTTTGACCTAAGCCCAACATAATTGGTATAAATTGTTTAATTTGATCTGCCGTTAAACCCAAGGCAAAACCTACTTCACGCGCTTGATAAGGCATCACACCAACCAATGGATCAACGACAACTTTCATAATTTTTTCAGGTGTTTCTGCTGCAACTTTTTCAATTTCCACTCCACCTTCTGTGGATGCCATAATAACTACTCGTCTGTTTTGCACGATCAATGACCGCACCTAAATAAAGTTCTTTTGCAATATCACAAGGTTCTTCAATTAATACTTGATTGACCGGTTGGCCATGCTCATCCGTTTGATAAGTCACTAAACGTGTACCTAATAACGCTTTTGCAGCTTGCACTAATTCTTCTTTGGTTGAAACTAATTTCACACCACCAGCTTTTCCTCGACCACCTGCATGCACTTGTGCTTTCACTACCCATTGCTTACACCTAGTTTATTAGCAATGACTCAATGCTTCTTCCACATGTATAAGCAACTTCGCCTGCGGGAACAGGCAATCCATATTGAGTTAATAATTGTTTTGCTTGGTATTCATGTAAATTCATAAGGCGTGTTCCAAAAATATTTAATTAACCGTTATACTTCTAATAATAATCGTGCTGGATCTTCCAAAATTTTTTAATGGCCACTAAAAATTGAACGGATTCTTTGCCATCAATTATTCGATGATCATAAGACAATGCTACATACATCATTGGACGAATAACAATTTGACCATTTTCAACAACAGGTCGTTCTTCAATTTTGTGCATGCCTAAAATAGCGCTTTGTGGTGGATTTAAAATTGGCGTGGACAGTAATGAACCAAACACACCACCATTGGTAATCGTAAATGTGCCGCCTTGCATTTCTTCCATCGTCAATTTGACCATCACGCGCTTTTTTGCCGTATTCCGCAATTTTAGTTTCAATTTCAGCCATACTCAGTTGATCAGCATCACGTAAAACAGGCACCACTAAACCACGTTCAGTTGAAACCGCAACACCAATATCATAATAACCATGATAAACAATATCATTGCCATCAATCGATGCATTCACTGCTGGGAAACGTTTTAATGCTTCAACAGCTGCTTTAGTAAAAAATGACATAAAACCTAAACGTACATTATGAGTTTTTTCAAATTTATCTTTATACTGATTTCGTAAATCCATCACTGCTTTCAGATTAATTTCATTAAACGTAGTTAACATCGCTGCATTATGTTGGGCACTCAACAAACGTTCTGCAATACGTGCACGCAAACGTGTCATTGGTACACGTTTTTCAGGACGATCACCCATTAATTGAGTTCCGAGAGGTAACTCTGTTTTCGTTTCTGCTTGGGTGAGAAAACCAACAACATCAGCTTTAGTAATACGCCCACCTTTACCTGAACCTTGAATTTTTTCAACATTCACATCTTGTTCAGCTACCATCCGCCGAACTGAAGGGCTTAATGAATCTGTGCTTGTTTGCGCTGATGCTTGCACTTTCTCAACCAAAGGCGCCGCTTTTTTCTCTGCTGTAGCCAGCCTCTACTTGCCCTTTAGTATCTAATACTCCAATCACTTCTTGTGCCAACACAGTTGCGCCCACAGGCTTTAGGATCTTTTGAAAACACCATCGCTTGGCGCTGGTACTTCAAGCACCACTTTATCCGTTTCTAAATCCACCAGATTTTCATCACGCTTAACAAAATCACCTGGTTTTTTATGCCAAGCGGATATGGTTGCATCAGCAACCGATTCCGGCAAAACCGGCACTTTGACTTCTATAGTCATAGTTTAGTTTTCCTCAATTACTCAATACACCCCATTCACCAACGCTTCCTGTTGCTTAACATGCATAAACATATAACCCACTGCAGGTGAAGCAGAAGCCTCACGGCCAATATAATGCAACGTTTGTCCTTTAGCTAAACAAGCACGCATATGATGTTGCATTGCGTACCAAGCACCTTGATTTTTTGGCTCTTCTTGACACCAAATAATTTCTGTCGCTTTTTTATAAACTTCAAGAATTGATCTAAGTTCTTCTTCCGGGAATGGATAAAGCTGCTCAATACGAATCAATGCCACATCTTTTTGTCCATTGGTTTCACGCTTTTCCAGTAAATCATAATAAACTTTACCACTGCACAAAACTACTCGTTCGTACTTTAGTCGGATCAATGGCTTCCATTTCAGGAATAACTAATTGAAATTGCCCAGTTGCTAAATCATCCAATGAAGAAACCAGCTAATTTATGTCGAAACAAGCTTTTTGGTGTCATCACAATCAATGGTTTACGATAAGGACTTATCATTTGACGGCGTAATCAAATGAAAAATTTGCGCAGGCGTAGTTGGAACACAGACTTGCATATTATGTTGCGCAGCATAATTGTAAATAGCGTTCTAAACGTGCTGAAGAATGTTCAGGGCCATGACCTTCATAACCATGTGGTAAAAACATCACCAAGCCACATAACCTCCCCCACTTTTGTTCGCCTGAACTAATAAATTGATCGATAACGACTTGCGCGCCATTAGCAAAATCACCATATTGCGCTTCCCAAATTACTAAAGTTTTAGGATCAGCGCTAGCAAAACCATATTCAAACGCTAAAACTGCTTCTTCAGATAAAATAGAATCAATCACTTCAAAATGCGCTTGTCCTTTGCAATATGCCCCAATGGAATGTAAGTTTCTCCCGTCTGGTATTGATGCAACACTGCATGACGATGTGCAAAAGTTCCTCGCCTACAATCTTGGCCAGAAATACGTATTGGATACCCTTGGGCAAGCAATCTCGCATAAGCCAATGTTTCCGCAGCGCCCCAATTCAATGGTATCTCACCAGCAAACATTTTTTTTCGTTCTTCCATTGTCTTGGCAACTTGTGGTTGCAATACAAAATCTTTAGGCAACACAGCAAGTGCTTGACCCAATTTTTTTAGTGCCTCTAAAGAAATACCGGTGTTAACCGACATTTGCCATGAATGATCCAAGTAAGGTTTCCAATCTACTAAAAACTGATCCGCTTGTGTTGGCTCAACGCTATCTACCAGTTGTTCATGTTTATCGAGTGCATCGCGGTAACGAGCGACTAATTCATCTGCTAAAGCAGCGTTAATTACTCCTGCCGCAATCAGTTGATCGGCATATAATTTACGTAATCCCGGATGTTGTTTAATCACTTGATACATCAATGGTTGAGTGGCAGCGGGTTCATCCGCTTCATTATGACCATGACGCCTAAAACAAACTAAATCAATCACCACGTCTTTCTTAAACATCATACGAAAATCCAGCGCTGTTTGGATAACAAACAACACAGCTTCCGGATCATCACCATTCACATGAAAAACTGGCGCGTCAATCATTTTAGCAACATCAGTACAATAAAAAGTTGAACGCGAATCCACTGGATTGGTAGTAAAACGCTACTTGATTATTGACTACAATATGAACCGTACCGCCGGTGTAATAACCACGAGTTTGCGATAGGCTTAATGTTTCCATGACCACACCCTGACCTGAAAATGCCGCATCACCGTGAATTAATACGGGTATTACTTGCGCACCCTCCACATCATTACGGCGCTCTTGCCTTGCACGCACTGAACCTTCAACGACTGGATTAATAATTTCAAGGTGTGATGGATTAAATGCTAACGCCACATGAATACTACTTGCTTCAGTACGAATATTGATTGAGCTACCTAAGTGGTATTTAACGTCATCTGAACGACCGTTGCTTACCTTTCCTTCAAATGCATTAAACAATTTTAATGATGGTTGACCGACAATATTGAGCAACACATTTAAGCGACCGCGATGCGACATACCAATCACAATTTCTTTTGCAGAATAATGATTGCCTGCACGCTGGATTAAATCATCTAGCATTGGAATTAGAATTTCTCCGCCTTCCAAAGAAAAACGTTTTTGTCCCACATATTTTGTACCAAGATATTTTTCTAATCCTTCTGCCGCTGTGAGTTTTTCCAAAATTCGATGCTTTTGTTTATCTGAAAATTTTAATTGTGCATGCGCTGATTCAAACTGTGTTTGGATCCAATCTCTTTCCTTAGCATTGGGAATATACATATATTCAATGCCGATAGAGCCTGCATAAATTTCTTTGAGTGCTTGATAAATAGCACGCAATGACATCGTTTTACTAAAATAAAAATCAGGAATTGTAAATGAACGGTCTAAATCCTCTGAAGTAAGTCCATAATAAATCAATTCTAAATCTGGCCGTTGCAAAGGTTTAGCAAGCTTCAGCGGATCAATTTGCGCTGAATAATGACCATAAGCACGATAAGCTTGAATTAATTCTGTTACCTCAGCGGCTTTAACTGCTTCTGGCGATTGTGTAGAAGAAAAGTATCGTGCCCCATTTTGTTTTGCTAACTGCAAAAAATATTCTTTAACTGCCAAATGCGAAGGTTCAGATAGACCATTTGTTAGTTGTTTAAAATAGGCCTGCCACTCAGGAGAAACAGAACTTGCATTTTTTAAGTATTGTTCATAAAGCTCTTCAATGTAGTCTGCATTACCTGCAGCTAGATAAGAACTTTCCTGTTGTGTTTGCATAGATGAACTAGACATGAATTTTTACGAGGGTCTGTTGACATTTAATTTATCGTACAAACCCTACACCCCCCGATCGATTAACTCATCCCTAATATGACCAATTGCAGCGGTTGGATTTAATCCCTTCGGACAAACGCTGACACAATTCATAATACCTCGACAACGGAATAAGCTGAATGGATCTTGTAAATCATCCAAACGTTCTTCCGTTTGTGTATCACGACTATCGCTAATAAATCTTGCTGCTGTCAATAATCCCGCTGGACCAATAAATTTTTCCGGATTCCACCAATAAGATGGGCAGGCACTGGTACAACAACCGCACAAAATACACTCATACAACCCATCTAATTTAGCACGTTCCTCTGGCGTTTGCAGACGCTCTTTTGGCGGCGGACATTCGTTATTTTGTAGATATGGTTTAACTTTTTCATATTGTTGCATAAATGGTTTCATATCAACAATCAAATCACGAATTACTGGTAATCCAGGCAAAGGACGAAGCGTAATCGGCTGTTTTAAGCTAGATAATGGGGTAACACATGCTAATCCATTTGTACCATTAATATTCATACCATCAGAGCCACAAACGCCTTCTCCGCAAGAACGGCGAAAACTCAAGGTTTCATCCTGATTTTTAAGAGTTATTAACGCTTGCAATAGCATCATGTCCTTATTCGCATCGATCTCCAAAACATAATCTTTCATGTAAGGTTTTGCATCCGCCTTGGGATCATAACGATAGATCGAAAATTCGATATGTTTTGTCTCAGGATTTGCCATCAATGTTCTCCGATAAAATCATATTTTTAACTATAGTACTTGTCATTTTTGACTCGCCCGCCTACGTGCCGCCCTACAATGCCTACGTGCCGCGGCTTGTCCGCGGCATCCAATTATCAATCAATTAACAACAAATCTCTTCTGTTTACCATTATATAAACATAGTACGAGTGCATTTTACTTCTTTCAACTAGATGCCGCGGACAAGCCGCGGCACGTAGACAATGGGCAATATCAACACTTAAATGTGCGCATAAATTAATAAACCCTCTCCTTCGGTACAAATTTCTCAACAGTTTTGGGCTGCATATTAACTGGTCGAAACCCTACTTCATTTCCTCCCACATAGAGAATATGTTTAAACCAATTTTCATCATCTCGCTTTGGATAATCTTCACGACTATGTGCACCACGACTTTCTTTACGCGCTAATGCAGATATTGCTGTGACATAAGCCACTGCCATTAAATTATCTAACTCAAGTGCTTCAACCCGCGCAGTATTAAATATTTTACTGGTATCTGTTAAAGCGCATGTTTCAATCGCTCTTGCAAATCTTTAAGTTTTCCTAGCCCTTCTTGCATAAATTCTTCTTGTCGAAAAACACCAAAATCAGTTTGCATAACTTTTTGTAATTCCTGTCGAATCTCATTGAAATTTTCGCCTTTCTGCGTAGTATCCCAACGACGAAGTCGCACTAAAGCTTGATCAACTACATCTGTGAGAAACCTTATGTAAAGTCAATCCTTCTTTGAGTGCCTGTTCAACATGCATGCCCGCTGCACGACCAAATACCACTAAATCTAATAATGAATTACCACCTAAACGATTTGCACCATGTACAGAAACACAAGCACATTCGCCTACTGCATAAAATCCTTCAACAATTTGATCACTACCAGTACCATTTAATTTAAGTGCTTGACCATGCACATTAGTTGGAATTCCACCCATCATATAATGACAAGTGGGCACCACTGGAATGGGTTCTGTAATGGGATCAGCACGATTAAAGCAAATGTCATTGATAATTCACGAATTCCTGGCAAACGAGATTTAATAAGGTCAGCACCTAAATGATCTAATTTTAATTTAACATAATCCACACCATCATGGCTCAAAACCTCTACCTGCACGAATTTCAAGCGCAATAGAACGCGAAACCACATCACGAGAAGCTAAATCTTTTGCATGCGGCGCATAACGCTCCATAAAACGCTCACCATTTTTATTGACTAAATAACCACCTTCGCCACGCGTACCTTCAGTAATCAATAGACCAGCACCTGCAATTCCGGTAGGATGAAATTGCCACATTTCCATATCTTGCAATGGAATGCCCGCACGTAACGCCATACCCAAACCATCACCGGTATTAATTAATGCATTGGTAGTTGATTGATAAATTCGACCTGCACCACCAGTTGCTAAAATAGTTGCACGTGCTTTAAAAAATGCAACTTCACCTGTTTCAATACAAATCGCAATCACTCCAGCAACTGCCTCAGTTGCAGTTTTAACTAAATCAATTGCATACCATTCATTAAAGAAATCGTGTTTTTACTTCCAGATTTTTTTGATAAAGTGTATGTAATAAAGCATGCCCAGTACGATCCGCTGCTGCACAAGTTCGTGCTGCTTGTTCTCCACCAAAATTTTTTGATTGCCCACCAAAAGGACGTTGATAAATTTTGCCATTATCCATGCGCGAAAAAGGCAAACCCATATGTTCAAATTCATAAACTACTTCTGGGCCCGTCATACACATGTATTCAATGCTATCTTGATCACCCAGATAATCTGAACCTTTTACTGTGTCATACATATGCCAACGCCAATCATCTTCTGGATCGGCATTACCTAACGCACAGGTAATTCCTCCTTGTGCTGAAACTGTGTGGGAACGTGTTGGAAAAACTTTCGATAATAACAGCGACTCGTTGACCAGATTTTGCTAATTGCAATGCAGCACGCATACCAGCACCACCTGCACCAACGATTACTGCATCAAAGGTATAAACTGGAATTGCCATAAATTAAACTCTCCACAAAATTTGTATGCCCCATACTAAAAAAGCAACTAGTATCAGGCGAATGAATATTTGAAAACCAAGGCGCACTGTTTGAGGCCGAATATAATCAGTTGATACAATCCACAACCCAATGTAAGTATGCAATACAAAAAAAACTAGCGTTAATAGTGAAAATATTTTTACCCATAATGGTGTAAATAATTCTCTCCAGGTGAGATAATCCATTTGTGGATGCATCAGCACAAACCCCAAAATGAAGCTCACGTACAGTGCAATAAAAACTGCTGAAATTCGCTGAATTAGCCAATCACGCAGACCATTGCCCGTTAAGCTCATTGCGCTTACCACCATAACCATACCCCCACTAATAAGACTAAAATGATCGTTAACCCAATGGTAAATTGAGCACCTACTCGACCACCTTTCAAGCTTGCACCAATACCAAAATCCATCAGTAAGTGTCGTATACCTGCTACTAAGTGGTAAAGCAAAGCAGCAAAAAATAGCCAAATCAACCACTTCATCAATGGCTCTCTGCAAGCAGCCTGTATATTTAAGAAATGTGTTGAAGAACTCAATGATTGATCAAATAACCATAAAATAAAGGGCGCATAAAGAAATAATAGAATGCCTGAAATACGATGCAGGATCGAAGCAATGGCCATCACTGGAAAATGCATAGTAGTTAAATCAAGATTCATGGGTCTTTTGTCGTTCATGTTTTGAACCTTAGTTACTATGAAGTTTGTAGTATGAAATGTTTATAGCTAATTATATTCTTAAATACTTCAAGAAAACAAACCTAATTATTTACTAAAAAGTTTTATCGATAAAATAGTTATATTGACAGTGTCACTAGCTATTTATATAGTTTCCCCTCGCCACTTTAAGCATTCTTAGGAAATTTAATGACTGACCGCACAGCGAAACTTACCATTGATGATAAAACCACCGTTGATCTACCTATTCGTTCTGGCACATTAGGCCCTGATGTCATTGATATTGGACAATTAGCCAAGCAAGGAATTTTTACTTACGATCCTGGTTTTTTTTCAACTGCCTCTTGCTCGTCAAATATTACTTATATTGATGGCGACAAAGGTGTTCTACTGTATCGTGGATATCCAATTGAACAACTTGCTGAACAATCAGATTTTTTAGAAGTATGCTACTTACTGCTATATGGCGAACTACCGAATTTAGCGGAACGCGAACAATTCAATAACACGATTAAAACCCATACCATGGTGCATGAGCAAATGCGTAATTTCTTTAATGGATTTAGACGTGACGCACATCCTATGGCAATTATGGTTGGAGTAGTTGGTGCACTATCGGCGTTTTATAATGATACATTAAATGGTAAAAACTCTGAGCTCTTAAATACTGCAGCCTATCGATTAATTGCAAAAATGCCGACCATTGCAGCAATGTGCTACAAATATTCGATGGGACAACCATTTATGTTTCCACAAAATCATCTGGGCTATGCTGAAAATTTCCTTCATATGATGTTTGCCACTCCTTGCGAAACTACCAGACCTAATCCGGTTTTATCAAAAGCCATGGAAAGAATATTTATCTTACATGCTGATCATGAACAAAACGCTTCGACTTCAACAGTCAGACTTGCTGGTTCAACTGGAGCTAATCCATTTGCATGTATTTCAGCAGGCATTGCTGCCTTATGGGGACCTGCACATGGTGGCGCTAATGAAGCCTGCCTAAATATGCTTAAGCAAATCGGCACTGCCGATCGTATTGGTGAATTTATTGCGCGCGCAAAAGATCCTAATGATCCATTTCGTTTAATGGGATTTGGCCATCGTGTTTATAAAAATTATGATCCAAGAGCAACAGTAATGCGCAAAACTTGTTATGAAGTGCTTGATGAATTAGATGTTCATGATAGCCCATTATTTAAAATTGCTTTGGCGTTAGAAAAAATTGCACTTGAAGATGAGTATTTTGTGAGTCGTAAACTTTATCCCAACATTGATTTTTATTCTGGTATCACCTTAAGCGCAATTGGTATTCCTACGAATATGTTTACCGTGATATTTGCATTGGCACGAACTGTTGGTTGGATTTCACATTGGATTGAAATGCTGCAAAGTCCTGAGTTTCGTATTGGCCGCCCCAGACAACTTTATACGGGACTCGGGAAGCGAGATTTTGTGCTGGTTGAAAAGCGAAAATAATAGTTTCTCCTCTCTTCTCTCCCCAAACTGCATAGTTTATGCAAATATTTTTTGTTTTTGGCTCCAATAGTAAACATCTTATATGGTGCTAAATTTAACCGATGTACAGCACCAAACGGGTCCTGTCACTTGCGCCACCCTGCTGTGCTCGTACCTGCGCGCAGCAGGGAACCCGGCGCAAGTGCCACCCGTTCGGTGTGGTAGTTCCGACAGTCGAGCTTTCACAGCAAACGGGTGGCGCTGGAAAGCGGGGCCCCCATTGTGCGCTTTTTGCACAATGGGGTGCTTGCAAGCGACAGGACCCGTTTGCTGCTACGGATATTTCAAATTAATTTATATGCCAAGTGCCAAATCTTTTCACCAGCACTTGTGGGGGAAGAGAGAGTGTCGTCTACTCATCCACCAACGACATTAACGCCGTATTCCCGCCGCTCGCCGTTGTATTCACACAAACCGTTCGTTCAGTAACTAAACGTAATAGGTAATGCGGACCCCCTGCTTTTGGCCCTGTTCCAGACAAGTTTTCTCCACCAAATGGCTGCACACCTACCACAGCACCAATCATATTACGATTCACATAAATATTCCCGACTCGCACTCGCTCCTGAATATAACGAATGGTCTCCTCAATTCTGCTATGAATTCCCAATGTTAACCCATAGCCAGTACTATTAATTTGTTTGATTACGTCATCTAATGCATCTTGGCGATAACGAATAATATGCAGAACTGGACCAAAAACTTCTTCAGTTAATCTTGAAAGATGATCAATTTCAAATGCACAAGGTGCAAAAAATGATCCCTGTTCTAATAAACTATTAGATAGTTGAACCTGATAAAGTAATTTCGCTTCGCGTTGCATGCGTTCAACATGGGCACACAACGATTTTCGTGCAGCCACATCAATCACAGGACCAATATCAGTAGATAACAAAGAAGGATCACCAATATTTAATTCCGCCATTGCACCTTTAAGCATGGTTAAAACTTTAGGTGCTATATCTTCTTGCACAAATAAAACGCGCAATGCAGAACAGCGTTGTCCTGCACTGCCAAATGCAGAAGTAATTACATCCGCTACCACTTGCTCAGGCAAAGCAGAAGAATCAACAATCATGGCATTTTGCCCGCCAGTTTCCGCAACAAATGGTGCAATAGCCCCTTGGTTTTCTGCTAATGTGCGATAAATACGTCTAGCAGTATCAGTAGACCCAGTAAACAATACCCCTTGCAGTCGTGAGTCAGGTAATAAATGCGCGCCTATCACACTGCCTCTGCAGGGAAGAAATTGAATGACATCTTTGGGGATTCCTGCTTCATGCATCAAACTAATGGCAAGTGCAGCAATTAATGGTGTTTGATCAGCTGGTTTTGCCATCACTGGATTACCTGCCACTAAGGCAGCAACTACCTGGCCAGTAAAAATAGCCAGCGGAAAATTCCATGGACTAATACAAACCATCGGGCCACGTCCATGCAAATGTAATCGATTGCGCTCGCCTGTGGGCCCAGGCATCACCATAGGAGCACCCATGAGCTGAGTTGCTTTAGCAGCATAATAACGGCAAAAATCAACTGCTTCACGCAATTCAGCTAATGCATCAGGAATGGTTTTCCCAGCTTCATGAATCGCTAAAGCAACAAAATTCGCACGATTTTTTTCAAATAAATCAGCGGTTTTTTCTAACAAACTAGCACGTTGCGAAACGGGTACTGCTTCCCAAGATGGAGCAATTGCAAATGCACGATCAAAAGCTAAAGATAAATCTGCCACGGTTGCTTCGGTTACCTGCCCTACTACCCGCGCATGATTCGCTGGATCAAGTACTGGTCTAGTTGGGCCCACTTCGGTAGCTCCTGCTGCTGTTGGCATAGCATGCCATGAGGTTTGCAGCGCAGATTCCACTTCATTCATCAGCACCGCAAACTGTTCTTGATTACTCAAATCAAACCCTGTTGAGTTTTTTCGTTCCCTGCCATATAAATCTACTGGTAAAGGAATATTAGGATGAGGTTTATGTACAGAATGCACAGATTTTTCAAGGGGATTTTCCACAATTTTCTCCACTGGGATGCTGGGATCAACAATCTGGTTAACAAACGAACTATTTGCACCATTTTCAAGTAATCTTCGTACTAAATAAGCTAATAAATCTTCATGACCACCTACTGGTGCATAAACACGACAGGAAAACTTACCTAATTCTTTGCCAACGATCTGATCGTAGAGTGTATAACCCATACCGTGCAGACATTGAAACTCAAAGTCTTGCCGACCATTAAGCATTTCTAAAATAGCAGCAACACTATAAGCATTATGCGTAGCAAATTGAGGATAAAAAGCATCAGGTGCTGCTAAAATTTTCTTAGCACAAGCTAAAAAAGAAACATCTGTAGAATTTTTTCGGGTGAATACTGGATATCCTTCTAAACCTAATACTTGGCTTAGTTTAATTTCTGTATCCCAATAAGCACCCTTCACTAATCTGACCATCAAACGTCGTTTATGTTGACGTGCTAGTTCTGCTAACCAATCAATTAAATACCAACAACGTTTTTGGTAAGCTTGAATCGCCAAACCAAACCCTTCCCAACCAGAAAGTTCAGCATCTGAAAATACCGCAGCAATAATATCTAACGAAAGATCTAGCCTATCTGCTTCTTCGGCATCAATAGTGAATCCAATATTTACGGCTTTTGCCTTAAGTGCTAGCTGCTTTAAGCGTGGCGTTAGCTGTTCAACCACCCAAGTTCTTTGGGTAAAATCATAGCGCGGATGTAAAGCGGATAATTTAATAGAAATTCCTGGCCGATCAAATACGTTTGTACCGTGAGTGGATTGGCCAATTTTATCAATGGCATCAGCGTAGGATTGAAAATAACGCTCAGCATCTTCTGCCGTGCGTGCTGCTTCGCCCAGCATGTCATATGAATAACGATAACCACGTTTTTCATTAGAACGCGCTCGTTTTAGCGCTTCTTCAATGGTTTCGCCCATAATAAACTGGCGACCTAAAATCTTCATTGCTGTGCTAATTGCACTACGAATAATAGGCTCTCCACCTCGTTCAAACAGTTTCTTAAGCACTCCTTTTAAACTTTTATTATCAATAGCCTCTGGTGAAAGTAATCTGCCAGTTAACATTAATCCCCAAGTCGCCGCATTGACAAAAAAAGAACCGCTATTACCCAAATGAGACTGCCAATTTCCTGAATAAATTTTATCGCGAATTAATAAATCAATGGTCTGTTTATCTGGAATACGCAGCAATGCCTCTGCTAAACACATCAGAGCAATTCCCTCTTGGCTAGATAAATCATACTCAGAAAGAAAAGCATCAATACTACTGTTCCCTAATCGCCGTTTCCTTACTTCGTTAACTAACCGGCACGCTTCGTCATAAATACGCGCAGATACATCGGGGGAAAAGCTGATTTGTTGTAACAAATTAACCACGCATTCGGTTTCATCCATTCGATAGGCTTTTAGCACGGCGTGATATAAATCCGCCCTAGGAGTAGGTGTTTGTGAAAGCATCATGTTATATCTCAAGGGTAGTCTTAAATTTAAGCGGGATAGTTTATCTTATTTAGGGGAATATTGAGAAAATATTTAATAAATCCTTAAGATAAGGATGATAAGCTACCTTTATTAAAAATTTATGTAGTTACCTTGGAGCAGTTTATGGACTCAAAAGCAGACATCTCAACAGCAAAATTACAAGAAATCTCACAAAGATTAACCAACAAAAAACCGGTTGATAAACAAAATCCATTTGTTTCACCCCAAGTTGCCGGTCAGTTTTTAGGGATTTTAATTCGGTCAATAGAACAGGCAAATGAAGGCCAAGAGGATGAGCAGTTTTGCCCCGCTTTTATTGCATGCGTTGAAAAATTTTATACTAAATTAGAAAAACTAACTGATGAATTTGAAACACATAAAGACAAACCAAAGGATGAACTAGATAACCTCGGAAAATACTACTTTGAGAACCGCTATTATTATTTAAAACGAGGAGCTTTGCGGGAATTAGATCAATTAGCTTCCAATACAAGTAGGAGCAATTACTTAGGGCTATGCTTTTTGTTTGCATTTGGCATGGGATTAACCTCTGCCCTCTGTTTAGAAATCGTTCCTATTCTCGTGCTTGCTATCATCTTTGTGGCAGGAGGAATTATGTTCCCCCCCACCGGTGCAATTATATTAGGTGGTTTTGCCGCTATGGCTTTTCTTTCAGGAATGATGACTGCTGGTATTGCATTAGCTAGTGATGAACCTATAGCCGGAGCAGCATTGAACAGTTGCCTTGGTATTAATACTTTTGGATTTTTGAAAGATCCTGTTAAGAAATTCGTTCAACATACTGATACAATAGAAGCCATGATCAAACAAGATTCAGAGGAACAGAAAAGTTTGCCAACAAACCAGATGTAACAAATAACGTAACTGCTCACGGGGGAGCTGCTACCCAATAACTATCGCATATAAGGATTTATCAACATGATCAAACTTTATCAATTCCATCCTATTTGGGGATTACCGAATGCAAGTCCTTTTTGTATGAAGCTCGAAACTTATTTAAAGATGGCAAAAATACCCTATGAAGCTATTGTTGAAAATAATCCTGCCAAGGGACCAAAAGGAAAGCTTCCATTTATTGAAGATGAAGGTAAAAAATTGGGGGATAGTAGTTTCATTATCGAATATCTAAAGAAAAAGTACGGCGATTCTTTAGATAACAAACTTACCGATCAACAAAAAGCAATGGCTTTAGCTATTCAGCGCCTTCTCGAAGAACATTTATATTCGGTGCTAATTTATTCACGCTGGGTAGAACCTGGTAATTGGGAATTAATTAAAAAAAGTTTTTTTACTAACTTACCACCACTGTTGCGTAATGTGATTCCAGAATTAATTCGTAAGCGTTCCTTAAAAAATCTCCAAGCCCGAGGGATTATTTACTATAGCCCAGAAGAAATTTATGATTTTGGTAGGCAAAATATCACGGCAGTCGCTCATTTATTGGGCGATCAAGCTTTCTTTTTTGGCGATCATCCTACGAGTATCGATGCAACTCTTTATGCCTTTTTAGCAAATATTTTATTGACTCCAGTTGAATCTCCGCTTAAAACACATGCTAAAACTTATCCACATTTAGAAAATTATTGTACACGGATGAAAGAACTTTATTACTCTTAAAAATACCCATGACAAAACCTTTAATTATTGCTCTATTTATTTTATTCACTGTATTACAATACAAGCTATGGTTTGATGCAGACGGGATTTACAGCGTTTGGCATTTACGCCATACGATCAACCAACAACTACAAACCAATTTAACCCTGAAAAAGCAAAACTCAATATTAAAAGCAGATGTAGCCAGTTTAAAAAACGGCCAGGAAGCGATTGAAGAACGTGCCCGACATGATTTAGGCATGATTAAAAAAGGGGAAGTTTTTGTAAGTTTCGGGAATACTTAGGAAAAAAAATGAAATATCTATGTTTATGTACTCTGATTATTTTAACTACACCTACACTTACTAGCTGTAGCTGGACGGCCCCTAGCGAGGAACAACCCACCCATATTAAAGCTTCACTTTCTGAAGGAAAAAATAACTTTGAAGCAGGTAACTATGCGACTGCCTACCGACAATTACTGCCGCCAGCAGTAAGAGGTAACAAAGACGCACAATATGCAGTTGGCTATATGTACTACTATGGCAAAGGTATCGATCGCAATGCGGATCTTGCCGAAAATTGGCTACGCAAGGCAGCCAATAAAGGAGATTCCCGTGCACGTGCTATGCTTAAAGAACTTAATGAACATAAAATTCATCCTGTACAGAAAAAGACGGAAGCGGAAACTGAAACAGAGGATGATTAGCGCCTGTTGACATTTCGCTAGGCTGCGATAAAAATCGCTGATTTATGAGCACCGTAGCGCAGCATATATTGAAATATGTGAGCAACGGAGCGCAAGAAATCAGCGATTTTTAGCCAGCATAGTAGAAATTTCAACAGGCCCTAGGAGGATGAGTGAGTAAGATTCGTTATACCTCGCAACAATTGCGCCAAACTTTTCTTGAATATTTTATAGCACAAGGACATACACTAGTAGCTTCTAGTTCGCTCGTTCCTGCTAACGATCCTACCCTGTTATTCACTAATGCTGGCATGGTGCAATTTAAAGATCTTTTTCTGGGATTAGAAAAACACTCTTATACCCGAGCAACTACTGCGCAATGCTGTATTCGTGCCGGTGGCAAACATAATGATCTTGATAACGTTGGCTATACCGCACGCCATCATACTTTTTTTGAAATGCTGGGAAATTTTAGCTTTGGTGATTATTTTAAACGCGAAGCGATTCAGTATGCTTGGGACTTTTTGACTACTGTGCTTCATTTACCACCAGAAAAACTTTGGATTACGGTATACGAAGAAGATCAAGAAGCCGCAAAAATTTGGTTAGAAGAAATAGGCATTGACCCAAAACGCTTTTCTTATTGTGGCGTCAAAGACAATTTTTGGAGTATGGGTGATACTGGTCCTTGCGGTCCTTGCAGTGAAATTTTTTATGATCATGGCCCAAGTATTGCTGGAGGTCCACCTGGCAGCCCTGATGCAGACGGCGATCGCTATGTAGAAATCTGGAATTTAGTTTTTATGGAATTTGATCGATCAGCAGATGGGCAACTGATTCCACTACCTAAACCCTCGGTCGATACCGGTATGGGGCTCGAACGCCTTACCGCTGTGATGCAAGGTGTACATAATAATTATGATACAGATTTATTTATCCCATTAATTGATGCCATTCTTCAACTGGCAGGCTTATCCGACCGACAAAATATCTCAGCACGGGTGATTGCTGACCACATCCGATCCTGCACATTTTTAATTGCCGACGGCGTCATACCTTCAAATGAAGGGCGTGGATATGTGTTACGTCGAATCATTCGTCGTGCAATTCGCCATGGACATCATCTAGGCCTTCGTGATCCATTCTTTTATCAACTGGTTGCAATACTGGTTGAAATTATGGGCTCTGCTTATCTGCAATTAACTTCGGCACGTTCTCGCATTGAACAAATTCTTCTACAAGAAGAACAACAATTTAGTAAGACGCTAGAACAAGGATTTAAGTTATTCAATCAAGTCACTGCCGATCTTGAAGATAAAACTATTCCCGGCGACATTGTTTTTAAACTATACGATACCTACGGATTTCCAGCTGATTTAACTGCAGATATTGCACGTGAGCGCGGTTTGCATATCGATCAAGCTGGGTTTGAACGAGAAATGAATAAGCAACGCAAAAAATCCCAAGAAAAAAGTCAGTTTCATGCGGATTATTTATCAGTTGCATCGTTAGATGAACCTAGTGTGTTTACCGGTTATGAACATTTAGAACAAGATGCGCGTATCACTGCGCTTTTTTTAGATCAACAACCCGTTAACGCTTTAACTGAAGGGCAAAACGGCATAGTCGTATTAGACCATACTCCATTTTATGCTGAATCTGGTGGCCAGGTAGGCGACCAAGGACGTCTACAAGGCAAAGAAGGTTGGTTTGAAATTAATAACACGCAAAAACAAGGGCAAAGCATTCTTCATCTTGGCACACTCAAAGGCGGCCAATTACAAGTTGGTGAAACAATACAGGCCAATGTCAACATAGCTAAACGTCAAGCTACTGCGTTAAACCATTCAGCTACGCACTTATTGCATGCAGCATTAAAAAAATTATTAGGTAGCCATGTTGAGCAAAAAGGATCACTAGTCGAACCTGAACGACTACGTTTTGACTTCGTACATTTTTCACCGCTTTCAGAAGAGGAAATCAAAGCAATAGAAAGATTAGTCAATGAACAAATTCGCCAAAATCATATGGCGCAAACAGAAGTTATGTCGGTAGAAGAAGCAACACAAAGCGGCGCTTTAGCTTTGTTTGGTGAAAAATATGGCGAGAAAGTGCGGGTGCTTAGCTTAGGTAATTTTTCCAAAGAACTTTGTGGCGGCACTCATGTAGGCCGCACCGGTGATATTGGTTTGTTTAAGATTATTTCGGAAACAGGTATTGCTGCGGGAGTACGTCGCATTGAGGCCATTACCGGTCAATATGCTTTGGAGTTGATGGAAAATAACGAACGCGTGCTAAAAGACATCGTGGAATTCTTAAAAAGCGACCGTGATTTAGTCACTGAAAAACTACGACAATTAATTAGCGATCATCGTCGTTTAGAAAAAACCGTTGAGCAACTACAAGCAAAATTGTCTCACCAACTCAGCGGAGAGCTTGTTGAAAAAGCACGTAATATTCAAGAGATTCGGGTGTTATCAATCAAGCTTGACGTTACCGACAGCAAAGCACTACGAAATACCCTCGATCAACTTAAAATCACTCTCGCTCCCGCAGTCATTGTGTTGGCTTTAGTCCATGAAGACAAAATTCAACTCATTGCTTTTGTCAGTGACGATGCCCGTTTAAACAAAATACATGCTGGTGAATTAGTGAATTTTGTTGCAGAACAAGTCGGCGGGAAAGGTGGTGGCCGTAAGGATATGGCGCAAGCAGGCGGCACATTGCCAAAAAATTTAGCTACTGCACTAGAATCAGTTTATGAGTGGGTACAAGAACGGCTTTTATAATATAGCATTTTATTTTTAATGCTCTCCTTCTCCCCATAAGCATGGGAAGAAGGAAGCCATAGCGAACGCTCATCATCTCCTAGGGTTAACTGATTTCTCTCCAACTAACGATTCATCCTGACCCTGTCGATAATAATCTCGTCTGGATATTGATAAAGAACTTGAAGAATGATTCTGGCTTAAAACAGACTGGTATGGATTAAACGTTTGTCTTGGGGGCGGCAAGTGATAAGCAGGACCTTGATAATTATAGGTACGAAAAGAAGGCAATACTTCTGCTCCAATGCTGTTATTTAACTGTTGTGTTCCGGTGTTGTGATTTGTAGAGGTATAAGTTGGAACCTCTACACTTCTATTAAATGTATTTTTTTGTTCAGGTAAAGGAGTTTTTTGGGGATTGCGTACCGTATTGACACTTTCTTGTTTACTAGTTGGTGTATTTGCAACTAATCGCTTCGAAGAATTCACAGGGCAACGATCAATATATTGATTAATTACTCCAATATGCCCACCACTGCTATCAGCTAGTAACCTAAAATGGCACATATCTTTTGCCATTTCAAGATTGCCTCGATCAGGATCAACAAACAATATTGATTGATTAGCAGCACTACTTCCCATTTGAACCAACAAGCAACGGATATGCATATTTTTGTCTGCAGTATTTGGACTACTTGGTTGCCACGACTGGATTAAAATTTTGTCACAAATTTCCTCTGGAAGTTCTAAGACTGAACGTAAAAAATACGAAATATAACCAGCATCTTTGTGAAATGACACAAAGCTAAGGATATGTCCACTATTGATGATCTTGATAAAAAGATTTCGCCATGCTTCTTTGCCTCCTATAAGCTCCACTAAAGCAAAAAAGTTTTGGTAAAGAGGAGACAATAATTGATATCTCTCTGTCACTTGGATAGGGGGAGCTTTTTCTGTATCGAAGCTTACCATCACACGATCAAAACTTATAACGACTATCATAAATGTTCTCCAAGCTAATAAATCCATTTATAAATTTTGCATTAATTCTTTGTCTTAATTGACTAAGTAAAAAAAGAGGGGAATCCTAATAGAATTTTATAGCTAAGTAAAGCCGAAAAATGATAAAAAATTGGAAAGATTTTTACAATTAAATAAGCTTTATAAAAAACTACATTCTTTTAAACAACCCATAACTACCTTCGTCGTACGCTTTAATATATACACTTTCAGCCATACCATTACTATCAATCGAAAAAATCACCGGCGTAACGCCGGTGGAATTTTCTCCTTCAGTCTGCAAAGTAAAAGTATCTCGATTAAAATGCGCTAATTTAAATTGCCTATTTTTAGGGCCAACAGTTAACCAAAGTGTATTTTGATTCTGGCTAATTTTTAGCTTACCAAAATAATCATTTTTATAGCTACCTATATACGCTGATAAATCAAGCGGAGGAAATTTAACTTTAGGTGGAGATAATGCAGTAGTTTTCTGTGACATTTGTTGGAAAATTCCATCAAACAGTTTTAACCAATCTTGTTGGACTTTATTCGTATTCAAATTCAATAAATCCAAAAATGTAAAAGCAATAGCTTCCGGAACGCCAGTGGGAAAAGCATTAGCAAACACCGCAATTCCAATTTTTTGCGACGGAATTAAAATAACATTAGTTCTTGCGCCGAGGAAAAATGCGCCTGAATGTGAAAGAACTTTTTCACCTTGTTGGTTAAATTTTACGTTCCAGCCTAAACCATAAAACTGAACTTCATCTCTCATTCTGTTTGCAATTATAATAGGTAATTGTGTTTCGCTGAGTGGGCCAGCAGCTACAATTTGTTTGCCCTGATAACGTCCTTGATTTAGCTGCACAATCATCCACTTTGCGTAATCTTTCATACTGCTACTAAACCCTCCTGCAGGTGCTTGCGCATCAGCGTTTCTAAGATAAAGTGGCTTTGCCTGCCGATCTACAATGAGGTGTAAAGTTGCATGGTTAGGATGATTTAAAAAATCTTGATAACGGGTAAAAGTAGTTTTCATACCCAATGGCTTTAATAGTTGTTGATCAACTAATTGGTCAAAAGAAATGTTCAGTGATTTAGCAACGCTATATGCCGCTTCAGAAAAACCAAAATTAGTATAAGCATACTGGGTACGAAAATCGGTTAATGGCAAATAGCGTAAACGAAATAAAATTTCATCTCTCCCAAAACCTAGATCTTCTAACAAATCACCTGCATGATCTGGCAAACCACTGCGATGAGATAACAAATCACGAATAGTTAAGTAACGAGTTACCCAAGGAGAACTTAGCTCAAAACTAGGATCGAGCATGTTTACCTGACTATCCCAACTAACTTTCTTCATGCCGACCACATTGGCTATAACAGTAGATGTTAAAGGCTTTGATAAAGAAGCTAGTTGAAAAACTGTGTCTGCATTTACTGGCTCATTGCTACCTACTTTACGCACCCCGAAAGCTTTTAGATAAACTACTTGGTCACCATATACAATGGCTATAGCCAAACCAGGGATATGTGTTTTTTGCATACATTGCAAACTATACGCTTCTAAACGAGGGATGGCCTGATGAATCGCCGATAAAGTTATAGTTGGTGAGCCTGCATAGGTAAAGCTAGGTAGTAGAATAAGTAAAATTAAGGAAATAATTTTAATCATAGCCTGTAGTATAGACTAACATCGTAAAATTTCCCCTGTTAACGCATCACGAATTTGTGTTGGGTTCAATAAACCACTAGTTTCGCCTCGCAAAATATAATCAATATCATCGCCAAAATAAGCTCTTACTGCTTCTTCTGTGCAAAGCGGCTCTTCTAATGAAAAATTAGCACTAGTTGAAACTAATGCTCTACCAAAAACCTGACAGAGTTGCCTGGCAATAGGATGAGCAGTCACTCGTACAGCAACTGTTTTGTTTCCGCCGGTAATTTCCTCTGGCACCATTGATAAATTAGCCGGAAATACCCAGGTATATGGACCCGGCCAAGTTGCTAATACTGCTTCTCGTTTTTCACTTGGAATATTTTCTACCAGCGGTTGAAGTTTCTCAAAGCAATCAGCAATTAAAATCAACCCTTTCTGAGCTGATCGGCGCTTGAGTCGCAATAGTTGCATTACGGCATCTTGATTGAAGGGGTCACAACCCAAACCAAAAACTGCTTCAGTGGGATATGCAATGATCCCACCCTGTTTTAACAACCAAGCTGCATGCAAAATAGATTGGGTAGACATATATATACCTCTCGGAAACAGGTTTGCAATTTTTTTTCATCTCATCTTGCGTCGAGCTTTATAGAAGTTTCCATAATAACCAGTAACAATAAGCGTCGTCTAAAATTGCCTAGCGTCGTCAAAGGTTAGGAAAAAATGACTCATTTAGCCCAGCTAGACTCGTCATTTTTTCCTAGCCTTTTCCTTGCTATCCAATTTTATACTCGCTTCTGTTACTGATTATTATGAAAACTTCTATAAGAGGTATACTCTCACTACTTCAATGTTGTAACTCTCAACAATCGAATTCGACGATTATCGGCATGCAACACACGAAAACGAAAATTTTGAATCGTCACCGTCTCACCACGCTTCGGCAAATGCCCAAGTGCGTGTGTCACTAATCCACCAATAGTATCAAATTCTTCTTCATCGAGCTTACAATCAAAATATTGGTTAAAATCCTCAATCGGCGCAAATGCTTTAACAATAAATTGAGTTTCGCTATGCTTTTTAATCAACATTTCATCGTTGACATCATACTCATCCTCAATTTCACCGACAATTTGCTCTAATACATCTTCGATAGTAATAAGCCCAGAAGCATGCCCATATTCATCAACTATAATTGCTATATGGTTACGGCTCCTGCGAAAGTCCTGTAACATTAAATTCAACCGCTTACTATCAGGAACAAAAACCGGAGAGCGAATAATCTCACGAATATTAAATCGTTCTTGATCAAATTGATAAGCTAACAAATCTTTGGCGAGCAAAATACCAATTACTTCATCATGACCCTCTTCCACTACCGGAAATCTCGAATGACCAGATTCAATGACTAAAGGCAAAATAGTTTGCAACGGTAATTCAATATCAATCACCGTCATTTGCGAACGCGGAACCATAATATCTCGCACTCGAATTTCAGAAACCTGTAGGATACTTTCAATCATGGTAAGCGACTGAGTATCTAACAAATGTTGTTTCTCAATGTGACGTAATAATTGGATTAGCTCTTGCTGATTTGTAGGCATTCTAAAAAAATGTAGCCCTATACATTTGAAAAAATTTAACATTTTTCTAATATAAGAAGGATGTGAAGGCTCTTCTGTCATCTTAAGACCTTTGTGAGTAATAGTATTTAAGATAAATATTATGCACTTTTACACTCGTTTATTTTCCAGATATTTATCTTAAATACTATAAGGATTAGCAAATCCTAATTGTTGTAAAAATTTAATTTCTAATGACTCCATTTCTAAGGCTTGGCCGTTAGTTTGATGATCAAATCCTAAAAGGTGTAAAGTCCCATGCACCACCATATGAGAAAAATGTGCTACAAAAGTCTTACCCTGTGACAATGCTTCTTGTTTCACTACTGCTGCACAAATCGCCAAATCACCTAGTAAACCTAATTCATTAACATCAACTGGAAAAGCCAACACATTGGTAGGGCCACTTTTTTGCCGATATTGCTGATTTAACATTGCACTTTCAGCTTCATCGACTATACGGATACAAATTATGCCATTTTTTACATTTTTTAGGACACTAGATAATACTAAAACAGCAGCAGTTTTTAATAGACGATGAGGAGGGATGCGTATTTTAGATACATTCTGGATATCAACACTCATGTTTAAGTTACTTCGACCATTTTTTTTCATGCTCTTCATAAGCTTCGATAATCACTTGTACCAATGGATGACGTACAACATCTTTCGGTGTAAAAAAAGTTGTTCCAATTTCAGAAATTCCCTCTAATACATCAAGCGCATGGCGTAGGCCAGATGGCGTATTATTTGGTAAATCAACCTGCGTAATATCGCCTGTAACCACGGTCATTGCGTTAAATCCAATCCGTGTCAAAAACATTTTCATTTGTTCACGGGTAGCATTTTGCGCCTCATCTAAAATAATAAACGCATCACTTAAGGTTCTACCACGCATAAAAGCCAACGGGGCAATTTCAATAACGCGCCGTTCCACTAAACGAGTTACTTGCTCAAACCCTAACATTTCATATAAGGCATCGTAAAGCGGACGTAAATAAGGATCGACTTTTTGCCCCAAATCCCCTGGTAAAAAGCCTAACCGCTCCCCTGCTTCAACAGCCGGGCGAATCAACAAGATCCGGCTAACCTGATCTGTTTCAAGTGCAAAAACAGCACAAGCTACCGCTAAATAAGTTTTCCCAGTACCTGCCGGACCAATACCAAAGGTAACTGGAAAACGACGTATATTTTCAATGTATTTATATTGTCTATCACTCTGCGGTTTAATAACCAACCCACGCTTCAAGCGAATAGCGGTATTATCCGATAATTGTTGTTGTTTCAAATGCGCTTCTTCCCGCTGATGCGTTGCATCACGCATAAAAAGGTGAAGCGCATCAGGCGTTATCACCACTTCACTTGCAGTTTTACTGTAAAGATCTTCTAATAAACGACTTGCGATATGTACGGCCTTTTTCGGACCGGTAATCTGAAAGGTATGCCCACGATTACTAATTTCAACTTCTAGATTTTTTTCCAGTTGACGCAAATGTTCATCAAATTGGCCGCACAATATTGCCAATCGGCGATTGTCATTAGGAAGTAACTTAACAATTTCAAAATAATGTGTTTTTTTCAATGCTGTAAAAAAGTAATAGCTCTAATGTAAGAATAGCTTAAAAATTAACATTTTGTCATGTTATCATGAGCGAAAACCTAGTCCATGACAGCTTGTCAATAGACTATGCTCCAGCGGTAGAAACAAGCTTTCCACGCAACGAATTTGACAATGCTTCGGTGATCAATACATCGACGAACTGACCAATTAATTCTAGATTGCCAGCAAAATTTACCACTCTATTATTTTCAGTCCTTCCACAAAGCTCAGCTTCATTTTTACGCGAAGAACCCTCTACCAAAACCTGTTGACAGGTATCTACCATTGACCAGCTCACAGCTGTTGCTTGCTGGCTTAAACAACTTTGTAAAGCAGCAAGCCGTTGTTTTTTAACTTCCATCGGCACATTATCAGCTAACATCGCAGCGGGCGTACCAGGACGTTTGCTATAAATAAAACTAAACGAACCATCAAAACCAATATCGTGAACTAAATTCATAGTAGCTTCAAAATCTTCATCAGTTTCACCTGGAAAACCTACAATAAAATCAGAAGAAATACTAATATCTGGCCTGACTTTCCGTAACTTTTCAATTCGTTCTCGATAGTGGGCAGCCGTATAGCCACGTTTCATTACTGCCAAAATGCGATCTGAGCCACTTTGAACCGGCAAATGTAGATGATTAGCTAGTTTAGGTACATTTGCATAGGCATCAATTAAACTATCGGAAAAAGCCAATGGATGCGAAGTAGTAAAACGAATTCGTCCAATTTCATCAATTGCTGCTACATATTCAATTAAGAGTGCAAGATCTGCTGACTTACCTTCATGGGTTTGGCCTCGATAATCATTCACATTTTGACCTAACAAAGTTATCTCGCGAACTCCTTGTTCAGCAAGACAAACCATTTCAGCCAACACATCATCAAACGGACGACTGATTTCTTCGCCGCGCGTATAAGGAACAATACAATAACTGCAATATTTACTACATCCTTCCATGATGGAAACATAGGCTCTTGGCCCTTCTGCACGTGGTTCAGGTAAACGATCAAATTTTTCAATTTCAGGAAATGAAATATCTACGACGGGTTTACCATTTGCTAGCACGCTCATCTCAGCATTTCAGGCAAACGGTGCAAGGTTTGCGGACCAAAAATCAAATCAACATAAGGAGCACGTTGCCTGATCGCCGCACCTTCTTGGCTGGCCACACAACCACCCACACCAATAATGACATGAGGACGATTTTCCTTTAACCTTCGCTTAGCGCACCCAACTGAGAAAACACTTTTTCCTGGGCTTTTTCACGCACGGAGCAAGTATTTAATAGAATAATCGGCTTCTTCAGCGTTTTTTATTTTTTCTAGTTGGTGGGATTTTCTTAATAGATTAGCAATACTTGATGAATCATACTCATTCATCTGGCAACCGTGTGTTTCCAAATAGAGCTTTTTTAGCATGATTTATTCGCAAATGGTGAGATATAACAACTTGTTGCCACGCCAACCCCAATAGAGGCTGACATGACAACAATACTACACAAACTACTTATTCATAGAACCAGCAGCGTTAGCATCTGCACTTGCTGCATTAGCATCTGCACTAGCGGCGCCATCAGTTCCTTTCATCATTTCAGCTTCTTTCTTTGCTTTATGATGGTGACGACCTTTTTTATGGGCCTTTTTGCCTTCTTCTTTACCATCTTCTTTTTTGCCTTCAGTAGAAGATGCCATAGCATCTGCAGAACCTGTTTGGGAAGCAGCGGCACCGGCTTGCGCTTGATCCTGAGCAGCTTTAGCAGCATCATCATCAGCAGCTAAAACAGGAGCACTTAAAACAGCAGCAAGACCTAAAACAACAACTTTATTCCAAAGACTGGACATGGTTAATTTCTCCGTTATTACGTTATTATACATATACAACCTTATACAAACTTTCAATTGCAACTATCTTAATGAGTAGTCACCTTCAATTTATATAATGTGAGCAATAAAATATACTCTTGATGGTCAGGTTTTCAACTTTTTTCAGCAAAAAATCGTAAAAACCTGATTGCCGAGAGTATAACGTCTTCCTAAAATCCTGCAAGAGTTTTTTGGAACCTGTCCTGAAAGTATTCATCAAAGCGAAAAAACAGAAAATTGAGATAAAATTTTCCCAAATTTGAGGAGAATAGTTTATCCTATTTGACGAAAATTTGGGGAAATTTTAGCCAATTTAACTGTTTTTACAGCTGATGAATACTTTCAGGACAGGCCCTCATGACCCACCATTTAATCCAAGTTGCTCCGATGATGGATTACACCGATCGGCATTGCCGGTATTTTTTCCGCTTGATTTCCAAAAACGTCTTGCTTTTTACTGAAATGATCACTGCCAAAGCTATCTTGCATGGTAAGCAAAATAAACTTTTAGCTTACCATGAACAAGAACATCCTATTTGTTTACAACTAGGTGGTTCCAATCCAAACGAATTAGCTCATGCAACAAAAATAGCTGCTGAATACGGATATGATGAAATTAACTTAAATGTTGGCTGCCCCAGCACAAAAGTAAAAGCGGGTATGTTCGGTGCATGTTTAATGGCAAAACCAACTTTAGTTGCTGAATGTATTGATGCCATGCAAAACGCTAGCTCAACACCTATTAGTGTTAAAACCCGCATCGGCATTGACCACCAAGATTCTTATGAATTTTTAACGCATTTTATCGCTACCATTGCCGCAACCGGATGCAAAATTTTTATCATTCATGCAAGAAAAGCTTGGTTAAATGGCTTAAGCCCGAAGGGAAATCGAGAAATTCCGCCGCTTCAATACGATGTTGTCTATCGGCTTAAACGTGATTTTCCAGATTTAACAATTATCCTAAATGGTGGTATTCAATCGCTCGATGCGGCAGAAGAGCATTTACCCTACGTAAATGGCATTATGATAGGAAGACTTGCTTATCAAAATCCATATTTGTTAGCAGAAGTTGATAGTCGCTTTTATCAAGATAAAACTGTTCCAGATAGACAAACTATTTTAGCTAATTTAATTCCTTACATTGAGCGCGAACGCGCCCAAGGTACTGCACCAGCGCACATCACACGACATATTTTAGGGTTATTCCACGGCATGCCAAACGCAAAATATTGGAGAGGATTGTTAACGGGTCCAGAGAAAAATGAGTTGGATTTTAAGGAGCTTTTTGTTCGGTTTGAAAAATACTAAGAGTCTGTTTGAAATTTTTTTGTATCAACAAAAAATCAGAAGATTGTCCTGGCTTCGGAAGATGATGGCTCGATGCATAACCTAGATTACGTCGTCCCTGGCGAAGGCCATTCGCGATAGTGAGAGGGGATAGGTGTTTTCATGGCCGAAGACCAGGGATCCAGATACGATAACCAGAGAATCCTTTTAGTATCGTATCTGGATCCTCGCGACTCGATTGTGAAAGTTCAGTACTTCTTTCCCTATTGCGAACAATCTCGCGCGAGGACGACGTGACGTAGATTATGCGTCGGTTTCAGCTCACCAACTATCTTTCCAACACCACAAACGCCACCGCATAATCCTTCTCATCAGCAATCGTCAAGTGGGTAAAATTTACTTGCAACTTTTCTAAAAGAGTCTTAACACCGTGATAACACTTAAGACTTGGTTTGCCAAATTCATCATGGACAACTTCAATATCATTAAATCCAAAACCTTCACGAACTCCAGTACCTAAGGCTTTCGACAGTGCTTCCTTAACTGCAAATCGCTTTGCAATGAAGTGTGCAGGCTTATTGGTTGTCAAAAATTCTTTATATTCATTAGGCGATAGGATCTTTTGAGCAAAACGCTGGCCTAACTTTTCAAGATTCGCCTGCATCCGATTCACATCAACGATGTCTGTGCCAATGTTAATGATCATAGGCCCTACTCTATTAAGCTGTAATGCTGTTATTAATCAGGTGCTTCATGATACGTACCGCTTCTTGCATGCCGCAAAACACAGCCTGACTGACAATACTATGGCCGATATTCAACTCGCATATTCCTTTAATAGCGGAAATAGCCTGTACATTTTGATAATTTAACCCATGACCTGCATTGACTGTTAGACCTGTAGCCAAACCAAATTCAACGCTTTTTACTACCCGCAGCCATTCTTGTTGTTGAATTTCTTTACGCTGCGCAAGTGCATAATGCCCCGTGTGAATTTCCACAATGCCTGCACCGCACTGACTAGCTGCTTCAATTTGTTTTAGATCAGGATCAATGAATAAAGAAACTTCGATACCTACTGCTAGTAGACGTTCACAAGCAGCTTTTATTTTAGCTTTATTTTCTAAAACATTTAGGCCGCCTTCCGTAGTTAATTCTTCACGTTTTTCGGGAACAAAACAACAATAAGCAGGTTTTAAACGTTCAGCAAATAACAACATTTCCTCAGTCACTGCCATTTCAAGATTCATTCGTGTTGATAAAATTTCTTTGATTAATAAAACATCGCGATCTTGAATATGTCGCCTATCTTCGCGTAAATGAAGGGTAATACCATCTGCCCCACCTGCTTCTGCCCAAATTGCTGCCTGAACTGGATCGGGGTAAGTTGTTGTTCCTCTTGCCTGTCTTAGCGTGGCAACATGATCAATGTTAACACCCAGCAAAACTGAATTAAGTTGATTCATAGTGCTCTCTCAAAAATAAATCTCTACTTTTCAACGTTTTACGCCCCAATAAATCAGCAATCACCACCCGCAGTAATTGCTTCATTTCCGGTAACAAAGTTTGATCGTTAAAATCTCCATGCGCCAAAGCGAGTAAACTTTTTCCGCTAAAACAGAAAGCTTTCGACAAATTGCCATTTAAGTCAAGACAAAAACCTTTCTGTGGTAAAAAATGATAAAATAAATTGGGTAAAATCCTTTGCCCAGTATCCGCATCACTGATTAAATCTAGACCATATCCAAGTTCTGACAACAAGTTTTTTTCAAATCGTCGCAAGGGAATTTCAAGCTTCTTTTCCGTGGTAAGTTCAGCGAGTGCTTGCTGATAATAATCGTATAATTGTGGATGAGGGTCATGGCGCTGTAATAGCTTCATCGTTAATTCATTAAGATAAAAAGCGCTAAACAGCCGTTTTCCTACTAGTGAATAAGAAATTTCATTTGATTCTACTTGAGTCAATGTTGCTAATTCTTTTTTCCAGCTAAATGAAATTAACAATGGAATAAATGGCTGCAAAAGACCTTTGAGTGGAGATTTAGCAGTTCGCACACCACGAGCAACTGCACTTAAGATGCCATGTTCTCGGGTAAAAAAGTCAATTAATAAGCTGGTATCTCGATAGGGCCGATAATGTAAGATATAAGCGGATTGTAGAAGTATTGCTGTCATATCCCCAATGCCTGCAATAATCGCTCATCGTCCCCCCAACCGGATTTAACTTTAACCCACAACTTTAAAAACACCTTACAGTCAAAAAATTTTTCGATCTCTTGCCTGGCAAGTGTGCCAATTTTTTTCATTTTTTCGCCACCTTCGCCGATTACAATAGCTTTTTGCCCATCTCGCTCTACCCAAATAGTAGCATGTACCCGCAAAATTTTTTCCGTCGATTCATATTTATCTATAGTTACTGCGGTTGCATAAGGTAGCTCCGCGCCAAGCAGCCGAACCAATTTTTCACGAATAAATTCAGCAGCGATGAATCGTGCGCTGACATCAGTCAGTTCATCCTCTGCATAAAAATGAGGCCCTTCCGGTAATAATTGACGAATAGCTGTTTCTAATTTATCTAATCCCGAACGACTTTTTGCTGAAACTAGCAAAATTTCTGTAAATGGATACTTTTCACTTAACAGTTTAACCTGCGGTAATAGCAATGCTTTAGATTTTATTTGATCAATTTTATTAATGACTAGTAGCGTAGGTTTTTTTGCTCGTTTTATTGCTTCAAGTGCCCAAACATCTCCATCGTTCCATAATAATCCATCAACGACAAATACAATCAGATCAACTTCTTCTAATGCACCAAATACGGTTCGATTCATATGGCGATTCAACGCCCGTGGTGTTTCTCGGTTAAGACCTGGGGTATCAACATACAGGATTTGATAATTGTCTTTGGTGTGGATACCTAAAATACGGGTACGAGTAGTTTGTGGTTTTCGTGAAGTAATACTCAGTTTTTGGCCAATTAATTGATTTAATAAAGTTGACTTACCTACGTTGGGGCGGCCGATAATCGCAACTAGACCAGAATAAGTTTGTTTTTCTTGCTGTTCTTTGAGATCTTTTTCAGATTGACTCATTTTTCAAACCTTAAACTATTTATTCATCAAAGCTTGTAAAAATATCTCAGCAGCCTGTTGTTCAGCAGCGCGACGATTAGGACCACTGCCAGAAGTAGCGATGTCAACTTCAGCAACTTCACAAGCAACATAAAAAACCTGTTGATGTCCCTTTCCTTCAATTTTTGTAATAGAGTAAGAAGGCAATGACAATTGCTGTGCTTGCAAATATTCTTGCAATCGTGATTTAGCGTCTTTTTGTGCTTGCCAATTGATACGCTCGCTTAAACGCTGATCATACCAATTGAGTATACATTGTTCACAAGCTGCTAACCCACCGTCTAAATAAATCGCTCCTAAAATCGCTTCAACAGTATCGGCCAAAATAGATTTGCGTGAAGAACCACCAGTGCGCAGCTCACTTGGCCCCAATTCAACATAACGACCTAAATCAAACTCTGCTGCCAATACAGCTAAAGTTTCCCCTTTAACTAAGTTGGCACGAAGACGGCTTAACTCCCCTTCTGTCGCATGCGGATATTTAGCATATAGTGTTGCAGTAATTACAAAGTTCAAAACAGCATCACCTAAAAACTCCAATCGCTCGTTGTTATGACCCCGCATACTCCGATGCCGTAAAGCGGCTTTTAGTAAATAAATTTTTTGAAATTGGTAGCCAATTTTTCGACTGAGAATGTTCATATCTGCACTATATCAGTTTGCATCTGTACTAAATTAGTACTATATTAGTACCATATAAAGAGAATATACATTATGTTGCGGATTAGCAAATTAGCCGATTATGGAACAGTAGTAATGGCAGTCATTGCAAGAGAACCTACGCAAGGGTTTAGTGCAAAAACTATCGCGAATAAAACTCACGTAAGTTTACCAACTGTCAGTAAATTACTTAAACACCTCACCCATTATGGTTTACTAACCTCTCAAAGAGGAACCAAAGGGGGTTATCGGTTGGCAAAACCTGCGCAAACTATTTCCCTAACGGACATTTTAACTGCCATTGATGGTGACTTATCGCTCACTGAGTGTAGTCATGGAAGTGGCAAATGCCGCGTTGAAGAATTTTGTGTGATCCGCCATAACTGGCAAGTAATCAGCCAGACAATTAAAAACTCATTGAGTAATATTTATCTATCACAAATTGCTTATCCGTTTAAAGGTACCTTATGAAGCAAATCGATGCACTCATCCAACAAGAATATCAACATGGTTTTGTCACTGATATTGAATCAGATAACTTCCTTGCGGATTAAATGAAGAAGTTGTTGCGCCATTTCTGCCAAAAAAAATGAACCAGAATTTTTATTGGAATGGCGTTTAAAAGCCTATCGGCATTGGCTTACTATGACATGAACCACACTGGGCACCGTGCATTATCCACCGATTGATTTTCAAACGATTAGTTATTATTCCGCACCAAAATCAAAAAATCGTCCAAAAAGCTTGGAAGAAGTTGACCCTGAATTATTAAAAACCTATGAAAAACTAGGCATCCCTTTGCATGAACAAGAAATGCTGGCGGGTGTTGCTGTCGATGCAGTATTTGATAGTGTTTCAGTCGCGACAACTTTTAAAGATAAATTAGCCGAAGTGGGAATTATTTTTTGTTCCTTTTCCGAAGCTGTACAAAAACTATCCTGAATTAATCAAAAATTATTTAGGTTCTGTTGTGCCTTATTCGGATAATTTTTTTGCGACTTTAAATTCTGCTGTGTTTAGTGATGGTTCATTTTGTTATATTCCTAAAGGCGTTCGTTGCCCGATGGAATTATCCACTTATTTTCGTATTAATGCAGCTAAATACCGGACAATTTGAACGTACTTTAATTATTGCCGATGAAGGCAGTTATGTGAGTTATCTGGAAGGTTGCACTGCACCTATGCGTGATGAAAATCAATTGCATGCGGCGGTGGTCGAATTAATTGCACTAGATAATGCGCAAATTAAATATTCTACTGTGCAAAATTGGTATCCGGGTGATAAAGAAGGTCGAGGTGGTATTTATAATTTTGTCACCAAACGTGGTGCTTGTCGCGGTGTACATTCAAAAATTTCTTGGACGCAAATTGAAACCGGTTCTGCTATCACTTGGAAATATCCTAGTGTTATTTTACAGGGCGATAATTCAGTCGGTGAATTTTATTCTGTTGCATTAACCAATCATTATCAACAAGCCGATACCGGCACTAAAATGATTCATATTGGTAAAAATACGAAAAGTACAATTATTTCTAAAGGAATTTCTGCAGGGTATGGGCAAAATACCTATCGTGGTTTAGTTAAAGTATTAAAAGGCGCAGACAATGCACGAAATTATACGCAATGTGATTCACTATTATTAGGCGATCGTTGTGGTGCACATACATTTCCCTACATTGAAGTTAAAAATCCTACTGCGAAAGTTGAACATGAAGCATCGACTTCAAAAATTGGCGAAGATCAATTATTTTATTGCCGACAACGTGGTTTATCATGAAGAAGATGCAGTTTCGATGATTGTGAATGGGTTTTGTAAACAGGTTTTTCATGAATTACCGATGGAGTTTGCAGTTGAAGCACAAAAATTATTAGAAGTGAGTTTGGAAGGGGCGATTGGGTGATTTTTTATTTTAAAGGTAATATTAAATGTTAACGATTAAAAATTTACATGTTTCTGTTGAAAACAAAGAAATTCTGCGTGGCATTAATTTACAAGTTAATACAGGTGAAGTGCATGCCATCATGGGGCCGAATGGTCTGGCAAAAGTACGATCGCCAATGTATTGGCAGGCCGAGAAGATTTATCAAGTGACTCAAGGTGCAGTATACTTTATGAAGGTGAATCTTTATTAGATCTTTCTCCTGAAGAACGAGCGCAGAAAGGTATTTTTTTGGCTTTTCAATATCCAGTTGAAATTCCTGGGGTCAACAATATTTATTTTTTAAAAGCAGCTGTAAATGCATTACGTAAAACACATGGCTTACCTGAAGTTGATGCGATGGATTTTTTAAATTTAGTAAAGAAAAAATGGAATTAGTAGAGATGGATCAGGATTTACTATATCGCGCAGTCAATGAAGGATTTTCTGGCGGTGAAAAAAAACGCAATGAAATTTTACAAATGCTAATTCTTGAACCTAACGCTTGCCATTCTTGATGAAACAGATTCTGGCTTGGATATTGATGCGCTTACAAATTGTGGCTGATGGTGTTAATGCACTGCAAAAGTCCTGACAAACGCGCTATTGTTGTAGTGACGCACTATCAACGTTTGTTAGATTATATTGTGCCTGATTTTGTCCATGTATTAGCACATGGTCGAATAGTAAAATCTGGCAATGCACAATTAGCGCATGAACTTGAAAAACATGGGTACAGTGATTTAGAGTCTATCTAGAATCTCGCTAGGCTGCGAGAAAAACCGCTGATTTATGAGCACCGTAGCGCAGCATATATGATAATATGTGAGCAACGGAGCACAATAAATCGGCGGTTTTTCGCCAGCATAGTAGAGATTCTAGACAGACTCTTAGCAAAGTAGGTGAATAAAGTGATTATATCATTACAACAATATCAAACTATTTATCATAATTTTTGTGCTAAATTGCCAGGTAATCAAACAACCTGGATTAAAGAATTGCGTGAGCAGGCATTAGCAGATTTTTTGCAAACTGGATTTCCAACCACACGCAATGAAGAATGGCGTTATACTTCTTTACGTCAAGTTGAACAAGCCAATATTCAGTTAACAGAAAATACATCGCCCCCTCTATTAACCGAAAAAAACAATGCTCTACTACAAAAGGCATCCTGCCAAAATCAACTTGAACATTTGCTTGAATGGGTATGTATTAATGGACAATGGTTATCTTCCCCAACGACTAATCATTCATCAACCTATTCGATACAACCACTCGCAGAATTATTGAATCATCAGCCGGAATGCTTAGTACCATTGTTAAACCAAACTTTTGATTTGGCAAAACATTCCAATCCCTTTACTACTCTAAACAACGCGCTGATGCAAAATGGTGTTGTGATTCAAGTGCCAGAAAACCAAACAGCAATGATTCATTTAATCTTTCTAACCACACCAACTGCTACCTTACAAGCCTCCCATTTGCGTAATCTCATTATGCTTGGCAAAAATGCTAAAGCTACGATTATTGAAAGTTATGTTGGTGATGATACAGATAATTACTTGACTAATACCGTTACTGAAATTCAGCTCAAAGAAAATGCAACCCTAACTCACTATAAGTTTCAAAACGAAAGCAAAAAAGCATTTCATTTCGGCACTGTTTATGTCAAACAAGCAGAACCTAATAGCCAATTTGCCAGCCATGTGGTTTCGTTAGGAGGTCTATTATCACGCAGTGATACCCACACGTTGTTGGATGCACCAATGACCCATTGTTTATTAAATGGCTTATATAACTTGTCAGGCAATCAACATATGGATCATCACACTTCAATTCATCACTTAAAGCCTCAAGGAACGAGTCAGGAATTTTACAAAGGCATACTAGATGGTAACGCACATGGTGTATTTAATGGCAAAGTATTGGTGTATCAAGATGCGCAAAAAACTAATTCGCAACAATCCAATCAAAATTTATTGCTATCTGAAACCGCTGAAATTGATACAAAACCACAGTTAGAAATTTTAGCAGATGATGTTAGATGCGTGCATGGCGCAACAGTCGGACAACTTGATGAAGAATCCTTGTTTTATTTAAGAAGCCGTGGCCTTGAAAAGCTTGCTGCGCGGCGCATATTAACTGAAGCATTTTTATATGATGTCATCAACCGTATGCCTCATCCAGCTCTAAGAGAACAGGTTAAACAATGTCTTTAATTTTGCCAGCATGTAAAGATTTTCCCATTCTTAATCAAACCATTGCTGGAAAACCACTGGTATATCTAGATAATGCGGCGACCACACAAAAACCGCAATGCGTTATTGATGCAATGACTCATTACTACCAATTTGATAACGCTAATGTACATCGTGGTATTCACACATTAAGCGAACGTGCGACTAAAGCTTATGAAGCAGCACGTAGCAAAGTGCAAAAATTTATTAACGCTGCACATGGACATGAAATTGTTTTTGTCCGTGGCACTACTGAAGCAATTAATTTAGTTGCACAAAGTTATGGCCGTTCACAATTTAAAGCTGGTGATGAAATTATCCTCTCGCAAATGGAACATCATTCTAATATTGTTCCATGGCAAATGTTATGCGAACAAACTGGCGCAACTTTACGTATTATTCCAATGAATCAACAGGGCGAACTTATCTTCGATGAATTTACCCATTTACTCAATGAAAAAACGCGTTTAGTTGCCATTACTCATATTTCCAATGCACTTGGCACGATTAATCCGATTGAAAAATTTATCGAAACAGCACATCAACATAACGTACCCGTGCTAATTGATGGCGCACAAGCTGTGGGCCATTTACCCATTGATGTTCAAGAATTAAATTGTGATTTTTATGTATTTTCTGGTCATAAAATGTATGCACCCACTGGCATTGGTATTCTCTACGGCAAAGAACAATGGTTAGAAAAAATGCCACCTTATCAAGGTGGTGGTGAAATGATTAGTAAAGTAAGTTTTGAGAAAACCACTTACAATGTTCTGCCTTACAAATTTGAAGCCGGCACACCGCATATTGAAGGTGTCATTGGTTTGGGCGCTGCAATTGATTATCTACAAACCCTTGGACTCGCAAGCATTTATGCTTATGAACACGAATTACTTAATTATGCTACAGAAAAACTTTCCTCTATTCCGGGATTGCGTATTATCGGCCAAGCCACACATAAATCTGCCATTGTTTCTTTTGTGTTAGATAATATTCACGCTCATGATGTCGGAACTATTCTAGATCATTCTGGTATTGCAATTCGTAGCGGTCACCATTGTGCTATGCCTGTCATGACTTACTTTAATCTGCCGGCAACGGCAAGAGCATCTTTTGCCTTCTATAATACCAAGGAAGAAATTGATGTACTCATCCAAGGAATTGATGAAGTTAAAGAGGTACTGGGCACATGCTAGATCTGCGCGAACTTTATCAAGAAGTCATTTTAGATCACAACAAAAATCCACGAAATGCTTATCAAATGCTTGATGCAAATTGTCAGGCAGAAGGATTCAATCCGTTATGTGGTGATCAACTCACGTTATATTTGCAAATTAAAGATAACCGGATTGAAAAAGTTAGTTTCACAGGCAGTGGTTGCGCTATTTCGACTGCTTCTGCTTCACTGATGACTGAATATTTAGCAGGTAAAACATTAATCGAGGCAGAACAATTATTTAACGATTTCCATAATCTGGTCATGTTAGATAGTGCCACTAAAGAGGAAGAAACGCTCAACAAACCATTAGGAAAATTGAGTGTGTTAGCCGGTGTGCGTGAATTTCCAGCGCGAGTTAAATGCGCTACGCTTGCCTGGCATACACTAAAAGCAGCATTAGCGCATGAGCAACATTCTGTTTCCACCGAGTAATTTATACCTCTTTTTGATGTAATTTCTAAGGCTAGTAAGCGGGAATGATTACTACGTCCCCTCTCCCAGCCCCGAAGCATAAAAAAGCTTCAATCGGCTTCTGGGAGAGGGACAGGGTGAGGGAAAATGTAATTACTTATTGTGGGTTTCCCTCTCCCTGACCCTCTCCCAGGATAAAGTCTAGAGATTTTATAAACATTGGGGCTGGGAGAGGGAACGTAGTAGTCATTATTTTACATTAATTAGAGGTCACACCCTTCTAAAGAGGTATATCATGGATATTGAAACATTAAGAGCAGAAGTTATTAACACACTTAAAACAATTTATGATCCAGAAATTCCAGTAAATATTTATGATTTGGGGTTAATTTACCAAATCGATATTCAGCCAGATGGCGCGGTACATATTCAAATGACACTCACTGCGCCAGGATGCCCAGTTGCACAAACTTTTCCTGGAACCGTTGAAGCTTATGTGATGAATGTTCCTGGTGTCACCGATGCAAAAGTTGAAATTGTCTGGGATCCACCATGGACAAAAGAGCGAATGTCCGAAGAGGCGAGGATGGTATTGGGGATGTTTGATTAGTATTAATTACCGCTACCTACGTGCCGCGGCTTGTCCGCGGTATCCATATAAATTAAATTACAACTGAAGTTGATCAAAATTGTTTGGATCGCGATAAAACTCATCACTATCTTCCTCAGTATTTAATTGCTCAAGCTCTTCTCTGGTCAAAGGTTTTTTACCGGAAGTTAACCTATTTGCAAACCAATTATAAATTTTATCTCCTACTCCTACTTCCGCTTCTTCTCTTGAGGCATTAATAACTTTTCTCTGACTACTTTCATTGATTATTAATCTTCTCCCTGCATCTGCGTAACTTGCTGCGCTACTCTGAGTTGATGTTTCTTTTGCCACTAGCTCTTTATTCCCTCTCTCACAACTATCAACAATAGCCTCAATGATATTACACACTGCATCGTAGGTAACCATAATTAAAACACCTAAAAAAATTGCCGTAAACCATGAAGAGCCAGCGAATATACCAGCACTTGCAAGCGTCGCAGCAATAACGTTTACTGCGGTTGTAACTACTGGAATTGCTATACCCGCTCCTGAGGTACAAACCAGTAATGCAACCACTGCTGCAAACAACAAAAAACCAATTGAAAATTTAATGATGTTAGCAATTCTTTTATCTGATAAGACAAAATGTTCTTGCCATAAATCTTGCAAGTAAGGCAGCCAAAAATATTCTCGATCTTTACCTTCTCGTCGATAATACTCGTCAATTACGCCCTTAATACCCATAGTTAAGCACAGCGCAAAACTTACCACCACGATGGCTTTAAGCGTTATTAACAAAGCGAAAGGAATAGCGGTCAATAAGGTTGTTATAACAATTGCCAACAAAAATAGCATAGTGAGATACAGCCAACGCCGTGTTCCTTCGACATGCGGGCCAAAATGATTATAGAGAAAGTGCCAAAACTGCCGCCAACGCTTTTTGGCTGTTGGCTCTCGTTGAGGAGGTACTTCAAACTTATGATCCATATTCCAACTCTTCAGCTAAAAACTTAACTAAGCAAATTAGCCTCATTGTAACATACAAACTGATCAAATATTTTTTACTCCTCACGTAATAGCTCATTTAACGATACCTTTCCACGAGTTTTCTCATCAACCTGTTTAACAATGACAGCGCAATACAAACTGTAACTTCCATCAGTACTCGGTAAATTACCCGCAACTACTACAGAACCGGCTGGTATTCGTCCGTAGGTAATCTCGCCGGTCATCCGATTATAAATTCGTGTACTTTGCCCAATAAATACCCCCATAGAAATAACTGAACCACGCTCAACAATGACTCCTTCGACAATCTCAGAACGCGCACCAATAAAACAATCATCTTCAATAATCGTTGGGTTAGCTTGGAGTGGCTCTAATACACCACCGATACCAACACCACCAGATAAATGTACATTTTTACCAATCTGCGCACATGAACCTACCGTTGCCCAAGTATCCACTAAAGTTCCGCTATCAACGTAAGCGCCAACATTGACATACGAAGGCATCAAAATAACATTTGACGCAATATATGCACCGCTACGCACGCAAGCAGGAGGAACCACACGCGTTCCTTCTTTTAAAAATTCTGCAAAAGTTTTTTCAGCATACTTTAACGGCACTTTATCAAAATAACGGGTATAACCACCTTCTAATAACTGATTTTCCCGACTGCGAAAAGAAAGTAATACTGCTTTTTTAACCCATTGATGAACAACCCATTTTTCCCCTTGCTTCTCTGCAACACGCAACTCACCACGGTCTAACTGCTCTATCACTGTTGCAATAGCTTTTTGCACTGTTGGATCAATAGTATCAACAGAAAATTGGTTGCGATTTTCGTAAGCAGATTCGATAATAGTTTGTAATGAATCGGACATTTTTTTATTTCTCCAGGAACAGGGTCTGTTTACATTTTTAGGAACCACAGTATGGCAAAACGCTGTTTAAAATGCATCATTTCAGGTAGGGTCCAAGGCGTTTGGTATCGTGCTCATACGCAAACACAAGCGGAAAAATTAATTATTACCGGTTGGGTGCGTAATTTACCTAATGGACAGGTAGAAACTTTAATCTGCGGCGAAGAAGAATCAGTAACAATAATGCAAACTTGGCTGACTAAAGGCCCGCCAATGGCAAAGGTGCTTAACGTTGAAGTAGAAGAGGTTTCTGTAGAAGTGCATAAAGAACATACGGAATTTAAGATAATAGATTAAAGAATATTCTGATGGTCTGGGTTGTCTTCTGGCTGCTTAGACTCAGTTGGCGTTTTTTTAGTATCCTTAGTTTTAGTACTCGGCTGAGATACTACTTCATCCGAGTAAAGGTTATCTTCTTTTCTTTCTTCACCCGAGCTCGTAAAATCAGAAATTGAGGAACGGTCGGTTGGAATATCATCATTGCGATATTCTCTAATCCATCGTGTCATTTTTTCTATCAAATCAAATGGCTGCATACGTTCATCATCAATGACGCTACCTACTCCGCCACCTAAAACAGCTAAAAAACCCCCAGCTAAAGCCGTAAAATAACCAAATAAAAATACTCCACCCATCGCTGCAATTACAGCGGGTAACCCAAAAATTGCCAGTGGTGGGGTAGTAATAATGGCAACGACAATTAAAGCAATGATTACCCCAATGATTTTACTTTGATGACGCTGCCAAAAAGTAGCTTCACTAAAACACAGGTTTATGTGTGTTAATAAGAATTCTCTAGTTTCTGGTTTAATTGTTGTACGTTGTTCAAATGTTGTAGCTTGTAATTGTTTGTAGAAAAGCTTAGCAAATTCATAATGACTTAACAGAGGAATCAAAAATATCAAATCCTTTTTTGCTTTTTCGTTGAGCTGAGTGGAAAAATCAATCTTTTTTAATTTTTCTTCAGCAGCAGGAATTAAATAGCCATAAAAGAATTCTGCTTCAAGGAATAAGACACAGTTTTCTGGATCCTCCAACCTGGTGCAAGTAAAATTTTGCCCATTTTGGTTTACTGCATATTGATTAGAATAGATTAATAATGGTCTATTAAAATTTATTTCGATATCTCCATCATCACGATGAAGCACAAACTCATCAAGCGGAAGATTAAACAAAACATTTAATTTATTTTCAGCTTCTCTAGTTACAAGGTGTTCACGTTTCGAACCTGCGCCCTTTGTACATCGACCAATACTTGTGAGCCATAAATTAAAAATGGAGAGAACAGGAAAATCGAATAGCCCTCCTTGGCCCCATATACATTCTAATGATGACTCACTTCTTACAGTACATGAAAATACTGATAAAGCCTGCGCTTCCTCGTTAGTTAACGCCAAACCAAATTCGTTTGACCTTGTTTGCATCTGTTGAATACTAGGAAAAGGTTTATTTTCTGGATTATTTTCCCCTAATTTCCAGCTCGTACGCGGTACATCTCTTTGCACCCCCTTATCCTGTTGTAAAGCTAAATTAATTTCAGTTGTAGAATAGGTGGTTTGAGGAGAATGCAAACCATTAGTTAATTCATTCACTGGGTACTTTACTGGATCCTGATTGGGGAAACCCACCTCCATATACGCTAAAGAATAAGCAGGCGGAAAAGGTATGCGAACATATCCATTGATAAACTTCGGTATTGGCATTTCGCTATCTCTATAAAAATTTATCTCAAATCCTACGTGCCGCGACTTGTTCGCGGCATCCATGGATTCCGCGGACAAGCCGCGGCACGTCGGCGAGAATGGGGGCCAATTGTCGACAGACCCCAATTTAATTATACATCAAAGCGAAATAATTGTTCCTAACGTTTCCCCCATTTTCACCCTATCACCTGCTACAAGTGCATCTTGCCAAGCTATTTGTTGAGGACCAAATAACAAAATTACTGTTGAACCTAATTTGAAATAACCCATTTCCTCACCTTTGGTAAAAGTTAAGTTATCAGGATAACTAAAGGTGCGAATATGTTTACTGCCAACAGGCGTAACTTCACCAGCCCAAGCGGTATGAATACTTGCCACAATCATTGCGCCTACCAAAATTATTGCCATGGGGCCAGCCGCGGTGTCAAAAATACAAACCACGCGCTCATTTCTGGCAAAAAGATTAGGTACTTGACTAGCAGTTTGCGGATTCACTGAAAATAACTGACCAGGAACATGCGTCATAGAAACTAATTTTCCTGCTAGCGGCATATGAACACGATGATAATCTTTAGGCGCAAGATAAAGTGTGGCAAATTGACCTTCTGCAAATAACTTAGCGGTATTTTCTTTGCCTCCTACCAATTCAAGCAAATCAAAATCAAAACCTTTAGCTTGAAATATTCGGCCAGACTGAATAGCTCCTATTTGACTAATCGTCCCATCTACTGGAGAAGCTAAAGTGTTAGACGCCAAAGTAATTGGCCTTACTCCTGCTCTCAGTGTGCGAATAAAAAAACTATGAAAATCAGGATAATTCGCTGGATCTTCATCAGCTGCTTCTTGCATATTGACACCATAGCGTTTAATAAACCATTTAATTAAATAATTTTTAACAGGTGCAAACTGGCAACGAGCTACCACTCCAGCAAATCTTGATAAAGCATGTTGGGGAATAAGATATTGTATGAAAGCCGAATAGTTAGAATGTAAGGACATCAAAAATATTTAAAATCTTTTAGTTATTTGTTGAATCATGCCACGTTCAGCATCATTTAAATTAGGCCATGCATCTAGAATAGCTTGCCCAATATTTCGTTCTCTTACTACACGTGCATGACTTTCCCATGGCCATTCATCACTGGTATAAAGACCAACAGTTAAGATTACAATCAAAGCAATAATCAGCGCGGTAATAATTGCTTTCATTTGCAACCAGCATGAAAACCCATAGATATGTTTTATCGAATGCTGGGTATTGTCGCTAATCTTCTTGTAGCCTTCAAGAGCCAGTCGCTTAAAATCACCTTTTTTCAAAGAATCAACTGCATATTTAATCTCATTAGCCACATGGCTTGCTGATAAATTAAGTTTACCACAACTTTCTTGCAGTAACTTTTCAACTTGCTCACAAGTTTGTTGTAATAATTGAATATGGGTTTGCCCTTCCTTTAACGCATTTTCTGCACTGATTCGCCATCTTGCAGCACCCACTTCTGTCATAATTTCTTGAAATTCACCCATGACTAATCGAATTTTTTGTAGCTGTTCATCAATAGTCTGTTCATAAATCATTTGCTGTTGGTGTATCTTTTCTTCGCATAACGTCATTTTTTGCTCAACACTTTCATAAAGCACCAAAAAATTAGCAATACCCTCAAGCTCTCGATCCGCTATGTTTAGATTTGAGTATTTAGTGTGGGTATTTTTGATAGGATTATTCATAGGCGATAGATACCTCGAGGTATATCATCGAATTTCACTTAAGCTATTTAAAATAATTTGTTGATCTTCATTAGAGAGTTTTGGCCAAACACTCATCGCAGCATGCCCTACATTACGCTGCCAACTAACTTTTGCATGCGTCTCCCAAGGCCATTCTGCGTTAAGATATGAACTAAATCCTAAAGCAACCAGCAAACTAATTAATCCTATTGACACATAACCTAGCCAATTAAATTGCCTACGTATAGTTGCCATATTCTGAGTTGTCTCTTCAGTCACTTGCTCAATGCTATGTTCAGCATTCTGAATTAATCGCCGAAAGTTGTCTGAATAAAAAGCATCAATAGTTGCATTGAGGGTTTTAATGCTTTGATAAGTAGTCATTTCTAATTTTTCACAACTCTCTTTTAAAGGTTGCTCAATATCGTCACAAAACTTTTGCAAAGCATCGACAGATTTCCTACCCAACTTAAGCAATTGATGAGACTGCCTACGCCAGTCAGAAATGCGCGCATCGGTAATTGTTTCAGTGAATTTAGCCAAAGCAGTTTGAATATCATCCAAATTATCGGAAATAAATTCTTGGCTTTCAGCAAATTGAACTTGTAAAGCTTTTTGGTGTTGTGAGGAACATTCTCTTGACTGTTTAAGAAGGCGAGCCAGCTCATCGCTAATAATTTGAACTTGTCTTTCCTCAGACTCACGCCTAACGGCCGCATGCAGCGGTTTTGTGCACATCTCCATAGCACTACCTCCATATCGACTTCCATTTCTATTAAATTAATGGTAGTTAAGTTTTTTGACTATTTCAAGGAGAAAAATTAGTTTTATTTTGTAAGCAAAAGTCCTACTAAAAACGTCTCTGTGAAGCCGTCATTACGAGGAGCGCGAAGCGCGACGTGGTAATCCAGAAATATTAAACATGGTTACTGGATTGCCGCGTGCGTCCTGCACTCGCAATGACGGCCTCACGGGAAAATAGGGTTTTATCTATAGTTCACTTTTGCTAAGCTGCGGTCACAGATTTTACAAGGAGAATAAAATCAGTGAAAAAACAATCAGAAAAAATTTACCCGCTCGTTTTAGCTGGTGGATATGGAACCAGGCTCTGGCCACTATCACGCGAAAAATTTCCTAAACAATTTCAAAGCTTAGTTGATCAAGAAAGTTTGCTTCAGGTTACTCTGAAAAGACTTCGCTCTGTTGCTAAGCATTCCCCTACACTAATTTGTAACAAAGAACATCGCTTCCTAGTTGCTGAGCAACTACAACATCTCGCAATTAAAACTGATATCCTACTCGAACCTACTCCACGCAATACTGCTCCTGCGATCGCCATCGGCGCGCTACATTTATTACAACAAGACACGGAAGCAATTTTACTGGTTACTCCTGCTGATCACTGGATTGCTGATAACAAACACTTTACAGAGATTGTTAACTTAGCAGCAGAATATGCTAAGCAAGGCCATATCGTTACATTTGGCACTAAACCTACTCGACCTGAAACAGGTTACGGTTATATCGAGGTTAAGCAGTTAGAAAATAACACAACTGAACATGCTGTATATTCACTATTACGCTTTATTGAAAAACCAGAGCTTAGTAAAGCTCAGGTTTATTCTGCAGCAGATAATTATTTATGGAATTCCGGAATCTATTGTTTACGTGCTGATACTTATATGACAGCATTGCAACACTATCAACCAGAAATTTTTCACGCAGCGCATGCTGCATATAACAATGCACATCATGATGTTGATTTTATTCGCATTGACGAACAAGCATTCGCTACCTCACCTGATATCTCAATCGATTACGCCATCATGGAAAAAATAAATGCTACAGAAAATATCAATGCAGTAGTAATTGCCATAGAAGGCTGGAGCGATATAGGGTCATGGGGCACTATATGGGAAGTATCAGATAAAGATAAAAATAACAATGTAACTATTGGTGATGTAGTGTTACTCGATAGCTCCAATAGTTATATCCGCGCAGAAAACCGACTAGTAGCAACTATAGGTATTCACGACTGTATTGTGGTTGAAACGGATGATGCTGTGTTGGTTGCAAACAAAAACCAAATTGCTCTGGTAAAAAATATTATCGAACAACTTAAAACTAGCTCGCGCCACGAACATTCAGAGCACAGGTTGGTACGTCGCCCATGGGGTAGCTATGAGCTCGTCGATAAGGCAGAACGTTATCAAGTCAAACGCATTATGGTAAACCCTGGCCAATCTCTATCATTACAAATGCACCATCACCGATCAGAGCATTGGATAATTGTCAAAGGCGTAGCTAAAATCACTTGTGATGAAAAAATATTTCTGCTACATGAAAATCAATCTACCTACATTCCTTCAGGCACTCTGCACCGCTTGGAAAACCCTGGCATTATCCCGCTTGAATTAATTGAAGTGCAATCAGGCAGCTATCTAGGTGAAGATGATATTATTCGTTTTCAGGATGATTATGGACGAGCAAATAACGATATACAGCAACCTAATATGGAGCTTGAAGTATGAAAAAAGCACTGATTACAGGAATCACTGGACAAGACGGTGCTTATCTGGCCGAACTATTACTCGCTAAAGGTTATGAAGTACATGGCATCAAACGCCGTAGCTCACTATTTAATACTGGGCGCATTAATCATTTATACCAGGATACTCATAACTACAATACTCGCTTATTTTTGCACTATGGTGATATGACCGACGCAATGAGCTTAATTCGTATCATTCAAGAAGTCCAACCTGATGAAATCTATAATCTTGCTGCACAAAGTCACGTATCCGTATCATTTGTTAACCCAGAGTACACTACTAATGTTGATGCACTAGGAACCTTACGCTTGTTAGAAGCTATTCGCATTTTAAAATTAGAAACAAAAACTAGATTTTATCAAGCTTCCTCTTCCGAGTTATATGGTTTAGTACAGGAAACACCACAACGAGAAACCACCCCATTTTATCCACGTTCTCCCTATGGAGTGGCAAAATTATATGCTTATTGGATCACCGTTAACTATCGTGAAGCTTATGGCATCTATGCCTGTAACGGGATTTTATTTAATCATGAAAGTCCATTACGCGGCGAAACCTTTGTAACTCGTAAAATCACTCGAGGGCTCGCTCGAATTAAAACTGGTTTGCAAGCTAAATTATATTTAGGCAATTTAGCTGCAAAACGAGATTGGGGACATGCAAGGGATTATGTCGAAATGCAATGGCTGATGTTGCAACAAGAACAACCAGAAGATTTCGTAATTGCTACTGGTGAACAATATACTGTGCGTGAATTTGTCACACGAGCAGCTAATATGATGAATATGCCTATCATTTGGCGTGGACAAGGTATCGATGAAAAAGGATATACCGAAGATAACCGCTGCATTGTTTGCATTGACCCAAATTATTTCAGGCCTTCGGAAGTTGACGCTTTATTAGGTGACCCTAGCAAAGCACATCAAAAACTGGGCTGGCGGCCACGGATTACTTTTAATGAACTAGTACAAGAGATGGTAGAACATGATTTAGCATTAGCAAAACGCGATATGTTATCGAAACAACATGGCTATAAAATTTACGATTGCTATGAGTTTTAAGGTATAACACCCTTCCGCACACGACAATTTTTAAAGCTGTCATGCCAGCGCAGGCTGGCATCCAGAAAAAGCTTAAGTTCTACTCGGCTTATACGGGTAATCAATACATCCTAACTGGATGCCAGCCTACGCTGGCATGACAGATAAGTGGTAAAAAAACACTTAAAAACAGGCTAAAATATAAGTTTTTCAAAAATTTTCGTGTGCAGAGATAATGCCTCTAAAATGAGCATTTGGCAGTATATTTTGAGAGAATAATTTTATGGACGGCAAAACCGAAAGACCACTTACTGAAAAATCTTCAATAGATTTGAATGATGTCTTATCAGTGCAGCAATCTCGCCATATTATTGCCTATCCGGAACCTATTCAAAAATATGTTGCAGAATAGCTATTTTGAAGAATTAATTAACAATGGCTGCAACCCTACAGCGCTGGGAGTACCGCGTAATCCTTATCAAGTTCTGATGAATATTTTTAATGACGAACAACAAAAAAGTTTCTTAACTGAAAAAATGAACGCTGCAGATAAGGTTGCCCACCAAAACCTTCTTCAAAAAAACACGGGAAATAATCAATCTATTTCAACTCAAGAGCCATATCTCGAAATAGTCAATAAGCTCTCCTCCTAACTTAGAGAAGTTTTTGAGTTAATTCCTTAAAAATACGTAGAAAATAAAAATAAACGTTCCCTCTCCCAGCCCCAAGGGGTCATAAAAAACTTCTAACTTTATTCTGGGAGAGGGTCAGGGTGAGGGAAAATCTGGAAACCAAATTTTCATTCTACTTTAACTTTTAATAGAAGTAGTAGAAAGTAAAATAGTTTCTATCAAATCCATTCATTTTCCCTCATCCTGTCCTTCTCCCAGGACAAGACCCGTGATTTATGGCTTATGGGGCTGGGAGAAGGAACGTTTTAATGTTTATCGATACAACCACAATTTATCTGTTGATACCTCAGCCCTGGCCCTCTACTTCACTCCAAATTCCTATGCTCTAAATAAAACGCCAAAACCTCATCAGTCCGGCCATTCGCTACTATACTGCCTTTATTCATGAGTATCGTACTATCACAATATCGCTTTATTGCAGCCATATCATGTGAAGAAAGAACCACAATACGAGATTTAGCAAATAAATCATCAAGTCGCTGTAAAACCTTTTCTTTAAAAGCCTCATCACCTGCTCCGATGATTTCGTCTAAAATTAAAATGTCTGGTGGAATATACGTTGAAATAGCAAAAGCTAGTCGCAAAAACATCCCAGTAGAATAGGTTCGAACCGGCAAATGAATAAACTCTGCCAGGCCAGAAAAATCAACAATTTCATCAATCGCTTGCTTAGCCTGCCTTAAAGTTAATCCCATAAAAACCAGACGAAATATAATATTTTTGATCCCGCTTACATCAGGATCCATGCCTAAAGTAAAGTCGATTAAAGAATTAACATTACCGCAAACGGTTATTTTACCTTGGGTAGGCGCATATATCCCCGAAATCAAACGTAAAAGTGTGGTTTTTCCCGCACCATTATGACCAATAATACCCACTCGTTGACCATCAGTTATCGTTAAAGATAGGTTATTTAACGCATTAACATACACATCAGTGCTTGAATTATCGATATTGCCGCCAACGAGGCTAGATATTTTTCTACCCATTTTTTTACACAAAGCAACCTGTAATGAATGAGAACAAATATCTAACAGCGGATAAGAAAGAGAAACTTTTTCCAAAGTAATCACGGTTACATCCAAAATACAATATTTTTAGCCAGTTTTTTATGCAGCAAAAACGCAATACATAAAAAGAAAATGTCCCAATTTAGTAGAGAAACATAAGCTAATTCCATAGTCTGCCCACCTAGTAATGGAGCCCTAAAAATATCCAAGATAGCGGCAAAAGGATTGATATATACTAAACTGCGAAAACGCATCGGTATCATCGCGACATTCCACATGACTGGCGTCACTAAAAAGGCAGATTGCATTAACACAGCAATCACTTGAATCAGATCTCTAAAACGCACACAAACTATTGCCAACGTATAAGAGGAGAAAAATAAAAATAATAGTGTTAATAGTACACCGATTGGAAAATACAGATCAAAATTTAATGTTGAATGAGGAAAATAAAAAAATAAAAAAACCACTATGGGCAACATATATAAAAAAACAATAAAGTTTTTATATATATGTGCAAATATAGATAAAGAAAGCGGGAATCTTTGGCTAGTATATAACCTGGCATTAGCGACAAGAACATTCGTACTATCATTAACCGTTTGTGAAGCAAACAGATATATCACTTGACCTATACCAATATAAGGTAAATATTCGGCCACTGGTATATGCCAAATCAAAGACCAAACTACGCCAACTACACATATGTTAATAAATATCGATAAAGTCAGCCAAACTTGTCCAAGCTTAGAACGAGCAAATCTAGCCCTTAAGGTAGAAACACCAAGCAAATGAATTAATCGCCACTGTGTTAAGGCTTCTTGTACATCCAATATCATAAAGTTAATTCCTCAGAATTTTGATAGAATAAACCACCACGGCAATCGCGCCAGAGATGCACATAAGCATTTTTTGAGAAGACAACGTATAAGTTAAAACTAAGCGTCCCCTCTCCCAGCCCCAATGCATAAAAAAATCTTCAAACTTTATCCGGGGAGAGGGAACAGGGTGAGGGAAAGTGAATCAATTTCGCTATCTGTTCTGTTGCTGTTTTCCACGGTCCTTTAGAGGGATTTATGTTTACATCACCCTGTGATTTTCCCTCACCCTGACCCTCTCCCAGAAGCAGATCACAGTCCTTTTCAACATTCGGGCCGGGAGAGGGAACGCTTAGTTTTAACTTATACTTTGCTTCAATTCTGGCGCGATTGCCCTGAATAAACCATTCTTAATTATTGAATACCCCGATATTTTCTGCGACACTTGGCAACCTGTAATAATAGCAAAAATGAAATTAAAAATAGAGTTTCTTAATGAATCAGAATCATAAAGAAAATTTTATTCCAGTCTATCAACCTACACTGGGTGGCAATGAAGCCAAATATGTGAACGAGTGTTTAACTTCTTCATGGATATCTTCACGTGGTAAATTTATTGAGCTGTTTGAAGAGCGATTTGCAGCCTATCTAGGCACTCCTCATGCTATTTCAGTTAGCAATGGCACTGTAGCACTACACCTGGCTTTACTTTCTTTAGGCATTGGGCCAGGTGATGAAGTAATTTTACCAACTCTTACCTATGTTGCTTGTGCAAATGCCATTCGTTATACCGGCGCTACCCCAATATTCGTTGATTCTTTACCAGACAGTTGGCAAATGGATCCCAAAGAGGTTGTAAACAAGTTAACACCTCACACAAAAGCAATTATGGCAGTGCATCTTTATGGGCATCCTTGTAATTTAGCAGAATTAGCAAAGCTGGCTAAAAAAGAACAAATCTTTCTGCTTGAGGATTGTGCCGAAAGCTTAGGTAGCGTGTTTCAATCGGGCCTTACTGGTACTTTTGGTGATATCGCTACATTTAGTTTTTATGGCAACAAAACTATCACTACCGGCGAAGGTGGTATGGTAATCACTCGCCATACTGATTTATTCAAACGCTGTAAAAAATTGAAAGGACAAGGATTAGCAAATGATCGCGAATATTGGCACGATATAATTGGTTATAATTATCGTATGACAAATATCTGTGCCGCGATTGGCTTAGCACAAATGGAACGAATTGATGAAATTCTCGCAAAGAAACAACAAATTGCAAAGGCATATCTCAATGCACTACAAGGCATGCCGCTAGAATTTCATCATCCAGTTGGAAATGTCACTCATTCTTACTGGATGTGTTCAGTTTTGCTTAACAAAAAATACAATCGTGACCAACTGCGTAAAAATTTATTGCAAGCAGGAATTGAAACTAGGCCATTGTTTTATCCATTACATACTATGCCAATATATCGTGGTGCTTATGAAGGACAATTTCCTGTAGCAGAAGACTTAAGTAAACGCGGCATCAATTTACCTAGTTGGCCTTATCTTACAACTGAACAAATTCAATTTATTGCAGAACAAATTTATAAATCTCTCAATACCCTAAATAAATCCTGATACTCTTTCCCCGAGTCCTCCCAAGAAACTCTAATTGAATTAATCAAAGACACATTCTGTTTCTGCAGTTCCATATTAGTTAATAGCGCAAAGATTTTTTCAGCTGTTCCTTCAACATCAATTAAGTCCACACATAAGGTATCTATACTTTCCTTTCCACATTTTTCTTGCAGCCCTAACATATGTCGCCCCATATTAGATAAAGAGGGAATATTCAAAGAAGCTGCTTCAAACATCGGATACGTTCCTGGCCCTCCTTCAACAAAGCTCGGATGAATCACTAAATCAGCAATACTATATATGCAAGCATGCTGATAACTACTTAATCCTTGCATCTCAAAAACAAGAGAAGTTGCCCAATGATAATTTTGATAAAAAATCTTTGGTATAGCAGCAGTAAACACAAACTTAAATCTATATTGTGAACAATACTTTTTTATGAGCGCATCAAAAACTACAAACAAACTTTCAAAGCCTTTATAAACTCTATATTGAGTTGAAACAAAAATAATTTTAGTTTCTTTAGTACTATCTTTAGTAATTAATCGATGCAACACATCTTTTTTTAGATGGTCTTGCAAAGATTTTTGTGTCGCTTTCTTGAGCCAATAATGGTAATAAAGTTTTATTTTACTACCGGGCACGGATTCTTTCTCACTGTTCCAAGCAAGCATAATATCTTCAGTAGTAATAGTCTGTTTGCCTACATAACACTTATAATCAGGATGGCCATTTTCAATTACCTTAATTTTTTCACTATTCATGCCAAAAAAATTCACTAAATAGTTTTTATTCATTTTAGACTGAGTAACAACCACATCAGCAGAATACATGGCACATTTTAGTAGTTTAATAATGAACATTCTAACGCTTTTAGAAAATGCATGTGGATACTCTAAAACAAATGCATCCCAAAAAGAGATGACCATTTTTTTGCTAAATAGAGATGCTGGAATGGCTAACAACGGAATTGGCACAAAAGTTAAATGATATTTTGACTTTCGTAAAACTTGCAGCGCCATTTGCTTAATCACAAAAATACTTAAAGACAGACAAAAAAGTAATTTTGCAATTTTATGGGTAACAAAGTTAGTTGAACCCCGATTTAGTTTTTTGCTGATAAACCCCACCGGCACTAACTTTAGCCGATTAGCTATTATTTTTTCGCTCAATTCTTTCGCTATCTCTTTTTCTACATGCTTACCTATAACTAGCGAGTAGGTAACTTTATCAGCAGAATAGCGAATAATATTTTCCACTGTTTGCGCAATACCTTCCCCTCTCCAACCAGATGTCGCAGGGAGCAAGGCAAAAATCATAACATGACAATTTTCTTTATCCATACCTTAACCATGTTTTATTTAAAATTAACTATTAGCTGTTACAGCTTCCGTACCAAATATAGAATGTAAAAACAATTTTTCTTGTTCTAAGAGTTCTTTTGATCGATCTTTTAAGAATTTTGCGGGAACACCAGAATACACCTTCCAATCAGGAATAGATTTTGTTACCAGAGATAACGCACCTACAGCAGCACCTTCGCCAACACTAACCCCAGGTAATACTACCGCACCAGAACCAAGCACAGAATGTTTATTAAGTATAATCGGTTGCTTATTAATATTTTTAAATTCTATTGGTATTGCAGGACCCATCAAAAATTTTCCAGAATAATCATCATTAATGGAAAATAATGCGGATCCGAATGAAACGCCGACAAAGTCTCCTATATTAATTCCTCCTGCAGAATTAATATAACACCCACCAGCAATGTGCACATAAGAACCTATTTCTAGCTTGCCAGATAATGCAATAATAGTAGTTTTGCTATCTATTCTAACATGGTCACCTAAACTAATATTTTCTAATCCATTAATTACACAATCCTTTGCTATTGCGACATGCTTACCTATTTTTCTAAAACCAAAATTTTTTAAACTGTCTGCATAATAATAGCCTGGATCAAATGGGTTATTCGAAGTCATTGAATACTCCAATATTTTTTGCCAAACTGAGCAATCATAAAGACCGCAATGGTAGCAAAAATGAAGATTAAAGGGTACTCATGAAAAAAACCGCCTTAATCACTGGCATCACTGGACAGGACGGCGCTTATCTGGCTGAATTGCTCCTTAGTAAGAACTATAAAATTTATGGTACCCATCATGCGGAAAACACTAAAAGTTTTTGGCGACTTGATACATTAAAAATAAATAATCATCCAAATCTACATCTTATTAAACATAACCTAACCGATTTAAAAGCTACTACTAATCTACTAGAAAAAATAACTCCGACAGAAGTCTATAACCTAGCTTCGCAAAGTTTTATTCAATTATCTTTTCAGCAACCCTACAATACGATGGAAACCATTGGCATAGGCGCATTGAATTTATTAGAAGGCATACGACTTACTAACGCTAACATTCGCTTCTACCAAGCTTCTTCTTCAGAAATGTTTGGCAAAGCCACCATTTCCCCACAAAACGAAGATACACCGTTTTTTCCCCGCAATCCTTATAGCATTGCAAAATTGTACGCACATTTTGCCACTGTTAATTATCGCGAAATCTACGGCATCTTTGCCTGTAGCGGGATTTTATTTAACCATGAATCACCGTTAAGAGGGACAGAATTTGTCAGCCGCAAAATCACACAAGCTGTCGCTAAGATAAAGTTCAATACTAATGAAGTATTGGAATTGGGAAACTTAAATGCACAACGTGATTGGGGCTATGCAAAAGAATATGTAGCAGGCATGCATGCCATGTTACAAGCAAATGAACCAGATACCTATATACTTGCAACCAATCGCGCCGAAACAGTGCGTAAATTTGTCGAATTAGCATTTGCAGCCGGTGGGATACCTATTGAATGGCAAGGAAAAGAACAACAGGAAGTTGGGATAAATACTGATTCTGGGAAACCAATTATAAAAATTCTCCCTAAATTTTATCGACCCATTGAAAACTACACACTAGTTGGAAATTCTGAAAAAGCTAAACAGAAATTAGGATGGGAAGCAAAAACCTCTTTAGAAACTTTATGCCAAATCATGGTTGACAAGGACATAGAGTGCTACACAACTTAAAGGTATTACACCTCACCACCGCCAACCAAACCCGTGGCATCGCCGATTACAGCCGCGATATGATTGCAGCGTTAACACACCATGGTATTCAATCTGAAATTTACCCTGTTGACCAGTTGGACTTAGCAAGTTTATCAGCCACAGAACTTAGAAAAAATCTAAGTGATTGCTGCAAAAAAGCACAAACCGCAGATTTAGTTCATATCCAACATGAATTTTCATTTTTTAGCAAACATAATCTAAAACACTCTATTAACATTTTTCAGCAATTTCTAATAGAATTTAACAAAATCAAAAAACCAATTATCGTTACCTTTCATACCCAACCACATTTTTTAGACACAAGTTTACTAGCAGGTTTAAAAAACTTTCTACACCATTTCAAAGCTTACCAATTAAAACAACAATGGCAGAAAAAAATTAGCTCGCTGTTTAATAAGAACAACGACTTTCATGCTGTTGTCCATACAAGCCAAACCAGACTTAAATTTATCAATTCAGGTGTTAATGAAGATAAAATTAAAATTATGCCCATAGGAATACCAATACGTAATCATATTGCCTCGATATCTCAGCAAGAAGCAAAACAAACACTAAACTACCCAAAAAATACCATCTTACTTTCAATATTTGGTTTCATTACGGAAAATAAAGGCCATGAATTTGCAATCAAAGCGCTTGAGTTATTGCCTAAACATTATCACTTGGCAATTATTGGTGGTCCTCACCCCGAAGGAAAACTATCAAGTATAGAAAAAATTTTGGCTTTATCTCGTGCAAATTCAGACTTTAAAGAACGAATTAGAATTACTGGATATGTTGAACCGAAAACTGCTGATTTATATCATACGGCAACCGATATTTGCTTAGCACCTTATCATGGCAACATGTCAGGTTCAGGAGCAATTGGTTGGGCTTTATCATCTGGCAAACCTACTATTGCCAGTAGAACTACTACTTTTACCGAAATCAATGATGAGACCCAATGCCTACTCTTATGCGAAGAAAAATCATTTTTTGAATTAGCACAGCAAATTGAATATTTAATCGCTCATCCCGATTTACAAGCTACCTTAGTAAAAAACGCATTAACTTATGCTACTAATAACCAATGGCTGACAGTAGCGCAAAAACTTATCATGTATTATGGAAAGTGTTTAGCTTCTCATAATAGTGTAGTACAGCAAACGTAGTAATAGGAAAACCAGGATAGAATGATTACCCCACTCCCCCATATTCTACATGCCTATAAATGCTACTACCCAGATGAAGGCGGTATCCCCACAATCATCCAACAAATCGCTGAAGGACTTAAGTCAAAGAGTCAGCATACAGTTCTTTGTACCCATGCAAAATTGCGCGGCAAAATAGAAACTATTAATCAAGTGAATGTCCACCGTCTCAGCTCACTTGGCAATTTATTTTCCCTACCCATTACACCGCACTATCCACTCGCTCTATGGAAACTCGCTTCTCAATTTCATATTTTAGATTATCATTTTCCCATGCCATGGGTGGATCTAGCCGTTGCTAGTTACCTGCCAAAATCTACGCAACTTATCATCCACTGGCACTCGGAAATTATTCGACAAAAAAAACTCAGCTTGGCTTTAGCACCAATGATTCATCGTTGTTTACAACGAGCAAATCGTATTATTGTTGCTGACGAAGCACATATTGAACATTCTTTATGGTTGCCCGCTTACCGCAATAAATGTTTGGTTATTCCTTATGGTATTGACCTCAATCAATGGCAACCACTCAGCTTCGCCGAGCAACAAAAAGTCCAGCAACTACAAAAACAACACAAATCATTTGTACTCACAGTGGGCCGCCTAGTGCCCTATAAAGGTTTCTCAACCTTAATTGCCGCAATGCAATCTGTCGACGCTGATTTGATCATTGTAGGTCAAGGTCCCTTAGCAAAAGAATTACAGCAGCTTGCGGTAAAATTAGGCATTCATCATCGGGTACATTTTTACGGAAAAACCACCCACAGTGATTTAAAATGCCTTTATCATGCGGCAAAACTGTTTGTACTACCATCAATCAGTGAAAATGAAGCCTTTGGTATGGTGCAACTAGAAGCTATGGCATGCGAAAAACCTATTATCAATACAGCATTAAATTCAGGCGTTCCTAAAGTAGCAAGACATCAACAAGAAGCACTAACAGTGCCAAAAGGCTCCATAGAATCTCTCACTCATGCGATTAAACAAATTCTAGTGACACCAAACCTTGCTACGGAATTAGGAATAAATGGCCTTGAGCGTGTAAAAAATATCTATTCACTCGATAATTTTTTAAAGAATACAGCAAATTTATACTCTTCTTGTCGGCAAAAAAATTGACTCTTTTTTTATTTAGTATATACTTAGTATATACAATACTATCTATATTGGAGCTAATTTTATGTTGTCACATATTTCAAAATGGGGTAATAGCTTAGGAGTTCGGATTCCTCGAGCTATCGCTGAACAAGCAGGTATTTATGAAGGTATTTCTATTCAATTAACCATAGAAAATAATCACATTTTAATTAAGAAAAAAACTGATTCTCTTAAGTCTCTATTATTGAAAGTAAATGCAAAAAATATTCACCATGAAATAGAAAGCGGAACAGCAATCGGTGAAGAACTATGGTAGCCATACCTCTCGGGAATGATTTTGCAGGATTTTTTCGCTGAGTTTGCAAGGTATTTTAAGATTTTGATTGAGAAAAACCGCAGGAATACTCCCTGTATTTCGAGGTTTTTCGATTGAAAAACCTTAAAATACCGACGCAAAATCAGATGAAAAAAACTGCAAAATCATTCCCGAGAGGTATACATATGGATAAAACTTACATACCCAGCCAAGGTGATTTAATTTGGTTGGAATTCAATCCACATGCAGGCCATGAGCAATCTGGCTTAAGGCCTGCGTTGGTTATCTCACCCCATATATACAATAGTAAAGTGGGGCTTGCTTTAATGTGCCCTATTACTAGCCAAATTAAAGGCTATCCATTTGAAGTAATTTTACCGAGCAAAAATAAAATATCAGGCGCTATTTTAGCCGACCAAATTAAAAATCTTGATTTTCGGATACGCAAAGCAAAATTCATTTGCAAAGCGCCAACAAATGTTCTTGCTGAAGTCATCGCCAAGATACAAACCATTATTACCAATTGCTGACAGACTATAAATCTGTGTAAACTTAGCTAACTTTCAGTCAAAGGTGTTAGGTATGAATAATAATGATGTCGATGCAATCGAAACAAAAGAATGGCTAGATGCACTAAAGTCTGTTGTAAAGCATGAAGGTATTGAGCGCGCGCAATTTTTACTTAAAAAAATCTCAGAGCAAGCATCAACTCTGGGAATCTCAACTCAAGGGGCCATCAATACTCCCTATATCAATACCATTCCAGTCAATGCCGAAGCTAAAATGCCGGGGGATATTGAGATTGAACAACAGCTTAATGCCATCATTCGTTGGAATGCTATTGTTACCGTGCTTAAAGCTACACAAAAAGCCCCTGAATTAGGCGGACATCTCGCCAGCTATGCATCAGCCGCCGTATTATATGACATCGGATTTAACTATTTTTTCCATGCGCCAACAGCAACACATGGTGGTGATTTGCTCTACATTCAAGGGCATTCAAGCCCAGGTATTTATGCCCGAGCTTTTTTAGAAGATCGTATTACTGAACAGCAACTTCTTAACTTTCGTCAAGAAGTTGGTGGCAATGGGTTATCTTCCTATCCACACCCTTGGTTGATGCCAGATTTCTGGCAATTTGCCACAGTCTCAATGGGATTAGGCCCACTACAAGCCATTTATCAAGCACGTTTTCTTAAATATTTAGATAATCGTGGCCTAGCTGATACTGCAGAGCGTAAAGTCTGGGTATTTTGTGGTGATGGTGAAATGGATGAGCCAGAATCTTTAGGCGCATTCAGTATCGCCACCCGTGAAAAACTAGATAACTTAATTTTTGTCATTAATTGCAATTTACAACGCCTAGATGGCCCAGTTCGAGGAAATGGCAAAATCATTCAAGAACTGGAAGGTGTATTTCGTGGTGCTGGCTGGAATGTAATTAAAGTTATTTGGGGGGGCGCTGGGATCCTCTGTTTGCAAAAGATAATCAAAGCATTTTATTAAAACGCATGGAAGAAGCTGTGGATGGTGATTATCAAAATTACAAAGCGAAAAATGGCGCTTATGTGCGTGAACATTTCTTTGGTAAGTATCCCGAATTAGTAGAGATGGTCAAAAATATGAGCGATGAAGAAATTTGGCATCTCAACCGTGGCGGCCATGATCCACAAAAAGTGTATGCCGCTTATCATGCTGCCACACATCATCAAAACCAACCCACCGTTATTCTTGCTAAAACCGTTAAAGGTTATGGTATGGGTGAAGCGGGTGAAGGTCAGAATATCACCCACCAACAAAAAAAAATGAGTATAGAACAACTTAAAGCTTTTCGAGATCGCTTTAACGTGCCTATCGCTGATGAACAAATTGCAGAGCTTCCTTTTTATAAGCCTGATAAAAATAGCCCTGTGATCCAATATCTTAAAGAACAACGACAAAGCTTGGTGGCTTTTTACCGGCACGTCGTGAAACTGCTGAAAGGTTAACCACACCAGAATTATCCGCTTTCGATACCTTACTCCAGGCCACTGGTGATCGCGAAATTTCCACGACTATGGCTTTTGTTCGTCTATTAAATATTTTAATGAAAGATAAAACTATAGGTTCTCGCATTGTGCCGATTATTCCAGATGAATGCCGTACCTTTGGTATGGAAGGTATGTTTCGGCAATTTGGTATTTATTCGCCGGTAGGACAATTATATCAACCCGTCGATGCAGAACAACTCATGTACTATCGAGAAGACATTAAAGGACAAGTTTTAGAAGAAGGAATCACCGAGCCTGGTTCAATGTCTTCTTGGTTAGCTGCAGCAACTTCTTATAGCAACAACAATCTGCCAATGATTCCGTTTTATATTTATTACTCCATGTTCGGTTTTCAACGGGTTGGCGATTTAGCCTGGGCAGCAGGCGACATGCAAGCACGCGGATTTTTATTAGGCGGTACCGCTGGACGAACTACTTTGGCAGGTGAAGGATTGCAACATCAAGACGGTCATAGTCATATTCTCTTTAACACGATTCCAAATTGCATCACCTATGATCCTACCTTTAGCTATGAATTAGCTGTCATTATTCAAGATGGTTTAAAACGCATGTACCAAAACCAAGAAAATGTGTTTTATTACATTACGGTGATGAATGAAAATTACACACATCCCGCAATGCCAGAGCATGCGGAACAAGGCATTATTAAAGGTATGTATTTATTGAAAAAATCAAATAGTAAACACAAATTGCATGTTCAATTATTAGGCTCAGGCACTATTTTGCGTGAAGTATTGCAAGCAGCAGAATAACTCGAAAAAGAATTTAACGTTAATGCCGATGTGTGGAGTGTCACCAGCTTTAATGAACTAGCCAAAGAGGGTCGCTCAATCGAACGTGAAAATATTTTTCAGGCAAAAGCACAACAAAAAGAAAGTTATGTAACCCAATGCCTTAAAAATCAGCCAGGGCCAGTCATTGCTGCTACGGATTATATTCGTGCTTATGCTGATCAAATCCGTGCTTTTGTTCCACAATCTTACACTGTTTTAGGCACTGATGGGTTTGGGCGCAGTGATACCAGAGAACAATTACGTGAATTTTTTGAAGTTAGTGCACATTATATTATATTGACTGCACTTAAAAGCCTAGTTGATGCACAGCAACTTTCTTTAGATCAGTTTAAGCAGGTAATGAAAAAATTAGGTATTGATAAGGATAAGCCGAATCCAATTAGTGTATGATTTTAAATACGGAGAAAAAAAGTGACTATACAAAACATTTTAGTCCCCGATATTGGCAACGCAACCAATGTTGATGTCATAGAGATTCAGGTAGCCAATGGCGATGCTATCGAAAAAGATCAATCGCTAATTACGCTTGAAGGAGACAAGGCAACTATGGATATTCCCTCTCCTTTTGCTGGAACAGTTAAAGAAATCAAGCTCAAAGTAGGCGATAAAGTCTCAAAAGACAGTTTAATCCTGACTCTGGAAACAACTGGACAAACAGCCAAAGCAGCAGAAACACCACCTGAGTTGCCTGCTAAAAAACTACCTGAAATAGAAAAACCGGTACCAACTATCTCTGCTAGCAAAGAATCACCACCAACTATTACTCAACCCAATTTAAATAATCATGAAGTACATGCTGGCCCAGGTGTACGACGGCTTGCACGTGAATTTGGAGTTGATCTAACTCAAATTTTAGGTACTGGCGCAAAACAACGCATCTTAAAAGAAGACATTCAAGTATATGTAAAAGGCCAACTTGCTAGATCATCATCCACTACTAGCATAGGCGGTCTTCCTGAAGCGCCAATCATCGATTTCAGTCAGTTTGGCACTATTGAAACTGTTCCACTTTCACGAATTAAAAAACTTTCTGCGACCAATTTACACCGCAACTGGCTATTAATTCCTCATGTTACTCAATGTGATGAAGCTGATATTACTGAACTTGAAGCATTCCGCAAAGAACAAATGTCAAAAGCCGAACAACAAGATATTAAACTAACACCGCTTGCTTTTATCATTAAAGCAACTGTAGCTGCACTTAAAGCATTTCCACAATTTAATGCTTCACTAGATCCAAGTGGCGAACATTTAATTCTTAAACGTTATTTTCACATTGGCGTTGCAGTCGATACTCCTGATGGCTTAGTCGTTCCAGTCATTCGTGATGCCGATCAAAAAGGCGTTTTCGAGATAGCTAAAGAATTGGGTACGGTTAGCCAAAAAGCACGCAATAAAGCGCTAACACCTAATGATATGCAAGGCAGCAGTTTTAGCATTTCAAGCCTTGGCGGCATTGGTGGAACTGCTTTTACGCCCATTGTCAATTTACCCAATGTCGCTATTTTAGGAGTGGCACGATCCAGCATAAAACCTGTGTACCAAAATGACGCCTTTGTTCCCCGCCTAATATTACCCTTATCAGTTTCTTATGATCATCGAGTCATTGATGGCGCTGAAGGCGCGCGATTTACCAGCTATATAGCAAAATGCTATCCGATTTAAAATTATCATTACTATAAAATGAGGTCCAAAATCCTATGATAAAAAACACCCAAACCCAAGTCGTCGTTTTAGGTAGTGGCCCTGGCGGCTATACCGCCGCATTTCGCGCAGCAGATCTGGGTAAAAAAGTTATTCTCATCGAACGAGAAAAAAGTTTAGGTGGTGTTTGTTTAAATATTGGCTGTATTCCATCTAAAACATTATTGCATGCTGCTAAAGTTATTGATGAAGCTGCTGACATGAGCAGTCATGGCATACAATTTAGCGCACCTAAAGTTGATATTGAAAAATTGGTTGGCTGGAAAAACAACGTGGTAAAACGGCTAACTGGCGGCCTTGAGATGTTAGCAACACAACGAAAAGTCGAAGTCGTCAAAGGTATGGGTCGCTTCATATCAGCACATGAAATTGAAGTAGATACTGGATCTTCTGGCAAACAGATTATCTCATTTGAACATGCGATTATTGCAGTGGGCTCTGAACCAGTTAAATTACCTTTTTTACCCGATGATCCTCGCATCATCGATTCAACCGGAGCATTGGAACTCAAAAACACTAAAGGCTCTTTGCTCGTTATTGGTGGTGGCATTATTGGCATGGAAATGGCAACAGTCTATAGCGCATTAGGTACTGAAATAACCATCGTGGAATTTATGGACAGCATCATTCCAGGTTGCGATAAAGATATTGCTACTCCTTTACATAAACGCGTTAGCAAGCGTTACAAAAATATTCTACTCAAAACTAAAGTCACTAAAGTGCAAGCGAAAAAAGATGGCCTTTGGGTTACCTTTGAAGGAGAAAATGCACCTAAAGAACCACAACGTTTTGATCAAATTCTCGTGGCAGTTGGCAGAAAACCTAATGGCCATCTGATTGCAGCCGAAACTGCTGGTGTTAAAGTCGACGAAAAGGGTTTTATTGCCGTTGATAACCAACTAAGAACTAACATTGCACATATCTTTGCGATTGGCGATGTTGTAGGCAATCCAATGCTTGCACACAAAGCAGTGGCCGAAGGCCGTGTTGCTGCAGAAGTTATCTCTGGTCTTAAACACTATTTTGATCCCAAGTGTATCGCCTCAGTGGCCTATACCGATCCAGAAATTGCTTGGGTTGGTCTTACCGAAAAAGAAGCTAAAGAAAAAGGCATCGTTTACGGCAAAGGCGTATTCCCTTGGGCAGCCAGTGGTCGTTCTTTAAGCATGGGGCGTGACGAAGGCGCAACTAAAATACTCTTTGATGAAAAAACTCATCGCGTTATTGGCGCTGGAATTGTTGGTCCCAATGCGGGAGAACTTGCTGCCGAAGTAGCATTAGCCATTGAAATGGGATGTGATGCCGAAGACATTGCGCTAACGATTCACCCCCATCCCACACTTTCTGAAACCGTTGCGTTAGCAACTGAGGCGTTTGAAGGTACTATTACTGACCTTTATATGCCAAAGAAAAAGAAAGATACCGACAACAAATAGAGGAAAACAAAATAGACCTCTTGCATAACCAAGTATTTTGTTTTTATGCAAGGCGCAGCTTGAGCGAGCAGCGCAGTTTATATAAGATAAATGAGCAGCGCAGATCAAGCTGCAACGTAGTAGAAAAACAAAAGACGCAGGTTATACAAGAGGTCTAATATGTTTCACGGCAGTATTGTTGCTATAGTCACACCCATGAAAACTGATGGTCAAATCGATCAAGCAGCGTTTAGCCATTTGATCGAATGGCATATCGAAGCCAAAACTCATGGCATTGTCGTTGCCGGAACTACTGGTGAAGCGCCTACTCTGACATTCGACGAAAAACGTGATTTACTTCGCCTCGCTGTCGAAACTGCTGCTGGGCGAATACCGATTATCGCTGGCACTGGAACAAACTCAACTCGCTCGTCAATTGAACTTACGAAAATGGCAATGGAAATTGGCGCAGATGCCTGCTTATTGGTTACGCCTTACTATAATAAACCCACTCAGGAAGGACTCTATGAGCATCATAAGGCTATTGCAGAGGCTGTTCCTATACCTCAGATTCTATACAACGTTCCAGGGCGAACAAGTTGTGACATGCTACCAACTACAGTAGCACGCTTAGCCAGTGTTGCTAACATCATCGGTATCAAAGAAGCTAGCGGGAAAATAGAGCGAGTGCAACAAATTCTCGAAGGTTGTAACGATAACTTTCACGTATATTGTGGTGAAGATGCCATTACACTTGATACGATGAAAATTGGCGCCAAAGGAGTCATTTCAGTAACCGCTAATGTTGCACCAGAAAAAATGTCTAACATGTGCGTAGCAGCGGAAAAGCGTGATTTTGTAACGGCAGACAGTATCAATCAATCACTGATGCGATTGCATACAGATTTATTTTGCGAAGCCAACCCCATCCCTGTGAAATGGGCACTTAACCAGTTAGGATTTATAGAAATTGGGATTCGTTTGCCACTGACCATGCTATCGAAACAACATCACGAAGCTGTAAAAACTGCAATGAAACAGGCGGGGATAGAATAGCTCTGTACACAAAAATTTTTGAAAAGCTTAGCCTCCCCCGCCTCGTGAGGCTGAACTTTTACGCGTAATACTTCACACCAAAATAAATTCCATCAAAGCTAACATCACTTGTACGATTTTGATAAGCAAAGCTAGTACCACTTGTTGTGTCAACAACTGTGGGTTGATCTGAAGCATTGAAATAATTGGTAGTCTGATAACCTGCTTCAAATACAATAGCAGATTTGCGGCATCCTGGAATTGCATACGTGTAATCAACACCTAATTTAGCATCGATATTAGGCACGAGACGATTTGTATTACAACTCTTAGCCTCAAAAGCACTATCCGGTGTTGAAAGATTTGCTGTAAATTGATTTCTATAATCACTACTGATGTTGCCAACCAACAACGACGCGCCTAAATGTGCATCTAAGCCAAACCCACTGCTTAAACAATAACGCCCATCGGCACCAATACGTGGACCAATACCACGAAACGTACTGCTAAAACTCTGAGAATCGTAATAAGGTCCTTCAGAATCACCAATAAAAGCAAACCCATCAGGAATATCAGCAGTTAACCTTTGTGCTAATCTCGCATAACGCACACCAGCAAACATACGAATATCAAATGCACCTGTAGTAAAACGTTGACCTCCTTCTAAATCTACAGCGTTTAAATCAAATGAAGCAGTGCTCGTTACAAGATTGTTTGTGAAGTTAAAACCTTCATCATCAAGCAACTGATTAACTGGCAATACTGAGAGTACAGGTCTAGAATTTCTACTTGTACCTAACTCCGATGCATCACTAGCATTGGCATTCAGATAGGTATAACCCAAAGTTAAATCATTGCCAGTACAGGGAAATAAATAGCCAACCTGTGCATAGAAACCCCAATCATAGGTCGGGTCAACTAGCTTATTCTGCTCATAACCTTCAATAAAACGGGCTGGAAATGTGATATTGCTCGCATAATCCAAATTACTATTGCCAGGACGAAGATATAACGCATCAATACCAACTTTCAATCCACCTTTTTGGCTAGGCACTAATACTATACTATCAGCAAACGCCGAAGTACTTAAGCCTAGAACAGCCAACGCAATTAATAAACGATGATTCATCATCATGTTCTCCCTAAAAAATATTGTTACAAATAAAAACCATTTAACTGTGCATGATTAACCATCGGTCCTACGCGTAATACTTCACTCCTAAATAAATCCCGTCAAAACTAATATTATTTGTGCTATTTTGAGAAATAAAGCTAGTACCACTCGGATCAACAACTGGAGATTGATCTGAAACATTGAAGTAATTGCTAGTCTGATAACCTGCTTCAAATACAATAGCAGATTTATGACATCCTGGAATTGCATAGGTGTAATCAACACCTAATTTAGCATCGATATTAGGCACGAGACGATTCGTATTACAATTCTTAACCTCAAAAGCACTATCCAACAACTCTTCCTCTTCTGATGTTATAAAAAACTCATTAGTGTAATTGCTGCTTATATTACCAACCAACAACGATGCACCTAAGTGCGCATCTAGGCCAAATCCACTGCTCAAACAATAACGTCCATCGGCACCAATACGTGGGCCAATTCCACGAAATGCACTGCTAAAGCTCTGAGAGTTGTAGAAAGGCCCTCCAGGCTCTATAGCATCAGCAAAACCATCAGGGATATCGGTAGCTAACTTCTGTGCTACTCGTGCGTAACGCACACCCGCAAACATGCGAATATCAAATGCACCTGTAGTAAAACGTTGACCTCCTTCTAAATCTACTGCATTTAAATCAAATGAAACATTGCTCGTTGCAATACTATTGTCCACCCCTGGAAAACCTTCATCATCAAGCAACTGATTAACTGGCAATACTGAGAGTACAGGTCTAGAATTTCTACTTGTACCTAACTCCGATGCATCACTAGCATTGGCATTCAGATAGGTATAACCTAAAGTTAAATCATTGCCAGTACAGGGAAATAAATAGCCAACCTGTGCATAGAAACCCCAATCATAGGTCGGGTCAACTAGCTTATTCTGCTCATAACCTTCAATAAAACGGGCTGGAAATGTGATATTGCTCGCATAATCCAAATTACTATTGCCAGGACGAAGATATAACGCATCAATACCAACTTTCAATCCACCTTTTTGACTAGGCACTAATACTGTACTATCAGCAAACGCCGAAGTACTTAAGCCTAGAATAGCCAATGCAATTAATAAACGCTTCATATATATTTTTTTCCCTAATAAATACTTTGGCCGCCAAGCTAAATGATTTATTTTTAAAAAGCAACTTATTTCTAAGTATTAATCATCGATTTAAACAACAAAACTCTCTTCAGATATTGCTTGTGCGTTTGTAAGCGGTAACAGCGATGGTAAGTCTTCCAAACTTTTGAGATTAAAGTGATCAAGAAACTGACGCGTGGTAGCAAATAAAGCAGGCTTTCCTGGCAAATCACGATACCCTACCGTACGAATCCACTCTTTTTCCATTAATGTTTTAATAATATTTGCATTGACTGCAACACCACGAATTGCTTCAATTTCACCTCTAGTAATAGGCTGCCGATAAGCAATTAAAGCTAATGTCTCAAGAAAAGCTCGTGAATATCGCTGTGGTTTTTCTTGCCAGATATTTTTTAACCAGGGATTTAAATACTCTTTTGTTTGGAAACAAAACCCACTCGCTAATTCTTTTAGCTCAATTCCACGTGTTTGACAATCATCTCCAAGCGCCTTTAGAGCACCTTTAATTTCATCAATTGATGGCTTTTCATCTCCTGGAAAAAGAGTTTGCATTCGTTCAACAGAAAGCGGATGCCCTACTGCAAACAACGCTGCTTCAAGAATAGGTTTTAATTGCTCTAAACTCATAGATCTCTCACACTAATTTAACCTGTAACACAGTCAATAAATCTTCTTGAATCAATTCAACTAAAGACTGCTTAACTAATTCTAAAATGGCAATAAATGTTACTACTAACCCCATGCGACCTTCACTCACTTTAAAAAAAGCAGAAAAACAAATTTTATTATCACCGCGCAATAAATCGAGAATGTGTGACATACGCTCACGAACTGACAAAACCTCCCGTGCGATGACATGACTTGTATTTAATTCAGCTCGTTCTAAAACTGCTTTAAAGGCATTTAACAATACTGAAACATCAATTTCTGGTTCGATTTTATTAAGTTCAAAAGCGTGACACTCAGCAATTGCCCAAAATACATCAATACCTTGCTGAGGCAATTTATCTAAATCTTGCGCAGCCTTTTTAATTTGCTCGTAAGCTTGTAATTTGCTAATTAGCTCGGATCGTAAATCTATTTCTTCGCCATCTGCTTCTATAGGTCTTGGCAACAACAACCGTGATTTAATTTCTGCTAGCATGGCAGCCATCAGTAAATATTCAGCTGCAAGCTCAAAGCGTAATTCTTTCATGAGCTGAATATATTCAAGATATTGCTGCGCAACCGAAGCAATAGAAATATTTAGAATATCCAAATTTTGCTGTTTAATTAAATAAAGTAGCAAATCTAAAGGGCCTTCAAAGGTATCCAGCAATACTTCCAATGCATCCGGCGGAATATATAAGTCTTTAGGCCATTTAGTAAATGGCTCGCCTTGAACTTTGGCATTGATCACTAACTCATTCATGATTCAAACGCTTAAGCAAAAATTTACTCGGTTTAAACCGAGGAACTCGATGTTCTTCAATCACAATCTTTTCACCTGTTTTAGGGTTTCTTGCTCGGCGTGATGGGTGGCATCGCACCGAAAATCGACCAAAACCTCGAATTTCTACCGCAGTAGCAGTACCCAATGTTTGGGTTATGAATTTTATCAATTCCCGTAGCCCCTCTTCAGCAGCTACTCGAGGTAGCCCGGTTTTTTTTGCCAGTATAACGGCTAAGTTGGATTTGAGCATAAAATTTATAGGATACCCCCTCGCGCCTACGTGCCGCGGTTTATCCGCGGGATCCATATGGATCCCGCGGACAAGCCGCGGCACGTAGGACTTAAGATGAATCGTCAATAAGTATATAATGCCTTCATGGACAAACTAGAACAACTGCCCGAATGGGTAAATTTAAAAAAACACCATCAAACTATTGCTAACCTACATCTACGTGAATTATTTGCCCAAGACTCACATCGATTCAGAAACTTTTCGATTAACAAAGCGGGATTGTTGCTTGACTATTCTAAAAACCTAGTCACCACTCAAACCATTGATTTACTTTGTCAGCTTGCCAACGCTCGCAACTTACCAGAAAAAATATCTGCCCTATTCAAAGGGCAGCCAATTAATTCAACTGAACATCAAGCAGCACTACATACTGCATTGCGTGACACAAGCAACCATTCAATCTGGGTAAACCAACAGAACATTCTAATTGAAATCCGACAAATGTTGGAAAAAATGCGCACTTTTGCTGAAAAAATTCAGCAAAAACAATGGTTAGGCTACAACGGACTTCCTATCACAGATATCGTAAATATTGGCATTGGCGGCTCTGATTTAGGCCCAATGATGGTTTGCAAAGCACTTGCCGCCTTTAAATCGCACGATCTCCGCACGCATTTTGTATCAAATGCTGATAGTACAAGTATTTTAAACACCCTTAAAACACTTCATCCCTCTACAACGCTTTTTATTATTTCATCTAAATCATTCCATAGCAAAGAAACACTATTAAATGCAAAAACCGCACGGAAATGGTTTATTGAAATATCTGGCGATGCTGCTGCATTGGAAAATCATTTTCTAGCGGTAACAGCAATGCCAAAATTAGCTGAAAATTTTGGTATTCATCCACAGCATATTTTTAAAATGTGGGATTTTATCGGTGGGCGTTATTCGGTTTGGTCTGCTATTGGCTTACCTATTGCACTATCTATTGGTATGGAATCCTTTGAAGAATTTCTTGCCGGTGCATATGCAATGGATCAACATTTTTTTTCAGCTGAGCTTAAACAAAATATGCCCATTTTGTTAGGGTTATTAAACATTTGGTATGTCAATTTTTTTGGCACAAAGGCACAAGCAATTTTACCCTATTGTGAAGCACTGAAAAAACTTCCCGCCTATTTACAACAAGCAGAAATGGAAAGTAATGGAAAATCCGTAACTCATGACGGAACATCTATTCACTACCAAACAAGCCCAGTGATTTTTGGTGAAACAGGAACCAACAGTCAGCACGCTTTTCATCAAATGCTTCACCAAGGAACTCAAATAATTCCAGTTGACTTTATTCTCCCACTCAGCAATCAGACCATGATACTAGAACATCAAGACCTACTGGTCAGTAGTTGTTTAAGTCAAAGTCGTGCGCTTATGCTAGGTAAAAATTATTCAGAAGCTTATAATGAGCTTTTATTGGCCGGATATTCTGGCGAAGCTGCCAAACAATTGGCACCACATAAAACTTTACTAGGAAATAGGCCCAGTAATACAATTATTCTATCTGAGCTTACTCCATATTCTTTAGGTGCTTTACTTGCTTTGTATGAACACAAAATTTTTGTACAAAGCGTCATCTGGGATATTAATTGTTTTGATCAATGGGGTATTGAGCTTGGCAAAAAAATCACCGATGAACTCCTATTAGCTATGTCAGCCAATCGGAGAACTCTACCTTCTCAACTAGATGAATCAACCAACAATTTATTACAGCTTTATTTGGAACGTACCGCGAAGGATCGTGTATAAAGAGATTAATGCACCACACGACTCAAAGGGGAAACACCATGATAATAGTCTTTGTCATAGATTTTGACGGCACCATTTCTTCCAAAAATACTCATAATCTTATCACATCAGGAATTGAGGAAGATTTTTCACTAGCATTAGATATGAAAAAACAAGAGGAATTGTTTCAAACAGTTCCTCCAGTAAAAAGTGCAGAAGCTTGCAAACTTGTTTTTGAAACTTTGTTAAACGATGAACACCGAGTTGGTATTCCTTCATTTAATCGCTATGGTCGGCATAATATTCCACTTTATTTAAATAAAGTTATTAATTTATCTAATGATCGTACCCAACAGGTTAAAATCGCCTCTTGGATGCCAGAGAACCCAACAGCTGCAGATAAAAATTTGCATATTCAAAATATACTCGAACAAATGAATCTACAGGAATCTGAGGTAGTGGTTGTCTTGGTAGATGATAATCCACAACATATTGCAGCGGCACAAGCTAAAAACTATCTTACTATCCAGGCAGACACCGCCACTGGGGCACATTTTGAAGAAATCCTTAAATTGAGTAAAGAATTAAAAAATAATACCTCACTAAGCCCTGAACAATTGGCTGCCTCTTATAATAAACCTGTTTTTTCCTCGCCTTCGTCAAATTTTAGACAACCTTTTATTGCTAATGATCCCCCACCTATTATTAAACTACCAGCACACATCGAAAAAAAATTTGGTAAAAATCCCAAAGCAGAAAGCCCTGCAGATAGTGAGAGTTTATCGCATAGCTCTTTTACCCTTATGAACAACACCTAAACAAAAACTGTATGGCAAAATAGAAAGATCGTATTTTGCCATACATTAAGTATATAATAGGTATAGACGTTACTTCGAAGGAAAAAATATAGATCGTGTTTTTTTATTAATTTTCACTATTGATTATTTATGAACCCAGAAAACTCACCTTTTCGTTCTGCCAAGGAAGAAATCTCACTTGAGAACCTAGATAGTTCAGAACAAACAGGATCTCCATCTTATAAAATTGCATTTACTGATAATGATTTCTTACTCAGAACTGAATTAAGACCTGTTCGTTTACAACTAGAATTACTTAAAGCTGAGCTCATCCAACACGACCAAGGAATTGATTCTACTGTAGTGGTATTTGGTAGCGCTCGCACTGGAGATCCTATTAAGGCAGAAAAAACTCTTAATGCAGCTAAAAAAGCGCTTGCAGAAAATCCTGATGATTTAGTGTTACAAAAAAAATGCCACACTGCCGAACAACTCTACAAAAAAAGTATTTACTACAATGAAGCCAGAAAGCTTGGTCGATTGATTTCTTCTGCCTGTCAACCTAGCAAGCGCTGTCATTTTGTTATCTGTACAGGCGGTGGACCAGGAATCATGGATGCTGCTAATCGAGGAGCACATGATGTAAATGCCAAAAGCGTTGGGCTTAATATCGTTTTGCCAACTGAGCAAGAAGGCGCAAACCCTTATGTAACTCCAGAATTATCATTCCAATTTCATTACTTTGCTATCCGAAAAATGCATTTTTTAATCCGCGCTCGTGCTATGGTATTTTTTCCAGGCGGTTTTGGCACATTGGATGAATTATTTGAAACGCTCACCTTAATGCAAACAGGAAAAATTCAGAAGCTTCCTGTAATTCTTGTTGGTAAAGCTTTTTGGGATAAAGTGATTGATTTTAATTTTATGCTTGATGAAGGCACTATTGATGAAACAGACTTACAGCTATTTCACTATGCTGAAAAAGCTGAAGAAATTTGGCAGTTGATCGGCGGATTTTATAGTCAATAGCCGCTAAACTTGCTCGTTTTTTGGCACCTAGCTTATAGTTGATTTGTATTAGACATACTAGGGGAATTATTGACGCTAGCTAACACCCCATCAATTTGCCTTAACAATGCGCTTGGCCAAAAATTATTTTCGCTTTTGACTTGGTTCTTAATCTCAAATAAGGTTTCAAAAAACTTTGGGGCCTCTTGCTCCTTTAATAGCTCATTTAACCTTGAGATTTGCTCAGTTCTTTCGCTTCTTGAGTAAAAAAACTTTAAAATATTACCTCCCTCTTTTTCCGCTCCCAAAACTCTTTTATTCTTATAAGAACTTTTCTCCCACCATTCGCTCACTATCTTTTGAAGTTCTTGCTTCATGGACTCCATAATGAAATTTGATGGTTCATTGAAGCTCTTAACCAAATCCAGTTTTTTCTGAAAACGGTCGTTAAAGTCTTCGAGATGTCCCCACCTTAATGGACTTTCCTCAGCCCGCAATAACTGTAGAGCCAGTAAAACTTTATCCTTCTCATCACCAAATTTGGAATCTCTTAAAATTCCTTCAGTATAACCTAACACAACTTTGTTTTCTAATAGGGTAACCCCAAGTGCTTCGCGATAATTCACCGGAGAAAAGCCAGAATGATGTGCCCCTTTTAACTCAATTTCGTCATAGAGAGTTTTATACGCACCATCACCCTTTCCCCCTTCAACCCATATGTGATCCTTCTTTTCTTTTACTACTTTATCCAATTTCGCTGCTACTTCCTGGCTAAGCTTAGTATATTCAGTCTTTCCGGTTTTTTTCGAATTGCCAAAAATATACCATTCATCGTTGTCCTTAACAAAGGTTGGTTCCGGCGGATCCTCTCTCAAAGCTGACTTAGATGTACTAGAGATATAGACCCAATATCCTGCTACCGGCAATTGTGTACGATATAAGGACCTAGCTTGGTTAAGCTGTACAGGAGAAATACGTGTATGGCTGAAATCAGCATTCTCCAGACAAGCGCCAATTAAGGGGCTTTTTTTCCTGTTATCTCCTTCTGGAAAAAAATCGGTATCGTCTAAGTTGGCACCAGTTAAATTAGCGTTAGTTAGTTTAAGGTTGACCAATTTGGCATTTTTGAACTTGGCTCCGGGCAAATTAGCTTGGGTGAAATCAATAGAAGTTAATTCCTTCCCCGAAAAATCAACCCCAGCCAAATCCGCTTCTATTAACCTAACGCGCCTTAGCGATTCAAAATCACCCTTCTTAATTCGCTCTAATTCTTTGCTATCACTATCAAGAACAAGCCAAGAACCTTGAGCGCCCTGAATGACCTGAATATCGTCATCCTTTTCATCCATTCTGGCACCACCTCTATTAATCTTCTAAATAAAATAGACTTCGTTCACAAAACTCCACTAAACTTCCGGCAACGCCTAGTAATTTACTTTGCGAATATCCCATTTCTTATAAGTATAGCAAGCTTTTCGCAGCCTATTGGTCACAGACACATGTCTTTTATCAACACGATCAGTTGCCCAGCAAAGAACGGGTAAAAATAGTCTGTTATGGCGTGAAGAAATTGTTCACATCTGGCGGGTTACTAAAAATAATGGAAGGCTTTCAAAGAGGTATATCATAAATATTGGTGACAAGAACAAGCATAAAAGCGAAGTGGCAACAACTACTGTCTCTCAATCTCACGTAACACTGCCACCATTTCAACTGCAGCATCAACAGCCTGTTTGCCAGTATTTACCCCACTACTGCTCGCACGCGCTAAAGCCTGTTCTTCATTATGTGTCGTTAAAATTCCAAAGATAACTGGAATATCCTGTTTTAACGCCACCTGCTGACAACCAAGAGTGACTTGATAACACACAAAATCATAGTGATCAGTTTCCCCACGAATCACAGCACCCAAACAAATAATAGCCTCATACAAACCAGTTTTTGCTAATCGTTGTGCAGTAATTGGAATTTCAACTGCACCTGGTACTTTAACCAATGTTATCTGCTCCTCTGAAAAAGCAAGCGCTCGTAACCGCTCAAGCGCAGCTTCGCATAACAGCTTTGTTACTTTTTCATTAAAACAGGAAACTACAATTGCAACTGGAAAAATCATTTTCCCAACTGAATACTCAATGACGTTCATTTCGTTCTCCTAGGGCCTGTTGACATTTGATTTACCGTCTAATACGTCCAACAAATGCCCCAACTTATCACGTTTGGTTTTCAAATAAGGCAAATTTTCTTTAGTAGGTGGCATCTGAATAGATTCTCGATCCACTATTTCAAATCCCAGTTCTTTTAAGCCTTCTACTTTTTTTGGATTATTTGTTAACAATACCATTTTTTGTACACCTAAATAATGTAAAATTTGTGCAGCAACTGCATAATCACGTTGATCTGCACAAAACCCCAATTCTTGATTAGCTTCAACTGTATCCAAGCCTTGATCTTGTAATGCATACGCCTTAATTTTATTCACTAAACCAATTCCTCTCCCTTCCTGACGCAGATAAATTAATATACCTCCCCGCTGGCCAATTTGTTCTAGCGAAGTATGCAATTGCCACCCACAATCACAACGCGCTGAGCCAAACAAATCACCTGTTAAACATTCAGAGTGAACTCGAACCAAGCAAGGTTGATTAGCATTAATAGGCTCACGAATTAGTGCTAGATGATGATGTTGATCGAGGAGATTCGAAAATATTTTTAATTTGAAATCACCATAGGTTTGCAGAGGCAATTCTGCACTTGCCAACTCTTTAATAATTATTTCATGCGAGATCCGATAAAGAATTAAGTCTTGAATAGAAACTAATTTAAGTTGATGCTTTTTTGCAAATACTGCTAAATCTGGCAATCTCGCCATTGAACCATCTTCTTTCATGATCTCACAAATCACACCCGCTGGTTTTAAACCAGTTAACCGCACCAAGTCCACACTACCTTCTGTATGACCTTGCCTTGCAAAAACACCTTCTGGTTTCGCACAGATAGGAAACATATGGCCCGGCATAACCAGATCAGATGGCCCTGAATTAGGATGAATAGCTGTTTGAATAGTTTTAACACGATCAAAAGCAGAAACACCTGTTTGAATGCCCTTTGCCGCATCAATTGAAACGGTAAAAGCCGTTTGGTTTTTTTCAGTGTTTTTGGCCACCATCATTGGAATCTGCAATCTTTGCAAATCTTCTTCTAATAAGGTTAAACAAATGATGCCCCCACACGCACGAATCATAAAATTAATAGCTTCTGGTGTTAATTTTTCAGCTGCAATCACTAAATCACCTTCATTCTCCCGATGAGTAGGATCCACCAAAATAATCATTCGACCTTGCTTTAGATCTTCAATTGCTTCTTCAATAGTTGCAAACGACGCTGACATATAAAAATTTACTCCGATAATATAAATTGGCTTTGAACTATCTTAGCAAGCCAGTCAAACTCAATATTAACACGATCTCCAACTGATAAATGCGATAAGTTTGTTTTAATTAAAGTATGCGGAATTAACATCAATTTAACTCTTGCTGCTAGTACCTCATTAATAGTCAAACTAACCCCATTTACTGCAATGCTACCCTTTTTAATTAAAAGGCTACGGTAGTCATTTAAGTTTTCTGTCGGTATTTCTAGCAAAACTTCAAAATAATCCTCCAAACAATTTTTTTCTACAATAAATGCAATTTGATCAACATGCCCTAGTACAAAATGCCCACCAAGCCGATCACTTAAGCGAAGTGCACGTTCAAGATTTATTAATCTTCCTGGTCGGTAATCGTCAACTATAGTAAGTTTTTTAGTCTCGGGAGATATTTCACAACTAAAAATATTGCCATCAAATGTTGTCACAGTTAAACAAGCACCATCAACAGAAATACTTTCACCTATTAACAGATCGTTAAATTGAGTTTCGATACTCAATATATAGGTTTCATCTTTTTTTTGTAACGTTTTAACTACGCCACAATGATCAACCAAACCAGTAAACATTTATGCTTCTCCATGCCAAACAAGCTGACATACCGCATCTTGACCTAAAATTTGCCAACTAGATTTTTGCACTTTTGCAAACAAATTTTGCATAGTTGAAAACGCCGATATACCCTCAAAACCTATATAAACCGGCGAAAAATAGAGATATGCTTGCTGCAAGCAATTCGCCAAAGCTAAACTCTCAAAACAAGTAGCACCTGCCTCAACCCATAAATCTTGAACACCTGCTTTACCGATTTCATTTAAAATCGACTCCCAAGATAGTAAATTTTTCGCTCCCATTTCCGGAACAGGTATACAGATTGCACCTTTATTTTGATAATGAGAAATTTTATCTTCGCTCACCTTATCACTATGAAACAACGTTAATCGCTCAGCTGTAGTAAAAATTTTAGCTTTATCTGAAATAGAAAGTGTTCGATCTAAAACATATACTGGTTTTTGCAATAATCCCGCAGGTAAACGAACATTCAATTGCGGATCATCATGATAAATCGTTCGTGCTGTTGTCAACAACGCATCTGCCCACTTTCTTTGTTGATGCGTAAATTCATCTGCAATTGTATTGGAAATTTTTACTGGCTTTCCATGAGCGCCCGCAATTTTTCCATCAAAACTAAGTGCTAATTTAGCAGTAACATAAGGTTTTTGGTAAATCTGCCAATAACTATAGCTTTGATAAAAACGTTCAATTTCTGGGAGTGGCAAATGTACACAGGCTATTCCAGCCGCTAAAAGCGCAGCAACTCCCTTACTCGATACGCGAATATCAGGGTCCTTTAATCCATAAAAAACACGGGTAATGCCGCTTTGAATAATAGCATCAGTACAAGGCGGAGTTTTACCATGATGGCAACAAGGTTCTAAAGTAACATACAAATCAGCGTTACGACTTAAGAAAGGCGAAAGTTGATTAAGCGCCATGACTTCCGCATGTGGATGACCAGCACCCCAGTGATATCCTGTGGCTAAAACTTTATCGTCTTTAACAATCACCGCACCAACCGATGGATTAGGTGCACAATGGCCTTTTCTAAGTTCAGCCAAGGTCAATGCTTGTTTTAAAAAAGTTGTATGCATAATATTCCAGCGTTGTTCAACACTTTGTAGTCATCAGTTTATCATGCCCTACGCTCACTAGTGCCCGGGAAAGCTGTATAATAAGCAAACAGGCTGTTTTTCTGTAAAGAAATAAAAATATACGTTCCCTCTCCCAGCCCGAATATTGAAAAGGGCTGTGATTTGCTTCTGGGAGAGGGTCAGGGTGAGGGAGAATGTAAGGGCTAATCATTTCTTTTCACTTAAATTTATAGCCATTTAATCTGCTATCTCTTAAAAAGTACCACAATTGAGCATCTGCTTCAGTTGCTTTTTTTCTTAGTGCCCTCGCATGATTTATTGGTTGTACCATTTTGTGGTTTCCCCTCACCCTGACCCTCTCCCAGAATAAAGCTTGAAGATTTTTTTATGCTTTGGGGCTGGGAGAGGGAACGTATATTTTTATTTCTTTACAGAAAAACAGAATGACAAAAAAATAGAACTTTTTTAGCATTGAACGGCCCTGTCCTGCATACTATTCTACCCACCACATTTTACCCGAAAAAGCTTTTGATCCTCCAATCGCATTGCAGTTAATTGCCGCCCCCATACACATCCGGTATCCAAAGCAAACAAATTGGTTGAAATAATTACTTGTTCACCAAGCGCTGCCCAATGGCCAAAAAGAATTTTCTCAGCAGCACTTGCACGTTCAGGAATTTGAAACCACGGATATAATCCTTCTGCCTGAGAGCCAAGAGGACCTTTATGGGAAAAATTTAATTTGCCATCCAAAGTACAAAAGCGAATACGAGTTAGTGCATTAACAATAAATCTTAAACGTTTCCAACCTGTCAGTTGCTCGCTCCATTGACAAGAGGTGCTACCGTATATATGTGCCAAAAAATTTTTATACTGCTCACTTCTTAATATAGTTTCTACTTCGCTTGCATATTGCTTTGCCTTAAGTGAAGTCCACTGTGGTGGTAATCCCGCATGCAATAAAGTACATTCATAATGCTGATCAAGATGAACTAATGGTTGCTGTCTTAACCAATCACATAAAAGCTCACTGTCAGGTGCTTCTAACACTGCTTGAAGGGTATCTGACGCTTGTAAACTGGCTTGTCCATAGTAAACAGCCAATAAATGCAGATCATGATTACCCAATACCACTACTGGCGGATTAGGAAGGTCCAATAAAAAACGCAAAACCAACAACGAATCCGGCCCACGGTTAACTAAATCACCCACACACCAAAGTTGATCAGTGTGTGGCCGAAACTGAATAAGATCTAAAAGATCAATAAGGGATTTAAAACAACCTTGTATATCGCCAACAACGTAAACACTCATCTATGCGGAGTTGGTTGAACTGGCGGTGGTGAGGGAAAATTTAGATTCTCTGCTCGAACAGGAGGTAATGTTTCCTGCACTAAACTAACTGGAACAATATGAGGATTCACTGCTGGAATTTTTTGATGATGCAAAAACACTGCATAAACATTAGAAACCAAAAGTACTTCTTTCAACAACTTAAATTCGGAAGTAGTTGCATAATGACGAAACGCCTGCTGTTGATCAACAGCTTGTTTGGCAACTTCTAATTGTTCGAATTGACGCTTAACATCGCGCCAATCCCGATAAATAGGGTTTTCTTTAACAAAATCTTGAAACACTTTCTCTAATAATAAAACACCCTGGGTAGTAACATGCACGCCTGAATTAGGCAAATTAACCGTTACATTACCGCTGGCCAAATTCTTCTTGAGCCATTGTAAAAAAGCTTCCCCAGAAACTGTGGATATAGATGTTTTTTCACTCATTTGTGTAGCTTGGTTTGTCGGCATTCCTGCTACACCTTTTGAAAACAAACCACTGCTGCTAATCAAGGGAGTTTTAGCAATTTCAGTAGCTCTATAACTAAATGATGGATCTTTAAAAACAGCTAATTTATCGGTTTTGAACTTTTCCACCAAATCTTTTTCATAATGAGTAAAATAATGATCAAATAACTCAGCCTCAGCTAGCGGAATGAAAGATAACCATGCACTGACTTGACGATAATTCTCTTGTAATAAAGCCAACCATGCATTCAGAATATCTTTATCTGTCGATAGCCAACTAAAACCAACATCAGGCATTAATTGTCTAGCGATAAGAGGCGTTACTTGTCTTCTTAATACATCCCAATTTTCGGCAGCAAAATCATAAGAATAATGACTAGCAAATTTTAACATGCTGCCATTAAATGGATTCCATATCCCAAGCTTTTTGGCATGTTGCCTTAGCGTTACAATTAATTTAGCAGCGACTTCTCCTACATCTAACAGTAAAGCAGCTGTATAAACTGCATAGTTCCATAACGCCCTTTGTTCTTCCGATTTTTCTGACTCAGCACCGGATTTTAAATAACTTTGGCAAAGCTCCATAGCGCGCACAGTGCGTCCGAGCCCCAGATCAAGAAAACCACCATCATGGGAATAAAATCCTAGTTTTGTTTTTGGAAGATTTTGTACAAGTTCAGCAAAGTTACACACAACCGGTAAATAATATAACTTATAATTTGCCGGGGTTGTTCCTGTTAAATCTGGTAATTTTTCTAGCCACGCTTTCCTTCGGTGATCATGGAACAATTCTTCCGCTCGCAAAACTGAATAAATATCAATATTGCCTATAGTGGTTGGATTTTTCGATGAATCGGTGTTAGAAGCTTTGAACATGGCTCTTGTTTCAGTACTAAAAATTGATGTCATCCGCTGGCCTATCCCTGTCGTCCCAATACATATACATACTTAGCAGTATAGCATATTTTACTGAGACGCCACCAAATCAAGAACAGCTCGTGCTGCTTTCTCGCTTGCAGATTGCGTTAACATTCCTCTAATTTTATTAAAATCTGTAAATAAAGGTCCATGTTTCGGCAAACTTAGCTGTGCCATTAATGCTTTGCTTAAACACTCTGGCGTTGCTTGTTGTTGAAAAAATTCAGGAACTACTGCTTTATTTAACAGCAAGTTTGGTAAAGAAAAATAAGGAATATTAATCAGCAATTTGGCAACTTGATGATTTAGCCAATTTAAACGATATGCCACTACCATAGGTTTTTGCATCAAAGCTGTTTCAAGGGTCGCAGTGCCTGATGCAACCAAAACAACATCGGCAGCGGCAATAACTTTTTGTGAATTATCAGCAAATAGCCGGATAGGGAAATCAGACGGAAGCGTTGCACATAGCGCTTGAAACTGTAACAAACGCATTTCATTAACAAATGGCACAATAAATTTTAAGGTTGGATCATCACGCAAACACAATGAAGCTGTTGCTAAAAATAATTTACCTAATTGCTTAATCTCTCCTGACCGACTTCCTGGTAAAAGTGCGACGACTTTTGCAGCTTGTTCAATGCCTAATTCATGTCTGGCCTGCTCTACATTGATTATTTTTGGAATACTGTCAGCAAGAGGATGACCAATAAATTCCACCGGAATATTATGCTGCTGATAAATCGCTGTTTCAAATGGAAATAAAGTGAGCATTAAAGAAACGGCTTTAGCTATAGTGTGCACTCGTCTCTTACGCCACGCCCAAATAGTAGGGCTATTATAATGAACGGTTGGTACTCCACGCGCTTTAAGAAAAGCCTCAATATTTAAATTAAAATCTGGCGCATCAACACCAATAAATACATCAGGTACATTTTGTTGGAAATAGGTTTTAACTGCCCTTCGCATTGATAAAATCTGCGGTAATCGCTGTAAAATTTCAACTATTCCCATCACTGATAACTGCTCAATGTTGAAAACTGCATGACAACCTTCCACAATCATCTTTGGGCCTGCAATACCTGCAAAACTTACCGAAGGACAGAGCCTTTTAATTGCTTTCATCAATTCGGCCGCCATCAAGTCTCCCGATGCTTCTCCAGCAACAATACCAACTTTTAGCATTTTTCACCGTTTAAAGTATAATTCACTTAGATAGGGTCTGTTTACATTTGATTTGCCGTAGCGAAAAAAGCAGAGATTTAGATAGAAGTTTGCCAAATTTGAGGAGAATACTCGGTCGTATTTGACGAAAATTTGGCAAACTTCTAGCAAATCCTATGCTTTTTGCAGTAGGCAAATCAAATGTAAACAGACCCTGCAACCCAGTATAACCCCGTTGAGAATCACCATGGTACATAAAATAGAAGAACATCGCAGAGAAATTATTCAAAATCTTAATACTTTTGTTAGTAAAAAACTTCCAGCTAAACAAGCAAAATTATTGCATGCCTTTATTGAACAGTATTATGCCAATGTTTCATTTGAAGACTTAAATTCCCGGGATATCCCTGACTTATTTGGCACCACTTTATCCCATTTCAACCTCATCTATCAGCGAGCGCCAGGCGAATACAAAGTTCACGTATACAATCCTCACTTTGAACAAAACGGATGGCAATCTACTCACACTGTCGTCGAAATTTCAATCGATGATATGCCATTTCTCGTAGACTCACTGCGCATGGCGATTGTAAACAGTGGCTTAAACATCCATTTCACCATTCATGCTGGTGGAATAAAAGTACGACGAAACGACAAATATGAGATTACTGAAATCTTGCCACTAACAGCACCTCTAGGTAATGGCGTAACCTCTGAAGCACCTATTTATTTTGAAATTGACCGAGAAACTGATCCTAAAAACCTATCAGCACTCCACGATAAACTAGCAAAAGTATTAGAAGACGTTACCGCATGCAATAGAGATTGGAAACCAATGCGTGATCGTCTCTTACAAACTATTAACGACCTGAAAAAAAACCCTCCTCCTTGTGACCCTGCCGAAGTCAAAGAAGCAATTGACTTTTTAACATGGTTAGCCGATGACCATTTCACATTTTTGGGCTATCGAGAATATGACTTAGTGGGAGAAGGTGATGAGCGGGCATTAAAAATGATTTCCGGTAGTGGCTTGGGTGTTTTAAAAAATGAAACCAATAGCGTAAAAATAAGACCTTTATCCTCCCTGCCCCCTGCAGCACATAAACATGTGCTCTCTAAAGAAAGTATAATTATCTCAACAAAAACCAATACCAAAGCCACCGTACATCGTCCAGTTTATACTGACTATATTGGTGTCAAATTATTTAATAACAAACATGAGCTTATAGGAGAACGGCGATTTATTGGCCTTTATACCTCTGAAGCCTATCATAGCAATCCAGCTTACATTCCACTTTTACGCCATAAAATTGCCAAAGTAGCAAAAAACTCTCATCTGCCTCCTAACGGTCACGGCGTTAAAACTTTATTAAATATCTTAGAAACTCTCCCGCGTGATGACCTATTTCAAATGACAGCAGAAGAGCTTACCAGCTTGGCCATGAATATTCTGCAGCTACAAGAACGGCGAAGAACTCGGTTATTTGTTCATAGAGATATTTATCACCGCTTTGTTTCATGCTTAGTTTATACCCCAAGAGATATTTTAAATACTGAGCTGGTTGAAACCATTCAAAATATTTTGCAAAAAGCTTTTCATGCCTTAGAAATTTCTTATTCAATTTTTTTATCTGAATCTGCTTTAGGACGTGTTCATTATCTAATTCGGACTGACTCTAAAAAACCTTTACATTACGATGTCAAAGAAATTGAAGACAAATTAATTGAAGTTTGCCGCTCTTGGACAGACGATTTGAGAGAAAACTTAACCGAATATTATGGCGAGGAAAAAGGCAATCAACTCGCTAACAAATATCGCTATGCTTTTCCAGCTAGCTATCGAGAAAATTTCATTTCTCGCAATGCTGTCTTTGATATTGAGCACATGGAATTATTGAGTAAAGAAAACCCTTTGAGCATGATTTTTTATCAACCATTAGATGAACCTCAAGGAAATTTACGATTCAAATTATTTCGTGCTGAATACCCAATTCCCCTCTCAGATGTTTTACCCATTTTGGAAAACATGGGACTACGCGTCATGGGGGAAAAACCTCATGAAATTACTCTGAAAGATGGCTGCATTTGGATTAACGACTTTGGTATGACTTCAACGCAACAAACTGATATTGATGTTGAAGCAATTAAAAATAATTTTCAGGAAGCATTTGCAAAAATTTGGTACTGTCAGGTAGAAAATGATGGTTTTAACCGACTCGTTTTAAACGCCGGATTAACCTGGGAAGAAACCACTATCTTTCGAGCGTATACCAAATACCTCAGACAAATAGGTTTTACGTTTAGTCAACCTTATATTGAGCAGTCTATTAGTAATCACCCAACATTAGCTAAACAACTTGTAACACTCTTTAAAAGCTATTTCGATCCTAGCTATAAAGCAGAAAAAGAAGATATTAACCAGATAATAAAGTCAATTTTACAAGGATTAGATAAAGTAAATAGTTTAGATGAAGATCGAATTATTCGTAGGTTCATTGATATTATTCAAGCCACATTACGCACTAACTATTTTCAAAAAGATGCAGATGGTAATCCTAAAAATTATCTATCCATTAAGTTAAACTCTAGAAAAATACCCGATCTTCCCCTTCCTCATCCCATGTTTGAAACATTTGTTTATTCACCAAGATTTGAGGGTGTGCACTTGCGTAATTCAAAAGTAGCACGCGGTGGCATTCGTTGGTCTGACAGACCTGAAGATTTTCGTGTTGAAATTTTGGGATTAATGAAAGCACAAACAGTTAAAAATGCGGTGATTGTGCCCTCGGGAGCTAAAGGTGGATTTGTACCTAAATACCTACCCACCGATCGAGATGAACTAATGGAAGAGGTCATTACCTGTTATAAAATTTTTATCAGAGGCTTATTAGATATTACAGATAATATTAAAAATGGAGAAATTATTACGCCAAAAGATGTTATTTGTTATGACGAAGAAGATCCTTATTTAGTCGTTGCAGCTGACAAAGGCACTGCAACTTTCTCAGACATTGCTAATTCAATTTCATTAGAATATGACTTTTGGCTCGAAGATGCATTTGCATCAGGTGGCAGTACAGGTTATGACCATAAAAAAATGGGAATTACTGCGCGCGGTGCATGGGAATCCGTGAAACGGCACTTTCGTGAACTTCATATTAATCCCGAACAAGATGATTTTACTGCGATTGGCATTGGCGATATGAGTGGCGATGTATTTGGCAATGGTATGTTGCAATCGGATCATATTAAATTAGTCGCTGCATTTAATCATCAGCATATTTTTCTTGATCCAGATCCTAATCCAGCACAAAGCTTTGCAGAACGCCAACGGCTCTTTAACCTACCACGTTCCACTTGGGAAGATTACAACTCAAAACTTATTTCCAAAGGAGGCGGTATATTTAAGCGAACTGAAAAATCTATTACATTAACACCAGAAATAAAGACCTTATTAAATATTAATGTTGATACCATCGTTCCAAGTGATCTGATTCGGGCCATTTTAATGGCTGAAGTTGATTTATTATGGAATGGTGGTATTGGCACATATGTTAAAGCTACAAACGAAAAGAATAGCGATGTAGGCGACAGAACAAACGATGCTGTTCGCGTGAATGGATATGAATTACGCTGTAAAGCCGTTGGCGAAGGCGGAAATTTAGGGTTCACTCAGCTTGGTCGGGTTGAGTATGAATTAAATGGTGGCTTAATTTACACCGACTTTATCGATAATTCCGCAGGTGTAAATTGTTCAGATCACGAAGTAAACATCAAAATTCTACTCAATCAGATCGTGGTAAGTGGCGACATGACCGAGAAACAGCGCAACAATTTATTAGCACAGATGACTGATGAAGTAGCTGAACTTGTGTTAAAAGATAACTTTTATCAACCTAAAGCAATTAGCCTTGCTGCTGCACAAGCTGTCTCTAATCTTGAACTATACTATTGGTACATTAATCAGTTAGAACACACCGGTAAAATTGACCGTGCGCTTGAATTTTTACCCGACAACAAAGCCTTAATGGAAAGAAAATTACTTAATAAAGGCCTCACCCGTCCAGAACTTGCGATCTTGCTTTCCTATAGTAAAAACATTCTAAAAGATGAATTATTACGTTCAAGTGTTCCTGAAGATCCACATTTGCAAAAAATGTTAGAAATTGAATTTCCATTGCCACTACGCAAAAAATTTCGCAGCCAAATGGAACAGCATAGTCTTAAACGAGAAATTATCAGTACACAATTAAGTAATCTTATCCCAAATCGAATGGGAGCAACCTTTGTTGATAGATTACATGACGAAACAGGCTCAACTGTTCCAGAAATTGTTAGAGCCTATGCAGCAGCACGAGAAATTTTCAGCATTCGCGAATTAATTAGTGACATTGAAGCAATCGATAATATTTTGCCTATTCCGGTTGAAGCTAAAATGACTACTAGCCTCTACCGATTAATGCGTAGAGTCATCCGCTGGTTACTACGACACTATGAACCAGATTTTGACATTCAAGCAGTGATCGATAAATTTGCCCCAAGTGTTGCTGAATTTCACCAGAATATTGCTCATTGGTTAATTGGTTCAGGAGCAGCAAATTTAACTACGGAAATTGCTCAACTCATTGAAGCAGGATCGCCCCATGATCTAGCAACTAAAATCGCCACTACTTCAGCATTATTTCCCGCGCTAGATATTATTGAAATCACTCAAAAAACCCAATCCCCACTCGATAAAGTAGCAACTATTTATTTTAGTTTGGGTGAGAACCTTGAACTCGATTGGTTACGCAATTTAATTCTAGCCCACCCAGTTGAAAATCACTGGGATGCGCTTGCTAGAGCAGCATTACGTGACGATTTAGATTGGCAACAAAAATACTTAACATTGAGCGTGCTACAAATCAAATCAAAAGACACGGCGCCAAGCTTGTTGAAGGAATGGTCTTTGCAAAATCAATCCCTCATTGAACGTTGGCAAACTATGTTAAATGATCTCCGCCGCAGCAGTGCCCCTAATTTCATTATTTTCTTCGTAGCAGTTAGAGAATTGATGGATCTAGGGAAAATTGATGTACAAAATTTTTAGCTATACCTCTCGCAATCTGAGCGAAAAAAATCCGCTGGTACTCAACGCCCTTGCAGTCCAAGCCGAATTGCCCTCTCAACCAGCGAATAGCTCCCATCATGACGCTCTAGTTCTAAAGGCACCCGTGGATATAGCGGCGGCTGACCCAAGAAGCGCGGCATACTGCCATGATGTGCCTGACCAGCATGCACCAGAAATGGATGACACAGATAGACAGTTCCCGCAGGCCCTGTAGCCAAAGCCTCATTGATCCCCTCCGTCTCGCGATCTGCAAGCTTCGAGATCTCAATCATGGACATTCCAGCTTCTTCAGCTGGGCCAAGCAAGCGGGCAACAACCAGGTGCGATCCCACCCGGATGCGCGTCGGCGCGTCCTGTTCTGTCACGTCCGAAAACAGAAACAGCATCAGTAGCACCCGCCCTTTCGACCTTATGTTGATTCGCCAATCGAAGTACGACTCGGCTCTACCAGCCGGCGGAAAGCTCGCGTCTATATGCCATCCCGTGTCGCCCGGATCATCCGGGTGAGGAAACCGGATCACGATCCCTCCCAGACTTTCTCTGGGAACCCACCGGCCCGCTCCAACCAACCCATCGAACGCCGCATGCAACACTGGCGTGTTGGCGGCTCTTCGAAATGGCTCCTGTGCACAGTCGCCAAGGCGCACCACAGGACGAGTCCAAGTGCATGCGTCCTCGGGATCGCAGCCGGTCTCCTGCCATAAAATCGCACTCGCCTCTTGCGCAATCTCCGCCGGAAAGGCAGCCTCGATCTTCACAAAACCGTCTCGAACAAACTGCTCCCGCTGCTGATTGGTCAATCCGAAACTCATACAGATCTCCTCTTCGTGTGCCCTTTAGAGCAATCTCTGTCGCAAACCGCGGGTGCGGCTGACACGGCCACTCTGCAGCATCCACGACGTGCGGGATGCGAGCCATTTAGCGCTTTTAGTAATTTCAAAAGGGGGTATTTTACAACAACACCCCGAATTAAGTCATAGAATTTTCTACTTTGAAGATAGACAGGATTTACTCGGTCACAAATCCAACAGGATGACAACGCATTATTCACGTGCTGAACTGATGAATCTATGGGAGGCAGCGAGTAAGGTATGTGATGTACAGGAAATGTCTCAACTAACTCTACTCAGGACGGTAACTTGTCAGAGTCGCGCAAGGGTCTGTAATGAATATTGCAAGAAGCTTTTAGATTTTGAAAATTTGCAGTATTATAAGCCCCTTTCAGTTCTATGGGCCGTTAGCTCAGTCGGTAGAGCAGCGGACTTTTAATCGGGTGCTCTGGCCAATTGAAGTAATAGTCTGATGTGCTAAATCTCAGTAAACACAAGGGTTTTCAGCCCTTTTCATTAATCTTTAACAGTTGGGCGATCCGTTACAAAATGCCCAGTAATGCACTGTAATGTACTCTTCAGTCGCGCAAAAGTCGCGCAAGGTTTTTTAATCAAACGAATAACCATTTTAACAAAGCATTTAGTTCTACAAATAAAAAAATCTCTTTTAAAGTTGATTAATACACTATAAGGTACTATAATATAAGGTATTATAGATATGAGAAGCTGGAACTTAATCTATTATAATGAAAGAAATTCATCTGTTAAAGAATGGTTAGATGATTTAACCAATGAACAATTAAAATCAGTTTCTAAGGAGTTACTACTTCTGGAAAAATGTGGCAATACTTTACGCTTACCTCACAGTAGATCTTTAGGGAAAGGGTTATTTGAATTAAGAGAAAGAAGTTTTGGCTATCGTATTTATTATAGTTTTTTACCTAATTTCACCATTATTCTTCTCCATGCAGGAGGAAAAACAAGCCAAAGCAAGGACATAAGTATTGCTAGAGAACGATGGGATGCTATGAGGAGCCATATAAATGAAAACAGCTAGCTTTAAAGACTATCTTGAAAAACGCCTTAATAAAGAAGAAATTCAAGAAATTAAACAGCAAGTAGATATTGAATTTACTGCTTTAAAAGGGTTACAAGAAAATGTTTCATCGGCGCTTACCGATTATATGAAAAAAGAAAAAATTGGTTTTAACGAATTAGTAAGACGTTTGGGTATCAGCCCTACTCAATTAACTAAAATTCAAAAGTGCGAAGCTAATCTTACCTTAGCTACTTTGGCGCATATTTCTGCTTTACTCAGGAAAAAACCTTATCTCATTTTCAAAAATTAATGGACTTAATGGCCTTCTGAAAGAAAGGCTTGTTCTAAGGGTTCCGGTAAGTTTTCTCGAAGCTTATTTTTCTGTGTCTGTGATAGGGCACAATTCAACAACCATCAGTCTTTAATCATCACTCCCTCTTTTACAATGTTGCAGTAAGATTGTTATTATTTTTCGTAGTTTCTTGAGTCAAAGTTGTTGGTGTGGGTACATTACGTTGCAGTATATCTTGGTAGATTTCTGGGTTTTGTTGGTGAGAAGTAGAAACAATCGGTATGATGGAGGGTGTTTGAGACTGAGCTGGGGAAGGTGATTTTGGCAAGCCATCTTCAATTGAAGAATCATAAGAATTGGATGAACTAAAAGAGCTGTTTTTAGGTTCGGCTCTGCTAAAAATACCGCAATTAAACAATATTAGCGATATTAATAAAATGCAGCCAATCGTTACCATAGCCACTAGTGCAGGTATGCCTATAATTCCTAATCCCCCTAGAACAGCACCGGTAATAATGAATGCTAGAGCAAACAGAAGCCACAAAATATTTACAAACCAATATAAACCTATTCCAAATCGAACGACTCGTTCTTCTTGTTCATCAATCCTCTGTTTGAGGTTTCGTCTCCAAAGTGCTCCTTCTTTCCATTCTTGTTGTTGTCGTCGTATTTGTTTTGTTAATTCATCATCCGATATTTGATTCGTATTTGGCGAGGTTGGATTTTTTTGTTGCATAAACTGGATACCTTTAGTTGTTTTTCTTTTAAATGACTACTGATTAGGTGAATAAGTGAAATATTGCCCCTCTCTATTCTCTGTTTGAACAAGCTGATTCACTACATTTCGTGGCACTGCTGGGGCAAAAACCTGCGTAAAAGCAGCTCGGTTCTGTTGTTCTGATGAAGTAAACGAATCCGAATTTTCTGCACTATGTCTTTTTAGGTGCATAATGTCTACTTTCATATCTTCAATGGTTGTATTTAATTTTTTAACAATTGTATTTAACGCGATTCTCAACTTTTCATGGTTTTACAAGCAATTCAAACTGAAGAGGTGGATTGCCTTGCTGTTTATTGATAAACCCGCATTTCGCGCTTGCGCGCGTTGCGAATCGTGCTGTTTTTAATGTTTTGTTAAGATTGATGCTTTATACTTGTAGAAATTCTTAAATTCAACAGGTAAAAAACATGGCTGATTCTAGAATACAACGTCGAATTCGATGGGGAGTCAATGCGCTCATTTTGGTTGCAACGGTAGTGCTTATCCTACTGGCATTGTTTATCCCCGGCTTTGCTATCGCAATGGGCTTATCTGCTGCGCTTACGGCGGTGGTTATGGGGGGGATAGGCGTAGGTGTTGGCCTATTATGGAATGTTGCATTCAGCTTTTTTAATTGGTTAATGACGCGTCATGAACGCCTTACAAAAGGAACCTCGATACTTGAAGATCAAGAAAGTCCACGACAAGCACGACAAGAAGGGGTCAGTCATTCTACCCCGTCGCAACAACCAACGGCCTTGTACTCATCATTAAGTTCTCCCATTCTTAAATCCACACCTGAAATAGTAAAGCTAGCCTTCTATGTGGTACAAGGCAAACAAGCCGAAGCAGAAGCGATGATTAAGGGAAATCCAAACTTACTGAAGCAGAAATGTCAGGTGGTCGATTATTCGGGCCGTACATTGGAAGGAACTCCTTTACAACTGGCTTTATGGGCAGAAGATGTGAAGTTCCATGAGAAGGAAGTATGTATGGTGGAAATGATTATACCTTATTTAATTCATTTACAGAATGGAAAGGCTGAGAAAGACAGCCAAATTTTGGAACAATTTCCAGAAGGTTGGGAGGCTGAAGAAGAAGCCAGGTTGCAAAAGGATGAGGAAGAACTCAGTAAAGTTGTACAAGGGATTGAAAACTCAACGACGGATGAAGAAGCGCAACCCTACCTCAAAGCCTGGGAAGCGTATTTAGCCAAACAAAAAGAAGGCATTATTAAAACGGGAAGACAGGTGAGTAGTCAATTAGTGGTCAAAGCCTTCGAATTATTTGATAAGAAGTTTGATGAGCTTGGTGGCTATGACAGCCGAAAGAATAATTTAGTTTGGCGGAGAGTGGTTGGCGGGGCCCAGCGTTATTTGCCAACCTGTTATGCCCAAGCCCTGTGTCAAGGCCCTTATGCTATTGTGGAAGGCAAGGAGTTCTTGAGGCGTAGTTTAGAGTTTCGATATTCGTCTGGTACAGTTTTTTATCCTCTTGATTTGGATCCTTCTTTTCGCTTGGGGGAAGATTATGCCGCGGCGGTCGCGCGCGGCATGGCGTGGGGCGGGCGGGTAGGGTGTGTGCGGGCGGGGGGGGTGATGTCTTTTACAAACTATGTCAAACAAAAAACAGCAAACACTCGGAGCTTATTATGCCACGAGCCGACAATCAATCGAGGACTCAGGGCCACGTAATGTAGCGACGTGAAGGAGCGCAGCTGCGACGGCTTTAGGCTGAGGTGCTCTACAGCTTTCGATAAACCACTGAAGTAATTCGATATATTGCCAAACTTCTGCTGTTTTTTGCCACCAAAGTACAAAGCGATGAAGGTAGTTTTTGGTCTTTCGGTGAGAGACACCATGGGTGACCATCCACGTTACATTCTCGCGTGCCTTTCGCAATGTCCTCGGATGAGGCAGAATGCGAATGGCATCACCCTGAGATGATAAAGGTTGGTTGCTGCCCCCCCGAGGGAGGGCTAGGTGCACAGAACCAGAAAACGTCCTATCATCTTCAACGTGAGCGACTTTGATGTTATCCGCCGGTCGTGTCGGTGGATAATCAATGCCCAAATAATGAAAACCACTTTTGATGCTGCCGATATATGACTTTTTACGCGATAAGCTCAAACAACGTTCTTGTAAAACGTCCATCATGCGTCTTCTACAGCGATTTAACTGCCGTTTTGTCTTACAAAAAATCACAATATCATCCTGGTAACGAAGATACGTGACATCCATCTCGTCAAATGCATCATCCAGCGGTTTTAAATAAATGCCACTAAAAAATTGGGACAGTGGTCCACGCAGCGCAATACCCTGATCGGGATTTTTATACCCATTGGGCGTCTCAATGGGATTTGTAATGATATGCTTAAGCATCGTTTGCACTTTCGGGTCAAGATAATATTTTTTGATATCTTGCAATAACATAAAATGCGGTATCGATTTGTAATACGATTTAATATCAACGCGCAATATATAATTGGGCTTGTCCTCTTCCAACACCCGCCGAATACGCTGAGTGGCTGTCTTTACCCCACTGGGACCTTGCAAGTGATAGCAATTTTTATTCATGACATGCTGGAAAGTGGGCTTCAGTTCTTTCAGCAAAAGATGCTGTAAAATACGGTCAGATACATGCAGCTGATCGAGCATTTCATCGGGAAAGTAATGACGCTTCAAACAACGCGGTACATAGTTTCCATTGATAAGGGACTCTATCCCCTTCGGTAACCAATCCGCTAGCTCCCGCGCCATAAAATGAATCTCATGATTATGATGCACCATATATTTTTGCTGATGTATTTTTGTAAAAAGCTTTTGCCCAATAGTCAGCATTTCCGCTGCATTCCATCGCTTCATTTTAATCTGAAGTCCTTTTTTTTAGGCTAATGTAAAAAATAAATTGAAGGGCATGGATAAGTTTTGTAACTTCGGATTTGAGCAAAATTCAACGTTATAAAAGGAGTTAGCCATGCCTATAGAAGACTTTATCATTGCTGTATATTGTTTGGTAGACAAAATGTTAAAAGATTTAATGGCAGGACAAAAGCTACGCGAGAGAGGTTTTTCCCCCAATTTATCGGATAGTGAGGTAATTAGCATGGAAGTTGTAGCCGAATTTTTGGGGATAGATACAGATAAAGGCGCGTGGGAATATTTTTATCATCATTGGCGAGAATGGTTTCCAAAACTGGGTTCACGCGCCAATTTTGCTAAACAAGCCGCTAATTTGTGGTATGTAACACAGGAGATACAAAAAGTGTTGGCTAAACAACTCGGTGCTTTTTCTGATTTACTTCATTTATCTGATGGATTTCCGATGCCTGTTGCACATTTTAAACGTGCCTATTTTAGTCGTATATTTGCAGGCGAAGCTGCTTATGGTTATTGTGCTTCTAAGGGAGAAAAATATTATGGTTTTAAGGGAAACGTATTAATCAATTCAGAAGGTGTCATTACGGAAATAACGACAACAGCGGCTAATATTGATGAGCGAGATTCATTATGGGATTTGGTGACGCTCATTCGTGGGATGGTTATTGCAGACAAGGGTCTCATTGGTGTTGAATATCAACAGGAACTACGTGAGTTTGCACAAATTAATCTGCAGACGGCAGTACGCTCAAATATGAAAGAAACACGAACTGAGAAATTTATTCGGTGGTTAAAATCAACAAGACGTCTTGTTGAGACGGTAATAGGCCAATTAACTGACCGTTTTCACATTGAAAAAATACGAGCTCGTAAGCCTTGGTATTTGACAAATCGTATTGCAAGAAAAGTTTTGGCGCACACAATCTGTATATTTATTAATAAACAACAAGGCAATCCACCTCTTCAGTTTGAATTGCTTGTAAAACCATGAAAAGTTGAGAATGGCGTGTATTTAGATTTTCAGCATCCATTTCTAATTTTTCGACAGTATGTGTGAGGTTAACGATTTTTTCGTCTTTTAGCTTAGCTTCTTCTTGAAGTTTTTGGATTTTCTCTTCCTGACTTTCTTTTACCTGTACTTGATGCTCAATTTTTTCAAGTTGGCTTTCTACTTTTTGTAATCGGTTACCGTAACATCGACAATTCTTCATAGGAATTACTTGCAATGAAGCATTTTGATATCGCTTCAAAGTGGATTCATCAAAAACACTATCTGGAAGATAGCCTTGAGATTTATAGCGCAGCAATTCAGCCTGAAAATATCTCACCATCTGTTCATTTGCTCTGCGATAGCCAAATCGGCTACCGTTAGTTTTTGATATTGTTTCGTCGGATTCTTTTAAATCAAAAAATATTTCATTTTCTTCTTGATCCCAGCACTTAAAGCCCGAATACCGAAAAATTTCAGCTACTTTTACTTTTTCTTCATTGGCATTAATAATGATTACTTCCTGTGTACCAATATTTTCTGAGGCAAGCCACTCTAATACCTCTGCAATTAAATTATCTACATTAATATCTTTATTTTTTACAACTAAAGAAACGACAGCATAACCAATACTATCTAAAACTGCGCTAGCTAACGCATTTCCCATATCGGAATGGCAACGTGATAATGGTTCTTCGTAATAGTGGACTAAATATTCAATAAAATGATTTAATTGATCCTCTCCTTCTTGCCCTGAAAATAAGCGAGCAAACATTTTTATTTTCTGTTTTGCAGAAGGCAAATTACCATATATCAATTCTCTTAGCTTTTTTTTGAATTCCTTATAATGATCATGAATAGGGGGAACCATGGTTAGAAATGAAGCCACATGTAAAGCTTTGCTTGTACTCTTTATCACTTTGCCTAAATCGTGCACAATTTCAGCTCCGGTAAATAATTCACAAACTACAGGTAGTGCTTTGAGGAGTCGTTTTGCTATTTTTTTGATGTGTGCTTCTGTATCATGCGCTCGTTTTTTAACATCACCTGTGCTAAGTGCCTGACTAGATATTTGTAGACCAATTAATTTATGACGTAGTTCTTTGACAAGATCAGCGATAACTTTTGAATCACTGTTATTTAATGGAACTTTTTCACTGCCAATTAATTTATAAAGCTTAGCTAAATCTAGCTCATGATCCTTCCATTCCAATGATTGAACTAATTTAGCTAAGCGAATACGCTCTAATTGAGAAGTGATTTTGGCAACGGCTATCTCTAGCGTAACTAATAGAAAATACTCTAACTTATCAGTTGGTTTGTGGTTATGTTTGGCATATTTAATTAATCTCTCAATTAACTGTTCATATTCCGTTAAAGTCAGTTTTTCTGTCAATTGTTTTAATAAGTCAGGTACTGTTTTATCTTCATAAGGAATTTCGTAAAGAACAAATTGAACAAAGGAGCATAAACGTGAAAATCGTTCATGATCGATAGCATCTAACCACATACAGTAAGCAAAATAAGCCTGTAAAAATTCAGCCGGCATCAATTCTGCCATACCTAGACGCTGCAAAAGTTTATATCTATCTACAATGATCCATTTAAACTCGCCAGGAAGCGTCTCGGATGTTTTGTTCCATATTTTCTGAGCTTGGCTTTCAATAACATAGCGAACAAATTGTTGCTCAAAGATTCCTTTGGGTAAGTCTTTTAACTGATGGACGATTTCAGTTTCTTCCAACAGGCTAAATATCAGGCTAATTAGCTCCTGATCTCCTGCCACGAAGTGACATAAGGAAAATACTCGCTTTAAATCAGACTTTTTCCATTCCGGTTCATTAACTTCTTTTTCAATTGCTGCATATAATAATTTCTTGAGCAAAGCTTTATCTATCTCATCCGACAATTGATAAGTATCCCGCAAGGTCAATAGCGTTTTTAATAGCTTTTGACAGGATTGTAGATTAGATTTACTGATTTCTTTTTCAACTACTGCATAGAGCAATTTCTTAAGCAAAGCTTTATCTAGGTTGTTCATCGATACTTGATAAGTATCCCGCAGGGTCGATAGTGTTTTTAATATTTTTTGACAGGATTGGAGACTTGAAAAGCTTGTTAATAGAGAATGAACTTCAAAATCAGAAATGTCCTTTTCCCCTATGGAAGTTTGCAAAGCAGGACTTTCTAGAAGCGTTATTTTTCTAGCGACTGATTTCTTTAATGCTTCCTCAACACCTCTTTTAGGGAATGAGTATTGCTGCTCAAGTTCTTCCAGTAAGTCAGCAAACTTTTTAAACTTCTCCAAAGTCTGTAACGACTGGGCACGTGTAATGAGTAAATCAGTGATTAAATAATTGTTCAATACAAATGAATAATAACTAAATGGGTATTTTTGCTTTAACTGCGTATTCCAGTCCAAATCGCAGGGTATTTCTAAATTAATTCGCAGGGCAATTCCTATTTAATTCGCAGGGCAATTCCAATTCAAATCGCAGGGCGATTCCAAATTAATTCGCAGTGGTATTCCAGTTCTGATATTGCTGATTATTTTATTGGAGTAAAGCGACAACTTGGCGTGCGTTGTTGTGTGTGGTTTTTATCTACGCAAGCGCATTTTAAAAATATGCTGTGCTTTTAACTTAAGTAAAGAGAGGCACAGTTTTTATGTCGAGGAGTCCATTGTCCATGAGAAAGATACGAGAGATTTTACGTTTAAAAGATGGAACTCACAGCAATCAATTTATAGCAAAGAGTTTGGGCATTAGTAGTAGTACGGTAAGAGAATGTCTGCGCAGAGTGGGTGAGGCACAATTAAGTTGGCCCTTACCCGAAGGGTTAGATGATGAACAATTAGAAAGAAAGCTCTATCCACCGATTAAACGGCCCATGCCGGAAGATAAGGGTGAAATTGATTTTGCACAGGTTCATGCACAACTGAAAAAGAAACATGTCACACTGATGTTATTGTGGCAAGAATATAAGGAGCGTTATCCGCGCGGGATCAGTTACAGTATGTTCTGTGCGCTCTACCAACAATTTGAAAATAAATTGGATGTTTGGATGCGTCAAACCCATAAAGCAGGTGAAAAACTCTTTGTAGATTATGCAGGAGATACCATACCGGTTTTATTTAATCGACACACAGGCGAAGTGCAAAATGCACAAATTTTTATTGCGGTATTAGGTGCTTCCAATTATTTTTATGTAGAAGCCACTTGGACCCAAGGATTGCCAGATTGGATAGGCTCGCATGTGCGTACCTTTGAATTTTTAGGTGGTGTTCCTGAAATTGTGGTTCCAGATAATTTAAAAAGTGGGGTTCAAAAAGCGCATCGTTATGAGCCTGACTTAAATCCGACGTATCAAGAAATGGCAAGTCATTATGGGATTGCTATTTTACCCACTCGAGTAGCTTCCCCTAAAGATAAAGCCAAAGTTGAGCAAGCCGTTTTACATGTCGAACGTCAAATTTTAGCTAGATTCAGAAATCGTTCATTTTTAAGTTTGCAAGAACTCAATGAGGCATTACATCACTTACGTGATGAACTCAATAAGCGCCCATTCCAAAAATTGCCAGGTTCAAGAAAAAGCCAATTTGAATGTTTGGAACAATCTCTGCTGAAATCTCTTCCTGCCACACGTTACGTTTTTGCTCAATGGAAACAAGCGAAAGCAGGTATCGATTATCATATCGAATTGGAAGAACATTATTACAGTGTACCCTATACCTTTGCACAAAAAACTTTGGATGTGCGTTTTACCCAGCCATTGGTTGAAGTGTTTTATAAGCGAAAACGGATTGCTGCTCATACCCGTAGTTATACCAAGTACCAACATACTACACTCAATGAACACATGCCCAAATCGCATCAGCGCTATGCCGAGTGGACGCCTGAACGTATTCAACAATGGGCAAGTAAAACTGGTGCATCGACGGCTTCTCTTGTCGAACAAATCATTTTAAAAAGAGCACATCCTCAACAAGGCTTTCGTGCTTGTTTAGGACTCCTGCGTTTAGGCAAACAGTATGGACAAGAACGACTTGAAGCTGCTTGCAAAAGAGCTTTAGCCATCGGGGCGTTTTCCTATAAAAGTGTCGAAGCCATCTTAAAAAATCGTCTTGAACAACAACCGCTACCCACTCATTCACAAAGTACCCATGTCACACAAAAAAATCATGAATATGTCAGAGGTCAGCAGTACTTTGAATAACTATTTACCGGAGAAATTTATGTTAATACATCCTGTCATGCAAAACCTTAAAACCCTTCGCTTAAGCGGTATGGCCAAAGCGTTGCATGAACAATTACAGCAATCTAATATCCACAGTTTAAGCTTTGAAGAACGTCTGGGATTTATGGTCGACCGAGAGTTACTTGAACGTCAAAATCGGCAACTACAAAACAGACTGCGAAAATCACAATTAAAACAGCAAGCTTGTCTTGAAGATATTGACTATAAAGCTCAAAGAGGCTTAGACCCATCGCTTCTGAACTCATTGGCGAGTTGTCAGTGGCTCCGTGCACACCATAATCTATTAATTGTTGGCCCAACGGGTACAGGCAAAACCTTCTTGGCTTGTGCACTTGCGCATAAAGCTTGTTTGGAAGGCTTCTCTTCTTATTATGCTAGAATCTCCAGGCTTTTACCTGAATTAGCTATCGCTAAAGGCGATGGACGATATACGAAAAAAATGCTTGAGTTAGCTAAAATGGATGTGCTCATTTTAGATGACTTTGCATTAACTCCCTTTACCGATGAACAGCGGCGTGATTTATTAGAATTATTAGATGACCGCCATGAAAAGCGTTCTTGTATCATTACCAGCCAACTACCTGTGAAATTTTGGCATGAAGCTATCGGTGATGGTACGTTAGCGGATGCCATTCTAGACAGATTGGTTCATACCGCTTATCGTGTTGAACTTAAGGGCGAATCTATGAGAAAAAAACAGGCTACTTTAATAAAAGGAGGTGAAGCTTAATCAAGTTACCAATAAAATTATAGCGTCGCTTCGCTCCGATTTAATGATCTATATTATGAAGTGGAAAAACTATCTGAAAATTTTAAACCAGAACCACTCTGCAAATTAAATCAGAATACCACTGCGAATTAATTTGGAATTACCCTGCGATTTGTATTGGAATCAACCTGCGAATTTATTTGGAATCGCCCTGCGAATTTATTGGAATAC